>NZ_CP022381.1:697500-1647500 GCF_002302535.1 Capnocytophaga sp. H2931 | reverse complement strand
GGAATTGGTAGGCGGTGAAACCCCCGCATCCAATCAGTAGCTCTACCTCTAATAAACTAGAACACGACGCTGTACCTAAATACATTTCGGGGAGTACGAGCTATTTCCCAGTTTGATTGGCCTTTCACCCCTACCCTCAGGTCATCCGAAGTCTTTTCAACGACAACCGGTTCGGTCCTCCACGCTGTGTTACCAGCGCTTCAACCTGCCCAAGGGTAGATCACCAGGTTTCGCGTCTACTACTACTTACTATAACGCCCTATTAAGACTCGCTTTCGCTACGAATTCGCACCTGAAATGCTTATCCTCGCAAGTAAAAGTAACTCGTAGGCTCATTATGCAAAAGGCACGCCGTCACCCTAAAGGGCTCCGACCGCTTGTAAGCGTATGGTTTCAGGGTCTTTTTCACTCCGTTATTCACGGTTCTTTTCACCTTTCCCTCACGGTACTAGTTCACTATCGGTCTCTCAGGAGTATTTAGCCTTACCGGATGGTCCCGGCAAATTCAGACAGGGTTCCACGTGCCCCGCCCTACTCAGGATTTCCCTATGATTTATTATACGTTACCTATACGCGACTTTCACGCTCTATGATGTGATTTTCCAAACACTTCTAGTTCCATATAACAACCAACATCGGGTCCTACAACCCCCATATTGCCGTAACAATATAGGTTTGGGCTATTCCAATTTCGCTCGCCACTACTCTCGGAATCACTTTTGTTTTCTTCTCCTCCGCCTACTTAGATGTTTCAGTTCAGCGGGTTCGCCTCCTTAACAGGATACTGCACCTTCAATGCAGTGGGTTGCCCCATTCGGATATTTGCGGATCACCTCGTATGTGCCAATCCCCGCAACTTTTCGCAGCTTATCACGTCCTTCTTCGCCTCTGAGAGCCTAGGCATCCCCCATACGCCCTTACATAACTTATTGCGCTTGTAGTTGTTTTGCAATAGCAAAACATACCTCGTTCTCTTTGATTCTTTTATTTATTTCTCGATTTAATCAATCTTATTTGATCTCTCGTGTTTTTTATCCCAATATGTCAATGAACTCTTCATAGCTTTCCGCTATTAGCCATTAGCTAAAGGCTTTAAGCATTATGTGGAGAATAAGGGAGTCGAACCCTTGACCTCCTGCGTGCAAGGCAGGCGCTCTAGCCAGCTGAGCTAATTCCCCATTAATATAGGTATTAGGGGTTAGGCAATAGGGAATAGTTTATATCAATCCCAAAACTCTTACCTATCTTAAAAGCAACAACCTCTAAAATTTCCTTTCATTCTATTTTTATGAACTTTTTAGCTTTTAGCTATTGGATATTAGCCATTAGCTATCTGCTCTGTAGTCCCAGGCAGACTCGAACTGCCGACCTCTACATTATCAGTGTAGCGCTCTAACCAGCTGAGCTATGAGACTGCATCTTTTTAGCTATTAGCCATCAGCAAATAGCAATTAGTCTATATAACTTCTAAACACTAATCACTAACCTCTAATTAGCCTAGAAATATCGACTGCACAAGATTTAAAGAATACCCTACAATTACTCTCGTAAAGGTATTTCTCTAGAAAGGAGGTGTTCCAGCCGCACCTTCCGGTACGGCTACCTTGTTACGACTTAGCCCCAGTCACTAGTTTTACCCTAGGCAGCTCCTTGCGGCAACCGACTTCAGGTACCCCCAGCTTCCATGGCTTGACGGGCGGTGTGTACAAGGCCCGGGAACGTATTCACCGGATCATGGCTGATATCCGATTACTAGCGATTCCAGCTTCACGGAGTCGAGTTGCAGACTCCGATCCGAACTGTGACCGGCTTTATAGATTCGCTCCTGCTCACGCAGTGGCTGCTCGCTGTACCGGCCATTGTAGCACGTGTGTAGCCCAAGATGTAAGGGCCGTGATGATTTGACGTCATCCCCACCTTCCTCACGGTTTGCACCGGCAGTCCCGTTAGAGTGCTCGACTTAACTCGCTAGCAACTAACAGCAGGGGTTGCGCTCGTTATAGGACTTAACCTGACACCTCACGGCACGAGCTGACGACAACCATGCAGCACCTTGAAAAACGTCCGAAGAAATACCTATCTCTAGATACGTCGTTTCCCATTTAAACCTTGGTAAGGTTCCTCGCGTATCATCGAATTAAACCACATGCTCCACCGCTTGTGCGGGCCCCCGTCAATTCCTTTGAGTTTCACACTTGCGTGCGTACTCCCCAGGTGGGATACTTATCACTTTCGCTTAGCCACTCAGTCCGAAAACCAAACAGCTAGTATCCATCGTTTACAGCGTGGACTACCAGGGTATCTAATCCTGTTCGCTCCCCACGCTTTCGTCCATCAGCGTCAATCGGTCGTTAGTAACATGCCTTCGCAATCGGTGTTCTGTGTAATATCTATGCATTTCACCGCTACACTACACATTCCAGCTACTTCACAACTATTCAAGACATACAGTTTCAAAGGCAGTTACTCAGTTGAGCTCAGTGCTTTCACCTCTGACTTATACGCCCGCCTACGGACCCTTTAAACCCAATGATTCCGGATAACGCTCGCATCCTCCGTATTACCGCGGCTGCTGGCACGGAGTTAGCCGATGCTTATTCATACAGTACCGTCATCAATCTACTCGTAGACCTTATTCTTCCTGTATAAAAGCAGTTTACAACCCATAAGGCCGTCATCCTGCACGCGGCATGGCTGGATCAGTCTTCCGACCATTGTCCAATATTCCTCACTGCTGCCTCCCGTAGGAGTCTGGTCCGTGTCTCAGTACCAGTGTGGGGGACATCCCTCTCAGAACCCCTACCCATCGTAGCCTTGGTGTGCCGTTACCACTCCAACTAGCTAATGGGACGCGTACTCATCTTTTACCACCGTAGCTTTAATTATTTAATGATGCCATAAAATAATACTATAAGGTATTAATCCAAATTTCTTCGGGCTATCCCTTAGTAAAAGGTAGATTGTACACGTGTTACGCACCCGTACGCCGGTCTAGGGAGAGCAAGCTCTCCTTACCCCTCGACTTGCATGTGTTAGGCCTGCCGCTAGCGTTCATCCTGAGCCAGGATCAAACTCTTCATCGTTAAAAATCTTTAATATCGTAACCTTTAACAAATAAGTAATCGACTCTTAGGATAATTCTTTAAATCTTATTCTTGTGCTGTCAACAATTTTTTCAATGAACTTTATTACTCTTCGCTTTTAGCTACTAGCTAACAGCTATTAGCTCTCAAAGCGGGTGCAAAGATAATAACTTTTTATCTTTACTTCCAAATTTTTTTCAAAATATTTTTTTTGAACTTTTCGCTTCGCGCTGTAAGCTATACGCCACAAGCTAATAGCTAACTGCTTTTCGAAAGCGGGTGCAAAAGTAATACTTTTTTATAAACTACCAAAACTTTTGCAAACTTTTTTTCAAAATATTTTTTTGAGCGTTTTGCTTCGCGCTGTAAGCTATACGCCATAAGCTAATAGCTAACTGCTTTTCGAAAGCGGGTGCAAAAGTGATACTTTTTTCTAAACTACCAAAACTTTTGCAAACTTTTTTCAAAAATATTTTTTTGAGCGTTTTGCTTTGTGCTGTAAGCTATATGCTATAAGCTAATAGCTAACCGCCTTCCAAAGCGGGTGCAAAAGTAATACTTTTTTATAAATCACCAAAACTTTTGGAAAGTTTTTTTTGAAAATATTTTTCATATATTATCTTATCATGCTTATTATCAAAAACTTGTAGATAAAAAATAGAATGTTACTCTTTAAAATACTTATTAATACCGTAAAATAACTTATTCTTGAGTCAAAAACTTATCAATACGGGATTGGGTGTTACTTGGTAAATCAGTATTATAGATGGCAAATCGCTTTACATTCATCTCTTTAAACCATTTTTCAAGATAGGCTTTAATCACATCTTCATCTTGGATAGCTTTTTTAGATGGCGTTATTTCTAACACCAAAACTTCCAAATCTTGCAAATCATTACGAGTAGTTATAAAACCAAAATCCCCTGTATCAAATTTCTCACGCCAATTGGCACTTCTCAATCCATTGGATTGTATGGAAGTGGGTGATAAAAACGCACTTCGATTCTTTTGAACATCTTTTGATTGTGAATGATACAAATATCCATCTGTAAGAATAACCAAAATATTTCGGTAGTGGTCTTCGGAAGCAACACAATAATCTTTTACATCATTCTTAAAGAAACGCCATATATCAGATCCTATATAATTACTTGTTTGGATAGTTTGCTGATAGGCTTTCTCCAAATTAGTTGCGTATGTCTCTAAAATATTGTCGTATATATTCTTTTTCTCGGCAGTTTGCTGATACGAAAATTTTGAAAGGTCAATATTTAGTTCATTAACCATTTGGTTGATTTCTGGATTGGTTGGCGGAGGACTAAAAATAACCCGCATACGTCCTTTGGCTTTATACGCTCCCTTTTTCTCCATATCTTTTTTAAAAAAGGCTGAAATGTTTTTAATAATTTCAATATCCCGCTGATAGTGTTCAGGAGTATTGGGCGATACACTTGGGTCTATCCTATCAGATAAATCTAACAATAATGTTATGTTATATTGTTGTTCTTTGGTTTTCTCTTCATTTTGCTGTTTTTTGGCATTGCCAAAATTACAATTTGATAAACTAAAACCAATTGCGATAATTGCGATAATTGCGATAATTGATATTACTTTTTTCATCGTTGTATTTTTTATGATTTTACTATATTTCCTTTGTGTTCATTACTAAGTTTTTCATTTAGTAGGTGTATTTCATCAATAAAATGTTTTTCAAATCGGTTGGCGGTCATCCATTCTGTCCAACCATTGGTAAATTCATTGACACATTGATAAAATCGAGACCAATTCATTACAAAGACATCGCCTCCAACTATTTTTCTGTGTGGCACCATTTCAAGTTCTAATTGTTGAATACATTCTTGGTTAGCTTCTATTTCTTTTTGATTTTTTTGAATATCGTCTTCCAATAGTTTGATTTCACTCTCTCGGGTTTTAATGGCTTGATTTACCACATTGAGTTTATCGTATGATTCCATTGTAAAATCAAAAACAAATCCCCAAATCAAGTACACTACAAAACCTGCGAAAATAATTACCCAAAAATTAACTTGCTCAAAAGCCAAAGAAGGTGAAAATATAGGCATACTTCCTGTCATATCCGCTAATCTTTTTATTTCATAAATTTTTTCTACGATTTCGTAAGCCAAAATAGCATCGAAAATAAATGTTATGACAATCAAAAATCCTATTTTTAAATACTTTTCAACTCCTTTTGTTTCTTGAAATTTATGTATTAGAAATCCTAATCCTAAAAAAGCAAATGGAATCGCCAAAACAAAAAGCAGAGCCTGTCCTCCTAATTCATAGGCTTTTACAAGAGCTTGACTATCAAAGATTGCGGCAGCAACTTTATCATCATCGGGAGTAAAATCCTTAAAAAGAGCCGAATACGCTGCTGAACTATAAAATACAAAAAGATATACTGTTAAACCCAACAAAATAACAAGCCCTATAATAAAACTTGCCATACTTGATTTTTCCTTTAAAACACTTTCAGGATTTTCATTGATACGAAAAATATCTTTTCGTATTCCATCAATTTTATCTTTGATAGACTCGTTCTTGTTACGAATATTTTCTATCACTTGTTCTTTTTGTTTTACAGAAACTTCAAGTCTATCTAATTCATTTTGAGCTTTTTTTACATCTTCCTCTTTTTTTTCGGTATCTGTACGTTCTCTCTTAGAATAGTATTCTCGAACTAATACCCAACAGCCCATAAAAGCTCTCTCATTCCCCTTTTGCTTTTTGGACATATCGAAGCCCCAATCCTCATAGGTTTGTAACTCTGTCTTTCCAAATTCAATTTCTCCTGTTTCCAAAATGGGTGTTTTCTGCTGATTTTCACTTTGGTTTTCCATATTTTTAGAGAAAAACCCTCTTAATTGATTAAATGGTGCCATTTTGATTTGATATTAAGTTTGTGATTTCTTGTTTTAGTTGTTCCGAGTTTAATTTTTTACGAGCTAAATCAATCAGCCAATCGAATAACTCACGACTGACTTCGGCTTCAAACCCAAAACGTTCGCAAAACTTTAAAAATGTTGCTACTTCATTGTCGTCAATAACACCATCGGCAAGAATTACTTTTGCGAAATCGTAGAGTAAGAATATTTTGTCCATAAACTCACTCGGAGTTTGAAATATGCCCACCGGTGGATTGATCAGCATCTGTTGAAATTCTTGTTGTGAAAATCCCTTTTCTTGGGCTATCTCTAAAATTGTATCCAACTCCTGAGGGGCAAACTCGCCATCACTTAGAGCCAAGAAATACAAATTCATCAGGTGTTTTTTCATTTCCTGTACCATAAACATTTACTTTATTAAATTTATATTATTTTATTCTTTTAGGATTTAAAACACTTATTACCAAACCTATACCTACCAAAAGATCTACGAGATTCCAAAGTTCTCTTCCCATAGCTACTTTGAAGAAAGGTTGAAAAAGTAATGCCAATACAATATATACCAAAGTAGCCATTTCTTGTTTTTGGTTATATGAAAGATAAGCTAATACCCCAAAACCTACTAAAGCTACAAATCTCACTAACTGATAATAACCATAAGGCATCTTCAAAAGACAGCCAAACATCAAAAAGGCTAATCCTATTTTAATTATTTTCTGCATATTATAAAGCCTCTTGTACATTACTTGGTTTTGTACTAAAATTACCATTTTGTTGTAAAATCAATCGGTATTCTAATACATTATTATATAAAGATTGTGGAGCGTCCTTACCAAAATGTTCATTGTAACTAAATCCACCTTTGATTGTTCCATTTTTTGTTTTCATTATTTTATTGGGATTCCAGCCTTTTCCGTAATAGAAAAATACTTGATAAGTTCCATTAGCAAACGAAAATGTATAACTATCATTTGCCTCAATAAATGCATGTCTTACTACTTTTCCTTTTTTCTTAATGGTAACCAATACATCGGAGTTACTTGTCGTTACTTTTATCTGTGAACAGCCATATTCTTCACAAGATGGGTTTTCTCCATAATATTGGGAATAAGGCGTTGCTCCTGTGTATAAATGTTGTGCAGAGGCGATACTTACACACATTAAAAACATTAATAAAATTACCTTCTTCATCTTTTATAAAATTTAAAATTATCTATAAAATACTATTGAATATTTTATCCTAATTACAACTTTTTACAATAGAAAATATCAAGAAAATGATAATAGGTCCGAAAACATATCCAATAATAGCAGGTAAAATATTTTCTGCCACGCTTTTCCCTGCTTCTTTGAATGAACCTCTGAGCTCATCGGTTATGTCTTGTGCCATTTTTTTAGCTTGATTTTTGGCATTTTGCATCCATTTTTCAAGAATATCATCTGCAAAACGATACTCCGAATAGGTCGTTTGGCTTTGTTCAGCATTTTCTTGGCGATGCGTATTGTATTTTTGTTGTGTTTTTTGTTGATATTCTCTAAAACGAATATATTCAGCATCGTATTTTTGCCTTGCTTCTTTGTCTTTCAAAATCAAATAGGCTTCATTAATATCTTGCATTTGCTGAGTGGTATCCCGATTCGGATTTCTATCGGGATGCCACTTTTTACATTGGTTATAATAAGCCGTTTTGATTTCAGAATCAGAAGCTCCAATACTTATCTCCAATATAGCGTAGTAATCTTTAAACATCACTAAATGGTCTTGTCTAAATCGGTGTTACCATTCTTTTTAGGCTTGTATTTCCATATACCTCGCAAGACATAAAACAATACAAATGCTGCGATAAATGTTCCTGGGGCTACCGCCTTTCCTGCACCTTGTGCTATCATACCTAAAATAATTGCTGTTACAAAGACTATAAGTACCGAAAGAATAATTTTGATTAGTATTCTCATTTTGTTTTTATTTGATTTATGTTTCCCCTACTCTCTTACAGGCTTTTCGGATTTCGCCTTTCTTATTATTGACACTTGTAAAATAAATCTTAAAATTTAAAATAGGTATTTTAATTTTTTTCTGGTTTTAGAAGTGAATTAAATTATACTGTATTCCTATACCAACATAAGGTAGAAAATCTCCTTTATAATTTATGCCATAAGATAAATTAGGACCTACACCCCATCTTTTTATAATAGGTTTTTTATTATTAAGTTTATAATAACTTCTTATGGCTTCTGTAGTTGTATAAGGATTTTTATCAAACACTTCTACATATCTACCTTTTTTATCCTTTTTATGAACTATAGATAAATCATTTTTTATATTTACATTTACTCCTGTAGAATCTCTATAAGATATTATTGAACCATATACCCAACCATTAAAATCATAATTAACTTTTCTAATAGCATTATCATCTTTTACTATAACTTCTTTTATAATAGTGTCTACCTTAGTAATTATTTTAGGCTTCTGAATGGATTGCAATTTTTTAACTAATGCCTGCAAATGTTCAATTTCTTTGTTAAGAGATTGTATTTCAAAAGTATCTTTCTCTACAAGAATGGTAGTTTGATTTTCAGAAAGCGATTCTTTCTTTGCTTTTAGCAAATCTTGTAATGTTTTTATTTGTACAGAATTTGTTTCATATTTTTCTTTATATTGACTACAGCTTCTATACGAAAGCAAACAGAAAACAACTGCAATGACCAAAATACCGATTGAAAATGTATTATTGTATTTCATAACATGAGTTATTTATAGTTAACATGTAAAATTAATCACAAATGACAAATTGCACTGATTGTTCATTGTTCATTAAAAATTTGTCCATTCTTCTGTTGTTTATCCACCCAAGCTCTACCCAAGGTGTATCCAAGCTCGGGAGGAGGAAAGTTCAAGGTTCAAGGTTCAAAGTTCAAGGTTTAAAGTTAAAGGGCTGAACCTTGAACTTTGAACGGGCGAAGCCTCTCAAACCCTTGTTTATAAGTTTTTGGTTGCCTCAGTGGTATTGGCAGGTATATCGGTTGCTCGTACTACAATTTTGTCACCTGAAAGGTCTGCATTGGTTTGCGTAGCGGTATAGACCCAATCCAACCCATTATCCACTGCATTGCCTTCTTCCACCAACGAACCATCGGAATTGTAGATATGTACCGTTACAGATGCTACTTTGAAATCATCATAGGCTCTAACTTTAATGGTATCGCCGACCTGACCCGCATAGTCCGAAAGGTCAATCTGCTCAATCTTTGGGGCTTGTAACATATCGGCTACCGCTACATTATAGGCTGTGACTCCTTGCTTTTTATCGGCTACTGATTGATATTCTTCCTTAACAGTAGGATTTTTGAGTGCCGTTTTGGCATAAATTGTTGCCTGTTGAAATTTTGCCATTTGTTCCTTTACCTTTTCGGAGGTAATCGCTTTCTTAGTAGGTTTTTGAGAAACTATCGTTTTTCCGTTACGCTGACTGAACACGAGCATATTACCTACTTTTCCACTTAGTCCGTGTGTGATGATGTTGTTTTTAGATTCTGCCATTGCTTTATGTTTTTTTGTTAATTTCAGAAAGTTAGGGGATTAGAAAATTAGGAGATTAGAAATTAGGATTTTTAGGAATTAATAGAAAACGTTCCTTTAAGGAAAATAAAAAATCCGCTTGATGGAGATTGCTCTCCATCAAGCGGATTTATATTACAGAGTGTAGTAACTACACTATTTTGGCTGTTTAAGTGCTGTGCTGTGCTGTGCTGTGCTGTGCTGTGCTGTGCTGTGCTGTGCTGTGCTGTGCTGTGCTGTGCTGTGCTGTGCTAAGGCACGTACAAATATACTGATTTTATGTGAATTACACAAGTTTTTCATAATATTTTTTTCTAAGTTAGGTGTATTTTATCTCCTATAATGAAAATAGACTTCCTAAATCTACGTTAGTGTTCAAAAAAGGAGGACAATTTTCTATAAGAGATTTTGCATGGGACAAAGCTAATTATTTTTTATTAACAAAACAATAGTTAATTCCCATGTAGAATGTTAAAATTTATATGAATATTTATTAGTCGGATTTCCAAAGTAGAATGGTTAGATGTCCCAAAATTCATATAAAAACACTATTTCAAAGGATTTAATCACAACTATCCGAAACTTTTATTTTAAAAATTTCGGATAGTTGTGATTTGTAATGAAAAAATAACCAAAACTGATAACACTTTTATATCTCAACAATAAGTTTAAAGCTATCAGCAAATAATACCTAAGTAAAAAGTTTAACATTTAAAAATACTGCTATTTTCCACGACAATGAAGCAAAATTTACAGATAAAAACTTTTCTTGGCACGAGTGAAAATGCGGTGAAATGACAGATTTATATAGCTTTGATTTGCTATCTTCTGTTGGAGTTAATTAAGCGATTTTACAGCGATAAAAAGACGGCATTTAGTAATTTTTGCGAGAAAATAAGGGTCTGTCCGATGCACTATCTGACGCTGAATTATGTTTGCAACGAACTGAAACCCACCGTAAAAAAAGTGAAAAAACCACCCGAAAACACACTTTTTGACAGAGATAATTCCGCACAACAAACAAGTCTGCCCTTATAAATAAAGGTTGACAAGGTTTTTTATGAGTTTTCAAAAAACTTTCGGACAGCTGTGATTTGGCATATGTATATTTATCAGGCATAAGTTTTTCTTTATACTGCTATAAGAAAATTTTATACCTATATAAAACATTTCAATATGAAAGCCGATGGTATACTTAATTTAAAATTGTAACTTTGCGAACATAATAAATTTTAAAAAACAGAATAATATGTCTTTCGTAGGAAAAAAATTCCCAAACTTTGCGGTGAACGCTATGAGCGATTTGGGAGATACGTTTAAAATTAACGTATATGAAGAAGCAGTAAATGATAAGAAAAAAGTGCTATTGTTTTGGTATCCAAAGGATTTCACATTTGTTTGTCCAACCGAGTTACATGCTTTTCAAGAGGCTTTAGCTGAATTTGAAAAAAGAAACGTGAAAGTAATTGGAGCTTCGTGTGATACAGCTGAGGTTCACTTTGCTTGGTTAAACACACCTAAAGACAATGGAGGAATTGAGGGGGTTACTTACCCTATTTTAGCAGATTCAAACCGTAATTTGGCTCGTGCATTGGACATTTTGGATTCCAGAGAAGTTTATGATGAGGTAGCTGACACTTATCTGCAAGAAGGTGATGACGTACCTTACCGAGCTACTTACTTGATTGATGAGGACGGAAAAGTGTTTCATGAAAGTATAAACGATATGCCATTAGGTCGTAACGTGAAAGAGTATATTCGTTTGGTGGATGCTTACACCCATGTTCAAAAGCACGGAGAGGTTTGTCCTGCAAACTGGGAGGAAGGAAAAGAAGCAATGAACGCTAATCGAGATGGTGTTGCAGAATATTTAAAATCACACTAAAATGCAAGAATTAGCTCAAGATAATCTACAGGAAGTTGTTGCTTCAAATGATGTCGTTTTTGTTCAATATGGAGCAGGATGGTGTGGGAATTGCAAAATCATGAAGCCTAAATTCAAAAAATATGCTTCGGAAACTGCTGACGCGGTGTTTGTTTACGTGGATGCTGAGAAATTCCCTAATTCACGTCAATTAGCAAAAGTGGACAATTTGCCAACCTTTGCAGCCTTCAAAAAAGGTGCGTTGGTGAATCAAATTCAAACAAACAAGGCTGAATCCTTAAAACAGTTCATCGATGAGATTACCGCTAATTAAACATATGGTGCAATTCATTAGTGAAAATGACCAAGATTATGTTCATGAAACCATTGAGACACTTGAAAATTTAATAGAGTGTGATCATCTCAAAGATGAGGAGTTGGACGTAATTGGCGAATTGCTATCAAATTTTTATGGAGCCATTGAGGTTGACACTATGATTAAGGAGGGAATGCCCCAAAAAGAGGCCCTCAATAGTTTTATGAAACGTGTTGTAGGGTCTATTGACAAATAAGTAGCTATTGTAAATTACACAGTATTTTGTATCTTTGCCCTAGAAAAATATTCCTTTTTTGAATTAAAAAAGAGGTAAAGAGATGAAATGTTTGTATAATTGCGTTGTATATAGTAAATAATAAAAAGGGAAAAGAGAGAGTCAAATGGATTCTTTCTTTTTCTTGTTTTTCAAACGTATATATTTAGTATAAAATAATTGTAAAATGAAAAAAAAATTATTATCAGTTAGTTTGCTTGTTGCACTTGTTTTTGGGAGTTGTACAGGAAACAAATCGCAAACTGGCAGTACGTCTGTAGAAAGTAGTACAGAATCTATCGTAGAAGTTGTGGAGCTTCCTGAAGAAATTAGTATCACACAATCAGAAGATGATATTCAGGTGTATACCGTAAAAATCGGAAACGACCCAGATAAAAGCCATCTTACGGCATCTTTCCCTATTACGGCATACGATTTCGTCAATAAAAATGAAAAGTCTTTTACGGAAAAACTTATAACCGAGTTTAAAACTGCAGCTAAAGATTATCAGGATTCTGAAACTTCGGTTTTGGATTTTAATCAACATTTTGAAGTAAAGTACCATTCCGAAGATTTTTTAATATTCCTTTATGAAAGAAATGTTTCCTATGGGAATAACTACGACAATAGCCATTTTGTTTCTGTTTTTAATTTAAAAGACAAGAAAAAAATGGAGCCTGTGGATTTTTTCAAAAATCAAGAAAGTTTCGAAAAATTTGCTTCAGAAGTAAATCTTATTGCTACTGATTTGGTAAAGAAAAGAATTTACGAAGATACTAATTATGCTAATGACGGGGAACGCGAACAGGTTTTGGAATCGTCCAAAGATATGATTCAAGAAGGAACAGCCCCTACTTCAGCAAATTACGACGCTTTGTTTTTTGACCAAAAAGGAGAGTGGTATTTACTTTTTGATAAGTATCAAATTGCTAGTGGAGCTATGGGAGATTTTTCTGTAAAAATTCCACAGGATTTGGTAAATAAATACATGAATGAAACCTTTTTAAAAATTTTCAAAAAAGAAGATATTGTTGAACAATCTGCTGGAATAGAGGTTTCTGAGCCTAAATATTCGGAAGTGGATTGTTCCAAAGTACCGTGTGTGGCTCTTACTTTTGATGACGGACCTTCGGTGTATACAGCCCAGTTGTTGGACGCTCTTAAAGAAGAAAATGTAAAAGCAACTTTTTTTGTGTTAGGAAAATCTTCATCAGTACAAAAGCAGACTATCAAACGTATGGCAGAGGAGGGACATAATATCGGAAATCACTCGTACGACCATAAAGATTTTCGTAAAATCTCAAGAGAAGAAGCTGAGCGTCAAATTCAATTAACAGACGAAGTTATTGCAGGGATTACAGGTCAAAAACCCAGATACTTTCGTTTTCCCTACGGGGCTCATACTAAAGAGAATTTAGAGATGGTGGGCAGACCTGTAATTATGTGGAATGTAGACCCTTTGGATTGGAAACATCGTGAAGTAAACCGAGTAGCAGAAGCTATGTCAAAAGCATCTCCAATGGGAATCATATTGGCTCACGATATTCACAAAACAACTGTGCAATCCATTCCTCAGGTGATTAAAAATTTGAAATCACAAGGATATCATATCGTTTCCCTTGATGATCTTTTTCGTCATAAAGAACTTCAAAACGGTCACACGTACTCCAGTGGGAAGTAATTTTTTTATACATCAATTTGATTAACAAAGATTTTAACCCTTTCTTTATCAACAAATTGAAACAGTTTAAATACCTATAAAGATGAGTACTCAATTATTTTATAGGTATTTAAACTATAAAAAATCTGTGGAAATATGCCTTTTTTAGAGAACAAAATACGATTGTTCGGTAATAAGAAAAGATAGGGAATTTTTACAAAATTCTTTATGCTACTCAAAATACAATAAAATCTCAAAATTGTACACTCCTATTCCATAGCACTTTGTTTAGCAGCTACCAAAAAAACATTTTGAAATATGCTAATAAATAATTTCCAAAGAATTAAAGCAGATCCACAAAACTTTGCTATGAGAATAGGTTTTCATCAATAACATGGATGTCGTTTTTTTGAATTTATTTCAAAAAAGCAAGGAAAAAACGCTTAAAAATTTGTATCTTTGCACCCCAATAGGGTTTATTTTATGTTTTTTGTAATAAATCAGTAAAAGTAAATTAGCAATGAGATACAAATTTATTACTACGCTCTTTTTTGCATGTTTTCAGCTACTTTTCTCACAAGAAAACATCAACACACAACTAAAAGTCAATGATATAGCAAACCTTTTTTCTGCCAGTTCGTTGCAGTGGTCTATTCCTGTTTCACCTTCCGAAAAAGTCAATTTGCAATGGTACGAACGTAAAACTTCGTTCACCGAGAAGGAAGGTATCCGCACTTTCGTAGGATATGAAGGTGACTTGTTCGTAGCAACTCTGTCCATTTCAAAAGCAGGAGATGATATATCAGGGGACTTCACTTGGAAAGAACATCAATGGAAGATAGCAACCACTAATGATGGTTACCTTTTTATTTCGAAAGAGCATTCCGAAGGAGAATGTGGAGGCTGCCACAACGGACATTGTGGTACGCATAGCGATAAAAAATCCCTTCGAGGTCGCTTAACTGCCAGACCAGAAAAAAATGTTCGTAAAATCCCTACAGACAATGCGCTACGTGTGTTTCGTTTAGCCGTATTGGTGGATAAATATTATTATGACAGATATTATGGAAGCAAGGATGCTGTAAAAAGTTTTTGGAGTAGATTAGAAATTGCTCTTAACGAATACTACATTAGAGAAATAGGCATTAAACTTCAAATTGTGAATGATGATAGGCTTATCATTGATTCCAGTAAAGAAAAAGTTTTTGATGGAGAACTTTCTAACAAAATTTTAAATAAATCTACTGCGGCATTAGTAAAATTTTTATGGATTAACTTTGCGAAAAAAGAATGGACTTTGTAGATTTTTTGAGAGAGATGTTGGGTATTACAGATGATTTTGCGATCACTTCGATAGTAAAAGACGAAGAAAATAAGATCATTAAAATTCACTTGAAATACCTTAACACCCATTTTGTTAAAGAAGGAAAGCGTTACAAACTGTATGATACCACCCCCGAGCGAGAGTGGCAACATTTAAATTGGTTTGACTATCGGTGTTACTTGGTTTGCAGTCTACCTCGTTACCTTTCTGAGGATGGTAAGCCTAAGGTTATCGACATCCATTTTGCACCTAAATACAAGGGATACACGCATTTATTCGCCGCCAAAGTCATAGAGACTTTACATAAAGTAAAGGTACAAAACACCGTTGCAGAACTGATGCACACTACCCCATATGTGATAAGAAGCATTATGGAATCAACCGTAGAAAAAGCACTTTTGGAACGAGGAGAAGTAAATGATTTAGAGGATATTAGCTTAGACGAAAAAGCATATTCTCACGGACATAAATACGCTACAATTCTTATCGATAGTGATAAAAATTGTGTAGTAGAAATGACCGAAGGTAGAAAAGAAAAAAATGTAAAAGCCTTGTTTTTCAGTGTTAATTCACAAGAGAAACAGCCCTCCCTGAAAAGGGTAAATATGGATATGTGGAAACCTTATATAAACGCCATTAAGGATATAGCTCCTCAAGCGATGATTGTACACGATAAGTTTCATTTATTCAAGAAGTTATCCCAAGCCATTGACAAGACCAGAAGAAAAGAGGTAAAAGAAACCGAATTGCTTAAAGGACAGAAATACACCGTATTAAAGAGCGAAGAAAATCGTACAGAAGAGCAACAAAGAGCCTTTGAGCAAATGCTTAATGAGAATTTACTTACGGCAAAGGCGTGGCAAATACGAGAGAATTTCAAGTATTTGTTTAGTTTAAAAGATGGTATAGCAATCAATTATGAACTATGGAAAAATAATGCAATAAGTCAATCCATAACCGCTGTAAATGAAGTGATAAAGACCTTTGATAATCATTTACAGGGGATTATCAATGCGATAGTTACTCAAACATCCAGCGGGAAGCACGAAAATATGAATGGAAAAATACAATCCGTTATTTCAAAAGCAAGAGGATTCTTAAACTTTGAGCGTTTCAGAATAAACACCCTCTTTTACTTCGGTAATCTCAAGTTTAGCTCACAAAAAAATTAGTAATGCCAAATATTTATTTGATGAAATATTATATCTATCTCATTTTTAGCTTTATCAGTTTTGGGCAAGTGGTTTTTGCACAAGAAACGATTAAAACATCAACAAAAGCCATTGATGTAATTCATTTATTTTCAGCAGGAAATAAGATTGAATGGGCAGTGCCTATATCTAAAAATGAGAAAATTTTATTACAGTGGGAAGAACGACATACTTCATTTACTCAAAGTGAGGGCATTCGTTCGTTTGTGGGGTATCACGATAAAAATTTAATCGCGGTTATTTCTATTTTGAATGGAACCATTTCGGGAAATATTCGTTGGAAAGAAAAAGAAATCGTTTTAAAAACGTCGGAAGAAGGCTTTCTAATCTTGTACACTGAAAGTTCCAATCACAAATGCGGTACGTGTGCTAACGGACATTGTCATTCTGAAAAACCTTCCACCAAACGTCCTGTACTTCTGTCAGGTTCGAACACCTCAACGCCCTCCATTCCCAACACAAATGTACTTAGAGTCTATCGATTAGCGATGGCAATCAGTTATGAATATTTTTCGGATACATATGTTGGCTTTAGTAGTAAGGTGGAAGAAGTGAAAACGTTTTGGGCTACCAAAGAAATGGAACTCAATGAGGCATATACGCGTGATTTGGGTATCCGATTTGAAATTGTAAAGGATGAAAATCTAATTTCGAAACAAAAAGATGAAATTTCTAATAAGAGTGCAAGTTATATTATTAACAATGCCACAAGAATAATCAGTTCAAAAATAGGCGAAAAAAACTATGATTTAGGAATATACATAGCCAAAGTTACAGAAGTAGCAGGACTTGCGTATTTAGAAAATGCCTACAAAACGGAAAAGGCTGCGGCGGTGGCTTTGGTCTCTCGTTCCGTTATTATGCACGAAATAGGACATTTATTTGGGGCAAGACATACGTTTGCTTTTACTATTAATAGACTTATTGACCCTGCCAGTGATAAAACAGAAATACTGACAGGACAGTCCATAATGTCGTATGGAAATCCTCGGGATTTTTTTTCCTTACGAAGCATACAAATGATTCGAGAAAAGTTGGTAAACGTACCTTATTTTTCGGACACCAATCGAACTCAAAAAGTAGGTAACAATTCGTCAGTGACTAATTTTCCGTACGGAATAGCTATTCAAAATCAATCTCCTACTATTGACAAAACGAAAATAAAAGCAAGTTATAAAATTCCGAAAGAGACTTTTTTTCAGTTTTATATTCCTGCTCAAGACCCTGAAAATAAGCCTTTGTTGTATGCCGCTCATCAAACGGATATTCGCAGAGGGACTGAACGCTCAATAGCCAGTTTTTTAACACGAAAAGCTACTAGTAGCAATCCTGTTACATTTCAAACAGAATATAGTGAAAAATCTCGTAATTTGGTACATAATACGACGCCTAATGCCGTAGGTAAGTTTACTTTTTGGTTGGGTGTGAGCGATGCTCAACCTCAGCAAACCAGCGATTATATCAGTCAGTATGATATGGCTCAAACCCAAGTGATTATTGAAGAGGGAACACCTTTTAAAATTACTTCTTTAATGGAAAAAAATTATAAAGGAGGGGAAGATGTCCAGCTTACTTGGAGTGTAGATAGTAAAATTTTTAACAAAAACACTAGCAGAGTTCGAATTTTGCTTTCGGACGATTTTGGAAAAACGTTTAAATACACTTTGGTTGCTTCTACGGAAAATGATGGAAATCATACCGTAAAACTACCAAATATATCGGTAAATACCATTGCTTTTGGAGGACAAAAACCAGATGTATCAGCAGGAGTTATAAAAATAGAAGAGATTGATGGTATTGCCTATGCACTTACCACTTTCGACCCTAAGAAAGGAGGTTTTACAATTACTCGTGACCTTTCTTTGCCTGAAACACTTGTATTTACAAAAACTCCTGAGGCTTCAATCTCAGTTTCTTGTGAGGCTATTCCGAATGCAGATAACTCACAATTTGCAACCGATGGCTGTGTTTCGGTAAATATTACACATCAAGATACGAAAATAGGAGGTAACTGCAATTATACGATAGAGCGGGTTTACACGGCAACGGGTTGTAACCAAAGTCTTATTTTTACACAAACTATCTCTGTAAGAGATGATAAATCACCTGCATTCAAAGAACCTTTACCAACCAATGTTTCGGTGGAAGAAAATAAAGTTCCAGCACAAGTTGATTTAACGGCTACGGATAATTGCTCTGAAAATATTCAAGTAACCAAAAGTCAGGAAACTAAGGAAGAAAACGGAAACAGAATAATCATTTACAAATGGGAAGCTTCCGATGAATGCGGAAATAAAGCTACTCATACACAGAAAGTTACTGTTATCCCATCAGAAATCAATTTTGTGGGCGAATTACCTAAGAATTTGACAATTTCCTGTGAAAAAGAAATTCCGTCAGTTCCTACTTTGAGTGCGTCAGGTAATTGTAATCCGAAAGTGGTTTATAATGGAGAAACAAAATCGAACGAGAAATGCAAAAATGATTACGTGTTAACACGCTCTTGGACAGCCACTAACGACTGCGGAAAAACTATCACGCATACTCAAATCATTATGATAAAAGATGATGTAAAACCTACATTTTCAGGCACTTTACCAACTGATATTTCTGTGGAAGAAAACAATATTCCAACACAAGTTGATTTAACGGCTACGGATAATTGCTCTGAAAAGGTTGAAGTTGTTAAAAGCCAAGAAAACAAGGAAGAAAACGGAAATAAAGTAATCATCTATAAATGGGAGGCTTCCGATGATTGTGAAAATAAAGCTACTTACACACAGAAAGTTACCATTATTCCTTTGGAAATACAATTCATAGGCGAATTACCTAAAAATATGACTGTTACTTGCGAAAAAGAAATTCCGTCAGTTCCTACATTGCAAGTATCGGGCAATTGTAATCCGAAAGTGGTTTATAATGGAGAAACAAAATCCAACGAAAAATGTAAAAATGATTACGTATTAACACGCTCTTGGACAGCTACTAACGATTGTGGAAAATCTATTACGCATACTCAAATCATTACGATAAAAGATGATGTAAAACCTGTATTTTCAGGAACTTTACCTGCTGATATTTCGGTAGAAGAAAACAATATTCCAACACAAATAGATTTAACCGCTACGAATAATTGTTCTGAAAATATTCAAGTGACAAAGAGTCAAGAAGAAAAGCAAGAAAACGGAAATAAAGTAATCATTTACAAATGGGAGGCTTCCGATGATTGTGAAAATAAAGTTACTCACACACAAAAAATTACTGTTGTTCCATCAGAAATCAATTTTGTGGGCGAATTGCCTAAAAATATGACTGTTACTTGTGAAAAAGAAATTCCGTCAGTTCCTACATTGCAAATATCGGGCAATTGCAATCCAAAAGTGGTTTATAATGGAGAAACAAAATCAAACGAGAAATGCAAAAACGACTACGTGCTAACACGCTCTTGGACAGCTACTAACGATTGTGGAAAATCTATTACACATACACAGGTAATTACCATAAAAGACGATGTAAAACCTGTATTTTCAGGAACTTTACCTGCTGATATTTCTGTGGAAGAAAACAATATTCCAACACAAATAGATTTAACCGCTACGGATAATTGTTCTGAAAATATTCAAGTGACAAAGAGTCAAGAAGAAAAGCAAGAAAACGGAAATAAAGTAATCATCTATAAATGGGAGGCTTCCGATGATTGTGAAAATAAAGTTACTCACACACAAAAAATTATTGTTATTCCGTCAGAAATCAATTTTGTAGGCGAATTACCTAAGAATTTGACAATTTCTTGCGAAAAGGAAATTCCGTCAGTTCCTACATTGAAAGTGTCAGGTAATTGTAATCCGAAAGTGGTTTATAATGGAGAAACAAAATCAAACGAGAAATGCAAAAACGACTACGTGCTAACACGCTCTTGGACAGCTACTAACGATTGTGGAAAATCTATTACACATACACAGGTAATTACCATAAAAGACGATGTAAAACCTGTATTTTCAGGAACTTTACCTGCTGATATTTCTGTGGAAGAAAACAATATTCCAACACAAATAGATTTAACCGCTACGGATAATTGCTCTGAAAATATTCAAGTAACCAAGAGCCAAGAAGAAAAGGAAGAAAACGGAAATAAAGTAATCATTTACAAATGGGAGGCTTCCGATGATTGTGGGAATAAAGTTACTCACGAACAGAAAGTTACCATTAAAAAATCTTCACAGCCCACACCGCCTAATGGTGGCTCTGAAATAGAAAAAGAAATGATTGTTTACAATGGGGTTTCTATCGAGTCAGGTTCGGAGAATTACTTGAAGTTTGAACCTATCGAGAATTATAAAAATCTTCAAATTGAGATTTTTAACGAATTAGGTCAGAAAGTGTATGAATCGAAAAACTACCAAAAAAATGGAGAAGTTTTCCGAGGATATGCTAACGTGAAAGGAGTTTTCCGAAAAGGCAAACGTCTTCCCACAGGAACGTATTTCTATGTGCTGAAATATCAAGACATTACAGGAGAATCAAATATAAAACAAGGCTATTTGTTTGTAAGATAATCATTATGTCTTCTAAAAAACACCTGAAGAACAATCAATCACATAAGATCAATAATAAAATGAAAAATATACGTCGTTTTTTAATATTTATCGTGCTATTTGGGCAATCGGTCTTTTCGCAAGAGCAATTTAAAACCTCTTTGAAAGTGGAGCAAGTGCGACAGCAGTTCTCAAAAGGTGGCAAAATTTCGTGGGTAGTTCCGATTTCGCAAAGGAAAACCTTGTCTGTAGTTTGGCAAGAACGTCCAAACTCTTTGGCAGGTATCCAAACTTTTGTAGGTTACAAAGAAGATGAGCTTATAGGGGTGCTTTCGGTAGATGCTACCTCAGTATCGGGGAGTTTTAACCACGCAGGTAATGTTCATAAAATAACTTCTGAAAAAGGGAATATAGTTGTTGTTAAGGAAGATGATAACCAACACCAATGCGGTTTGTGTGCTTCTCATAAGGCAACTTCCAAAACCCAAAGACCCACAGGAAATGGTACGCCAGATGTATGCACTCCGAACGCTCACGGATATTTGGACAACCATTGTTTGGATAATATTCAAATCTACACCGATGGAGTGTTGCGTATTTATCGATTGGCATTGCTTATCAATTACAACAAATTTGCAGGGGAGTTCCAAAGTGATAAAACCGCCGTACGCAGGTTTTGGGCAGAAACGGAAGCCTTTGCCAATGAACTTTATATACGTGCTGTTGCCGTAAAATTCAAAATTGTAGACGATGATCGGCTTATTTTGGATACACCCGAAAAAGAGGTGTTAAAAGAGTATCATTCGGGCACATCTATGCTTGAAAACCAACGCAGTACTCAGGCAATGAATACGGTGATAAGTCCAGAAGATTACGATGTAGGGCTAATCATAACCTTCCTACCTTGGGTAAATGGACAAGCTGCCTTAGATGCAGTGTTTGAGGAACACACCAAAGCCGATGGGGTAGTTGGTCGTGGAGCTCCCAGTACTGTTGCCCACGAGTTGGGGCATATGTTTGGAGCTGACCATACGCACAATACCCAAGATTCGGGCAAGGTAGAACCCGAAAGTGGGAGGTCGATTATGGGGTATGGGCATAGTTTTCCTCGTGATTTCTTTACCTTGTACAGCGTACACTCCATACGCAAGGGACTAACCCATAGTGCTGTGTATTTTTCCGATGAGCAACGTACACAAAAGGTAATACTCAGCAGGGGCAAAAATCCTGTTTATGGGATAAAAACTCAAAATCGCCGTCCAGTGATTGATGCCTCTGACCTGAAACCAAAATACGTAATTCCGAAAAACACCTTTTTTCAGTTTCGTATTAACGCTTCTGACCCTGATAACGATAAACTGCTCTATGCCGCCCATCAAACCGATATACGTTTGCAAACCAATCCGTCTAATGCCGTATATTATTCAGCCAAGCCGAGTTATAACAACTTGATACGTTTTCAAAAAGAATACAAAAGCAATAGGGTAGATGAATTCCCGAGCGTAACGGGTGGTGTTTACCGTTTTTGGTTGGCGGTAAGCGATGGTATTTTAGGAGCAGAGGCACTGACCAACCAAACCCACGCCACGCATTACGATATGGTAAAGACCGATGTAGAGGTAAAAAACACAACACCTTTTCGGATAAATCCTGCTTTAAAAAAACAATACGGAGCAGGAGAGGAGGTTACCTTACGTTGGGATGTGGCAACCGATGTTTTTGGTACAGATAGTAGGGTACGTATTTTGCTTTCCGATGATTTTGGTCAAACGTTTAAGCATATTATCACTCCCGAAGCCCCTAACAACGGAACGTTTACCTTTACAATGCCACATATTCCCGTAGGAAAAACGGGCAATAGAGGGCACGGGCTTATCAAAATAGAAGTGATTGACCACATTGCCTATGCCCTAAGTGAGCATAATCCTTACAACGGAGGCTTTGAGGTCGTTCCTTCTCAAATTGTTTTTGAAAACTTACCTGAACCCACCATTTCAGCACTTGAAGGGGCTATTCCAGAGCCACATTCCGTACAGGCAAGAACCAGCTGTAACGGACAGGCACAGGTGCAGGTAGCCGATGTACGCGAAGCAAACCGAATCAAACGTACCTTTACAGCAGTGGACGATTGCCAAAACACGGCAATTTTCGTTCAGTATATTTTTGTGAAAGAAGATGTACCGCCTTTGCAATTTGTAGGCAATCTTTCGCAAGATAGGGTATATCACTGCGATAACACCTTTGATAAGGCAGTGCCTAATGTGCAGGTTACGGGTGGGAAGTCGCCCCAAATTACCCTAACACAAACCCGAATGGAATCGGATTATCATATCAATTACATTCTCAAACGCACGTGGCGGGTTACCGACCCTGTCGCTGCTCCCATTGAGCATACCCAATTGGTGTTTGTGTATGACAATACCAACCCCATTTTAGTTACTCAACCCAATGATATTGTTGTAAATGATGATGTTCAGGCTTATACCTATGCTGAAATCCCTCCTGTTGCCTTTGATAATTGTGGCAATCAATTGCAGTGGAGAAAGCCTATTTCGCCAGATTATACCTTCGGAGCTAATGGGCTTGAATCGATATTAGTAACTTGGGAAGCCCGAGACGGTACGGACAATCCTACGCGGGTTACTCAGAAAATTATTGTCGATAAAAATCATACGGATATTTATTTTCAAAATCTACCTGCCGATATGCAACTCTCTTGTAAAGACGGAGTCCCCTCGGCGGATATTGAGCTAAAAGTAGTTAATTGTGCTTCGGCAGAGGTAACACATACCGAAAATCAAACTTGGGAAGGAAATAAAAAAATCATCACTCGGGTCTATACGGCTACGGGCTGTGGTAAAACCTTGTCAGCAACCCAACGCATTGTAGTTACCGATGACGAAGCTCCTGTATTTACGGGAGATTTGCCTTTATCGGTGGAAGTGGCAACCACTGCCGAAGTTCCTCCCTTAGAAGATTTGACTGCTACGGACAACTGTTTTCAGGGATGTACGGGGCAACAAGTGGTAATAACAACCCAGTCCGACCCCCGAAATCAAGAATATTACAACACGTGGGAAGTTGTAGGTGACCAAAACTGCGTAAAGTCGGTGCCTGTAACCAAAGAGAGAAAGCAAAGTCTTGATGGTAAAACCCTTACCGATACGTGGACGGCTACCGATGAATTTGGCAACACACAAACCTATACTCGTATTATCAAAGTGGCTTCGGCAGATGTACCCACAATGGCATTTGTCAATTTTCCCAAAGATATAAATTTGCCTTGTAACGGTGTCTTACCACAGGCTGAAAATATAAGTATTTCGGGCTGTGAAAACGCTACTGTTACCCACACTGACGAACTGACAGGCAATTGTAAAGATGGCAAAACGGTAGTTCGCACCTATACGGCTTCCGGTTGTAGGCAAACCATTTCACAAAAACAGACCATTACCATTGCGGGGGACAATGAAGCTCCTACTTTTTCGGGTACGCTTCCGCAAGATGTTTCAATTACTGAAAATCAAACAATTCCTACACAAGAGGAACTAACCGCTACGGACAATTGTTCGCAAAGGGTTCAAGTAACCAAGAGCCAAGAGGAAAGGCAAGAAAACGGAAATAAAATAGTTATTTACCGATGGACGGCAACAGACGATTGCGGAAATGAAAAAAGGCATAGCCAAACCATTACCATCGTCCCCGCTCCGAAAATAAGTTTTATAAATTTTCCTACGGACGTGAATTTATCCTGCGGAGAAGATAAACCCCAAGCGGAAACCAAGCTACCAATTTCGGGTTGTGGGGGAACTACTGAAATTGCAGTAACCCATACCGACACCGAAACAGGCGATTGCAAAACAGGTAAAACCATCGAACGTACTTACACAGGACAGGCTTGTGGGCAAACCATTTCACAAAAACAGACCATTACCATTGCGGGGGACAATGAAGCTCCTACTTTTTCGGGTACGCTTCCGCAAGATGTTTCAATTACTGAAAATCAAACAATTCCTACACAAGAGGAACTAACCGCTACGGACAATTGTTCGCAAAGGGTTCAAGTAACCAAGAGCCAAGAGGAAAGGCAAGAAAACGGAAATAAAATAATTATTTACCGATGGACGGCAACAGACGATTGCGGAAATGAAAAAAGGCACAGCCAAACCATTACCATCGTCCCCGCTCCGAAAATAAGTTTTATAAATTTTCCTACGGACGTGAATTTATCTTGCGGAAAAGCCAAACCCCAAGCGGAAACCAAGCTACCAATTTCGGGTTGTGAGGGAACTACTGAAATTGCAGTAACCCATACCGATACCGAAACGGGCGATTGCAAAACAGGTAAAACCATCGAACGTACTTATACGGCTTCGGCTTGTGGGCAAACTATTTCACAAAAACAGACCATTACCATTGCGGGGGATAGTGAAGCCCCTACTTTTTCGGGTACGCGTCCGAAAGATATTTCGGTTGTTGAAGGTCAGAAAATTCCTACACAAGGGGAACTAACCGCTACGGACAATTGTTCGCAAAGGGTTCAAGTAGCCAAGAGCCAAGAGGAAAGGCAAGAAAGCGGAAATAAAATAGTTATTTACCGATGGACGGCAACGGACGAATGTGGAAATACATTTGAATATGCTCAAAAAATAACTGTTTTGCCAAAAAGTACAGGTGGAGGAGATAATAATCAAGGTGGAGGGAACAGCCCTTCCAATGAAGATATTATTGTGTATAATGGTGTTTTTGTTGAAGAAGCATCGGATAATTACCTAAGAATCGCCCCAATTGAACGTTATACGGACTTGCATATCGAAATTTTTAATGAATTGGGTCAGAAGGTATTCCAAGCCAAAGACTATCAACGCAAAGGCGATGTTTTCAGGGGGTATGCTAACGTGAAAGGCGTGGTAGGCAAGGGCAAACGTTTGCCATCAGGTACGTATTTTTACGTGTTGAAATATAAAGACCAAGACAAAAAAATGCATCAAAAATCGGGATACTTATATGTGAGGTAAATTCACGGTCGTGTTATAAAAAGTATGATAAAAGTTCTGATTGTCAGGCTGAGCAAAGCCTGCGAAAGCAGGGTATGTGACGAAGCTTTGTAATTATAGGGCTTCGACTACGCTCAGCCTGACAGACGCTCTCTTTTTTAAGACATCATACTTTTTACATCACCTCCAAATTCACATTTTGTTTAATGAAAAACTATAAATCAATGAGATATAATTTAATTACTATTTTATGCTTTTTGTTTTTCCAGCAATTGTTTGCACAGGTAAAAACATCGGAGGTTGTTCAACTATTTTCGAAAGGAGGCGAGGTTTCGTGGGAAATTTCAGTTGATAACAGCCCAAAACAAACGTTGCTTTGGCAGGAACGCCCCAATTCCATCAAGGGGATAAAAACCTTTGTGTGCTATCAAAATGGCGAGATGATAGGTGTTTTATCGGTTGATAGTCAAGGAGTTTCTGGGAATTTGAAACTCTTGGGCAAGTCGTACGACATTACTTCGCAGGACAATAATGTTATTTTTAAGCAAGAAGCAACAAAAGAGGGGAAATGTGGTACTTGTTGTGGAGGCGGAGAACATTCGCACACGGCACGTCCTGTGGCTCGTCCGCAAGGGGAAGGATTAAACCAAGAAAATGAAATTTTTAAATTGCACAGTGTTCATTCCGACGGTGTTTTACGAGTGTATCGCTTAGCATTGCTCATTACGTACAAGTATTTTTCGGATAAATTCGAACAAGATGTTGAGGAAGTAAGGAAATTTTGGGCAAGTACGGAGGCTTTTCTCAACGAGTTATACCACAGAGATGTATCGGTACGATTTGAGATAGTCAACGATGAAAGGCTTATTTACAAAACCAGTAGTGCAGATCCGTTTTACTACATCAGAAGAGCTCGTCAAATACACGACAGGGGAACCACTGAAATTAATAAATTAATATCAGAGGATGATTACGATGTTGGGGTGGTTATTCACCCACAAACAGAAAATACGTATGGATTAGGAACCACCGGTGGGGTCTATGAAAAAAAAAGTAAAGCACTGTGCTTTGCTGTTGCCAGTAGATCAACTATTGCTCACGAGATAGGGCATTTGTTCGGTTCGCTTCATACTTTTACCACCGGAGGGAGTCAGACGTATTATTCCGAACCTAATCGAGGGATGTCGGTAATGGGATATAATTCGCGTTCCACGGGTGATTATTTTTCATTAGTAAGTATTGCTGTTATCAGAAAAAGGTTGTCGAGCGTAGGCTATTATACAGACGAAGAACGTACACAACTCATAAAAGGAGTGGAGCATATTGAAGGTACTACGAATGTTCCTTACGGGGTTAAGCCCAGTAATACAGCTCCAATCATTAACACGGCAAAAATCAAAAAAGAATATACATTGCCACACAGTACGTTTTTTCAGTTTTATATTCCAACACAGGATGCGGAGCAACAAAAACTATACTACTACGCCCACCAAGTGGGTGGGAAAAATTTTCCGAATTTTGATTATGGTTCGGCAAAGTTTTTAGCTTTAAAATCCACGCAAACGGGCAGAGTTGCCTTTGAGAGAAGTTACTACCGAAAAGATTTAAGTTTGGTACAAAACTCTTCTCCAACTGCTACGGGCACGTATCATTTTTGGTTGGCGGTAAACGATGCCGACTTAGCTAACGACTCACACGGGGTTTTGTATGACCAAGCGTACACCAAAGTAAATATCGTCAATGGAACACCTTTTAAAATCAAGGACGGGTATAAGAACAAGTATTCCGCAGGGGAAAAAGTTACTTTTACGTGGGATGTAGATAATAATGTTTTTGCAAACGATAGTAAAGTACGTATTTTAATGTCGGACGATTTTGGTGAAACGTATAAATATACGCTTTTGGCTTCTGCTCCTAACAACGGAACAGCAGAGGTAACCATTCCACATATTACTTTGGGAAGGAAACCCCAATTCGGAACAATCACTTCTGGCTTGGGAATTATTAAAATTGAAGTAATTGACCATATTGCCCACGATATAACGAATAACAACCCTAATAATGGAGGTTTTGAAATTGAGGCTTCGCAAGTTACTTTTCAAAACACGCCCGAACCTACCATCGAGGTAAAAGAGGGGCAAATTCCTGAAAAAGCTGATGTTACAGCAGTTTCTACCTGTGGAGGCGGTTCGCAGCCCATAACTCCAACCTATCAGGAGGAAAAAACCGATACGCTCATCACCCGTACTTGGACGGCTACGGACAGTTGTGGCAATACAGCAACTTTTGTGCAGTATATTCACGTTCGGAAAAATACCCCGTTGTCTTTCGTTGGAGCACTGCCTGAAAGTCAAGTAATCTTGTACGGGCAAAACGTTCCTCAGGCGGCTACCTTAACCGTAAGCGGAGGTTGCCAAACCCCCGAGGTGAAATTTTCGCAAACCGAATTATATGGGCAATGCCTTAGAACCATCACCCGTATTTGGACGGCAGTCAGCCAATGCTCCGACCCTATTTCGCATACACAAATCATCAACGTTATTGACAACATTCCACCTGCCTTTATAGAGACATTGCCCGATGCCAACCTACACGTGAGCGATGAAAATCAAGTGCCAATGCAAGAAAATATTTTGGTGATTGATAAACTTTCCGAAAATAAAAGAAATGATGGGTATCCTTTTAACGCAGAAAAATTCGAAGAAAGGATAAAGGACGAGCAAGGACGATTGGTAAAAGTGATTTACCGATGGAGAGCCAATGATCTTTGTTATAATGTGGTGGAACATACACAAACCATAACCATAGGTTCGAACCAACAAGTAGCGTTTGCCAACTTCCCTGCTAATGTGAATTTATCTTGCGGAAAAGCCAAACCCCAAGCGGAAACCAAGTTACGAATTTCGGGTTGTGGGGGGACTACTGAAATTGCAGTAACCCATACCGACACCGAAACAGGCGATTGCAAAACAGGTAAAACCATCGAACGTACCTACACAGCTTCGGCTTGCGGGCAAACCATTTCACAAAAACAGACCATTACCATTGCGGGGGACAATGAAGCTCCTACTTTTTCGGGTACGCTTCCACAAGATGTTTCAATTACTGAAAATCAGGAAGTTCCTGTACAAGAAGAACTAACCGCTACGGACAATTGTTCGCAAAGGGTTCAAGTAGCCAAGAGCCAAGAGGAAAGGCAAGAAAGCGGAAATAAAATAATTATTTACCGATGGACGGCAACGGACGATTGCGGAAATGAAAAAAGGCACAGCCAAACCATTACCATCGTCCCCGCTCCGAAAAAAAGTTTTATAAATTTCCCTACGGACGTGAATTTATCTTGCGGAGAAGCCAAACCCCAAGCGGAAACCAAGCTACCAATTTCGGGTTGTGAGGGAACTACTGAAATTGCAGTAACCCATACCGACACCGAAACAGGCGATTGTAAAACAGGCAAAACCATCGAACGTACTTACACAGGAGAGGCTTGTGGGCAAAGCATTTCCAAAAAACAGACCATTACCATTGCGGGGGATAGTGAAGCACCTACTTTTTCGAGTACGCTTCCGCAAGATATTTCGGTTGTTGAAGGTCAGAAAATTCCTACACAGGAGGAGCTAACCGCTACGGACAATTGTTCGCAAAGGGTTCAAATAGCCAAGAGCCAAGAGGAAAGGCAAGAAAACGGAAATAAAATAGTTATTTACCGATGGATAGCAACGGACGATTGCGGAAATGAAAAAGGGCACAGCCAAACCATTACCATCGTCCCCGCTCCGAAAATAAGTTTTATAAATTTCCCTACGGACGTGAATTTATCCTGCGGAGAAGATAAACCTCAAGCGGAAACCAAGCTACCAATTTCGGGTTGTGAGGGGACTACTGAAATTTCGGTAACTCATACCGACACAGAAACAGGCGATTGCAAAACAGGTAAAACGATTGTGCGTACCTATACAGCAACCATTTGCGGACAAACGATTTCCCAAAAACAGACCATTACCATTGCAGGGGATAATGAAGTTCCCGTTTTTTCAGAAGAATTACCAAAAGATATTTCGATTAATGAAAATCAAGCAGTACCAACGCATATAAATTTAACCGCTACGGATAATTGTTCTGCTGTTCAAGTGACCAAGAGCCAAGAAAACAAGGTAGAAAACGGAAATAAAATAATTATTTACCGATGGACAGCAACAGACGTTTGTGGAAACGAAACAAAACACAGCCAAACCATTACCATTACTCCTGCACCGAAAGTAACTTTTATAAATTTCCCCGCGGATGTGAATTTGTCTTGTGGAAAAGATAAACCTCAAGTGGAGAGCAAATTACAGATTTCCAATTGTGATGGAACTACTGAAATTTCGGTAACCCATACCGACACAGAAACAGGCGATTGCAAAACAGGTAAAACGATTGTACGTACCTATACAGCAACCATTTGCGGACAAACGATTTCCCAAAAACAGACTATTACCATTGCAGGGGATAATGAAGTTCCCGTTTTTTCAGGAGAATTACCGAAAGATATTTCGATTACTGAAAATCAAGAAGTGCCAACGCAAGAAACGCTAAGCGCTACGGATAATTGTTCTGAAAAGGTTCAAGTGACTAAAAGCCAAGAAGAAAGGCAAGAAAACGGAAATAAAGTAATTATTTATAAATGGGAGGCTTCCGATGAATGTGAAAATAAAGTTCTTCACGAACAGAAAGTTACGATACGAAAAACTTCACAGCCCACACCTCCTTCGGGTGGAGTGCAACCACCTACAGGAACAGAGCCGACCCAACAAATAATTGTTTACAATGGTATTTCTACCGAGTCAGGTTCCGAGAATTACTTGAAATTTGAGCCTATCGAAAATTATAAAAATCTTCAAATTGAGATTTTTAACGAATTAGGTCAGAAAGTGTATGAATCGAAAAATTACCAAAAAAATGGCGAAGTTTTCCGAGGATATGCCAATGTAAAAGGAGTTTTCCGAAAAGGTAAACGTCTTCCAACAGGAACGTATTTCTATGTATTTAAATATCAAAACATTACAGGAGAATCTAACACAAAACAAGGATATTTATATGTAAGATAATATTATAATGGCTGTCCGAAAAAGTACATTTTAAACAAAAGTATATTTATAACACATTGATTATTAAGGATTATTTTTAAAATTATCAAAATTAGGCTTTTCGAACAGAATCCTAATTTTACAAAAATGATAAAACATGTTATATTTGCAAAAAAATAAATGAAATATGAAACATCTTGCCTTTGTACTCCTTTTAGTAGGACTTTCTCAGACTTTTGCCCAAACCGATACTTCGGGGAGAACCCTTCACCGAGCGACTCCCGAAATGAAAACCAAACTCCAACATACCAAACTCAAAGTAGGCTTTAACTTTGAGAATCAAACCCTAAATGGTGAAGAATGGCTCACGGCTTCGCCTTATTTTTATGCCACCGATAGCCTGATTTTAGATGCCAAATCAATGCTCATCCACGAGGTAAAACTCAATGACCAACCGCTGAAATATGCCTATGAAAAGGATTTTCTGAAAATAAAATTGGATAAAATCTATCAGAAAAACGAAAACTACACCGTGTACATTCGCTATACGGCACAGCCTGAAAAAGTCATTGAAAAAGAGGGGGCAAGAAGTGATGCCAAAGGCTTGTATTTCATCAATCCGAAAGGAGAAATTCCTGATGTGCCTACCCAAATTTGGACGCAGGGTGAAACCGAATCTTCATCGTGCTGGTTTCCTACCATTGATAAGCCCAACCAAAAAACCACGCAGGAAATTTATATGACCGTTCCCGATAAATTCGTGACCCTATCCAACGGGATTTTAAAATCTTCCGTAAAAGAAGCCAATCACCTACGCACAGACCATTGGGTGATGGATAAACCTCACGCTCCGTATCTCTTCTTTATGGGCGTGGGCGATTTCGCCGTAGTGAAAGACACCCCGTGGCGAGGCACTATTCCCGTGGATTATTATGTGGAAAAAGAATACGAATCGGTGGCAAAAAAAATCTTTGGTCACACGGCGGAAATGATGGAGTTTTACTCTAAAAAATTCGGATATGATTTCCCTTGGCAAAAATATGCACAAATGGTAGTTCGCGATTTTGTGGCAGGGGCAATGGAAAATACCACAGCGGTGAGCCACGCTGAGTCTGCCCATCAGCCGAGCGAAGTTTTGGCAGACGAAAACTATTGGGAAGCCATTATCGCTCACGAAATGGGGCATCATTGGTTTGGCGATTTGGTAACCACCGAAAGTTGGGCAAACCTTACCATCAATGAATCTTTTGCCAATTATTCCGAGTATCTGTGGTACGAATACAAATACGGAAAAGATGCCGCCGACTATCACCTCAACAATAAAGTGGGACAATACCGCCACCGCTCAACGGATTTTCTGAAAAATTTGGTGCGTTTTGGCTACAACGACAAGGACGATATGTTCGATTTGGTATCGTACAACAAAGGCGGTGCAATTTTGCATATGCTTCGTGATTATTTGGGCGATGAGGCTTTTTTTCAAGGGATTACAGATTTTTTGAAAACTTATGAATTCGGCACAGGAGAAGCCCATCAGCTAAGACTTTCCTTTGAAAAAGTCAGCGGAAAAGACCTCAATTGGTTTTTCAATCAGTGGTTTTTCTCTCACGGGCATCCTTTTGTAGCTGTAGAAAAAAATTACGATGCAAAAATGCAAAAAGTTCATTTGAAAATCATTCAAAATCAGGAGGAAGATGTGCTTTTTGAGTTTCCTTTGGAAGTGGATATTTATGAAAACGGAACTTACCACCGACACCAAGTTTGGGTGAAAGCTCAAAAGGAAAACGAATTTTATTTCTCGGCGAAAAACAATCCTAATTTGGTGAATATCAATCCGCGAGGTGTTCTTATTTTGGTAGAAGAATCGTACAAAACTCCTGCCGAATATACTTTTCAGTACCAACACGCCAAAGATTTCAAAAGCAGATGGCAAGCGGTAGAATTTGCAGAAGCCAATCAAGACAATCCGTTGCTAATGAGAGCGATAAAAGACCCTTTCTATCAAGTTCGCATTAAAGCCTTGAATGCTTTGGCAGGTCAGAAATTGAGCAAAAAAGAATTTGCCGAGATAGAAAAAACAGCCAAAACCGACCCTAAAAATTTGGTAAAATCGGCAGCAATGTGGACTTTGGCAGCAACCCAAAACCGAAAATATTTACCTGTTTTCGAAAATGCTTTGGGCGTACATTCGGCAGCCATACAAAATGCAGCACTCAACGGCATCGGCAAAATAGACCCTACACGAGCTAAAAACTTCCTATTAAAATCCGCTCCCGAAAATTTCACTTCCGACCAATTGGTTTGGGTATTTTCCGTAATCGTGGACAACAAAATGGAGAAATATTTACCGAAAGTGCTTCCGTACATCATTTATTATCCGTTCATAGAAAAGGACAACCCGAAACAAGCCGAAATTTTCCGTAAGGGCTACCTATGGGCGATGAGCTTAGACGATAAGGCTTTGGTAGAAATTATTGCCAAATCTTTCAGAGCGGCGGCTCCGTATTCCGATAAAGGTTCAGAAGCCAACAAAGCCACTATCAGAGTTCTAGACGAGGGCATCGCCGCCAAACGAAAACTCCCCCCAACCGCCTCCCTGCAACAACAAATACAGTTATTGGAAGAAGTAAAAGCCTTGTTTTAATTGGAAAAAAATCCTTGTATTAAAGGGATTTTGAAACAGCTTTAAAGCAACTTTAAACCAAGTAAAATGATTCAATGGAGCGACATCAAATTTTAAGGTGTTGCTCCATTTTTTTGATTTTTAGAAGTTTATGTTGAAAGGTGGTTTTTCTTCACTATTGAGAATCTAAATGATAAGATTCGGAAATACACCAAAAAGTGGTGGATACCTATCCAAAATTGGGGAATTGTTTTAAACCAAACTTTTTAACTTACACACTTTGAGGGATAATGTCTGAAATGCTCAATTACTTAACGCGTTTGTAAATGGATATTAAACCAGTTTTCTCATCAGATGTATCCTCAAAAAATTCAAAAGTATCATTATCTATAAATTTGAATCCAAAATCATTTTCTCCATACTGACTTTCTTCTTTATACCATCTATTGTAAATTCTACCATTTTCTATTCTGTATGATCCCTCCTCACTCATACATCTTCCACCTTCTTCATCATTTATGAAAAAATAAGTCGATACCTTGTCCGTAAAAACATATTTTGTACAACCATCATCTTTTACTTCTCGTGGGTCAATTCTTTTTCCGTCTTCTACTCTTTCTATTTTAACACATTTCCAAGTACCTACAAGACGAACATTTTCCGGTTGGGTGTCATCGTTATTTTTCCCACAAGAAATAGTTAACATACTCACGGCTATTAAAGCCAACATAAAAAATTTCTTCATTTTTGTTTGTTTTTAAATTATATGCAAAAATAAATCTCAATTTTGTTCTTTTTGGGTACAATTCGGTACAATGATATTCCTTTCAATGTTAATTGAATACCTTTGCAAAATCAAAACTAATGAATTAATGCAAGATTTGGAATTAGACCTAATTCTACAAAAAGAAGTAGAAAAAATATTTGGAAAAACAATTGATGATAAATTTGATTGCGAACAACTTTCGGCTCAGATAAGTACAGAGATTAATGAATATATTAGTTATCAGACAATTAGAAGATTTTGGAGGTTAATTGAAAGTAAAAATAAAGTTTCGTTGCAATCAAAAAATATACTTTGTCGTTATATAGGATTTAATGATTTTAGTACTTTTACCGAAAATATACGAAATAAACATACAGACACCTATAATTTTTCTTTTTTAGCTAATTGGCAAAATATAAACAAATACGATAATCCTCTTGATGATTCCGTTTATTGGCATAATAAATTGAGCCAAAGTTTTGCGTCGTTTGTGCTGACAAATCCGCCTATTTTTGAGGAATTTTCAAAAGTAATGAATAAAAATGAGGTAATCTTAAAGTATATTATATCGTATCACCCAATGTATGACAATCTTGCAAAGGAATGGTATTTTAGAGGATTAAACCTTTTTATCAGAAATGCAAAAGAGTTACATTATCATTTATTTTATGCAAATATCCAATTTATGAGATGCGTTTTAACTATGCAAAACAATGATTATAAGTATTTTGCTAATCAAATCGAGAATCTTTTGCCAAAAATCAGAGACAAATACGGTGTTATTTGGTCTTTGGAAGCGAGGTCTTTGAGTGCTTTACTTCATTATTATGATACATTAGGAGATGATGAAAAAGTCTCGCAATTAGAAAGAGAAATCCTAAATTTTGTACAAATCCATCGAAATCTAAAATTTGAAATTGACGACTACAAAATATTTGTTTTCTTTATCTCGGATATGCTAAACATATATGGTTTTCATCATTTGTCGCATCGTATTCAAGAAAAATATGTTTTTAAAGAATCGCCAAGTATTTTATGGGAAAATGGGTATGAAGAAGCAGGTAAAATAGTAAAAAGTTTGACCTTATTTTATCAGGAAAATTATACGGAGTCAAAAAAAATATTTCAAACCATCGATGTAAATAAATTAAATTTTGATTTCAAAAAATATTTTACGATTCAATATCTTCTATTGGCTTTTGGGTTTTGTCCTCAAAATAACAACACAAAACGCCATAAAATCAGAAAGCAGTTGACACAGATAATTGATGAAACAGGATTGATTTATTTCGAGGATTTTTTGAAAGGCACATTTGAAAAACACTCATTTTCGACTAAAACATAACAGCAATAAAATCAATATATTAAATACTTTTTAGAAATTTGTGCTGACAGGTGATTTTTCTTCCCGTACGAACCACATTTGACAAACCTTTCCCGAAGCGAAAGTTACAGGGCGTACGAACCTTATGCCGTGTTTTTCGGGCTTTATACCGTTAATCCAACCTAAATCAATACGACAAATAATCGGTTGGAGGGCGGTTCGCTCTAAGCGTTGTAAAGTTTGATGAAAAAGACATTTTTTGATGTGTAAAACATAACCAAATTCATCATCAATGGGGCGTTCAAAGTTAAAACTGCTTCCAAAGTAGGTTTGTTCTCTCATTTTTGACGACTGCACCAAAGATGCAAACGGATTTTCGGCATTGTCGAGCATTTTTTCCGTTCCTTCAACCACGAAATCGTAAGTGGGAGCGTTGATTCTTTCTTCCACCCATCGCAGGGCAGTTTTTTGGCAAATCCCAACTTCCAAAAAAGCTTCGTACAGCGAAACAACTAAAACCGCAAAGGACACATTTCCTTTATCTAAATCATTGTTTACAAATGATTTTACTTTTTGAAAATTTTCGGAAAATCGGATTTTAAAGATGTTTTCAAACTGCTCAAAAACGGATTTTTCTAACCAATTTTGTTTTTTGATATGCCGAAACGCCTCATTTTGTATCCACTGAAAAACTTCGTAAGGTGAGAGGCTATCTTTCTGATAATGTGTATTTTTACTTGCCATAAAATAAATTTTGTCCTACGGCAAAAGTATGGGGTTGGTGAGTGAAAAAAGTTGCGAAATGACAATTAATTACAATTAATTTATCTACACTTTATTTCCGCAATAAGGACAATAAGCATACATTTTTTCTAACTGACTAAAACATTTATCACACAAAATAATTTTATCAACCACTTGTTTGAGAGGATTGGTAGTCTGTACGGTATAAGAATCTGGAATTTCTTTCAAAAAACTGGACTCATTACCTTTTTGAGTAATTAGAAATAATTTATCTTTTGCTCTTGTTAAAGCAACATAAAATAACCGTCTTTCTTCTTCCATCAAGAGGTCGTGATTGGCTTTTTTGATAACTTGAAAAATTCTGTCTTCAAGCCATATATCTGGAAAACCACCATTACCTTCGGTAAGTCCAATAATAAAAACTACTTTGGCTTCTAATCCCTTGGAGGCGTGTATGGTTTTACCCTGAACATATATTTTATTATCTTTAAAATGATAGAAATAAGGAGAGAACATCTTGTTTCTTCGGTATAGGAATAAAATATCATCATTAGTCATACCTTCTTCTAAAAGTTCTTTTACTTTTTCAAAACAGAAACTGATATTTTCTTCTTCTGTATTTCCTGCAAAAACTACTATTTTGTGTTCAGATTTTTTAGAGGCTTGGACATCTTTATCTACTTTGAATTTATTATGTTTGATGACTTCATTACTTGCTCCTACAATATTTTGAGTACTTCTGTAATTTAGATTAAGTTTTATGGTTTTTGCATTCTCAAAATGTTTTTCAAATTCAATGATATAGCTTATATTAGAACCTCTAAAACCATAAATGCTCTGCCAGTCATCTCCTACACAAAATAGTTGAGTATTTTCAGTAAGTAATAATTTGATGAGTTCTACTTGTAGATTATTTACATCTTGAAATTCATCTACCAAAATATATTGATACTGATTCTGAAATTTGGCTATGATATCTTCATTCTTTTTCAGTAAAGAAATTGTTCTTAATATCAGGTCATTAAAATCAAGAAAAGATTTATCGGTACAATATTCATTATATCTTTTTACGATAGGAATTGCCAATTCGTAAAACTCCCGAACTCGCTCGTGCTGGTCGCCTTTTGCATTCTCTAAAACGGAGTCAATATCAATATTTTCAACCTTTATCATATCGGTTATACGCAAAACCTGTTGTACAAAGTCTTTTACTTCCTCCATATATCCATAAAATTCTTCCTTAAAATTAACCGAAATGGTTTTATTATAATCAATAGGAAGTCGATTTTTTACAATTTTATCAAGAGTGTGATTAAATAAGGCAGAATCTTGGGTCATTGGCTCAAAAGTTTTAACATAGAGGAGCTTACCTTTTTTAAATTGCTCTTCTTTGTCTTTCATCGGATAGCTTTTGTTGGAAATATGCTCTATGTATAAATTAGCCGCAGGAATGTAAAAATCAGGGTTGAAAGAAAAATCCTTTACATTTATAGTAGGTTCATATTCAAATTTGATATTATGCCGATAGAGCCAATCTGCTATGAATTGCTCTGATTTTGAGCTTACTTTGGTGCCATTGAGCGATGTAAAAAATTTTTCGTATTTTGGAATGTGATTAGAGTCAATCTCTTTTAAATGGATCTTATCAACAAGATAATCAAGTATATATCGTTTTAGTTTTAATAAATATTCCGCATTTTCACATTGTTCTATTACTAATTTATGTGCTATTTCAAAAGCGGATTCTGGTGCTGTTGTATGTGAGAATCCTTCATCGTTGTTCTGTTTTTCATCACCGATGATTTTAAATTTATTATCAAATTCCTTAACTCCCCAGTTTCTCATTACAGTATAGCAGAAACTATGAAAAGTTTTTATAGTGAGTCTATCAATCCAAGGATATTTTTTTTGTTGTAGAAATCGTTCTTTATCTTTTTCAGCAAGAGTTTTTCGTTTGTCAAAAAGTTGTTTTTCGTACTCGCCACTTTCATCAGCACAGATAATAAGTCTGTCTATCATTTCGTTAGTAGCATTTTTGGTAAAGGTAATAGCGAGAATATTCGAAGGGTTTACTCCTTTTTCTTCTATAAGATAAATAAGTTTTTGCAAGAGGGTTTTTGTTTTTCCTGAACCTGCTCCAGCTAATACTAATAGGCGTTTTTCATCACTAATTACAGCTTCTTTCTGCTTATCATTCAATGCACTTAAATCAACTTTTGGCTTCATTATATTTTGTTTTTTGGTGGTTAAATAAAGACAATTCCTATTTTTTGCAAAAATATAAAAAAGGTTGTACATTGTTTACATTGAAAAATAATTGCTGAAATAAATATTTTTTTTGAAAAATCAAAAAAATCTATTCACTCATCATCTCACCGCTCCTTCCTCACCCTACTCATCGAATATTTACTCATTCCGAGCATTGAGGCAAGGTCTTTTTGTTTTACTTTTTGAATAAAATCGGGGTGTGAGAAAAGAGCTTTGTAACGGTCTTTGGCGGATTGGTTTTGGAACAATTCTATGATTTTCGTTAGGTTTAAAATCGTTTCTTGTTGGTTGTAAAATAGAAACTTAGCAAACCAATCGTATTTTTCAATCAGTAAATCAATGTGTGCTTTGTGGATTTGCAAAACTTCGGTGGTTTCGGTAGCGATGATTTCGTATCGAGAGGGTGTACCTTTTATAAAACTTTCCAATTCCGTGAAAAAATAGCCTTCAAAAGCCACCCAACTCGTGCGTTCTTCTCCCAAATCATTAAAATAATAAATTTTCAAAACCCCTTGATTAACAAAATAATAATGTTTGCAAATACTTCCCTTTGATAATAAAATTTCGCCTTTCGCCAACGATTTTAAAGAGAAAAAATCTTCCAAATCCGAGGGGACTACGGAGCAGTTTGGAACTAAGGCTTGTATATAATTGATAAATTTTTCCATTGTTATCATCTGTGATATTGAGGTTTCAGCAAAAGTAAAGTGTTTTTGTTAGATACTGAAATATTTAATCTCTTGATTCCAAAACCATTCGAAACTTGATACCTTTGCAAAAAAAAGCTAATCGAAAAATGAATCTCCATACGATTTTTACGGAAAACTTTTCCTTGGGAAAGGAAATCGTTATCCCAAGAGGAGTGTTTTTAAAAACTCCCGATACGAAAGACACGCATATTTATCTTGTGAAAGAAGGGAGTTTGAAAATCGGATATTTTGTGAGCGAACTAATGCAAAAAGTTTCTCTTTTGACTCTCTATTGGGGCATCGCGAAACTGTACCTCGTACAAATTTCGGTAGTATCCGTTTTCGAGTTTCAAAAGTTCGTCATGTTTACCCATTTCTACAATTTTTCCTTTATCGAGTACAATGATTTTGTCTGCTTTTTTCACTGTTGTTAATCGGTGAGCGATGATGATGGAAGTACGTCCTTGAGTGATTTTTTCTGTGGCTTCCTGTATCAGTCTTTCGGAATGTGAATCGACGGATGAGGTGGCTTCATCAAGGATAAGTATCTGAGGTTTATTTACATAGGCACGAAGAAAAGCGATGAGTTGTCGCTGTCCTGCCGAAAGCATGGTACCTCGTTCTTTGACGTTATAGTGGTAACCGTTTGGCAATTGCATAAAGAAATCGTGTACTCCAATGCTCTTTGCAGCTTCGATTACTTCTGCTTCCGTGATATTCGTATTTCCGAGGGTAATATTGTTCAAAATACTGTCCGCAAATAGCAGTACATCTTGTAGTACGACTGCAATATGACTACGCAACGATGTTAACTGAACATCCTTTATGTTTGTATTGTCAATATAGATTGCCCCTGCTTTAATATCATAAAATCGATTTAACAGATTGATAATCGTACTTTTACCTGCTCCCGTAGCCCCGACGATAGCAATGGTTTCACCTTGTTGCACCTCAAAACTGATTCCATGCAAAATTTCCTCTCCTTCAACATATTCAAAGTATACATCTTCAAAACGTATTTGCCCTTTAACTTCTGTAAGAATTGTAGTACCATTAACTTCACTGTCTTGTGTCGATTCCAAAATTGCAAACACACGTTGCGATGCTATGATTCCCATCTGCAAAGTATTAAACTTATCGGCAATATGTCGCAACGGACGAAAAAGCATCTGTGTCAGTTGAATGAATAAGAAAATAGTCCCTAAATCAAAAGTACGTTCAGTAACAGCGTTATAACCTCCATACCATACAATTAACGCAATGGTTACGGATACCGCCAAATCCCCAACAGGAAAGAAAATAGAGTTGTACCAAATGGTTCGTAACCACGCTTTTTTATGTTTTTCGTTGATGGCTTTGAACTTGTCTAACTCGACTCCTTCTTGGGAAAATAATTGCAATATTTTGATTCCTGAAATACGTTCCTGCACGAACGAATTCAGATTTGCCACCTCTTTCCGCACTTCCACAAAGGCTGATTTCATCGATTTTTGAAACCAACGTGTCATGTATAAAATGAAAGGCATTGTAACAAAAGATATGAGTGCTAATCGCCAATCAATCACAAACATAACTACTGAAATCACTACCATTTTCAGCAGATCACTCACAATTTCAAACAACCCTGAGCTAAAAACCTCACCGATACGTTCCGTGTCATTCACCGTACGAGTAACCAACACTCCTACCGATGATTTATCATAGTATTTCATTTTGAAACCCAGCAAGTGAGCAAACAATTTTTTACGAATATCACGAATAACGGATTGTCCTGTCCAATTAGCAAAATAAGAAAATAAAAACTGAATGAACACCTCTAAAAGTAGTAGTCCTAATAAAATATAAGTAACAACCAACAACCCTTCATAATTTTTAGCCGTAATATAGTCATCAATAGCTATTTTTATCATATACGGTTGGGCAGCAGAAAGTATTGATGCCATTATGGCAAAAAGAGCTACAAGAAAAAACGTAAGACGGTAAGGTTTTACGAATTGATATAATTGTATTAAAGTTTGTTTATTATTTTGATGTATTTTTGACATTTTCTTACTTCATTTAAGAAATCATATTAAATAAGTTATCTTAAAATTTTGATTACAAGCTCTTTAAGTAAATCAGATTGTGACATGTTTACCGAACCAACTCCTTTACTTTTCATATCAATTTCTCGCAACTTTTCAATGATTCCACTGACAGTTTTCATTGGATAGTTCCGAGCAGCAATGTGATATTCTTTCACAAAATATGGGTTTTTACCGAGAACCTTTGCCACATTTTGGTCAGATTGATCCGTAAGTCCGTGATAAGCTAGTAATTCTTGAAAAAAAGTATAGAGTGTTCCAAGTGTAACCACAATTGGGTTATCTTTCGGATTATCAGCAAAGTAGTTAATAATACGCATGGTTTTCAACTCATCACGCTCACCTAAAGCTCTACGAAGTTCAAAATTGTTAAAATCCTTACTGATTCCTATATTTTTTTCAATTATCTCAGGAGTAATTTCTGAGTTTTGTGGTACAATGATAGCTAACTTATCCAATTCATTAGCTATACGACTCAAATCGGTTCCTAAAAATTCCACCAACATTTGAGTTGCTTTGGGTTGTATTGTGTATTTTTTTTCTTTTAACACTTCTGAAATCCAAGGAATTACGTCTTTTTCATAAAGTTTTTTACTCTCAAGAAGCACACCGTTTTTTGCTAAACTCTTAACAAGTTTTTTGCGTTTATCCAAAGTTTTGTACTTGTAGCACATTACTAAAACCGTAGTAGGTGTACAATTCTCAACATAAGGAACCAAATCTTCAATAGAATTCCCTAAATTTTGAGCTTCTTTAACTATTATTACCTGATGAGAAGCCATCATTGGGAAGCGTTTGGCATTATTCACAATATCGCTTACCGACACATCTTGCCCATAGAGTATCATTTGATTAAATCCCTTTTCATCTTCCGATAGTACGTTGTTTTCGATATAGTTAGCAATTTCATCGATGAAATAGGGCTCATCTCCCATTAGGAAATAAATAGGGGCAATCTGTCCTTTTTTTATATTTGCGATAATGGATTTAGATTCTTTCATTTGTAGATAAATAGTAGAGTGCAAAGATAGTGAAAACTTCTTCGCAAACCCTCGCTGATTTCTAAAAATGTATATTAGACTTCTAACAAAACAAAAAGGCCAACAAACAAAAGTTGTTAGCCTTTTTTATTATTCTTTCAAACTGATGATTACATCATTCCAGGCATTCCTCCGCCCATTGGTGGCATTCCTGCTCCTGCTTTCTCATCTTTTATATCAACCAAAGCACATTCAGTTGTTAAAATCATTCCTGCTACAGAAGCTGCATTTTCCAAAGCTACACGAGTTACTTTTTTAGGATCAATGATTCCAGCTTTGAACATATCAGCGTATTGATCTGTTTTGGCATTATATCCAAATGTGTCACGCGATGATTCCGTCACTTTAGCTACAACTACTGAACCTTCAACACCGGCATTTTCCACAATCGTTCTCAATGGAGCTTCCAATGATTTTGCTACTATTTGGATTCCTGTTGCTTCATCTGCATTCACAGGTTTAAGTTTTGCTAAAACAGATTTTGCACGAAGTAAAGCAATTCCTCCACCAGCTACGATACCTTCTTCAACAGCAGCACGAGTTGCGTGAAGAGCATCATCAACGCGGTCTTTTTTCTCTTTCATCTCTACTTCCGAAGCAGCACCAACGTAAAGAACAGCTACACCTCCAGAAAGTTTTGCTAAACGCTCTTGCAATTTTTCACGGTCATAATCAGAAGTTGTTACTTCAATTTGAGCTTTAATCTGATTTACACGAGCTTTTATTTGTTCAGCATCACCAGCTCCATTTACAACAGTTGTATTATCCTTGTCGATAGAAACTTTTTCTGCTGTACCAAGCATATCGATAGTTGCATTTTCAAGAGTAAATCCTCTTTCTTCAGCGATAACTGTTCCTCCTGTTAAGATAGCGATATCTTCCAACATTGCTTTTCTTCTGTCACCAAATCCAGGAGCTTTTACAGCTGCAATGCGAAGTGTACCTCTCAATTTATTAACTACCAATGTAGCTAAAGCCTCTCCGTCAATGTCTTCTGCAATGATTAACAACGGCTTACCTGATTGAGCAACAGGCTCTAACACAGGAAGTAAGTCTTTCATTGTGGAGATTTTCTTATCGTACAATAAGATGTAAGGTCTGTCCAATTCAGCAACCATTTTCTCTGAATCTGTCACGAAGTAAGGAGATAAATATCCTCTATCGAATTGCATTCCCTCCACCACATCTACGTAAGTGTCAGTACCTTTAGCCTCTTCAACAGTGATAACACCTTCTTTTCCTACTTTTTCGAAAGCAGCAGCAATCAACTCACCGATAGTATCGTCGTTGTTTGCTGAAATAGATGCTACTTGACGAATTTTCTCAGAAGAAGAGCCAACTTCTTTGGCTTGTTTTGCTAAATTCTCAACGATTTTTGTAACAGCTTTGTCAATTCCGCGTTTCAAATCCATTGGGTTTGCACCAGCAGCAACGTTTTTCAAACCTTCTTTAACGATGGCTTGAGCCAAAACAGTGGCAGTAGTAGTTCCGTCACCAGCCAAATCATTGGTTTTTGAAGCGACTTCTTTTACCATTTGAGCTCCCATATTTTCAAGAGCATCTTCTAACTCAACTTCTTTTGCTACAGTTACACCATCTTTGGTAATATGAGGAGAACCAAATGATTTACTAATAATTACATTTCTTCCTTTCGGACCTAAAGTAACTTTTACTGCGTTTGCTAATGCATCAACGCCACGTTTTAAGCCTTCACGAGCTTCTATATCAAATTTTATTTCTTTTGCCATTTTATTTCTTTGCTTTATGCAATAAGCTTTAAGCTAACTTATTGCGGATTGATTTTTTGTTTTAAATTGAAGATTTTACTCTTAATTTGATTGATGTTTTTTAGCAAACTCTCAGAAGTTTCTGCATCAATAAATTGTAAGTCTGTTGAAAGAATAACCAGATACTCTGCTTCAGAAGCAGAACCTAGAGCAATGTTCAAAAAGTGAGAAAACTCTTTATCAGAACTTCTTCCACATCCTTCACTAATATTTGTAGGGATTGAGGTAACAGCTCTGCGCAATTGAGATGTTATATTAAATAGTTCATCTTTCGGAAAATTCTTAGAGATTTTGTAAACTTCCAATACTAATTTATGACTCAATTGCCAAACATCATATTTTTTGAATTCTCTCATTGCTTACAGCCTATCGCCTATAGCTCTTCTTAGATAACAGCTAACACATCATTCTCTCTCATAATGAGATAATCTTTCCCTTCTAATTTAAGTTCAGTTCCTGCATATTTACCATAAAGGACTACATCTCCTACTTTCAAGGTAATAGGATTGTCTTTTGTTCCTGCTCCTACCGCAACCACAGTACCTTTTTGTGGTTTTTCTTTTGCAGTGTCAGGAATGATAATACCTGATGCCGTAGTGGTCTCAGCTACCGCTGGTTCAATGACAACTCGGTCAGCCAACGGTCGAATATTTACTTTTGCCATATTTTTATATTATTTTTGTGTTTAAATTTTATTTGCTTAAAGTCAGAAAGTATGCCAAATTAAAATATACTGACATAAAGTCAGTTTACTGCCCAAAACATTCCTCTCTTGATATTTTATTCAACTTCCTTAAATTCTGAGAAAAATCCGAAAAGCACCTTACAAAAATGCGAGGTGCTTGTAAAATAGATAAGACTTTTATACTTCTTTTAGTTCGCTGTTTCAGAAGTAGTTCCCGGTTGCTCTGAGCTGTTAGCAGGGGCATTCAAGATGTTATTTTCAATCGGAGCTCCGTCTAATAATCTTGAATCAGAATCTGTTCCTGTTTTGGACTGTAACAAAGTGTTAGCAATCAAAATCAAAGCTGCCAAAAGCGTTGCAAAAGTCCAAGTACTACGCTCTAAAAAGTCACCTGTTTTTTTAACTCCTCCAACTACTTGTGTGTTACCACCAAATGTTGAAGAAAGTCCCCCTCCTTTTGGATTTTGAACCATAATAACCAATCCAAGTAGCAAACATACTACTACGATAAGAACTAAAAAAATGTTGAATGCTGTCATTTTTTATAAATTATTTTGTTGTAAATTTTTTATTTTTTGTATTTGGGCTGCAAAGTAAGCACTTTTTTCTGGATTTTTCAAAATTAATATTTCATAAGCCTGAATTGCTAACTTAAATTTTCGCTGATTTACGTAAACCTGAGCTAATGTTTCGGTCATCAGTTGCTGTGGATCACTCTTAACTTCATCAGCTAAATTCACGTTTGATACATAATCTTTTGACGGCTCTATTTTAGGATTGTTTTCCAAAAATTTGTCAATGAGACGAAACTTTTCTGCTATCTTATCTTCCTTATTTTCAACCTGTTTGTCATGATCTCGTTGCAAAACCTCGTTTTCTTCGGAAATTTGCTCTATCCACTTAGGAATAGACTCAAATGGCTTGCCCGTTTGTTTGTTTTGTTCTTCTTGAGATGAAGTTGTTTTAGCCTCTTGCTTGGGGACGAAGGTTGGATTAAAATCTTCCATTTTCCCAAATGGATTTGCAAAATTTTGATCTTGCTTTTCATTTTTTGGAATTTGAGGCATAAAATTCGGCACATGTGAGAATCCTTCTTGTCGCTTTGGAGGATTCATTGACTGTGGCTGTTGTGGTAAAATCACTGGTTGAGACAGCGGAATTTCTTGTTGTGAGGGCTTAACTATCGATTGTGGCTGCTCAATTCTACGTTCAAACAATTGCCTTGTAAATTCTTGAATTTGAGTGTTTTTGTCTGTTGAATGAATAAAATCATATAAAATGGAACGGTCCAACACGTGAACCGATGCTAATTTTAGTGCTTTGGAATAACGGTAATCTCCTTGTGTATGCAACAACTTTAGTTGCAACATTCGAGCCGCTTGAAAAAATGGATATTCCTGCACGATGTTATCTAACTCGTGTGCTTGCCGTTCATTAATGGTATGCGGATTTTTTAATATTTCAACAAACTCTTTGACAGTCATTGCGTTACCAATCTGCTAATGAGGCGTTAAAGATATCCTGAGTGATACGTTCAAAAATTTCAGGGATGGCTGTTCCTTTTACGGCACTGAGTTGACTATTCCCTGGATAGTCATAGTAATGAGAAAAACGTTTTTCAAAATCTTTATTCTCTTCGGTGTTGTTTGTGAAACGCACATTAACCGAAATTGTCAATCGGTTTTGGGCTGCTGTTTGTTGAGCTGTTGCCGTCATTGGGGCAATACTGAAATCAATAATTTCGCCCTCGTAAACCAAATCAGCATTCCGATCGGTCAAAGACAAATTCGTCTGATTGTTAATCAAATCCTGTAGTGCAATAGTGAAATCCCTATCTAAGCCAGGCTCTACAATGGGAGCATCATTACGAAAAAAATTCACTTGAAAGGTTTTCGCGTTTCCAGTACTACCTCCCGTAAAATTGTAAATTCCACAGCTAACCATGGCTGTTAGACACAGGGCAAATATCAAAAACTTTTTCATCAATCTACCTAAATAAGTTTCGCAAGGTACACCTTTTTTTTAAATTACACAAGATGTAATGCAAAAAATAGGCGTAAAAAATAAGGATTCATAGTGTTTGTTTTACTTTTTGTTGTATTTTTGCAACTAACAATTATTCCTGAATACAAATCCATGTCACTTCAAAAACATACAACCTTATTTGTTCGTCTTCTGCAAAAAGTGTTTTTTTTGTTGTTTTTCGTTTTATTTTCACCTGGAGGAACGGCTCAAAATAAACAGAAAGAGTTGGAAGAACGCAAAAAAGCACTCATTGAACAGATAAAACAGATGTCTGTACTGCGTTCACAACAGGCAAAACAGCATAAATCGACCGTTTTGCAGATTGAAGAAACCAATGAAAAAATCCAGATGCGCTCACGCCTTATTCAAATTACACAACAACAGGCAAATTTACTGTCGAAAGAAATTGATGAAAACGAAAAACAATTGGGCTCACTCAAAAAAGATTTGGATTTTCACAAATCAGAATACGCTAAACTCATCGAACAATCGTACAAAAGCAAATCCTCTCAAAATCGATTGATGTTTTTATTATCGTCGGAAAGCTTTTGGCAGGGATACAAACGTTTATCCTACATGAAGCAATATGTGGATTATCGGAAGAAACAGGTTTTTCTCATTCAAGACAAGTCGAAAAGAATCAAGGAAGTAAACCAAAAATTGGTTTCGCAACACCAAGAGAAAAAGGTAGTTTTGGAGGAAAATCGGCAAGAACAACAAACTCTTAAAGGTGAAAAAAAACAACTAGAGGAGTTAGCAACAACCATACGCAAAAAAGAGCGTGATTATGAAAAACAAATCCGAGAAAAACAAAAACAAGCTGATGCAATTGACCGAGAAATTCAACGATTAATTCGCCTAGCCATTATCGAAGCAAACCGAAAAGAGCGAGAGCGATTAGCAAAAAACAACAAAAACGCGAAATCTTCATCAGAAAACGCGGTTTTTATGCTTACACCTGAATCAAAAAAAGTTGCTGATAGTTTTGAGGCTAATAAAGGAAATTTGATTTGGCCTGTGGTGAAAGGATATAAATCACAAGGCTTCGGGGAGTATAGCGACCCTGTGTACCCAAGTTTGAAACACTACAATAATGGGGTAACCATAGCTACTGAACCTGGGGCTGAAGCAAGGGTAGTCTTTGAAGGTGAAGTGTCTGCTATTCAGTCTATTCCAGGAAGTAATAAAGTGGTACAGGTACGACACGGAAATTATATAACCATCTATTATAACCTAACTGATGTATATGTAAAAAAAGGAGATAAAGTCAAAGCTCGTGATTTTTTAGGAAAAATATTCACCGACAAAAACGGAAAAACGGAAATGAAATTCTTCCTTTATAAAAATACAACTCGTTTAAATCCAGAATTTTGGATACATAAAATGTAAGAAAATGATAAAAAGAATTGTAAATAGAATTACTAATAATCCTTTTATTAAACTATTAAAAACTTCGGGAATGGAATTCATGGATGATAATTGCCTCAAATTGAGTGCATCACTGTCCTATTCTACCATATTTGCATTGCCCTCATTAGCTATTTTGTTAATCTCTTCCGTAGGACTGTTTCATGATTCCAGAGAGGTTTCGGATGAATTCTTCCTACAGATAGCCAATTTGGTAGGCGAAAAATCGGCAGAGCAAATACAAGAAGTCATATTAAACATGAACTTTGATGGGTCAAATCAAATTGCTTATTGGGTAAGTATTGGAACTCTGTTGTTTACCGCATCAGCTGTTTTTGCGGAAATTCAAAGTTCTATCAACTATATTTGGGAACTAAAGGCTAAACCTAAAAAAGGAATAATCAGATTCATTATCAATCGATTACTTTCTTTTGCCATGATTGGAGCCTTAGGGTTTGTACTATTAGTGAGCTTGATTATCAATACGGTCATCGACCTCCTATCTAGGCAACTTGTTAGATTATTTTCTGAAAATACGGTTTATATTGCTCAACTAATTAATGTTGGTATCGTATTTTTGATCGTGACAATCATCTTTAGCTTTATATTCAAAACACTCCCCGATGGAAAACTAAAGTGGAAAGATACGTTTATCGGCGCAGCTTTCACTTCTGTTTTGTTTATGTTGGGTAAATTCATTATTGGAAATTATTTGGTAAATACAGCTAAATTAGACGTTTACGGGGCTGCAGGTTCAATTTTAGTATTGTTGCTTTGGGTTTATTACTCAGCAATGATTCTCTATTTTGGAGCTGTTTTCACGAAAAACTACTCCGAGCAGTACGGAACTCCTATTGAGCCAAGCAATTACTCTGTACGAGTAATCATAAAAACGGAGGAAGTTACCTATGCAAAAGAGAAAAATAAATCAGCCTAAGGGAAATGACTTGAAGATTATCTTACCTTCTGCAATTGATCTGTGCATTTATTTTTTTTATAATCGGATGCTTTTGGGAGAAATGAGCCTTTCAAAGTCGGAAAAGTAAAATATTAAAAAAAACATGGTTATTTTATATACAATAAGTATCTACTTTTTAGGATTTATTTTGCATATAGTAGCATTGTTTAATCCCAAAATACGCCTCTTTATCAATGGAAGAAAGGATGTTTTTGACATATTACAGTCAAAAATAGCTAAAAATCAGGATTATGTATGGGTTCATGTTGCCTCTCTTGGTGAGTTTGAGCAAGGATTGCCTGTGATTAAAGAACTCAGAAAACATTATAAGGTTGTGGTGACTTTCTTTTCTCCTTCAGGTTATGAAGTACGGAAGAATAGTCCTGAAGCTGATGTGATTGTCTATTTACCATTGGACACACCTCGGAATACAAGAAAATTCATAGATATTATACAGCCCAAGATGGCTGTCTTCGTGAAATATGAGTTCTGGTATCACTATCTTATTACTCTGAAAAAGAGGAATGTACCTACTTTCTTATTGTCAGGAATATTCCGTGAAAAGCAGATTTTTTTCAAGCCTTACGGTGGCATGATGCGCAATGCACTACATTGCTTTAGCCATTTTTTTGTACAAAATCAAAAATCAAAACAATTATTACAATCGATTGGTTTTGAAAACATTACAGTTAGTGGAGATACACGATTTGACCGAGTTACTGAAATTCTACATCGAGATAATCACTTGGATTTCATTGAAAAATTTGTAGGTAACTCCCTCTGCGTGGTATTTGGTAGCTCTTGGGAAGAGGACGAAAGTATCTATGTGGATATAATCAACTCAGGCAAGGAAAACATAAAATATATCATAGCACCTCATGATATACATACTGAAAAAATTAATGCTTTACGAGAAAAAATACATCTGAAAAGCGTTTTGTTCTCTGAGAAAAAAGACTTTAACACATCTGATTTTCAAGTGTATATTCTAGATACGGTGGGTATTCTAACCAAGGTGTATAGCTATGCAGATATTGCTTATGTGGGAGGGGGTATGGGCAACAGTGGTCTGCATAATGTTTTAGAACCTGCTGTGTTTGGAATTCCAGTCATCATCGGGAAGAATTATGAAAAGTTTAATGAAGCTAAAGAATTGGTTGAAAAAGGTGGAGTCATTTCTGTAGATAGTAGTGAAAAACTCGAAAAAATATTATTCTCACTAATTGATTCTCCCATTAGACGAGCTGAGATAGGAAATATTAATAGAACATATATCCAAAATCAAAGTGGAGCAACTCAAAAGTTTATGAATTTCGTTAAAAAAAACATATGTAAATCAGATAGTTATAAAAATTAACACTTTTTAAGATTGATTTTTTTTGATTATTTGTTGCAGAAATCAAAATTTGTTGTACCTTTGCAATCGCAAATCAGAAATGAAAACAAATTCCTCCTTAGCTCAGTTGGTTAGAGCATCTGACTGTTAATCAGAGGGTCACTGGTTCAAGTCCAGTAGGGGGAGCGAATAAAGAAGCACTTACAAAAATGTAAGTGCTTCTTTATTTTTACGTGTGAAATACAGGCATGTTTGTCTAAAAAACTATTTTCAAAAGGACGTAATTTGCTTGTTTTGAAAGAGGTTATAAACTTCCAAAACTAAGCCTAGAATAGGTTATACGCATACATAATGTCCAACGTTTTTCAGTGTCTTTCAACGTCTTGTGACCCCGTTTTTCTCTTCTTTAATAATGCTTACAATCCCAAAAATAGTTTTTCGGCTTATGCAAGACATTTTTCAGCGAACACTTCTCAGTTCTATAAAATTCTTCTTCAAAAAGAATTGATGTTTTCAAAAAACATAAATAAATTATAGCGGTTTTATTGGGATTCTTTTCAAGTCATTTTCTTTTAAATGAAAACCTTTATGCTAAGTGATATTTTTTTATTTCAAAGAGAATTTGCTCCGATGTAGGAGTGTCGTGATGAGTGATTTCTTTCAAATAAAATCCGAAAATAAGTGAGTTTAGTTTTCTCATTGCTGAGAAGAATTTTTACTGTACTTTCTCTCTTTGAGGAGAATCTTTATCTTTTAGGAAAACAATATTTCTCATTCCCACAAATTCGTATGTAGTTCTTGATTTTAGGTGATACAACTCAATGGTTTGGTCATTAATTACTCCTAGTTCAAAAACCTCTGTATCGCGACCGTACAGCAAAATCAATCGCTTAACATCTTTAAAGTTAGTACTTTCAATGCGGTATGTTCCAAATCCGATTAAGTTACTGTTGTAAAGCGAATGTTTAGTTTCAAAGGCATATGCTCCTTTATTATTAAAAAAGAATAAAAAGTTTTCTTGATCAAACGGATTTTCTAATCCCTGCACACTAGTATGTGATTTTTGCCAAAATTCATACTCTTGCAGAAAATATGCGATATTATCGAAAAATAATTGATTGTAGTCAAATTTAGCTTTTCGGTAGCCGATCAATCGATATACTGCATCGGAATCCAAATCAATCAGATCAATTTCATTGGAAGATATTTGTACTACTTTGAAGTGGAAAACACCATCTCTGTCGTGCGAAATGGTCAGATGATCACCCGAAGTATTGTAACGACCAATCCTAAGACCATAGCCGTTCCCTATAGTGCCTAATCCTACCAAATTGTTATTTGCAGTCACTTCTGTGTTGTAATGAAATGTCATTGTAAAGGCACGGCTAAGCATCGGAATACGAGCATTACCCATTGTTTGATTAATATCAATATGCCACAAATCAAATGAATGTAAAAACTCATGCAAATGTAGTCTATTGTCGTATTTGTCGTCTACAGAGCAACTTGACAGAGTTAGTAACATTAAAATAGGTATGATGAATATTTTTTTCATATCACAACGTATTAAGTAATTCTTTCTTAAATCGTTATATCAATAGGTATGCCAAAGTTGGAGGTGATTATTTTTTTTTACAGTTCGCAAATCTATCATTTTTTTCGTATATTTGCCTATTACAATTCTATTTTTCATTACATTATGAAACAGTTTCGTTTTGCATTATCCTTGCGGAAATCAACTATATTTAAAACTTTCCTCTTTTTGGTGGCCTTAATTTTAATTGTCCAAGTGTTTCCAAAAAAAGCTAAATTTAAATATGAATTCCAGAAAGGTAAGCCATGGCAACATGAAACGCTCTACGCTCCATTTGATTTCTCTTTGAAGAAATCGGACGAACAAATCACAGCTGAAAAACGTGCAATAGAAGAGAAATCTGCGGTTTACTATAAAAAGGACACCACTGTTTTCCAAATTTCACAAGTAAAATTTGATGACAGAAAAAATCAGTACTTCCGGAATATTTCACAAGAGAAAAAAGAGAAGTTATTCAGCAAAGGTGCGGATTTTTTGAAATTTGCATATCAAAATGGAGTAATGATTTCTTCAGAATATGTCAAAGGAAGCAACCTAACAATGATTCAGCACAATAATGAAGTTTGTGAGTTGCCGATTGAACAAGTATTCTTTTTGGATGAATTAAATGCCAAAATCCGTAATTTTTTTGAAGAGAATGAATACGCTAATTTTACAGATACGTATTATGATTTATTTTTCGAAGTTCTGCAACCCGATATTAAAATTGATCAGAATTTCACACAAAAAGCCTTGGAGGAAAACCTTAAAGAAATTGTTTATACACGTGGATGGATAAAACAAGGTCAACTTATTATCGCCAAAGGAGAAATGATTGAGGGTGAAAAACTGAATGCTCTTAATTCGTTACAAGCTGAATATCAGTCAGAAAACTGGAATCAAAGCAACTACTATTGGTCGTTACTTGGCTATTATGTTTTGGTTGGGATGGTACTATTTCTAATGGGATTGTATTTGCGAATTTATGAACGCAAAATATTCAAGAACAACACTAAAATTTCAGTAATTCTGTTTAGTGTGTTGTCAATAATTTTGTTGGTAAGTTTCATCGCTCATCGGTTTCCAGACTACATTTATTTGGTACCTGTAGGGATTATTGTGCTGATTCTCAAGTCATTTTTTGATTTGAGAACGGTTATTTTTGTTTTTATAGTTACTGTTTTACTATTGGGCTTTGTTGCTCCAAATAGTTTCCAATTTATTGTAATTCAGATTATTGCAGCATTAACAATTATTATTACCCCAAAAGGACTACATTACCGATTGAATAGTTTTGTGTCGGCAGCTCTCATAACGGGAACCTATTTGATAACTTATATTGCTTTTCATTTTATCACAGAAGGAAGTTATCAGAATATAGACATTTCTTTGCTTACACTCTTTATTCTCAATGGGATAGGAATTCTTTTTTCCCAACCATTGACCTACATTTATGAAAAAGTATTTGGATTAGTGTCCGATGTTTCACTCTTAGAGTTGAGCGACACCAATTCCAAATTGTTACGAGAACTTTCCGACAAAGCACCGGGAACTTTTCAACATTCGATGCAAGTAGCCAATTTAGCTGAAGCCGCCGCAGCCAAGATTGGAGGTAACACTCTATTGGTTCGTGTAGGAGCATTATATCATGACATAGGAAAGATGCTAAATCCAATTTATTTTATTGAAAATCAAAAAACAAGCATTAATCCACATGATAAGTTATCTCCTTTGCAAAGTGCAAAAATTATTATTAATCACGTAACTGATGGTGTGGAATTAGCCCGAAAAAATAAACTACCAAAGCGAGTGATTGATTTCATACGTTCGCACCACGGAACAACACTCACGTACTATTTTTATAAAAAGGAACAAGAGCTGAATCCAGATTGTCAAGAAGCAGATTTTAGATATCCGGGTCCCGCTCCTTTTTCAAAGGAAACCGCTATTTTAATGATGGCAGATTCTGTTGAGGCTGCTACAAAAAGTCTCAAAAATCCAACTTACCAAATGATAGACGAGTTTGTAGATAAAATCATTAAAAAGCAATTGGATGAAAATCAGTTTGCTAACGCAGATATTACACTTAGAGAAATCGAAAAGGTAAAGCAAGTCTTTAAAAATAAATTAACGAACATTTATCACGTTCGAATCGCTTACCCAGAGTAGAAAGATTGTATCTCTTAGGAAATTTAGTAAACAAAAACGTTATTTGTATTTTTTTCAGGTAAGAACATTTTATTTTGCGAATAAGAATCTTTCTTCTATTTTTGCTTGCTTGAAAAATGACTATGGAAGATACAAATAAAAATCAAGAGCTACGCAGGGGACTGTCCAACAGACACATACAGCTTATTGCTTTGGGAGGAGCTATTGGCACAGGACTTTTTTTAGGTATTGGTTCAGCCGCTGTTCTGGCTGGGCCTTCCGTTATTTTGGGCTATGCCTTGGCAGGCATTATAGCCTTTTTCATTATGCGACAGTTGGGGGAGATGGTAGTTGAAGAACCAGTTTCAGGATCGTTCTCCTATTTTGCCTATAAATACTGGGGAAATTTTGCAGGTTATATCTCAGGATGGAATTACTGGGTGTTGTACATTTTGGTTTCCATGGCTGAACTCACTGCCATTGGTGTTTACGTCCGCTATTGGTGGCCCGAAATCCCGTTATGGGCATCAAGCGGATTTTTCTTCTTAGCCATAACGGCACTCAATTTAGGTTCGGTAAAATTATTTGGGGAGGCCGAATTTTGGTTTGCTATTGTGAAAGTAATCGCGATCATTGCCATGATTCTATTTGGAACCTACTTGCTTTTATCAGGTACAGGTGGAGCAGAAGCTACGGTTGAAAATTTGGTAAATAACGGTGTTTTTTTTCCGAAAGGATGGTTTGAAAAAACTGACAGTGGCTACCAAGGACTTTTAGCTGTGATGGCAATCATTATGTTCTCCTTCGGTGGGTTGGAACTCATCGGAATTACTGCAGCTGAAGCCGAAAATCCAGAGAAGAACATTCCCAAAGCTACCAATCAGGTGATTTACAGGATATTATTTTTTTACATTGGAGCGTTGATAATCCTTTTCTCATTAGCTCCGTGGGAAACTATTACCACGAACACAAGTCCCTTTGTGACGGTTTTTGATAATTTGAAAGGATTGAATTTCTCTCTTTTTGGGAAAGAACATTCGGTTACTCATTTGATTGCTAATACGTTGAATATTATAATTTTAACAGCTGCTCTTTCCGTTTATAATTCTTCAGTTTATAGTAACAGTCGTATGCTTTACGGGCTTTCTGAGCAGGGCAATGCACCAAAATTTTTGAAGCATCTGAGTAAAAACGCTGTTCCGATCCGAGCTATCATAGTATCGAGTTGCTTCGTAGCGTTGTGCGTTATCATCAATAAATTTGTACCTGAACAGGCATTTAATATTTTGATGTCGTTGGTAGTTTCATGCTTGATTATCAATTGGGTGATGATTTCATTTACCCATATAAAATTCCGAAAAGTAAAAAACCAAGAACAAGTAAAAGTTAAATTCCCATCAATTTTATATCCTTTTTCTAACTATGTGTCTATTGCTTTTTTGATAGCTATTTTAGGCGTGATGACCCTAACGGGGATGTTGCTTTCTGTGCTATTGATTCCAGTTTGGATTGGAGTTTTAGGACTTAGCTATTTTGTAATCAAGAGGTCGTCAGGTTCAACATCAATCATTGCTAAATGATCTAATTTGCTTATTTGTTTAAAAAACATCTTATAACTTTTTCCAAAATTAGAGAAAGCTATATGTATTTTTTCTTATCTTTGCCCTTATCGGCAATGGTTTTCACACGAATCATCTGTTAGTAATTCAAATTATTTTACAAACTCAGTGTGAGAATAAAAATATCCTATGAAAAAAGTAAAATATTATTACGACCCAGAAACGCTTTCTTACAAGCGTATTGCAAGTAAAAAGCGAACAAAGATTAGAAATATTACCCTTTTCTTGGTAGCTTCGGCTCTCTTTGGAGGGATTACGATGTTTCTGATGATAAATATGCGTTTTTTTTATACTCCTCGAGAACTTTCGTTGCAACGAGAAGTAAAGCAATATGAAACCCAATACCAAATCCTAAATAAAAAAATGGAACAAATGGAAGAGGTGTTAGCCAATATTCAGGAGAGAGACAACAATATGTACCGTTTGTATTTTGATGTAGCTCCTATTCCTGAAGAGCAACGAAAGAGTGGTTTTGGAGGAATAAATCGCTATGAACACCTTGAAAATTTCGACAACTCTAAGTTGCTTATTGCTACCACCAAACGTTTAGAAATTTTACAAAAGCAATTAGTAGTTCAGTCAAAATCCTTAGATGAAATTGCAGGGCTTTCTAAAGAGAAAGAGAAATTCTTAGCATCCATTCCTGCGATACAACCAGTTGATAATAAAGATTTAACACGAATAGCTTCTGGCTTTGGGTGGCGAAATGATCCTTTTACGAAAGCGAAAAAATTTCATAACGGAATAGATTTCACAGCACCCACAGGCACACCTATTTACGCCTCAGGCGATGGGGTTATCACACGAGCCGATGACGCTTCCTCGGGGTATGGAAAGCATATTCGTATTGATCATGGCTATGGCTACATAAGTCTTTACGCCCATTTGAATGACTACAAAGTTAAGGCAGGACAACGCGTTAAACGAGGAGAACTAATTGGCACAGTCGGTAATACGGGACGCTCACAGGCTCCTCACCTGCATTATGAAATCATTAAAGATGGAGAGCATATCAACCCGATACATTTCTACTACGGTAATTTGTCACCTGATGAATATGCCGAAATGTTGAGAGTTTCAACTCATGAGAACCAATCTATGGACTAAGTATCTTTATGGAAATAAATTTACCTGAAAAGTTGTATTACACCATAGGTGAAGTTGCAAAAGCCTTTAATGTAAACACTTCACTACTACGTTTTTGGGAAAAAGAATTTGGAATAATTAGTCCAAAAAAGAATCTCAAAGGAAGCCGAAAGTTTTCTGCCGATGATGTGAAAAAACTACAGTTGATATATCATCTGGTTAAAGAAAAAGGATTTACCCTTGAAGGTGCTCGTCAAAAACTGAAAGAAGGGCACGAGCAGGTTTTATCTAATTACGAAATCATTGAGAAATTGGAGCATATTAAACGCAGTTTAATTCGAATTAAAGAGGAATTGTAGCATGGATGTGCTTATCAACGGCTACTATAATTAGAGTGCTTTTTGGAAGCAAAACTTACATACTTCGTTGTCTCTTAGCTTCAAAAACTAATATGGCGGCGGCTACTGAAACGTTCATTGAGTCGATAACTCCTTGCATCGGGATGATTATGTTTTGGTTGGAATTGGATAGCCACTCTTCTGTAAGTCCTTCGTCTTCTGTGCCGACAACAATAGCAACTCCTTGATTAAAAGAAACTTCTGTGTAAGGTTTTGATGCTGAGAGAGCTGCACAAAAAATATTAATTCCTTGATCTCTCAAAAAATCTATGATTTCAGTAGTTGTTCCCATCGCGATGGTTGTTGTAAAAACGCACCCCACACTTGAACGGATGATGTTCGGATTATATAGATCCGTTTTCGGGTTTGCAATCAACACCGCATCAACTCCCGCTGCGTCTGCCGTACGTAACAGAGCGCCGATGTTCCCAGGTTTTTCAGGAGCTTCAGCAACTAAGATTAGAGGTTTTGTTTTTTTGAGGTGTAAGTCGCTCAATGAATGTGATTTAGCAATGGCTACAGCAATCACACCTTCTGTTGATGAACGATAGGTAAGTTTCTCGTAGACTTCTTTGGATATGCAAATGCACTCAGGGGAGGATTTGGTTTCCAGAAGTAGTGACTTCAGTTGGGCTTCCGAAAAAATATCTTGTTGAAAAAGAATCCTTTGTAAAGTATACCCACCCTTGATGGCCAATGTTATTTCACGAGTCCCTTCAATAACGAAAATACCTTCTTTTTTTCTGTTTCGAGATTTCTCTTGAAGCAAAAGTAATTGTTTAATTAAGCTATTTTGAGTGCTTGTTATCTCTTTCATAAGATGCTATGCTGTTTATTTCTTATTCATGTCCTATAACTAAATAGTAGTCCGAAAACGGAAGGGGTCATTTCAAATGTCAAAAACTCTAAATTATGATTATTTGACCATGCGTAAATCAATTGATATATTTTTTGTGAAGATAAAATCATTGATTTCCGTATTTTTAATTTCCGATGGAGTTCCATTTGATAGGAAGCGGTGCAAAGGTATGAAATATATTTTGTTTCACATTTCTAAAGTTGAATCACTATTTTTGCTATTTCTATTGTTTTTTCTATTTTTGTTGCTTTAAAACAGATATAATGAAAATAGCCATTGGGAATGACCATGCAGGTCCTGCTTACAAAAAAGCCATTGTAGATTATTTAGAAAGCCGAAGTATAGAAGTTATCAATTTCGGTACAGACACCTTTGACAGTGTTGATTACCCCGATTTTGGACATAAAGTGGCTGAAGCCGTGACTACCAAGCAAGTTGATTTAGGTATTGTCATCTGTGGGAGTGGCAACGGAATAGCCATCACGGCTAACAAACATCAGGGAATCCGATGTGCATTGTGTTGGACAAAGGAAATCGCAGCGTTGGCACGTCAGCACAATGATGCCAATGTGGTAAGTATTCCAGCCCGATTTACAGCCATTGAACAAGCTGTTGAAATTGTAAAAACTTTCATAGAAACTCAGTTTGAAGGAGGAAGACATACCAACCGAGTGAATAAAATTAGCTGTGCGTAACATACACCATACGTATATATTGTATGAAAAATTGGTTAGAACGCACAGAACTTTTGGTCAAATCCGAGGGAATTGAACGACTGAAAAAGGCAAACATTCTTGTTGTAGGTTTAGGAGGCGTAGGTTCATTTGCTGCTGAGTTTATCGCTCGAAGTGGTGTAGGTAAGATGACCATTATTGACGGAGACGTGTTTGATGTAACGAATATCAATCGACAGTTACCTGCCTTACAAAGTACCGTTGGTAAATCTAAGGCTGAGGTGTTGGCTTCTCGATTAAAAGATATCAACCCTGAGTTGGAGCTCACTGTTTTAACAGAATTTTTGTCCCCAGAAAGAGCTTTTGAAGTTGTTACCCCCGATTTTGACTACGTTGTAGATTGTATCGATAGTATTACCCCAAAGCTAAACCTAATTCTTTCTGCTCGAGCTAAAAGAATTAAACTCATTAGCAGTATGGGAGCTGGAGGAGCTCTTGATCCTTCCCAAGTGAAAGTCGCAGACATCCGAAAAACACGTGACTGTCCCCTGGCACGAAACATTCGAAAACGACTCAAAAAAGAAGGTATCCACTCTGGTTTTAAAGCAGTTTATTCCTCCGAAGTAGCTTCCAAAGATACTATGCAACAAACAGATGGTACGAATTTCAAAAAATCGTTCTATGGAACCATTAGTTATATGCCTGCTGCATTTGGTTTACATGCCGCTGCTACCGTCATCAACTATTTGCTTGAAGGAAAAAACGAACAGGAAGAGGTGTTGTAATAAAAAATGTAGTAAAATAGTTTAGAAATCTTCTGTTTTCTGAACGCTATTCCTTGACATAAATGAATATAAAAAACGCACAATTAGAAGTTGATAATTGGATAAAAGAACATGGAGTTCGTTATTTTAATGAACTGACCAACATGGCTCAACTTACCGAAGAAGTAGGCGAGGTAGCTCGTATCATTGCTCGTAGATATGGTGAGCAATCCGAAAAAGAAAGTGACAAACAGAAAGACTTAGGCGAAGAACTTGCTGACGTGGTTTTTGTGGTACTTTGCTTGGCAAACCAAACAGGCATAGACCTGCAGGAAGCCTTTGATCGAAAAATGGACAAAAAAACCAAACGCGACCACGACAGGCATCACAGCAATGAGAAACTCAAGTGATTGATTCGCTTACAGTCTAAAGGAAGTGGTTTGGTAAACTTATGATTTTTTAATTTACAAAGATTGAGTCCTTTGCAAGACCCTCCATTTCCTTTTCCTAACTGGTTTTAAATAATTTTTGAAACGATTTTTTAGAAAATCACATATTTAAAAACAGGGTTGTGTTATAAAAAGTATGATGGTAGTTTTGATTGTCAGGCTGAGCGTAGTCGAAGCCTCGTAATTACAGGGCTTCGACTACGCTCAGCCTGACAGAAATATCCATTTTATTAAAGGTATCATACTTTTTACAACACTTCCAAAAACAGAAAACAGATGTTTTTTTGTCAATTTTTCGAGTGTTTTTCCTTAAAAAACAGTCTTTTTTTTACCTTTTTTTTCATTAAAAGGCGTAAAAAAAAGGAGATTTTGGTTAAAATTGCTTCAGAAAAATTGAGAAAAAACGATGAAAAAGAACACAAATTTGAATTTTCAGAAACACATTTTCTAAAAAAAATCATCTTAATACAAAAAAATAGAAAGTAAACGGTTCTTGTAAAGGTCTCTAAATGATTGAAACAATCCTTTAACGAATATATTTTCAAAAAGTCAAAATAAAACCTCGCTCCAAGAGTGAATTTGACGAGGTTTGTTTCACTATTTGTTTACCATTATTGTTAATCCGTAATTTATTTGGATATGATTTACCTAATTCAGTAGCGGAGGCGTATTCTTTTATGCTTTCTTGCTTCTACCACTGATGGCAGCGTTGATGGTATTGATTATTTGTGCCACCGTGTCGGCAAAGTGCGTAAATGCTTGGGGATTGACGAAACTTGCCGAAGTTAAATACGGAATCAGTCCGATGTTGATTTGCTTTAAAAGTTGCTTTTTAAGGTCGGCAGATTTAGGGCGTTTGCTCTGTGTTGCGAGGTTTTTGTCGTGGATTAAACGCTTTTGGTCAAAATCAGCCTGAGCTGTTTTAAGGGCTTCGATGGTGGAAGCGATGCCTTCGAGTGCCGAAATATCGGTTTGTAGCGTAGGTTCGGCAAGGTCCTTCAGAAGCGATTCAATATGTGCCGACTCCACCGCATAGCTTTCGCGAGTAATTCTTACGCCATATTTGGAAAACACCGCGTAGAGCCTTTCGCCCGATTTGCGAAGGTTTTCCACAGGAATGTTAGCATAACTTTTCAGATATTTTTCGAGCTGACGCACCAATTCATCACGCACATCATCGGCTTTATCCACCTCCGAAAGGATTTTGTCACTTTTGATGGCTTGTGAAAGGGCTTCGGCGAGGGGTTCAATCTGTGCGAATACGGGTTTTAGTATGGGGTCGTTAGCCAACGCCGTTTCGCTTTTATAGAGCATCACCAATTGCTTGGCGGTATCTGCCATTTCAGTGATGCGGACGGAAGAATTTAAAATTTTCATATCGTACACAATTTTAAGTTTTTATTCGCCTGAAAGACAGCAATAATAATGCCAATTTTATGAATATTTTAGAATTGTTTTTAAGTCGCTGTGTCATTTCGAGCGAAGTCGAGAAATAATATGAAAAGGGCTTCGACTTCGCTCAGCCTGACAATACTATACAACCTTACAAAGATTTAATCGAAGTTTTACACAATGTTAAAAGATACCATTAAAAAATCGGCAAAGGTCAAAACACTACTGAACTGAGCTTCGCAGAGTCTGCGATGAGTAAAACAATGCTGTTTTAATAAAAACTGAATTAGGTGAAGGTCAAAACACTACTGAACTGAGTTTCGCAGAGTCTGCGATAAGTGAAACACTGATGAAACAGGCTCCGCAGAGTCTGCGAAGGTAAAAATACTGATGAAATGGGAAGTATATAATTTTATTTATACTTTTGTCTTGAAACATAGTAAGCGAAAACTTGGAGCTTAGTATGTCATACCAAAAATTGCCTCCATAAGGTCGGTGAATTTCATTTCAAGGCTTTGGATTTGGACATACTCTGTTCCAAGTTTTCACAGACTATGCTAAAAAATAGCCGTTTTTTCTAAATTTTCCAAACTTGCTCCTTGCGGTCGCTTCGAACAATGGAAAATTCTTAACAAAAACACGACTATTTTTCTTAACGCTTCGTCTTCAATGCCGATGGCTCACTCTTGAAATTGGCGGAGTTTGATTCTGTGAGCTCAAAAATACAGATGAAATCAGCTTTACCTAACTAGATAGGAAGCGATTCAATGTTAATGATAAAATATAAAGATTTATGAAAAATCATATCATAAGAATATGATACTTACATTTCAATTTTACTCAAATATTATCTTTATTATAAGAAAAATCTGAATCTAATATGCTCATAGCATTTCTTATATATTTAATAATATTGTTAGAACTTTTTGTTTGGGTATTTATAAATGGAACTTTTTCTCCAAATTTTAATTCAGGATGAATTGTTTTCATTTGGAAAATGCAGAAGTTAATAAAATCCTCTATTTTCTTTTTTGGTGATTTGGAAAGTGTAACTCTTTTTGAGGCTACATCTCTACCAGCGTAATACAATACTTCTATTATTATTTTATCGTCAGAAGGTAAATTATCTAAATATTTTCTCGTTAAGGTGTATTCACTATTTTCTCCTAGTAATTCTTCCCAATTTATATTAGATGATTTTATTGGTAACTTATCACATTCAAGTTTTGCTTTATCTATGTCTGCAAATGGTTGTATTATTTTAATAAATTCTAAAACGTTATTTTTAGCTAATTTGTATTTTTCTATAAACAAATCAAAATCCTCTTTTGAAGCTTGATAATTAATCTGGTTGTCTATATCACTATCTAATTGAAGAATTGAATTATAAAAACAAAGCATTTGAATGTGGAAATTATGATAGTCAAGTCTTAATTCAGTTTTATTAGCATCTAATTTTTTAGTTATCGGATAACGCATCGTCATAGATTTATCATCGAAATCGTGCATTTGTATTACATAGTTTTCCATAACATTAATATCTATTTTTGAGCCTACTTTATTAATGTTTTGTTCAAGAATTGGTTTTATATCTTTCCATATTTTGTTTAAATTATGATTTGCATTTAGAAAAGACTTTAATCCATTTTCATCTGTTTTTGAATATTTTATGTATAGGTATTTCAATAACATTTCCATACAATGACGATAATTAAAGCACAAGGGATAAATAAGGGTGTCGATGTCGGCATTATTCCCTGTTTTCATTTTTTCGTAAAGTAATTCGGCAGCAGATTTGTAGGATTCTGCATAAAGAAAAAAAGCAAAAGCTCCTTTTCCTTCCCAACCAAAATGGCTAAATTGTTTTCCATTGATATTTATGAGGTCTTCTGGTTCATAAAATTTAAATAATGTATTTGACTTCATAATGTAAGTAATTTTTTAATAGAATTATATTAAACCCCACCCAATTACTATCAGGTGGGGTTGTATTTATTGCCTGTCCGTGCTACGGACTATTTTACCTCTTCAAAATCTACATCTTGCACGTTGTCGCCGTTTTGTTGCTGTTGGTTTCCGCCTGTGTTGGCTTGCGATTCACCCCCAGCTTGTTGTGCTTTGTAAAGGTCTTCGGAGGCTTGCTTCCAGGCTTCGTTGATTCTGTCCAAAGCAGGTTGTATCCGACCTAAATCCTGACTTTGATGGGCTTTTTTAAGCTCCTCCAATGCCGATTCAATGCCCGACTTCTTATCCGCTGGAAGTTTGTCGCCAAACTCTTTGAGTTGTTTCTCGGTTTGGAAAATCATTGAGTCTGCCTCGTTGATTTTGTCAGCTTTCTCTTTGGCTTTTTTGTCCGCCTCGGCGTTGGCTTCGGCTTCGCGTTTCATCTTTTCGATTTCCTCTTGTGAAAGTCCTGACGATGCTTCGATACGAATGTTTTGCTCCTTGTTCGTGCCTTTGTCTTTTGCCGTTACGTTGATAATTCCGTTAGCGTCAATATCAAAAGTTACTTCGATTTGAGGCACGCCTCGTGGTGCTGGTGGAATGCCGTCCAAGTGGAAACGCCCGATGGTTTTGTTATCGTTTGCCATTGGTCTTTCACCTTGCAACACGTGGATTTCCACACTCGGCTGATTGTCGGCAGCGGTTGAAAACACTTGTGATTTCTTGGTAGGAATGGTGGTGTTAGCATCGATAAGTTTGGTCATCACACCGCCCATCGTTTCAATTCCAAGCGAAAGCGGTGTTACGTCCAAAAGCAGTACATCTTTCACATCTCCCGTTAAAACGCCCCCTTGAATAGCCGCACCGATAGCCACTACCTCGTCGGGATTTACGCTTTTATTAGGTTTCTTTCCGAAGAATTTTTCTACCGCTTCTTGCACCGCAGGAATACGTGTAGAACCTCCTACTAAAATCACTTCGTCAATATCGCTTGTTGAAAGTCCTGCATTTTTAAGGGCAGTACGACAAGGCTCGATGGTTCTTTTTACCAAATCGTCAATCAATTGCTCGAATTTTGCACGAGTAAGGGTACGCACCAAGTGTTTTGGACCTGTTGCCGTAGCCGTGATGTATGGCAAGTTGATTTCGGTTTGTGTAGAAGAAGAAAGCTCGATTTTGGCTTTTTCCGCAGCTTCTTTAAGACGTTGCAACGCCATTGGGTCTTTACGCAAATCCATTTGCTCTTCTGCCTGAAACTCTTCGGCTAACCAATTGATGATTTTTTCATCTACATCATCACCTCCAAGGTGTGTATCTCCGTCAGTTGCAAGTACTTCGAATACGCCATCACCTAACTCCAAGATAGATACGTCGTGCGTACCACCACCGAAGTCAAATACCACGATTTTTTGGTCGTTGTGTTTTTTGTCCAATCCGTAGGCCAAAGCAGCGGCGGTAGGCTCGTTGATGATACGACGAACTTTAAGTCCTGCAATCTCTCCTGCTTCTTTGGTTGCCTGACGCTGTGCATCGTTAAAGTATGCAGGAACGGTGATAACGGCTTCGGTTACGGTTTGTCCTAAGAAATCTTCGGCTGTTTTTTTCATTTTTTGAAGAATCATTGCTGAAATTTCTTGCGGAGTGTACAATCTTCCATCGATATCCACACGTGGCGTATCGTTATCGCCTTTTACTACTTTGTAAGGTACGCGACCTACCTCTTTGTCTGACTCTGAAAATTTGTTCCCCATAAAACGTTTGATTGAGTAAACCGTTTTATTTGGGTTGGTAACCGCCTGACGTTTGGCAGCGTCACCTACTTTTATTTCGCCTCCTTCTACAAAAGCTACAACAGAAGGAGTGGTTCTTTTACCTTCGGCATTGGTAATTACCACAGGGTCATTACCTTCCATTACAGAAACACACGAGTTGGTTGTTCCTAAGTCTATTCCAATAATTTTGCTCATATTCTTAATTTATTTTTAATTCAACATTTATTTATCACCTTAGGCGGAACTGCTCCGCTTTGGGCTTCGAGCATCTAATAGTCAATGATTGTGCCAAAGGAAGAAATATGACAAAATGTCACTCAGAAGAGGTGTCCGGATTTTGAAGTTTAAAATTTACGCCGAATTATTGCTGTGACAGAAGAAAAAAGTTTTGTAGAGTCACACAGAAAGGAGAAGGATTAAGAATAAAAACTGTCCGAAAAGTTGAATTCTTCGGACAGTTCTCTCGTTAAATTTCAATTATTGAACAAATTGTTCAGCCCACTCACTCCATTTTTTGAGGTCTTCGGACGAAACTTTCTTTCCTTGTTCTTCAATTTTTTTTGCCCATTCCTCCGACTTTGCTTTTAATTGATCGATTTTTTCTTGACTTCCCGCTTTGGTAGCTTCTTCTAACTCAAGTAAATATGCTTTATAGTCTGCAGCCATTTTCTGTAAATCACTGTCTTGAAAAGAAGGCACTTCAAATTCAGAAATTGATTTTTTTACTTGATCAACGGCTTTTTCAGTCTCTGTCTGTAGCGTTTCAACAACATTTTCTACAGAGTTTTGAGTTTCTTTCTTAATTTGTTTTACGTTCTCACAGGAAACTATTCCTGATAGAGCAATAACGGATAAACTTACTAAAATTTTCTTCATAATTACAGATTTATTTAATTAAACAATTGTCGAAAGATCGACGTACAAATTTATTCGCAAATATACATTAAAGTTCTGTAACAAAAAACATATCATTTTGCTATTTCGCAGATTGACCTCGTAAGACCAAAGATTCCTGCTCAAAACTGACGGAATTTTGTACTTAGAAACAATCTCTTTGTTTTTTGTAGGTATGAAAATAACAATAAGAAGAAGGCTCCTAAAAAATGGAATAATACGATGTCATTATTTAAAAGATAGATGTATACTTTCTAATCTGAACGCAGTAAAATAAATCCTCGTTTTTAGTTATTTTGTTAAAAACGAGGATTTGATGAATAAAACTAAGATTGATTATGCAAAAAAACTATTTAAAAATAGCTTTGTAGATGTCATTTCCATTAGCAAAAAGTAGTAAGCCTATCAAGATGAAAAAACCTACCATTTGTGCATATTCCAAGAATTTATCACTTGGTTTGCGTCCTGTAACCATCTCATAGAGCAAGAACATGACGTGTCCGCCGTCTAACGCAGGAATTGGCAATATGTTCATAAAAGCTAACATGATGGAAAGCAATGCTGTAGTATGCCAGAAAGCGTGCCAATTCCATTTTTCAGGAAACATCTTTCCGATAGCAGCAAATCCACCCACTTCAGTAGCTCCTTTTTTAGTAAATATAAACTTGAATTGAGAAATATAATCACGGAGAGTCCAATAGCCGTAAGAAATCCCTTCCGACAAAGCTGATGCAACTGTATATGTTTTGTGAGTATATTCTACATTAGCGAGCTGGGTAGCAAAAAAACCTAATTTACCCTCGTCATTAGGCGTTACTTCTAAAAATTCCTTTCTTCCGCTACGTTCCACACCCACAATTATCGTTGATTTTGTCGGAAAAACCTTAATAATGTCTTGCACATCGCTGTAATAGGTTACAGAAATATCATTGATAGAGATAATTTTATCTCCTGCTTGAAGTCCTGCTTTTTCCGCTGGGAAACCTACTAAAACTGAATCGACAATAGGCTTCAATCGTGGACGAAATGCCATCATTTCTCCTGCGTGAAACAATTGTTTACCAATAGAATCCGGTAAATGAACCATACGTTCATCACCATTTAACCCTTTAACTTTCAAATTGCCAACGTCTCGCAATAATACATATCGATTGATATCCAATAAATTTCCTAAAGGATTTCCATTAACTTCTGTGACGATATCTCCATTTTGGAATCCGTAAGTTTTCATAACTTCACTCACAGCAAACCCTCCTGTAAGTCCGTCTTCCTTAACTTGTTTTTCACCCCAGGTAAACAGAATAGCTGCGTAAATGAAAAAAGCTAACAACAAGTTCATGGTAACCCCACCAACCATCACAATCAGTCGTTGCCATGCAGGTTTAGAACGAAATTCCCAAGGTTGAGGCGGTTGAGCCATTTGCTCCTTGTCCATACTCTCGTCAATCATTCCTGCGATTTTGACATATCCTCCCAAAGGCAACCAACCGACACCATAAATGGTCTCGCCAATTTTCTTTTTGAAAAGAGAAAATTTGACATCAAAGAACAAATAGAATTTCTCTACACGCATTTTGAAAGCCTTGGCAGGAATAAAATGCCCTAACTCGTGTAAAACAACCAATATCGAAAGACTCAGAATCAACTGAGCAGCCCTTATCATAAAAATCTCCATAGTAAACTTTTTAAAATTTCGGGCAAAAATACAAATTAACAATGAATAATTTATAATTTATAATTACAAATTACGAATGACCAATTACGGGTTGATGATTAGCAATTTACAATTAATAATTACGAATGACCAATTACGGATTACAACAATGAATATTTACGAATTAATAATTACGGGTTAGCAATTAGCGTAATTATTAATTCGTAATTAACTTTGGACTTTGAACCTTGAATCTTGTCACATCACTCGTTTTCTAAGTTTTTGGAGTTCAATAAAATAACCTGTGTATATTTCTGTATATGAATTAAATGTTCTATCTTTGCGTTTTCTAACATAAAAAAGATTCGAAATGAATAAAGGACCTATTTCTCAATTTATAGAGAAAAATTTTTTGCATTTCAATGCTGCTGCATTGGTGGATGCTGCTAAAGGATACGAAACGCACCTTTTGGAAGGCGGGAAAATGTTGGTTTCACTTGCTGGAGCCATGAGTACTGCAGAGCTTGGAATTTCTCTCGCTGAAATGATTCGTCAGGGGAAAGTGGATATTATTTCTTGTACGGGAGCAAACCTTGAAGAAGATGTGATGAATTTAGTGGCACACTCACACTATAAACGCGTACCTAACTACCGTGACCTCACTCCACAAGATGAATGGGATTTACTTGAGAATCATTACAATCGTGTAACTGACACCTGTATCCCAGAAGAAGAAGCTTTCCGTCGTTTACAAAAACACTTGGAAGAAGTATGGCTCAAGGCAGAAAAGAATGGAGAACGTTATTTTCCACACGAGTTTTTATATCAAGTCGTAAACTCAGGCGTATTGGAGCAATATTACGAAATCGATCCAAAGAACTCTTGGATTATAGCTGCTGCTGAACGTAACTTACCTATTGTTTGCCCAGGTTGGGAGGATTCTACTACAGGAAATATTTTTGCTTCAAACGTTATCAAAGGAATTTTGAAGGCTTCCACAGTCAAGTCGGGTATTGAGTACATGGTGTATTTAACCGAATGGTATAGAGCTAATTCAGGAGGAAAAGGTGTCGGCTTCTTCCAAATCGGAGGAGGGATAGCAGGGGATTTTCCTATTTGCGTTGTTCCGATGATGTACCAAGATTTGGAGTGGACTGATGTACCTTTCTGGGCATATTTCTGTCAGATTTCAGATTCTACAACTAGTTATGGGTCATATTCAGGAGCAGTTCCCAACGAAAAGATTACATGGGGTAAATTAGATATTAACACTCCTAAGTTCATTGTAGAGTCGGACGCAACTATCGTAGCTCCACTTATTTTTGCCTATATATTAGGACAGTAATGAATCATTGTAAAGTATGAAAACTTCAAAAGCCCTAAACTTTAGTAAAACAAAGTTTAGGGCTTTTTATTTCCATAAAAATCAGGTCAATTTCCTTAGATATTTATTGTCAGTTTTATAAAGCTATCAAAATTTAGTAAAAATTACTCCTCTTTGATTAGCGACTTTTCTCTCGTGGAAAAGGTTTTCTTAATTATATTCTGACTTTATTCGTTTCAATTGATTTTTAAGTAATTACTCCACATGGTAGCGTTTGTAATATCCGAAGAACAAAATGTATCCGTAGCAAACTACTAAGGTTAAAAAAGCCATTCTGAAACCTATGTTATCCGTGAAAAAGCCAATTACAGGAGGAATAATAGCCCCTCCAAAAATCATTGTACACAAAATACCTGAAGCCTGAGGACGTAAATCGGACAATCCTTCAGAAGCCAAAGTGAAAATGGTAGGAAACATAATTGAATTGAATAAACCAACCGCTAAAATACTCCACATAGAGAGCAATCCGTCGGTGTTTATTGAAACAAGAATCAGTAGAATAGCAATCAACGAGAATGCTATTAACACCTTTGATGGAGCTATTTTTTGGGTTAGATATGCCCCGATGAAACGTCCAATCATGGCTCCTCCCCAATAGAACATCACAAAAATCCCTACAATGGATTTTGGATCGCCATGAATTAGGTCAGCTTTACCTAAAAGTCCTCCCATGCCACTCACCAGCGATCGCATTGTGCTATTTTCGAGGATGTCACGAACGATATTTATATCTATAAAATAATTTACTAAATAACTTCCAATTGCTACTTCTGCACCTACGTAAAGAAAAATACCAATTGCTCCAAGCATCAACCCTCGCTTTTTAAATAACTCTCCATAACTGTGACGTTTTGCATCCAAACTAATTACCTCTGGCAGTTTTACAAAAGCAAAAACAGTTGCTAATATTATGATACACGAAGCTATCCAAATAAACGGTGTTTGCACGGAAGCTGCTTCTGTCAAATAATAGGCCTCTTTTTCAACACTAGAGAGTACAGCAATTTCTTCCTCCGTTTTCACACGATCACTTAGGATGAATACAGCTCCAATAATAGGAGCTATCGTTGTTCCCAATGAATTAAAGGCTTGAGACAGGTTCAATCGGCTCGAAGCTCCCGATTCATCTCCCAAAATGGAAACATATGGATTGGCGGCTACTTGTAAAAATGTTATACCACTTGCCAAAATAAAAACGGCTAACAGGAAAACACCTAAAATGCGCTCAGATGCCGCTGGATAAAACAAAAAACATCCAGTTGCCATGGTTAACAATCCTAAGATAATACCTCGTTTATATCCAATTTTCGACAGAATAATACCTGCTGGAATCGACAATAACAAATAGGCCGTGAAAAAAGCAAATTGAACCAAACCAGCTTGAAAATAATTCAAGGTAAAAACATCTCGCAATCGAGGAATCAGCGAGTCAATTAGTACGGTCAAAAACCCCCAAAGAAAAAAGAGTGCAGTAACAAATATAAATGCTTTTTTATAGTTTTGTTTTGTGCTCATAGTGTTATGCTGTTAGAAACTAAACACAAAGCTACATAATTACTTATAACTTCGTTAATTTTTAACATTTTATTTTGTTGTATTTAAAACAAAATAAAATATATACTTGATTTACAATGATGTACATAAAAGAAAGTAAGGTTCAATGTTATACATCTTCAATCCAAGAAGCGTATTTAACATAGTTATCGGCGGTTCTTTGAATACCTTCTTTTTGTTCATTCGAAAGCGTTTTTATTTTCCGAGCAGGGACTCCTGCATAAATACTTCCTGATTCAACATGAGTATGCTCTGTAACTACCGCTCCTGCTGCTATGATACTATTGCTTTCAATAACACAACCATCCATAACGACACTTCCCATTCCAATAAGTACGTTATCGTGAATAGTACAGCCGTGAACGATGGCATTATGTCCAATTGAAACGTTGTTACCAATGGTTGTGGCATATTTTTGATAGGTTGCATGAATGACGGCTCCGTCCTGTACATTAACTTTATCTCCGAAACGAATGGTATTCACATCACCTCGAATTACAGCATTATACCAAACAGTACACTGATTACCTAAAACCACATCTCCTGTAATCGTAGCATTTTCAGCAACAAAACAATTCAAACCTAACACGGGTGCTACTCCTTTAATTTTCTTTAGTATCATTTTCTTATTTGTTTTTACGTATACTTAACATCTTTTTCTAATTGATTTTATTTGTAATAGAATAATTAGAGTTAAAACATTAGATGTATTCAAATATTTTTTTAACTACAAAAACAAAAAAACCTTAAAATGTTGTTTATCAACAAATTAAGGTTTTTACACTGTACCTGAGGAGGGAATCGAACCCTCACTCCGAAGAACACGAGTTTGAGTCGTGCGCGTCTACCAATTCCGCCACTCAGGCTTATTTCCTCATCATTTCGGGTGCAAAGATACACAAGATTTTTAAATGTGCAAAAAAAATATAAAAAAAATATCAATGTTTATTTTTAAATTCATACCTTTGCACCCACGATAAAGAGACTACGATTAAAAGTACAACACATCTATTTACTATTATGGCATATATTGTACCAGAATCTAAGATTTTTGCATGTACACAAAGTGTTGAATTAGCAAAAAAAATTGCTGAAAAATACGGAACTCACTTAGGAGAAGTAAATATTTCTCGTTTTAGTGATGGAGAATTTCAACCTTCATTTGAAGAGTCTGTACGTGGAACCCGAGTGTTCATTATAGGTTCAACCAACCCAAGTTCTGAAAATTTGATGGAAATGTTGCTAATGTTGGATGCGGCCAAAAGAGCTTCGGCTCGTCACATCACTGCGGTGATGCCTTATTTCGGATGGGCTCGTCAGGACAGAAAAGACAAACCGAGAGTGCCCATTGCAGCAAAATTAGTGGCTAACCTTTTGGAATCGGCAGGAGCTACACGTATTATCACAATGGATTTACACGCGGATCAAATCCAAGGTTTTTTTGAACGTCCTGTGGATCATTTGTATGCTTCGACCATTTTCTTACCTCATCTTCAGAGTTTAGGACTTGAAAATTTGTGCATGGCATCACCCGATATGGGAGGTTCAAAAAGAGCTTACGCTTACTCTAAGTACCTGAACAGCGATGTGGTGATATGCTACAAACAACGCAAGAAGGCAAATGTCATAGAGACGATGGAGCTTATTGGAGAGGTGAAAGGAAAGAACGTAATTTTAGTGGATGACATGGTTGACACTGCAGGAACCTTGGTAAAAGCAGCTGAAATAATGAAAGAACGGGGAGCTATCAGCGTTCGTGCAGTCGCTACACATGGTCTTTTGAGCGGTGGAGCTTATGAAAGAATAGAAAAATCTGAATTAGAGGAACTTATCATTACAGATTCTATTCCTTTGAAACAGGAAAGTCCCAAAATTAAAGTATTGAGTTGTGCCGATTTGTTTGCTGAAGTGATGCACCGCGTACATGAAAACAACTCTATTAGCTCAAAATTTATTATGTAAATAATTTAATAACTAAATATTTTTTAAATGAAATCAATTACAATCAAAGGATCTCAAAGAGAAAGCGTGGGCAAAGCAGCAACAAAAGCCTTACGTAATGCTGGACAGGTACCTTGCGTGTTATACGGAGGAGACAATGTTTTGCATTTTGCTGCACCAGATTTAGCATTCAAAAGCATCGTTTACACTCCAAACGTGTACACTGCTACGATTGAATTAGAGGGAAAAACGTATAGTGCTATTTTGCAAGATATTCAGTTTGACCCAGTTACTGACAAAATACTTCATATCGATTTCTATCAATTACATGAAAACAAAGAAATCACTATTGAGGTGCCAATCCAAATTACTGGAACTTCTCCAGGAGTTATGGCAGGTGGGGTGTTGCGTGTTGTTAACCGTAAACTGAAAGTAAAAGCTCTTCCTTCTAAATTGCCAGATTTCGTAAACGTTGATATTTCTGGTATGGAAATGGGGCAAAAATTCTATGTTACGAAATTACAACAAGACGATTACAAAGTAATGCATCCAGACAATACGGTTGTTTGTCAGGTGAGAATCTCACGTGCTGCAATGAAAGCTGCTCAAGAGGCTGCAAAAGCAGAAAAAGGAGGCAAGAAAAAATAATCTCCAAAATTGAATATAACGAAAAACCTCTCTTAAAAAAGGGAGGTTTTTTTTCATTTCATAAGAACTTGTTTTTCTGCAATGTTTACTAATCACTCATAATACTCTCTACATCGCTCCAAAAATCAGGGTACGACTTGGAAACCACCTCTGAATTATTGATTGTAATATTGCTTTTTAAACACAATGGGGCAAATGCCATCGCCATTCGGTGGTCATCGTAGGTATCTATTGCTATATTAGAACGAATTTCTTTACATCTGTTCAAATGGAAAGATTCAGCGGTAACTTTAACAACACCTCCAAGTTTGGTAAGCTCTGTTTTTAAGGCCTGTAAACGGTCAGTTTCTTTGATTTTAAGCGTATGCAAGCCCGTCAAATCACACGAAACCCCTAAGCCAAAACAGGTCACTGCAATCGTTTGTGCAATGTCGGGAGCGTTTCGCAAATCACACGAAAAATGGCTTTCTTGGGGAGCATATTTTTTTTGCAAACGGATTTCATTTTCCAAAAAAGTGGTTTCTACTCCAAAAAACGCATATATTTCTGATAAAACGCTATCTCCCTGTAAACTGTGCTGTTTGTAGCTCTGTAAATGTATGTTCGTACCAACTTCCGACAAGGCGATGAAAGAATACCAATAGGAAGCTGAACTCCAATCAGATTCCACAACCATCGTCTTTTTTACAGTCAATTGCAATGGATGTATCACTATTGTAGCATTTTCAAAAAATGCCGTAACCCCGATTTCTTCAAGTAGTTTCAAAGTCATTTTGATATAAGGCACGGATGTCAATTTCCCTATTAAGTGGATTATCAGCCCATTAGGCAAAGACGGAGCTACGAGCATCAACGCTGATATGTATTGACTACTGACTTCCGCTGGAATGCTAACCTCATTGCGAATGAGTTCTTTTCCTACAACTTTCAACGGGGGAAATCCTTCTTTTTCAAGATACGTAATTTCTGCTCCCAAGGATTGTAATGCCTGAATCAAAATGTGTATCGGACGTTCTTTCATCCGTGATGAACCTGTCAAAACCACTTCTTTTCCTTCTTGAGTAGCAAAAAAAGCCGTCAAAAAACGCATTGCTGTCCCTGCATGGTGAATGTCAATGGTTCCATTTCCTTTTTCAAGAGCAGCAATCATCACTTGGGAATCATCAGAATTGGACATATTTACAATTTCTAACTGCGGAAAAAGAGCTTGTAGAAGCAATAATCGATTGGTCTCAGACTTTGAGCCTGAAATAAAGGCAGTCTTCCCTGATTTTAGGTATGTTTTATTTAGCTTTTTATTCATAACTAAAACCACATAAATTTTACCTTACTACCTTTGTTACCTCCTACTTTATTGAGTTTATAGGTAAAAGTAAGCATAAAATATTGCTTCAACATGAGCCTTTGAGAATCCTGTACGTAATCCTCTGTAATAATTCGAGACGAATCGACAGTTTGATTCAAAATATCAAAGGCTTTCAACTGAATCGTTGCTTTATCTTCTAGGAATTTGTATCCAACACTCGCATTCCAATAGAGGTACCCTTTGCGGAAACCTTCGCCCATATAAGGCAAATAGGAGTAGGAAAAATCGCTTCCGACGACCACATTTTTAGGTACATAGGAGGTTATTCTCAAACCTGTACGATGTTGTGTGTAATTCTGATTTTCAAACACTTTCGAATCATAGCGAGCTACATTAAACACAGGATTATAGGTCAGTTCTATATTAATTTTTTCATCATAATCGTATCCCAAAGAACTTCTTAAACTTAAAGAATAATTGGTCAAAGCATAGCGAGTCCCATTACTGAATTGATTATTTTCTCGAATACTTGAAAAAGTACCCAAGCCGTATTTCAACTTATTTTTATCCCACTTATTGGATTTATTATAATCAATTCCAAACATGAGGGAATAATCGCCATCAATGTTGGTGTAAGTGGTTCTCCGGGTCAAATCATCATTGGTTAATGTGATGGAAGTAATCTTATCTTCGTTTAAATAAGCATTGAACCATAGAAAATATCCTGTACGGGTTTCCCAGTTGAAGTTACTAAAATCTGCTCGAATACTATGTTCAAAAGTTGGTCGTAAATCGGGATTTCCTGTGAAGGTGTGCAAAGGATTATTCACATTATCAATGGGTTGTAGCTGATTTACGGACGGCACTTGGGTACTGGAATCATAGCGAACCGACATATTCTTTCCGCGTTGAAACTCATAGCGAAGACTGGTTTCTACTGAGAAATTGGTAAAGGTCCTATCTAAGTCCAATTCTCTCAAGAAATCTTGATTTTCAATACGATTACTAACCAAACTCACTCCTCCACTCCATCGAACTTTATCCTTATTCCACTCTAATCCTACCGATGGGCGCTGTTGGGTGTTTTGGGTAATAAAGTCAGAACTCAACGCCGTATTGAAGTTCACATAGTTACCACTCAGATTTGCATCATAAGTGTCTACATCGTTTTTAATATTGGTTTTCGAAAAAACATATTCCCCTCTTACAAAAAAAGTCTTGGCTATGGGATAACGAAAGCTCGTTCGAAGTCTATACTGGTCACTTGTGTTGTTAGCTTCTTGTTGTTGATCACGAACTTGCACCGAAGGATTAGCCCCAAATACCTCTGTGCGATTATCAATTTGTTGGAATCGTTCCGAGCGACTGTTTGAGTTTTCAAAGCCAATTCCCCAAAAACCACGTCCTTTGAAACGACGACGCAGTGAAACATAGTTATTAAAATTCACATTGTTTGTCTGAGCTTGGTTGGTGGACTCACTGCTATTGACAAGGGTACGATTGCTGTTCAACGATTGCTCCACACTTCGGCTACCGCTATGTGCATTGTTAATCCCTAAATTAGGGCTTACCTCAATCTGTGTGAGTGAATCTAATTTGTATTCCAAGGAAGCTCGTACCGAATGATTATCATTCCACGAATTACCCCAATGTTCTCTATCTGAAAAATAATGACGATTGGGCAGAGTTGTTTCTCGCAGACTCTTGGTGTGATTTTCATTATCTGAATGTGTAAAAAGGTAATTTGCATCTACTTCCATATTTTTTGCATAAGTATCTGCATAATTCATACCCGCGGAGTGCGAAACATTAAGACCTTCGCTACTTCCTCCAAAAGAAACTCCATTAATCGAAAAACTTGATCCCGACATCGAAATGGTTCGTGTTCCTCGAAATCCACGTGACATCATTCCGTAAATTTCATCAAACTCAAAACCTGCGGAATTGATATTGTTGGAACTTGCTAAAACCGACACCCGAGTTTTATCTTTAAAATAATTCCCAATGCCACTGAATTCATAACGATCTTTGGTTCCATAACCTGCCGTTACACGTCCAAAAACACCTTTATTTTTATCTTCTTTAAGTACAATATTAATTGATTTATTATCGGAAGTACTTTCCTGACGAGTAAATTTCTGCTCTTTAGTTTTGGTGTCACTTACCTGAATTTTCTTCACAATGTCCTTTGTAAGATTTCGTGTAGCTGTTTTTACATCATTAAAAAAAGGCTTCCCATTTACCAAAAGCTCGTTCACCGCTACCCCATTTACAGTTATATTTCCACTGGCATCAACCTCTACTCCTGGTAAATTTTTAAGTAATTCCTCCACGGTAGCGTCGGGTCGCAATTTAAATGCGTCAGCGTTAAATTCTAATGTATCTTTTTTTACGGTAATAGGAATTGCCTCCGAAGTTACTGTGACACTTTCTAATTCAAAAGCTTTTGCTTCTAACTCTATTTTTCCTAAATCAAGGCGTGGCTTCGGAGTTTCGATACGCTTTTTAAACGTCGCATTTCCGACATGGGAAATTATCAAATTCAAAAAATCATCACTTGACTTTCCTTTTAATGTAAATTTACCTTTGGCATCTGAAATAGTATAATTCACTAAGATAGAGTCTTTTACCGTCCTCACAAAAACCGTTGCGGCTTCCACAGGCTTTTGGGTTTCTTTGTCATAGATTTCTCCCACAATGGTAAATTGCTGAGCTGACATTCCTATGCTCAGTAAAAAAAAACATATTCCGATCAATTTCTTCATAGTAAAATGTTTTTATTGGTAATTTGATTGTTTAAAATATAGATTTTGCAAAATAAATGAATTTAAATGATTTCATTGTATTGCAATTCATTTTTTTTGTTACATTCACAACAAATAGTATTTTTTTAAACTGTATACAAATTCCAAAGAACTCTTACTTTCCATAGAACCCCACTTTTTGTAATTCAAAAAAGCTCTGGAAAACAATCATTGAAGCATATTTTGTTTTTACAGTCAAAAATATTTCATTAAACTTAATGTCAAACTTTTTATTTGATTATTAGCTTCCAAACTTTAGCAAATAAAAAAAGAGATTACCCATTTAGGATAATCTCTCTTTCACTTATTCTGTCAGTGGTTACTTCTTAATATACAACCAACTTCCTTTCGTATGTTTCTTGTTGTTGTTATCGGTGTATTCAATGATATAGTAATACGTACCTTGTGGCAATTTCTCAGGAGCTTCAATCGTTACTCGTCCGTTTGAAATCGCTCGGAATACTCTATTAACATTATCATAGCCCTTCGTCTCAAATACCTTAACTCCCCAACGATTGTAAATACGAACCGTATTATTAGGATATCTCTCTATACCTTGAATATGGAAGTAATCATTCAATCCATCTCCATTCACAGAAATAGCATTATAAGGTATAACTTCATCCAACACCGTTATCGTTACCTTAGCTATAGAACAGTTACCCATCGTATCGCAAAGCTCATACTCGAAACTGTCTACTCCTGCATAACCTCGGTTAGGTGTGTAAACAACCTCATCATCCGACGGAGCATTAGTCGTTCCATTGTCATTGATAACAACCGTTCCGTTTTTAGGTTGCGTAACAATAGTCAAAGTTCCTTGCGTAGGCACATGCTCATCATTAGATACTACTTTAACCGTAACAGGTGTATCAACTACCGTCTGTTCAACATCATCTTTCGCTACTACAGGTGTCGTTGGAGTTGTTACCTCTGTAACTACTATCGTTACTGTAGCAGTATCACAAGTAATCGTTACTGATTTCGTACAGATTTCATAACCTATAACATACGTTCCCGTTGGCGTACCTGATGGTACCGTAACATTTCCTGTTACAGGGTCTAAGTTCGGTACGATTGTTCCCGTTGGGGTTGACGTTACAGTTATCGTTACATCAGATGTTGTTGGTGTGTTCGTGCCAAGCCTATCGTTATCCAATACGTTTCCTACTGTTTGCGTATTGGTCGAAGTCGTGGCTGTAAACGTATCTGTATTCGCTGTAGGCGTAGCTACAACTCCTTTAACCGTAATGTAAACCGTAGCTTCATCACATGCCTGTGGAGTTCCACTATCACAAACTCTATACGTAAAGGAGTCTGTCCCTACAAAGTTCGTAGTCGGTGTATACGTAAACGTTCCATCTGTACTCAAACTCAACGTTCCATTAGAAGGAGTTGTTACCACTGTAGTAGTTACTGTATCGCCCTCTGGGTCGGTGTCATTATTCAACACATTTCCTACTACTGCTACATTAACATCTGTATTGTAAGCATCGTCATTAGCAACTGTAATATTAGTTGTTGTAGATACCACAGACACATGTACTCTCGCTGTTCTACAAGTAGACGTTACATTACCATCACAAATGATGTAAGTGAACTCATCTTCTCCTACAAAGTCTGTTGTTGGTGTATATGTGAATGTTCCGTCAGCATTCAAAACAACTGTTCCATGAGATGGATTCGTATGTTTCGTTACACTGAAAGTATCTCCTTCTGGATCAAAGTCATTCGACAACACGCTTATCAAAACACCTGTATTTACTTTAGTAACAGCTGTGTCATCATTCGCAACCAAACTATTGATTCCTTTCGGTAATACTTGGATACTTATCGTAGCTGTTGCACATGCCTGCGGTGTTCCGTTATCACATACTTCATACGTATAAGATACCGTTCCTACAAAGTCTGTCGAAGGAGTAAACGTATATGTTCCGTCTGCGTTCAACACAAAGCTATGTCCTCCTACTGTATTTGTTTGTATTGTCCATACTTGCGTATCTCCCTCAGGATCTAAATCGTTCGTTCCTACACTTCCTGAAACTTGAGTATTTACATAAGTATTATTAATATCATCTTTCGCTACGGTCGTATTTGTTGGTGTTACTACCTCTGTAACTGTAATCGTTACTGTGGCTGTACTACAAGTTACTGTACCTACTTTTGTACAGATCTTATAACCAATTGTATATGTTCCCGTTGGCGTTCCTGATGGTACGGTTACGTTTCCTGTCGATGGGTCTAATATCGGTACGATTGTTCCTGTTGGAGTTTTCGTTACCGTTATTGTTACATCAGATGTCGTTGGTGTGTTCGTGCCAATTTTATCATTATCCAACACGTTAACTACAGTTCCACTTTGAGTGGTCGTTACAGTTACTGGGTCGTCAGTAGCGATTAACACTGTTGGTGTTACTACCTCTGTAACTGTAATCGTTACTGTGGCTGTACTACAAGTTACTGTACCTACTTTTGTACAAATCTCATAACCAATTGTATATGTTCCCGTTGGCGTTCCTGATGGTACGGTTACGTTTCCTGTCGATGGGTCTAATATCGGTACGATTGTTCCTGTTGGAGTTTTCGTTACCATTATCGTTACATCAGATGTCGTCGGTGTGTTCGTACCGATTCGGTCGTTGTTCAGTACGTTACCTACTGTCTGCGTATTCGTCGAGGTCGTTGCTGTAAACGTATCTGACGTCGCGGTAGGCGTAGCTACTTGCTTCACTGAGATGTAAACCGTCGCCGTTGCACATGCCTGCGGTGTTCCGTTATCACATACTTCATACGTATAAGATACCGTTCCTACAAAGTCTGTCGAAGGAGTAAACGTATATGTTCCGTCTGCATTCAACACAAAGGTATGTCCTCCTGTGGTATTTGTCTGAGTCGTCCACACTTGGGTATCTCCCTCAGGATCTAAATCGTTCGCTGCTACACTTCCTGAAACTTGAGTATTTACATAAGTAGTTCTAAAGTCATCCTTCGCTACAGTCGTATTTGTTGGTGTTACTACCTCTGTAACTGTAATCGTTACTGTGGCTGTACTACAAGTTACTATACCTACTTTTGTACAGATCTTATAACCAATTTCATATGTTGCCGTTGGCGTTCCTGATGGTACGGTTACATTTCCTGTCAATGGGTCTAATATCGGTACGTTTGTTCCTGTTGGCGTGCTTGTTACCGTTATCGTTACATCCGACGTCGTTGGGGTGTTCGTTCCAATGCGGTCGTTATCCAGTACGTTTATTACAGTACCGCTTTGCGTGGTCGTTACCGTTACTGGGTCGTCATTAGCAACTAATACAGTAGGTGTTGCTACCGCTGTAATTGTCACTGTCACCGTAGTGCTTGTACAGTTGCTCGTATTCACTCTATCACAAATCGTATAAGTACCTGTGTACGTACCTGATGGCGTGTTCGGTGAAATCGTAATGTTTCCGTCCGTACCCATTGTGATATTAGGATGTGTAAACGCACCCGGAGTTAAGGTCACCGTTGAAGTGCTTACTGATACTCCGCCTAAACTATCATTATCCAATACATTACCTACCGTTTGGGTCGTGGTCGTTGTCGTTACCGTATAGGCATTTGGCAATGCCACTATCTCAGGTGCGGATACTGTCACTGTCACCGTCGCTGTTTTGCAAGATGCTGAACCCGTAACAATACCCTTAGGACACAATTCATACACTATCGTATAAACTCCTGCAGGGGTATTGGCAGGTACTTCTACATCTCCCGTAATGGTTGATAAAGTAGGCGTCACTCCCGCTCCAATAGGGGTCGCCGGTTGTTTAACTCCTATATTCACAAACGAAGGCAATACAGGGGTATGACCATTAATCGCGTCATTGCTCAACACATTACCCACTACCCTAGGAGTAGCAATTGTCGTAGCCGTATAGGTATCGTTAGCAACTGTTAACGTAGGTGTTCCAACTACAACTTGTACTTCCGCAGTATCACAATCCGTAGAACCTCCTGACAAGCATATCTCATACGTTATCGTATAAATATTCGGTAAAGTTCCTTGAGGGATCGTGATATTTCCATTTGTATCCAAAGCAGGTACATTCGAACCCGTAGGATTTTGGATATTGCCGATAGTTACCAAAGTAGTCGTAGCCGTTTGCGTCCCTACCTTGTCATTATCCAATACGTTACCCACAGTTTGAGTTACCGTGGTATCCGTGATTGAGTAAGAATCATCCGTAGCTACTACTTTCTTAATCGTAACAGTCGCCGTAGCTGTATCGCAAATACCTGTATTTGCCTTATCACAAATAGTATAAGTAAACGTATGTGTACCCGATGAAGCTGTATTTCCTATCGTTAACGTACCATCCGAATTAAGTGTTACTCCAATTGGTAAATTATTTGGGGTTACACTTACCGTCGCACTCGTTGGTGATACTCCATTCAACTTGTCGTTTTCAAACACTGTCTTGGTGGTCGTTCCTACAGTTTGAACTCCAAAATCATCATCAACAGCGTCGATATTTTTAACAGTGAAAATAACTTTTGCTGTATCACAGTTCGCTGGTGTGACGCCTTTTTCACAAAGAGTGTAAGTAAACGAATGTAATCCCGTAGGGGTATCACTACCAATGGTTACTTTTCCGTTAACATCAATAGTTACTCCAACAGGCAATGACGTATGTGTGGTTATGGTGACAGTTTGTGAACTCACTCCTTTTCCGTCTAACCTATCATTAGCAAAAATATCTATCGTACTGTTAGGTACTAAATTATAACCGTTTACAGAATCTCCATTGTCGTCATCATTGGCTTCTATCCTATTTTTTACTGTTATAGTTACAGTCGCCGAATCACAAACGTCCGTAAATACTTTCGAACAAAGCTGATACGTAAAGGTATATATTCCACTTTTAGCGTTACTTACAAGAATATCTCCCGTTGGACTTACTGTTATTCCCGCTGGTGGCAAAGTAGTTAAAGTTACTTCCGCCGGTATGCTCGGAATCGTTCCGTTATACTTATCATTATCCAATATATTTCCACTTCCTGAAAGAGATCCGTTTTCATACGTAAATTCATCATCTCCTGTCTTGATGTTTATTACTTTCACCGTTACCGTTGCTGTATCACAAGGCGTACCGTTTACTTTTTCACAGATACGATAAGTAATCGTATATATTCCTGTAGGAACAGAATCACTGTTCACTTGTACTTTACCCGTTGCCGTGTCAATTGTTACACGCGGGTCGGTAGTGGCTATTTGTGTAATAGTTACATTGGTAGACGTTGCCGATGCAGTTCCTAAAGTATCATTCGACAATATCGTCGTTGTAGACGTACGCAAAGGACTAAGTGCATCAACCTCTATAAGCAAATCATCAACAGCATCAATAGTACAAGTGTTACTTACTACGAAATTTTGTATAGCACTACAACCTCCATTGGTTACTTTTACTTCATACGAGGTTCCGTATGTATATCCTGTAATTGTACCATCCGTTGCTATGGTCAAATTCGGTGTTATGGTATATGTAAATGCTGTATTATATCCATTAATTTTTACAGATGGTGCTACACCACAAGAAGCATCCGTTTTAGTTATATTTAGTACAGGTGATTCATAAATGATTATATTTAACTTATCGCTTTCGCATTTACCGTTTTCGGTATTGGTAATCTGATAGTTTCCTACGCCTAAATTACCCGATGTAACCTCAGAAGCTCCATTATATACTTTGATAGTTGAAGGTGTTGGGAATTTGGCTTTTAACTGATCAACGGTCATCTGTCCACAAAGAACTTCTGATAATACAGGTGTCGGTGTTTTTCCTATAATAAGCGTAATATCTCTACGATCACTCTCGCATTTCCCAGCTTGAGTACGAGTGTACTGATATAATACACCTGGGGTTAAAATATCAGTGTCTAACTTAGCCGTACTTCCTCCATTATCATAAACTTTAATAAGACCTTCTTCATCAAGGTTTATAGTTTCTTTTAATTTTTGAACTGTCAGCGAAGAAATATCACAGAATTGTCTTCTACTAATACTAATATGACCTCTTTCAGAGATTTCTTTCACAGTAACCGTGACAACTAATCGCTCTGCACTTTCGCAATCCGTAAGGGCATCTTTAAGTGCTAAATAATAGCTTGTTGTTCCGGTAGGAATTTGAACGTTAGTTGCCAAAGGAACTCCTCCTGTTTGCGTAGCATACCAAACTAAGTTTGCATTTCCTGTAACCAAAGTATTTAAATCGGCTATAGTTTTAGTGCCACACAAATCAGTATTTGCATCCGTTTTCAATTTAGCCTTTGGTACTTTATTTACTAATAGCTGTTTACGGTCTACAATAACTGTTTTCAAATTACACGTTGGTGCAACGCTACAATTAGAACCGAAAGTTCCTGCATCCACCACGTAATACAATTGTGTTTGTACCTCCCCTGTATTATCGCAATTCATGGCACCTGTAAACTTCATCGAAATATCGTTTATTTCCAGAGCCTGACCTTTAGGCATTGAGGTCAGTAATTTATATACATAGAAACCATCCTCCAAGCTCTCATACTGTAATTTGCCACCCGATTTAGTTTCTATTTCTTGTTGATCAACAAACGTCCAGCCTGTCGGTAATTTAACAGCAAACTTAGCATTGGCATTTATAGCATCAGAGTTAATATCACTTCCCTTATTAACAAATTTCACCTCATATTTAGCCATTGGAGATCCCGTAGCCCCTATTTCAGCGAAAGTCACGGTTGCTGTTGCTTTTTCTATAACTACGATAGGTCTGTTAGAATTATCTCCTTGGATAATGATGTTATCACTGGTAGCACTATTAATATCAATTATATCGCTACCACAGAAATTTCTTCCTTTCGGAATAAATTGTAATTTTTGATGACTTGTAAATCTACAATCACTCGTGGTTTGTACCTTGAAACGTACTCGGATTTTCTCTCCAATAGACAATGTATTGGTTGCCAGTCCAATAGAAATAATATCATTAGCACTTGTTACGTTAGCATTTGCCCAACTTCCAGTAGTACTTTGTGTTCCTGTTGTATACTTTTGAGAAATATAGGCACTTCCAGAAACAAAGAATAATCCTTGATCAGTTCCTAAGGGGATATCTAAATGAATATCCTTTGCCAAACCTGCTCCGGAATTGTTAATCTCAATATCGTATTCAATTTGATCACACAAATTCGGGCGATAATCTGCCGGTGGTTGGCTTATAATTTTCACTTGAAATGCGGCTTCCGTTTTTGCGTATTTTACAGGTAACTTCTTCACACAGGGCGAGTCTGCATCAATAGCATTCGGATAGCCCTCACAACCTTGTCCAAACAAAATAGTCCTATCTCCTTGTCCACAATCAGATATATTGGATTTTACCAAGAAGAAACGCGTCTTAGTAGTAGCTAATTCTCCTAATTTAAAAATACCCGAAGTCTCTTTTGTTAAAGGAGCTCCTATAAGAGAATTTCCTGTAGCATCTGTAACTTCTTGTACCGAAGTGATATTCATATCCGTAGCACCTATCCATAAATTAGTAAATTTATGGAAAATAGATGAGTTAGCCACTTGTACTACCCAACTTACCTCATCAGTATTACCCGTATGGATAGGTTGTGCCACAAAAGAGGTAATTTTATTGTTATCAATCAAATAAGTAATTGTTTGTGTAGGAACAGGTATGTTATCATTGTTGTTATAAACCAATCGTGGACTATGAACGGACTGCCCAGTACCCTCCAAGAATAAACTCATTTTTAATTCTTCGGAATCTCCTGCGTGGCAAGTTGGTTTTAGCACAGGATTGATGAAAAAACGATATCCTTCATCCAAATTTAAAGTAGGTGTACCTAACTTATTACTTAAATATTCTTTCAGATCAAATTCAAAGTTAGGATTATTTGTTATGGGAGTAGGAAGTACATATCGACCATTAACTCCTCCAAAACTTGATGTGCCTTGCCCTTCTAAAGTAAAGTAAATTTCTGTTAAAAGAAGTCCTTTTGGCACATTGAAAACCGCTTTTTTAGGTGTTAAAAACGTTCGATGTTCGTTAGGAAACAAGGTATTCGATATACGTTGTTCATTGACAAGTGCATCATAATAAAAATATACATTACCCGTAGTTTGGCATTCTGTAATACGACGATAGGACTCCACCGAATTTCCGCCAATATAGATAGCAAATCTTGTTAGAGCATAATAACTGTTAGCAAGCCCAGAAGGTCCGCAAACTCTATCATTTCCACCATATGTCAATTTAAAATTTGGTCTAAATATCTTCTGCCCTTTCACAATTACTTTACCTCCTGAATTGGTAACACCATAATTATTAGGGGTCATCTCAAAGGAAATGGTCAGTTTATCAGAGTTCTGAAAATCGGTAATTGTATTAGGAAATCCCTTTGTATGTAAGGTATTCATATCAAAATGGACAGTTATGGTAGCCGTAGCGGCATTATCCCCTCCCGTATAGCTCAGCCCCGTGGCGGTGTAGGTATTACCACCTCTTTCAAGTACCAATTTCAAGGTTTCATTATGAATAATGCTTTTCGGAGCAGTTCCCAAAGCATAAATATCAGGAATTTCCACCGAAAATTGCCCTTCCGTCCAAACTTCGGTAGCAATAGTTTTTTGCACTACACCACTTTGTTCAAAACGAATACGATCTCCTGCGTGATATGATGAAGTAGCTATATTAGAAAAATCATCTATCGGTGTTAAAGGATACAAAGGCTTCCCTGCATTGTCAGGATTAGTTGGTTTATTTCCATAAGTAAGTCTTTGTATTTTAGGAGTTTGACGAACTAAACCATCAGTACAACCAGAGGTGCATCCCAGAGGCTGTAGATCTACTTGAGTACAACGTGTTGACATTATATCGGAAGTACTACAAGAGATTTCTCGCTTCAACTCCATATTAACTTTATACCACGCAGGTGCTCCGCTCGTACCCGAACCACATTGATACCTAGCTTTAAATTCAAGTAGTGCTGAGAATGCTTGGAAAGTAGAAGTCCACTTAGCTGTACCAATAAAAATTTCATTAAATTTGAAACGAAAACGCCATTTATTGCCATCTTGAATAGGTGTAACGGTATATGGATTCCCCTCCGAATTTTTAATTTTTAGTGTATTTTCATCTTCAACTGTTAATGACGGCGAAAGTTCTAAAACTACATCAAAATAATCTCCTGCTTTCAATCCTGCTGGTGAAGCTAAAAGCCTGTGCAACGTAAAAATTCCGTCATATATCTCTCCGTTGGATACCGTGAGAGCTCCCATTACGTTTGATCCACTTGCCTCAATTTGCATCCCCTCACTAATAACGTGATTAGAAGTATATCTATCTGGATCAGGATTACAAACACTTGAATCGCTGTACTTTACTTTATCTACAATATAACCAAAAGCAATTTCGGTATCAGGGCGATTAGTACAATCCCCTACTGGAGCGTTATTACGCGATTTAAAACGTAGATACAAAGACTGCCCCGCAGGAATGTCACTCAAATTAAGTTCAACTAATTCCGTTTTTCCTGCTGTACCAAAACGTGCTCCATAAGTCGAATTTATGGGAGTAGAATGCTTTACTGTTGGTATCTGAACTGTGATAAAATTAGGATCAAAAGACATTTCATATTGTCCGTCCAATAAATGAGTAGAACCAAAGCGTTCACCACGAGAAGTTTCTAAAGTAATAATAGGATTTTTAGCCAACGCTCCTCCTTTATTATGTATTCTTATATGATGGGTAATATCCGTGTTCAAACACAACTCACCAGGAGTTACAATTGCGTCAAAAGTTCCGTCAGCCTTTACGTTTGTAACCTCCAAATTAGGTTTTTTCGTAGGGTCAAAATTAGCAGTAGGATTAGCAGTTGCTTCTTCTTTCTTTGGATAGTCACACGAGAGGGCACCTCCACATCCGTAACTTGCCGTATATGAACTCGTAAAATCAGAACATCCTTGTAAACTTACAGTTTGTTTGATTGTGACCGATTGTCCAGGATCCAGCGTAGAACCCGAAAATTCGTATTCTCCAGCCCCGTTATGATTCACAGTCCAACCTGTAGCTAGTGAAGTGTCGGAATTTACTATTTGCAAACCAGCTCCCATTGTGGTAGTTAGCTTGAAACTTTTTATAGCTCCATTACCTCCATTAGTAATAGTAATATTACGTACAACCTGTTCTCCTGATGCCATCGTTGAAGTGGGAGGTGTAACACTTGTTTTTAGTGCTGCATACAATACGTTAATATCCTTACCTTCTTTGAGTTGCTCAGCTCCTGCGCCAGTGAGCTTGTAACGCATTCGAGGTTTTGTTGCTCCCACTGCTGTTGTTGCAATACTACCACAAAGGGCTTTAGCCTTAAATGTTACGTGCATCTGTGGCTGAGTTGCTGTATGGGCAGGTATGTTCAAGTTGAGGGTTACTTTATTACCCGTTTGGGAAACAAAGTTTACGGCACCTACATTGGTCTGCTCTCCATTAACATACTCAAAATCATTAGGAATAGTAATTTCCAACTGTGCATTAGGATAAGCTGTAGTTCCCAAATTCAAAGTCACTGTAAAAGTGGCCGCATCACCACATGCACCAAGCTGTGGTGGATTGGATTGAGCGTCCAACACAGGAGTAGAATCTTGCGAAAAACCTAACATTGTAGTAAAAAACATTACTACAGCCATAAATATGCGAACCCTATGTCGCACTACAACACCATAATTCTTCATAATTGAATTCTTTATTTGCTCTATTGATATTTGGGAACAAAGGTACAAAGAAATTGAGAAAAATAAAGGATTTTGTTACATTTTTTCACGCAACTTAGATTCAACCCCAAGTACAATTTTACTACTTACGAAATTCTTATACCAATTCAACAAAAATTAAATTGAACGCATGAAATTTTTCAGGATTTAATTCGTTTATTTCAACCATTTTAAACTTAAAAGTAAGTGAAAGTATAAAGTTTCAGTAAATTAGAGTTTAAGCCATATTGAAACATAAAACATATCCTATATTTATGTATGGTTGGTAAAAATAACTTTTTTTTCGTAATTCATTAAAAATAAACTATATATCCACAAAGTCCCTATGTATTACAATAGCTCTAGAAATATGATTTCGTACGTCTAACCTCATAGAAAATGAACCTCTATTGAAAAAAACTTAACCTTAAAGCGTACTCCTAAAAATTAAAAAGTAGAAATTATAATTATTTATGTCGTTGTACTTTTCTACAAATTCATACCACCAAAACACGCCGCTTTGCTAACCAATTCGATTGACTCTGAAAAAACAAAATCATAATTTGCTTTTCGCTTTTGATTTTATATCTTTGCACGAAAACGCTTTCCATGCAAGATGTTATGATAAAATACCTCAGTTTTGTAAAAACACTTTGCCCAAAACTTACTGAGGAGGATTTATGTTATTTTGCAAAAGGGCTTTCAATAGAAACACTTCCTTTGAAAGATTTTTATATTAAAGCGGATGAAGAGCAAACCCAAATTGGTTTTGTAGCAGAAGGTTTGCTACGAGGTTTCTACATAGACGAACAAGGCAATGACATTACCGTAAGTTTCCATCAAGAGGAAATTTTCGTAGCCGATTACACCACCTTGGACTCTCCTCGAAGAAGTCGATTTTACTTCCAATGTCTCGAAAAAACGACTATTATCAACCATTCATACGAACATTTACGCAAATGCTCTGACAAAATTCCTTTTTTTGAACGCTATATGCGTCTGGTTGCTGAAAATGCTTTCAAAAGAGTGTACAGGCGCGTAGAAAGCTTTCTGTTTAATGATGCTGAAACACGCTACTTGGATTTGATGAAAGAGAATCCCGAATTGGTAAATCGCGTATCTGTTTCCCACCTGTGTTCATATTTAGGTATCAGTAGGCAGGCTTTAACACGAATCCGAAAAAACATCCTCAACAAGGAATGATTATGACACATTTGTGTCACATTAGCATTAAAAAAAAACTTACTTTTGCACCGAATTTTATTAGCCATTAAATCATATTTGATAATGAATGCAAAAAAATCATTTTTAATAATCGGAGCTACTCTTTTATCCATATGCTCAAAAGCACAGGTCATTGTTTCTCAATCTCTTGACCAAGCCATACGTTCAGGATTGAAAAAAAATGAAACTTTAAAACAAAAGGAAATTGAACAGGAAAAGTTAGCGTTAGAACGTAAGGATGTATTACAGAAATACATCCCCAGAGTGGAAGCTTCGGGAGCCTATCTGTATACCGATAGCAATACAAAGATGGAATTGGAAACTCAACATCTACCCTTATTGAAGCTACCTCTTTTTAATACGATTTTTAATACAACAAAACATTCCGAGTCATACGGAAATGTTATGATGGGGGGCGTTACAGCTAAAATGGTTCTTTTCAGTGGTTTGCAAATCCCATATGGAGCTAAAGCTTTGGAAAGCAAACGAATAGGAACTGAATATTTAGGAAAAATTGTAGCCGACGAATTAATACAAGAAATAGTAACGAGTTTTGACCAAATCAAAGTATTGGAAGCGATTCAAAAGCTCATTGACGACAGTACAAAACGATTAGAAAACGAAGCCAAACGAGTTGAAAAAGGTATTGAACAAGGATTAGCTATTCCTTTTGATAGAGATAAGATAAAATTGGCTCAGTTAGAATTAGCCTCGAAACAAGCTGAACTTGACGGAAACAAAAGCCTTATCTACAAAAAAATCAATTACTTAACAGGACTTGATTCGGCACAAATCGAATCTGTTGTAAATGATTTTGAGCCTTTTATTATGATTGACAATACAAATTTATCTATTGAAAACAAACACGAAATAAAAGCTTTACAATCTTTCATAGAAGCTCAAGAATGGTTGCTTAAAAAAGAAAAAGGTTCTTTCTTACCACAAATGATGGCTATGGGAGGAGTTCGTTATACATCTTTATTCGATGCTAATCTTGACTTAGGAATGTCACCCTTAACAAAAAAACACATACACATCGGCGTAAACGAAATCACTTTCTCACCAACATGGTTTGTTGGAGTTGGCGTGAAGTGGGAGTTATTCGGTGGAATGAGCCGAATTAATAAAATCAAGCAAACCAAGTTAGACATTGCAACCACAAAAAGTAAATTGACTGATGCTCATGACAAACTTTCGCTATTACTTGATAAAAACATGGTTAATTATCGTATCGCAAATGAAAAAATGCACATTAATCAACAGAAAGTAGTCGTTGCTAAGAACAGTTTGGACACTGCTATAAGGCAATATACGGAAGGTTTGATTGATATTTCAGACCGATTGGAAGTTGAAAATGAATATTACAAGGTAGTAATTGAACAAATACAAGGTATTCAGCAACAACGTCAAGCAGCCATGGAAATGTTAAAAACCACAGGTACTTTAAGCAACTATTCCGTACAATAAAACTCGTAAGGATAAATAGTCAAATATCCCATACAACCTAAAAAAATAGAGATTAAGAATTATAAAAAAAATAATTAAAATGAAAGGAAAAAGAATTTTTAAATTAATACCAATCATAGTCATTATCGTCATTGCTATTATTGCCATAAGTTCATTATTCCGAGCAGAAGAGCATTATTGGCAAGGTCAAGCAGAAGCAAAACAAATCAATGTAGCTCCAAAAATTCCAGGACGTGTTGATAAGATTGTAGTTCAAGAAGGACAATCCGTTAAAAAAGGAGATTTGCTTTTAAGCATTGAAACTCCTGAAATTAATGCAAAATTAGAACAAGCTAATGCTGCTCACAACGCTGCTCAAGCTCAACTTAACAAAGCTAACGCAGGAGCTAGAAGTCAGCAAATACAAGGTGCGTACAGTCTTTGGCAACAAGCCAAAGTTGCTGCTGATTTTGCAGAAACTTCATACAAAAGAGTTGAAAATATGTTCAAAGAACAATTGGTTTCTGCTCAAAAAAGAGATGAGGTCTACACCAAATACCAAGCAGCCATACAACAAGCCAATGCGGCAAAATCACAATACGACTTGGCTTTGGCAGGAGCTCAACAAGAAGATAAACAAGCAGCTAAAGCTTTGGTTGACAAAGCTCAAGGAGCCATAAACGAAGTTACTTCCTACAAAAACGAATCGAATCTGTACGCCCCTTTATCTGCTGAAATTCAAAAGATTATACCCAACGAAGGAGAATTGGTCAATACAGGCTATCCCATTATTACCTTGGTTGATTTATCAGATATTTGGGTAGTTTTGAACATTCGTGAAGATTTTATGGGTCGTTTCCAAAAAGGGACTAAATTCAACGCTTTTGTTCCTGCTTTGGACAATCGAGAAATCACCCTTGAGGTTAAACACATTGCCGTAATGGCTGATTTCGCTACATGGACAGCAACCAAATCACAAGGCGATTTCGACCGGAAAACCTTTGAAATCAAAGCATATCCAGTAGAAAAAGTAGAGGGATTGTTGCCTGGAATGTCTGTTTTAGTTAAACAATAACCAAAAGTAACAAAAAGTATCGGAATGAAGAGGTAACGACTTCTAAATTTTACAACAAAAGTTCATAGAGAGATGACAATGATGACTGTGGAAGAGTCGTAATGAAGAGGGAACGATAACTTTTTGTTTGCAAATATATTATACTATTTTATTTTCAAAAACTATTATGCAAAATAATGAAAATGTTTCAGTTGCATTCGTATTTTAATTACTTTTGAAACGTCTACGCATTTTCACAAAAACAATGAATCAAGAGGAAAAATTTGAAGAACTTGCCAAGCAATTGAAGAATCCTTTTGGAGAGAAAGGACTACAGGTGGCTCAAATGATGAGCGACACCAATACGGCAATGACACTCAATACAGTGGATTTGTTAAACCTTCGTCCTGATGATTTGCTTTTGGAATTAGGGCACGGCAATTGTCAGCATTTGAAAAATATTTTTGAAAGAGAAACGGATATAAAATACCATGGATTGGAGGTGTCTGATTTAATGCATATTGAAGCTAAAAGAATCAATCAGGAGTACATAAAATTAGGAAAAGCCTTTTTCCATAAGTATGGAGGGGGAGTTCTGCCTTTTGCTAAAGAATCTTTTGAAAAAATATTTAGTGTGAATACCATTTATTTTTGGAATGACACGCCACGGATGTTTGATGAACTTTTCCGAGTGTTATGTCGTTTTGGTATACTGAATGTCACTTTTGCCGAAAAAATATTTATGACAACGTTGCCCTTTTCAAGATTTGGTTTTACACTATATGACCAAGAAGAGGTCATTGAGTTTGCTCTAAAGTCAGGGTTTAAACACCTGAAAACTCAAATTCACACCGAAAGTATTCAAAGTAAATCAGGAGATATAGTGAACAGAAAGTATTTGATAACAAGTTTTTTAAAACCCGAGTGATATTTTCATAAAATCAACTTTTCTTCCGAAGGAATAAAATAAAAATCAATATGAGGAAGAAACTAAATGCTACAAAATGGGATTACGTACAATTTTTATAAAAGAAGCTAAACAATTATTGACATCGCCCAAACGGTTGATGATGGCTTTAGGGCTTCCGGTTTTGATTTTCGGCTTCTTTGGATACGCTTTTCAAGAAGACACGCCAAAAGATTTACCTATATTAGTAACTGATTATGACCAATCGGCAATGTCAAGGCAACTGATACGATGGCTTGACGCAACCAGTATTATGCAAATTTCAGAACAGGTAGAAAGTCCTAAAAACGCTGAAAATCAACTACGAAAAGGAGAGGTCTATGCCTACATAATAATTCCTTCAGGATTTGAAAAAGATATTTTGCAGAATAAAACCACTCAAGCTATTTGTTATACTAACGGAGCGTATTTACTTCCTTCGGGGTTCATACAGTCAGCTTTTATCAACACCGTATCGACGCTTTCTGCTGGGATTAATCTGAATAAACGAACTAAAAAAGGAACTTCCTACCAGCAAGCCTTTGCCGAAGTTCAATCCATAAAAAACGATGCCCACTCACTTTATAACCCTTACAAAAACTATAATTATTTTTTGAGCTTAGGGTTCATTCCCATGATGTTTCAAATGGTTGTAATGATTGTTTCCATTTTTGCTTTGGGGCAAATGTTTAAATATCGTACAGCTGAAATACATTTCGAAGAAGCAGGGCAAAATGCGTGGATTCTATTAATCGGCAAGTTACTCCCCTACACCATTGTTTTTATGGTTTTAGCGTTATGTATGGATATTTACCTATTTAAAGTAATTGGCATTCCTGCCAAGGCAAATTATGCAGGAGCTACGATTTTGCTTTCATTGCTTTTAGTTATTGTTAATCAGGTGTTAGCTGTATTTTTCGTATCCTTTTTTAAAGATTTACGAATGGCTCTAACCTTTGGTGGAGGCTTTACGGCGATTGCTTTTTCTTTTTCAGGATATACCTTCCCGTTAGAAGCGATGCCTGTTTTTATACAATATGTAGCTAAAATTTTTCCTTTCACACACTTTCTACAAAGTTACATAAATACCGCCATACGTGGTCTTTCGTTCTATTATTCTTGGGAAAACATTCTAGCCTTTTGCTTGTTTATCAGCACAATAACTATTTCTTTCCCTAAATTTGTAAAACTTATTAAACAAAACGGCTATGAGAAGAATTAGCAGAGTGACATATGCTTATATGCAGGAAATGAAGCGGATTATTTCAGATTCTGCCGTATGGGCGTCGTTTTTTATCATTTCAATAATCGTTGCTTGGGCATATACCTATGTGTACTCATACGAGGTGACCAATGACGTTCATATAGCTGTAGTAGACGAGTGTAGAACTAGCGAAAGCAGACAGCTAATACGAATGATAAATGCTACTGAGCAGGTTTCGGTAAGTGAAAGTCCATCGGATTTTGATGCAGCTCGAGAACTGTTCTACCAAGGGAAAGTTCACGGTATAGTTGTCATCCCACGTGATTTCTCTGAAAAGATTTATAAAAAAATGCGTCCCTCTGTTTCGGGGTATTACGATGTAGCCTATTTTATTTACTACAAACAAGTATATAAAGCTGTAGCTACCTCCATCGCTTATATGAATGCAGGTATTGAACTAAAGGGACTTACGGCACAAGGGATTTCAAACCACCAAGCGATGAATACAATTAAAGCAATCAATGCACAGACTGTAACGCTTTTTAACCCTAACGGAGGATATGCAACCTTTGCAATGCCGATGGTGTATCTACTTATTATTCAAACTCTTTTACTCACAGGAATTGGACTGCTCGGAGGAACACAACGCGAAAAGAAAGAGTTTTTGCAAAATCATTACACCGTCAGAACCATCCGTGGAGTCATTGCAACTTTACTCGGAAAAGCAGGAAGCTACTTAACTATAGCGTTACTGTACATTACCATCGTACTGGGAATTATTATGCCTTTTTTCGATATACCTCAACGAGCTAAGCTAATAGACGTATATTTGTTTATGCTACCGTTTTTCCTAAGTGTTGCCTTTATGGGCTTATTCTTAATTCGGTTTTTTAAACATCGTGAAGATGCCGTAATGACCATTTCGTTCACCTCTATCCCCTTTTTGATACTCAGCGGTATCTCTTGGCCTGTGGAATCATTGCCCAAATTATTACAATTTTTATCGCAATTTATCCCCAGCACAACCGCTATCAAAGGGTTTGTATCACTAACGCAAGGAGGCGTTGCGCTTACTGACATTCACGATATGTATTTAAAAATGTGGTTAATATGTCTTTTTTATTTCGTTTTATGCGTTTTTTTCTTTAATAGTTACCGCAAGAAAAATGAAAACGAACTTGTTTAAAAGTTAATTAAATTCGACGTGTTTAAAATAATAAAAGCGAAGCTACCCGAAAAATAAACTTCAAACAGAATCTTATAAAAAAACAGTGATTATCAATCATTTATTCTTTTTAGAATTTTATCAAAATTAAACTTTTCGGACAACTTCTAAAACTATCATCTTGAACATCGATTGTATTGATAACAAGTTGCTCCTCAGCAGAACTTGCTTCCTCTTCCAATCAACGCACTGAGTTTACAACTATTTAAGCAAATAAAAAAACACCATTTTTTAGCACATTGCCAAAAAAAGAAGCCGTCCTCTTCGGACAGCTTCTTTTCATTAACTGTTTTGTAGACAAGAAACTTCTTCTAATCAAGTCTCTGTGTTGGTAACCGATTGAAAAGTATGTTAAATCAACTTCAATTAGATTTACACACAGAGAAAAGTCTGGTTAGTCATCAATTCTAACAAATCTTCCTTTGCTATTGAACTCTAAATCCAAACCGTTTGAAAGCTCCACTTCGTACCCTCCAGACTTACGACGTTTGATTTCTCTAACAGTCGTATTTTGAAAATACTTGGTAATATGTTGGCTTATAGCTACAGGAATGATGTTTGCGGGAACATTTCCTGTTCTCGATTTCACCTCTTTCCAATCACCATTAGAACGGAATTCAATTTCTGAGCCATCGTTGAACGTCACATTGTATTCTTTTTGAGAAAAATATTCAGTTTCTTCCCAAATTACTGCGATGTCTAAACCTCCAAAATTTTCTTTAAGTAAAGTTTGTGCCTTAGCTGGTAGTTGCTCCAAAGTAAGGATTTTGTGCTGAGCTGTTGCTACAGAAGTCGCAAAAAGAACAACCATTAGTGTTCCAAGTTTTTTCAGTGTTTTCATGTTATATCTGTTTTAAATAAATTATGGGACAAATTTAGAAAATAATTTTGAAAAAACAAAAATGATTAAAAAAAAATAAGGAATTTTTTTTTGAAGATAAAAAAAAGACGTACTTTTGTAGGCAAATGAAAATGATTGGTTAGGTATGAAAATAGGCTTCGATGCTAAAAGAGCGTTTCACAACATGCGGGGATTAGGGAATTACAGTCGTGATTTGATTCGCATACTTCAAGAACAACAAATGTTTGAATTGGTTCTATTCAACCCGAAACCCAAAGTACACTCTGGTGTTAGGATTGATGGACACACGAAAGTTATCACTCCCAAATCGTTTTTTTGGAAAAAAATGAAAAGCCTTTGGCGTATGCTAAAAATAAGCCGATTGGCACAGACAGAGTCTTTAGATTTGTATCATGGACTTTCCGGAGAAATTCCGTTTGGAATCCAAAAACACACTCGAACAATCGTAACCATTCATGATTTGATTTTCGTTCGTTATCCGCAGTGGTATTCATTTTTTGACAGGAAGATGTATTTTTGGAAATTCCGTCAAGCAGCTCAAAAGTCGCATCACATCATCGCCATTAGTGAACAAACTAAACGCGATATCGTTGAGTTTCTTGGAGTACCCTCTGAAAAAATCTCTGTCGTATATCAGGGATGTCATGAAGCTTTTAAAAAAAAATACTCTCCTGAAATTAAAAAACATACGCGTAAAAAATTTGCTCTTCCCGAGCGTTTCGTACTTTATGTGGGAGCCATCGAACCTCGCAAAAATGCCTTAGAAATAGTCAAAGCCATCAAGGATTTAGACATCGCTTTGGTATTAGTTGGTAAAAAAACAAAATACTACGATCAGATTGAAGCTTATTGTCGTAAACACCAAATGAAAAATCGAGTGATAGCACTTAAAAATGTTTCTATGGAAGAATTAGCTGTAATTTATCAGCTATCCACCATCTTTTGCTATCCGTCTATTTTTGAAGGATTTGGAATACCAATTGTGGAGGCTTTGTTTTCAAAAGTGCCAGTGATTACTTCACAAGGAAGTTGCTTTTCAGAGGCTGGAGGAGAGGATAGTATTTACATCAATCTCAACAATGCTACTGAAGAAATCAAACGGGCGATTATTGCAATTACTTCAGATGATGAAAAACGCTTACAGATGATTGAAAAAGGATTTAAACACGCTCAGAAATTTACAGACAGCTCTGTTTATCAAGAACTTATAAGCGTATATAACAGAGTAAGAACAATTGATTAGGATATGTAGAACATTTCATCCGTAGTTGTTCTTTATTTCATATCTTTGCAAAACCAAAAATATAAAACGTATGTTCGTCCTTAATTTTTTAGAAGCCTACACCAATCAAATAATAGCTTCTGTTGTATCCATCGTGATTTTAGTGATCGTCCGAAGTATTTCTTTCTCAATTGTGGAACGCGTAGCTAGAAAAGCGAGTTTTCTTGAAAATCGTACCAATTTAGTTAAGCGATACATCAGCTATCTGATTTTCACATTTATCGTTATCTTATTGATTTCGGTTTGGGGAATTGAGCGTGATAAATTATTTTTATTTCTTTCCTCTGTATTGACAGTTATTGGAGTGGCTTTTTTCGCTCAGTGGTCTATTTTGAGTAATATCACTGCGGGAGTGATAATTTTCTTTTCGTTTCCGTTTAAAATAGGTGATAAGATTAAGTTTATTGACAAAGAATTTCCTATTGAAGGCGAAATCTTGGATATTAAATCTTTTTATACTTTATTGAGAACCTCTGAAGATGAGGAAATATGTTTACCTAACAATCTTTTGTTACAAAAAGGAATTTCCATCGTGTCGAATGTTAAGAGATAGTTTATACTATTTTTTTATCTCATATTTACTGTTTTAACTACATAGATACATAAATTTTATACATTAAAAACTTCTCAGAAGCTCAACTTGGGAGGCTTCTGAGAAGTTAATACAATTTTGCTTTAAAGTATTTGAACGATGTTTTTTCTGATTTCTCAAATTAGCGTTTAGGGTATAAATCGAATATCGCCACTGCCCATTACTTTTGAGTCTCTCTTTTTTGGATTTCCTTTTATGGCAATATCTCCCGAACCTGAAACCCGAGCTTCAACGTTTTCTGTCACAAAAGTTGTGATGTCGCCAGAGCCATTCACTGTAACTTTTGCGTTCGTAGCAGTAAGTTTTTCTGCATCCAAATCTCCCGAACCCGTCAATTCGGCTTGAAGTTCTGTAACAGAACCTTTGGCTTCAAGATCTCCTGAACCGACAACACTTAGGGATAATTGTTTTGCTTTAACGTTGATTTTTAAATCTCCCGAACCCGCCAATTCACAAGAGAGTTGTTCTACTTTCAAAAGGTCTTTTAGCTCTACATCTCCCGAACCTTTCTGTAATATTTTTTGTAGCGATTGATCAACGGGAACATACACTACAACTTTGTGTTTCAGGGTGTAATTATTTTTCGGATCAAGCCTGATGCTGAGTTCCCCATTTTCAACTTTAGTGAGGATATACTGCAGAATATTATCCGAAGCCTCCACACGAATGCTTCCAACCTTACCCTCTGTGAGTACTACGTACAGATTCCCGATATTGCTAACCTTGGTGTATGCCTCCGTGGTGCGATTTTCTACCTTAACGTTTCCGTTATCTTTGATAGTTTCTTTCAAAAAGAATTGACCATAGCTTGTCGCTGAAAAAGCGATAAACAAAAATGTAAAAATGTTTTTCATGATTTATCTGTTATTTATTTGATTATTAGAAATTTATATGTTTTTTTATTCTTCTGTAATGGAAACACCTCCATAGTCAGATTCAATCCGAAACAGATTGTTTGCCTTTCCTTTGCTTCCTTTGACGTATTTGCTCGTTTGCCGATGGTCTCTTTCAGTAAATGGAAGATTATCAGGGGTTCTCAAACTTGCGTACGAAGTTGAAAAATAATAATTGAACGACCAATTCCGATGATAGTTAACAGAAATACTAGCGTAGCTACTTTTCATGCTTACCGATTTTGTTGTAGGTAAAACCTCCTTAACAATAACCCTTCCGTAATCAGAATCGACCGAAAGTTGGTTGCTAATTTTTCCTATAGAAACGTTGGTGTAATCACTTTCCAAGCTCAGAAAATCAGCTTCATTAATGTCAAAATTTCCGTAAGAAACGTCAGCTTGGAGTTGTTTTATGCTACCCAGTTTTAAGTTCGTATAACTTGCTTCCAAGTCTACCTTATCAGCTTTTTCAACAAAAATGTTTGAATATGAGGCGTCCATATCAATATATTTTATTGATTCCATATTTGCTTTTGAGATATATTCCAAATCAAGTTTTGCATTAGCCAATACCTCTCCCAATTGTAGGTTGCCGTACTGAGCGTCAATTTTCACATCGTGCTCAATTCTGTTTAAGAAAATGTTTCCGTACTTATTTTCGAGTGTAAGATGTGTTTTCACAGGTAACGAAACTTTGTAATTTATCTTCATTTGCACCGATGATTTTCTGCCTCTTAATCCAAAAAAGCTGTTACTTTCAGCAATTTGTGTTTTAGCCCATACGTCCGAAGCATTTTGGCTAAAATTGACCGAAATTTCTTTGATTCTACTTTGAGCAACACTCGGATCATTAGCACTTACTTTGATTTCGACCTCTATTTTGATTTTATCTTTTAGATTTTTATCGGTCAGCAACGTAATATCCCCATATCTATTGGACACATACAAACTCGGCGAACTACTCACCTGAAACTCTTTGCTGATTTTTTGAATTTCGGTATGTTTTTGTTCTTTAAAATAAGGTTCGTTTGCCCAGATGGACAGCGAGAACAAAAGCAGAATCGCCACTCCCCAATTCCTATTCTCAAGTAAATTTAGGAACATATTGTTTTTTATTTTAACCATAATATCTTTCATAGTTTCTAAAATTTATTTTCTGTTTACTATTATTTAAGTTTCATTTTCTGCTCCCTGTAAAGGATTTATCATCGTTATCACGCGATTGGAGAACTGCAATTGTGTGTCAAAATTGGTGTGAATGGCAGTTATCAAGAACTCATTTTCTCCTTGAGCAATGATTTCATTTCGCAATCGTTCGTAGTCGGTTTTCATTTTATTTAGTTGATTGAGAGCGTCTTTTGCTAAGAGTTCGTTGTTTGAATTTTTGATAATTTCAATATTTTCCTCAATCATCGGTAGGTAATACTGCTCCGATTCGTAAGCAACTTGAGAGGCTATTTCAAGCCGATCACCAGCATTGTAATTCCATGTGAAAGCTACGAAGATCAGCACTGCTGCAGCTATGTTTGTATAGACAATTTTACGAATAAGCGATCTTCTCTTTGTTTTTTTAGTAATATTTCTTTCGGATAGCTTTTGCAAGAAACGCTCTTCGTGTCCGTCTAAAGGTTCGTATATGTCAAATTTATTTTCGATCATGTTTCATCTGTATTATGGTTTCTCGTAATAATTTTTTAGCTCTCGAAAGCATTGTTCGGCAATTTTGGTCAGTAATATTCAAAATTTCACAAATTTCCTCATTGTCATACCCTTCGATTAGAGATAAATTCAATATAACACGTTGTTTTTCGGGCAGATTACCTAAACATTTTAATAAAATTTGTACTTCTTCTTGTTGAAAATCCCAAATTTCTTGCGGATTATCATCTATCGCTTCGTAGGGAATCGTATCCAAAGAAATTGATACCTTTTCTTTTCGCAACAACATCAATGACTCGTTAACTACAATTCTCTTAAGCCAACTCCCGAAAGTACTTTCTGCTCGGTACGAATCCAACATTTCAAAGGCTTTTATAAACGACTCCTGCACAACATCTTCTGCTTTGTCGCTCTGTTGCAATATCCGAAAGGCAGTGTTGTACATCGCCTTTACGTACTGCCGATAGAGTGCAGTCTGTGCTTTAGGATCTCCCCGCTTACAACCTTTTAGTATGTCTGAAAATTCGGTGGTCAAATCTGTTTTTTGGTATAAAGATGCTAAAAAAAAGAGAATGTTACAAGTTTTAGAAAAAAAACATTTCGCTGTATTTTCTTTAAGGCAGATTTCAAAAGAAATTTGAAGGGTGTTTTTTTGAAATCTAACACCTGAATTTGAATATTAATTTACATACCCCTATTTTTTTGAGGGGTGTATGTTGTATTTTCATCTTCTTTTTGTAATTTTGCCCCATAAAAATCATACAACTATGCCAAATTTACGATTTCATGCCTTGAAAGAAGTGGGCAAAAGAAAGCCCGTTGTTATTACAGAAAAAGGAAAACGCTCCGAACTTTTTGGGGAAAATGTTTTCAATGAGGAAACCATGCGTCAGTATATGACTAAGGAAGCCTTTGAAAGCGTGATGAACGCCATTCAGTATGGAGCAAAGATAGACCGCAAAATTGCCGATCAAGTTGCTACAGCCATGCGTGATTGGGCAATTTCAAAAGGAGCTACTCATTACAGCCATTGGTTTCAGCCTTTAACAGGTTCAACGGCTGAAAAACACGATGCTTTTTTTGAACCGATAGGAAGAGGCAGGGCTATCGAAAAATTTGGTGGAGGTCAGTTAGTGCAACAAGAGTCAGATGCGTCGAGTTTTCCAAATGGAGGAATTCGCGACACTTTTGAAGCTCGTGGATATACGGCTTGGGATCCAACATCTCCTGTATTTATCTATGGAACAGCACTTTGTATCCCAACGATTTTTATTTCTTATACGGGTGAAGCTCTTGATAATAAAACTCCCCTATTGAAAGCCCTAACGGCGATTGACCAAGCGGCGACCGAAGTAGCTAAATATTTTGATAAAAACGTAACCAAAGTTATCTCAACCTTAGGATGGGAGCAAGAGTATTTTTTGATTGACAAAGATTTGGCAAGTACGCGTCCTGATTTGATGATTGCAGGACGTACTTTGTTGGGACATACCCCTGCCAAAGGGCAACAGTTGGATGACCATTATTTTGGGTCAATACCAGGTCGTGTTTTAAGCTATATGCGTGATTTAGAGCAAGAATGTCTATTGCTGGGTATTCCTGTCAAAACACGTCATAATGAGGTGGCTCCTAATCAGTTTGAGTTAGCTCCAATTTTTGAGGAAGCCAATTTAGCGGTAGATCAGAATTCCCTTTTGATGGATGTGATGAACAAAGTTGCTGAGCGACATGATTTTATAGTTTTATTTCACGAAAAGCCATTTGCAGGAATTAACGGTTCAGGGAAGCACAACAACTGGTCATTGGCAACGGACACAGGAGTAAACCTATTAGCTCCAGGAAAAACACCTATGAAAAATCTACAATTCTTGACCTTTTTCATCTGTACGATCAAAGCGGTATGTGAATATGAAGAATTATTACGAGCTTCGGTAGCCTCAGCAAGTAATGACCATCGTTTGGGAGCAAATGAAGCTCCTCCGGCTATCGTTTCGGTATTTATCGGGCAGCAGTTGACTAAAGTGCTGGACGAATTGGAAGATGTTTCCACAGGAAAGCTATCTCCCGAAGAAAAAACAGACCTAAAACTCAATGTTGTAGGAAAAATCCCGGATTTATTTTTAGACAATACGGACAGAAACCGAACCTCGTCATTTGCTTTCACTGGAAACAAATTCGAGTTTCGTGCCGTAGGCTCAAAAGCAAACTGCGGAAAACCTGTAACAATCATCAACACCATCGTAGCAAAACAATTGATTGACTTCAAAAAAGAAGTGGATGTTTTAATCGAGGAAAAAGGATTGAAAAAGGACGATGCAATCTTCAACGTGCTACGTGAGTATATCAAACAATCCAAAAAAATACGTTTCGAAGGAGACGGATACAGTCAAGAATGGGAAGAGGAGGCGATGCGACGTGGGCTAAGCAACAATAAAACTACGCCCGAAGCCTTGAAAGCTAATGTCTCAGAAAAAACAATACAACTTTTTGAATCCATGAACGTTATGACGAGAGTTGAATTGGAAGCTCGTTATGAGATTGAGTTGGAAGAATATGCTAAAAACATCCAAATTGAAGGACGTTTGATCGGGGATATTGCTCGAAATCACGTAGTTCCCACCGCAGTCAAATATCAGAACACACTTATCGAAAACGTCCGTGGGTTAAAAGAAATTTTTGGAGATGGTTATATGGACGTTGCTTCAGAGCAGGTAGAGCTTATTAAGCGAATTTCTGAACATATCAAAGTGATTCACAGTAAAGTAGATGATATGATAGAGGCTCGTAAAAAAGCTAACAAAGCCAAAAACGCAGAGGAAACCGCTAAAATTTACTGCAACGAGGTGAAACCGTTTTTCGATCAGATACGTTATCACTGTGACAAGCTTGAGATAATGGTTGATGATGAACTGTGGACATTGACAAAATATCGCGAGTTGCTATTTACGAATTAGGGAATAGTGAGTAGAGGCGTACTTACAGTACGCCTCTTATTATCTTACGAGATTTAAAAAGTTTTTTGTCACAAAATGTTACAGTAAAAACAAAAAGTTATTTTATTGAATAAATCACAGAAAATTCTTTTTCGTATTTCGATTTTATGTACTTTTGCAACGAAATCAAAACAAATAATTTTTTATGCAAATATTCAAATTCGGAGGAGCGTCTGTGAAAGATGCTGCTGGGGTTCGCAATGTAGCCTCAATTTTGGAACAAGTTGGATATTCTGACACCCTCATCGTGATTTCCGCAATGGGGAAGACTACCAATGCATTGGAAGATGTCATTTACGCTTATTTTAAGGATAAATACATCCTTAATGACACCATTAAAGTCATAAAAGATTTTCATTATAACATCATAAAAGAACTTTTTTCGAATGAAAATCATCCCGTTTATTGGAAAGTAGATGGGCTTTTTGCGGAATTAGAATCTTTTTTGGAAAGAAACAAGTCTCCAAAACACAGTTTTGTGTACGACCAAGTGGTAAGTTTTGGGGAATTACTTTCTACAACCATTATCAGTCAATATTTGAATGACACTGGCATAAAAAACACCTGGATTGATGTGAGAAATCTCATAAAAACCGATAGTAACTATCGTGATGGTAGTGTGAATTGGGAAGAAACCCAAGAGAACATTACCAACAGCGTCAACAAATCATTATTGAACATTACTCAAGGGTTTTTAGGGAGTGATGCTAACTTTTTTACCACCACGTTAGGACGCGAAGGATCGGACTATACAGCCGCTATTTTTGCCTATTGCCTGAACGCAAGCAGTGTGACCATCTGGAAGGACGTTCCAGGGGTGTTGAATGCTGACCCACGCTATTTCGAAAAAACACAATTGTTGCACAAAATCCCGTATAAAGAGGCTATCGAATTGGCGTTCTATGGAGCTTCGGTAATTCACCCGAAAACCTTACAGCCTTTGCAACAGAAGGAGATACCGCTATACGTTAAATCATTTATAAACCCAACGGCTACAGGAAGTGCTGTTTGCAATGTAGCGGAACTGGAACCAAAGGTGCCGTGTTTCATCTTGAAAAAAGGACAAGTGATGATTTCCCTTTCGTCACTGGATTTTTCGTTCATTATGGAAGATCACATAAGCTACATTTTCAAGCAACTGCATGATGCTAAAATGAAAGTGAGCGTTATCCAGAACTCAGCTATTAGCTTTTCCGTTTGCGTGGATAATAAATTCGACACGCTCACTCATCTGTTGGAAAAGTTAGAAGCCAAATTCAGAGTATCGGTAGCGGAAAACGTGGATCTTTACACCATCCGACACGCTACGGAAGAGGCTATCGGTGAGGTTGAAAACAACAAGAATGTATTGTTAAAGCAAGTGCTAAAAAACACGGTACAGATTATCGTTAGCAATAATTCGGAAAAATAATCAGTTTTGTTTCCTACAATACTAAAAATGAGGTTTTACCGTTAATTTACAGATTCTTTGGAGGTGTAAAACTCGAACAACAGATGTTAGATTTAGAGAATCATATTACCCGTTACTCGTTGCTAAGCAAACGAGTGTTGGTCGCCATTAGTGGAGGACTTGACAGCGTTGTGCTTACGCATTGTTTATATCGGTTGGGGATTGATATTATTTTGGCTCATTGCAATTTTCAGTTGCGAGGTGCGGAGAGCGATGCCGACCAACAGTTTGTTGTTGATTTTGGAGATAAACTCAACATTGAAACCTTGGTGAAGCGATTCGATACAAAAAAATATATATCTGAAAATCAAACAAATACACAATTAACTGCTCGAAAACTCCGCTATGAATGGTTTGAAACTGTTGCTACCGAAAAGCAGTGTGATTACATTGCCGTAGCACATCATGCGGATGATAATTTGGAAACTTTCATCATCCATCTTTCGCGAGGCACGGGCTTAGACGGATTGCTGGGAATACCTCCGAAAAACGGTAAAATTATCCGTCCGTTATTGGCTTTTTCTCGTGATGAATTGTATCGATATGCTGTTGAAAATCAGCTTTCTTGGCGAGAGGATAGCTCCAATGCTTCCGATGTGTATTTGAGAAACAATATCCGGCATCATATTTCGCCAAAATTGAAAGAACTACACCCTACATTTATTCAAAATTTTCAACAAACTCTCTTTCATTTGCAACAAACGGCGGATTTCGTTGATTTTCATATCTCTGAACTCAAAAAAAACATATTTACTGAGGAAAATAATCGTATCTTTGTGGATTTGGAAGTATTGAAACAACTCCAAAACATTGATTTTGTGTTGCATAAGTTGTTTTATCCGTATGGATTTTCAAATCTTCAGGATTTGAAACAATTGTTAGAATCCGAATCGGGGAAGCAATTATTCTCTTCGTCTCATCGTCTGCTAAAAAATCGGAATCAATGGATTTTAGAATCTAAAACCGAAATTTCTGAAGAAATTTATCAAATCAAAGAATTTTCCGAATCCATTGATTTTCCGATAAGGTTGCATTTTGATTTTGTTGAGGAAGTTGGTGAGTTTTCCGACAATCAAATTTTTGTAGATGCCGATTTGATAAACTATCCCTTGGTGATTCGCCACAAAAAAGATGGAGATTATTTCTACCCATTTGGGATGGTCGGAAAAAAGAAACTCAGCAAATTTTTTAAGGACGAAAAATATTCTTTGATAGAAAAGGAACAACAATGGCTACTTTGCTCGGGAGCGGACATCGTTTGGGTGGTTGGTAGACGTCTTGATAACCGATTCAAAGTAACCAAAAATACGCGAAAAATCCTAAAAATTCAATTTTTCGAAAAAAAAATACAATTTTATTTGGAAGAATAAAATGTTTTTTCGTACATTTGCACAAGTTATTTGAATCGAAGGAATGATTTATACATTTACATATAAAAATTGGTGGAACAATTACAATCTCAACAAGGGAAGGTAATTGGGTTTTTGTATTGTAATCATATCGCTCACATAATTAAAGTTAAGAACAAACAAAAGTCGTTAGGTCTTCCTAACGGCTTTTTTTGTTGTCAAAAATAAAGAAATTAACAATTAAAACGCATTTAAAATGGAAAATCAATTCAAAAAACAGCCACAAACAGAGGTGTCACCTGTGGCTAAAATGTTGGAAAACAACGGAACTTATGGCGTTTATGGCGGGGCGTTTGTGCCTCCTGTTTTGGAAACTCAACTGAAAAAACTCAGTGACTTTTTTGATCAGATCACCCAAACGGATGAATTCAGAACCGAATTTATCGATGTGTTAAAAGATTTTGTGGGTAGGCCATCGTCGCTTTACTATGCTAAAAACCTGAGTGAATATGTGGGGTCAAAAATCTATTTGAAGCGTGAAGACCTGAATCACACTGGCTCCCATAAAATTAACAATGCCGTTGGGCAAATTTTGTTAGCTAAAAAAATGGGTGCTAAAGAAATTATTGCCGAAACAGGTGCAGGACAACACGGCGTGGCAACCGCAACGGCTTGTGCTTTTTTGGGATTGCCTTGTAAAATATTCATGGGGGCTGTGGACATGGAACGCCAAGCTCTCAACGTTCGACGAATGCGACTATTGGGAGCTGAAATCGTAGCTGCAACCACAGGAAATCAAACACTTAAGGATGCTGTAGACTCCGCTTTGGACTATTACATCAATCATCCAGATAGTTTTTATTTGTTAGGCTCACAAGTGGGGCCTCATCCGTATCCTAAAATGGTGGGATATTTCCAAAGCGTGATTGGCAACGAGGCTCGGCAACAAATTCTAAACAAAGAGGGACGTTTGCCCGATAGCGTTATCGCCTGTCTTGGTGGAGGGTCAAATGCTATTGGTCTGTTTTCAGCTTTTATTGACGATCCTCAGGTCAAAATGTACGGAGCCGAAGGCGGAGGAAAAAACATAGCTAACAACACCGCCGCTACGCTCAATTATGGAACTCCAATCGTTTTCCAAGGAACGTACTCCTACTGCTTAACTGATACGGACAAAAATCCAATCGCTTCAAAATCAATAGCAGCAGGATTGGATTACCCCGGAATTAGTCCACAACATGCCTACCTAAAAGACAGCCAAAGAGCTTCCTATTTTTCCGTGACCGATGAGGAGGCAATCGAATCCTTCAAACTCCTTGCCCGATTGGAAGGTATCATTCCCGCCATTGAATCGTCTCATGCGGTGGCATTGGCAGTAAAACTATTGAAAAACAAAAACAGCCTTTCAATCGTAAATCTGTCAGGAAGAGGAGATAAAGACGTGGAGAGAGAAATGTAAAAGCATTCATTATCCGAAAACTACCGAAAATTTCAAATAAACCACATAGAAAAAACTATATATCTATGTGGTTTATTTTTAATATATTACATATGAAATCACAGCCGTCCGAAAGTTTTTTGAAAACTCATAAAATTCCTTGTCAACCCTTTATTTATAAGGGCAGACTTGTTTGTTGTGCGGAATTATCTCTGTCAAAGAGTGTGTTTTCAGGTGGTTTTTTTGCTTTTTTTACAATCGGTTTCAGCTCATTGCATACATAATTCAAGGTTAAATAATGCATAAGGCACACCCTTATTTTCTCGCAAAAATTACTAAATGCCGTCTTTTTATCGCTATAAAATCGCTTTATCAACTCCAACAGAAGATAGCAAATCAAAGATACATAAATCTGTGATTTCACCGCATTTTCACTCGTTCCAAGAAAAGTTTTTATCTGTAAATTTTGCTTCATCGCCTTGAAAAACAACTCAATATCCCATCGTTTTTTGTACAAATCCGCAATGGTTCTCGCCGTCCAATCCATATTATTGGTGATGATTTCTATGGTTTTGTTGCCATCTTGCTTATAAACCTTTACCAAACGCAATTTCTCTTGATCAATACCACTTTCTACCGCCTTTTTTGAGGTCAAAACGATGATTTCATCTTTGAGGATGTCGTGGTCTTTTTCATCAGGCAGGTCTCGTTCTTCGAGACTTTGGTAGAGCGTGTTGGACTTAATTCGCGTAACAAAAGTATTTTGGCAATGGATTCTGCCCAGCATCAAACTAAAATCAAAATAGCCTCTATCCTCAACAATGATGGTGTTTTTCGGATAGATATTTTGTTGTAATCCTTTGCTATCGTGTGTTTTAGCTTCGGTGATATTGACCATTTCAGGCAATCCAAGTTGATCGTCCCAAACGGTGTGAATTTTGAGTCCGCCTTTAGCTGTCCGATATTTTGCCCAGTTGAAAAGGCTTAAACACAGGCTAATGGTAGTACTGTCAATGATTTTTATTTTGTGGTTTTGGATTTCATCGATGATATGACTTTGATGTTTGGCTTTTAAAGAGTGTTTGTAATACTTTAAAAGACTAGAATACAAATCTTTAAATACTCCATAATGTCTTACTTTGTTTCCATCACTCATTGTTGATTTTGCGGGACTTTGTTTGAGTTGGAGATCGCTTAGGAAAGTGCTACTAACTGATAATCCGCAACTTATGTCGGATAGCGTATAGCATTTATTCAGCTGTCCGAAAGTTAGTGCCACCAATTGGTCGCGAGTTTTATAGGTAGACTTTCCCTTATCGGACTGATGTTTAGCGATTTCCGCTCTTAAAATATGCGCAGGAATGAGATCTAAAATTTGTCTGATTACGGGTTTATTTGTATTTTTGCTTCGCCTGAAGAGTGCCATAATTGAAAAAAAAATGGGAATTTTTCAAATATACGACATTCTCAGGCAACTTTTATTTTAAAAGTTTCGGATAGTTGTGATATGAAATATTGAAATACTTATGTTTTTCAAAAAAAAGAATAATCACAAAGCATTTTACTTCCCTAATCTTTTGACAGAGGCTACATTAGCACTAATAGTAGTAAAAAGAACAATGGTTATTGAACTTAAAGGCATCAAGATGGCTGCCACCAAGGGCGAAAGCAATCCCAGAACAGCAAAGGTTATTCCCACCATATTATAGAGGAACGATAGCACAAAACTACCTTTAATGATTTGCATTGATTTTTTCGTAAGTGCCATAAAAACATTCAATTGCTTGATTTTTGAAGCGTCCATAATGCCATCACAAGCAGGTGAGAATACATTTACATTTTCAGAGAGAGCGATGCCTACATCACTTTGTTTTAAAGCTCCTGCATCATTCAATCCATCGCCTACCATCATCACTTTTTTACCTTTTTCTTGCAAATGTTTGATGTAAAGCAACTTATCTTCAGGTTTTTGATTAAAAAGAAGAATAGAACCCTTAGGTAATATTTTTTCCAAGTTCATCTGTTCGCTTTCATTATCACCTGAGAGAATAACAATTTCATAATCAGATGATAATGATGTAAACAACTCCGAAATCCCATCGCGATAGGAATTGTGAAACACAAAACATCCTTTATAAACATTATCTAAGGACACGTGTACGCTGGTCTTCAAGTTGTTGTGTTCTACGTGTTTCCCTACAAAACTCGCTGATCCAATTTTCACAGCAATACCTTCAACCGTAGCTTGGATTCCTTTTCCTGTAATTTCTTCGAAATTATCAATAAGTTTGGAGTTGTCCGAAACCTCCAAAAAGTCATAGACCTGACGGCTCAACGGATGATTAGAATTTCGCAATGTATTCTTTACAACTCGCTGTTCATTAGGGGTTAAGCTAATACCTTCGTAGGTTAAATCAGATTTATTAGCTGTGGTGATAGTTCCTGTTTTGTCGAAAATAATGGTGTCAATTTTTGCCATTTTTTCGATTACTTTACTGTTTTTGAGGTATAATTTACGCTGACCAAAAATCCGAAGCATATTTCCCAAAGTAAACGGAGCTGAAATGGCTAATGCACACGGACAAGCAATGATGAGTACTGCTGTAAATACGTTTAGTGCCATCACAGGAGCTGAAATTCCCCAGTAAGCACGTAAAATCCAAACGAGTAATGAAATTAACGAAATGGACAAAATGATGATGGTAAAGTATTTACTAACTTTATCTGTTAAAGATTTAAAATCATCATCTTTGTCTTTGTTGAATACATCATTGCTCCAAAGTTGGGTCAAATAGCTTTGTGAAATTCCTTTAAGAGCTTCTATTTCAATGGCTCCTTGCGTTTGTTTTCCACCTGCAAAAAGTTTATCTCCACTGAGTTTCTGCATCGGATCAGCTTCACCGGTTACGAAACTGTAATCGATATGTCCTTCACCACGGATCAGAATTGCGTCCACTGGGATAAGTTCTTGATTGCGAATCAGTAGCCTATCGCCTTGTTGAATGTCGTAAACCTGAACGCTTTCTTCCTTTCCATCGGGATGAATTTTGGTTATACCGATAGGGAAATAGCTTTTGTAGTCACGTTCAAACGACAGAAAATCATACGTACGTTGTTGAAAAAACTTGCCTATTAACAATAGGAAAACCAAGCTGTTAAGGCTGTCGAAAAATCCTTGCCCCGAATCTGTTAATATGTCGTAGCAACTACGGACGAACATTGCTAAAATTCCTAAAGCTAAAGGGATGTCAATATTCAAAAAACCACTTCTGATACCCTTATACGCTGAAATAAAATAATCCGAAGCCGAGTAAAACATCACGGGTAATGAAAGAAAAAACATCAGCCAACGGAAAAAAGGCTTGTACTGCTCAATCCAAAATTCATCAGCCTCAAAATACTCGGGAAAGGACAGTAACATCACGTTTCCAAAAGCAAAAGCTGCCACCCCTAATTTGTAGTAAATATCGCGATTTGGATTGTTTTTTTTGGATTGATAATCATCCAAACTGATGTAAGGTGAATAACCAATATGAGCTAACAGAAGTACTAACTCTTTAAGGGTTAGCATGTCAGCGTTATAAGTGATGCGTACTGTTTTCTTAGGGAAATTTACCAAAGCTGTGGTTACTCCTTTGTGCAAACGATCCAAGTTCTCAAGAACCCAAATACATGAACTACAATGAATATGAGGAATATACAAACTGACAACTTGAACGTTGCCGTCATTAAATTCCAGTAGTTTATCTACAATTTTTTCATTGTCCAAGAAAGCATATTTTTCCGAAGAAGCCTCCGGACGAGCTCCTGGGGTTTTTTCAAGGTCGTAGTAGGAAGTTAAATTATTTTCTGATAACAGTTCATAGACCGTTTTACAGCCTAAGCAACAGAAAATCTTATCGTCAAGTTCCAACGGACGACTATCGCATTCATTGCCACAATGATAACAAGTATTCGACATAAATTACATTAGAGGTTAGGTAATAACATTTCCCGATTAGGATTGAGAAAAACCTTGTAATTCTCCTTTCGCTAATTTTCTTTCGGGTACATTACCTACTATATAAAGTGGCAAAGTTACAAAAAAATTATGACTTCTATTACTAATTTTATATCTTTGCGAAACTAAACAAAATCAAATCTGCTTATGCCGACTCGCTGTGAGAAATGTTCTGTTAGAAATCAGAATGCGTTAAAAACCTTAAACGAAAGGCAACTTTGCTGTATATCAGAACATAAGACATCCATAGTCATAAAAAAGGGAGAGGTTATTTTTGAGGAAGGTGATATGCTACCGGGGGTCTATTGCATCAGCGAAGGCTTTTGTAAACTTACTAAGTTGAGCTTTGGAGGAAAAAACCAAATAGTGCGATTTGTTACCAAAGGTGATATCTTAGGGCAAAAAAGTATTATTACCAAACGTCCCGTAAGTCTTACCGCAACAGCGTTAACCGACGTACAGGCGTGTTTGATTCCAAAAGAAGACTTTCAAAACTCTTTTGCTGAAAATCACTTTTTTTCATCGGAACTCTTTAAAAATATATGCGATGAACTCAAACAAGCCGACGATGCTATCCTCGACTTAGCACAAAAAACTGTTAAACAGAGACTTGCACAGACCCTTATGTTTTTGGAAGAAATCTTTGGAAAAGACCATGATGGATATATCAATATGCAACTTTCAAGAGAAGAAATCGGAACAATGATAGGCTCTGCCACTGAATCTCTCATCAGGATGCTATCTGAATTTACCAAAAACGGATGGATAGAAACCAAAGCAAAACGAATCAAAGTGTTGAATAGAAAGCAATTAGATAAAACTTCACAAGGAATGTAAAGGCTAATATATTGCATCTCTGAACTTGGTTGTCAAAACTTAATTTTAATATGACAAACAGACTTCTATACTTACACGGATTGGACAGCCTATTGCAGGACGACCGAAGAGCTGTTTTACAAACCTATGGAACGGTCGAAGGCCCTACCATTGACTATAAAAACACGCCTAATTTGTTTCAAAAACTCCAACAAAATTATGCTGACATCGAAGCTATCATAGGGTCGAGTGCGGGAGGATTGGTGGCGTATTACTTGGCTCAATATTTACAAAAACCATGTCTATTATTCAACCCAGCATTGACATTCAGAGCCGAAATGCCTATACCCACCGCGTTCAACAAGAACTATAAAGAGTATATGCAAATTGTAGTTGGAGGACAAGACAAAATTATCTCAGCGTGGGAATCTATCGAAATTATAAAAGAGGATATATCTGAAAATCAAAACATTAATATTCATTTCACTAATACAATGCAACATTCGTATGACATTGATATTTTCCGAAAGGAAGTGGAATTTTTCTTTACTCAAATCAGATAGAACAGATTGTTTTTTTTGAAAAACAGAGCGATTTTAGCAAGAAATGACTGTTTTGAAATGAAACACAAAAAATAAAACCAAAAACCATAAAATAAAATGAAAAAAGCGTATTTTGTAAGTTTATGCGTTCTTCTATCAGCTTGTAATCAAACGGTTACGAAAAATACGGAGGAAAAAACTATTGTTAAACCTGTGGTTATCAGTACTTGGAATCACGGATTACCTGCTAACGATGCTGCTTGGAAAATCCTCGCCTCGGGCGGAAGTGCCTTAGATGCGGTTGAAAAAGGCGTGATGACTGCCGAAGCCGATCCCGAAGAAACATCGGTAGGTTATGGCGGATATCCAGACCGAGAAGGAAACGTGACGCTCGACGCCTGTATTATGGACAGCCAAAACAATGCGGGTTCGGTAGCTTGTTTGAAAAACATCAAACACCCCATTTCGGTGGCTCGTTTGGTAATGGAAAAAACGCCTCACGTAATGCTCGTGGGTGACGGAGCTAAGCAATTTGCTCTTTCACAAGGATTTAAAGAAGAAGATTTACTGACTGAAAAGTCAAAGAAGGCTTATGAAGAATGGCTGAAAACCTCTCAATATAAGCCTATTATCAATATTGAAAACCACGACACGATTAGTATGTTGGCATTGGACGAAAACGGAAATCTTTCAGGGGCTTGTACTACCAGCGGAATGGCTTGGAAAATGGCGGGTAGAGTCGGCGATTCACCCATCATCGGTGGAGGGCTGTTCTTGGACAATGAAGTAGGAGCAGCCGCAGCAACAGGTTTGGGCGAAGCGGTTATCCGTACGGCGGGTAGTGCGATGGTGGTAGAGCTGATGCGACACGGAAAATCTCCGCAAGAGGCTTGTGAAATCGTAACCAAACGCATTTATGATTTGTATAAAAATACGCCAGAATTGGAGCATCTGCAAGTAGGATTTATCGCTTTGAGTAAAAGTGGTGAAATTGGGGCATTTTGCGTTCGAAAAGGATTTAACTATGCATTACAATCTAAAAATCAGCAAAATACACTCATTGATGCTACGTATATGATGGAGTAAAACGATTTTATAAATGTAAAAAACGCACCAAATAAATTGAACTATTTGGTGCGTTTTGTATTTTAAAAAATGGTAGAGTTACACAAGGTATGATACTCAAATCCATCCAAAATTGATGTAGAAAAACACAATTTCAAAAGCTTTTATATGGTTTTCAAACTTTTTTGAAAAACAACAAGTTTTCCTCACCGCTCGGCGTATCCGATGTCTCAAAAGTGTGTTGTTTCCTTCAATATCAGTAGTGTATTTTTTACCTACTTTATGTGTATATTCTTGAAAAACAGACGCAAAAGCTTCCCAATTATCTGTACAAATCTCATCAAAACTAACACCCAATTTCTTCAATTTCTCACGAAGTTTTTGGGCTGTTTTTATGTTTCGTTTGCCCCATACCCACGCTACAATTTCCTTTGTTTCAGCAGAATAAGCATAAATCAACCACTTTTTGTTTTTCTTTTTTCCTACAAAAGTCCAAAGTTCATCAACTTGTAACGATTTGTATTTGTTTTGTTTGGGTTTGATTTCTCGATTGAAATTTACCAAAACCGAAAGTACTTTTTTGATGCTAACTTTTTCAATTTCAGCAATATCACGAATACCTACATTTCTTGCCAAAAGCAAGAGAATTTTCGCAGCAATATGCGAAGCCCAACCTTTGTAGGTCAGATTATGATCGCCGATAAATTGGCGTTTACAGGTTTTGCAAAGATAGTTTTGTTTTTTGTTCTTTTTATTCCCATTTTTGACTATCTTTGTGCTTTGACAATTGGGGCAATGGAGTGTAATTGTTATTAGCATTCAACAAAAATACAACTTTATTCCCTGATTGTCAAATTTTTATACCATCATACTTTTTAAAACACGACCTAAAAAATTAAAGTGATTGAGCGTATTTTTTGTTATTTCGAATTGATTTTATGATGACTTTCATTGCTATACAAACAATACCAGTTAAGCTCCATAGAGTAATAATTACAGGAAAATCAAATTTATCAGAAAATCTTGCTAAGGAAGATAATATAGGTATGGAGAACATAATAATTAAAGTATCGTAATTTTGACTTACTTTATCATTTTCCAAAAGATTCTCAGAAATTAATCCTTCTTGAATATACATTAAATCACGAGTTTCGAAAGTAATTGACCTTTCTTTTATACGTTTTCCGTCTCGGTAAGTTATTATGAAATGAATATTTCCGAGTTTCGTGTTCTCTATTTTTGTTGCTACAATATGTTTACGTTCAATATAGGGAGCTGTCCCCGAAGAAAACCACATTATGAGGAAAGTCACTATCAGAAAAATGGTTGCAAAACCAGTTGCAAAAATAGCCAAATCAGTGTTGTCCAAAAAGAAAAGTACAACGGCTATTATAGAAAATAATAATGTTCCAATAAATACAACACCCAACGTTTTAAACAAATACGAAATAGATTTTTCGTAAGTTTTTGTGATATTTTCAGGAGTAACAGACCTATTGATTATCAGTTTATCGCTAAAAATATGCAGATACTCTTTTACACCTTGTAGGGTTCGCAAGGGCTTTTCGGTTATAGTCTCAGCAATAAGTGTTTCGTATGAAGTACCCAAAGTGGTTAGTATACGTTTTAAAGTTTCTCCTGAAGGTGTGTTTTCTGCTTTTTCCACACGCTGAATGGTTCGGAGAGAAACTCCCGCTTGGGTTGCTAATTCCTCTTGCGAAAGACATTTCATTTTTCGTAATTCCTTAATTTTTTGTGATAGTTTTTCAATATTCATAGCTTTCCTATTTTTCGCAAAGATATGAGGATTTCAGCTTTTTACTCTAATTTTTAATACGCCTTTTTTACGTCATTTTGCAAAGGTACTGATAAGAACAGAAGCGTCTCCCCTCACGAAAAAATAGCATTGGAGGCAAAGTCGGCGAAAGGTAATGTGGAAGCATTCATTTTCAGCATAATACATTTTCTTAAACACAAACCACATAGAAACATCGTTTTTTCTATGTCCCTATGTGGTTGCGAAAAACAACAACAGATTACACCTGTAATCCATTTAAAACAAACCACATAGAAACATAGTTTTTCTATGTCCCTATGTGGTTTTATCATAAATCTAAGATTGAAATCCGTTCTATTTTTCTAATATCGGGAATACAAAGTACTGTTTTTTATCCTCCGAAACCAAATAAACCACCAAAGGCAACCCTTGCTGACGATACAACTGCAACACAGAGGCTTTGATCGGGTTGGGTTGAGTAGCCGATGCATCTTTGTAAAGCACCGTAGTTGCCTCGCCCTCTTTCCACACCGTAGGAAGCTCTAATTTCAAGAAATGCGTCTTTCTGTCGGTTGCGGAAACTGCCGTGTGCAACGTTTTGGGGGTTTGATACCGATATTTGGTCTCTACTTTCATCGCTCCGCCGATGTTTTCCATAATTCCGAATTTGACAGGAACTACATTCACTTTGAGGCTTACCGAACGTTTGCTATTGGTAGCATCGGTTATTTTAAAGGTAACGCTTCCGGCTTTTGTTGCCCGTATGTTGAGTTGTCCTTTTTCGTAGGTTAGGGTGGCAACATCGGAAGTGTTGGGGGTGATGCTCACCTGCGAGGCATTGCTAAGCCCTACCTGCGTGTGTAGCCCTTGCATAAGTGACACTTCCGTAAGGGTCAATTGCATATCGGGGGGTGTGGGGGCAGGTGTGGGAGTATCTTCTTCTTTACTACAAGCCGTTAAAGCTACTACAAAAAGCAATAATAACGATTTTATGATATGTTGATGTCTCATTTCTTTATAATTTTTTAGGGTTACTATTTAACTACAATACCGTCATAACTTACTGTGTAAGAAACGCCTAACACTTCAAAGTGAATCATAAGGGTAAAAGTACCTGCTTTGGCAAACTCAAGTTGCGCTTGTGTGGCGTCAATTGTGCTTACAAGGGCTGTGACTGCCGAAGCATTGCTCATATCGATAAGCGTAGCTTTGAAGTTGGTCGCATTTTGAGGCATATCTTCCCACACAAAGGTTTGAGGCGTTCCTGTTTTCAGTACAGCCGTGTCTAAGCCTGTCAGATGCGGAAGTACCGCATTAGGGTCAAGTAAAATCACTTCTTCAAAAACAGCCGTAAGCGATATTTCTTCGTTTACGGTAAAGCTATACTCCGCTTGGGTAGAAACCACCGCTTGAGTAGCTGTGTTTATCCAATGTTTGAATTTATGTGGTGCTACGGGCGTAGCTGTTACTTTTGCTGTTTGACCCGCATTAAGGGTTTGATTTTCAGGAGATACACTACCCCAAGCCGTGTTGTTGCTCTTAGCCGTTACCTTGTAAGTAGAAACGCCCTCCTCAAAAACAGCGGTAAGACTGCTATTTTCGTTTACGGTAAAGCTATACTCCGCTTGGGTAGAAACCACCGCTTGAGTAGCTGTGTTTATCCAATGTTTGAATTTATGCGGTGCTACGGACGTGGCTGTTACTTTTGCGGTTTGACCTGCATTAAGGGTTTGATTTTCAGGAGATACGCCACCCCAAGCCGTGTTGTTGCTCTTAGCCGTTACCTTGTAAGTAGAAACGCCCTCCTCAAAAACAGCGGTAAGACTGCTATTTTCGTTTACGGTAAAGCTATACTCCGCTTGGGTAGAAACCACCGCTTGAGTAGCCGTGTTTACCCAATGTTTGAATTTATGCGGTGCTACGGACGTGGCTGTTACTTTTGCCGTTTGACCTGCATTAAGGATTTGATTTTCAGGAGATACACTACCCCACGCCGTGTTGTTGCTCTTAGCCGTTACCTTGTAAGTAGAAACGCCCTCTTCGAAAACAGCGGTAAGACTGCTATTTTCGTTTACAGTAAAGCTATACTCCGCTTGGGTAGAAACCACCGCTTGAGTAGCTGTGTTTACCCAATGTTTGAATTTATGTGGTGCTACGGGCGTGGCTGTTACTTTTGCCGTTTGACCTGCATTAAGGGTTTGATTTTCAGGAGATACGCCACCCCACGCCGTGTTGTTGCTCTTAGCCGTTACGTTATACGTAAATACGCCCTCCTCGAAAACAGCGGTAAGACTGCTATTTTCGTTTACGGTAAAGCTATACTCCGCTTGGGTAGAAACCACCGCTTGAGTAGCCGTGTTTATCCAATGTTTGAATTTGTGCGGTGCTACGGGCGTGGCTGTTACTTTTGCCGTTTGACCTGCATTAAGGGTTTGACTTTCAGGAGATACACTACCCCAAGCCGTGTTGTTGCTCTTAGCTGTTACTTTGTAGGTAGAAACGCCCTCCTCGAAAACAGCGGTAAGACTGCTATTTTCGTTTACGGTAAAGCTATACTCCGCTTGGGTAGAAACCACCGCTTGAGTAGCTGTGTTTATCCAATGTTTGAATTTATGTGGTGCTACGGGCGTGGCTGTTACTTTTGCGGTTTGACCTGCATTAAGGGTTTGATTTTCAGGAGATACGCTACCCCAAGCCGTGTTGTTGCTGTTGGCAGTAATTTGTAAAGGCAAAGGCTCAAAAACAGCAATAAAACGCACGTTTTCATTGATGGCAGGTTGGTACGGATTGTCATTGGCTACGATAAAAGAAGGCGTACCCACAGCCCAACCCACAAAGCGATAGCCCGTTTTTGGGGTAGCCTGTAAGGTAACCTCTGTACCTGCATTTACGGTTTGGGTGGCGGGTTGTGCCGTACCCCACGTAGGGTGATGGCTTTCGGTGGTAAGTGTATATTGAACGGTACGCTCATCTTTGAGAGTGAGATATCGAAATGTATTACCTCCATAAGTTCCGTTGTTTAAGAGATTGCTTGTATTGTCATCAAAAGATAATCGTAATATAAAATTACTTTCTCCAGGAAACTTATCCTTAGCATCCGATAAAATTTTGTGTATTTTTTCATTACTTTTGTCTTCATACAAATATACAAAATTTGTTGAACCTTCTGGAGCAATATCCCACCATACAGCAGAACTTTTATTAGTTGAAACATTAATTGTCTGATTATCAGAAACTTGAGAAGCTGATCTTGAGTGTGTATTTGTACTGTTTTTGATGCGTAAAATAGCATTATCATCTAGGTCTTGTCCATTAAGTTGCCAAATCCAATAATAATTGACATCTCCAGCGATTCTTCGGACTTTGGTCACTCCTCCCACAATGGTCTCATAGCTACAGCTAAAGCCTCCAGCTCCAGTAAATCTGAGGCGCGTTTTCCCATTTGTTCCAGTAATAATAGTAAATTTTCCATAGTTCCTGTATACATTGGTATAGTGAGATGGAAATTCTACCTCAAAACTCATGCCATTTTTGACAAGCACTCGTGTAAAAATGGATTCTGTTGTAGAGAAGTCTTCCTCAGCAAATTCAGTGATTGACTTTACTGTGTTTGGCTGATCAATTGTGATCGTCTTGGCGTAGCTCGTCTGAGCATAGCCGAGTTGTCCTGCGCTGAATGCCACCACAAGGGTAAGCACCAACAAAAAGATATGTTTTTTCATATTGCTTAAAGTTAATATATCAAAAAAAAGTAATAAATCCTGCGAAAGTAAACAAAAAAGCAGGAAACTTCCAAAAAAATAAGTGGGTTTTGTGTTTTGAGCCTTACAAAAGGCTACCGTCAAACAAAAAAGGTAGTAAATCCTTAATGGAATCCGTTTGAATGATTTTTCCACAGGCTCCCATAAAATAAACGGGAATGGCTTTTTTTTGTCGTATTTCGTACTCCGAAAGTGATTGCCTACACGCACCACAAGGCGACACGGGTTGGTCGGTGGGTGCTTTCGCCGTACCGGAAATGGCAATGGCTTGAATCGTTTCGTTTGGAAACTGAGTCGACGCTTGATAAATTGCCACACGCTCGGCACACAAGCCCGACGGATAAGCCGCATTCTCTTGGTTGGAGCCTATGCAAATGGCACCATTCTCCAACCGAACAGCCGCACCAACCTTAAAGTTGGAGTAAACCGCATACGCATTTTCCCTTGCCTTTACAGCCTCAGCCATAAGGGTTTGCACCTCTTCCGGAAGTTCAGAAATATGTTCGTAAGTTGTGTAGCGAATGGTCAATTGTTGTTTCTCCATAACAAAAAAACCGTTACTCAAAACCAACACTCTTGCCACAAACAGAATTCAGCAAGGCTTGTAAATTGGTTTAAAATACGTTTGACTAAATGATTACTTTCGCAAAGTTACGTATTATTTTTGAAAACAGGAATATTTTATGTGATTTCTTTAGGTGAAACGCAGGAAAATTATCAACCTCTGATTCGTTTATTTGAACCGTTTTTCGACCTTTTCGAGGTCGAAAAAGAAACATATCATTTCCATAAATTGGATTTAAAAACCCCGTAGGCTTTCTATTCAAAGCACTTTGCCAAAGTTTTAAGACTTTGGCAAAGTACCAAAAACATAGAAGAAAAACAAAATCCGTGTTACCTGTGGAAAGTTATTTCTATTTGGTTTTTACTTTAATTACAGCAGTTTTCAATCCTTTGCTTTTAGCTTCGAAAGTGATTTCTCCAGCTTTTTCGCTTGATTGTACGATGGCTACCAATTTTCCGTTGAAAAGATGCATTTTTGGCAAATGGAATTGGTCGGTTGAGGTGGCATCGCCATTAGCTGCCGCACGATACGTTCCGGCTCCACTTACTTTGAAAGTAACCAAATCATTTACATTAGGGCACAGATTTCCGTCTTTGTCCACCGCCTCTATGGTAATGAATGAAAGGTCTTTTCCGTCGGCAGTAATTACATTTCTGTCGGCAGTAAGGCGAAGTGAATGTGGTTTCCCTGCTGTTTTTACAATTTTTTCAGCTACGGCTTTTCCGTTTTTGTCGTAAGCGACAACCTTTACTTCACCTGCTTCGTATTTGGTGTCGAGCCACATTAGGCGATAACGTTTCTGACGCTCAAACGATTGCTGCGCTTCTTTGGTGTAACTTCCATCAAGCGGAATGTTCAAATCTTTACTGCGTTTCCCTTGACTTTTTCCATTGATGAAAACCTCTGCCGAAGGATAATTTGTATAAACAAAAATCGGAGTTACTTGTCCTTCACGTCCTTCCCAATTCCAATGTGGTAGAACGTGTAGCGTTTCGGCTTCTTTGCTCCAATGGCTTCTGTAAAGGTAAAATCTATCTTTAGGAAGTCCTGCCAAATCCACCGCACCAAAGTATGAGCTATGAGCTGGCCATTCTACGTAATACGGAGTCGGTTCACCCAAATAATCAAATCCTGTCCAAATAAATTCGCCAATAGTGTAAGGTAAATCTTCGTGTTGAATCCAATCATCTTCTGGCAAATTTGACCAACCGCAATGTTCTACATCATAGGAAGAGGTTTGTTGGTCTTCATATTTTGGCATTGATTTTCTTTCCACAGGGAACTTGTAAACGCCTCGTGAACTGATAGTTGAAGCGGTTTCACTTCCCAAAATAATCTGTTGAGGTAACAATTTGTAGGCTTCTTGATAACGGAACGGACGATAGTTGAAACCTGCCACCTGCATAGTTGCCGCCATATTGTTTTTGAAAACGTGGTCGGGTCTGTCCATTCCGTTGGAAACAGGTCGTGTACCATCGTGTTTGTGGATAATATCCTGCAACCAACGTGCTACTTTGGCTCCTTCCTGAACGCTTTGTTCTTCTACTTCGTTACCGATGAACCACATCACCACACTTGGGTTGTTACGAAAATGACGTACCAAATTGGTCAAATCCTTTTCTGCCCAATCTTTAAAATAACGATTGTATCCATTTTCTACCTTCGGAATTGCCCATTCGTCGAAACTCTCCAAAGCCAACATCATTCCCATTTCATCGGCAATACGCACATATTCAGGAGCTGGCATATTATGAGCCGTACGAATGGCATTCACGCCCATATCTTGCATAATTCGTATCTGACGACGGATAGCCGCCTCATTGACTGCTGCCCCAATCGCTCCCAAATCGTGGTGCATACACACGCCTTGAAACTTGATTTTTCTTCCGTTGAGATACAATCCGTCATTGGGTTTGATTTCGATTTTTCGGATACCAAAAGTGGTTGTTTCGGTGTCTTTCAGCGTTCCGTTTTCATATATTTTTGTAATTGCTTTATACAAATTAGGTTGCTGAATATCCCACAAAAGTGGATTTTTCACATAAATATCTTGCTGAATTTTGTTATTGATAACAAATTCATTGTATTTTTTTCTGTCGGAAGCGATTTTTTCTCCTTTCGGATTAAAAATTTCGGTTTCTACTTCAATGTTAGACAGATTTTGACTTTCTATCTCGGTTTTTAGCTGAATTTTAGCGAAATTCTTCTCAATTTCAGGAGTTGTGAGTTGAATGCCCCAAATAGGAATGTGAGTTTTGTTTTTGGTAATGACGTGTACATTTCGGTAGAGCCCTGCACCTGGGTACCAACGCGATTGCTGCGTCAAATTCTCCAAACGAACTGCCAAGGTATTGTTTTTGGCTTTCACAAAAGGAGTAACATCGAGGAAAAAAGTGTTGTATCCGTGGTGCCATTCTCCTGCTTTTTGCCCATTTACGAATACTTCGGCGTTGGACATTGCTCCGTCAAACTTGATGAAAACTTTTTTGTCGGCGTTGAAATCCGCCACATCAAACGAGGTTCGGTACCAACCCACACCTACGAACGGAAGTCCGCCCGTACGCCCCGAATGCTCGATGGGAGCTACCTGTCCGTCTTGCTTGATGGCGGTGCGTTGTACGTCATTTTCAATATCGAAGGGGCCATAAATAGCCCAATCGTGAGGCACAACTACATTTTGCCATTTTTTGTCATTTACAGAAATTTGCGAGAAGTTTTTGTTGTCCTCACGCGTGAATTTCCAATTCTTTTCGAGGGTTTGCGAGGTCTGTGCGATACTCAGGGAACTCATTCCCACTAAAATGGTTGATAAAAATATATTTTTCATAAGAAAATGAATGATTTTTATGGTAAATTCTTTGATTTTATTTCTATAAGTTCGTAAGAAACGGAAAAAGGAGTGGCTTTTGTAAGTTTATTTACCTTTAAAAGATAATGATAGCCCGTTTCAAACTCAAAATTTTTGATTTCTTGGAGTATGACGGGCTTTTTCGTTTGGTTGTCCAGACAGAAAAGAGCGTCATATAATACAGGTTTTCCGTTGGCGTCTAACTCAATAGGATACGATTTATAAAATTTCACTTTCTGCGGGTTTACCACCAACTCTATTTCTTCGGAAGTGTCTTGGGTGATTATTTTTTCTTTTTTTAGAAGTTCTAAAAGTTCATATTTGATGGGAATAACATCTTGCGGAGGATTTTTTTTCATCCAAGTTTTCTTGGCTTTGAATGTATATTGAAATCCTCGTTCGTATGATAATTTATCTTTTCCTTCAATGATGGTATGGAAAGCATCTTGTTTTCTATTATCCTCATTATCAGAATAAACGATGGCTTCTGTCCAAATATCAGAAAGCACGTGTTTGCCGCTTTGTGTCTGCGGATAGATTGTCAATTCAACTATCGTCTCAACATCTTCTGCTTCATTTTTCAAGCAACCCACCCAAACAAAGTTCAGAAGAAAAACCAAAATAAATATACCTCGCTTTTTCATATCATTTTTTGGTCGTGTTGTAAAAAGTATGATGGAAGTTCTGATTGTCAGGCTGAGCGAAGTCGAAGCCTTATCATTACAGGGCTTCGACTTCGCTCAGCCTGACAGAAATGTCCTCTTTTTTTAAGGTATCATACTTTTTACATCACTTCCCATTTTTTATTTGGTTACAAAGATAATGCATTTTTTCAGAAGAAGCAATCTTAAAAAAACAAAAGCCTATAAAATAGCTATTTGAGTGATAAAGTGTTGTTAATCAAATAGTTATTTTTGAAATATAGTGTTTACTAAATGCTTTAAGCATACGGACTATTTAAAAAAATCGCATTTTTTTCGTTAGGATATTTTCATGATGAAAAATAGCTTACAGATGTTAAAACTCAAAACCAGGTCCTTTTACGTATAGATACCCTGTTTTTTGTTTTCCGTCTTCAAAGGTAATTACAAAGAAATAAGTGCCATTAGGCAAATGAGTTTTGCCAAGGGTTCTTGAATGCTCTGAACGACCTCCAAATCGCTGGTTGTCAAGCATATAATTTTCTTTTTCATATACTTTTACGCCCCATCGGTTGAAGATACGCACCACGTTTTTCTGTTTGCAACTTTCGTAATATTTTTTAAGGTCTTCCACCTCCCAAGTGTCGTTAGCACCATCTTGATTAGGCGAAATAGCATTGGGGATAAACATCTTATCAAATAAATCATCGCAAGGCGGTTTTGCTACCACCTCTAATAGTAGGCTTACCACATCGCTTTGGCAACCCGTATCGGTTTTACAAACCACATAATAAGTCGTATTTCGGGTAGGATGGATTTCCGAAGCCGTAATTTCCTGCGTAAGAGCCGAATCGGTAAACCATTGTACTTTATCGTTACCGCAAGACACACTTGCCAAACTTACCGATTGCCCCAAATAAATTCGGGCTGGGAAATTGGACGCATTGGGCAGATTAGGCGGCGTATTTCGTCCAATAGCCACCGAAGTAGGTTCGCTTTGTACTCCGTTAAGCGTCTGACGCACCCAATAAGTAACCGATTGCCCTTGTGGAATATCTTTGGTATTAACGCTAATAGACGAGGTGGTCTCGCCCGTACTCCAAACCAAAGCCCCAGTATATCCAGAGGCGTTTAGTTGGGCAGTACCCTTATGGCAATCGTACGTAATTTGTATTTTAGGAGGAGTAACCTCACCCATTATGGTGATAACCCCTATTTTGGTGTTGTTACTACACCCATCATTGACGTTTACTTTGTAGTAATACGTCCCCGCTTCAAGCCATTGTACTTGCACTTGCGGACTGCTATTGCCACCCACAAACACGGCTTTTGACGGCGGGCAGTTTCCTGCCGTTTTAGTAAAATCAAGGTTCGGCGTAGGCACATAGAGTTCCCACGTGTATGTACCATTAGGTACATCACTTATTGACAATGTGGTGGTTTGCCCTACCAAGCCTGTGTTTTGAGCCGAAACACCGCCCCAAAAACAAAGCCATAAGCAAAACCACAACAGCAACGAAACGCTATGTCTGTTATGCCGATACATATTGTTTATACAAAGGATATAATTTCCCGAACGTTTTCAGCACTTAACTACATATCTTTTTTACAAATTAAGTGTTGATTTTCAATATTTTCTATCGGCATTGGAGACGAAGCGTTAAGAAAATCAATGAATGTAGCGTAGAAAATATCCATTGTCCGAAGCGACCGCAGGGAGCAAGTTTGGAGATTTTCAGCGGAATTCATCTGATTTTTAGCAAAGTATCCAAAGCCTTGATTTTTGGTTCTTTTCATCTAAGGAAAAGAACAAAATATGAAAATAAATAATGAACTCAATTTCCGAACGTTTTCAGCTTTCGGGAAATTATACCTTGTATAGAGAAAGTTTTTTAAGTTTTTATTGAATTTGGATGATAAACCCTCCTGATTGAGCTTGAATTTCAGGTCTTGCTAAAATGACTTGTGTTCCTTTTCTATTGTCGCTGTCATTTGTTATATCAGAACAATCGTCCTTAACGTCTCTCGCTCCTAAACTATTGTTTGCAAGAATCATATTACCTTTGGTTGACAAGGATATATTCTCATCTGCAAGCCCCTCGTATGTCCCGTTATTTACCACTATTTTTAATATAAACGAACTTTGCGTGGTAGCCGTTTTTGCCAATAGATTTGTTACAGAAGCTCCTGCTACAAAATCATCGCTAAAAGTTTCAAAAGTACTTCCTCCTGCTTTCCACTCTACGGATTCGTACTTTCTTCCTACAAACTCAGCGTCTGTTCCTGTTTTTCCTTGAAGTTCGGGAAGTGAAATCGTAGGTTTCCAATTACCTACATATCCACTCATTTCTACCTTGTAGTAGAGTGTTGTTTTTCCGTACTCGTATTTCACTTTTCCGTTAGCAAGAACCTGAGCAGAAGAGATACCTGCCGCACATACTTTTTCTTCTCCTGCATTAAACGCAGCCCCGTCAGCGTCTTTAACAGGTGTTACCTTTAACTTGAAATTATTTAACGGCTTTATTCTCATAGCTTTCATATTGTTGGACTCACAATTATTTTTGGTTTCTGTATATTTAATAACCAAATAAAAGGGATTCCCACTGGTTAAGGCATCGGGTTTCCAAGTTAATTTTAATCGTTTGTTAGCGTTGTCTGCATCGTCATAAGTTGCGTCACCAGCAACAACATCAAAAAAATTGTTTGTAGCACTCTCTTTTGTTCCGTTAAGTAAGTCTGCTTGTTGGGTAATATACCAGTGATATTTACCATTTCCTGTAAACCCATTGTTTGTGGTATTTACCTCATACGTGTAAGTAGTTCCGATAGCAGGTTTGTTTTGGTCAGCGGTACAAGGTGTCGTTTGTGCATAAGCACCTGCCGATACGATGGCAAAAGCCATACTTAATACTAACTTTCTCATAATAATAAAAATTTAAAAAATGAATATTTATATTTAATTGTTTACGTTAAAAAAATCATTCAAATTGCAAAACGGGTCGTGGTGTAATCCGTACTTCTCGGGTTACATAGTTGTATTTTTGTCCGTTACATTCCAGCCAATAGGTAATATTATACGTTTTATCGGTGGAAGTATCGTTTTCAAAAGAAATACCCGTATGGGTAGAGGGTTGCCCTGTTCGTACGTTGCCCAAATTGTTATTGATAGTCCATTTCAAAACGGGCGTCGGGCAACAAGGCACGGGGTTTATGGTTACGTCAAGTGCTGTATCCCCTGTGGGCAATACGTAACTATTTTCTGCTACGTTCGTATTTCCGCTACCCTCATCATAAACCGCCGTTACCACATCGGGCAAACATAACGTAATGTTTTCAGGCGTTGTAAGGGTTATAGAGGGTTTTACCACATTAACCACTAACTTTTGGTTGTTAAAAAATGTTTTACATCCGTTTTTATCACTAACCCATAAGAGTTCGTAAATAAACTCCCCCTCATCGTTGGGGTTATGTCCCATAGTTAAGCTATTTTCATTTTCAGCCAATGGTACTTCAATTTCTATGGGAGTTTCTCCTGTTTTGCCAGCTCTTATCTTTACGGTAAAAGGAAGTTCCCCCGTAAAGGTAACCCACGGGATTTGTGCTTGCGAGGTGTTTAAACATACAGTGGTGTTTTGTCCTGAAAATACGGCGATGGGTAGCGGTTTTATGGTGATATTATCCGCTTGATGAATTTGGGTCGTGCAACCATAACCATCAGTAACGGAAACGTATTGATATTTAAGTGGTGGTGTTCCCGCTTGGTTCGTGTTAATGGGAATATTAAAATTCCTAACATTTGAGGTGTGTTGATACTCAACGCCGTTAATTTCGTAAGTAAAAATAAAAGGAGGTTGTGCAGGGTTTGTTATCTTCACTTGAATTTCTGCACCACTTTCCCCTTGGCAAAATGATTTTTTATTAGGGCTTACGCTGATATTTAGTTTCTTTATAACATCTATTCGTATGGGGTCGGACATAATGCTCTCTGGTTTAGAGGGTACGCCTATGTTATTGATAGTGATTTTCGCTTCTCGGAAAAAGTAATAACTTCCTTCTGCGGGATTATTAAAAGGAGGCACGTTGGTATTGACCACATAGTGCCTTGTATTCCCCCCGATGATGGGGTGTTTCGTCCCTGTGGGGCTTGTGGCGTAGTGCCATTGAAAAGTAGGGTTGGTAAAGGTATTGGGCAAAGCCGCCGCAAAGTCATCACCATCAAGGGTGGTGGAGCTACCCATACAAATCTTTGTTCCGTTGGAAGATGTTAGGTTCGTATTTTCGATGATTTTATCGGCGGTAGGGTCTATCTGAAAAATATATCGCAAAGGAATATTATCGTTGAAATATTCGTATTTCAGTCGGTCGTTGTTGCCAGTGAGTTTAATAACCTGTGTTTTCACGGAATAGTCCCCCGCAGGGTTCCATCGGTCATATACCTCTTCGTTGTTTATAGAAAGTCGTGTTCCGTCATCAGAGCCTAATTTTACGTAATAAAACCCCTTCAAAGATGTGTTTTTCATCAAGGAACGTGCCGTAAAATAACGAAGAATCCCCGCTCTTACAACTCCTTCCGAACGAACCTCTATGGGGGAGCTGTTGCCACTTGGGTCTCTTTGTTCGTCAAATGAATGGCTGTTATAGTCTTTATATCCTAAATAATTGGTAAAATTGTTCATCTCTCTGTAAAAATGGGTTCGCCATTTATTGTTCGAATTATATGAATTTTGATTGTCGATATTGTTTGCCCCACCGATTATTTTTATTCGCATATCACTTCCTGAACCCCAAAAACGGGTGTAATATACACGAACTTGACCTGAAATAGGAGCTATAAAATTTTTTTTCGGATTTGAAAAAGTACTACCATCACTATCGGATAAAGGAATTTCTTGTGTTCCATTACAAACCATTATGAATCGGGCATTTATCTCATACTGCACTCCTCTTATGACATTGATTAAGGCATATCGATTTCTACTTGTACCATCGGGAATAGGCACTCCTTCGGCTTCTCCGTTTTGCTCTCTCCAATAAGGCGTAACAACGCCACCCACCTGTGTGCCTGTGCCACATTGTTGTGCAGACAGGGGGTGTATCGCCAAAAAGGAAAGGACGAAAATAAAAATGATATTAAACGCTCTTAAAAAGTTCACACTTGGGTACAAAGTTAGTGAAATAGCATAAAATTTTCAATTGCTCAAGCACACGAAATTTTGGGTCAGCACAAAGATAGTAAAAAAACAAGGGGAAAACGTATGGAAAACAAAAAATATCTTTATGAAGTATGAAGTTTTTGTTTGTAGGCGAATATAAAAATAATTTGTTTATTTTTTGAGATTGCAACTATTTGAAAACCAGTAAAATGTCTATTTAGAGAATTTTGATAAAAGGAAGAGCATTACAGTATATCCTTTTGGGTGTATACTGTAATGCTCTTATATGGATATGTAATTTATATTATAAAAAATCCAATTCTGCAATGGTTAAAATGTCTCCGTTTTCTGCAATTTCTGTGGCTTCGATACGTACGTAACGACTGGTAACACTCTCTGGAAAATAGAAAGTTCTGGGGGTTGGGTCGTTGATTAGGTTTCCAAATTCAAAATTGGCTACGGTTTGCCAAGTTTTACCATCGTTACTTACTTGAATTAACCCCTTGGCTAACATACCTTTACTATGGAAAGTTTGTGGTGTATAGACCAAAGCCTTTAAGGTATGTATTTTGCCTAAATCAATGGCTATGAATGGTTTTTCAGAGCTTTTTTGTGATTGCCAATAGGTATTGGGTCGGGCATCAAAAGCCATAGTGGTTTTTCTATCATTTTGTTCAGAACTGAAATTGAGTGTTTTCCATTGTTTTTTTAGAATTCCTAAATCTTCTGAGCGTACTGCACCTTTCATTCCTTTATTGAAAGAAACGGCTTTGAGCTGTTGGTTCTCTACGAAAAAAGGTTCGGTGTATTTGGTGCTGTTTTCATTGGGTTCTGAACCGTCTAAGGTATAGAAAATTTCATAGCCTGTATTTAAGTTTTCCGAGGCATTTTGTCCGTGGGGTTTCCAATTGAATTGGGTTTGCATTGGTGCAATGGTTACCATTCCGTCCAAGTTTCTGAAAAAAGAAAGCTGAGGCGGACGAGTTTTGTAATAATGCGCCGAAATGTGACTGATTGCAGGGGTATTACGTGATTCCAACACTCGAAAACGAATTTTAGAGGTGGTTACTTCCGGAAAACGTAAAATACGTTTATAACCGATGTTGGTTGCCGAGGCAATTTCTTGCCACTGATTGTTAATCCAAGCCTCTACGCTGTGTTTTTCTACGCGTTCTCCGTGAGTGCGAATGGCTTCTTGTAAAACAATTCGGTTGAAGGTTATCGGCTTTTTGGAAGAAATAATAATCTCCTGATTTTTTTTATTCAAAGTCAGGTAAGTGTCGGGGTTATTATCCAATACTTTTTTGCATCCTTTGGCTCTGTAAAGCAAATTGTTATCATAAGTTTCTCGTATGCGTTGTCCCACTTCTTTAAGTACATCAACATCGGTTTGTGGAAATTTTCCTTCCCGATTGGGTGGAATATTCAATAAGAAGGTGGTATTTCCGCCAACGGTTCGTTCGTAAATATCAAAAACATCATCAGCACTACGTACTTTTTGGAAGGTATCATCTCGGTAGAACCAACCTTCACGAATGGAGGTATTGATTTCGGCTTGTTGATAGTGTAGGTATTTGGCATTATAGAGCTTTTCGCGTGACCCCAAATCTTTTCCGGTCATATCGGGGAAGCGTTGAGCCGTTGCAGGATTCATCGGCATAGGAATTACATTCCATTCGGTTTCTCGGGTGGCTCCGGATTCGTTTCCTCCCCAACGGATATCTTCTCTTCCGAAGATAACCGCTTTGGGAGCCAACGTGCGGATAAGTTGCTTCCAAGCAGTGTAGTTGTACTGTTGACCGCCCTTGGTTTTAGGATGCGCCCCATCAAACCATACTTCGTGTACAGGGCCGTATTCGGTGAGTATTTCAAAAAGTTGGTTGAGGAAATACTCGTTATAATCGTCAACCTCAAATTCAAAAGTGGTTTTGTTTGCAAAAGGTCTGCCTGGCACCTCTCGCGGAATGGTTCTTTTAGTGTATTTGCTTAAATTACCATATAATCCTTCAGGGTGTTCTATTTGATAGAGGTCAGCAGGAGATAAGTATACGCCTAATTTCAGACCGTATTTTTGACAAGATTCCGAAAGGTCTTTCAAAATATCGCCTTTTCCACCTCGAAAATCTGTAGACATAACTCCGTGATTGGTATATCGGCTTTGCCAAAGCACGAATCCATCGTGATGTTTTACCGTCAGAATAACCATTTTCATTCCTGAATCGTGCATTGCTTTACACCATTGGTCGGTATCTAAGGTTTTTAAATCGAATATTTTAGGGTCTTCCTTTCCGTTACCCCATTCCATACGGGTAAACGTATTCGGCCCAAAATGCACAAAGGCGATGTATTCATTACTTAGGGCTTCCCATTGGTTTTGGTTAGGCACCACTCTTGAGGCTTTTTCGATAATGACCTCTTTTGAGTCGTTTTCTTCGATTTTTATGGTATTGTGCACTTTTTTTTGCTGAGCATATCCTAACGCTCCCGCGAAAAGCGACAAAAACAGAATTTTTTTTGATTGTTTTGTAAAAAGTTTCATCATTTTATAATGTGTTTGATTGTTTTAAAGGTTCTTTTTTATGGGTTCGGCAACCAATTTAGCGATAAAGGCAGGTTTGGTTTGTTCGGATTTTTTACCGCAGAAAAAAACAGTGATTTTTTCGTCCGATTCCAATATGGGGGTACTCGAATATCCCTGAATTTCATCGTTATAAAAGGTTTCCGACAAGAAATTGATGTCATATTCTTTGATGACATAATTCTTATGATTTTTCAAAGAAAGCATATCAAGTACCCATTGCGAATATTTTATGTTGTTCACGTGGAGATTGACATCCAAATCCGAAATGCGTACGTTGATTTTTTTTATCAGTTCCAAATCTGAGGGTAGGTCAATACGTTCGGTTTTGAAGTCCAACGCTCCATCGGTACGCGCATAGAAAAGTTCTTGCCTATCCGATAGGTCAATGGGTTTGCGTGATGCGATATCCAAAGTAATCCAAGTACTGGAACAACTCCCAATGACTTCTCCTTTTTCCGAAAGGATTTCAAACTCACGGAAAGCATAAACCCCCATTACGGGGAGCGACCACGTTTTTACTGTAATTCTTTCATTCCATTTGGGCCAACGTTTCATTTTTAGTTTTTGCTGAGTAAGCACCCAAAAGAAGCCTTCTTTGACTAATTGTTCGTAGCCAAAGCCTAAATTTTCAGCGTGTTCGGCAGCGATATCTTGCAATATGCCCAACACTCCGTAAAGCCCTAACTGATTGTTTACATTCAGTTGTGTACTTCGTACTTTGTAGGTTTCTGTAAAAATGGTTTGTTTCATTGGTTTACATTGAATGAAAGGCAAAGATACTAATTTATAAAATATTAAAAAAGTAACGTTCAAATAGTTTTCAAAAAATCGTGAATACAAGTGTGTGAATTACCAAACTCATCTTGATTCTTTACTTTGTAAGGATAGTTTCTATAAATAAAAACCATATAAAAACATAGCATTTTTCTATGTTTCTATATGGTTTTAAATTTATTTATCTTTAAAAGGAGTGTTGTTCGTTGAAAACCAATTGCATCACTTTTAAGGCTTGATGAATAGTATTGATACTATTGAAGTGAAGCAACAACCGTAGTCCGTTGCGGGTTTCTTTTTCTTGCATTTTGCATCGGTCGGGGTGGCGTTGTACGAATTGCAATACTTTTTGAAAACGAGAACTTTGATAAAATGGACTTTCTTGGTCGGAAATAAAATATCCTGTCATTTTTCCGTTTTTCATTACTAATTTTTCGATTCCCATTTTGGTTGCAAACCATTTCAGACGTACGCTATTGAGTAAATCTACAGCCTGAGAGGGCAACTGACCAAAGCGGTCAATCAGATTCTTTTCGTAGGTTAGTAAATCGGCTTCCGAACTGATGTTACTTAGCTCATTGTAAAGATTTAATCGTTCCGCAACTCGGTTTACGTAAGTATCCGGAAATAAAAGCTCAAAATCACTATCAATTTGTGTGTCATTCAGATATGATTTGTCTTCTTCCTTCGTTTGATACAATTCCGAAAACTCGTTTTCTTTCAGCTCTACGATGGCTTCTTGCAAAATCTTCTGATAGGTTTCAAATCCGATTTCGTTAATGAAACCGCTTTGTTCTCCACCGAGCAAATCACCCGCTCCTCGTATTTCCAAATCCTTCATCGCGATATTGAATCCGCTTCCCAAGTCCGAAAACTGAGCAATGGCTTGTATTCGTTTACGAGCATCATCGCTCATTGCCACAAACGGAGGTGTGATAAAATAACAAAACGCTTTTTTGTTGCTTCGTCCTACACGTCCACGCATTTGATGTAGGTCGGACAAGCCAAAATTATGAGCGTTATTGATGAAAATCGTGTTGGCATTAGGCACATCTAAACCACTCTCGATGATGGTCGTTGCTACCAAAACGTCATAAGCTCCGTCCATAAAGGCAAGCATTGTTTCCTCGAGTCTTTTGCCGTCCATTTGCCCGTGACCTACGGCTATTTTGGCATCAGGAACAAGCCGTTGTAGCATTCCTGCCACTTCACGGATATTTTCCACACGATTATTAATGAAAAATACTTGTCCGCCTCGCTGAATTTCGTAAGCAACGGCATCACGGATAATTTCTTCATTGAAATGGATGACTTGACTATCAATAGGATATCGATTTGGTGGAGGCGTATTGATTACTGATAAATCCCTTGCTGCCATCAAACTGAATTGCAATGTTCTTGGAATTGGAGTTGCCGTAAGTGTCAGTACGTCAAGGTTTTCTTTCAGTGTTTTGAGTTTGTCTTTCACACCCACACCAAATTTTTGCTCCTCATCAACGATTAGAAGTCCTAAATCTTTGTACTTAACACTTTCATTTACAATTTGATGTGTTCCTATGATGATGTCCAGCGAACCCTTGGCGAGTTCTTCCAGAATGTTTTTTTTCTCTTTTGCCGTTCGGAATCGATTTAAGTAATCAATCCTCACCGGAAAATTTTTCATTCTGCTACTAAATGTCTGATAATGTTGAAATGCCAAAATGGTCGTAGGCACCAAAACGGCTACTTGTTTTCCGTTATCAACCGCTTTAAAGGCTGCCCGAATGGCAACTTCCGTTTTTCCAAAGCCAACATCGCCACAAACGAGCCTGTCCATTGGTTTCGGACTTTCCATATCGGCTTTGACTTCGGCAGTAGCTTTGCTTTGGTCGGGTGTATCTTCATAAAGAAATGAGGCTTCCAATTCGTTTTGCAGATAACTATCGTGAGCAAAGGCAAAACCGCTAGATTCTTTCCGTTTGGCATACAATTGAATAAGGTTGAAGGCGATTTCTTTAACCCGAGCTTTTGTCTTCTGTTTCAGGGCTTTCCACGCTCCCGAACCCAGTTTGTAAATCTTCGGGGGCTTGCCGTCTTTGCCGTTGTATTTCGTAATTTTATGTAAGGAATGAATGCTGACAAAAAGTACATCGCGGTCACCATAGATAAGTTTGATGGCTTCCTGCATTTTGCCTTCTACTTCAATTTTTTGTAATCCTGCAAACTTTCCGATGCCGTGGTCGATATGCGTAACATAATCACCAACAGTAAGTTGAGTGAGTTCTTTAAGCGTAATGGCTTGTTTTTTAGCATATCCATTTTTTAGGTGGAACTTATGATAGCGTTCAAAAATCTGATGGTCGGTAAAGATGTTGATTTTATTGTCCGAATCCACAAATCCGCTGTGTAGCGATAAAATGGCGGTTTGATAATGCACTTTCTGTTCCATTTCTTTGAAAATATCATCAAAACGCTTTGCTTGTTGCTCGGTGGAACAAATAATGTAATTGGTGAAACCTTCTTCGTGTTTCTCATTTAAATAGCTGATTAATAGTTCAAATTGCTTATTGAATGCAGGTTGCGGATTAGTTCTAAAAACGATTTTTTCTGAAGAAAATAATGAGTTCGCCCCTGTGAAAATCGATTGAAAAGAGCTGATACATTCCAGAAGTTCATTACTTTGACAGAAAAGCACTTCGGGAGCGATATGTTTGACTTCGTTCGATAGTTTTTCGTAAATTTCGACGGATTTATTAAATAATTTATCGATTTTTTGAGGAAAACTATCAATATCCTTGGCGATAAAAAGCGTTTCTTCCGAGATATATTCCAAAATGGACTGCCTTACTTCTTCATTTTCCTTATTTTCGATGTTTGGAATAATCGTGATTTTTGATAATTGTTGTGTAGAAAGCTGTGTTTCAACATCAAAAGTTCGGATACTTTCGATTTCATTGCCGAAAAACTCAATGCGATAAGGTTCGTTGTTCGAGAAAGAAAAAACATCGACAATACCACCACGAACTGAAAATTCCCCAGGTTCGGTGACGAAATCTATTCGGTTGAAATTGTAAGTGAAAAGCATTTCATTGAGGAAATCCAAAGATAAAGAGTCTCCTTTTTTGATTTTTAAGGTGTTCTTTTCGAGTTGTTTGCGAGTAATTACCTTTTCAAAAAGAGCCTCAGGATAACTCACCACAATCAAAGGCGTTTGATGTGAGCCCAATCGGTTTAACACTTCGGCACGAAGCAGAACATTGGCGTTATCCGTGTCTTCAATCTGATACGGACGGCGGTAGCTATCGGGGAAAAATATTACGTGCTCATCGCCCAACAGGCTTTCCAAATCATTCAGAAAATAGGCTGCTGCTTCTTTGTCCGAAAGCATCACAAACAAATTTCGTTTCGTGTTTCGGAAAAGATTGGCAATGACAAATGATAATGAAGCTCCTGATAAATGATTGATTTGCAGAGAGGATATTCCTGCTTTAATTTTTGAGTTTAGCTCAATAAATATCGGATTTTCACTTATTTTGAGAAGAATATCGTTTAGTTTCACTTATTTTTTCTTGCAAAAATACGATTTCTAATAAACTTTGCAAAATATGTATTAGCTGTTTTAAAAGCAGAATTTCAAATATCGAATAGCTTTTCAGAGCCTTTAAGAATAAATGGTTTTAGATAAACTATAAAAAATAGTTGCGTAACTAAATTTTTTAGTTTAAATTTGCACTGTGAATTAATAAAGCTATCTTCTGGTAAGAAAGAGGCGAAATGAAAGTTTATAGAAACAATCAGATAAATAGGTAAAATCAATAAATAAAACACAAAAAAATGAAAGAATTGACAGCAAAAGAAGAAGAGATAATGACATTTTTTTGGAAACATAATAAGCTCTTTGTTAAGCAAATCGTAGAGCAGTATCCTGATCCAAAACCACATTTCAATACCATATCTACATATGTACGTATGCTTGAAGAGAAGGGGTTTCTGGCACATGAGCCGTTTGGCACCTCTTACCAATATCATCCACTGATTTCCAAAGAGGAATACAACAACCGAACGTTAAAAAATGTTGTAGCAAAATATTTTCAGAATTCGTACTTGAATGTAGTCAATACGTTCATAAAATCCGAAAAATTATCCATTGAAGAAATTCGACAATTGTTGGATGATATTGAAAAAAAACAATAAAGTATGGAAAATTTAGTATTGTACCTGCTCAAACATTTTGTTTTTATGGGGATATTATGGGGAGGCTATCGTTTGTTTGTCAGCGGTAACACTTTTCATAGAACTAATAGAATCACCCTATTGCTGATTTTTGCAATAGGAATGATGTGTCCTTTAGTAAATATTCCACTTCCTTATGATAGTATATTCGCTGAAAAACAAATAGTTGCATTTGAGCTATCCTCTTCAGAGACTCAAACAGAGTCAATCGTAGCAACAGGAAGTGGTAATAGCTATAGCTTTACAACTCTCCTATGGATTGTTTATGTGGTAGGTATTTTGCTCTTTTTACTTCGATATCTTATCGGAATTATATTCATTGGTCGAATTGTTAGCAGAGCCACACTTGAAAAAACAACAAATAACAAGAATATATATGTGACCAAGAAAAAGGTATCTCCATTTAGTTGGTTTGGTTATGTAGTTATTTCTGAAGAAGATATGACGAAAGGAGCTGATAATATTATCAAACACGAGTTGGCTCATGTTGAATTTAGGCATTCGTGGGACTTACTTTTTGCACAGCTTTATTGCTTAGCCTTTTGGTGGAATCCTTTTGTGTGGTTGCTTAAAAATCAACTAATTACTGTACACGAATTTCAAGCTGATCAGCGAGTAATTGAACAAACCACCCATCCTAACGAGTACCGAAAGCAACTCATTCACCTATGTGTAGGAGCTGAACGAATAGCTATGGCACATAATTTTGAAACAAGTAACCTAAAAAAACGTATTTATATGACAATGAAAAACAAATCAACCGCAAAAGCCAAATGGGGCTATGTAGCTCTGGCGTTGGCTACCACTTTAACCATGTCGTTAACTTCAACAGAAACGATACAAGCACAAGAAAAAGAGCCTCAGATAGTAGTTTTAGGCTATGTGACTGATGATAAAAATCCGCAACCGTTGTTTTTCATTGACGGGAAAGAGGCAACAAAGGAAGCAATTTCAGGAATACCTGCGGACAACATTGGATGGATAAACGTGCTCAAAGATGAAAAAGCGACAAAAATGTATGGCGAAAAAGGTAAAAATGGCGTTGTTGAAATCTACACCCAAGGAAATGTTCCAGAGGAATTTGCAAAAAAAGCAAAAGACAAAAAGACGTTTAAACTTTCAAAGTCCTCCAGAAAAGCCCCAGTTACAAGTGGTAATATGACCGTTCTAAAACTAAAACAAGAGTCCGATACCCTCATGTCTGATTCAAAAGTTGTTGACGTTAAGGAAGTTCAAGTAACACAAAAAGTAACAGCCTTTAAAATGAATGGAAAAAAGGCAAATGACCCTTTGTTATTAGTTGACGGAAAAGAAATGGAATATACAAAATTAGCCGATCTTGGCGCTGAAAATATTCAATCCATAGTAGTGTTGAAAGACAAAAAAGCTCTTGAAGCATATGGTGAAAAAGGAAAAAATGGAGTTATTTTAATAACTTTAATAAAATAATCAAAAAATATTTAAGAGTTAACATCTTGATATTTAGTTAATTAAATAGGATAATCAGATAATAAAAATATTTTTATCGTTATTTTATTTGGAAGTTTAAAAAACTTACGTATCTTTGCACCGCAAAAATAACGATTGGCTCATGGTGTAATGGTAACACAGCAGATTTTGGTTCTGTTATTCAAGGTTCGAGTCCTTGTGAGCCAACAAAAGCTACCCTACAATGGGTAGCTTTTTTATTTTAATCCTATTTAAATAAACAAAATCGATACGGATATAGTTAAAATTTATATAACAGACTGTGTATATTGAATTTGATTTATTATCTTTGCCTCCATTAACACTTAAAACAATTTAAAAATGGCTTTAGAAATAACAGATGCTACTTTCGAAGAAGTGGTTTTGAAGAGTGATAAACCCGTATTGGTAGATTTTTGGGCAGTTTGGTGCGGACCTTGTCGTATGTTAGCTCCTGTGGTTGAGGAAATCTCAAAGGAATATGAAGGAAGAGTAGTTGTAGGAAAAGTGGACGTAGACAACAACCAAGAATTTGCTTCTAAGTATGGAGTGCGAAACATTCCAACAGTATTAGTATTCCAAAATGGAGAGGTGGTAGGTAGACAAGTGGGTGTTGCCCCTAAAAAAACATACACAGAAGCTCTTGACGGAATCTTAGGTTAGTTTTTTTATTTTTAAATACTTTTCATTGTGTTTGTGGTGTAATCCAAAGTCTATGTGGGACACTTTTTTGCAATTTTACTTAATGCAGAAATTAGAATATACCACAAACACAATTTGTTTTTTTGAGTTCACTACTTAATTGCATGTATTTTTTAACGGTTAAATGCTGATTTTTCAGCATTTTGACCGCTTTTAATCGGATTGGAGATTTGGCGTTAAGAAAATCAACGAATAAAGCGTGAAAATTTTCCATTGTTCGAAGCGACCATAGGAAGCAAGTTTGGAAAATTTTAGCGACATGAGTCTGATTTTTAGGCAAATATCCAAAGCCTTGATTTTTGCTTCTTTTCATCTAAGGAAAAGAACGATGTATGAAAATAAATAATGAATTCAATTGTTTTTTTTTAACAGCTTCAATCTCTTCTGATAATTAATACATCTTCCTTTAGATATTTTTACTGGTGCATAATCCGAATTAAACTCTAATGCCTTTTGTGTTTTAATTCAATGTTTTAAAGCTACATAGTACAATTGAGTTTTATCCATTATAGCTTGCCAAAAATTCAATTCGATGTGGTATTATGGAAGATTTTGTTGTATGCTTTTGCCTTTATGAGAACTGACTGTTAGTATAGCGTCGTATTTTTGCTTATAAATGAAAAAGGAGTATATTTGCCGAAATTTTTAATCATATGGAAAGGATAGCCAGTTTTTGTATAGATCATTTGAAATTGCAACGTGGTATTTTTGTTTCGCGTAAGGATTTTGTTGGCAATGAAGTAATTACTTCGTTTGACATTCGCATGAAATTGCCTTATCGTGAGCCTGTGTTGGGAGGTGCTGAAATTCATACTATTGAACACTTAGCAGCTACTTGGTTGCGAAATAGCGATTGGAAAGATAAAATCATTTACTGGGGGCCGATGGGCTGTATGACAGGGAATTATCTTATTTTAGCAGGGGATTACACTTCAGAGGATATTCTGCCACTTATCACGCGATTGTTTGAATACATGACTCATTTTGAAGGAGAAATCCCAGGAGCATCAGCCTTAGAATGTGGTAACTTTTACAACAACAATTTACCAATGGCAAAGTTTGAGGCAAAGAAATATCTTGAAGAAGTGCTTTACAATATGAAGGAAGAAAATCTGAATTATCCGTTATAGAATTGAAAATTAGACTATTGAATGATTCGTTAAATAATCTATAATTGGTAATAAAACAAAAAAATATTTGTATCTTTGCACCGAATCCTCAAACCAATGAGGATTTTTCGTTTTTTTTAAATTTACATAAACTATGAATAACATATCGTATTATACAGCTGAGGGATTAAAAAAATTAAGAGATGAATTAAACCAACTCAAAGACGTTGAACGTCCGAAAGCATCACAGGCAATTGCTGAAGCGAGAGATAAAGGAGATTTGTCGGAAAACGCTGAATATGACGCAGCGAAGGAAGCACAAGGGCTTTTAGAGATGAAAATCGCTAAATTGGAGCAATTGTTAGCGAATGCACGTTTGATTGATGAGTCTCAATTAGACACCTCAAAAGTGTTGGTGCTTTCAACAGTGAAAATCAAGAACTTAAGCAACAATATGCAAATGACATATACGTTAGTAGCTGAAAGTGAAGCGGATTTGAAAACAGGTAAAATCTCGGTAAGTTCTCCTATTGGGAAAGGCTTGTTGGGCAAAGCTGTTGGTGAAATTGCTGAAATTCAAGTGCCTAATGGCATATTGAAAATGGAAATTTTAGAAATTAGTCGATAAATCATCTAAAAAACAACTGACCAATGGCGAGTATTTTCACAAAAATCATTCAAGGAGAAATTCCTGCGTATAAAATCGCTGAAAATGAGTGTTTTATCGCGTTTTTAGATATCAATCCCAATGCGATAGGGCATACCCTTTGTGTTCCCAAAAAGGAGGCAGATAAATTGTTTGACCTGGATGAAACCACCTACAACGAACTAATGACATTTTCGCGAAAAGTTGCTCAAGCCTTGGAACGAGCTATTCCTTGTAATCGTGTAGGGGTGGCTGTCATAGGGTTGGAAGTACCTCACGTACACGTACATCTTATTCCTATCAATGAGATGAAAGAAATGACTTTTGGGCACAAGGTCTCGCTCACTGATGCTCAGTTCAAGGAGGTAGTTGAAAAAGTACAAAGAGAACTAAAATAACATGAAAATGAAAAAAATATCCGTAATAATATGTTTAGTTTCAATACTTTTTTCTTGTACCTCAAGAAAGAATGTTGCGTACTTTTCGGATATTGAAAACAATAAAACAGAGATTTTAAAATCCTATGAAATTAGGCTCCAACCTGATGATTTATTAAAAATAATTATTAATTCACAAACGGAGGAACTACTTTCGGATTTTAATAAAACTCAAAATACAGGCGTAGCTGCGGAAGGATCTTCACCACTACAAACCTACTTGATTGATAAGGATGGATATATCACTTATCCAGTTATTGGAAATATTAAATTAGGAGGTCTGACTCGTAATGAAGCGATTGATGTATTGACCAAAGCGGTTCGCACTTTTATCAAGGATGCAACTGTGAATCTTCGAATCGCTAATTTCAAGGTAACTGTGCAAGGAGAGGTACGAAAGCCTGGTACGTTTACTATTGAATCGGAGCGTATTACATTATTACAAGCGTTGAGTATGGCGGAAGATATGACCATCTATGGTAAGCGTAGTCATGTTATTATCATTCGTGAACAGGATGGGCAAAGAACTTTTAATGTGGTGGATATGTCTTCCTCTGAATTTATGAACTCCGATTTCTACTACTTAGCTCAGAACGATGTGGTGTATGTTGAACCTAATAAAACACGAATAAATTCTTCCGTATTAGGTTTAGATACAAGTACTATCTTATCTGCTATTTCGGTAACAATTACTGTAATTGCCTTATTACTAAAATTTTAGGTTATGGAAAATCAGTTATCCTTTAATGAAAAAGACGAGAAGATAGATTTTTCAAAAATAATTCAGCCCTACCTTTCTCGTTGGCTGTGGTTTGCTATTAGTGTGGTCGTAGCTTTCATTTTTGCTTATGCCTACTTGCGATATGCTCCCTCTATTTACAGAGCAACAACTACTGTAATGCTTAAAGACGACAAAAAAGGAGGAGTAGTGAATGAACTTTCTGCTTTGTCGGATTTGGACATACTCAAAGATATTAAGGATAATATTGAAAATCAGATAGAAGTACTGAAATCACGGACTTTATCTGAAAAGGTCGTACAGAAACTAAATCTTCATATATCTTACATTTCTGAGGGAAAAGTAAAGACATTTGATGTTTATAACAATACACCTGCTTTTATATCCATCGAAACTTTGGTTCGGTCATCCGTCAAATTGAAGGTCGTCGGCGAGGAAAATGAATTTACACTATTTGAAGATGAACAACCGTTAGGAACGTTTCGCTATGGAGAGATAATCCAAAATCACATTGGGCAGTTCTCTATACATAAATCAGCAGAAAATACAAAATTTCCATACTCAATAGGGATTGATATTGAAGATCCTATTAGAGTGGCTTCAGGCTACAGAAGTAGTTTAAATATTAAATTAGTTGGGAAAAACACATCTGTGTTAGAATTGTCCGTGAGCCATCAAAATAAAAAGAAAGCGGAAGATTATCTGAATACTCTCGTCGAAATATACAATACAGAAACCATTACTGACCAGCGATTTATATCACAGAATACTTCTGATTTTCTTACAAAGCGTTTGGAAGTCCTCACCAAAGAGTTACATGAGGTTGAAAAACATGCCGAAATATTCAAAAAAGAAAACAGAGTTACTAATATTCAGACAGATGCTCAGTTCAATTTAGAAAATGCAAACTTATTTGACAGAAAATACGTAGAAGCAACCACTCAAATTGAACTTATAGAAAACACCATAAAAGGGTTTATTGATGTGAAAAGCACGGGAAAAACCTTTCCTCTTTTGGATGTTTTTACATCAAATCAAGTGCTATCTGCAGCTATTGAGGAACATAACAAAAAGACGATTCATCGAAATCAAATAGCTCTCAATGCAGGAGAAGGAAACATTATGCTTGAGCAAATAGAAGAAGAAATCGAAGCTCTTAAAATAACCATTAAAGAGAATCTATTGCTTATGAAATCGAATTTGTTGATTCAGAAAAATGAGATCAGCAAAAAACAAGCTTCTTTGAGTGGACGTGTACGCACCATTCCTACTTTAGAAAAAGAATTGCGAGAAATAACTCGGCAACAAAGCGTAAAAGAATCCTTATTTCTGTATCTATTAGAAAAACGAGAGGAAGCAGAGATTTCTATGGCGGCTTTAGCTCCCAAAGCTAAAGTTATAGATAGAGCTTTAGGAGGGGCTACCCCCATCTCGCCCCGCCCGATGATCATACTCTTGGGAGCAATTGTTCTAGGTTGTATAATTCCGTTTTTGGTTATCTACATAATGGAATTATTTAACATAAAAGTGCGAAGTAAATCAGATGTCGAAGAGCGATTGTCAGTACCTTTTGTTGGGCAAATTCCACATACGGATGATACTCAGCAAATAGTAACATTAGATACTCTTTCTCCTTTGGCAGAGGGGTTCCAAATGGTTTGTACTAATATGGATTTTGTTTTGAACGACACCCCTCAAGGACAAAGCAAAACGATTCTTGTTACCTCCTCATTTCCAGAAGAAGGTAAAACATTCGTATCAGTCAATTTGGCGGCTACATTTGCTGTTTCTGGAAAAAAAACACTACTTATAGGAATGGATATCCGAAATCCAAAAATAGGGGAGCAATTAAATTTACGCTCGGTTGGTCTTACTAACTATTTGGCTTCGGATATCGATCTGTCGTCGGTGATAGTGAAAATCCCTAATTTCAGGGAGTTTTATGTGTTGCCAACCAAGGTAGTACCTCCAAATCCAGCAGAATTGCTAACCAGTTCAAAAATAACAAAAATGTTTGAACAACTTAAGCAAGAATTTGATTACATTATCGTTGATACAGCTCCTGTTAATGTGGTTGCCGACACTCTATTGATAGCTAAACATGCGGACGCTTGTGTTTATGTAATTCGTGAGAATTTTTCTGATAAGCGAATGCTTGAGTCCGTTCAAAGATTGTACGATGACAAGAGGCTGCCTAATATGGCAGTGGTTCTCAACGATGTTTCTTTAGGAAATATGACACCCTATTATGGTTATAACTATGGTTATGGTTACGGGGCTAAGAATCAAAAGAATAAATCACCATTCAAGAAAATTTTACGTAAATTCAGGTGGTAGTCTGATAGCGTAGAACAACACTCCTCAGTCAAGGTGTATTGTTTTGCTAGATTAATCACCATCCATCACAAGAATACACCTCTCGAAATCAAGAGATAGGTGCTATTTGGACTCGAGGTTGCTTCAACTACAAGCGTAGATTTATACAACTGAAATATTTCTATATGGTATTGTTATTCTGATATATTTTATATAATTTAGCGTTATGAAATGTACCAGATGTGAATCGTTAAATAAGATTAAAGCAGGTTTTGTTGGAGGCAGACAGCGATATAAATGTAAAGATTGTGATTATTTTTTCAGTGTTGAGAAGAAATCGGATGTGAAAACGCCAGAACAAAAGCGTCTTGCTTTGCAAATGTATTTGGAAGGATTAGGATTTCGAGCTATTGGAAGGATATTGAATATTAGCTACGGAACGGTTTATCGGTGGGTGAAGAAATGGGGAGAATCTGTGGAATTTCCGCAGAATGAAGAGCCTATTGAAATAGTGGAATTGGACGAGATTCACAGTTATGTACAGTCAAAAAAAACTACTGTTGGAGTTGGATTGCTATTGATAGACTTGGGAAAAAGTTCATCGGTTTTGTTTGTGGCAAACGAGACACAGAAACTTTCTTGAAACTTTGGAAGAAATTGAAAAACAGAGATATCAATGGTTTTTGTAGTGATTATTGGAAGAGTTATTCAGAGGTAATTCCAAGTGAAAAGCATATGGAATCCAAAGCAGAAACCTTTACAGTGGAGGGATATAATAGTAGAATAAGACATTATTTGGCAAGATTTAAAAGAAAAGGAAAATGTTACTCGAAGTCAAAAACAATGTTAGAAAATTCCTTGAAACTTTTATTTCTGAAGCTGAATAATCAATTAAATATAATAATTTAACAATGCCTTCTATATCTCTTTTACAACCTGTTCTAAGGGTAACCGTAATTTTGGATTTCGGTCTGGCTGGTTTGCGTCATCTTCATGGCGATAACCGATAGCGACCGCAAATAAAGTTTGATAACCTTCTTCTTGTAAGATTTCATCGTATTTCTCATTTTGGATGCCCTCCATAGCTGTAGAATCAATGTTCATTGATGCACAAGCACTTAAAAAGAATCCTAATGAAATGTATACTTGTTTGTTTAGCCATATATGAACTTGTTCATCGCCTTTGGGTTTTAGTACTTGGTGATAGTAGTTCACCGCACCTTCTGGGAGAAAATCAGTGATTTGTTTTTCAAATTTACGAAGGTCTTTAAAACCTAAAAAAACTACTAAATGACTAGTTTCGTTGATTTTACTCTTGTTAAAATGAGAAACATCAGCTAAGGCCCGTTTTGTCTTTTCGTCTGAAACAATGATAAAGCGCCAAGGCTGTGAATTGATTGATGAAGGACTTAAACGCAAAATCTCTTTCAGTTCGCAAATGAGATTTTGGTCAATTTTCTTGTTATTATATGCTTTTGTTGTATATCGGTTTTGTGCTAATTCTATAAATCTCATAAGATTGTTTTTACATATGCGCACAAAATTACGATATTCAATACTAAAAAACTATTTTTCGAGCAAAGTTTTTTTACTTCGAAAAATAATGTATCCCAAAGTTAGCAATAGCAACAAGTGTAAATAAACAGCATATAGTACCAATTCGGGATAATTTATAGTGTTTTTACTCAAATAGATAAGTCCTAAAACCTGGGCTCCGTAGGGGATGATTCCTTGCACGTAGCATGAAAAAATGTCCAAAACTGAAGCTCCATTGCGAGGTGCGATATTGAATTTTGTGCTGATTTTTCGACTGATTTTCGATACAATTAGGATTGAAACTGTATTGTTTGCTACGCACAAATTCGCAGAACTCACCAAAGCTCCTATTCCTAAAAGTGCTGTTTTATAGGATTTTATGTATTTTTGAATACCATTCATAAGAAAACGAATACCTCCGAAATATTCAACTAAAGTTGCTAATCCTCCAGTGAAGAAAAACAGTAAAAATACTTCAGACATACTCATAAAACCTTCATAGACATTAGTTGTAAAACCAAGAAAATCAAACTTTCCGTAGATGACACCCAGAGTTCCAGCAAAAATAATTCCTGTAAATAACGAGGCGAATACGTTTACTCCCAACAAAGAAAGTACAACTACGGCAATATACGGTAAAATAAGTACCACATCAAAGTCAGCAGTAGCTTTACTTACAGCTGGTTGCACGTCCGAATTTCCTATGAAAATTAGAATAATCATTGTCAATATAGCGGCTGGTATAGCTATCTTACTATTTGCTTTCATCTTGTCGCTCATTTCGGCTCCCATCGTTTGTGTAGAAGTAATGGTAGTATCTGAAATCAAGGATAGGTTATCACCAAACATGGCTCCCGAAAGCAAACAGGCTCCCACCAATGATATGTTGGACTGTGATTGCGTAGCCAAATCAATAACTATAGTACCCAAAGTCATAATGGTTCCTACGGATGTCCCTGTGGCAAAGGACAAAAAGGATGACACGAGGAATACACCCAACGGCAGATACGCAGGAGAGATGTAGTACGTTCCTAAATTTACAATCGAATCGACACTTCCCGAGGCTTTCGTTACGAATGAAAACCCTCCAGCAAGTAAACTTATAACACACATTGCTAATACATTACTGTTTCCTGCTCCTGTAAAAAAAATCTGTATTTTTTCTTTTAAAGTCGATTTGTAAATCAATAGAGCCACTACCACACCTGCCAAAGCAATCAGTGGAGAAGGAATAGAGTAAAAATTATTGAAGTAAATACCACTCCATAGGAATATCCCTACGAAAATTAAAAGAGGTAAAATTGAAATAATGGAAGGTTGCTTATCAGTTGACATTGCGATCTTTTATAGATTAAGGCTGCAAAAGTATGCATAAAAAAACAATTAGTAAAATATATTTTTACAAAAAATTGTTTTTTCATTAAAATATACTTCTAATAAAAGTATTTATAAAATAACAATGCAATCAACTAAGTAGCCCTTATATTTACAGAAATGCTCAAAAATATAAAATCTTAAGTCTTGCTTTGTTGACTTATAAAATTTCGAGGATGCCCAAAAAAGTCATTCTTTCAAAGTTCATAAAAGGTATAAATTACTTTCTATTTCTCTACCAAATACTTCCAATAGCGTTTAGGAACGTATTGTCGGTGGAGTTTTGGGTTGTATCGCTCCTTGATATTCACACTTTGAAAGTAGCTTTTCCAAAGCGTTTCGTAGGGGCGCTCCTCCTCGTGGAAAAAAGCCTCAGGATTTCTAAGTTTTTGCTTGGTAGCAGCGTCAGGAACTACAGGAAGTACTTCTTCTAAGTCATAATAAATACCATAACCGCGTTTGAGGTCGTAAATCATCCACTTTTGGTCCGCATATCGGTCTTTAAAATGCTTGATGATTAAAGGTAGAACATCAAAATCGGGAGCTATTTGAGCGAAAAAACTCTCATCTTGCAGTTTTTGGAAACGCACGAAGGCTTTCATTCTGTGGGATTCCCTTTGAACGGACTTTACCAAACGAGCAATGCGCATCATTTGAGCATCGGCATAATTTTCGAAAATATTTTCCTTGGTACTTACTAAATAGCGTACGGCATACAGAATCAAAGACTCTCGCTGAGGGTCTTCCGATAGAAATACTTTCAGAAGTTGGTTTACTGCGGATTTATCGGCATACTTTTCAATGCCTTTCACTACGCGTTCTGCTTTTTCAAAATGGGTTACCACCTCTTGTTCTTCCAAAAAAAGTGCACCAAGGGTATGAGTACTACATACAATCTCAACATCCGCATAGTGGTATTCAAAAACTTCGAAAACAGCCGTAAGCAATCCCTCGAAACTGCCATCATAGACCAAACGTATCATCAAAATAAACTCAATTGCTGGGAAAAATGATTTTTATATTTAGATTTCATACTACTGATAACCAATTGCCTAAGTTCAAGTTGGTCTAAATATTTTAGAAACGGATTCTTTTCTGCCAAATCAATGAAGAATTTAGCTCGATTTACGGCAACCCCCATTTTTTTCAGATGGTCCATTGTAATGGTCTGAAATCTTCTGGAATTCACGATTTTGTAAGCCGAAGTTCGCCCAATACCTGGAACACGCAAAATCATTTCATAGGTTGCTGTTTGTAAATTCACGGGAAAAAGTTGGGGATTTCTAAGTGCCCAAGCTAGTTTTGGGTCTATCTCTAAATCCAAAAAAGGATTTTGAGGCGTTAAAATTTCGCGTGCTTCAAATCCGTAGAAGCGCATCAGCCAATCTGCCTGATAAAGCCGATTTTCCCGAATCGTGGGAACAGGCGTGGTAAGTGCGGGTAGTCTGCTATCGGCCGTAACAGGAACATAGCCCGAATAATATACCCTTTTGAGTTGAAATTGCTTGTAAAAATGGTCGGCACTGAGGATAATTTGTACGTCGTTTTCGCCCGCTGCACCGATGATAAACTGTGTACTTTGTCCGGCAGGAGCGTATTTGGGAGTTGATTTTATGATTTTTCGTTCCGATTGAGCTTGTACGATGCTGTTTTTTATGTGGTTCATTGGTTGAATCATCTGCTCGTGGCTTTTGTCAGGAGCCAATAGCTTTAAGCCCGAAACGGTAGGAATTTCCATATTGATGCTGAGTCGGTCAGCCCACAAACCGGCTTCTTGCAAAAGCTCTGGCGAGGCATTTGGAATGGTTTTCAGGTGAATATACCCATTGAAACGATGCTCGGTTCTTAATTTTTTGGCGATAAGAATCAGGCGTTCCATCGTGTAGTCGGCATTTTTGAAAATTCCCGAGCTGAGGAATAGCCCTTCGATGTAGTTACGACGGTAAAAGTTGATGGTCAAATCCACCACTTCATCTACAGTAAAAGCAGCTCGTTTAATGTCGTTGCTTTTTCGGGATACGCAGTAGATACAATCGTAAATACAGTGGTTGGTGAGTAATATTTTGAGCAGAGACACACAGCGTCCGTCTTCGGTGTAGGTGTGGCATATGCCCGAGGGTGCCGAATTTCCTAAGCCTTTATGGGTGTTTTTTCGGTTGCCTCCGCTTGAAGAGCAAGAAACATCGTACTTGGCGGCATCGGCAAGTATGGTTAGTTTTTCGTTAATGCGGTCGTAGTTCATCGTGTAAGGTTTTGAGGTTTTGATGAAAAAGAGAATATCGTCCTTTGCTGAAAACTTCTCTTTTTTCTCTTTTTTAAAAAAGAAAGTTCACTTTTTATTACTGATTTTTAATTGAATAAAAAGAATTTCAGCATTAAGAGTCCCTCGCAAATATAGAATAAACAAACTATTTATACAACAAAGCAAAGGAAGGATTCTTCTAAAAAAGACGTTAGCCTTTGTGAATTTCTGATGTAAAACAAGTGTAGGAACACTTCAAATCATTATTGAATTTACTGTAATCATCACTGATGTTTCGGTTCCACTTAGTAAAACAAACGGTATGCCAATTTGAGCGAAATAGCAGAATTTCACCTTAGTAGTTTTACATTTAAAAAGCTACGACTTTTCTTTTGTCACGAATTTGCGTTGGTTTTTTATGGGATACTGTTGTTACTAAACCCAATCCGTTAGTTCTTTTTTTGATTTTTGATGTCGGAATAAATTTGGATTGTCTGTAAAGTTTCGAAACTTTTCAGTTTGTTTGACAGAAATTCTGCGTGTGGACTATCAGAATTGTTAGGAGCAAGTTTCCGTTTTGTACTGTCTTTCCACGTAAAATATAATGGCTTTTGGTTTCCTTTGAAGAGTACTCCGAGAGAATCTGCAATGAAGTTATAATCATTTATACCAAAGCGATAATTTAAAGATTTTGAAAATAAATCATCTCCCGAATACATATATTTTTGATTGGAAAGGCTCAAATGAAATAACGTAGGGAAAATATCTTTGTGCGAAGCCATAACGTTTGCATCAAAGAACAGGGGTTTATAATCTTCTGGAACGTAGAAAAGTATCGGAACACTTCGCTGGAGAAAAGCATTCTCACTATCGTATTCAAAAACTTGTCGGATATTATGGTTGCCAGCTTCGGCATACATCATTGCAGGACTTATATTGCTTGTAGTGGCAGGCTTCTTGAAATTCAGACCGAAAATATTTTAAATAAAACCTCAAAAAAGTTCGCTAAATCACGAACTTTTTATATCTTTGTGCAAAAATAAATTTCACCGCAATGCAGATAGAATTTATAGATGAAGAGTTAGCAATAGCAAGATTTTATGAGGGAGGAAAGGTCAAAAATAAAGAATTAAAATCAAATGGTAATCTTCAAAAATTATTCATCAAAACAGTAGATAGATTAAAATCATTAGAAAAAATAGAAGATGCTTTTTTATTTAAATCATTAAATTATGAAAAGTTGCAAGGTAATTTAAGTGGAAAATCATCTGTGAGAGTAGATATAAAATACAGAATCATTTTTGAAGAAATAGAAGACGAAGAGGGTAAAGTAATTATTTTGTCCATTGAAGAATTAAGTAATCATTATCAGTAAATAAAGAGGAGAATGGCAACGATAAATATAAAAAAATTAGTACCAAAACAAGCAACATACCCCGGCGAACATCTTCTTGATGAAATACAAGCAAGGGAGATGAGTCAAAAAGATTTGGCTATGGAAATGGATTTACCAAAATCTGTTGTTAATGAAATTATTAAGGGTAAAAAAAATATAAATACAGACATCGCATTGAGATTAGAAAAAGTATTGGGAATTCCTGCTAAATTTTGGCTCAACGCACAGGCTGATTATGAAATAGACAAACGAAGAGTGGAGGAAAAACATCAAGAATTTGTGAAAAACAATGAAATATGGAGTGTAATAAAATCCTATATTCGTATGCCATTTTTCAAACGTGAGGGGGTTATCACTGATGACTTAAAGCAAAACATCAACATTATTTTTAAAGTGTTTGGAGTTAGCGATTTAGATGGATTTGTTGGGCGATTTGCAGAGTTAGAATATCAACGATTTAGAAAGTCCGAAAAATCAAATATTGAGAGAAACAGCCTTGTTTGTTGGGTAAATTATGTGAAATATAAGGCAAGTCAATTGTATGTTTCGGACTTTAACCAATCTGAAAAGGAACAGGTTTTTAAGGCAATAAGCGAGGTTTTATATAAAAATAAAGAAAATATATTAGATGAAGTAAAAGAAGTTTTAAGTTCTTACGGAATAAAATTTCTAATAGTTCCAAAACCAAAAGATTGTGCAGTAGATGGAGTTTCTTTTTGGAGTGAAAACCCTACTATATGTTTGAGTTTGAGAAACAAAAGTATAGATTCTTTTGCTTTTACGCTCTTTCACGAGCTTTCTCATATTTATTTGCATTTGGTGAATAATAACAGAAAGGAATACATCAATTTGGAAGAAAAGCACCAAAAAGAAGAACAAGAGGCTGATGAATTAGCATCTAAACTGCTTATTCCTGATGATGTGTGGAAAAAAATAAAATCGATAAATTTTCATAATGAAAGTTCTGTGATGAGTGTTTCTAAACATTACGGAATACACCCTGCTATTTTACAAGGAAGATATTCAAAAGAAAACAATAATTATAAAATAAAAAAGATAGATAAAGACATTAGACAAGTTAGTTTTACTGAAAAAAATCAATAACAAATAAACTTGTTGTTGTTAGTTGCCAAATTTTATGCAAAACGAACATCTGACAACAAAGATTATTCCGTTGCATCCGCATTAGTGCCTCGTCTATCTACGGGGTAAAATATAGCCCCAAAAGGGGCTTTTTTTGTTGAGTAATACATTTGATTGCTTTGTACGTACGTTTAAAAAATGTACATTTCGTTTTGAATTTTAGCACATTTGGTTTTGTGGAATATAGAGGACAGTTGCTCATAATTACCATATACGTATAAAAATAGGAAACGATTAGCGAGAAAAAATAAAAAGAAATAAGCGAAATATTTAAGTCCGCTGGATATAGTTTTTCCAAATAACGAAAGATTCATTTACAATATGTGTTGGTTATTAAATGGTATCAGTACAAATCAAGAAAATAAAAGGTGAAGTTTAATAGTTTTCAGCCTTGTATCAAAAGGAATTCATCGTACGGAAATGCAAAATAAAACATAATTTTAGAAAATTAAAAATGGTTAAGGTGTTTTTGTTGACGCTACATCCAACTTATAAAGGTAATTTTTCTTTGCAAAGAGAAATCTATTTCGTATATTGCCAAACTTTTTTAACGATTTATACTTTTTTAGATATGAAAACAGAAAAATTATCTTCACAACAAGCGATGGAGCTTGAAGACAAATATGGAGCCCATAATTATCATCCACTACCTGTAGTACTCAGCAAAGGCGAAGGTGTGTACGTGTGGGATTTGGAGGGGAAGAAATATTTTGACTTTCTTTCTGCATATTCAGCTGTGAATCAAGGGCATTGCCACCCTAGAATTATCGAAGCGATGACTAAACAGGCACAAACTTTAACGTTGACCTCACGCGCGTTTTACAACGATAAGTTAGGGGTATATGAGAAATATATTACCGAATATTTCGGATTTGAAAAGATGTTACCGATGAACACTGGTGCTGAGGCAGTAGAAACAGCTATCAAAATATGCCGAAAATGGGCGTACGAACGAAAAAATCTCCCTGAGAGCCAAGCGATTATCGTGGTTTGTGAGCAAAATTTCCACGGACGTACTACTACAGTCGTTTCTTTTTCTTCAGACAAAAACGCACGTAAGAACTTTGGACCTTACACACCGGGATTCGTAAGCATTCCGTACAATGATTTGGGAGCTTTGGAGTCTTTTTTGGCTGAAAATCCGAATGTTGCAGGATTTTTGGTAGAGCCTATTCAAGGGGAAGCAGGTGTATACGTTCCTTCGGATGGATTTTTGAGTGGAGCCAAAGCTATTTGTGAAAAATACAATGTACTGTTTATCGCCGATGAGGTACAGACAGGAGTTGCTCGTACAGGAAAACGTTTAGCTGTTGATCATGAAAACGTAAAGCCAGATATTTTGGTGTTAGGAAAGGCTTTGAGTGGAGGAACTTATCCAGTGAGTGCGGTTTTAGCAGATGATGAGGTAATGCACGTGATCAAGCCAGGGCAACATGGAAGTACCTTTGGCGGAAATCCTATAGCCGCAGCTGTAGCTATCGAAGCGCTACAAGTGGTAAAAGACGAAAAACTGGCCGAAAATGCACAAAAAATGGGTGAAATCTTCCGTAAGGAAATCGGTGCGTATATCGAAAACTCAAATATCGCTACAGCAGTGCGTGGAAAAGGATTACTTAATGCGGTAGTTATCAACGATACAGAAGAAAGCGACACCGCATGGAATATATGTTTACGTATGCGCGATAAAGGTCTGTTAGCAAAGCCTACTCACGGAAATATCATTCGTTTTGCTCCTCCATTGGTTATTAACCAAGAGCAATTGAAAGTGTGTATTGATATCATTATAAGCACTTTAAAAGAATTCGAACGCTAAATCTTTGCTAAGAAATTCGGCTTTTAAAATCATTGTTAATTAGAAAAAGTTATACGAAAAAAAATGGAGAATCAATATTTGAGTGCTGACAAATTAGAGTTTACACAAAGCATTCAGGAAAATCTAAAAGAAATTGCTAAATGGGCGAAATTTTTAGCTATTCTAGGGTTCGTAGGCATAGCGATTCTTGTGCTAGTATCTATTTTCACAATTATTTTCGGAGTGATTGCTTCCAGCATGGAGGATACTCCTTTTCCTCTTGCTTTTGTTGGAGTTCTATATTTAGGTATGGCGGCAGTCTATTACTTTCCCATAAAATATCTGTATGATTTTGCTACAAACATGAAAGATTCATTGAAAACGAGCAACAGAATTGTTTTTAGTAGAGCTTTTGAAAATTTGAAGTCTCATTACAAATTTATGGGAATCTTTACCATCGTGATGCTATCGTTGTACATTCTGATTCTTATAGGAGTGTTATTAATCGTAGGATTTCTCGGAGCGATAGGAGGGTATTAATATCTTTGTTTAAGCAGTCATAAAATGAAAAAATATCTGATCGTAGGACTGGGAAATATTGGCGAGGAATACAAAAACACACGTCATAATATTGGTTTTAAAGTGGTTGATTTTTTAGCATCTCAACATACTACAACTTTTTCTACACAAAGATTAGGGGATTTGGCTGAGGTAAAGCACAAAGGAAGAACCTTTATTCTATTGAAACCATCTACCTATATGAATCTGAGCGGAAAAGCCATTCGCTATTGGTTGGAAAAGGAAAATATTCCCATGGAAAATCTGTTAGTAATTACTGATGACTTAAACCTGCCTTTTGGAACAATTCGCATCAAATCCAAAGGGAGTGATGGAGGTCATAACGGACTGAAAGACACACAAGCCCAATTGAATAGTACCAATTACGCACGGCTCCGTTTTGGAATCAGTAATGATTTTGCTAAAGGAAAACAGGTGGACTACGTATTAGGGGAATGGAGCGACGAAGAAAACACGGCCTTACCCGAACGATTGGAAAAATGTGTTCAAGCGGTACTTTCTTTTGGTTTGTCCGGTATCAACATAACCATGAATACGTTTAACAATAAATAAAACATTTTCGATAAAACAAAAAAATGAAACGATTTTTAAAATTCCCAACCCCTTATACGGTTCTGATGATAGTGATTATGTTTGCCGCATTGCTAACTTATTTGTTGCCATCGGGTTCGTATGACACTCTAACCTATGACGCTACTCAAGATGTTTTTGTGTTAAAATCCAAGGAAATAACCCAAACTCTCCCAGCTACGCAACAGACTTTGGACGAAAAATCCATAGCTATCAATATTGCCAAATTTAAGGAAGGGAAAATTAAAAAGCCTGTATCAATTCCAAACACCTACACAGAAACATCTCCTCACCCTCAAGGAGTTAAAGAGGTTTTATTCGCTCCCATAAGAGGAATTTATGAAACTATAGACATCATCTTATTTGTACTGATTCTGGGGGGATTCATTGGAGTTTTTAACAATTCAGGAACGTTAAACGAAGGGGTAGGTTATTTGTCTCATAAACTCAAAGGACGTGAAGGTATATTGATTATCATCGTGTGTACACTCATTGCTTTGGGAGGAACTTCTTTTGGACTTGCCGAAGAAACTTTGGCTTTTTATCCGATTTTGATTCCTGTCTTTTTAGCCGCAGGTTATGACCTGATGGTTCCGTTAGCGGTTATTTATTTAGGTTCCTCTATAGGAACGATGGCGGCGACCATCAATCCGTTCTCAGTCATTATAGCTTCTGACGCAGCAGGTGTGGACTGGACTACAGGAACAACCATTCGTGTCATTATGCTTATTGCCTCTTTGACTATCACCATTGCGTATGTCATACGTTATGCGGAGAGAGTAAAAAGAAACCCACAACTGTCAATTGCATACCAAACACCACTACCTGATTCACTGACTTCGCAAAAGGTAGCTCCTGTTGAAAGATTGAAATTGTCAAGCAAATGGTTACTTCTTGTTTTCGCTTTGTCGTTTTTGATAATGATTATAGGGGTAGCTCGTTGGGGATGGTGGTTTGAGGAGATGACTGCCTTGTTTTTGGTAGCATCCGTATGTATTGCCTTGTTCTTACGAATGAGTGAAGAGCAATTCATCGCTGATTTTATCGCAGGAGCAAAAGATTTGCTTGGGGTAGCTTTCATCATTGGGATTGCTCGTGGAGTAACTTTTATCCTTAATGACGGACAAATTTCGGACACTATTTTACATTATTCAACAAACTTAGTGGAAGGTATGTCGCCCATTCTTTTCTTGCCTGTATTGATGTGTGTATTCGGATTATTAACATTGTTTATTTCTTCCTCATCGGGAATGGCTGTAGTAACGATGCCCATCATGGGGTCATTAGCAACGGTAGTAGGTATCGAAGGGCAACACGTTGTAAATGCTTATCTGTTTGGAATGGGTTTGATGAGTTTCATTACCCCCACAGGGCTTATCCTACCTTCTTTAGCGATGGTGAATTTGAATTATAAACAATGGTTAAAATTCGTGTCACCTTTGTTGCTAATGCTTTTGGTACTGTCCGTAGGAATGCTTCTATTGGGGTATTATTTGTAAGTTTTTGTTCATTTTACATAGCAAAAATTCAAAACAAACAAAATCAGATAACTTGTAATTTTACGTGAAAGTTTAAACACTAAAATTGACACCTTTAGTATTGATTCAGTAGGTTTTTGAGAGAGAAATGAGAATCTATAACTATTAATAAGGATATTATTTTGCGTTAAAAAGATTCAATCGAATTATTATACTTGAGATTGAATCTAAGCTCTCAACTAAAAAACACTTTTCTTTTTTAGTTCGGTAAAAATACGTAAGTTTGTCCATTAAAACTTTTTTTATGATAAGAGCATTTTTTGTTACTATTCTTTTAAGTGTTTTTTGCCCGTTTTTGATGGCTCAAAGCACTGAAACACATACCAATTCGTTGGTAAATTTTGAAAAAGCAATGTTTTTGTACAACCGAAATTTGTACAAACCTGCTCAGCATTTGTTTCTAAAAGAAATCGCTGAAACTACTGATAGTGATTTACGGACAAAATCAAAGTTTTACGTAGCTTCAATTGCTGTCATTTTAGGAGAGCCAGGAGCAGAATCCTTAATGCGAAATTTTATTGAAGAACATCCCGAATCACCATTGGCTTCAGGAGCCTTTTTACGTATGGCCGATCTTTATTTTCAACAAGGAAACTACAAAGAAGCTCTAAAATGGTATGATCAGGTCAAAGAAAGTGGCATCAGCAAAAGTGAACGCTCCAAATATTACTTCCAAAAAGGATATGCTTTGTTTGCTACGAACAAAAAGGCAGAATCGGAAAAATATTTCAACTTTGTAAAAAATCATCCCGACTACAGCACGGATGCTAACTACTATTTAGGATATATCGCTTACGACTCCGATGATTATGAAAAAGCATCTACTTACTTCAGTCAAGTACAAGACGACCCAAGTGTGTCATATTTTCAAGCAAATATGAACTTTAAGCAAGGGCTTTTCCAAGAGGCTATAGACGAAGGTTTAAAGCAAAAATCCAAAACTAAAAACGCACAAGACTTATCGGAAATCAACAAAATCATTGGGGAAAGTTATTTCAATTTAGGAAAATACGATGAAGCTATCCCGTATTTGAAGGAATACAAAGGAAAAAGAGGAAAGTTCTCAAATACTGATTATTATTATTTAGGATATGCTTACTACAAAAATAAAGACTATGCCAATGCCATCGACCAGTTCAACAAAATCATTGACGGACGCGATGCCGTAGCACAAAATGCTTACTATCATTTAGCGGAATGCTATCTGAAAACAGGACAGAAACCACAGGCTTTGAACGCTTTTCGCAATGCATATCAGATGAACTATGAGCCACAAATTCAAAAGGATGCTCATCTGAACTACGCTCGTTTGAGTTATGATATTGGAAACCCATACGAAAGTGTGCCTGGTGTGTTGTTGGACTATTCCAAAAATTATCCAAACGACAATCAGCAAGAAATCCAAGCTTTGTTGGTGGATTCGTACATTTCTTCGCGTAGCTACCAAGCTGCGATTAATCTTTTAGAAAAATCAAATGACCCAAAAGATCAACAGATTTACAAAAAAGTAGCCTTCTACCGAGGGTTAGAACTATTTAATGAATTGCAATACGCCGAAGCATTGATGTTTTTACAAAAGGCCGTTGGTGGCGACCCTAAACTATCGGCTCGTGCTCTGTTTTGGAGTGGTGAATCGGCTTATCAACTACATGATTTTGAAAGTTCTAAAAAATATTACACCGAATTTATCAACCATCCGAATGCAAAATCAACCTATGAATACAAAAATATTCATTACAGCTTGGCGTACAGTGATTTTAATTTAAAAAATTACGGAGGAGCTGTAGATAATTTTGAGGCATATTTGAAACAAAATCCGAAAGCAAATTCTTGGACAAACGATGCTTTATTGCGTTTAGCAGACTCTTATTTCGTACAGGGAAAATATTGGCCTGCCATGGAACGTTACAATAAATTAATTGACTTAAAATCAGCCGACGAGGATTATGCCGCCTATCAAAAAGCTATGAGCTACGGATTTGTGGACAGACCACAACGCAAAATTGAAGACTTAGAAAAGTTCGTGAAAACATATCGCAACTCAAATCTACGCCCAAACGCGTTATTCGAATTAGGAAACAGTTATGTGTCCGCAGGAAATTCCGAAAAAGGTACAAAACTCTACAAACAGGTACAAACCGAATACAAGAATAGTAATTTAGTTCCTCGTGCCATGCTTCGCGAAGGATTGGTTTACTACAACAAAAATGAAAATCAAAAAGCGTTGCAACTTTTTAAAGACATCGCAAAACAATATCCAAACTCAAACGAAGCAATTCAATCCATTGCATCTGCAAAACAAATTTATATGGACATGGGACAAGTGAACGAATACGCTTCTTGGGCAAAAAGTTTAGGCTATGTTGAAGTGTCAGATTTGGAGTTAGAAAATGCCACCTATGAAGCTGCCGAACGACAACACATTCAACAAAATGAAAAAGAAGCTATTGCAGGATTTGAAAAATACATCAAAGAATTCCCTAACGGAATGCGGATTACAAACGCTCAATTCCATTTAGCACAACTTTACAACGCTTCAAACCAAAAATCAAAAGCTGTAACTTTATACGAAAACGTAATCAACAGTGGTTCAGAAGAATATTCAGAACAGTCATTAGTGCGATTAACACAGATTTTGTTGGATGCGGGGAGCTATCTGAAAGCAAAACCTCATTTGGAGCAGTTGGAAAAAACAGCCACCATCGCACAGAATAAGGTCTATGCACAATCAAACTTAATGCGAGTTTGCTATACCGAAAAATTGTACAGCAACGCTATCCAGTATGCTCAAAAGGTATTAGCCGAAAAATCGGTCGACACACGCATTAAAAACGACGCTTACAGCGTTTTAGCACGCTCCTACATCAAAACAGAAAATGAGGCAGAGGCTCGCAAAGCATACCAAGAAGTAGCAAAAACTGCTACAGGAAGTTTGGCTGCCGAAGCTATGTACTATGACGCTTACTTCAAACATAAAGACGGCAAGTTCAAAGAATCGAACGACGTAGTACAACAGTTGGCAAAAGAATACGGAGGACATAAAGAATTCGCTTCCAAAGGGTTGGTAGTAATGGCAAAGAACTACTACGGACTGAAAGACTCCTATCAAGCCACTTATATCCTTGAGAACGTGATAAATAATTTCAAGGATTACCCCGAAGTGGTTGCAGAAGCTAAAAAAGAATTGGCTGTAGTGAAGGCAGAAGCGGCGAAGAGTAATTCTTCTGTGAAAATGTAATTGATTTGTTTGAAGACAATTCAAAGCCAAGTGAACAAAAACAAAATATATTAATGGTATATTTCTAAAAAAAAGAACAATGAATAAACATATATCCTACCGTAAATCCCTATTGATAATTGCGTTATCAACTTTTGGAATAGTTACGGGTCAAACTAAACGTGACAGTTTAAGCACCAAAGTAGTAGACGTAGTTCGTTCCTACACAGCCTCGATTGCCGATGCTTACAAAAAACGTGAAGATGCTAATCTCAAAGCCGATTCGTTGTCAATAGCTAAACGACAAATCAATTATTCTATTTACTCTGTACCTGTGGCATCAACTTTCGTACCTGAAAAGGGAAAGGCAAGTGCCATGAGAACCAACATAAAAAGAGAACGTTACTTGGATTCATACATAGGAGGAGCTTTTGGAAATGCAAACACGTTATATGGTGATGCGTCCATAACCTTACCCGTAAATAACGAAAGTAATTTGGCTTTCATAGCTGAACATCTGTCTTCCAATGGTGACATAAAAGGAGTGATTCCAGATAACAACTATGCGAAAACAACAGCTCAATTGCGATACGACTTTTTGAATAGTGATTACAACTTCGGTATAGCTGCCGATTTCGGGAGAAGATCGAACAATTGGTACGGAATCCAAAAAGGATTCTACGCTTCCGAAGAACTGCTGAAAGCCCTTACCGGATTAAAGCAAACCTATATCGATTATGGTGTAAATGCTTACATAAAACTCGCAAACCCATACTTTAAAGGACTTGATTTTGAGTTTAGTGGATTATCAGATGCGTTTGACACTAGCGAAATAAACGTGAAAACATCACCTTCTTTTGAGCTACCTATCAGCAGTGAAGAACAAAAAATCCATTTTGGAGTCTTATTGGATTACTACAATAGTAAATTCAATCGGGCTACCGCTCTTACTCCAAGTGCAATTGAAAATAAATGGTTAATTTTTGGTGCTAATCCATCGTATAATTTAACCATGGATAACCTGGATTTGAAAGTCGGACTTGCTATAGCTTATTTGGGAGGAAATCAAACCAATGAAAGTCGATTCAAGGCTTACCCCGACGTAGAAATTTCGTATAAACTTTTGGAAGGGAATACTATTTTTCACGGAGGTGTTCGTGGGATGATACAGCAAAATACCTTTCAGAAACTTTCTAAAAACAATCCTTTTTTAGCCCCAATACAGCGTATTACACCTACAAATATTGGCATTGATGCTTTCGGAGGAGTCAAGGGAGAGGTGGGTACAGGATTGTACTACAAAATTAAAGCCGGTTACAAGCAATGTGAGAACTTGCCAATGTTCATAACCCACAGAGAAACAGGAAACCTTGGATATCAACATAATAATGCTTTCAGTTTGGTCTATGACAAAGTCAATATGTTCAACCTAACAGCAGGTATGGAGGGTAGCATCGCAGAACGATTTTTCTTTGATTTTGAAGCTCAATACAACCGCTTCACACCCGACATCCAAACTCAGGTATGGAACTTACCAGAAACCAAAGCATCGTTGTTTACGGATGTTAAAATCATAGAAAACCTCTTTACAGGAGTAGATGCTTTTTATGTAGGGAATCGGTATGACTTAAACTACTCCACCCAAACTTTAACTGTTGATGGATATTTCGACCTCAACTTCCACGTTGATTATACGATCAACAAACAATTTATGCTTTTTGCTAAAGTAAACAATTTATTATCAAACAACTACAACCAATGGGCGTATTACCCTGTTCAAGGTATACAAGCCTATGCAGGACTACGTTATTTGTTTAGCTTAAAGAAAAAATAATACTTTCATTATAGGATAAAATATTTTATAGTTTTTTGTTCATATCTGATTTATAATGGGAAAACTTTTAATCGTTGGAACCGTAGCCTTTGATGCAATTGAAATGCCTTTCGGAAAAACAGACTGTATTATGGGAGGTGCTGCAAACTATATTGCTTTGGCAGCATCGCACTGTTGTGGAGAATCGGCGGTCGTTTCAATTGTAGGTGAAGATTATCCTTCCGAATATTTACAACTTCTTAGCGATAGAAACATCAAAACTTCAGGTATTGAAATTGTTAAAGGAGGCAAATCATTCTTTTGGAGAGGTAAATATCATCATGATATGAACAAACGTGATACACTCGAAACCCAACTGAACGTTCTTGCTGATTTTAAGCCTGTAGTTCCTGAAGAATATAAAAAAGCAGATGTGCTGATGTTAGGGAATTTGCACCCAAGGATTCAATTGGATGTGTTGGAACAGATGCAGCAGAAACCAAGTTTGGTGGTTCTTGACACAATGGACTATTGGATGATTCACACATGGGATTTACTGATGGAAGTTATCCAAAAGGTAGACCTGATTACCATCAACGACCAAGAAGCACGTCAGCTTACGGGAGAATACTCGTTGGTAAAAGCTGCACAACGGATTATGAAAATGGGAGTCAAATATGTAGTTATCAAAAAAGGAGAACACGGGGCATTATTGTTTCACCAAGACAAAGTGTTTTTTGCTCCTGCCCTACCTTTGGAAGAAGTCTTTGACCCCACAGGTGCAGGTGACACGTTTGCTGGTGGAATGGTTGGCTTTTTGACTAACGCTGAAGATTATTCTTTCGAAAGCATCAAAAACGCCATCGTCTACGGTGCTGTTTTGGCCTCGTTCTGCGTGGAAAAATTTGGTACTGAACGAGTTCTCAACCTAAGCAAAAATGAATTCTCACAACGTTTACTACAGTTTAAAGAACTGACAAAATTTGAGATAGATACACCATAAAAATAACATTACAAAAGAAAGCAGATGTGTGATTTGCTTTCTTTTTTGTATTTTTGCCCGACAATTTCAAAACAAAAAACTTTCTTATTTAGAGGGATAGGAGAAAAAGACAATGAGTGACAATTTAAAACACGAATGCGGTATCGCGATGGTGCGACTGCTAAAACCTTTAGAGTACTACAAAGAAAAGTACGGAACCCTTTTTTATGCTATCAACAAAATGTACCTGTTGATGGAAAAACAACACAATCGCGGACAGGATGGAGCGGGTTTGGCGAGTGTCAAATTTGACATGCAGGCAGGTGAACGCTACATCAGTCGAGTACGGTCAAACGAATCACAACCGATTCAAGACATCTTCAAGCAAATTAACACTCGGATTAGTAATTTGCTAAAAGAATATCCAGAACTAAAAAACGATGTACAGGAACAACGTCGCATGTTGCCTTATCTGGGTGAGATTTATTTAGGACACGTTCGGTACGGAACTTTCGGGAAGAACAGCATAGAGAGTGTACACCCATTTTTAAGACAAAACAACTGGCAATCGCGCAACTTGATTGTGGCAGGAAATTTCAACATGACCAACGCCAAAGAACTCTTTCAACGTTTGGTAGAACTCGGTCAACATCCGAAAGAAAACACTGATACCGTTACGGTTATGGAGCGTATCGGACATTTTTTGGACACCGAAGTAGAAAATCTTTACCGTAAATTTAAGGACGAAGGACTTTCAAAGATAGAAGCCTCCAAACGCATTGCTGAGGAACTGGACGTGGCGAAAATCTTGCGAAAATCAGCACGGCGATGGGATGGCGGATATGCAATGGCAGGAATTCTCGGACACGGTGATGCGTTTGTGGTTCGTGACCCGGCAGGTATCCGTCCAGCATACTATTATAAAGATGAAGAGGTTGTAGTTATAGCTTCGGAACGACCTGTAATTCAGACGGCCTTTAATTTGGAATTCGAACAAATCCACGAACTTGAACCAGGCTCAGGAATTATTATCAAAAAAAATGGAGACCTCAGTATTGAGCAAATCGTAGAACCGTTGGAACGAAAAGCATGTTCGTTTGAGCGGATTTATTTCTCACGAGGAAGCGACAAGGAAATTTATCGAGAACGTAAGAAATTAGGAGCTTTATTACTGCCTGATGTTTTAAAATCAATTGATAATGACTTGAAAAACACCGTATTTGCCTACATTCCCAATACGGCAGAAACCTCTTATTTAGGATTGGTGGAAGAAGCTAACACCTACCTCAACCAACTGAAACAACAACTCATTTTAGCAGAGAAAAACATAACTCCCGAGCGATTGAATGAAATCCTTTCTGAAAAAATCCGTAAGGAAAAAGTCGCTATCAAAGATGCTAAGCTGCGCACATTCATCACTGAGGATAGTTCGCGTGATGATTTAGTGGCTCACGTCTATGACATCACCTACGGTTCGGTAGAAAAAGGAGATAATCTAGTTATTGTTGATGATAGTATCGTACGTGGAACAACTCTAAAAAAGAGCATTTTGAGTATACTTGGTCGCCTACATCCAAAGAAAATCGTGGTAGTTTCCTCCGCTCCTCAAATTCGTTATCCCGATTGTTACGGAATTGACATGGCTCGTATGGAAGAATTGATTGCTTTTGAGGCTGCGTTAGCACTACATCGCGAACGAGGAACATACAACATTGTTGATGAGACGTATAAGAAATGTATTTCCCAAGTAAATTTGAGTGACGATAAGGTAATTAATCATGTAAAAGAAATTTATGCACCATTTACCGATGAAGAAATTACTCGAAAAATCACACAGATGCTATTACCTGATAACTTTATGCCAGAGGTAGAAATACTTTTCCAAAGCGTTGAAAATCTACACCAAGCTTGTCCGCAGAACTTGGGCGATTGGTATTTCACAGGCGATTATCCTACCAACGGCGGAAATAGGGTAGTGAACCGAGCTTTTATCAACTATTACGAAGGAAAGAAAGATAGAGCGTACTAATTTGGTGAGTTATGCGTCCTATTTTATTTGTCTTTTCAGGACTTCCTGCTTCTGGAAAATCAACACTCTCCAAATGGATAGTATCAAAATTTATTGCAGTGTATCTTCGTATAGATACCATTGAGCAAGGGCTTCGTGACTTGTGTAATGTTAATGTAGAAGGAGAAGGATATCGAATGGCATATCGAATCGCCAAAGACAATTTACTATTGGGAATGAATGTAGTTGCTGATTGTTGCAACCCAATCACCTTAACTCGTGATGAATGGAAAAATATAGCTCATAACACAAATTCTTTTCTAATTAACATTGAAATTGTGTGTTCAGATAAAGAGGAACACCATAGGCGAGTTTTTAATCGAATATCTGAAATAGAAAATTTGAAATTACCCAATTGGGAAGCTATATCAGAATATCATTACGAAAATTGGACTGAAAATAGAATACAGATTGATACTTCGCATAAAACCATAGAAGAATGTGTCAGGGAACTATTTTCAAAAATAGAACTAATTTTGGAAAAATAATTAAAGGGCAAGAACTAACTTGTCCTTTCTACTTTTTTATAAAGAAGTAATTATTTTCTGTAAAAAACCGATAATAATTTATGTATCACAAAGCATTTTTTATTTTTCTTGTTTCATTTGCGACAATGACAAAAGCACAAATAAAAGAAACTTACCCAGAAAAGGATAAGGTCTTAGTAGAAGGAGGTTTTTTCCTGATGGGAAGCCCAAAATCGGAAGGAGAAACCATTGAGCATCCGCAACATAAGGTATTTTTACAAACTTTTAAGATAAGCAAATACGAAATCACTAATGCACAATATGCCGAATTCCTAAATGCAAAAGGCAATCAGATGAATGGCGACATTCCTTACATAGAACTAAAAGAAGGTTGGAGCCAGATTGAAAAAGTAAACGGCAAGTACATCGCCAAAAAGGGATATGAACAGCATCCTGTGGTATTGGTATCGTGGTACGGAGCAAATGCGTACGCTCAATGGGTTGGAGGCAAATTACCTACGGAAGAACAATGGGAATATGCAGCTCGTGGAGGAAGTAAAACTCAAAAGTACACTTATGCGGGGAGTAATACGCTTGATGAAGTAGCTTGGCATCGGCAAAATACAGATTATCTTCAGCCAGTTGGTAAGAAAAAACCTAATGAACTCGGTATTTATGATATGAATGGCAATGTTTCAGAGTGGTGCGAAGATGATTTCACGTCGTATGACTATAAACTCGGGAATACAGAAGAGAAAAAAGAAAAACCTTCAGTTTTCAGTGCGTTTTTTATGGCAATAATGAGTAAGACACCAAGCAACCACTCGTATCCAGAGGATAAAGTTACACGTGGAGGGCATTACAATCAGCAAAAAATGAATATACGCATAGCAAGAAGAGATAATCGCAATGCATTGGGGCAAATCTTCGTTGGTTTTCGGGTGGTTTTTATGTAACTCAAGTATTTTTTGGCATATTCTGTTTGTAAAATATCACAAATTACTGAAAATCAATTTTTATCAACAATTTTAGTTCTGTTAAATCTAAATGAAAAAGGAAAGAAAAGAATAAGAGACCACCTGAAAAAGTTGGTTTTCAATGTAGTATTGCTAAAAACCAAACTCTTCGGATAGTCTCATTTCTCTTGTGTTACATTTAAAGTGATATACAATCGATTATTTACAAATCAAACCCTATATCTTTTCTGAAATACATCTTATCGAAATGAATTTTTTCGATATTCTCATATGATTTTTTTAAGGCTTCTTTAAAATCTTTTCCGAAAGATGTCACCGCCAGTACGCGACCTCCTGAAGTCACTAAATCATCACCCTTACGTGCTGTTCCTGCGTGAAAAACGATACTTCCTGAAACGTTTTCTACGCCTGTAATGATCTTTCCTTTTTCATAGTCTTCGGGATATCCTCCAGAGACCATCATCACTGTAGTAGCACTTTCTGGAGTGATTTGCAGGGTTACTTCATCCAATGTTTGACTTTTAAGGGACTGAAAAACAGCTACTAAATCACTTTCAATACGAGGTAGTACGACTTCTGTTTCAGGGTCGCCCATGCGTACGTTGTACTCAATCACATAAGGTTCTCCCTTAACTTTTATTAATCCTATAAACACAAATCCTTGATATTCAATGGAATCTTTTTTGAGCCCTGCGATTGTCGGTTGAACAATGCGTTCCTCAATCTTTTGCATAAAATCCGAATCTGCAAACGGCACAGGCGAAACAGCTCCCATACCTCCTGTGTTAAGTCCTTGGTCATTCTCCCCTATTCGTTTGTAATCCTTAGCTGTAGGTAAAATTTTGTAATTTTTACCGTCAGTCAGTACAAAACAACTCAATTCGATACCATCCAAAAACTCTTCCACAACCACCTTTTGACTTGCACTTCCAAACTTTTCGTTCAGTAACATATTTCTCAATTCAGATTGTGCCTGAGACAAATCATTGATAATCAACACCCCTTTTCCTGCTGCCAGTCCATCAGCTTTCAAAACATAGGGAGGTTGCATCGTGGATAGGAATTGGCAACCCCGTTCAACAGTTTCTTTTGTAAAACTTTCATATTTTGCCGTAGGTATGCCGTGACGTTGCATAAATTGTTTGGCAAACTCCTTGCTACCTTCGAGTTTTGCTCCTTCCTTTGAAGGCCCTACTACTTGGACATGCTGTAAATCAGAGTCATTTTTGAAGAAATCATACACTCCGTGTACCAAAGGATCTTCGGGGCCTACCACAAGCATAGTAATCTGATTGTCCAAAACAAATTTCTTAACCGATTGAAAATCAGTAGGAGAAATACTCACGTTGGTAGCCACTTGATGCGTTCCACCATTGCCCGGAGCTACGTACAAATTCTCACAAAGTTGACTTTGACTAATTTTCAAGGCAAAAGCGTGTTCACGTCCACCCGAACCTAATATTAATATGTTCATTTCTATATGTTTTTATTATTTTTGTTTCACACATAAATTTGTATCATTCACGATTTGGCAATAAAACTTCCATTTTCACTCTCGGAACGGCGTAATATTCCTTTTTAAAAGTCGATTTTTTACTATTTTTATACCATTCCTTACCTCGAAATCGTGTTATTACGATGTTTTTATCCGTATGCGTATGGACTAAACTCGGCTTTGTCACGTACAAACTCCCTTTTGGTTGTTTTTCTGTCGGATTAATCACTTCTACTCCAACAAAAATCCCTTTTTCCGGAAAAGGTAATCCATAATTTGATAAATCTACCCTAATTTTTTGCTGTTTTACGCCAGGTTTTATCAAAAACAACTCCTTTGAAAGCGTTTCTTTTGGAAAACCTCTGTCGTCCACGTTGTAAAAATTCAATCTGAAAAAGGCTTCAAGTTGTTCATAAAGCTCGTTCGTTTCTGACTTAAAATAGAGCATAACAGCGGTTATTTGTCCCGTTTTTCGTGTTTTATTCTCAATAAAAACCGCTTTTTCATATCCGAATGGAACAGAATTCAGAAAAACATCCTTTTTATGGAACGTCCCTACATCCGTTTTTTTTGCCTTTTGCAATTGTTTTTCTACCAAAACGACCTCTTCTAAAACTTCGGTTGTAGGCAATAAGTTTATTTTTTGCGTATATTTTCTGTTTTCAACATATTTTTCTAATGAAACAACCTTACTTTCATAACCTACAAACGATATTAATACACTTTCAGACTCTTTTTTTGATATATCCAACTTAAAAAATCCATTTTCATCTGCTGAAACTCCAATATTTCTATCCAAAAAAGAAATATTTGCATACGGAAGCGGTTCTTGGGTCAGAGAATCAATAACAAAGCCTTCCAATGTTTGGCTATACATCGAAAAACTTATGATAAATAACAATATAATTCTCATTTATTCTTCAGAAAAAACGACTGTATTCTTCAATATACTTCTAATCTAACCCTTTTTCACGCTATTCTCAACTTTACAAATAGGTATCGGATTCATTTTATGCTGATTAGCTCGGTTGAGCCGTTGATAAATCTCGAAAACCTCTTTTTGTCTGTCTGAAAAATCATTGGCAGTTTTGCCGTTTTCGTGTTGCAACATCGCCCATTCGAGTTCGTCATAATTCGCTTTGAGTTGGTCTTCATCGCTTCGGTCATCGCCAAAAAGCCCGTCGGAAGGTTTCGCCATTACAATGGATTCAGGAACACCTAAATAACGCGCCAACTGATAGACTTCACTCTTCATCAAATCGGCAATAGGACTAATATCTACTCCCCCATCGCCATATTTCGTAAAAAATCCTACTCCAAAATCTTCAATTTTATTACCTGTCCCAACAACCAAGCGTCCGTCCAAACCTGCAAAATAATACAACGTAGTCATCCGAAGTCGAGAACGTGTGTTTGCCAATGCCATTTCATAGGAATGTTGGTCGGTGGTGGGAATTTGTTTTACAAACTGCTCAAAAACAGGTGTCAAATCTACTTGCAAATCAGTGATGTTACTGTATTTTTCTTTCAAAAAAGCGATATGTTCTTTAGCTCTACTCACGTGATTTTCTGCCTGATGTATTGGCAATTCCAAGCAAAGTGTCGGCACGCCCGTCTCGGCACAAAGTGTGGAAACCACCGCTGAATCAATGCCCCCAGAAATTCCGATGACGAAGCCTTTTACTTTGGCATTTTCGACATAGGTCTTTAACCAGTGTACAATATGTTTAGTGACTTTTTCTGTATTCATTTTTTATGTTTTTAACCTCGAATGTTCGCAAATTTAAACGCATGTTTGACCTATCTTATCGAAAAAATAGACATTTGTGCGTAATATTTTTTACCTTTGCAACACAAGAAACAAATGTACGAAAAAAATATTCAGCGACAAGATATGACAAAATTTTTTCACAGTAGAGGCAAACTATTACTCACAGGAGAATATGCCGTTTTGGATGGAGCGTTGAGTTTAGCTTTCCCTACGCGTTTGGGACAATCCTTATGTATTTCGGAAACAAATCAAGGATTTTCGTGGAAAAGTTTTGACTTTCATAAAAAAGTATGGTTTGAACACCATGAATTGACTTTCGATGATTTTAAACAAAATACAACACTTTCAACAACCGCCAAAACTTTGCTAAATATCTTAAATACGGCCGTGGAGCTGAATCCTACATTCGCTACTCAACTAATTCACTGTCAAATAGAAACTCATTTAGAGTTTGAGCGAGAATGGGGCTTAGGTACTTCTTCCACCTTAATTAACAATATCGCTCAATGGGCAGGAGTAAACCCATTTGAGTTGTTATTCAAAAGTTTTGGAGGCAGTGGCTATGACATCGCTTGTGCCATGCATAAAACCCCCATACTGTACAAACTGACGGAAAATCGCCCCAGCGCCTATCCGTTACAATTTTTACTGCCACAGACCGACCAGTTGTTTTTCGTATATTTGAATAAGAAACAAAATAGTAAGGAAGGTATCGCCCTATATAAATCCATCAAACGAAGTAAGAAAAACTTGGTAAGTCGCATCACTGAAATTACAGAAGACATTGTCCGAGTGACTTCCCTATCCGATTTTTGCCAATTGATTGATAATCACGAGCAAATAATAGCCGATTTTCTCAAAATCCCCACGGTCAAAGAAACTCTTTTTCGAGATTTTTCAGGAAGTATCAAAAGTTTAGGAGCATGGGGAGGGGATTTTGTCTTGGCCGTGGGCGAACGAAACTACGTATTCGATTATTTCCACAAAAAAGGATTTTCAACAGTAGTTCCGTTTCAAGAAATGGTATATATAGAACCTTAAACAACAAATACATTTTCATGATTTGACATAGAAAACCTTAAAAATCAACAGAATAATATAACCAATACCATAAATACTTATGACCACAGTTGTAAAATTTTTTGCATCGACTTTGTTGTTATCCTGCTTTTCAGCAAACTTACATGCACAAGACCAACCCTTTTTAGACCCTATTTTTGAAAATCCAGCGGTTCAGGAAATTAACCGTATGCCCATGCGTAGTCACTACCTGCCTTTTGAATCCTCAGAAAAGGCTGAAAAGAAAAACTACAAAGCCTCTAATCGATACATTGACCTGAACGGGAAATGGAATTTCCTTTGGAAAGAAGATTACAAACAATTACCAACGGACTTCTTTAAAACCGATTACAACGACAGTTCTTGGGACAAAATACAAGTGCCTTCCGTTTGGGAATTGAACGGCTATGGAACAGCAATTTATGTAAATGAAAAGTTCGAATTTGCAATAAAAAACCCAAATCCACCAGATGTCCCAGATGGAATCAATCAACCTGCGGGACTTTATCGTAAAGAATTTTCAATACCTTCGGATTGGAAAAATGAAAAGGTTTATCTTCACCTAGGAGCTGTAAAATCAGCTTTCAAATTATATGTAAATGGGAAATTTGTAGGTGTAGGTAAAGACAGTAAATTAGCTTCAGAGTTCGACATAACTGACTACGTTTCAGCGGGGAAAAATCAAATTTCGATGGAAGTTCGCCGATGGACAGATGGAAGTTTTTTAGAAGCTCAGGACATGTGGCGACTTTCAGGTATCACTCGCGATTGCTATGTGTATGCACGTCCGAAAGTACATCTCTACGATATTGACGCTAAAACAGGACTTTCGAATGGATATACCGACGGAAAATTGGATTTGCTAGTACAAATTTGGAATGAAACTGATGAAAACAAAGGTAATTATCAGTTAGAAACTGCTATTTTCGACGATAAAAACCAAAAAATATGGCAAGAAACTAAAAACATTACCCAAATTCAACGAAAAAACAGCAAAACAGAGCTTTACTTTTCAGCTAACTTACCTCTGGTAAAGCAATGGAGTGCCGAAATACCAAACTTGTACCGCTTGGAAGTTCTACTTAGGGACGATAAAAATCAAATCAGCGAAGCAGTAAGTATGCACATCGGATTTAGAAGTATCGAAATCAAAGGTAGCGACTTACTGGTGAATGGAAAACGAATATTCATCAAAGGAGTAAATCGTCACGATACCGATCCTGTAACAGGACAGGTTATCAGTCGAGAAAGTATGGAAAAAGACATCCTACTGATGAAGCAATTGAATGTCAACAGTGTACGTACTTCACACTATCCTAACGACCCTTATTTCTATGAATTATGTGATAAATACGGGCTTTATGTGATGGACGAAGCCAACGTAGAAAGCCATGGTATGGGTTACAAACCAGAACGAACACTTGCCACTAACACCGCATGGGAAGAAGCTCATAAACAGCGAATTATGCGAATGTATCAACGAGACAAAAACCACCCAAGCATTATTATTTGGAGTTTAGGCAACGAGGCAGGGAACGGTTGGAATTTCTACCAAGCTTATAAAATGCTAAAAGCTCTTGATCCTCAAAGACCTATACACCACGAACTAGCTCACTATGATTGGAATACTGACATAGAATCACGAATGTATCGTCGTATCCCATTCCTGATTGACTACGGTTTGTCTCACCCAAAAAAACCATTTCTACTCTGCGAATACGCTCACGCAATGGGTAACAGTATTGGGAATTTTAAAGAATATTGGGATGTTTTTGAGAGCTATCCCGGTTTGCAAGGTGGCTATATCTGGGATTGGATGGATCAAGGTATTTACAAGAAAAATGCTTCAGGAAAAACCATCTTGGCATATGGCGGCGACTTTGGTGATAAAAACACACCCAGCGACAATAACTTCTTGATTAATGGAGTAATCGCATCGGACAGAACCTTTCATCCTCATAGTTATGAGGTCAGAAAGGTGTACCAGGAAATTGGATTTTCCTTTGAAAAAGATAAATTAATGGTTCAAAACAAATATTTTTTCCGTGATTTATCGAACTTCGAATTCAGCTGGACTCTTTTAAGAAATGGAACTCCTATAAACCAAGGCAAATTAGATAACATTAACGTACTACCACGACAAAAAGGAGTTTTCCCGTTGGTAATCAGAGAAAAATTGACAAAAAAAGGGAAAAACACACAGGAAATTAACAGATTAGCATCCGAAATCGTAAAAAATGACCCAGAGAATGAATACTACTTGCAGATCGAAGCTAAATTGAAATCTGATGAAGGTATTTTAACTGCCAACACCTCATTGGCTTTTGCCGAATTTCCATTAAACACCTACAAAAAACCTGTATATCAAGTAGATAATAACATCATCACTACCGAACAAACAGACAAAGAAATAACACTATCAAACAGAAATTTCAAAGCAACCATTTCTAAAGAAAAAGGAAGATTGGTATATCACCAAACTAATGGAAAAGAAAACATTTCAGGGGAAGGGCTTTACCTAAACCTCTGGCGACCAGCTACTGACAATGATTTTGGAGCTGGTTTACAAAAAAAGTTAAAAGACTTAAGATATGCTGATAAAGATGCAAAAATTGAAAAAATAACGCTTTCGGACGCTGAAAATGGACAAAAGCAAGTGAAAATACATAAATTTTTGATAGAAAACAGCATTAAATTCACTCAAACATTGACTTTTGACGGAAAAGGAAGCGTTTTAGTAGAAAATACATTTGTTCCTTTGAAGGAAAGCGACAGATTAACTTTCAAAATAGGAAACCACGTTACTCTTTCAAAAGATTTTACAAATCTCGAATGGTACGGACGAGGACCTTGGGAAAGCTATGAAGATCGTCAGACCTCGGCTTTTGTAGGACTTTACAAAGGAAGTATCGACGAACAATACCACCCGTATGTACGACCACAAGAATCGGGGAATAAAACCCAAGTGCGATATGCAAAATTACTGCGTAAAGATGGCAGTGGAATTCTTGTCCAAAGCGAAGAAAAATTCATGAATATCAATGCATTACCCTATAGTCCTGCATCACTTTACCCTGGAGAAGAAAAACAACAAACACATTCCGAAGAATTGGAAAAAGATCAACACATACATTTAGACGTTGATTATCAGCAGTTAGGTGTAGGAGGCGATAACAGCTGGGGTAATTTACCAATGGCACAGTATCTGCTTTATTTACACAGACCTTACAGTTATTCTTATCGTATTATACCTGTAAAATAAGAACTCTCAGTTTTTTATAGGATATAAACATCAAATTGGGGTAGCATGTTTTAAAAACACGCCGAGATGAGGCAAATGCCTCATCTCGGCGTGTTCTTCAATTGAACCCAATAAAATCTACAAAATATAATCCGTGTTCATAAAGTTTGAAACCCCTGTTCGTAGGAGATTTTCTACAATTTTATTGTTATAGTCATCATCCCGTGATGCTACAAAAGTACGTATTGAAAATGAACGCAATGCATCGTGAACACTCAAAGTTCCTACCGCAGAATCCTTACGACCCGTAAACGGAAAAACATCTGGACCTCGCTGACACAGACTATTGATATTCACACGACAAACCAAATTCACTAAATTGTCAATCAAAGGTGAAAGCTCATAAGCATCCTCCCCGAAAAGACTGATTTGCTGTCCGTATTTTGAATTAGCAATCTCATCTAAAATTTCGTTGATGTGCGAAAAAGATTTGATTGGCACTAATGGGCCGAATTGTTCCTCTGAAAACACACGCATATCGGTTGAAACGGGGTATAAAACTGCAGGGAAAATATAATTTTCAGAGCGTTCTCCTCCTCTTTGATTAACAATCTTAGCTCCTTTTGAAATAGCATCATCTATCAGTTCTTGGATGTAGGCAGGTTTTTCCTTCTCAGGCAATGGAGTAAGAGTTACATCTTTATCCCAAGGATTTCCATAGACCAACTCATCCACTTTTTTAGAAAATTCTTTGATGAATTTATCTTTAATTTTCTTGTGTACATATATGATTTTCAAAGCAGTACAACGTTGCCCATTGAAAGACAAAGCTCCCTTCACACATTCTTCAACGGCTAATTCTAAATTAGCATCAGGTAACACTACTCCTGGGTTTTTTGCTTCCAACCCAAACACTAATCGCAATCGGTTTTTATTAGGGTGTAAATCTTGTAGTGCGATAGCAGTTTTACTATTTCCAATAAGTGCTAACACATCCACACGACCACTTCGCATAATGGGCGGAGCTACAGTTCTACCGCGTCCGTACAAGATGTTTATAACTCCACGAGGAAAACTGTTTTTGAAAGCCTCTAACAACGGAGCAAATAACAAAACTCCATGTTTTGCTGGTTTGAAAATAACGGTGTTACCCATAATCACAGCAGGAATCAGCAACGCAAAAGTTTCGTTCAGCGGATAGTTGTAAGGCCCTAAACAAAACACCACTCCCAAAGGCCCACGACGAATATGAGCATAAATACCATCTCTTTTTTCAAAACGAGAGGAATCTCGATCGAGGTTTTTATATTCCTCTATAGTGTCGTAAATATACTGTATCGTCCTATCAAACTCTTTGCGAGAATCTTCCAAACTTTTCCCAATCTCCCACATCATTAGTTTCACGACCTCATCGCGTTTGGTTGCCATCTGCTTGACAAATTTTTCCATAAATTGAATTCGGTCTTTCACTTTCATGGTCGGCCACAAACCTTTCCCTTTGTTGTAAGCCTCGCATGATGAATACAATAGCTCTAAAGCCTCTTCTTCTCCCATATTGGGAACACTCCCCAAAAATGTGGGCTCATAGTTTTCAGTCGATGAAATGGTGGAGTAAACATCTGTCATGGCTCCTTCCCATTTGCGTAATTCCCCATTTGCCAAATAAATATCTTGATGCAAAGGCTCGACACGAAACTCTTTAGGAATTTCTCTAAATTTTTTCATTCTATATTAATCTGTTTAATAATTTAAAGCATTACACTCTGCCTTTTAGCGAGTTAAACACCCATGCGATGGCTAAAAAACCTATCCCTACAGTAGCAAAACCTATTCCTGCTACTTCGTTGTATTTAAAAATCCCCAAACCAATGAGAATCAACCCCATAACAACCATAATCAAAGTGGCATATCCTAAAATAGTATTTTTATTCATTGTCATAACTGCAAAATTAATGGATTGCAACTGCAAAAGTCGTTCTTTATTTTGAAAAAACAAACTTAATTTTAGGGTATTTTAATTAGGTTAAACTCCTGAAATATTTTTTAGAATTTATTATGATTAAAACCACATAGTAACATAGAGTTCTATCCTATATTTCTCTTTAATATTGATTATATTTTTTTTGTAACTTTAGAGACACATCAAACAATTAACTTTTTTATTTTCAGTGATTTATATTATTTCTAAAAACATTTTACAAAAATTATTTTCCTATTACAGCAAAAAACATTATCTTAGCGAAAATGATACGAAGATAAATGTCATTTAAAGTTTTTTTCTGACAGATTTCTAAGCTACGAGAAATTTCTTCATAGGAAAACAGTGCAAAATATAATATTCTAAAAATCAGTTCATTAAATTAAAATCATAGGATTGATTGTGTTCATGTTTAAGTGGTACGATAAAATTTTTAACTATGGAAACACTACCTATTTTATTTGGAATATCAATATTACTTTTGTTAGGCTTTATTGTGTTCGTAAAGTATAAAGTCCGCGTTCATTTGGTTTATAATAAGAATATTACAAACAAATCGTTTTATATTTGGGTACCTTTTGCCGATGTGTACTACTATTTTAGATATATTTTCGGAAAGAAAACGTTTTTTTGAATTTAAATTGCGAGATTTTACTATAATCTCGCAATTTTATTTCTCTTCTATATAATAAATTTCTATTGCTAAATTACCTCCTTCGAGTTTGTGCCAACCTTTATTTTCTGAATTTAGGTATATTTCCTTTCGTTTGTTCATGTGTCCTAAAATCCTGTAATTTGTTGACTTTTTGTTTGTATCTTCAGTTTTTTTCAGTGCAACAAAGAAATTTTCACAGAATTTAGGTGATAAATCTTCGATATTTATTTCCAATTTATTTTTCCTAACAGACTCAAATAATAGTGTTTGACTATGCAATTTTTTATCAGGAAATCCGTTTTCTCCTACTGAAAAAAATACTAATTCAAAGGTTGCTTTCGTGTCGTAATTTTTCTCTATTTTTTCTATAAAGAATACTATTTTCTTGATTATAAAACACTTATCTACTTTAATTTCATTAGCAAAAAACGTATTATAATAGCTTCCTATGCTGTAATTTTTTCTTCCCTTAGTAGCTATTTTATTTAATTTTTCTTTTTGAAATTGTGTTACCACGACTTCACTAAGAAAAATAGTGTCATTTTCTACGGTATTTTGTGCTGTTGAAAGGCAAAAACCGCATATAATAAGCAAATATGTAATTGATTTTTTCATATAGTACATGTTCAGAGAAGTAATTGAAGTAGATTCTCAAATTATTCCTATAATAAACTTAAATTGACTCACTATGTCCTTACCAGAGGAAAGATAAATGTCCATTTCTGTATGCTTATAAACTGTAAACAAAAAAAATATTTTTTGGGTAGTTCTTAGTATACGCTGACCAATATCAACACGGTTTTTGAGCAGTTTCTTTATGAAACCAAAATCTTTGCTTCTTGTTTTAAAAAGAGTAAAAGTAACAATACTTATGAACAATAATTTTAAAACTCGTTGCGAATATAAATATATTTTTAACACCGACAAACTGTACTCCATTTTTTGTAACGCATTCCTGTCAACATATAATTATCATATTTTCAAAACTTTATGATTTTTTAAAATTTCTAATAATCAATTACTTATTGTTTTGTAAAACATTTTACAAAATAATTTTCCTATTACAGCAAAAAACATTATCTTGGCGGAAATTATACGAAGATAAATGTCATTTAAAGGTTTTTCTGACAGATTTCTAAGCTACGAGAAGTTTCTTCATAGGAAAATAGTGCAAAAATATGATATACTAAAATCTCATTGTTGATATATCTCCATAAGTGAATAACAAATCTTCAAAAAATCAGTGAGATAACTAATTTATAGCATACTTTTATATGAAAACAAATTCTCAAAGATGGTTTTTGGCAGGAAGTATTTTCTGTTTTTGTTACTTTGTATTTTTACTGTTAATTAACTATCATTCACTAAATAATGAAATAATGGTTGGTTCTGTTAGCTTTTTCGGTGAACTACTGACTATTCCATTGATTTTATTTCTTTTATTTATGTTTACTTTTAGTTTAATAAAAGTAATAAAAAAAGATAATAGCTTTAGACTTATATTTATTATTAACCTGATAACCATAGTGTTATTAATTTCGTCTACTTTTTATAATTAATTCTATTCATGGAATTGCGAGATTTTACGATAATCTCGCAATTTTTACTTTTACGAAAAAGTTTTTCAGAATTATGAAGGTAACGAAAAATAAGCGTCTGTTATTAAAAGAATTTTTGTCATTTTAGTAACTGCCCTTTTTGCCATAAAAGGAATTGATGCTATTAAACGATTTGTTGAAGGTTGGAAATCTGTAAGTTGCAATTGTTCACAGACCAAATGAAATGGCTTTAGTAATTTTTCTGTGAATTCAATTTTGAGTTCCCTAAATAGAAAATCTTTTGTTTTGAAGGGAGAAAGTTTTTTTTACTTTCTCTCTTTTTCTTTGGGCTAGCCCAAAGAAAAAGAGAGAAAAACTATCCCAAAAAATTGCACTTACTAATGGAATTTAAGAAGTTTACATCACAAAAATTTCAAGTGACCCTTTTTATTTTTACTTTTGCAGAAACATAAGTACCTTTTATACCTTAAAGAATGAAAACACACAAAAATAAAACTCTTACTATAACCACTGTTGGATTTGCCTTATTTGCTATGTTTTTTGGAGCTGGAAACTTGATTTTACCTCCTTTCATAGGACTTCAATCAGGCGATGAATGGCTAATGGCATTGGTAGGATTTTTCCTAACAGCCATTTTAGCTCCTTTTCTTGGTGTACTTGTTATTTCAAAATCAGGACTTTCGTTTACGGATTTGGGATATAGAACTCATCCAAAGTTAATCAATGTGTTGGCAATACTAATCATCTTGTGTATCGGGCCGTTAGTAGCAATCCCACGCACAGGAGCCACTGTATTTGAAATTGGAGTGCAACCGTCTTTTCCTTCATTTAGCAATGTTGTTTTCGCTATTCTATTTTTTGGAACAGTATTTCTATTATCAATTTCAAAAACCAAAACAGTGGATATTATCGGTAAGTTTCTGACCCCTTTTTTATTGCTATCATTGGTACTGTTAGTAGTTCTGGGAGTCATAAACCCTCCTGATGTCATTACTGAAAGCACAATGACCGCAACCGAGGTTTTTTCTTTCGGATTTGTTGAAGGTTACCAAACATTAGATGTACTAGCATCCGTAATTTTTGCAGGAGTCATAATTGAAGCTGTTATTGACAAAGGGTTCTCTTCTGAGAATGAACGAAGTAGGATAACACTTGCCGCAGGACTGGTGTCTACTATTTCATTGCTTCTCATCTATGGAGGATTAATTTACTTGGGAGCTACAACCGATTTTCCAATGCAAGATAACAGTACCCGTACGCAATTGCTATTGCACATTTCCTCCTCCATCTTGGGAGAAAAAGGAACTTTCGTAGTAGCTATTGCTATTGCTTTCGCGTGTTTAACCACGGCAATTGCATTGACTACGGCCACTGGAAGCATTTTTGAAAAAATATCACACGGAAAAATACCTTATCGTTTGAGCGTTATTCTTTGCACACTGATTTCGGTAGTCTTATCCATTAACGGAGTAGATGCTATTATAAAATATGCTGTCAACATATTATTGTTCATCTACCCGATTGTCTTTGCATTAATACTATATTTATTACTTTTTGGTCGATACGTAAAAATACGACAACCCTACGTAGCAAGTATCATTACTACCGCTATCGTTTCTTTAATTTCCGTAGGAATCAATTTGGATATGCAAAAAGAGTTGTTAAGCACTCTAAAATCCTATTTACCATTACAGGAATATAGCTTAGAATGGTTATTACCATCCTTAATAGCTTTTGTCTTTGGAACTGCTTTGGATCGAAATCAAAATTAAAAAAGTAAATAGAAAAATGCTTTTTCGTACTTTATCGAAATTTTATGACAAACCGTAGAACTCCTGTCAAAGTTTTTATTTTAAATTTTCAAGTTCTAGTTGCTCAACAATCTTTCGGTCATTAGCCAAACGTTGTACTTTGTTTTGTCCTCCAAATTTACCACTTTGTTTCATATAACGTACGAATCCATCTTTGGCAACTTTAGTTATTTTCAAAGGTTGTAGTACCTTTCCTTGAATCAAATCGAAGTAATATGAATTCTTTTGCTGTAGGAAATTGTCTAATTTCGAGGCGAAATCTGCCATATTATCAGGTTCTTTTTCAAATTCGACAAACCATTCGTGATAAGGCAACTGATTTTCGGAAGGATTTACCTGTGGAGCTACCGTAAATTCGGACACCCGCACCTCCGTACCTTGAATAGATTGAATCATAGCTTCTTCAATTTCACTAGCGATGACATGTTCTCCAAAAGCCGAAATAAAATGTTTTATACGTCCCGAAACAATTACTCGGTACGGATTTAAACTTGTAAACTGCACAGTATCACCAATATTATATGCCCAAAGCCCAGCATTGGTCGAAATAATCATCACATAATTTACATTCAGTTCTACCTCAGCTAAGGTCAGACGTTTTGGGTTTTCTGAAAAAAAATCGTCAGACTTGATAAATTCATAAAATATACCTGAATTGAGCAACAAAAGCATTCCTCTCTCAGTTTGCGTATCTTGAAAAGCAAAAAAGCCTTCGCTGGCAGGAAAAAGCTCAATACTATCGACTTTTCTTCCGATAAGATGTTCAAACTTTTGGCGATATGGCTCGTAATTGACCCCTCCATATACAAAAAGTGAAAAATTCTTAAACAAATCACCTATATTTTTACCTGATTTTGCTTTAAGTCGCTCGAAATACATCTGTACCCAAGGAGGAATACCGCTAATGAGGGTCATATTTTCGCTAATAGTTTCCTCAACAATAGCATCTACTTTGGTTTCCCAATCTTCGATACAGTTGGTTTCCCATGATGGAACACGGTTCTTTTGTAGATATTGAGGCACATAATGTGCCGAAATCCCTGATAGCCTACCTATTTTGATACCATTTTTTTCCTCTAAAACAGGACTTCCTTGTAAGAAAATCATTTTACCGTTAACGAAATTAGCTTTTTTGGTTTCGTGAATATAACACAAAAAAGCATCTCGTGCAGCTTGTACTTGATAGGGCATAGATTCTTTTGTGATTGGAATATACTTAGTTCCGCTGGTTGTACCCGAAGTTTTAGCAAAATAAAGTGGTTTTCCTCTCCAAAGCACATCTCTCTCGCCCGATATCAAACGCTGAATATAAGGTTTTAAGTCTTCATAATCTCGAACAGGCACCTTTTTAACGAAATCGGCATGGTCTTTTATATTTTCAAAATCATGATCTTTGCCAAAAGCAGTATGTTTTGCCCTACGAATAAGTTCCTCAAAGACGTTTTGCTGCGTTTCAATAGGCCTTTTTGCCCATTTGTCTATTTTTCTCTTAACAATAGACGCAAATAGTTTGGCTCCAAACGATTTTAGTGACATCCTACGTATTTATTTTATATTGGCAAAGATACATATTTTTTTTTACCTATTAACACCTCACAGAAACAATTGATAGACAAGCAAATAGAAAAGATCTACCGTAAAAGTTAAAATGAATATTTTAACTTTTACGGTAGATCCAAAATATCATTGCTTAGAAAAGTTTATATTCCCAACATATTTTTAGGGTCTAAGATTGTATCCAACTGCTCTTGCGAAAGCAGTCCTTTTTCTAAAACCAAATCATAGACTGATTTACCTGTTTCTAAGGCTTCTTTGGCAATTTTCGTGCTGTTTTTGTAACCTATATGTGGATTCAACGCAGTAACGATACCGATACTATTTTTTACCATATTTAAACATACTTCACGATTAGCTGTAATGCCATCAATGCACTTGGTTCTGAGGGTCTCTATAGCTCGTTGCACAAAAACAATAGATTCTATAATCGACTGACATATAACAGGTTCCATTACATTCAATTGCAATTGACCAGCTTCAGCGGCAAAAGTAACCGTAAGGTCATTTCCGATAATCTTGTAACACACTTGGTTAACCACCTCGGGGATAACAGGATTTACTTTCCCCGGCATAATAGATGAACCAGGTTGCATCGGGGGTAAGTTAATTTCGTTTAATCCAGCACGTGGACCAGAAGAAAGTAAACGCAAATCGTTACATATTTTAGATAATTTAACTGCCATACGCTTCAATGCAGATGAGTAGATTACGTACGATCCAGTATCGGGAGTGGCTTCAACTAAATTCGACGCAGCTACGAATGCTTCTCCTGTCAAATCTGCTAATTTTTTAGCACATACAGCAGGAAATTCTTTGGGTGCATTGATACCCGTACCGATGGCAGTTCCTCCCATATTAATTTCTAAAAACAAATTAGCATTGTATTGCAAACGAGTAATTTCCTCTTCCAACGTTGCGGCAAAAGCTTCAAACTCTTGTCCTAAAGTCATCGGCACAGCATCTTGCAACTGGGTTCGTCCCATTTTGATCACATCGGCAAATTCTACTCCCTTTTTACGGAATGAAGCTATCAATAATCTCAAATGCTCAATCAAGGTTTGATTCATTCGGATAATTGCCAATTTTATGGTAGTTGGGTAGGCATCGTTGGTTGATTGTGATAAATTTATATGGTCATTAGGAGAGCAATGCTGATAGTCTCCCAACCCATGTCCCATAATCTGTAAAGCTCGGTTTGCTATTACTTCATTCGCATTCATATTCACAGATGTACCAGCCCCTCCTTGAATCATATCCACAGGGAACTGATCGTGCATCTTGCCTTCGATTAATTCATTACACGCTTGAGAAATGACGTTCAACAACGAGTCACTTAACAATCCTAACTCGTGATTGGTTTGTGCAGCTGCCAGTTTCACATAAGCAATGGCACGGACAAACTCCGGAAAATCACTCATTTTACTTCCTGAAATATGGAAATTGTCAATAGCTCGTTGAGTTTGTACCCCATAATAGGCATCAAAAGGCACTTGTAAATCACCTAACAAATCAGATTCAGTTCTAAATTTTGACATATTTTCTTATTTTTTTATTAATCTATTTTTTTGAAATTCCATGTATCTATAACTTCGAGTGCTTCACTTTTATTTTATGCAATCATCTATTCTACCAATGGTTGCAAATAATCTTAAATATTTTGTTGTTAAAAAATCTTTTCCTAAAAAGATTGATTATCAAAAAGAAATAAGCGTACCGATTTGCTTTTGTACCTAAGAAAAACGATTAACATTAGAAGTCATTAAACCTTATTTCGTGTAAAGATACTAAATATATTTGAATTAAATTGAAAATTATTTTGTCTTTTTTGAAAGGATCTACTATTTTTGTAGCAGATGTATTTCTCACATAAACCGAAATCAAATGAAACTATTTAATAATCTTCTATTTAGAGTATTTATTGCCATTATCATTGGTATTCTTGTAGGATCATATGCCCCTGAATGGTATAATCGTTTGTTTGTGACATTCAACAAACTATTCGGAAGTTTCTTAGGATTTTCTATTCCTCTTATTATCATGGGATTGGTAATGCCTGCTATTGCTGAATTGGGTAAAAATGCAGGACGACTGCTATTTATGACAGTAATCATAGCCTACTCATTTACTTTATTTTCAGGATTTTCTACTTTTTTTGTAGGGAAAATAGTCTTTCCAAAACTATCAGGAGAAAGTCCAACCGTAAATACAGAAGTTGTTGAGCGTACATTAACTCCTTTTTTCACGCTCGACATTCCGCCAATTCTGGATGTGATGAGTGCTTTGGTACTGGCTTTTATGATCGGAATTGGGTTATCACTAAAAAGTAACTCAACGTTAGGGGGTGTACTTAAAGATTTTAAAGACATCATTGTACTGGTAATTGAAAAAGTGATTATTCCATTATTACCGATCTATATCATGAGTATATTTTCTGAAATAGCCTACAGCGAGAAGGTTGCTTCTGTAATGGGGCTATTTTTTAAAATCATCGGAATCATTTTTGTGATGCACATTGCTTTGTTGCTACTTCAATTTTTACTAGCGGGAATTATCTCTAAAAAAAATCCATTGAAGGCTTTATTGACCATGATGCCTGCATATGCCACAGCATTGGGAACACAATCATCAGCAGCAACCATTCCTGTAACTTTACAACAAGTAATCAAATTGGGGGTTTCGGAACGAATAGCTGGTTTTGTTGTGCCTTTATGTGCCGCTATTCACCTTTCGGGAAGCACCATGAAAATCACAGCCTGTGCCATGGCATTAATGTTGATGAATGGACAAACGGTTAGTATTGATCTATTCGCGGGATTCATTATGATGTTGGGAGTTATTATGGTTGCCGCCCCTGGCGTTCCAGGTGGTGCTATTATGGCTGCTTTAGCTATACTACAATCAATACTTGGTTTCGATGCTCAGCAACAAGCACTGATGATCGCCCTGTACATTGCTATGGATAGTTTCGGGACTGCTTGTAACGTTACCGGTGATGGGGCAGTATCCTTAATAGTCAATAAATTAAGTAGCAGACAAGTCGGTGAATAACCAACATTTACCAACTCACACCATTCTAAATATTTCTAATCTACGGATTCCAGAAATCACTGTTCTTTATATTAGATTTTTTAGGATCAAAAATTGGATTTTTTATGCCTTTTTTCCTTTGAGAAACATAATCTTTCCAAACGCGGATAACCACACCGCTGAGTAGCAAAATAGCAACTACATTGACCCATGCCATGAGCCCTACACCAATATCCCCAACAGTCCATGCCAATTTAGCTTCTTTAATTGCTCCCATATACACTCCATAGAGGAAACCGATACGCAAAATCCAAATATAAAGTTGAGCATTTCGTTTCCCTTTGAAAATGTAAGCGATATTAGTTTCAGCATAGTAGTAGTATGCCAAAATAGTAGTAAAAGCAAAAAAGAAGAGTGCAAGTGCCACAAAATGACTTCCGATAACTGGAAAATGAATATTCAACGCCTCTTGTGTAAAAAAACTATATTCCACAGAAGGAATCTTTTCGACGATGGCTATTTCTGTTTTTTCATTAATTACGTTGTACTTTCCTGTGAAAAGTATCATAAAAGCAGTTGCAGTACAAATGAAAAGCGTATCAACGTAAACGGAAAATGCCTGTACCAATCCTTGTTCCACAGGGTGTTTTACTTCGGATGCAGCTGCGGCGTGTGGTGCTGTTCCCTGTCCCGCTTCGTTAGAATAAATACCACGCTTTACACCCCATGCGATTGCCGAACCTGTTATACCTGCGTAAATAGACTCGCTACTGAATGCAGCATCAATTATTAACATAAAAACATCGGGAATTTGTGAAAAATGCATACCTATAATGATCAAAACCATCACAATGTAACTAACCGCCATAAAAGGCACTATGATTTGCGTTACTTTACCCAAACGTTTCACACCTCCAAAGATAATAATCGAAACCAGAATAATGATTGCCACGCCTACTGTATGAACTTCATATCCAGCTATGTTTACATTTGGAATCTGTACAGATTGATTCAGCGAGGTTACAATACTATTACTTTGAATACCTGGTAACAAAAAACCACAACTGAGAATTGCCACCAAAGCAAAAAACACAGCATACCACTTGATTCCCAATCCTTTTTCGATATAGTAAGCAGGGCCTCCACGGTATTGTCCTTTGATTTCTTGTTTGTAAACCTGACCAAGCGTAGCCTCTGCAAATGCCGAAGTAGCACCCAAAAGAGCAATCACCCACATCCAAAAAACTGCCCCTGGCCCACCAAAAGAGATTGCCGATGCAACTCCGATAATATTCCCCGTACCTACACGTCCTGAAATTGCCAACGAAAACGCTTGAAATGGTGATATACCTTGTGCCGAATTACCTCCGCTAAAAAGCAAACGAACCATACTTTTTAGATAACGAAACTGCAAAAAACCTGTGCGAATCGTGAAATACACTCCCGAAAAGATACATAAACCAATTAAGGCATACGACCAAACATATCCACTGATAATTTCAAAATATTTTTCCATAGACTTTTCTTTAAGTTCGGAGCCTTTAAACTCGACATTTGTTGTTAAGGAAATTCAACTCTATCGGATACGCTTTTTACAACGAAAACTAACGTTTAAAGAAATCGTAACCAATTTTAAAACTAATCCAAAAAGTACCTCCTTTGCTATTAGGTGTTCTTCCAAGTGTGGTCGAATAACCGTAACCAACATTAAATTCGTAATTAAAATTTCGGCTAAAGCTACGGCGAATCCCAAAAACAGGTATAACACTAATCGCATTATAGTCGTTGCTTACATTACTATCATTAGAGATTACAAACCAATTAGGAGAAAATTCTGTCCTAAGTGAAAAATAATTTCCTGAATTATTGCTAATATTTTTTCCTTTTTTTACACGGCGGTTCAATCCATAGTACCACTTTGGCTCTATGGAAATAGCAGGAGCAAGTAAAAAGCCCGTTTTGTCATAAATAGCTCCTGTCCAAAAACCTCCATGTAAACTTGCATCAGAACGCAAAGTTATAGCATCGGAAAGCCGGTGTTCATTGTAAATATTTACCCCCAATAATCCTGCTTGAAAGCCTACAAGATCTTTCTCTACACTTACATGTTGTGCATAAACTGCATTCAGTCCTAATACCATAAACATGGTAGCAATGATTTTTTTCATGAAAATAAGTTTTAATTAAAGCGAAGCAAACATATAAAAAAAAATTAAAATACAAACCCATGAACATCTTTAATCGTCTTTTTCACACCTCTAACAGTTAAAAACATCCAAAAAGTTCAATACTTATTGAACTAATTAAACTTTTTTTTCTACTTTTGCCCCGAAATGATTTTTTCGCAAAAATGATAAAAAACACAGACCATACTTTACTACAAGATTTGATTACCTTGTACACCAACCATTTTGGGCTAAGCCCTATTATGGCAAAAATTTGTGCTTATCTGAAATTGGACTTCGAAGGAAATGGTGCTACCTTCGACCAACTTCAACAAGCCTTGGGTGTAAGTAAGGGTTCCATCTCGATGAACCTACGTAAACTCATCGATAAAGGGATTATTTTAGAAATTAACAAGTTCAACGAGAGAAAAACCTACTTCGTTTACAATCAAGACTATATTATACTATGGCTAAAACAATCCATCGAGCGGATGGAATACACCCTTAGCGTAGTACAACGTGTTAATAACCTATCGAAAAAGCACCCCAATACTCCTAAGACCTTACTAAAACGCAAACAAATCCATCAAGAATTTTTACAACAAGGTATAGAAGCATTTAAAGAAACCCTTTTTAAAATAGAAAACGTATGAGAATAATCTTCATTTTGGCAGGTTTGAGCCTAATGACAGCCTGTAACAACACCCCAAAACAAGTTCAACAAGGTGTAAAAACGCTTCCGGTAATCACGGTGGGGGAACAAAGCAGTACGTATCACCTTTCTTATCCGGTGAACATTGAAGGAAAAGTGAATAGCCCTGTACAAGCGCGGATATCGGGATATATTACACAAGTGTTGGTTGATGAAGGTCAGCAAGTAACCAAAGGGCAACCTCTTTTTAGATTGGAAACTCAAGCGCTTAACCAAAGCTCTCAAGCCGCCAAATCGGCAGTAGATGCAGCGCAGGTGGAAGTCAACCGCCTTGAACCTCTTGTCGCCAAAAATATTATCAGTTCCGTACAGTTAGAAACTGCCAAAGCCAACTTGGCTCGGATGAAGGCAAGTTACGCCGAAGTGAATGCCAACATTGATTATGCCATAGTCAGAGCCCCTGTAACAGGTGTAGTGGGTAGCATTCCCTTACGTGAAGGTGCTTTGGTTAGTGCCAATAACACGGTTTTGACTACCGTTTCAGATGTGAAAGAGGTATATGCTTACTTTTCTATGAATGAGAAAGACTATATTACCTTCTTAGAGGTTGCCAAAGGCAAGTCATTGAATGAAAAAATCAGTAATTTGCCCAAGATTACATTAGTTTTAGCCAATGGCGAACGCTATCCGCACCAAGGAACCATCAGTACCGTAACGGGTCAAGTTGATAAAAACACCGGAAGCATTCGGTTTCGAGCTACATTCCCCAATACGGAAGGACTGCTTACTAATGGTAACAGCGGTACCATACTTATTCCGGAGGTACACGCAAATAGTTTAGTAATTCCGGAGGTAGCCACCTTTGAGCAACAAGGCTTGGTGTTTGCCTATAAAGTAGAGCAAGACACTGTAAAACAAGTCATCATTACCCTTAAAAACCGAAATAATAACTTAGCCGTAGTGTCTGACGGACTGCAAAAAGGCGATATTTTAGTCGTGCAAGGACTTAATGGTATCCGAACAGGTATGAAAATCCAAACGAAACCCGTTTCTATGGATAGTTTAGTACAAGCCATCAAACCTGCTTTCAGATAATTTTTATATAAAAAGGATAAAAGCAATCTATTTTTTAAGTTTATCAATAATTAAAAATGCTATATCCGAAAATTATATCGGTTTTTTACAAGTGAAAAACGCCATATCTGAAAAATATAGTCGTTTTCAAAAGTGAAAAAGCGATTTCTTCGAAAATTATAGTAGTTCTTTACAATTGAGAAACGTCATATCTGAAAAATATAATCATTTTCAGAAGTGAAAAAGCTATTTCTTGGAAAATTATAGAAGTTTTTTACAAGTGAAAAACGACATATCTGAAAAATATAGTCGTTTTCAAAAGTAAAAAATCCATTTCTCGGAAAATTATAACAGTTTTTAAAAGTATAAAACTAAGTAAGTCCGTTATAAAGATAGGTTACAACAAATAACAAACAATAATCATTTATAGAAAAATAAGTTTTATAAATCAGATAAACTCATTCAATTCATCGTATTTATATGTTTATCCGTATATAAAACCATAAAAAATCAAAATAAAACAAATATGGTAAAACTATTTATCGACAGACCTGTAATGTCAACAGTGATTTCCATACTCATTGTAATACTCGGTATATTGGGTATTGTAGGCTTACCCATTTCGCAATACCCTGATATTGCTCCGGTGACGGTTCAAGTATCGGCAAATTATACCGGTGCTAATGCGGAAACCGTTTTGAAATCGGTAGTAATTCCGTTAGAGGAGCAAATCAATGGAGTAGAAAATATGGATTATATCACCTCTACTGCTACGAACAATGGTTCGGCATCGATAAACGTTTATTTTAAGCAAGGAACTAATCCTGATATTGCTGTAGTTAACGTACAGAATCGTGTGGCTCGTGCCAACTCCATTTTACCTGCCGAAGTTACTCGCGCAGGGGTGGTTACTCAAAAGCAAAACACAGGGGCTTTGATGTTTATGACGTTTTACTCCACTAATGATAAGATTAACGACATCTTTATACAGAATTACTTAAACATCAATATCATTCCTGCCATAAAGCGTATCAATGGTGTGGGTGATGCCAATGTGTTCGGTGGGAAGGATTACGCTATGCGGATTTGGTTACACCCCGAAAAGTTAGCCGCTTATGGTTTAAACCCTGCTGAAATTACCGCCGCTATTACCGACCAAAGTCGTGAAGCCGCAGCAGGTACACTCGGTCAGAACAGCGGTAGCTCTTACGAATACGTAATCAAGTATAAAGGAAAATATAATGAGGTTCAAGAATATGAGAACATTGTGATAAAGGCAATGAACAACGGTCAGATACTCCGATTGAAAGACGTAGCTGATATTGAATTGGGGGCTTTGTCTTACACAGGATTTGCACGTAATAACGGAAACCCTGCCGTTTCAATGGGAGTCTATCAAACGCCGGGCTCTAACGCACGTGACATTATCAACGATGTAAAAAAATACCTCAAAGAAGCCGAGTTAGCCCTTCCTGAAGGTATCGGATACACCATAAATATGGACTCTAACGAGTTCTTAGACGCTTCCATTTCCAAAGTTTTAACCACTTTACTCGAAGCCTTTCTACTTGTTTTCTTAGTAGTTTACTTATTCCTACAAGATTTCCGCTCCACACTGATTCCTGCCATAGCAGTTCCGGTATCAATAGTAGGTACATTCTTCTTCTTGAACCTATTCGGATACTCTATAAATATGCTTACGCTATTCGCTTTGGTACTTGCCATTGGTATTGTAGTGGACGATGCTATTATTGTAGTAGAAGCCGTACACGCCAAAATGGAGCAAACTCGCGACAAAGCCAAGGCTTCTACCCTATCGGCTATGCACGAGATAACAGGTGCGATTATTTCGGTAACCTTAGTAATGGCTGCGGTATTCATTCCGGTAACGTTCATTGGCGGAACTACAGGCGTATTTTACAAACAATTCGGGATTACACTTATCATTGCTATTGCTATTTCGGCAGTGAATGCCCTTACGCTTAGCCCCGTACTATGTGCTTTACTACTGAAACCTCATCCGGATAAAGCCTATGAAGAAAAATCTTTCATTGGCAAGTTTTTCCACAAGTTTAACCTTGCTTTCGAGGCAGCCACCAAGCGGTACGGAAAAACATTTACCTTCTTTTTACGCCACAAATGGGTAACGCTTATCCTCTTTGTAGTGGCAGGAGGTGTGCTTTATTACAGTAACGAAAAAATGAAATCGGGGTTTGTTCCTACGGAAGATAATGGTATGCTGATGATGAACGTAGAGCTTATCCCCGGTGCTTCGATGGAACGTACGGCAAACGTACTGCAAGAGGTACAGGAGCGAGTTCGTAAAATACCCGGAGTGCATTCGGTAACGGGAATTTCAGGTAGAAGTTTTATCTCAGGTGCCGGAAGCAACTACGGAATGGGTTTTTTACGATTGAAACCCTTCGCCGAGCGACAAGCTGACCCAAGGCAAAGCATACAAGCTATCGTAGGTCAGGCTTTTGGGGCAGTTTCAGGTATTGCCGATGCCAAAGTCATTTTCTTTCAGCCACCTGCTGTACCCGGTTTCGGTATGAGTTCAGGGTTTTCAATGGTTTTGTTGGACAAAACAGGGGGCGAAATCAGCGAACTTAACAGCACCACACAGCAGTTCCTTCAAGCCCTTAACCAACGCCCTGAAATTCAGTACGTGCAAACCTCTTTCAACGTAAACTATCCGCAGTATCAGTTGGAAATAAACGTAGAACGTGCTGCACAATCGGGCATTAGCGTTACGCATATCCTTTCGGTGCTACAAAATTACATCGGTGGACTCTATGCAACAGACTTTACCAAGTACGGAAAACAATTCCGAGTGATGGTACAAGCACTTCCTGATGACCGAAAAAGCATTCAAAGCCTTGACGGACTTACCGTACGTACCTCCAACGGACAGATGGCACCTATTTCGCAATTCGTTACGCTCAAACGTACCTTTGGTCCGCAGAGTGTGAACCGCTATAATCTGTTTACTTCGGTAGCCTTAACCGGAGCTAATGCCGAAGGATACAGTACCGGTGATGCCTTAAATGCAGTAAAAGAGGTGGCATCGGAAACTTTAAATAGTAATTATGGCATTGACTATACGGGGCTTACTCGCGAAGAGCAACGTGCAGGTACGCAAACCCTTGTTATTTTTGCACTTTCGCTAATTTTCACCTATTTCATTCTATCGGCTCAATATGAAAGTTATCTGTTACCCTTGGCGGTAATCTGCTCACTTCCGTTCGGAATTATGGGGGCTTATTTGGGGCAATGGGCAATGGGATTGGAAAACAATATTTACTTTCAGATATCGCTCATTATGTTGGTCGGTTTGTTGGCTAAAAACGCCATCTTAATCGTGGAATTTGCCGTACAACGTAGGCATCACGGCGAGAGCCTATCCAAATCGGCAATCAATGCCGCTATGGCAAGGCTCAGACCCATTTTGATGACCTCATTTGCCTTTATCGTGGGCTTACTACCTTTGGTATTTGCCGGTGGCGTGGGGGCAGCAGGTAACCGCTCGGTAGCCACAGGTGCGGTAACAGGGCTTTTGTTAGGTACATTCATCGGGCTGATTGTCATTCCGGTACTTTTCGTGGTTTTCCAACACCTACAAGAAAAAATAGTAGGGATTAAATCCGTAGAAAAACAACACGAAAGCCAAGCGTAAAACAGATTTATATCGGTACGAACTACCATACAGACACAAAACAACACCTCACACGTTCTTTAAAATACTGTTTATTGGGCTTATTGGGCAGATTTAAAAACATAAAAACAGCCTTAGTTAGCACTTATAAAAGAATAGTTCAAGCAAAAACCATAGTTACTTAAACAGAAGCTAAATCATTTTATAACAAAACGTTAAAAATGAGTAGCTACTCAAAATTTAACTTTTCGTTAATGCTAAGCAATCGTTTTTTTAGCTAAATTTGTAACACCTTCCAACTCAAATACACGGAAGGCAAAGTATATTTAACTATTTTAAAAACGCATAACTATGGAAATGATTTTAAAAATTAAGGAGGTAAACCTTGGAAAATTCAACAACGCAGAGTACACTCAGTTTTTAAGTTTTACTAAGGAATTGATTGAAAAGGCAGGTTTGGAACAGCTTGGCATAGCCGACACCGCTTTTGAGCAATTTAAAAGCAACATCGAACTGCTTACCGATGCCGCTCATCAGAGTCGCATCAGTAGTGAAACCAAAGAGCTTTCAGAGATTGATAAGCAACGTAATGAAATTCTCGCATTTTTGCTGATGAATTTCCGTTCGGAACTGAAAAACCCCATTGAAAAACGGCGTAAAGCAGGTACCGAACTCTACAATGCTACCAAACCTTACAGCAAAATTAAGAGTTTGCCTATCCGACAGAAGACACAAAACATTGAGGGCTTAATTACGGACCTTACCAAAGAGGCAAACTTACCTCACTTGAATACTTTAGGGATTAAAGAAGCCGTTGAAAAACTAAACGCTCTGAATGTCAAGTACAAAAAGCTACTTGCCAATCGGGCTGATAGTCAAATTTCAGTTCCTCAAATCCGTATTGGGCAATTGCGTAAGGAAACCAATCAGATTTATGATTACCTCATCACCAAGGCTTTTGTCAGTTCGGTAGCTTCGCCATCGGAAGAAAACAAAACGTTTGTGCATTCCATAAACAAACTCATTACCGATACCACCATCGCCTACAAGCTACGGCAAGGACAAAAGGTGCGTAAAGACGGAATGAATACCAATTAAAAGCCACTGAAAATTCAGAAAAATGACAAAGTGATGCTTTTTTCAATACGTTTGCTTTTACTTATGTAGCGAATTTTATGCTTCATCTTCCAATATGCTGTAATGGACTTACAGCATATTTTGTTTTTGTGATTTTAAACCCCAAATGCGGTTAAAAATAATTTCTATTATTTACCCCACTACCCTACCTTAAGCCCTAAAAAACAATATTTTGGAAATGTTAGAAACCATTTGCTTTTATAAAAGTTTCGATTTTACTCAACTTAACAACACCTTTGTCACGCTGAGCGAAGTCAAAGCCTTATAAAAGCCATTGAATAATTTTGAATTACAAGGGTTAAAAACATCTTCCGTCCTACGGACACCTCCTTCAAAGAAGGATTTAAGAAAGTGAGAAATCACAAAATTCCTACTTTCAAGAGAGTTAGGAAGATGTAAAACCCATAAATATTAAAAAAACATCGTATTTAATACTATTTAGCCTTATGAAACAACAGATAAAAAAGGGGATAATTGCCTTAGGAGGGCTTCTCATTTTGGCTTCGTGTGCCGGTAGAAAACCCTACATACGTACCGAATTGCCTACAGAAAACCTTTATCGTACCGACCAACTACCCACCGATAGCATCAGTACCGGTAGCGTATCGTGGCGAACTATCTTCACCGATGACAAACTGCAAGGCTACATTAAGCAAGCCCTTGAAAATAATTTGGACATACGCATAGCGTGGCAAAATATGGAGAAATCAAAAGCACAATTGCTACAAAGTAAATATGCTTTTCTGCCTACTTTAAGTCTGAACCCAAGTTACACCTATACAAGTCCTTCTTTAAACACCCTCTCAGGAAACTTTTCAGGCGAAAGAACCCACCTGCGTCAATGGGATTTGACAGCTACCACAGCGTGGGAAGCCGATGTTTGGGGAAAAATCAATGCCCAAAAGAAAGCCAATTACGCAGGAGCGTTATCAAGCATTGCTTCGCACCAAGCCATACAATCGGAAGTGGTAGCTACATTGGCTACGGCTTACTATCAGCTGCTGATGTTGGACAAACAACAACAGATTTTGGAAGCCACCATCAGCCTTCGCCTTAAAAGTTTGGAAACTACACAAGCCCTAAAACAAGCCGGAAGCACCACCGAAGTGGCTGTACAACAAACCCAAGCCCTTTACTACAATGCACAAGCACAGCTTGTTGGTATTAAAAACAACATTCACGCTTTAGAAAATAGCATTTGTATCCTTTTAGGTATTCCCTCGCAACCCATAGCACGTAATTCATTAGAAGGACAATCCTTCCCCACAGATTTTAATCAAGGATACGCAGTGAGTTTATTAGAAAATCGCCCCGATGTACGCAGAGCAGAACTCGATTTAATCCAAGCCTTTGAACTGACTAACGTAGCTCAGGCAGCTTTCTACCCTACATTTACCATTACAACACGTGGAGGATTCAGCAGTCAAACCTTTGAAAATTGGTTGGATACTAAATCCATATTTGCTAATTTCATAGGCGGATTGGTACAACCTCTGCTCAACAAACGGCAAATCCGTTCGCAGTACGAAATTAGCCAAGCTAACCGAGAAACAGCACTGCTCAAATTCAAAAAAACAATGCTTACTGCAGGTAAAGAAGTATCAGACGCTTTGCAAAATTATCATTCGCAACACGAGTATATCCTGCTAAAAACCAAAGAAATGGAGGCTTACCAAAAAGCTACCGAATATTCGCAAGAACTTTTCAATAGTGGTATGGCAAGTTATTTGGAGGTGATTTCAGCAGAGGTAAATCGACTTAATGCCGAACTAAGCGTAGCCAATGCCGAGTTTAATAAGATGCAGTACGGAATTATGCTCTACAAAGCCCTCGGAGGAGGTTGGAAATAACTCAACTTTTCAATGGACTGAAAGAAGAGAACTTTCCCCTTTATTGAATTTTATGCTCTAAAAATTAGGACATTTCAATTTTTATTTTACTTTTGCAACACTAACAAATTTTATTATTTTATGAAAAGATTTATTATCCCCGTTTTAGGATGTGCAGTATTGGCGTCCTGTACAGACAAAGCCCCCGAGTACACCGTGCTATCGGGTAAGGTAAGTAACTATGATTTTGAGAAAATCATATTAGTTGGAGATGGTTTTGAAAAAGAAATTATGCTCAACGCCGACAAATCATTTATCGATACGTTGATGTTAGCCCACGACGGAGGCTATACCCTTGCTCGTACTGATATCTACTTGCAAAAAGGCAAAGATTTGAACGTTGATATGGATTTTAAAAATCCGCAGGAAAACAAATTTTCGGGCAGTTTAGCTCCTGAAAACAACTATCTTTTGAGTAAAGTAAAACTCTCACAAGAGGTATTAGGTAAAGATAAAACAGACTTTTATAAATTAGAAGAGGCTGATTTTATTGCAAAAGTAAATGAATTTAGTACAAAACAAAAAGAATTACTCAATAAAACCAATTTCAACGTGAAAGGATTTAAAGCTTTGGAAGAAAAAACCATCGCTTATGAAGCTGATTTCCTATTAAATCGATACGAAAATTATCATTCTTACTTTGCACAAAAGGAAGGGTTTAAAGTTTCTGAAAATTTCCCTAAACTAAATACTACTGACCTTGATAACGCTGAAGATTTTCGCTTTTCAAGAACCTACCGAAGTTTGGTAAATGAATTATTCCAAAAAAATAACGATAATGCATACAATGAACAATTCGGACAGGAATATGATAAAGAAAAATACTTAGGTGTTATTTTGACTAATTTCAAAAAGATAAAAAGTGACAACGTTCGTAATGCCATCGCAAAAAGATTCTTAGAACACTACATTTCACCGGAAAGTCCTCTAACAGAAAAGGTTTATCAAGAGCTTATGGCTAACGTAACTGATGAAACTCTGAAAGGGAAATTCACCGAAAGCTATAACAAAGTTAAGGCTTTGGCAAAAGGAAACCCCTCACCTACCTTCAATTTTGAGAATCATAAAGGTGGAAAAACCGCTTTGGCTGACCTAAAAGGCAAATTGGTATATATTGATGTTTGGGCAACTTGGTGCGGACCTTGTTTGCAAGAAATTCCACATCTAAAAGAGGTGGAGAAAAAATACCACGGAAAGAATATTGAATTCGTGAGCATTTCAGTAGATGATAAAAGAGATTACGATAAATGGAAAAACTTCGTAACAGAAAGAGAATTGGTAGGCACACAACTCTTTGCTGACAATGCGTGGGAGACTCCATTCGTTAAAGATTATGTAATCACCGGAATTCCGCATTTTATATTGCTTGATACACAAGGAAACATCATCAGTGCAGATGCTCCTCGTCCATCAGACCCTAAACTCATTGAGCTACTCACCGAAAACGGTATTTAATAAACTACAAAGGACTGTCGCTAATGACAGTCCTTTTTTTATTAGAGCTATTATCAGTTTGAGTATTTTGTAGGTTTGCTTTGTTTCAACCTTAAAAAAACTCCGACTTCACTTAGTTTAATAGCTATTTAATCTAACACAAGTGAAGCCGAAGCTGGGTTTTAAATGAAGCATAGTATTGCTTTAATTCACTACCATACCTACTCTTACATCTATTGATGCTGTCTTTTTCGTTTTTTTATCTCTAATAGTTATAACACCCTCTTTAGTTTCATTTCTTGTAGATTCTATTCGGATACTATTCTGCACAATTTTAACGGTAATCAGATCTCCTAATTCATTTTTAATTATTTCGTAATCACCACTTCCTGAAGTAATTGAAATCCACGCAACAGTATCTTTATTGACATAGTTCGAACCTACTGTACCCCATATAAACAGTTGATTGTGGGACAGCTCAAAAGGAACATCAACCACAGGTTCTGTTACGTTTACTCGTACCACTTTGGTTTGTTTTGTCACTGTGTCCTCAACAGTTACAAAAGATTCTCCCGCAGCATATGTTTTGAGATTCAATGTACTACCTATAAGGGCTGCTGAAACAATCCTTCCATTTGATTCAGTAACTCGATATGAACCAGAACCACTAATTATCAAAACATTAGCCGATTTAGGATATTCAATAGAAATAATTCCTGTTGACAAAACCAAATCAGGTGCTCCATCAACAATAACATTCAAAACATCCGTTTTTCCAGTTTGGGCATCGGTAACTGTAATAGTTGCTCTTCCTGAATTGGCAGCATAGATGTAAAGAACTCCTCGGGAGCGGAAACTATAAGCCACTTTTGAATCACTGGTTCCAAAACTGTAGGCACCACTACCAGAGTGTACGGAAACCGAAGAATTTGTTTCACCCTTTTTCAATCGAAGCTCTCTGGCTGAGAATTTAACATCCCCTATTTGATTGAGTACTGTTACTTTTATTTCTGCTTTTATGTGAGTTCGACGATCTGTAACAGTAATTATGGTATTTCCTCTCTGACTTCCTTTGATAGTGAGTAGATTACCATTAATTTCTGCACTGGCATATGCGTGTTGAATGCTAAATGAATAATCTCCACTTCCTGAGGTAATGACTACCGCTACTTCCTGTCCTTTTAGCACTGTAACTTCTGTTTTATCCAATGCCAATCGCTCTCCATCGGAAACAATCACACGTAGCGTATCTGTTTTTCCTGTTCGCGTGTCGGTAACTGTTAGGACTGCTTCCCCTTCTCTGTAAGACGAATGGATGTAAAGCACTCCTCTTGATTGTGAAGCACGAGCAATGTCAGGATTACTTGAAGCTATACTGTAGAATCCACTTCCTGAAACAATTTGAACGGTAGATTCTGTTTTCCCTTTTTTAATATTAAATTCTCTGACTGAGAATTTAACATCGGGAATCACTTCAATAACGCTGACAGCAATTGCAAACTCGTGCTTAGTTTCATTATCCACAACTTTGATGGTTGTATTTCCTTTAGCATTTCCAGTAACGACAACCTTCTGTCCTGAAATATTCGCTGTTGCTACTGATGGATTTACGGATGAAACACTATAGGAATCATTCCCTGACAAGATGATCGCTTCTTCAGTTTTTCCTTTATGAACACTTATGCTTGAAGGCTCAAGAATCAGAGGTTTTAATGCCTTTATTACATCAATTTCCAATGTTTTTTTCTCGTTTGTTTTGAGGTCTGTGACGGTAAGTGTTGCTTTTCCGACAGCATTGGTTTCAATTTGAATAAAATCTTCCTCAACAGAAGCCGAAACAATAGAAGGGTTGGTTGATTCTACAGCATAGTTTCCATTCCCTGATATTATGCGAATGAATGAAAGATATCCTTCCTGAATTTGAATTTTATCTGTTTCTAACTGCAATTTTTTATCCATATTAACAACCTCTATTCCGATTTCAATTTTCAAACACGGATTGGCTTTATCAATCATTACGATATTTACCTGTCCCAAATCTTTTGTTGTAAACTTCATTCCATTATTGTCATTTGAAACCTCAGCAACGGTAGAGTTCGATGTAGAAATTTCATAATTTCCACTTCCTTTAAGGACTTTAATCGGATAATCATATCCTTTTGCTACTTTGTATGTAACCTTACTCCACGTTTTTATTTCTGTCTTATCCGTTCCTATATTGACAACAAAATCTTCTAACGATTTTATTTTGATGGATTTTTCAAAATTAGTTTCTAAGTCTCGAACCGTAAGTTTACCTTCAGTTTTGCCTTTTGCATTAAAGATTATTTTTGTACCTATTTCGTCAACAGCAAGTGAAGCATCAATATTAGGGTTGTCCATCATGAGTTCATATTCTCCCGAACCAAAGATTTGGAATGACGATTCAGAACAATTCGGAGCGAACTCAAACACTTCTTCTTTAATACTAAATTCCAATTTAAGAAGTTGAACAACTACTTTAACCTCTACCACCTCTTGTGATGTTTTATCTTTTATTTTTACAGTTGTAGATCCTTCCTCTTTTCCCTTGAAAACAATTGCTGTAGTTGTGGATGTGGTTGAAGAAAAGGTTGTTGCAACAATCTTCTCATCGCCACCGACCACCTCGTAAGAACCGTTTCCGGATGTGATAGCTATTGATTTGGAAGCTCCTACATGCAAGGTAGTTTCCGTAGTAGCTACAGAAAATGGAAGATTGACTACCACTTTAATTTTTAACTCTTCCCCACTAACTTTATCTTTTATTGAAATACGGGTTTCTCCCGATGAGTTAAATCTGATGGAAATGACATTCTTAACAACACGTGCTGTGGCAATTTTTTCATTTTCTGAAGTAATTTCATATTGACCATTCCCTGTGGCAATCTCAATAGTCTCGTTGAAGTCCTTAGAAGCATCCCCCGTGAAAGTAGCTACAAGCTCTTGCTTATTGAGGGTTAGTTTTTCTATTTTCTCTTCTGGAATACATGCCGTAGCCATTACAAAAAGTAACGTAACTACATAAATACCAATTTTTTTCATAACATTTTCCTTTTTATTTTCAGGACAAAGGTAAAATGTTACGTTCTAAAAACACTTGTAGAAACGTAAGAAAGAATTGTAAAAACTCTGCATTAACATTCCTTTGATTTGCAAAAATCAAGCATAAGATTTCGCTATGTTTTTCACTGAGTGCAATTTACGAATACAAATAACAAACGAGTAACAAATATTTTTCTTAAAATTATTAATAACCCGACACTATTACAAGAAGCATATGAGATAAGAAACTGAAAATCAAGCAAAAATATACTCTTGGCAGAGACTTAAAGATAATTCGGAACAGACGTTCGGCTCACTCTCCGACAATGCTCAGCTGAACAATTAACGTGTCAGCTGAGCTATCGAAGATTTATTACAATGTTTTTTTCAAATACAAATAGTTCGTATTCGTGAAATACTAATTTAAAAGAAACTTATTTTATTCAAATAGCTTAGCTACCTGCGTATTTACGAATTCTAAAAAACGAACATCCTCTTGCGAAAAAGGATTCAATTGATGAGAATCTATATCAATTTGTCCGATATTTACGCCATTGACAAACAGAGGAATAACGATTTCAGACTTCACAGTAAGACTACAAGCTATATAGTTGTCCTGTGCTTTGACATCGGGAACTACAAAGTTTTGATTGGAGACTGCTACTTGTCCACAAATTCCTTTCCCGAACGGAATTTCAGTGTGATCGGTAGGTTCTCCTGCAAAAGCTCCTAAATGCAAAGTTCTCGTTTGGTGATTGGCAAAGTAAAATCCTACCCAATCGTAATGCTCTACTCTGGATTGCAACAAGTCACAAATGGTTTGCATTTTCTCATCACGAGATGCATCTTCTTGATTACAAATAGCTGTAATACTTAAACTTAACTCTTCAAACATATTTTTATTCTATTTTTTATTCTATTCAAAGGTAGAAAAATCAGCAGTGTTGTAGCTATAAGCCTAACTCAGACCATGCAAAAATATAAACTATTTTCCTACGCTCAAAATAGGTAACAATCCATTTTTTATTGTATTTTTGCTGAAATTTTATTGATTATTAAATGGTTGTGTACAAACAAAAACATTAACTTTATTGATAATTTAAAGATTTAATATCATAATCAGATGAAAAAAATTTTTATTTTACTTTTAAAAACTATTGGGACTATTATAGGATTTATCGTTTTATACATTCTTTTAGGTGTTCTACTCCCCTTTGTTCAAATTGCAGAAAAGGAAGTTTCTGAACCAAAAAACATGCCTATATACATCTATACCAACGGAATGCACACTGATTTGGTAGTTCCTATCAAAACAGAAATCATAGATTGGAGTCAAAAAATTCTATTCGAGAACACTCTATCGAAAAAAACTGATTATCAATACGTTGGAATCGGTTGGGGAGACAAAGGATTTTATCTAGAAACCCCCACTTGGGCAGACCTAAAAATTTCTACTGCTCTAAAAGCTGCTTTCTGGCTGAGTGAGTCTGCTATGCATTGTACTTTTTACGACAAAATTATAGAAAACGAAGATTGTAAAAAAATAATGCTCACCGAACAACAATATCAGGATTTGGTGAACTTTATCCAAAATCAGTTCGACCAAGACGAAAAAGGCAATTTTATTTTTATTAAAACTGATGCGGTCTATGGAGAAAATGATGCCTTTTACGATGCTAAGGGAAAGTATAACCTCACTCGAACTTGTAATACTTGGGTAAATGATGGACTAAAAGTAGCGGGACAAAAAGCAGCCCTATGGACTCCAACGGATACAGGTATTTTTAGGCATTATAAAGAATAAAAAAAGCCTCACAAAAGAAACTACAAAAATCACTCGTTGAGACTTTCGACTGAAAAATATTTTCTATATTTGCGGACATTGAATTTCTATTCATAACTCTATTTATCGTATGGAAGAGAACACACCACAAGAGCAACCCTCAGGCGAGAGTATCATTAAAGTTACAGGAATGTACCAAAACTGGTTTTTGGACTATGCATCGTACGTTATTCTGGAACGTGCCGTCCCTGTTATTGAAGATGGATTCAAACCTGTTCAACGACGTATTATGCACTCTCTCAAAGAATTGGAAGACGGAAGATACAACAAAGTTGCTAACGTTGTGGGACATACGATGCAGTATCATCCGCATGGAGACGCGAGTATTTCCGATGCCATTGTACAAATTGGACAAAAAGATTTACTCATCGATATGCAAGGAAACTGGGGAAACATTCTTACGGGTGACCGTGCAGCAGCCTCCCGTTATATTGAGGCTCGACTCTCGAAATTCGCTTTAGATGTGGTGTTTAGCCCTAAGGTAACACAGTGGCAAATGAGCTATGACGGACGCAAGAAAGAACCCGTACACCTACCCGTAAAATTTCCGCTACTCTTGGCTCAAGGCACAGAAGGGATTGCAGTGGGATTATCAACCAAAATATTACCTCATAACTTTGTGGAATTGCTCGACGCATCAATCGCTCATCTGAAAGGAAAACCTTTTGAGTTATACCCTGATTTTCCTACGGCAGGAGTAATGGATGCAAGCAACTACAACGATGGACAACGTGGCGGACGCATTCGTGTACGAGCTAAAATATCGCAAGTGGATAAAAGTACGCTCCGCATTACCGAAATCCCGTTTTCAACTACCACCGATTCACTTATCGAATCCATACTGAAAGCCAATGAAAAAGGAAAAATAAAAATCAAAAAAGTAGAAGATAATACCGCTGAAAATGTAGATATTATAATACATTTACCTTCAGGAATATCGCCCGATAAAACCATTGATGCTCTCTATGCTTTTACGGCTTGTGAAACTTCAATTGCTCCACTGGCATGTATCATTGAGAACAATACGCCTCTTTTTCTGACCGTATCGGAAATACTAAGGCGATCTACAGATAACACGGTACAGCTGCTCAAAAGTGAATTGGAATACGACTTGGCCGAATTAGAAGAAAAACAACACTTCTCTACTTTGGAAAAGATATTTATTCGCGAAGAAATGTATATTGACTTTAAATTGTACTCGGAAAGAGAAACTCTTTACCAATACTTACGCGATCGCTTTGAGCCTTTCAAAGAACAACTTATCAAAGAAATTACGGACGAACATCTGCAGCGCTTAACGCAAATCCCGATGATTCGTATCACCAAGTTCGACACTTTCAAGGCAGATGAAAATTTGCTCAAAATTGAAGCCGATATCGAAGAGATAAAAAATCACTTAGCAAACCTAATTGATTATGCCATAAATCATTTCAAACGCTTGAAAGAGACCTACGGAAAAGGCAAAGAACGCAAAACTGAAATACGTCCGTTTGACAATATCGAGGCTACAAAAGTGGTAGTGAGGAACATCAAATTATATGTCAATAAAGGAGAAGGTTTTGTGGGTACATCACTCAAAAAAGATGAATATATCGGCGATTGTAGTGATATTGACGATGTGATCGTCTTCACCGAGAGTGGAATGATGAAAGTGGTAAAAGTCAGCGAGAAAACGTATATCGAGAAAAACATCATCCATGCAGCTGTTTTTAAAAAAGATGACAAACGTACCATCTACAACGTTATCTATAAGGACGGACATACCGGTTTTTCTTACATCAAACGCTTTAACGTCACGGGAATTATCCGCGACAAAGAATACGAACTGATACCGAAACATAAAGACTCAAAAATACTGTATTTCACCCCTAATCCAAATGGAGAAGCCGAAGTAGTAACCATTAATTTACGCCAAGTAGGAAGCATTCGTAAATTAAAATGGGACGTGGATTTTGCCGATACCATTATAAAAGGACGCGGAGTCAAAGGTAATTTAGTGTCAAAATTTGCTATTAAGCGCATTGAACTTAAAGAAAAAGGCGTTTCGACTCTCAAACCTCGAAAAATTTGGTTTGACGATATCGTAAAACGCTTAAATACAGACGAAAGAGGAAATCTACTCGGTGCATTCAAAGGCGACGATCGATTGTTATTGATCACGAAAGACGGTAGTGTAAAAACTGTAATTCCAGACTTAAATTTACACTTCGAGAACAATATCTTAATCATGGAAAAGTGGATTCCTCAAAAGCCTATTTCTGTGATTTATTATGACGGCGAGAAAGAACGTTATTACGTAAAACGTTTTGTCATTGAGAACGAAAACAAAGAAGAACTTGTGATTACAGAACATCCAAAGTCACAGCTATTGTTCGTTTCATCGGATTGGAGACCAATGGCAGAAGTAGTTTTTGCCAAAGAAAAAGGAAAACCCGAGAAGGAGAATCTAATAGTAAATCTGGAAGAATTCATATCTATAAAAGGCATAAAAGCCCTTGGTAATCAGCTTTCTACTGAAAAAGTAAAAGAAATAATAACCATAGAATCGCTCCCTCCACACCAGGAGAACGAAATGGAAGAAAACTTGGAAGAGGAACTTGGCGATGACGAAATCACTGACTCATCCGATGAATCGGATGGGCTACAAACCGAATTGGAATTCTAATAAACTTAATTGATATGCTGACTTTTCCTCTTGAAATGTTCTTCATAAAGTCGTACCTTCGTGGTTTGAACTTAACTTAAGAGTTATGACATCCGTAAGGATATATAGATATCGAATATCGGTTAGAAATGCCAAGAACACAACTTCTCGAAACATGTAGTTGATAATTTTGTGATTTCTAAATTGTCTTCTGAGTTAAAAATCCGTATGAATGAAATTTTAATAATCAATTTTATGAAACAAATTTTTAGTTTTTTACTGCTTCTGTGTGCTATTCCAGCAGTGGCACAAATGGAGAAGAAACCAAACATTATCTTCATTTTGGCAGATGATTTGGGCTATGGCGACACCGAGCCTTACGGACAGCAAATCATCAAAACGCCACATCTGAACAAATTGGCGGAGGAAGGTATGAAGTTCACGCAATTCTATGCTGGTGCATCTGTGTGCGCTCCCTCCAGAGCATCAATTATTACTGGCGAAACTACAGGGGTAACACATATTCGTGGAAACAAAGAAGTTTCAGAACCCATTGATGGTCAAGCTCCTATTCCCGAAAACTCACGCTCCATAGGCAAAATACTAAAATCAGCGGGTTACAACACGGCTATTTTCGGAAAATGGGGATTAGGTACGGTAGCCTCAACAGGAAACCCACTCTTACATGGTTTTGATACTTTTTTCGGATATAATTCCCAGCTTCGAGCCCATCGCCGATTCCCTCCTTTTTTGTGGCAGGACAACGAACGTTATTACCTTACTGAAAATGGAAATTACGAACATCAAATCGTTTATTCTGAAGATGTTATACATGAAAAGGCACTAGACTACTTAGAAAAACAATCCTCTGAGAAACCTTTCTTTGCAATGCTTGCCTACACCTTGCCACATGCCGAACTCGTAGTGCCACAGGACAGCATCTTAGAGTCTTACTCACATCTTCCTGAAAAGCCATACAAAGGAATTGATTACAACGGTGAGAAAACAATTATTGGAGGATATATGAGCCAACCTAAAGCTCATGCTACACATGCCGCTATGGTCTCTCGCTTGGATAAGTATCTGGGAGATGTTCGTAAACTACTGAAACGTAAAAACTTAGATGATAACACAATAATCATTTTTGCCAGTGACAATGGAGCTCATTTTGAAGGTGGTGCCGACCCTGATTTTTTCAAATCATCAGGTATTTTGCGAGGTTTAAAACGTGATCTATATGAAGGTGGCATACGCACTCCATTTATTGTTTATTGGAAAGGGAAAGTTAAACAACAGACTACGAGCAACTTTGTGGGAGCTTTTTGGGATTTGATGCCTACCTTTGCGGATATTGCAGGGGTTCCATATACTAAAACTGGAAGTGAAGTTTCGATTTTGCCAACCTTATTAGGAAAGGATAAAAAACAAAAGCAACATAAATATCTCTACTGGGAATTTCACGAACTTGGTGGGCGACAAGCTGTTCGTTATGGAAAATGGAAAGGCGTCCGTTTGAATGTGAATAAAGACAAAAATGGTTCTATTGAACTGTACGATCTTGAAAAAGACCCTTCAGAGAAAAATAACATTGCTAAGAATCATCCAAGGATAGTAAAAAAAATAGCTAAAATGATGGAACAAGCTCACCAACGCTCAGCATTGTTCCCATTTGCTTGGGAAAAATAATTATATGAGAGATGCTTGGTGGGACTATCCTTCCCACCAGGCTACTGCAAAACCAATAATAAAACCTACGCAAAAGCTCGCGATAAATAAGGCTAACAAGATTAGCGATACCCAAAGGATACCATTAATTATTTTCCCCGCCTTACCAAATTTTTTTTCGAAATACCCCCTGCTCAATGTGTACCAAATATAACTTATTTCGGAATTCAATGAGTCTCTACCGAATTGAAATTCATCATTTTCATCGCTCATTGAGGTTACTAAATCTGAAATTTCAACAATGTATTTTCCGTACATTTCCTTGAGCCACATTTTTCCAATAATATACAATGCTATAACAAAAACAACCATACAACAAGCTACCAACATCAGATGAGGGATATTACCATTTAAAAATGTAGGACTCATTGCCCAATAAAAACAGAAAGCTATCGGGATAGAGGAAATGTAGTACGATTTGTACAATTCCGTGTTTAAAACCAATTCATATCTGAGGTTCAATAAATTGTGATACGTACTGAAGCTCTGAGTGTTGATTCTTTTGTAAAGCGAATAAAACTTACGGAAATAGTAGGCTGTAATTAATATTAAAATAAGATACAATCCGCCAAAAACGAACAATTGTTCTGAGGTTTCACAGAAGAAGAGTAATCCTGCAACTACGACTAATGTGAATACGGAAAACCAAAATTCTTTTTCCATATTAGCTCGGATTTTCTCCAAAGGTGTACGCAATTGTTGTTGTTTTTCAATAGAAATTTCAGGAGTTTGACTTACTTTTTCTTCGCTCCAAAGGTTTTTAATGTTTTCAATATTCATTTTTAAAAGGTGTTAGATATTTAATTAAGATTTATTGACCAATTCGGTAAGTTTAGCCTTAGCTCGGTTGAGTTTCACACGGACATTTCCTTCAGAAATCCCCAGTTGCATTGCTATTTCTCTGCCAGAATAATCTTCTAAGTAATAGAAAATAAGAGCTTTATCAATTGGATTTAGTTTTTGTATAGCTTCATACAATTGTTTTATTTGTTGTTCTTTTTCAGAGGAATCTTCCTCAACAATTTTGATTTGTTCCCAATTTTCGTGATTGGAAATAAATCCTCGTTTTTTTTCTGATTTCAAAAATACGATGGCAGTATTCAAAGCCACGCGATACATCCACGTGGAAAAAGAACTCTTTTCTTGGAAAGTTGGGTAGGATTTCCAGAGCTGATACGTAATTTCTTGGAACAGATCTTTTTGGTCGTCAGGGTCATTCATATACATCTTGGCAATTTTGAAAAGTACACTCTTGTGCTTCTGCACCCGTTCCAAAAATTCTTTTTCTAATGCCTTCATCTTTTTTTGATTTCTGTTTGGTTAGTATTTGGTAAATCAAATTTGTTACAAATAAAATGTTTTTTTTAATTGGAAGAAAGCAATTAGAATTAACTACTATACGCCAATCACTGATACTGTTGACCAAACGCTAATCACAACCTCTGTTGTATATATTAACTTTTTTTTATACTTTTGCGACCGTCTCAAAGGGGTGCTGCGTTTGCGGCTGAGATTATACCCATAGAACTTGGGCTGGTAATGCAGTCTAAGGAAACGAAGTCAATAATAAGTGGCTTGTTTTTGCTTTTTGGGTAGCAGAAACAAGCTTTTTTTATTCATTCCATAAAATAATTACCTCTTTTATTTTGTAAAAATTTCATTTTACTGATGAAAAAATTATTTTTTATGGGAGCGATGAGCCTTATTACTTCGGCTTATGCTCAAACAATTGAGTCTGAAAAAGATTCTATCAATCAGGATGTAATCCAATTGGATGAGGTTTTAGTTTCTGCTGTCCGGGCTGACAGAAAAACGCCTATTGCATTTTCTTCTATCAACAAAAAAGAGTTAGCTAAACGCAATTTAGGACAAGACATTCCTATTTTACTTAATTTTATGCCTTCGGTAGTAACTACCAGTGATGCAGGTAATGGCGTAGGGTACACTGGAATACGAGTTAGAGGAAGTGACGCTACACGTGTGAACGTAACTATCAACGGCATACCCTACAACGACTCGGAGTCACACGGCACGTTTTGGGTGAATATGCCAGATTTTGCATCCAGCGTAGAAAACATTCAATTACAACGTGGAGTTGGCACGTCCACCAACGGTTCAGGAGCGTTTGGAGCAAGTTTGAACATGCTTACAGACGCATCTTCTTATGAATCAAATGCTTTACTATCAACTTCTTACGGAAGCTACAACACTCAAAAGCACACAGCGAAATTCTCTACAGGGTTGATGAATAACACCTTTGAACTTTCAGGACGTTTGTCAAAATTATATTCTGATGGATATATTGATCGTGCTTCCTCAAAATTAAATTCTTACTTCTTACAAGGAGCCTTTGTTGATAAAGGAACTCTTATCAAAGGATTGGTATTTGGTGGAAACGAAAAAACCTATCAGGCGTGGAATGGCGTTGATGAAGAGGAAATGAAAAAATACGGTCGCCGTTACAATCCTTCAGGGAAACATAAGGACAACAACGGAAACACTGTTTTCTATGACAACGAAACCGACAACTACAAACAAGATCACGCTCAGCTGCATTGGAATCAACGTTGGAGTAATATGTGGAACACTAATTTTGCGTTGCACTACACCAAAGGTTTCGGATATTATGAAAACTATAAAAAAGACCAAAAACTATCCAAACATGGCATCAAGCCAATTGAGTCAGGAGGCGTAACATCTTCAAAATCAGATTTAATTCGCAGAAAATATTTGGATAACGATTTTTACGGAGCAGTGTTTTCATTGAACTACAAAAATAAAAATTTAGATTTTACCTTCGGAAGTAGTGCCAATCGTTACGTAGGCGATCACTTTGGAGAGATTCTATGGGTTAGAAAACCTGCAAAATATAATTTCAAGCAGGAATACTACCGCGATGATGCTATTAAAACAGAGGCAAACAATTTTTTAAAAGCGACTTACTCTATTGGTAAATGGATTTTCTTTGGAGATTTGCAACTTAGAAATGTAAATTACAAAGCTAACAGTGAGGATACAGGTTTGGTAAATGACTCGTTTGATTTTTTCAATCCGAAGGCAGGCGTAACATATTCATTAAACACTCAAAATCAACTATACATTTCGTATGCGAAAGCTCAACGCGAACCGAATCGTGACGACTACGAAAACGGCAATCCACGCCCAGAAAAACTAAACGATTTTGAAGGAGGATGGCGATTCAAATCTGAAAATATAGCATTGAATATCAATGGATACTACATGCAATATCAAGACCAATTGGTACTAACAGGAGCTTTGAACGATGTAGGAGCTCCAGTGCGTGAAAATAGTGGAAAAAGCTATCGATTGGGCGTAGAAATTGACGCGGTTGTAAAACTCGGAAAATGGCAAATTCAACCGTCAGTAACGCTTAGCCAAAACAAAAATATTGATTTTTACACCAACTTTGACGGAAAGTTAGTGAATTTGGGAAATACGAATATTTCATATTCGCCAAACATAGTGGCTGGAAATGGATTAACATTCAACCCTTTGGAAGGACTACAATTAAGCTTATTCAGCAAATACGTTGGAGAACAATTTATGAGTAACACGGATGCTGACAAATCAAAATTAAATTCTTATTTGATCAATGACCTCAGCATAAATTACCAAATTCCAATGAAAAAATGGGCAAAATCTGTAACCTTTAGCTTATTGGTTAATAATATCCTCAATGAGGAATATATTTCTAATGGATATTATTACACTTACGATGATGATTGGACTACGGTTGGAGTTATCAAAACCATTGAAGGTACAGGTTTTTATCCACAAGCCGAAAGAAATTTCTTGGCTGGAGTAACGGTTTCATTCTAAATATATTTGTATTTTTATAATAATTTTCGGCTTTGTTTCAAAAATGAAACAGAGCCGAATTTTTAGTGAAACATTAGTTGTAAATAAATTACATTCATAATCATCCAATTTTTGTAACAAATTTCATATTTAAATACTAACGGAATAAAATTCAAAAGGAAATGAAAACACCATTAAAGATTTTTCTGCTATTTGTTTGCCAAATCACAGTAGCACAGCAATTCAACAAACAAAAGTTGGATACTTACCTAACAACTTTGGAGCAACATAACAAGGCAATGGGAAGTTTTGCTATTTCTAAAAATAGTAAAATTATTTACGAAAGATCCATAGGTCTTGCTAATGTCAACACACAACAGAAAGCAACGAACGATACGCGTTATCGAGTTGGATCTATCACTAAAACATTCACTTCCGTATTAGTTCTTAAAGCTATTGAAAATAAGAAATTAGCTATAGAGCAACGTTTGTCTGACTTCTTTCCGAACATACCTAACGCAAATATCATAACCATCCGACAATTACTTTCACATCAAAGCGGTATTTTCAATTTCACATCGGCTGAAGATTATTTCAATTGGCATACCACACAACAGACAAAAGAGCATATGTTAGAAAGAATTGCTTTGTTTGAACCTGCTTTTACACCAGGCAGTAGAACGGAATATAGCAACTCTAACTACGTATTGCTGAGTTATATTTTAGAAGAGATCTACAAAAAACCATTGGCATTAATCATTGAGTCTGAAATTGTAAAACCATTGAAGTTGAAAAACACATACTTGGGCGGCGAAGCTAAAACTAATGACGGTGAAGCTACGTCGTATCAATTCGTAAAAGAATGGGTTAAAGAACCTGAAACACACCTATCATTTGTTTCAGGAGCAGGAGCTTTGATTTCTACTCCCACTGATTTGATAACATTTGCCGAATCTCTATTTGACGGAAAATTACTCTCAAAAGAAAGCCTGAAACAGATGCAAACTATAGAAAGAGGCTTTGGATTAGGATTATTTACCTATCCGTTTTATGAGCATACAGGATATGGACATTCGGGAGGTATCGATAAATTCGTGTCTGTTATGATATATTTTCCCGAAACGAAGATAGCTTATGCGAGAGTTTTAAACGGAATAACTATGACTGCTAATGACATTGATATAGCGGCACTTAGTGCTGTTTTCGGCAAAGATTTTAAAATTCCCGATTTCACAAAAAAAATATCAGATAAAAACATAGAAGTAGGCTATGAAGGAGTTTATACCTCTGCCGAGACACCTCTGAAAATAACCATATTCAAGAAAGACGGACAGTTAATGGCTCAAGCTACAGGACAATTAGCTTTTCCGTTAACTGAAAAAACAAAAGATATATTTACTTTTCAACCTGCCAATATCGAAATAGAATTCGTCCCCAACGAATATCAATTTATAATAAAACAAAGAGGCACGACAACCGTTTTCCATAAGGAATAAAGAAAAACTATCTGAAAAATCACTCTTTTTCAGATAGTTTTTTCTTAATCTTTCGTGAATTATTTATGCTAAGCTAACCACTTACTCCAAGGAATTCTTGACAAAAAGCAGACAAGCCCTAACGCATAGAAAAGAGCTATTTTACCAAAAGCTCGATTGCTTGTTTTCTGTTTTTTGTGTAATGACCACCCAATGGTAATGAACACAACTCCAATGATAACCATCATCGGGTGCTCCAATAATAGTTGGCGTATGTACGAATTTTTCATAACACCACCAGCTTTCCAATTTTCGATTAAAGGAGTTACTACGTACAGAATTAATCCTAAAAGCAACTGGAGATGTGAAAAAATCAACGCAAAAAGCCCTATTCTCAAATCTTTAGAGCCATACTCACGTTTAACAAAAAAACCTATTGCTGCATTGATAGTTGCTATCAAAACTGTTGCTAAAACAACATACGCAAAAAGGGAATGAACCTGAAGGAACGTTGAATACATATTGATGAATATTTAGTTTGAGCAAAGATAGGAATTAATTGTGAATTGATGTTTTTTTCAAGTAAGAATTAAATCAAAAAAGTAAACATAAAAATATAATTTACTCATAATAAGACATTTACTTTATCTTTTAAAAAATATTGAAAATTAATATGTAACGTAATATGGCAGATACAAACAAAGTTAGTTTACTAAATCGTGACCTAACTACTTTTAAAACTCTAAATAAAAGACTATGATTGAAAACTTTAAATTTTCATAATACATCAGAATCTCTTAGGATATATCCCCTTATCGGAAGTACACCGAACACTTCGCTGATGGCACTACCAAAGACATTACCGAAGAAATCCCTTTTGAAATCCCCGAAAATTGGGCGTGGTGCAATCTTGAACAAATTTGTGAATTTATAACGGACGGAACCCATCAAACCCAAAAATATTCAGAATCTGGATACATATTTCTTTCTTCAAAAAATGTTACGACAGGAAAAATCAATTGGAAGGATGTAAAATATGTGGGAGAAGAATTACATAACATTTTATATAAAAGAATAGCTCCTAAATTGGATGATATTCTTTTGGCTAAAAACGGGACAACAGGAATAGCAGCGATAGTAGATAGAGATATTATTTTTGATATATATGTAAGTTTAGCGATTTTGAGACCTTTTAATAAATACATAAATTCTAAATATTTACTGCATATTATAAATAGTAGCACTACTAAAAGTCAATTTGATAAAGGGTTAAAAGGAATAGGTGTGCCAAATTTACATTTGGAGAAAATTAGAAAAGTCCTCATCTCCCTCCCGCCTCTTTCCGAACAAAAAAGAATCGTTGCCAAAGTAGAAGAATTGTTAGCCTTGGTAGAGGATTTGGAAACCAACAAAACCGACCTAAAAAGCACCATTCAAAAAGCCAAAGCCAAAGTATTGGATATGGCAATTCGTGGAGAGCTTGTACCGCAAAATCCTGACGATGAACCCGCTTCCGTGCTTTTAGAACGCATCAAAAATGAACAACAATCTGCAAAATCTAAAAAAAGAAACACGGCACATAATACACACTATGAGGAGGAAGCTCCTTTTGAAATCCCTGAAAATTGGACGTGGTGTAGGTTGGGGGAGATTGGGGAAGTTATAAGTGGAGGGACTCCTCAAACATCGAATGAAAATTATTGGAATGGTGATGTTTCTTGGATAACTCCCGCTGATTTAAGTAATTACAAAGAAAAATACATTAGTCGTGGAAAAAGAAATATTTCGATGGAAGGTTTAGAAAATTCTTCAGCAAAAATAATTCGTAGAGGAAGTGTTTTGTTTTCGAGTAGGGCTCCAATAGGTTATGTTGCTATTTCTGAAAAGGAAGTTTCAACAAATCAAGGATTTAAATCTATTTCTCCATATATTGAGAATTCAGAACATTATATTTATTATTTTTTATTAGCAGAAAAAGAGAATATTTCTCTGAAAGCATCAGGGACAACTTTTAAAGAGTTATCAGGGACAGAATTTGGAAAAATTCTCTTTCCCCTCCCACCATTAGCAGAACAACGGCGAATTGTGGAAAAAATCGAGCATATATTTTCGGTTTTAGATGAATTGGAAGAAATTTTAAGTTAATTGTAAATGATTATGTATAATTGATAATCAAGAATTGTTTATGTTTTCTATTCATTTTAAAATAATAGAAATATGCAAAAACAATTTGAAGCCTTTTTGGCAAAGCAGGAGCTATCTCCTAATACGATGAGCTCGTATGTTTGGACAGTTGAGTATTTCCAAAGGAATTATCAAACGCTGAATAAGGAAAATTTACAAGCGTACAAAGGGTATCTCATAGAGCATTTCAAACCTCAAACGGTCAATCTTCGTCTGCAAGCCATCAACAAATTTTTAGAGTTTAAGAAGAAAGACCGCCTGAAAATGAAATTTGTAAAGGTTCAGCAGAAGAATTTTTTGGAAAATGTTATCAGCAATGCTGATTATCTTTTCCTGAAAGAACAACTGAAAAAAGACGGCTACCAAGATTGGTATTTTGTGGTGTGGTTCTTAGGAGCTACGGGGGCAAGGGTGAGCGAACTCACACAAATCAAAGCGGAGCATATTGCACTAGGATATTTGGATTTATACACCAAAGGAGGCAAAATCAGAAGGCTTTATATTCCAAAAAAACTCAGAAACGAGGCTCAAAAATGGCTCAAAGAAAAAGACATCTCTTCGGGATACATCTTCCTAAATAAGTTCGGAAACAAAATTACTACCCGAGGTATTGCAGGGCAACTGAAATATTTTGCCGAAAAATATGAGCTGAACCCTAAAGTGATTTATCCGCATTCGTTTCGGCATCGTTTTGCTAAGAATTTCTTGGACAAGTTCAACGATATTGCCTTTCTTGCCGACCTTATGGGGCACGAAAGCATAGAAACTACCCGAATTTATCTCCGCAGAACTTCCACAGAACAGCAACAAATTGTAGATAAAATCGTAACTTGGTAGAAATCAATGGTTAATTATTGATGATGAATTGATAATTAACCATTCATCATTAAGTTAGATTTTCCTCAATATTATCTAATTCCGTGAAAATTTCCTCTATTTTCTGAACAATTCTTTTCTGCTCGGGTAGCGGCGGGAGAGGAACGATTTCATTTTTTATCACATCCATTGATATAGAGGAAAATGTAGAACCTGTAGCTTTTTGAATAAACTTTCGTTTTAGTGTTTTAGTCCAATAATCACAACTATCCGAAACTTTTAAAATAAAAGTTGCCTGAGAATGTCGTATATTTGAAAAATTCCCATTTTTTTTTCAATTATGGCACTCTTCAGGCGAAGCAAAAATACAAATAAACCCGTAATCAGACAAATTTTAGATCTCATTCCTGCGCATATTTTAAGAGCGGAAATCGCTAAACATCAGTCCGATAAGGGAAAGTCTACCTATAAAACTCGCGACCAATTGGTGGCACTAACTTTCGGACAGCTGAATAAATGCTATACGCTATCCGACATAAGTTGCGGATTATCAGTTAGTAGCACTTTCCTAAGCGATCTCCAACTCAAACAAAGTCCCGCAAAATCAACAATGAGTGATGGAAACAAAGTAAGACATTATGGAGTATTTAAAGATTTGTATTCTAGTCTTTTAAAGTATTACAAACACTCTTTAAAAGCCAAACATCAAAGTCATATCATCGATGAAATCCAAAACCACAAAATAAAAATCATTGACAGTACTACCATTAGCCTGTGTTTAAGCCTTTTCAACTGGGCAAAATATCGGACAGCTAAAGGCGGACTCAAAATTCACACCGTTTGGGACGATCAACTTGGATTGCCTGAAATGGTCAATATCACCGAAGCTAAAACACACGATAGCAAAGGATTACAACAAAATATCTATCCGAAAAACACCATCATTGTTGAGGATAGAGGCTATTTTGATTTTAGTTTGATGCTGGGCAGAATCCATTGCCAAAATACTTTTGTTACGCGAATTAAGTCCAACACGCTCTACCAAAGTCTCGAAGAACGAGACCTGCCTGATGAAAAAGACCACGACATCCTCAAAGATGAAATCATCGTTTTGACCTCAAAAAAGGCGGTAGAAAGTGGTATTGATCAAGAGAAATTGCGTTTGGTAAAGGTTTATAAGCAAGATGGCAACAAAACCATAGAAATCATCACCAATAATATGGATTGGACGGCGAGAACCATTGCGGATTTGTACAAAAAACGATGGGATATTGAGTTGTTTTTCAAGGCGATGAAGCAAAATTTACAGATAAAAACTTTTCTTGGAACGAGTGAAAATGCGGTGAAATCACAGATTTATGTATCTTTGATTTGCTATCTTCTGTTGGAGTTGATAAAGCGATTTTATAGCGATAAAAAGACGGCATTTAGTAATTTTTGCGAGAAAATAAGGGTGTGCCTTATGCATTATTTAACCTTGAATTATGTATGCAATGAGCTGAAACCGATTGTAAAAAAAGCAAAAAAACCACCTGAAAACACACTCTTTGACAGAGATAATTCCGCACAACAAACAAGTCTGCCCTTATAAATAAAGGGTTGACAAGGAATTTTATGAGTTTTCAAAAAACTTTCGGACGGCTGTGTCCAATAATATATAAATTTTTCACTCATTCTCTGTAATGGAACTATACAGCATAGACCTCTACCTATACATAACCTTCTATTAGTAATATTTACTTCGCCTACCGGAGCTCTCACACAAATTAAAACACTATTTGCAGGTGCAACTTTTGTTATTTCATTTGTATAAAAGTTTGAAGGTTTAATATACTTGGAAGTAAAAAATATTTTTCCTTGATGAAACTCTAAATTTCCTTTTCCTGAAATATTTTCACTTTTAGGTGATTGTCCCATAATAACTTCCCCAATTTCTCCCAACCTACACCACGTCCAATTTTCAGGGATTTCGAACGGTAATTCATCATTAACCATTAACAATTTATCATTGTCATAGTGTGTATTATGTGCCGTGTTTCTTTTTTTAGATTTTGCAGATTGTTGTTGTTTTTTGATGCGTTCTAAAAGCACCGAAGCAGGTTCATCGTTAGGGTTTTGTGGCACGAGTTGCCCACGAATTGCCATATCCAACACCTTGGATTTGGCTTGTTGAATGGTGCTTTTTAGGTCGGTTTTGTTGGTTTCCAACTCCTCTATCAAGGCTAACAATTCTTCTACTTTGGCAACGATTCTTTTTTGTTCAGAAAGAGGTGGGAGAGGGAGGAATAGTTCTCTAACTGCTCTCAGAGACAAATTTTTAATTGTTGATCCAGTAGCATATTTTTCTGAGTATTTTAGAAAATAATTACTATCAATAATATTTTTAATAAATTTTAAGTGTATTTTTTGTAAAAGATTGACATAACAAGCACTTTTTCCTAAAATTATAGGTTCTCCTTTGTAAAAAGCATTATTACACAATGTACCATTTATTGAAATAAGAATAGTACTTTCTGAAAGAGGTTTCTTATGTTTTTCAAATTCGTCAAAAGATACTTTTTTTGTAGTGTCCTTAATAACAATTCTTCCATCATTTAAGTTGTTTCCATTTACAAAAAAATATTCCCCTGCATCATCATATATTGGGGTTCCGTGCAAACCATCACCTATAATACTTGAAACCTCCCCCAACCTACACCACGCCCAATTCTCAGGAATGCTGAAAGGGATTTCTTCGGTAATGTCTTTGGTGGTGCCATCAGCGAAGTGTTCGGTGTACTTCCGATAAGGGGATTTTTCACAAGTGATATATGACGATTTTTTATCTTTTTTTATTTTTTTCTGTTCGATGAGTTGTTGTTTTTCTGCACGGATTTTTTCCAATAATACTGATGCTGGTTCGTCTTTGTCGTCTTGCAGGACAAGTTGCCCACGAATAGCAAGGTCGAGTATTTTTTGTTTGAGCTGTTGGGTATTCACTTTTTTAATTGTTAATTATTAATTGTAAATGGTTAATTGTTAATGGTCATTAATCATTTATAATTAACCATTGATAATTGATTTGAGTTTTTCCACGGCAGACATAATATTGGTGGCTTTCTCTTGGATGTTTTCAAGTAGTTCATCAAGGGGAATGTCTTCGGTTTCTTCGCCTTGTTTAAGCCACGCGATATCTAAACTAGTTTTATCGCGTGCTATAATTTCTTCTATGGTGTATTTTCGCCATCGTCCTTGCGGATTTTCAGCCGAATAGGTTTCTTTTCGCTTGCTGAAATCGTCTTCGCAATAGCATTCGATAAACTCCTGAAAATGTTCGTACTTCAAAGGATTGGTTTTCCCAAAATTCGGCATATTGCTTCGCAGGTCGTAAATCCAAACTTCTTTGGTATTGTTTTTTTCGGTTTTACCTTTGGTAAAAAATAGCACATTGGTTTTCACGCCTTGGGCATAGAAAATCCCTGTAGGCAGACGCAAAATGGTGTGCAAATTGCACTTGTCCATTAGGTCTTTACGGATTTTTTCGCCGTCGTTGTCTACAAACAAAACATTATCGGGCAATACGACACCTGCACGACCATTCACATTCAAACTTCGGTAGATATGTTGCAAGAAGTTGAGCTGTTTATTAGAAGTCGGAAAGGTTAAATCGTCGCGAGTAGCTCTTTCGCCACCTTTCTTTGTACCAAAGGGCGGATTGGTCAGTACCACATCAAAACCTGTCATTTTTTTACCTTCGGACGAGAGCGTATCGCCCAATTTTATATCGCCTTTGATGTCGTGGAGGATCGCATTCATCAGTGCCAAACGGTGCGTTTCGTGTACGAGTTCACCCCCTGTAAAGGCTTCATTGATTTGAAAATTTTGCTCTTCTTCAGAAAGGTCAAAAAGATTATCAGTCTGATTTTTAATATGTCGGTCGGCGGCAATCATAAATCCGAAAGTTCCGCAGGCAGGGTCGTTGCAGCGTTCGCCCGCTTTTGGGTTAATTAGCTCAGTAATGACATCAATCAGCACACGCGGGGTGAAATATTGCCCCGCTCCCGATTTCTTTTCGTTGGCGTTTTTCTCCAAAAGTCCTTCGTATAAGTTACCCAAGCCCTCTTCCTTAGCGGAATACCAATCCAATTCATCAATGGTTTTGATAATTTTTTCAAGGTTTTTAGGCTCTTCAATATTCGATTTTGCACCGCCATAAATTTCGCGTATGCGTCCCGTGCATTCCTCGCCCAAATGCTCCAAGAGTTCTTTGTAAAACTTTTTCAGGTTGATACCGTCTTGTTTTACGAGTTTGTCCCAACGATACTGCTCAGGAATTTCCTTTTCGGTATCGGTTTCCTTTGCCATTTTTAGGAACAGAATATAAGTCAGTTCCGTTACATATTGATGATAGGTGATACCATCATCTCTTAATACATTACATAAAGCCCACAGCTTTGATACGATTTCTTGGTTGTTCACGGGGTAATTGTTAATTATTAATGGTTAATTGTAAATTGTTAGTTGTATTCATCTCCGAAATTGAGTTTTAGTATATTTTTCTCTGCTTTTTTCCTTGTATTTATTCATTTGTTGGATATGTGAATATCTTTAATAAATCATCAAACAATACTTTAAAACAAAAAAGTGAACCTAATAAAATAGGTAAAACAACTAAATTTTTTCCAAATTCTAATCTAAAACTTCTGATATTCATTTCATAATAAAATTCTGGTATGATAAAAATTATTATGACAGAAATAACTTCAAAATATATAGAAGCCTTATACAAGTACATTATCCTATGCAACTCTGTTTCATAATTTTTAATTTTTCTATCGTAAAGTAATTTTTTTAATTTGGAATTAAAAACTAACGAAAAAGATGTTATTTTGAAACCTATCATAATTGATAAAAAAGTAATAATATCTGAATAACCATCAAATGAAAATGGAATAACAAAATATCCTAATAATATAGATGTTATTATTATAATTATCAATTTTTGTTTGTCTTTTCCTTTCATTATATACTTTTTAATAGGTTATTCAATACATCTTCTGAATCAAACTTTCCATTTGATTTTCTCTTGCAATTAATTTCAGTTAACTTCACAAAATTATGTTGATTATATACAAAGTTAAAATTATTTTCGTCTGTACCTTTAATAACTAATGACGAAGAATTTGTTCCTCGTTTGTTTAGTAATTTTTTTAAAAAATTGATATTGAGAAAGTTGTTGGAATAATGAGCAGTTATTTTAAATTTTTCAGGAGCATCAGTTCCTGTCAAATCTTTTAAAGCTTTTCTTTGCTCATTATCATTGAATAAATTATTCACATCTGTAAAACTTATTTCTGATACAGATTTTAGAGTTTTGATAAATTCATCTTGAGTTTTTAAATGTTTTTTCACAATAAATTTTTTATCAAGTTTTTGTGATAAAATTTCATTTATAAACTTCATTTTTTTTATATTCGAAATGTAAAGAACATTATTTTTATAATGATATAATATAAATAACTGACTTGTAAGCTCTACTTCATCATCTTCTCTTTTGTTTGGTAGTTTATTACCTGTAATTATGTTAGTAAGATTCTCATCTTTTGGCATAGGATTACCATAATCTATATTAATCCATATATAATCAGAATGCTTTGAAACGATTATTTCGTAGAATATTTCATTGTGCAAAATATGAAAATAATCTTCTAATTTATCGAAGGTGTTTTCATTGATTGTTTTAAATCTTTCAATTCCATTATTAGCTTCCTCTATCAGTTGCAAGAAATAAAATGATAGTTTATCAGACATAATTTTTGTATTTTATATATTTTCAATATTTTTTCTCTACAATCCTGTAAAACTATTAATCATTAATCATTTATAATTAACAATTTACAATTATAAATGTTTTTTCTTCGTGGTTTTTAATATTTTTGTGATTATTTTTATGATTTCAACAGCATCGTTATTTATGCTTTCATATTCAGTTTTATTGATATATTCAGTTGCAAATAACAATTCTAACCAATATAACACTTCGTTAATTTCCTTCTGAGCAATGGAAAGTTTATGAACAAAATCATTGGTAGATTCAGAATGCTCTGCCTCTCGTACCATTGCTCCTACACTCGTGCCACTTCTTAATAATTGTTTAGACAAAACAAATTCCTTCTTGCTATCTTGTAAATATTGATAAAGTTTTACAATACGAATAGCAAAAGCAAAACTTTTATCTTTGATAATATTCTCTTTCATTTATAATTAACCATTTACAATTTATAATTTACAATTAAACAACAAAAAGATACTCCTTCAGCTCATCTACAATTTCATCTAACTGATTTTTAAAGGCTTTGTTGATTTTTTCGTAGCCACCTTCGTTTTTGAATGCTCCCGTGTTAAAACTTTCGTGGTCGATAAATTGTTCTTTGATGAGGTATTTTTCGATGCGGTCGAGCCATTTTTCTTCAATTTTTGTGAATTGACGATGGATTTTGAGCTTCTTAAACGCATTTTCCAAGCGAACGGCATAATCTACCAAAGCATTACCCAACGCCAAAGTACGAACGATGCCGATAATATCCGTGGTGATGTCCACATTTTTGGCTTTGTTCCAAGCGTGGTTGATTTCCCTAATGGAATAGCCCGCCTGCTCCATTTCCAATCGGAGGCTTCTCAGTTCGTTGCGTGTCAGCTCCTTTGGTCGGGTGCAGAGGATGTTGAGAGCGGCTATTTGGTTTTGATTTTCTGTGATAAAAGCTCTGAAGGCTTCGATGTAATCCTCGGGGCGTTGTTCCGTTCCACCGTAGCCTTGGTAGCGTTCGGCAACTTGGTCGGTTTTATCGCTGATGATTTTGTAATGATTTGATTTTGATTTGGAATGAAATAAGAATTCAATCGCTTTTTTATGGTTTTGGATAAAGATTTTTACCTCATTAATGGGTTGTTCTTTCAGTTCTCGGATAAACTCCTGCGGTGTTATTTTCTGTAAATTAAGGAAATAATCTTCGTCTTGTTTTGTGATGTTTTTAGCTCGTCTTTGCAATCTTCCGATGAGCTGATTTACATATTTTTTCACCGAAGAAGCCTCGTCGCCGTGGTCAATTCCATTGATAATATCCTCAAAAGAAGCGGACGGATTGGCAACTACGGGCGTCATTTTCGTAAAATCTACAATGCTTTCAAAAACGCCCACAGGATCGTAAATTTCAAAGTTTTCTTTATTGATTTTTGGACAAAGACGCGTGGCTCTACCCAACATTTGTTCAAACAAAATCCTTGATTTCACACGGCGTAAAAACACCAACGAGGTGATTTCAGGTACATCAATTCCTGTGGTGAGCAAATCCACCGTAACGGCAATATTCGGATATTTTTCGTTTTTAAATTGCTTGATGGCTTCTGAAACGCGTTTCTTATCGCCTATACTTCCCGTGATTTTCTTTACCGCATCATTATCAATGCCTTGCTCAGCGTAAATTTCTTTCAGAATTTTTACGATGAGGTCGGCGTGTTGGTCATCTACGGCAAAAATCAGCGTTTTTCCTTGTCCTTCGGGGTCGAGGTCTTGGGCGATTTCATTGAGTACCACTCGGTTAAAATCCTCAACAATGATTTTTTTATTAAATTGTTCGATGTCAAAATCAAGTTCGTCTTCAATTTCTGAAAAGTCGGTAATTTCATTTTTTTCAGGGTCAAAAATTTGAATGGTATCTCCTTTTTGGTAATGAATGCCTTCTTTTCGCAACTGCGTAACGATTTGGTGTGGAAGATTATAATCCACTAAAAATCCGTCCAAAACCGCCTCACGATACGAGTATTCAAACACGGGTTTTCCGAAAATTTCGGTGGTATGGAGGGCAGGAGTGGCGGTAACGGCGATTTTCACGGCATCGAAATAATCAATCACGCTTCGGTATTTGCTGACAAAATCGTCCTGATTGCGGAACTCCATTTCATCGTCAGCCATCTCTTTATCAAGGGTATAGCCTCGGTGGGCTTCATCAATGATAATCAAATCATAATCGGAAACCGACGGGATATATTCGCCTTCGTTGTATAAAATCCGTTTGACCATCGCCTGTACCGTACTCAAATGAATTTTGGTTTCTCGCTCAATGTTTTTGTCTTCCAATCCTTTGATATTGTAAATGTTATCCAAAGTTTGCAAATCCTCCAATCGCACTTCTTTGAATACATCGTGTGCTTGTTCGCCAAGCGAGGTTCTATCCACCAAAAACAAAATACGTTTGAAGCGTTGGGTTTTCAAAAAACGATACATCATCGCCAAAATGGTACGCGTTTTCCCTGTGCCTGTCGCCATTGAAAGCAAAATTGATGATTTGCCTTTAAGTAATTCTCTTTCAGTGGTTTCTATGGCTTTTATTTGGTACTCACGCAAGTTGAGTCCGTCTTTGTCTCTCAATAATTCGTAAGGCGTTTCGGCGAGTTTTTGGTTCGCTTTTTCGATGTCTTTTTCCAAATCTTCCAATAAGCCTTGCGGACTTTTCCAACTTTGTAATGCCTTAGGAATGTTATCATTTCGGCGTGTGTCCAAAAACCAAATGCCCGATTTGGTCTCCAACTGCTTTAAATATTTTCTGCCATTGGTAGCAAAGACAAAAGGCACTTGATAAGCTCCCCATTGAGAAATAATGTATTCAGAATGTTCTGATTTGATGTGTGTTGCGTAATCCTTACACTGATTGGCGATGATGGCGGAAATGTCTTTGTGTTCGGGTTTGGCTTCTACAATTCCGACTAATTTCAAACCTGCAAATAGGGCGTAATCGGCATTACCTTTATCGGTGGGAAATTCGGCAATGGCTATATTTTTTCCTTTTTCGGGGCGAGTGCCTTGCGAATATTTTAGGAGGATAGAATCGGCTTGCCAACCCGCTTCTTGCAGTTGAGCGTCAATGATTTTTCGCGTTTCCTCTTCAGAAAGATTGAGCTGACTCGCGTATTTTTGCGATTGTTTCACGCGTTCTTTTTGTGCCGATAAAAATTCTTTGGATTGGCTTTCCTCTAAATATTCTTTCTGTTTTTGAAGTTCAAATAACTGATTTTGAAGGGACTCTATCTGTTTTTCTTGGGCTTCTTTTTCCGCTTTCAAATCCTCTACGGAGATGCTATGTTTTTCAGACAATACAAATTCCGAATGCCCCTTGGTACCCTCGCCATAAGCCAAAGCAAACCAACGAGCCAATTGGTAAGCGATTCTGAGCAAAGTCGCGGCGGCTTCTTGCGAGGCGTACACCGAATGCACGGCATCATTTCCCTTGAGTCGCAGTTGATGAAAAAGGTCGGCAATGATAGGCTCTATAATGCCTTCTCTTTTGAGCGTATTGATTTTAGTAGCCTGATTATGCTCTGTGGGAATCGGAATATGTTCGATTTGAAAAATTTCATTGACCATCACCTCGCTAAATTGCCGAAGTTTGAACATACAAGTGTTGGGGTCGGAATAGAGATTTTTTTCAGATAAATAGGCGATATTGTATAGTAAATTATGGTCTTCTCGTAGAAATATAAAGTTAGAGGTCATAGTTTTATTTTTGAGCGGTTAATTCAGAAGAACTTCCCATAATGTAAATTTATCGGAAATAAAGCCACAAAAGTACAAATTATTTGAATAAAATCCTTTTGAGAAATATAATTTTTTGTCGATATGAAAGCTACTTTTCTAACTATAAAAATCTTTCTGAAATACACCCCAAAACAAATAAGTTTAACAAAAACAATCGGGTTATTAATTGCTTTCTATATTTCAAATTTTAAGAGATACGTTTTATAGTAACTCAAAAGCAAACAGTATAACTAACTATCAATTAGAATTATAAAAAGAACAACAATCCGTGTGGGATTGTTGTTCACGCTTATGAAGGAAAATTAACTTGAAGCAACCTTAAAAGTTATATCTTGTCCAACCAAAAATAGATGTTGAACAACCTTTGTTTGAGTCTTTAATTGTGATTTGAGAATTGATGTTATCTGCATCCATATTAGATTCCTTTCCTGAAATAGCTGTTGTTAAAGAGTTTGTCAATGAAACCATAGCAACACCGCCCCCTTTTCCGTCTTTCAAATCAACAAGGTCGATTACCTGCCCTGTTCCTTTAACAAGCACGTTATCAATCGTAGCTTTTGCTCCACGACGTACTTTGATGACATCTTGCATTACTTTAGCTACATCTGTACTTTTAGCGATTTTGAGGTCGATAGTCATGTTTTTAATTGTAAAATCAGACTGATGTGTATGCGTTGGGTTTGCTCCATCCAAATTTCCATCGGCCTCTACGCCACGAGGATCCGACTCTGAACTCGAAAAATCCCCTTGCCACAAACCGTAACAATTCTCTAAAGTTCCATTCCAACCTTGAGTCATGTCAAACATGTCATCATCCGTATTGACACAAAGTAAGTTTTTAACACTCACCGAACCTCCGAAAAATTCTATTCCGTCATCGGCACATTCATAGACATATACATTTTCAACAGTTGTCCCTGAACCTACTCCGTTAAGTGTCAATCCATTATGTTCTACATCAGCGTTTGAACGAGCTCCCGTATATTCCAAAATCAGATACTGAATCGTTCCTGAATTGTCATTATCCATCGTTCCACCGTAAGGAATACTGCTATCAATTTCAGTGCTTCCCTGAGGAACACCTGCAGTCCAATCGCCAGAAAGCCTTGCTTTTCCATTGATTATCAACCCTCCCCAATACCCCGCTTTGGCAGTTCCTTGCGGAGCATTCGCGGTCATTTTCACAGGGTTTTCGGCGGTTCCTTGTATGTTCAATTTTCCACCCTGCAATACTAAGATATATTTATCAAACCCCTTATTTGCTTTGATGACCGTTCCAGCAGGAATATTAAGCACCGCTCCATCTTTAACAATCAGTGATCCATCCAAAATATAAGTTTTGGAAGCATCTAACGTGCGGTTTTGGGTTACTTCGCCTTTTAAATACGTGTTTTCAAGGGGTGTTTCCTCCTCTTTATCACTCTTGTTACACGAAATTAGTGTTAAACCTGTTAAGGCAATTAAAGTTCCAATTTTGAAAGTTTTTGTTTTCATTGTTATGTTTATTAATTATACTATTTTTATGATGTTTAAAATGTTTTTATTTGGCATAAATACCTCGTTTATTATCTGAACAAATTTGGTTCCCCATCAGTATATGGTTAAAATTTGTACGATAACCCAAGATTAAAGTCAACACCGCGTTGGTATGTATTTAGGATGATGTTTCCATCATTATTGGTGGCTTTTCTACTTAGTTCTCTTTTTGAATTGAATATGTTCTTGGTTTTTAATTTCAATGAAAGTCGTTCTGTAAGGTCTAAAGAAGCAACAAAATCCATTGTAGGTACTCCCTTTTCGATAATATCTTTGTACTGTAAGGTTCCAATGGTATAGATTCTATCACTAAAATAATTGAATACCATTGAAGCAGTAAAGTTCTTATTATTCTTCTGCAAACTGTATGTCAGATCAGCATTTGTAATAAAAGGAGCTGCTCCTTCCAATTGAGTTTTACGAGCTTGTGTATTAGCAACATTTATGTTTAACTCGGTGAAAATCAATGAAGCATTCCATCCAAAAGACCATTTTTGGTTAGAGAGTTCGCTTTCAGTTTGAAACAAATTCTTCCTTAGTTCAAGTTCTATTCCTGCGAAAGTAGCGTAGTCACTAATATTTCTATAAGTCAAATAGCCTCCTGAGCCTCCTTCTTCAACCCGAGCAATGGGACTAACAACATATTTATAAAACCCTGATAACGAGAACAATTCATTTCCATTGATATAATAATCCCATTTCAAATCCACATTGTAATTGTCCGAAGGTTTTAAGTCTTTATTTCCTTGACTTTTAAAACTAACATCGATATACACATAGGGGGAGATTTCTTTCGACTGTGGCATCGTGTATGTTTTGCTAACCCCAAAACGTAGTGCATGTTTTGAGTGTATGTCATATTTCAAGTTCAGCGCAGGAAGAATATATAATTTAGTTATTTCAGTATCCCCTTTAGTACCTCCGCGGTTTACGTTATAACTCACTTTCATATCCACATTCTCTCCTTTCAATCCTGCATTTAGGACAAATTTTGGATCAATCTGATAGGTAAACTCGCTATAAAACGAATGGATAAATTTACTTACATCATATCGGTCAAAGTTTCTATCCAATTGGAATAAACCTGCATTTAAGTTCGCTTGATTATATAATTGATCTAATTTATAAGAATTAATATTTAATAATTGTTGTGATGACAAATCGTACTCAATCGCTTCGAAATCAGTTGTTAAGAATCGTCCATTATATCCAATTTTCCAATTAGAAACCTTTTCTTGTGAGTTAAATCTATAAGTATATTCTAACTTTGTATTCAAATCATTTTCTTTCAATTCAATGAAATACCGTTGTTGTCGCCCTGTGCTACCTGTAAGTTTGTAATGGTTTGAATCAGAAATTTTTGAAAAATTATTTATCCGTCTGTCGGGCTCCAATCCTTTTAGAGAATTATACGCAATTCCGAGATTGATAACCGATTTTTCATTCAGTTTCCAGTCAGATAATAATTGATTTGTTATCAACATATTATCATTATTTTGTTGTCGGACTAAATAACCCAAATAGGTATCATCGTACGCATCTTGGTATCGCTCTGAATTTTTGCCTTCATAAATCCCAACATACTGATTATTAGCATGAACCAACATAAGATTATATCTTAACTGAAGATTATCTATCGTATAATTAGCATTTAAAAGCCCTAATTGATTGATTTTCTTTGAATACTTTTTACCTTTTTGATCAAGGAAAATAGTTCCTTCGGTGGTTGTATTTCGTATGATTTCTTCCGTAAAGGAATAGTCACTGCTGTGTGAAAACACTCCATAAATTGACAGCGGATGGTGTCCAAGCATCATTTTTTTTCCACCTGAAAATCCAATACCTGTATTTATCAGGAATTTAGATTGCGAAGGATCTAAACTATTTGCAAATTCATATACATTCAAGTTTGTAGAAGGTTTTTTTCTGTTAGAAAATCCTAATGAATTGATTCCTTGTTGTTCAAGAAAAGTATCTGACCTCATAACCTGAGTGTTCATCCCAAGGGAAAGATCCATTTTCAATTCGCTGTCATTTACCAATTCTTTTGACGTTATGTTTATGGTAGCCCCTCCTACGTCTGATAAGGTTCCCACTCCAAAAACTTTGTCTATACCAATACTTTGGATAATATCCGTAGTAAAGAAATCCAATGAAATATTCTTATATTCAGGATCTTCCGAAGGAATTGGGAATCCATTTAAAGTGGTCGCGTTGTATCTATCTCCTAAGCCTCTGACAAATACGCTTTTTACTCCTTCTTGCTTTGAAATTCCGGATATTTTTGTAACCGCACCTTCCGCATCACTGACTCCCTTTCTGGAAAGTTCTTGAGCTCCAATAGCTTGTTTCATCAAAACAGCATTTTTCTGCTCAACCAAAAGTACGCTTTCCGCCTCTCTATTAACATTCCATTGTACTACGACCTCTTCCAAACCAACTCCTGCAGAGTTTAAACCGACTTCGATTTGTAGTCTCTTTCCTGTCTCTACCTTCACCGGAATTTCTTTTTCTTCATACCCCATAAAACTTACCAATAGCGTATAATCCCCGGCCTCTAAATTCAAATCAAACTTTCCGTGAAGGTCAGTAGTTGTTCCTCTACTTGTACCCTTAACAATCACACTGGCAAATGACAATGGCTCTCCGTCCATTTCTTGATCGGTCACTACTCCTGCCACTCCTGTTTTGGTTTGAGCACTGAGCATAGTAACCAAAAACATGGAAAAAACGCATAAAATTTTGTTCATACTATTATCATTTTTTTCTGTGGCAAAACTACAGTGTAAATGTAAAATGAACGTAATGAGTATATTATAAAAACATCACGAAATTATTACTGACAAGTAATCAAAAGTTTAAGGAAATGTTAAGGAAAAACGTAATTGTTGTCCTTGTTTAAAATGAAGTAGTTTTATCGTTTATTCTATGCGCAAATGATAACAAAAATTAATTTTCACTTTGTTTCTATCTTGTTTTTTGTTTTCTTTGCCAAAAGTAAGGAATGTTTATGAGGTAAAAACTTAAAAACTGATTCAAAAAAATCAGTTACGATTAAGTTTACAATTGAACTGAGAACTTGATAATACTTTATCAACGCATTTTTATTACAAAAAAGATTATTAAAAATATGAAATTCTTTTTATTAGCAATCTGTTGTGCCATTTTAGGCTGTAGCAGTAAAGAACAAGATTTACGAATATACGTATCAGGAAAAGTGTCGAACGAATCTGGAGAAGGAATATCAAATGTCAAGATTCAAATTTTACGTGGGAAGATAGGACATTACGCTGCGACGAGATATTCGAACTATGAGACGATTCATACCAATCATAAAGGAGAGTTTAACTATACAATCCAAAATGACACCTATGTGTACAAAATCTGTTGTGAATTACCTTCGGGTTATGAATCTGTCACACCTTCATGTAAGGAAATTGATCACAGCATCGTCAACGGAGGTACTATCTTCAACGTAATCAGTTTCAAATTGGTAAAATAATAAGTTTCTGCATAAAGGGTAATAGCATTTAATCAGCACAATAGAATATTTTCACCCCAAAAATTCTGGAATTTTGTTTACTTGATTTTTAAATACTAGCTTTGCCCCCGTTACTACTTTCACTCCACGCCTCAAAATAATAAATTCCATATAAGAATGAAACAATTATTTTTTATTATACTAATTATCAGTAGTATACCTATTTTAGCACAAGATTTGGACGAAATCAATACCGATCGACCAGACCAGAGTGAAGGGGTCTATACACTATCTCCCAAGAAATTACAGTTTGAGAACGGATTTACGTTCGCAGAGAATTCTTTTGCAGATAATTTGATGCTACGCTATGGTTTATGGCAAGGAACAGAAGTACGTTTTTCCACGGATATTTCAAAAATAAAGAGTGAAAAGTGGCAAGTTGGCAATCTTTTTGTAAGCGTAAAACAACATCTATTATCTGAAAATGAATGGATTCCATCAATCACCTTGGTTGGATATGGAGGATATGATTTCAGAGACAAAACCTTTAAACCCGATGTATGTTTAGCCTTTGAAAACACCTTATCAGAACAATTTTTACTGGCATACAATATCGGGACAGCAGAAAAGTTTCAGAACCTAACCACCACATTCCAAGTAGGATATGCTCCTTTGAAAGAAGTATATCTTTTTGTAGAATATTTTGCTGTTTTCAATACAGAAACACTCCCTTCACACAACATTGACACAGGAGTTTTATATATGTTGAACCCTAAATTTCAGATAGATGTTGCTTTTGGACGTGCTTTGTTCAGTTCTTCAGCGGACTTTTTTGTAACCACGGGGTTTTCGTACCTCTTTTGATTGAGGCAACCCTAAAAACTCTGTGTGAAAGAAAACTAAAGACAGATCCTATAAGTCAGAAATCACAAAGTGATTCCGTTCGCAATCCTTAGGTAGGATGTATTATGCTTTTGAAGTCAACGACTTGAAAAAAACAAACCCGAATCCTAATGTTAGCATACAATGGAAAGGGAACATCCCGAAATCATTCAATCGAACGGCACTGTACAATCCGAAAATGAAATATATCATCAGCATGAATTCAAAAATCATGTTTGGAGACAGTTTTGTATTGATATATTTGTTGTTTTTCCAACTATCGGAAAGTGAACTGATATTAAACTTAGGAGTTCTCACAAACTCACTTTTTTTACCAGTATGCCCTTCCAAAACAGCAATAGTATTGTGGAATGAAAATCCTAATGCTACTGAGAAAAATGTAAAAAATAGTGTGACATAACTCAGGAAATCGTCGAAGGTTTTGCCTTGCAGATTTTTATAGGTTACCCAATAGCAAATAAAAAGGATAATGGTACTTAGAATAAAGAAACTGGTTATTTGAAATAGCCAATCCAAATGCCCATAGGTATTTTTGATGTAAAGTACGGGAATACTGAGTATCGAAACGATGAATACCCACAGAAACATTGAGCTATTAAGCAAATGCATCACTCCATGGAATTTGGTTTTCCAACCAATATTTTTTGAAGACAGCACTCGCATCATCGATTTTCTGAAATTTTCAGCTCCTCCTTTGTTCCAACGGAACTGTTGCGAACGAGCTGCTGAAATAACCACAGGCAACTCAGCAGGAGTTTCAACATCTTCTAAATATTTGAATTTCCAATTTTTAAGTTGTGCGCGATAGCTGAGGTCTAAGTCTTCGGTTAGGGTGTCGCCTTCCCAATTTCCCGCATCATAAATACATTCCTTCCTCCAAATACCCGCCGTTCCGTTGAAGTTTATGAAATGTCCTTTTGAGCTTCGACCTACTTGTTCCAATGTAAAATGAACATCTAAGGCCAAGGCTTGAATCCTAGTTAGGATGGAGTAGTTTCGGTTTAGATGCCCCCAACGAGTTTGAACTACGCCTATTTCAGGATCCTTGAAGTAAATGATTGTTTTTTTTAGCCAATCGGGCTGTGGCATAAAATCCGCATCAAAAATAGCAATGAAATCTCCTTTCGCTATAGCCGTTCCTTCCTTCAAAGCTCCTGCTTTAAAGCCTTGGCGATTGGCTCGGCGAATATGCTGAATATCTAACCCTGTTTTTTGAAGGTCTTCCACAATAACAGCTGTTTCAATCACAGACTCATCCGTAGAATCATCCAAAACCTGTATTTCCAATTTATTTTTTGGGTACTCCAATTGGGCGATATTTTCCAACAACCGTTTTACTACATATTTTTCATTGTACAAAGGTAACTGAATCGTTACATACGGTATTTCCTTAGGATCGAGCAGATTGAATTTGGGTGACTCATCATTTTGTTTTCTGTGTTTCAGATAATTGAATAATAGATTAAGCATTGAGAGGCTATACAAAAAAATCAGTATTAATGCCACTGCGTAAATCGCAACAAGGGTGTAATTGATAATCAACTCCATAGGGTACTCAAATGTTAGTAAGAAATATTTTGCAAAGATATGTATTTTGTCTTACGCTGAGATTTTTTCTGTATTTTTTTGGAAGAAAATGAGAAATTAATTCTCTAATCAGTTAATTTTTCGTTAATTATTCTACGAACTAAAAAACAATGCTTATCTTTGCCTCACTAATATAACACGAAAAAAAGATGAAGAAATTTACATTTCTATTGTTTGCCATGCTTTTGGTTGCTTGTGGAGGGAACAAACCCAAGGAATCAAGAGTCGCAAACAAAACAATTAAAGGGGAGTGGATATTGGAATCCGTAACCTACAACCAAACAGGAAAATATGACATCACTTTGTTGAACGACACTTCCAAAGAATGTTTCGAGGGAAGTAAATGGAAATTCGTTCCGAACAACAATCGTGGAACATATTCGATTGAGAATGGAGATTGTTCAACGGGACAACGTAACTTCGTTTTCACAGTACAAGAAATTGATAAGTCATCAGGCTATTACGATTTTTTACTGAAACCAACCAATGAAAAATATCAGTCGGAAACGAATCAGGGGATTCGTATGCACTTGGCATATCTTTCTGACGATAAAATGACTTGGGAACAGACCTTACGCGTTGATGGTAAGCCTTTTGTTATTTCGATGAACTTTGTAAAATAGCTAAAAAACTTAAATAGACTTTTAAACAGATGAAAAAAATAGGAATCGTGTTGCTTTCTGCAACTATGTTAATGGGGTGTGATGCCTACAATAACTCGAACAAAACACAACGTGCAGCAGTAGTAGGAGCAGCCGGAGGAGCTTTATTGGGAGCTATCTTAGGAAATAATGTCAAAGGAGGTAGCAGTGAAATCGGAGCCGTTATCGGAACGGTGGTTGGTGGTGCAGCAGGAGCTGTTATCGGAAACCAGATGGATAAACAAGCTAAAAAGATTGAAGAAGAAATTCCTGGAGCTGAAGTAAAACGTGTTGATGATGGAATCATCGTAACGTTTGATGAAAACAGTGGTGTTTATTTCGATACTAACAAATCGGATGTGAATGTGGCTTCACAAGAAACATTGAACAAGTTAGTCGATGTACTTAAAGAGTATGTTGAGACTAATGTAATTATTATCGGACACACAGATAGCTCAGGAAGTGATACTTATAACATGAAATTATCCGAAAGAAGAGCAAAATCTGTGACAGATTACTTCATTAAACAAGGTTTAAAATCAGATCGTTTCACTACAAAATGGTTTGGAGAAGAACAACCGACACACGACAACTCTACTGCTGAAGGTCGTGCTAAAAACAGACGTGTGAATGTGGTAATTGTTCCAAACGAAAAAATGAAGGAACAAGCTCAAAAAGAAGCAGGACAATAATTCTAAATATTTTTAAACGTAAAATTAAAGAGGGAAACTGTTCGAAAATTTTCGAACAGTTTCTTTTTTACAACCTTACATACAATCAAGAGAAGAGATTTACAAGTACAGTTCCAACCGAATAAAAAACATCCTCGTTTAAATTTATGTTACGGTCAAATTTCGTAACTTTGCCCTCGTATGATGCACGAGGTTTACATATCATTAGGAAGTAATATTGGCGACAGGAAAAGATTTCTGCAAGATGCTGTAAACGCTATAAATGAAAAAATAGGAAGCGTAAGGAATATTTCATCAATTTATGAAACGCCTTCATGGGGTTTTGAAGGTGAAGCGTTTTTCAATGTATGCTTATTGTTAAAAACTTGGTTGACACCTACCGAGGTTTTGACAGAACTTTTGAATATTGAGAGGCAGCTCGGAAGAGTTCGGTCGAGCTTAAAAAAGGGGTATCAATCGCGATGCATCGATCTGGATATATTACTTTTCGATGACATCACATTGAATACGAACGAATTGACTATTCCACACCCACAGCTTCCAAATCGTAAATTTGTTTTGTTTCCGTTAGCAGAAATTGCTTCAGAAAAAAAACATCCTGTAATTCAGAAGAGCATCGCAACGCTAAAAGATGAGACATCCGACACTTCGGATATCCAAAAAATAACTAAAAAACTTATCTCTCCAAGATTCAATTCGCCTTTTGCGAACTACAATTATATTGCCATTGAAGGAAACATTGGAGCAGGAAAGACAACCTTAGCAACCAAAATTGCAGAAGATTTCAACGCAAAACTCATTTTAGAACGCTTTTCCGACAATCCGTTTTTACCAAAGTTTTATGAAAACCCAAAACGTTATGGGTTCACTCTTGAAATGTCCTTTCTTACGGAAAGGTATCAGGCCGTTTCTGAAAAATTGATGCAGTTGGATCTATTCAAGCAATTTGTGGTATCTGACTACGATATTTTTAAATCTTTAATTTTCTCAAAAGTCACCCTAACCGAAGATGAATTTATTCTATACAGAAAATTGTTTTACATACTGCATAATCAAATTATAAAACCCGATTTATACGTATATTTATACCAAAATACAGACAGATTGATTGAAAATATCGCAAAAAGAGGACGATCTTATGAGAAAAACATATCTGCGGACTATCTAAAACGTATTCAGGAAGAGTATTTATCGTTTATTCAACAAAGTAATATGGAAAATACACTTATTATTGACATTACGTGCTTGGATTTTGTCAAAAATAAGGAAGATTACGATTATATAATTCAAAAAATAAGCAATTTTTCAAAATAGAAACGTAAAACCTCAGCTTTTAGCAACTCCTTCTGACGATAAAATATTGAATTGGAGGTAAAATTACATTACTATTTTGAACGGTGTAATTTTCGTTTCAAGTCACAACATAAAACTCTGATTATTATATGCTTACACCTGTTTTATCAACAAAAAAATTAAATCTTGACCAACAAAATAGATTATTAAACAAGGGGTATCAGTTGGTAGAATGGGATTTTATTACTACTGAATATATTGATATTCAATTGGACAGAATAGGAAATCTTTTGCTTTTTACGAGTCAAAACGCTGTGAAGAGTATACTCAGAAACAGAAATATTGACTCTCTGAAGCAAATTACAACAATCTGTGTAGGTGAAAAAACAGCTGATTTATTGACAAGAAATGGTTGGAAAGTACTTTGTTATAGAGAATATGCAACGGAATTAGGAGACTATATACTGCAAAATCACACTGAAGATAACATCACATTTTTCTGTGGAAATCTGCGTAGAGATGTACTACCTAATATATTAAAAAACAACAATATAACACATAAAGAATACGAAGTATATCGCACAAATTTTTGTTCTCGTAAAATTGAGATTCCTATCAAAGCTATTCTATTCTTTAGTCCCTCAGGTGTGATAAGTTATATGCAGAAAAACCTCATTTCGGATCAAATTTGCTTTTGTATTGGGACAACCACAGCTAATGAGGCATCGAAATACACAAAAAACGTAGTTATTGCCAAGAAGCCTACGATTGATTGTGTTATAGATGCGTGTACTGGATATTTTGAGAAGGATTATAGAGAAGTTAATGATGGCAAAGCCATTTAACGACTTTTAAAAAAAATCTCCTGTTTGAAATCTTTCGTTTATTTTTTCATATTCAAACATCTAAATTTCTGTAATCATCTCTTTAGACTTTTGCAGAAAGAATTTCTTACAAGGAGATTTTAAATTAACTTTAATTTTTCGTTGCAAAGATAGTGTTATTTTTTATCAATCCACATATTATAGCGAATTTTATAGTAAAATTAACATTTTTTACAATTGAATGAATAAAATATTCTCATAAAAACGTCTCAAATTACCTTTTTTTGATTATTTTTTAGAATATTTCATTGAAGAAATATAATTTGAGAATATGACTTACAAGTTTTTCATATTGAGAATTTTGATTCGCCATTCCTTCTTTGGTTTGCTGAAAGTTTATATGTGTAGTGAATTTAAAATAATTTGTTTTCCGTATCTTTGCCTTCGTGAAAAAATAAAGCAATGAAAAAAGTACTTATCACGGGCGGAGCAGGTTTTTTAGGTTCGCATCTATGCGAACGTTTCCTTACAGAGGGTTTTTATGTCATCGCTATGGATAATTTAATCACCGGAGACATCAAAAACATAGAGCATCTGTTACCTGACCCTAACTTCGAATTTCAACATTACGACGTAACCAAATTTGTACACGTTCCAGGAAATTTAGATTATATCCTACATTTTGCCTCTCCTGCAAGTCCAATTGATTATCTCAAAATACCTATACACACGCTCAAAGTAGGTTCTATCGGCACATACAATTTATTGGAATTGGCCAAAAATAAAAAAGCTCGTATCCTAATAGCTTCGACCTCTGAAGTTTATGGAGACCCCTTGGTGCATCCGCAATCGGAGGAATACTACGGAAATGTAAGCACTATTGGGCCTCGTGGAGTATATGACGAAGCCAAACGTTTCATGGAATCCATCACTATGGCATACCATCGTTCTTACGGATTGGAAACACGTATCGCGCGGATTTTCAACACGTATGGGGAACGTATGCGACTCAATGATGGACGCGTAATACCTGCTTTTATCGGACAAGTGCTTCGAGGTGAAGACCTTACCATTTTTGGCAATGGAGAGCAAACACGTTCTTTCTGTTACGTAAGTGACCAAATTGAAGGTATTTTTCGATTACTGATGAGCGACTATATTTATCCTATAAACATCGGTAATCCAGAAGAAATTTCTATCAATCAATTCGCACAAGAAATTTTAGAAATTACTCAAACTCAACAGAAAATCACTTATCTACCTCTACCAGAAAATGATCCTCTACAACGACAACCCGATATTAGCAAAGCACGGGAAATTCTGGGCTGGGAACCTCGTATAAGCCGAAAAGAAGGGATGCTACGAACGTATAACTACTTCAAATCATTACCTAAAGAAGAACTTCTTAAAAAGGAACATCGAAATTTTGAAAATTATTTATAACCTCCACTAATCATAAAAAATTCAACTCTTCTGGCGTTGGTAAAAAAGAGACGTGTCTCATCTCTACACTAAAATACAATTTGTATTTCTTCTTTGTAGTATTGTATCGTAGCGTTGAGACTTGTCGTCCACCCATCTACAAAGATTTTACCGTTATTTTTGGAAATATCTTTAATGACGTTAGCAAAATAATCTTCACTAATGCGTTGACTGTTGGTAATATAATAATGATTATCAATTTTATAGATACAATTCTCTAAAACCTCTTGTGGTGTATGGCTTGGCTCGTCTAAACCTACTTTGAAAATCATTGTATAGATACGCGAAAGGGCATCGTTGTGTAGGGTGGGCAACACGATTTGTCCGTTTTTGTCTTGGGTGAGTTTTGGGGCGTTGGTATGGTCAAAGACTTTAAAGCCGTAGTCCTCGCCCAATTCCTCTCCCCCCACCCTCTCCGAAAGAGAGGGAGCTTTTCCTTTATTAGAAGTCCCTCCTTCGGAGGGATTTAGGGAGGATACTCTCCTCAAACGCTCGATGGTGATGCTGGATATTACAGGCGGTAGGTCGTTGTCTATACAAAACTGATAGGCAGGCTTACCCTCGGCGATAGGCTCGTCTATCTGACAAAGGATAAACTTGCGGTTACCCCCATCTTCGGCATTAAGTGCCATTACGGCGTGTCCCGTGGTGCCCGAACCTGCGAAAAAATCAAGGATGATATCATTGTCTTGGGTACAAGAACTTATAATATCGTATACAAATTTAACTCCCTTTGGATAAGAAAAATACTCTACCAATTCCATTTCTTTTAATTCTTTGGTGGCTACTTGGTTCATATACTTGTTATCTGTAAAGTTCAAACTATCCAATGTACTATCCAAAGTTTTAAGGTCCTTTAAATATCTTTTATAGATAAATCCTCTTTCATCGGGTTTATGTTCTTTTTTAAAACAGATACGTCCTTCATCTATGTGTTTTTGAATCGTGTTTTTAGAAAACCTCCAAAACATTCCTTTTGGTGGATAATCTTCCTTACCTGTATAAGGGTTAATTACTGGGAAATAACCATTTTGAAAGCTCCCAGACTTGGCTGATGGGTCAGTAACAGCCCACCTGCCATTAGGGTCATTGTCTGGATTGGTATATTTTGTAGTATCTTTAAGACCTCCCTTCAGACGGTCTATTTTTTCGATATTTTTAGCATAACATAGTAAAAATTCGTGTTGATAATTTACGCCAGTTTTTGCGTCATTTGTTGTGGACTTTGTTTTACGAATAAAATCCGCCACAAAATTTTCTTCCCCAAAGATTTCATCGCAAAGGATTTTGAGGTTGGCTTGTTCGTTGTCGTCAATAGAGATAAAGATTACGCCGTCTTTTGCGAGTAGGTCTCGTGCCAACAAAAGGCGTGGGTACATAAAGGCAAGCCATCCGTTGTGGCTTTTTTTGGTTTTAAAGGAAAATTCCATTCGGTCAAAATCCTCATCAGAAAGGCTTTCGGCAATGCCCAATACTTCGGCTTCGTGGCGGTCAAACTTATCGGGATAAACAAACTCATCACTGCTGGTATTGTAGGGTGGGTCTATGTAGATGCACTTTATCTTTCCGCTGTAATGGGGTTTTAGGAGTTTGAGGCTGTCGAGATTATCGCCTTTGAGTACCATATTTTGGGTGGTATCGGTGTTTTTACTCAATTTTCGGTTAAGCAAAAGTTCCTTTTGGGTTTCTTGTGCGTATTTGGCACGAGCCACGCCACGCCCTACAAAGTTCAGCCCATAGCCGTTTACTTTTTCGTCAATGGGCAATCCCAAAACGGCTTTGAGTTCGGCAAGGTTGAGTTTGCCATCTTTCAGTACAGATGGATAGTGTTCTTTGATGAATTGTACTAATTTATTTTCCGTGTTTTCGGTGTTTAATACGGAAAATCCAGCGTTTATGAATGTTTGTTTATCGTTCATTTTTTTTCTTTTTTCGGTGGTAGAAAATTTTCACCTGTTATTACGCTTTTTCCTGTTTTTTGTTCTAGTTCTTTTCGTGCATTTTTGGCAATTGCTCCACCTTTTTTACTGGCTTGGGCGTTTTGGTTTACTCCCTTTGCGTTTTCACTTTCAGCAATTTGCCTCGTAGAAAGTTCAGCCAAAGCGGTAAAAAGTAGCTCTGCCTCACTCATATGGTCTCGTAAGTTTTGACTTTTAAGTCCTTTGAGTTCTTTGTGTTTTTTCACACTTAGCCCTGTCCATTCTTGGTGTATAATGTTAGTCAAATACGCAAAATCTTTCTTTTCTTCTATGCCTGATTCCTTCCAATAATCGGTGAGCTTGTTGCGGGTTTCTTGCCCTGTCATTCGCTGTTGAATCCACTTTTCGGAACGCCCCATTTTTTGCCAATTTTCTCTGGCTCGGTCTATGCTTTGGCTGGGGTCTTGAATTTCTTGAAGGCGTTCGTACCCCACTTTTGCCAACCATTGTTTAAAGGGTTCTGCTTTGGGGCTGGGTATAGACTGAATAAGGCGGAAAATTTGCTCTACATTGCCTACATCGGTCTTACGCATCTTGCCATCTTCAGCTTCCAATTTCAACTGGTTACAATTTGTAACCGTTTCGTTTCCTTCTTTTATAAGTCTATTTTTTAGCACTTTCCAATAATTCCTCGCCCCTTGATAATGTGGCTGGTCAGTAAGTATTCCTACAATATCAATGATTGAGAAATACCATACTTCCTCTTGTTCGTTGTAATGGCTACGGACTTTTTTGGTTTCAAATAGTTTTATTTCTTGCATTGTTTTAATGTTTTAAAAGGTTACTCAATTATTTCTTCCTGCTTTCTTTTTTGGCTTGTTTTTCCAATTGATGGAGGGTTTCTAGATAGCTTTCCTCTACGCTAGAAAGCGTTTTGGCGTTGTACTTTCGGTATTCGGTGAGGGCTTTTTCTTTGGCTTTATCGGTGGAGATTTTTCCTGCATCGGTCAGGATTTTTCGCCCTGTAGAGGAGAGGATATTGTCTAGCTCTCGTACATAATCTGCCATTTTCATTTCTCGCTCTTCGATGGCGTTGAGCTCTGCCAAATCAAAATACGCCGCTACCAAATTGTTGAGTACTTTGAGTTCTTGCTCTTTGAGGTAATTTTTGGCAATCATTGCTTCGGCTTGTGTGGGTTGTGAGCCTTTGAAATTCATTAGCCCAGCAAAGGGTTTGTTGCTATCCACGCGATAATAAATCACTTCGCTTGCGGTGTTGCCGTGTGCGGCGTAGTGGAGTTTGTTCTGCACGATTTTGAAAAAATCTTGACTCACTTTGCTCTTGGGGTCGTAGTCGGTAGCGGTGGCGTACAAGTCCAGTACTTGCCGATACATTACTTTTTCGGACGAACGAATATCGCGGATTCTGTCTAAAAGTTCTTTCCAATGATTGCCACCGCCGAGGTTTTTCAGGCGTTCGTCATTGAGGGTAAAGCCTTTTACGATGTATTCTTTGAGACGCTCTGTAGCCCAAATACGGAATTTAGTAGCAATGTGCGATTTGATACGATAGCCTAAGGAGATAATCATATCGAGGTTGTAATGCACTACATTGTAGGTTTTGCCATCGGTGGCAGTTGTTCGGAATTTCCGAACAACTGAATTTTCCTGCAATTCTCCTTCCTCAAATATATGACTAATATGCTCACTTACATTCGATTTACTTGTTTGGTAAAGCTCTACTAATTGCTGTTGAGTAAGCCAAATATTTTCGTCTTCCAAACGCACTTTCAGCTGGTTGTCTTCTGTGGTTTGGTAGATGATGATTTGTTTATTTTGGTTTTCCATTTTCTTTTTACTATTTTTCAGACTTTGACAAAGTGCTAAAACTTACCCTTTTACTAACGCCGATAATTGCTGTCCTTTTATTCGTTCTTTAAAGGAGATTTTTATATTTTGTTTTTTGTAATATTCATTGAGTTTCTCAAAATATTTTTTAGCAAAATCGATTTTAGCTTTTTCCTTTTTAGAAATATCGCCAGAGGTTTCATAGCCTTTTGCTTCTACCACCAAAAACACTTTATTGCCTTGTTCGCCTTTAATGGCGTAGCAAAAATCAGGGTTGTACTCGCCCAAAGGAGTTTTGATTTTGAGTTTTGGCAACTTCCCAAAAATGGCTATTTCCGAAATATTGGGGTCTCTTTCTATCACTTCCAATTCAAACTCGCTATCGTACTCGATGACTTCCTCAAAAATCCATTTTTCTTTGAGGGCAAAATCTGTATCAATATCCTTTTGGAATTTGCCTACACTCCCTTCTTTGAGATAGGTTTTGTCATTTTCCGTTTGAAATACATTGGCAAGGGCTTTCCCGCTGATGCCGTCGTATCGGATATGGGCTTTTATAGTATTGATGAGATTGTCTTCTATGATTTTTACGATTTCCTTTTGCACTTGTGCAGGATTATTGGCAATGGTTTGGGTTTTAAACACCTCGTTCAACGCATTAAAAATCTGTACTACAAAGGCAAGTGGCGTTTTGGTTTTATTGGCTATCCATTGTACCATTCTCAAAATATCCACTTGATTTTTACGCTGTTGCACTCCCACTATTTCGGTAGTAATGGCATCTTTTCGGTCTATTTTATCTACATTGAGAATTTCTCTTTTGGTTTGTAACAAGACTTGATGGATTTGCAAATTTTCTATATCGGTCTTGATATTTTCAATGAGTTGCTGTTGTCTTTTTTCGTCCAATGTATCCAATACATAAAAGGCATTTTGGCTGATGGTATTCCAAAGGGTTTTGAACTCCTGCAAATGGTTTTGCTTGATGAATATTTTTTTCTTATCTCCTGATTTATTGTTGCCATTATCTATAAAAGTATTCAGCTCCTTAGGTGAGACAAACACATGTAACAGGGCTTTTTCTTGCTCGGCAGGAAGATTTTGCTCTTTGAGTAGCGTAACAAAATTATCGGCTTTTTCGAAGATGCGTTCTCCATCAATAATCGCTTTACGCACAATCAATTTTTCGCCTCGCAAAACATCATTGATCAAAAAATCAATAGTATCATCATCAAAAGTGGTTTTTTCTTTTAAAATATGAATGATTTCTTTTTCGGTAAAATTTTCAGAAACAAGAAACGAATTACTTAAAATTTCTTTTTGAATATCTTCTACAAATCCTTGTTCTTTGCTCGATACGACAACATCTAAATTGTTGATTTTCCAAAATTCCTCTTGATTGTTATTGAGATTTTTAAAAGTTTTTCGTTGCAGATTTTGGTCCACACAGATACGCAACCCACGTCCTATCTGTTGCAGTTTAGAGATTTCGCTTCCTTGGTTAGAGAGTTTGCAAATGGTAAATACATTGGGATTGTCCCACCCCTCTTGTAACGCCCAAATGGAGAAAATAAAACGCGTAGGGCTCTCAAAGGACAAAAGTTTTTTCTTGTCTCGCAAGATTTCATCTACCCCTGCTTTTACTTTTTGGTCGGTATTTCCTTTGTCGCCCGAAAAATACCCTTTATGCACTTGCAAATTTCCGTCCGTATCAAAGCTGTTTTTCAGATAGTGATAGTAGGCTGAATTGGCATCAAGGGTAGCGATAACCTCGTCATATTTCTTTTTAAATTCTTCTTCAAAAATGATTTTAATTTTCGGATTATCGCCACGAAACAAGCGGGTATCACTTTCGATAAAAAACAAGGACAGGGCTTTGATACCCTGCTCAAAAAGCATCTGTTCTTTTTGAAAATGAATCTCGATAGTTTTTGAAATCATCGCACGGAGCGACTCATCTGTAAGGGAATAATCTACTTTTTCAATAGTATCATTTTCCAATACGATATTGTCTTTGTTGATTTTCTTGATAGTTACCTCATTAAATGTTCCGCCCACGCCTACTTCTCTTCGCACAATGGTTCCATTGCTAAGTGTGTCAATCAAAGCGATGTTTTTGGAACCTTTTTTCTCAATACTCACAAGTGTATCTATACGCTCTACAATATCTTGGGTATAGACCACGATTTTCTTTACCAAATTTTGGCGAAAAGACGAAATACTATCCAACATATACGCCACATTGGAGAGCTGTACGCTGTCTTTTTTTCGTGGAAAAGTCGCCCCAAAACGCAAGTAATAATTATTAAACCCTTCGAAATACTTTTTAAATGCATCGCCGTCAAATCGGTGGGGTTCGTCCATTATCACAATCGGATTGAGCTGTTTGAGACACTCCAAATAGGTTTTGGGCGTTTGGATTGGATTTTGGTAAGTGAATAAATTATTGATTTCGCGTTCCAAAGGTCTGTTCAAAATATTATCCTTGCTCGAAAAGGAGCTTGGCGTCATTATCAACACCGACAAATGTTGTGAATGAATAAAATTATTGACCGCCGAAATGTTTCCGCCCTCGTAAGTAAACACTTCTATTTCTTTTTCCTTTTCATTGGCATACAACCCTTTGAAATAGGCTTTGGTATCTTCCAAATTGGTTTTCGTTCCCTCGCGAATGGGCACCGTGGGAATGAGAATAATGAATTTTTGGTAACCAAAATTTCGATTCAGTTCAAAAATCGTTTTGATGAAAGTAAAGGTTTTTCCTGTACCTGTTTCCATCAGTATATCGATGTTTTTGGCATTTTGTACAGAAAAAGAGTATTGATTTTTGTTTTTGTGTTCGGTAAGTGTTTTTTCAAAAAGTTTTTGCTTTTGTTCCTGCTCTTGTAGATTGTCAAAAGGCTTTTGTTGGGACAAATTTTCAAAAATCTGCACAATATTACGGATACAATCTTCCTGATAAGATTGCGTTTCGTATTGAAATTGTTTTAGTTTCATTTCACTATCATATTTTTTATACTTTGTCAAGGTTTCGAACTTTGACAAAGTGCTTATCTTTTCAACCTCGACAAATTTACAACGGAAAAGCTGTACTTGCAAAATTATGATGTAAAGAAGAAAATTATGAGCGGAAAAAGTTAAACACGTTAAATATTATTTTGGGTACTATTTATAGTTAAACCACATAGATACATAGATTTTACTCTATATTTCTATGTGGTTTACAATTTTTCTACCTCTATCAAAACAAAAAAAAGGGTCAAATGAACATTTGATTATATACAATTATTTTTTCTTGCCTCGGGCTTTGACCACCTCGTTCATATCGTCGATGATTTTGGATGTTTCACTCACAAAAGCGGTGTATTTTGCTTCATCAACGAGCATCATTGCTACCAAATACGGAATCAACTTTTTGTTTATCAATCCCAAAAGCGGTTTGCGGAGGCTACTAGCACTAACTTTTGAAAGGTTTTCGGTAAATGCTTCCTCGTATTGCAGACGTAATCTGGCAAATTCCTCCTGCGTGGTGCGGATTTGTGCAATCGCCTCGCTCACTCCCGAAAGTGCTGTCACAGATGCCTGAACTTCACTTGCCGACAAGTCTTTGAGCAACGAATCAATCAGGTTCGACTCGCTGGAATAGTTCTCTTCAGTGATTTTTACGCCGTATTTCTTGAAAATGGTGGCAATTTTCTGCCCGTGAGCTTTGGTATTTTCCACCGGAAACACCTCATAGGCTTTGAGCATTTTGTCCAACACACGAATGGCTTGGTCACGCTCGGCATCAGCATCTTCGAGTTTCGATACAGCTTTGTCTTTTTTTATGGCTTCGGTAATGGCATCGCCTTGGGTTTGTATTTCCGAAAGAAGGTTTTTCAAAAACGCATCGTCCTGCAAAGTAGCAGTACCTTTGTAAAGAACCGCCAATCGGTTGGCAACATCGCCCACTTCGGTAATTCTGGAGTTGAAATGTAAATTTTTCATAATTGGTAAAATTAAGTGATTGTATTTTTTATGGTGTATGTTTGCATAAACACTTGCTTTGTTCCCTTTCCAAACATTTATGCATTCATAATGGATTGTTTTCTTCTGTTTTTAGTTAATTATGCGTTCATAATTGGTCGCCCATATTTCCGTTGGAGTTTTTATGTGTTCATAATTCTATACTTTTACTTACGCTTTATGATTTATGAAATCATAACAGCCACAAATATAGGGAAATAGTTTTAATAAAATTACTTTTAATAATACTTTAATACCTCTACTATTTTTTCTAATTCTTTTTGTTTGATAAAATCTTCCATTCCTTGCCAATCAATATCATTGTTTTTAGTCGGGAGGAGGATTTTGGTTCTGTTTAACCTCCCTAATGTAGCCCCATTACCTCCCCAAGAAAATTTTTGCATTTGAATTTTCAATAGAGGAATTACAAACATCGCTGTATATTTATTCAAGTTTTCATTCCTTAAAACCTGAATATTTTGTCCTGTGTAAAAACTATTTTTCTGATAAAATACAGTTTGAGTATCAAGTCCTATTGTAATAACATTCCCCTCATCTCTCTGATATTTTTCTTTTTGTTTATCACCTACAAATAGGTTTATACCATTATCTACCTCACTTCTTGTTATATATGGTATATCTCCTTCTTGGAGATTTAGTTTATTTTTATCAATACCACTTTTGGTTGCTTTAATTTCAAATAAGCCTTCTTTTCCTCCTATAAAAAACTCTTTCCAACCTTCAAGATGTACTTTACGATTTACCCCCCCCCCACTGACATTTTGTCATATCTTGATAATATTCCAAAATGGTTTTCACTTTATCTTGTTCTATTTTTCGCATAAAATCTTCCATAAATTGCCAATCGGGGTTTTCATCTTGGTCGATGGGGAGAAGAATCTTTTCTCTTTTTATCCTCACATCATTTATTTCTCTATTGAATGAATATTTTTCTTCTAATCGTTTGATTACCCCTGAAAGAAAAAGATACACATACTTATTGGGTTTATCCAATTCCAAAGCGGTAATATGGTCGCTACCAACAAAAGTATAATGATGATAAAATACCGACCCTACACTACCACTATTAGCCAAAGAAAGACAATTTTCAAACATTCTGATATTTTCAGAATTGGCAATAAAATTATCCACACCATTATTGGTTGCTGTTGAAGAAACATAAGGCATATTCCCCTCTATCTGATTGCTTTTCGTAAGGCGTTTTCCTCTTTGTATTTTAGTAAAAATATCCGAAAAGGAAAACTCCTTCCACGCTCTGTCTTTTAGCCCTCCTGTGGTAAGTATTTCAAGAGCTTTGTTACTATAATGTTCCATTAGCTCTCGTATTTTGGGTTGTTCTTGTTGTTTGATGTAGGCTTCCATAAACTGCCAATCGGGAGTATAAGCCTCCGTACCCCCCCCCACTGACATTTTGACAGGAAGTAGGATTTTTGACCTTCTCATTCGTTTAGGTCTCCATTTCTTTCCATACTCAAAACTTTCACCTGTTTTCATAAGCATAGGAATAAGGAACATTGCCAATTCCTTACTCATTTTATAACCTTTCAAATAAATAGGTGTAATATCGTGGCTACAAGTAAAATCACTTTGTTGGTAAAAAGCATTTCCAACAGAACCATTATTCGTGATAGCAATACAACCACCTTCAAAAATTCTTTTATCAAAATCCTTATCCGATACATTGCCTACTTTATCGTATTCTTTTATTCTATTCAAAGTATAAAATTCTGTAATTCCGTTAGAATATTGTGTTGCCCCCAAAAATGGAATATCTCCATTTTTTTCCAAAGGCGGTTTTTTATTATAATATCCATCTTTGATAGAAAAAATATCTATCATATTGAATGTTTGCCACTCTCTATCGGTAAGTTTTAGATTAGTCATTCTCTTCATTTTTAGGATTGAACAAATAGCCTCTTCCGTGCGTAATCATATTGACTTCAAAGGTGAGATAATCGGCAATTACTTTTTCAAAATCGGCTTCGCTAGGTATTTCATCATTGAAATAATAGAATGAGTGTAACCATTCATCATCGGCTTCAATGGTAGTTTTTACGCAGAATTTGGTTTCGGCATCTAATCTGTCAAACCAAACATCAAGTAGGTGTTGTTTTTTATCCTTGGCGTGAGAAGTTGCCACCAATCCTATATGCTTTTGCACTTCGTAGCCGTCATTCTCAAAGTTGATAAATTTTACTTGTTTGTTTTTAGGGTGTGGTACTCCTGTGGTGAAAACAGCAATACAAGGGTTAGTTCCTACTCCGTAGAAAGTATTTTTATTAAGAGTGATAACCCCCTCCAAAGTATGTTTTTTGAGAATGTTGTTTTTAATAGATTGCTCTTCTTTGGTTTTACCTGTCATTGACGATTGAGGAACGATAACAATAGCTTTTCCGTCTTCCACTAAACAATCCAATAAATGTTCGGTAAAGGCTATTTCATACAAGTTCGGATTTTGCTTTGAACCTTGTGAATACGGAGGATTCATCATTCCAATATTACAACCTTTGAGTTGAAATTGTGCAGGGTTTATTTTCAAAAAATCATCTTGTTCCAAGTTGCTCTTTCCATCGCCTCGTAAAATCATATTGGTAGTGGCTATGGTAAACATATAAGGTTGAAGTTCCAAGCCGTGTAACTGATTTTTACGAATATTTCTTTTTTGGGTTTCATCATCTGTTTTTTGCACCATATCGTGCATTGCTGCAATGAGAAAACCTGCTGTGCCACAACAAGGGTCAAATACTTTATCAGTAGGATTTAAATCTCCCAAGTCGCAAAATAATTCGGTAATATGTTTAGGAGTTAGTACAATCCCCAATGTTTGCCCATCGCCTCCCGAATACGACATAAACTCTCCATAAAAACGCCCTAAATAATCCTCTGCTGAATGAATTCTTTTTATGTTTTTGTAAATTCTTTGATGTAAAAACTCCGTATAATGTTTCAGTGGTGTTTTTCCCAAAGTGTCGTTTTTCTTACTAATGACTTCAATGTCTTTTACCACTAAAAACTGACTCAATAGTTTATCTTTCTTTACTTGTGGAGAAACAGCTGCTCTGTCTAAACTTGCTTTAATATAATTATAGATTTTATCGCCATCTTTTACATTATCATTTTGATCGCCATTGAGTGTGTCAAGCGTAATATTTTGCTTTTCCATCTCTTCAAGAGCAAGTAAAATTCCTGATACAATCAAAGGCTTGTCCTTATCTTGGATACTTCCGTAATTGCGTAAATCTTCGTGAAGTTCCTTGGCATCTTTTAAAATCTCTTCGGTGGTTTTCTCCTCCGAAGTTTTTTCTTTGAGAATGTTTTTTATGTAATACTCCTCTATATTTTTTTCTGAAAAAGAAATAAAGGTTTCTACATCTTCCAACTCTTTATATTCTCCTCTTTCATTAATAAATAAAGGTGTTATTCTATGGCGTTTTTCATTCCCTGAAACTCCAAAAGCTATAATTTTTTTGTAATCGGTATGTTTTGACAAATGCAAACCATAATGTAATGCTCCATTTACAGCATAATTTGTTGTGCTTTCTACGCTTTGACAAATCAAATCTTTTTCATCTCTTTTGATATGATTAGAAACATCCGCTTTGTCTTCTATTACGATTAGAAAATCCTTAACAACTCCTACGAATTCAGGTTTTCCGATTTTGCCATTTTTCTTTTTTGAAGCAGTTTTTAAAGCTTTGTCTATTTCCAAAATATCACTTCCTTGTGAGGACAAACTCTGCCTAAGTTCTGCTTCTTTGAGTAAATCTGCCACCCAAAAGTCAGTATTTTTCTCTATCTTTTTTGCCACAACTTATTACTTTTATAAAAAGGGTGAAAATATTCCACCCTTGTTTCATTTATCAGAATAAGGATACGTCTTACTACACCACCACATTCACGATTTTCCCTTTTACCACGATGATTTTTTTCGGAGGGTTTCCGCCGAGTTGGGTTTGGGTGCGGTCATCTGCCAAGATGATTTTTTCTACTTCGTCGGTTGGTAAATCCAATGGTAATTCGATTTTGAAACGCACTTTTCCGTTGAACGACACCGGATATTCTTTTGTGCTTTCTACCAAATATTTTTCCTCAAAAACAGGGAACGGCACTCGGCTAATGCTTTCATTATGACCTAAAACTTCCCAAAGTTCTTCGGCAATGTGCGGTGCATACGGCGAAATCAGTACTGCCATTGGTTCTAAAATCGCTCGTTTGTTGCATTTGATTTTTTGCAATTCGTTTACCGCAATCATAAATGCCGACACCGAAGTATTGAACGAGAAATTCTCAATGTCGTACTCCACTTTTTTGATGAGCGTATGCAAGATTTTGTATTCTTCTTTAGTCGGTTCTTCATCAGAAATAGCAACCGTATCGCCGTCAAAATAAAGGTTGTAAAACTTTTTCAAAAAGCCCGAAACACCTGTAATCCCTGCTGTATTCCAAGGTTTTGCCTGTTCCAACGGACCTAAAAACATCTCATACAAACGCAATGTATCCGCTCCGTATTGCTCACAAATATCATCAGGATTTACTACATTGTATTTGGATTTCGACATTTTTTCTACCTCGTGACCAACGATGTATTTTCCGTTTTCGTCCAAAATAAATTCCGCATCCACAAAATCAGGTCGCCATTGTTTAAATCCTTCAATATCCAATTCCGATGAAGTATTTACAAGTGAAACATCGGCGTGAATGGCTTGTACTTTTTTGTCGCCAATTTGATTTTTTGAAACGAAAGTATTTGTACCCTCGATGCGATACACAAAGGCACTCGTTCCTAAAATCATTCCTTGATTTATCATTTTTTGAAAAGGCTCTTCGGCTTGTATAAATCCTCTGTCTTTAAGGAATTTATTCCAAAATCTCGAATATAATAAATGCCCTGTGGCGTGTTCGCTTCCACCGATGTATAAATCTACATTTTGCCAATAATTTACGCTGTCTTGCGAAACAAATTCGTTTTCGTTGTGTGCGTCCATATAGCGAAGCCAATACCAAGACGACCCCGCCCAACCCGGCATTGTGGAAAGTTCCAAAGGGAAAATCGTTTGATTGTCAATCAAATCAGTACTTACGATTTTCTCTTCCGCTTCATTCCAAGCATATTCTTTTGCGTTTCCTAATGGTGGGTCGCCGTCTTCGGTGGGGAGGTATTTTTCCACTTCGGGAAGTTCCAACGGTAAGGCTGAAAGCGGCAACGTGTAAGGTACGTCGTTTTTGTAATAAACAGGCACAGGTTCGCCCCAATACCGCTGACGCGAGAAAATAGCATCTCTTTGTCGGTAGTTAATTTTAGCTTTCCCTACTCCCGATTTTTCCAATTCTTCAAGGATTTTTTCGGTGGCTTCTTCGTAATCCATTCCGTTGAGAAAATCCGAATTTTGCAATTTGAAACCACCCTTTTCCGTATAAGCTCCTTGTGAAATATCTTTATCAAAAATATTGATGATTTCAGGCATTCCTTCCGCACCTGCAAAATGTTTTGCAAAAGCATAATCACGTTCATCTCCGGCAGGAACCGCCATTACCGCCCCCGTTCCGTAACCTGCTAACACATAGTCGCCTATCCAAATTGGCAAGTAATAACCTGTTGCTGGGCAGACCGCATAAGCTCCCGTGAATACGCCCGAAATGGTTTTCGTATCCGCCATTCTATCTCTTTCCGAACGCTTGGAAGTCGCTTCGATATAATCCAAAACAGCTTGTTTTTGTGTTTCGGTTGTAATGCTTAAAACCAATTCGTGTTCGGGAGCAAGAGTTAAATACGTTACGCCAAAAATGGTGTCGGGTCTTGTTGTAAATACAGTAATATGTTCAACGTTTGAAGTTTCAGGTTCAAGGTCTTGGGACTTTGAACTTAGAACTTTAAACTTAACGATTGCCCCTTTCGATTTCCCTATCCAATTGCGTTGGCTTTCTTTGATGGATTCGCTCCAATCCACCGTATCCAATCCTTGTAACAATCGCTCGGAATAAGCGGTAATACGCATACTCCATTGCATCATTTTCTTTTGGAAAACAGGATGTCCGCCACGCTCCGAAACACCGTTTACCACCTCATCGTTTGCCAAAACCGTTCCCAAAGCTGGACACCAATTCACCGTAGTTTCGGCACGAAACGCCAAACGATAATTCAATAAGATGTTTTGTTTTTCTTCTTCGTTATAATTTTTCCACTGTTCGTCAGTAAAATGAAGTTCTTCGGTCTGAGCAGCATTTAAGTTTTCGGTTCCGAATTGCTCAAAATGCCAAATTAAAGTATCAATGCTTTCGGCTTTGTCGGTTGTGTTGTTGTACCACGAGTGAAAAAGTTGAATAAAAATCCATTGTGTCCATTTGTAATAATCAGGATTGGAAGTCCTTACTTCTCTGCTCCAATCGAAAGAAAACCCGATTTTGTCGAGCTGTTCGCGGTAACGAGCTATGTTTTCACGAGTGGTTTTTTCAGGATGTTGCCCGGTTTGTATGGCGTATTGCTCGGCAGGAAGCCCGAAACTGTCGTACCCTTGCGGATGCAACACATTGAAGCCTTTGTGGCGTTTGTATCGTGCGAAAATATCCGAAGCGATGTACCCCAGCGGATGCCCCACGTGCAAGCCCGCTCCCGACGGATACGGAAACATATCTAATACATAAAATTTCGGCTTTTCCGAATTGTTTTCTGTTTTAAAAGTTTGGTTTTCTGCCCAATATTTTTGCCATTTGGCTTCGATGTCTTTGTGGTTGTAGTTCATTTCTCTCCGCAACCCTCTCCAAAAGAAAGGGAATTTTTATTAAATGGTTAACAATCTGATTAAAATGCAAAAGTAATATTTTTATGTTTAACAAACGTATCTCCAGAAAATTTATCTGTCATCGCTAAGTATGTCGTTAAAAGAAATCCAATCGCCACGAGTAAAACGCCTTAAAATACTATCTTGCTTGTATTGATTTTTGAGTATGCACCATATCGTATGGGGAGTATGCGTTGTCTTTAAAAATACTGTCATTCATACCAATTTCCCGCAACTACATTGTCCATTTGTTTATAACTGATTCCGATAAGCCCCAACAATACCATTATTTGTCGTCCTCCGTTTTTTGCCGTACTTGGCAACGGAAATAAAGCTCTCCCGCCTTAGCAACTTTTAGCATATCTTGGCTGTTTTCCGCATCAATTTCTTCTGCTTGTTGATAAAATTCATTCGTTTTGAAGGTAAGATGCCCCAACAATTCCTCTCCGAGAGTAAAAGTGGGCTTTTGTGCCAAGATAAGTTTTTGCTGTTGCATTTCAAGAGTGATATTGTCCGTCAGTGTATCGGAAAGAGTTTGTTTATAAGTGTTTCGCTCGTGCGTATCTTCCCAATAAAGGGTTTGGAAATCGTTCTTACTCAGATTGATATTAAACTGAAAACCTCCGAAAACCCAAATTCCCATTCGTATTTTGATGGTATCGTTGTCCAACACACAAGTACAATCGGTAGTGAAAGGCTCCTCTTCCGTGCTTAAAAACGGATATTCCTTGCCCTTTGCTAAAGTTTTAACAAAATATCGGCTGCGGTTGTCTTTGTATCGCAGAGCAGTGATTTTATGTTTTTCAATCATTTTTTGAACAAACTCTTGGGGTGCTTCCGCTATAAAGGCTTTGCCGTCAAGCATCATTTGGAGTTCTTCCTTTTGGTGCTTATTTTTCAAAGAATCCAAACGGATTTCGTTTTTGGTCAGCGTTTCAAATCGTTCCAATTGGGGAATTTTTCCGATGTGGTACGTAGTTGGCGTTTGTCCGTTACTACAAGAATACATCGCCAAAGCGATAAATAATTTCAGTAAATGCTGAATTTTTAGTTTTTTGTTCATCATTTTTCTATGTTAAAAAGTTGATATTATTTTAATGCTTCCGCCCAATTACCTCAACCGATACGTATCTATTGATTAACGGGAGCGCACCTATTTACTAACAGGTACGCTCCCGTTTAACAATGTAACCGCTTCCGTTGAAGGTTTCCAAAAAGGCGTTATTCATAATAGGTAATGACTCTTTCGGTGATGCCCGTTCGTTTATCGTTAATGTATTCATATCGAAGCATCCAATTACCTTGATTATCATACTCATACGAAAATGTTTTGGTATATGCTCCGTCTATTTCCTGTATCAAATCGCCATTGGGGTTGTATTGCATCGTTTTTGTTTTTACAACCGCATCGTTTTCAAGTATCGTTTCCTTTAAAACCCTTCCGAGTGAATCGTTAGTATAGAGAATATCCAAAATTCCGAGCGGACTTACTTCCTGAATTTTAGAAAGATAGCCATTTTCATCATATTCCAAATTATGCTCTCCTACTGATATTTTTTTTCGGGAAAGCGTTTGTTTTATGACGTTTCCCTTCTCATTAAGGATAATTTTACTTTCGGTAACGGTATTTTCTGTCTTTAAAACAGCTCCCATAAGTAGTCCGTTTTCATAAAAATACTGAATATTTGCCCAACGACTGCTCACCGCAATCGGCTGATGGGTTGGGTTATACTTCCAAACAACGGGAATAGAATCGTGTGGGGGATAGTGTTCAGTGAGGTTTCCGTGTGGGTTGTAGGTAAACAATTCAAAAAATCGTTTTTCCTGCTTCATAAATTCTTTTCCCTGCGGAGAAAGCGAACCTTCGTTGTAAAAATAAGTTTCGATTGATTTTATTTTTCCTTTGAGGTTTTCGGATTGTAGGTCGTTTTGCCAATCTAATTTTGAGAGTATCAGTCCGTTTTTCTGTTCGGAGAGCGGTCTGTATTGCTGTGCCAAGAGCATTCCGCTTACGAAAATTAGTGCGAGTGTGATTATTTTCTTCATTGCATTCGATTGTTTTTACCTGTGATTTATTTTACTTTTTTCAAAACAAATTCCCCTTTCGGACTGATTTCATAGGTAAAAGTTATCACATTTTCGTAAAATTCTTTTCTTACAACAATCGAATTTTTGTTTAAAACAGACTCTGTAAATACGGCACTTTCGGCAATTTCATCATAAGCAATCAAAAGATAATCAATAATTTGATTGTTTTTATCCAAATTAAAAAGTATCGTTGAAAATTGATGTTCTCCCTGCTGAAAAGCCACCACTACGGAAGTAAAATCGTCCGAGAAAGGTACGCTATAAACGCGTTTAAAATTTTCCGCATCAGGAAACAATCCTGAAAGCAATAATCGGGCTTGATTAGCACTTAATGCGGGTAACAAATCGTAATTATCGGCGTTGGTTTGTTCTTTTTTAGGAAAAGAAACGGTCGGAAAATCAGACCACGTTACATCAGAAATGGTAGGTTTTAGAATGATTTTGTAATGGATAAATTCCATTGTTCCCTGCTCGTCATAATTGGGATGTGCAAGATACAAGGTAGTGTCATCTGCCCAAAAAGCACTGAGATTACAAAGCATTTTTGTCGTAATTTTTTCAAAAATATGGTCTAAGTTGATGGTTTTTTGCCACTGACCATTTTTGTACTGCTGAATGAAATAAAACACGCATTCTTGCCCTCCGTAGAAACCATTTAACCGAGCTTTATTATTCGGCGAAGCCACCACAAATTCAGGGTTACCGACTTCTTCGGTTTGTTTGCCATTGGAGAGATTAAAACTTACATCAGAGCTATGCCCTCCCTCGAAAAGTACGATGTCTTCAGTAGGAAAATAAGCGACAAAACCAATTTCGTTCAACAAATCATAAATGGTGTCGAGCTTGGTTCCGTTACGAAAACGAATTTCCTGCGGAAAGTGTGTCCAATCCCTATCTTTTCTAAATGTTACAATGTCTTTCAAATGTTTTTCTGCCTGAGCAAAGTTTGTAATTTTAGGAATCGGGTCGCTTTTTATTGCTTTGGATTGAGCGGTATGAAATTCCTTTTCGCTTATTTGATGAATTTCAAGGGGTAAATCTTCATTAAAAAATGATTGGATATACGTTACCTCTGTTATTGAATCATTGTTAGATGCCTCACTTTCATATATTTCATTATTTGAAACGCTCTCTTTGCTTTCTTGTTTTTTCTTTGAAGAAAAATCGCAAGAACAAAGTAATAACAGTAATAGAAATAATATATTTCTCATAGATTCAGGTGTTTAACAGTCGTGTGATTCGTAATGGAGTCGCTCGTAATGGTCTTCCATACGCTCGTAACTTTTTTGGGATTGTGGTAGTGCTTTGAGTTTCACCGGGAGTTGTTTTTTGCCGTCAGGGGCTATCCAAAGTCCTTCCAAGGTGTCGCCTTTGCGATGGAGCAGCAAAACGCCTGTATTTCCAAATTCTACGAAAGTAAATCGTTCTTCGTTAAAATCCATAAAAGACTCCAACAAAATGCGTTCGTTGGATTTTTCGTATTTGTAATAGGCTTGGGCATAGGTGGTCGGACATCCCGTTTCCTTAATGGCAAGGTAAAATCCCACTTTCAAGTCCCCTCCGATAGTGCCTTCGTAATAGGTTTGCGAAATGATGGTTTGTGAAAATCCTTGTAAGGAGAGTAAAAATGTTACGATAGTTATTAATTGTTTCATTATCAATTGGTTTTGTTTGTTATTTAATCTTGTAATTTTTTAATAAAACATTACTCTATCCATAGAGGTTTGGAAGACAAATGGAGAAAAAAATTTTTATTTGTATCCTAAAAAAACTACTTTTCAGCATTTCCTTTATGAATTCCTTTGATGATGCCCTCAGCTAATTCTTCTTCTACATCTTCAATGTTTTTATCTTTTTCAAGATTGTCTTCCTTATTGCGTTTTGATGTACTCACGGAAAGAATTAACCCTAAGGCAAGACAAGTCATCCAAATTGAAGTACCCCCGCTACTGATAAGAGGAAGATTTTGCCCCGTAACAGGGAATATTTCAACGGCAACACCCATATTAATAAACGCCTGAAAAATAATGGGTAATCCCATCCCCAAAACTAACAACTGACCAAAAACCGTCCGTGCGTTCATGGAAATCACCATAATTCGGAATAGTAGTAACATATAGAGCAACAACACTATCAAAGCTCCGAAAGAGCCATATTCTTCCGTAATGATTGCATAAATAAAATCGGATGAACTCTGTGGTAAAAAGTTTTTCATGGTACTCTTTCCTGCTCCTTCGCCTAAAAAACCTCCTTTAGCAATTGCCATTTTGGCTCGTTCAATTTGAAATCTTCCACTACTATTTTCATTGCTATCGGTAAATGAGTCAATACGACTGATCCACGTGGAGGCTCGGCTCGGAAGCAGTTCTGGAAAAGCTTTTGCTGTTATATAGAACATAACAACACCTACGGCACAAATTGATAGAAAATTTAAAATATTTCGCATAGGAAGTTTCCCGATGAAAGTAAGTATAATCACAGAAAAAGCAACCAACAGCGAAGTGGAAAGATTTGATGGAACAATGAGTATTATAGTAACACCAACAGGCATCCATAAGGGCCAAAAACTATCTGAAAATGTAGGTTTTTTCTCGAAATTTTCTGCTAAATATGAAGCCACATAAATCATAATCATAACAAAAGCAAAGGTTGAAGGCTGAAACGATACTCCCACGAATGGAACCTCAATCCAACGACTCGCATTAGCTCCCGCAATGACTGTTCCTTTCACAGCCGCAAAAACCAAAAATATGGCTGCCAAGACAATTCCTATTTTAGAAATAGGTCGTGAAAATCGATAAGGAACCTTGTGTACCAAATAGATGATCACGAATCCAACTCCCATCAAAAATCCGTGTTTTATGAAATGTCCAAAGGTTGTTCCTTTGCCCACAACATAAACCAAATTAGTACTGGCACTATAGACCGCCAAGAAAGATAGTAATGTGAATACCAATATGATAGCCCATACAACCTTATCTCCTTTAATGTTTTGTGCTATCCACTTTTGCATTTGAATTTATTTATAGTTTTTCTACTTCTTTTCTAAACGTATTTCCGCGGTCTTGATAGTTCTCAAATAGGTCAAAACTTGCACAAGCGGGAGCTAATAACACTGTATCTCCTACAGTGGCAAATCTACGAGCGTATTTTACGGCTTCCTCCATACTTTTTGTTTCCACTATGTTGGGAATAATGTTGCCAAAAGATTGTAAAATGGCATTATTGTCAATTCCTAAGCATACAATGGCCTTTACTTTCTCGTGAACGTAAGGCAATAAAGGAGAATAATCATTCCCTTTGTCCACTCCGCCAACAATCCATACTACGGGCGTTTTCATTGTGTCCAAAGCAAAGAAAACGGAGTTTACATTGGTTGCTTTTGAATCGTTTATATAGGTGATTCCTTCCACTGTTTTAACAAATTCCAGACGATGTGGTTCACCAATAAAACCTTTTAGGCTTTCGCGAATTTTTTCTTTACGAACTTTTAAAAGATGTGAGGCAACGGAACTTGCCATTGAGTTTTTCACGTTGTGTTTTCCTTTAATTGCAATTTCTTCTGTATTCATCTCTACTATATGATTATTAATCGTAATTATTATTGTATTTTTGTGATTATAAGAACCCTGTTTAATTTCTTTTTCCAATGAAAAAGGCAATTTTTTTGCTTTAATGGGATTTTTTTCAAGCCATTGCTCTATCACTGGATCATCAGCATCGTAAATGAAATAATCATCTTCGGTCTGATTTTCAGTAATTCTGAATTTCGATGCGATGTAATTCTCCATTTTATAGTCATACCTGTCCAGATGGTCGGGGGTGATGTTCAGTAAAATGGCAATGTGCGGCTTAAAACTCGTAATTCCGTCCAGTTGAAAACTGCTGATTTCCAATACATAATATTCTTTATCATCTTCTGCTACCATTTGAGCAAAACTCTTCCCGATGTTCCCTGCCACGCCCACATTAAGTCCACTTTCTTTCAGAATGTGATACGTTAGGCTGGTTGTGGTGGTCTTTCCGTTGCTACCCGTGATGGCAATAATCTTCCCTTTGGTGTAGCGATAAGCAAATTCAATTTCGGAAATGATTTCGATATGTTTTTCCTTTGCTTTTTTGATGATTTCTGCCGTATCAGGAATTCCTGGACTCTTTATGATACAATCTGCTGAGAGGATTTCACTTTCGGTATGCTTATTTTCCTCCCATCGAATGGTATGTTGATTGAGTACCTCAGCATATTTGTTTGCTACCTTGCCTTTGTCGGACAGAAACACATCCCAATGCTTCTTTTTACCAAGAATTGCAGCTCCAACACCGCTTTCGCCCCCTCCTAAAATTACTAATTTTTTCATTTTTTATATTTTGAACTATAAATCGATGTCATTTTTCATACATTGATTGTTAAGTTAGTTATCAAAGTCTTCGTCTTCTTCCATATCTTCCTGAAAACGATTATTAAACTCACTATTTCCCCTTATATTTTGCTGAGAATAGTTGTTTAAAACATTTTCATAGTTAATTAAAAGAGAATCTATCTTCTTTTTGGTTTCAATTGAGGTATTTCCTTCCTTCAATTTCATAAGTTCTTGCTGAGCATTTTTAGTAAATTGCGTGATTGCGAGTATTTCCAATGCTCCTAACTCTCCTGTGGTGATGTTTTCTTGCAGAAGAGAAATTCTTTCGGCAATATTTTGATATTCAACTACTTTTAAAGCTACATTTTCAATACTTTCCAGATGTTTAACATTCAGTAACTCGTTGGTGATGGCTTCCAAATTGACATTTTTTAAAACTTCGTCTTTAATTTGGTTTGTACTTTTAGAAATTTCTGTCTCAATGCGTTCAGAGCTTTCCGATATTTCGTTACTGATGTTATTTACCAATTGATTGACGTTCTCACACGAGGCAAAAATGTTTGCACAAAGTATGATAAATAGTATTTTTTGTTTCATTTTTTCTTTTATGTTAAAATAATTAATCGTTTTTACTTTAATTTCCAAATACCTGTTTTGTCACTCCCCACGCGATAGATAACTCCTTTTTCTTTAAATGCTTGGATACGTCTTTTCGCTGTACTAATACTTATTTTTAAAATTTCACTTATTTGCTTGATAGTAATATTTGGCTGCTTTTGAATGAGCAACAATAGAGGGTCATTTACAGGTTCATTTTGTGTGTTTACAGGTTCAAAGTGAACGTGCATTTCTCGATTTCTAAGCATATGATTTTCTCCTAAAAGTAAATTCGATAGAAATCGGATTAAAAAAACATCGGTTTTATGTATTCCTTGTGACAAGTCTTCATAATTAGCTCTAACAAGAGCATTACGAAAAAACCACGAATGACGAGCGAACATATCATTATTTATTTGTTTAAATCCTAATTTTCGAAGGTATTTTATAAGAAAAACAGCCGTAGTCCGCGTATTTCCTTCTCCAAAAATGTGTATTTGCCACAGATAAGAAATGAAATGTGCGATATGCTCAACAATCTGTTGCTTGTTTAACCCTTTGTAGCTAAATATTTTTTCCTGAGCAAAGTCATAATCCAACGTTTGTTTTAAATTTTCGGCACTTGCATAAATCACGGTTTCTCCATTTAACACCCATTCGGCTTTGGTAATGTTGTAGGTACGGATTTTTCCCGCGTGTGGATAAATCCCTTCAAACAATCGACGGTGAATACTCATATATTCTATGGGCGAGAATGAAAAAGTATTTTCGCCTAATATTTCGGCAATGCGAACAGAAACTTTATCAGCCTCTTCTGTGCGATTTTCTTCATTTTTAGAGTTTTGCTGCTGATAGTAGTTGTTTATTTGTTGCTTCGCTTCTTCGATAGATATATTTCCTTCAATATTCTGCTTTGCTGTTTTTATCAGATAGTCCGATGGTTTTATGCCATCAACCTCTTGTAAACCAATAGCAGTATTCCAAGCGTTTGCTTTTTCGCGCTTATTGGGTTCTCCTTGTTGCAGATACTCCTCGAAAATATCCATTTTGCTCTGAATTTTATTATTGATTGTCTGTTTGATTTTCTTTCTGAACTTCGATTACCTAATTTTTAAGGTTACGAAGGACATTATTGCCAGAATGATGCCCACAATTAGGAATCGCATCACAATTTTACTTTCGTGATAGCCTTTTTTCTGATAATGATGATGCAAAGGTGACATCAGGAAGATGCGTTTGCCCTCGCCATACTTCTTTTTTGTGTATTTGAAGTAAGAAACTTGCATCATTACCGATAGATTTTCAATCAGGAAGATACCACACAGCAACGGAATGAGCAATTCTTTACGAACTGAAATGGCAATCACAGCAATTACCCCCCCAATGGTCAGGCTGCCTGTATCGCCCATAAAAACCTGAGCAGGATAGGTATTATACCACAAAAATCCGATAAGAGCCCCAGCAAATGCAGCGATGAAGATGGTCATTTCTCCTACGTTGGGGATATACATTATGTTGAGGTACTGCGAAAAAATGATGTTTCCCGATACCCAAGCAAAAATCCCGAGTGTTAGTACAATGATTGCCGAACTTCCTGCTGCCAGTCCGTCAATTCCGTCGGTGAGGTTAGCTCCGTTGGAGACTGCCGTCACAATTAAAATAACTATCGGAATAAAAACCACCCAAACCCAGTCTTTACTTCCTTCACCTGCCCACGAAATCAGGTCGGCATAGTCAAATTCGTTGTTTTTCATAAACGGAATAGTGGTTTTGGTAGATTTTATTTCTTCTTGCTGAATTTGAACTTCGGTTACTGTACTTGCTTTTGTGCTTTCGTTCTTTACGGTTACATTAGGGTTGAAATAAAGCATCGCTCCGACAAAAAGTCCGAGACCTATTTGCCCCAAAACTTTGAATTTGCCTTTAAGCCCGTCTTTATTCTTTCTAAAAACCTTGATATAATCGTCCGCAAACCCAATGATTCCCATCCAAATCATTGAAACTACAAGTAAAATGATGTACACATTTGCCAGATCAGCAAACAGAAGTACCGGTACGAGCGTTGCCAAGATGATAATCACGCCTCCCATTGTAGGTGTTCCTGCTTTTTCGTTTTGTCCTTGCAGACCTAAATCACGAATGGTTTCTCCCACCTGAAGTGCGTACAGCCTACGGATAATTTTCTTTCCAAAGATGGTCGCAATTAAAAGTGAGAGAATCGCTGCAATCCCCGCACGGAACGAAAGGTATTGAAACAATCCTGCTCCCGCCAAATTGTATTCTTTTTCTAAGTAATCAAATAGATAATATAACATTTTTAAATTGTTTTTGTTGTTGTAGGGGCGTAATACTTACGCCCTTATTGTCATTTTTATCAAAATTATTTGTTTGGGCGTATGTAATACGCCTCTACATTGTTTTATTAATAAAAACAATCCTCTTCCCATTTTGCGGGATTGTTTTCGATATATTCGTGAATTTTAAAATACGATTCCTCATTTCGGATAATGTGTTCGTAATAATTCCGTTGCCAAACAGAAAATCCTATTTTTTTCGACACCGCCGATTTGTAACCGCGAACAATTGCACCTAATGTTTGCGATGGTGACCGTAGGGGCGTATTGCATACGCCTTTTTCATTATCATTGGGTGTATGCAATGTTATATCATTGGGCGTATGCAATACACCCCTACATTGGTGGGTGATTTCTATAATGGCGTGAAAATGATTTGGCATCACCACAAATGAATGTAATACCACATTTTTGCGAATTGTTTCCGTATTTATCCATTCATTATAGGCAATTTTTCCTATTTCATTCAATTGCATTTTACCATCTACAATTTCACCAAAATAATGTTCTCTGTTTTGACAACAAATCGTAATGAAATATAACCCTTCACGACTGTAATCATATCCTTTCAGACGAATCGAACGCCTCTTGTGTATGTCGGAGTTGTATTTTTTCATTTTTGATTTGTTTTTTTTCGTAGTAAGGGCGTAAGCATTACGCCCTTACGGTATTAAAAATTCCTCTTTCAGTTTGCTGTAAATTTCCAAATCTCGGAATACATTTTCCGAAACGCGTTCGCCTTGCCGTTCGACGCCTTCAAAGGTAAATCCCAATCGCTTTGGAATGTTTTTGCTTGGTAAATTACCAACAGCACAACGGATTTGTACGCGGTTCATTCCCATTTCGGTAAAGGCAAATTCGCATATTCGCTTAGTGGCTTGGGTTGTGATGCCTTGTTTTTGGTATGTTTCTGAAATCCAATAACCGATTTCAGTTTTCTGATTGAGTTTGTCTGTTTTGATAAAACTGATAAGCCCGACGAATTCGCCTTCTTTTCGAATGCAAAAGATGTATTCTTTGGTCTGTTCCATCGTTTCCAAAGCTGATTTTATAAAATTTTCTTCATCAGCAAGATTTTTTATAAAAGAAACGAACGGAAGCCACTCGCCCAAATATTTTCTCTGTGTGTCTATTGTACTGAAAATGGTCTCAGCATCAGATAATTGTACCAATTCGAGATATAATTTTTCGTTTATGATTAGTTTCATATTTTGTTTCTAATGAATGGATTATTTAATCATTGTAGCTAATGTCCCGAAAAAATTACTGAAATTATGGGACAAAATCGCTAACAATATACTTCGACTTTTTAGGGTTATCCACCCCCAAAGGTATCCTGCAAAAGTGGTTTGTATAAAATAAATAGATTCAAAATCAATCGCATAGTTTTTATCAAGAGTCAAACTATGCATAAATCCGAATAGAATCGCCGTTAGTAAAACGCTTGGATTTCCTACAAAAGTTGTTTTTTCTTTCAATGAAGAAGCCAAAAGTCCGAGTAGAATTCCGCGAAACATTATCTCTTCATCAACGCCCGGCAAGGATATTTGAAAAGCCAATGTTTCCATATTAAATTCGGATTTACCCAATAAAAACCAAACCACAGTTGATAATAATACCAATCCCACCGCTACAATGAGAGTTGGTTTTAAGTTTTCTCTATTTTGTTTTAAAGTGAAAAAATCATTTTCGTGAAAATATCTTCTAAAAATGAAATAACAGCTTATTCCACAAATGATTCCCAATGCTTTTCCTTCCCAATTCCAACGGCTTTCTATTACATCGAACACTGCATTGATGCTCGGAAGCACGAGAAATAACTGATATGCCACATAGCAACCTACAAAAATCAATAATCGTATGAAACTGATTTTGCTTTTTTCTTTAAGAAATAAAATTGCAAAAGGAAGCAACAGAGCGACCTGCAAAAAAGATTCGGCTAAAATTTTTATCATTTTTTATTTGTTATTGTTATCGTAGGGGTAAAGTCCGTGAAAACGGAGTATGTGAGCTTACGCCCTTTTCGTTTTGTTTGGGCGTATGCAATGTTCATCATTGGGCGTATGCAATACGCCCCTACACGTTCAATATTTTTTTCACTTCTTCCATATCATCAAAATGAGTGCGTTCGCCTTTGATTTCTTGATAGATTTCGTGTCCTTTCCCTGCAATGAGGATAATATCTCCTGATTGGGCAAACTGACAAGCGGTTTTTATTGCCTGACGGCGGTCGGTTATGGTAACAAACTTTTTGTAATGCTCTGCTGATACACCTGCTTCCATTTCGTCCAAAATCGTTTGTGGGTCTTCGTCTCGCGGATTGTCCGAGGTAAAAATCACTCGGGTACTTTCCTTCGTGGAAATATCCGCCATTACGGGGCGTTTACTCTTGTCGCGATTGCCTCCACAGCCTACTACTGTGATGAGTTGTTCGTTTTTGGTGCGTATGTTGTTGATGGTGTCCAACACATTTTGCAAAGCGTCGGGCGTGTGGGCATAATCCACAATCGCCGTGATTTTGTCTTTCGAAACAAAATACTGAAAGCGTCCGCCTACCGACTGCAAAGTACTCAAAGCCGTGAGGTTTTCCATTTTTTCAACTCCGAGCAAATCGGCAACGGCATAGACTGCCAACAAATTATAAGCATTGAACTGCCCGATGAGGTTTGTCCAAACTTCTTGTCCGTCTATTTTCAGTACCAAGCCCGAAAACTGATTTTCCAAAATCTGCAAACGATAATCCGCCATTGTTTTCAAAGCGTACGATTTCTTTTGAGCTTTGGTGTTTTGGAGCATCACACTGCCATTTTTATCGTCGATATTGGTAAGGGCAAAAGCTGTTTTTGGCAATTGGTCGAAAAACTTCTTTTTGGCATCACGATAGTTGGCAAAGGTTTGGTGATAATCCAAATGGTCGTGTGTGAGATTCGTAAACACGCCCCCTGCAAATTGTAAGCCTTCGATGCGTCGTTGCTCCACGCCGTGCGAACTCACTTCCATAAAGCAATATTCACAACCTGCATCAACCATCATTTTTAAGTACTTATTTAGTGTAAGGATGTCGGGCGTGGTGTTTTTGGTGTCGTACTTCTGCTCATCTACATAGATGGCAATGGTGGAAATAAGTCCCACTTTGTAGCCCGCTTTTCTAAATAACTGATACAGCAAACTGGTCGTTGTTGTTTTCCCATTAGTACCCGTAACACCTACCAATTTGAGTTTTTCCGACGGATTTCCATAAAAATTACTCGCCATCGTTGCCAAAGCCGAAGTAGTATCTTTTACCTTTATGTAAACAATTTCCGAAATAGTTTCTTGCGGAATCTCCTCACAAACGATGACTTTTGCTCCCTTTTCGATGGCTTTACTAATGAATTGATGCCCGTCTGATGCCGTACCTTTTATAGCAACGAATACATCACCTTGTTTAATTAACCGCGAGTCTTGCACCAAATCACCTACTTCGATATTGATTTCCCCCGAAAGGGAGATGATTTCTATGTTTTGTAATATATCTTTCAGGTTCATAGTTTTTGTGTAATAAAAATCTAACTTTTGAAAGCCTTGTCGTTGCTGAAACAAGATGCTTTCAATAAAGAAATGTATTTTTCTCTTTCTACTTTAACTGCTTCCATATCGTTAGGAAACATTTTGTTAATAAGGGTTATCGCGAAATCTGTAGCCCATAATCCGTGAAATTTAGTGTGCGGACTTGCAGCAATTTGAGCCATCGTTCGGTAAAATTTTACTTTTGCTACATCACTTTCTTCTTTTGCTAATTTGCTGATTTGAAAACTTATGTTTCTTGCTTTATGATAGTTGGTTTTTCCATCAAGCCACTCCTTCATCGCCTCAAAAGCCAACGACATTTCATCGCAAGGCTCAAACTTTGTAAAATTTATGAGATGTTGTGCTAATGACAAACAGAATAACACTATTTCCTGACGATTTTTGGTATCGAAAATAGTGATGAATTCATCGCGTAATGCAGGAATGTCTTCTATTTTTCCGACTGGTTTCTGATATTTATAAAAATCCATTTTTTCATTTTTGTTATCACCGAAACGGATATACCCGTTCGCTACAATATGACAAATTAATTTTCCATTTCCTCCGCCATTGCCACCAACTTACTCAATGTATTCAAATTGCGTGTGGTAGCGGTAATTTTCAGTTTCTTTTCTAAAAAATTGTTACTGAGTTTACTACGGCTGGCATCTTTGGGTAAATACATATACAATGCTTTTTCGCTAAAATCAAATTTTTCCTCGCCAAAATCCTGCTTTTTGAGTTCCTTTGCCAATGACAGCGATAATTCATCATTAAAAAGCGTAAAGAAAACGCGTTTGCTGTCGTGATTTTCGGTAAATGGATTTTCGCTTAAAACTTGTGCAATTTCATCAGCGGTTTTTACAATCACAGGAAGTTCTGCTTCAATGTTTTCCTTAATGAATTCGTATACCTTCCTGCTCACCCCCGCAGGGGAAAGCTCCGTTTGTAAGACCACATTTCCACTCTGAATATAAGTTTTTACATTCACAAAACCGCCTTTTTCCAAAATTTCTTTCAGAAAAGCCATACTCGGAATTTTGTTTTTCCCTGTGGGCATTACGCCACGCAAAAGGACGATGTAGGTGTTCATAGTTTTGATTTTACGATTTACTATTTCATTGTAAGGGCAAAATATTTTTTGCCCTTACATTGTTGGGCATACGCAATACACCCTTACAATATTTTGCTACTTTAAAATGGTTCGTAAGGCTTTTTTGATAATGTACTCTGTTGATTTTGTAGGGCTTTCTTTTTCCCAACGCTTACATAATTCCTGCACAAAATCGGGGCGAGATTTACTCGCATCATTGAGCCAATTGCCTACGCTATCTTGCACATATTTAGCCGAATCCGATTTTAATTTCTCCAAAATAGGCAATGCCAATTCAGGTGAATTTTTCAAGGTCTCGATATGCGAACACCACACCCCACGCGGACGCAAGGCTTCCGAAGAAAAACGACGGATATTTTCATCTTTATTTTCTGCCCAAACCGATAGAAAATCAATTGAAAATGCCAAATTTTGGCTCAATTCAGGTCTGAGTGCCATCCAAACCACTTCACGCACCCCAAAATGCTTGTCTGCCACCAACGGCTGTAACAAGCCGAGCTTTTTTTCAAGCGAAAAATCGGTGTTCAGAGCCATAAAATAAGTGGCATAACAACGCACCGAATCAGACAAATGTGTGGCTAATTTTTCAAAAACGGCTAAATAATCTGTTGATTTTGCGGATTTTTCGTACAGAAACGCTCCAATCAACTTGATGGTATTCATCGTTGATGGCTTTTTTTGATTTTTTATGAGCTCTTGAATTTCAGAAATATACGCATTTGAAATCCCTATTTTGGGGAACACCGTAGCCACCAAAGTCATATGGTTGACAGAAAGCCACTCGGTCAAATTAACGCTTGCTATCCTACCCTCGTTCAATAATTCCAATACTTCTTGTGGAATGTTTTCAAGTTTTGTTGCTCCTTTACGGTTTTGTATTTCGGGTGTCATACTCTTCCCTTTTAAAAAATTAAACGATATATATCCCATTAGGAGAAGACTCTTTTTACTATAAAGCGTCTAATGAGTGCGATGTGGGGGAGGTATTTTTTGGTTGTTTATTTTACGCTGATAAAAATCTCCACTTCGGACTCACTGCCGTTTTGGGATTTTTCGCCATACACCTCAAAATCGTACTGGTAGGCACGATTCAGCACTTCATCTTGTTCCCAAATGGTTTTCCAAGTCTGCATAACGGCATTGGGCATTTCTCCTTTGGCAATGAATTTCTGAAATTTTGTAGCAGGAAATTCTCGCCCAATCATTCCGTCTGGAATTTCATCTAATGAGCTGACTTTCTTTCCGATAATCGCGGTATAAGCTCCTTGATAATCACTTTCGTAATCGGTGTAAATGGCGATAATTTCCCCCGAAATGGTATTCGGGATTTTTGAAATGGTGTCGCTCATAAATTGCCCCCAAAGTTTGCCCAAATCTGTTGCGGCTTGTCCGTTGGCATTGGTCGTGCGTACCGCTATCCCGATGATTTTAAATCCGTTTGTCATAATATTTGTTTTTAAGTTTTATATTTTCTTTCTTCTCACTAAAACCATAATTCCCAATCCGAAAAACGCCAACAGATACAGCACTACAAAGAGATTTTTTAGTAAACTGAAAAAAGGCAATACCGATAAAATGGTATCCGAAAGCGACGAAAAGCGGTAAAGCGATATGCCGATGCCGATATTTTCCAAGTAGTCAAACACTGCCGCTACAACGGGTAAAAAGACCACCCATCTTCCCCTTTTAAAGTTCAATTTATCAATAAAATGCTTTAATATCTGTCTGTAAGTAAAGGCATAAAGTAGCGGGTATATCATATCAATGGGTAATTGCCTGTACAGATAGTAATGTCTGCCCTCGCTTCCCAAATATTCTAAAAGACGCACCACATATTCGCCATCGTAAAAGGGAAGGACATCAATAATATCCAATCCGTTGGCAAGGCGGTTCAGTATAGGGATGGTGATAAAAACCATCAGTAAGTACACCGACATTGTGATGATAAAATACAGCCAAAGTTTCGTTGGGGTAAAAAATGTTTTACCCTTACATTGGGAGGTAAAATATTTTTTGTCCTTATTTATCATTTATTTATTTTTAAAAATTCAATTATTAGAACGATAATCCGTAAAGCCCATTACATTGCCCGAAGGGTCTAAAAACTCCACCGCCCAACCTGTTTTTATGGGGAAAGGTGGCGTTAAAAATTCCACGCCTTTAGTTTTTAAATCTTCGTACACTTCCGTTACATTATCTACTTCCAGCCAAATGGTAGGTTTCACATTCGGAAATTTTTTCTTGTCTTTTAAGATAATAGCAGCCTCTTCATTGCCCACTTTAAAGGCAATCATTCCCATTTGGGAGAAATCAAATTTGATTTCCAAACCCAAAACATCAGCAAAAAAATGTTTGCTTTTTTCGAAATCTTCGGCGGGAAGAAAAAAATTGTCGTAATTCATACCTTATTCCTTTTAAAATATTGAACGTTTTTAAATATTCTTTGCTAATGACACTTAGCAAAGAATAATTTACCCATACGGAAAAAACCACCGCAGGTTTTGGGCAAAAGCACGGCAGGTTTGAAATAAAACCAAGTGTGGTTTTAGGTGAAACCACGCTTGGTTTTTAGAAATACTGCTGCTGGTTTTTATGAAAACTATTTTTTCTTCTCGAAACCTGCTGCTTTCATTGCTTCTACAATGCGGGTACCTGGGCGATAATTCACACTAACGGATTTTATCTGGTTAGCCGTAAACTCCTTTTCGGTAGCTACTCCATTACTGCTGAGCGTAGGGTATAGACTGCCGAGTTTTTCCAAACGAATGATTTTGCTATCGGCTAATCCTTGTTGAATTACATTTTCCAAAGCGATAATCACCCCGCGAATGTCCGCCTCACTAAGAGCGGAAAACTTTTCGATTTGTTTTACCAAATCATCTACCGATAGCTCTCCTTCGGTTACTACATTGGCATAAAACTTTTTGGTTCCGCCTCCGGCAACGCCCGGTTGCCCTTTCTCGATAACTTTGTACTTGATGCTCATAATTGAAAATTTTTAGAAATGATACATTCATTAAGGAATACCTTGTATGTCCTATGGCTAACAAAGATAATATTTTTAAACATTATACGGCATTGATTTTCATTTTTATATCTTTGAATTATCAGGGCTTATAGCATCTTATTTTCGATGTACTCGCAGATTTGCTGTGCGATATGTTCTTTTTGGTAAAAGTTGTGATACGCCTCATCAAACAGGTATGGCGATGTTTTCATTGTATCATACCACGCAATACTGGGCAGATGATGGTCTTTTTTACCATAAAATAGGTGAAGCTGAGCTTTTGGAGGTATTGTTTCATACCGCAATCGAGTGGAAGATACGGCTACCAAATGTTGGGCTTTTAATCCGCTGTGTAAGGCTCTCCAAGCAATATAGCCACCTATGCTAAAACCTAGTATGGCGAAGGTTTCTTTTTCTTTGTGGGTTAAGTTTTGTACAGATTGTAGAACGCCACCGTCCATAAATTGCTGATGCAGTGCCACCTCGGTATATTGACTTACATCTATCTGCCCTAACTGACAAGCGTCATAAAAGATAACCTCAAAATGTTTGGATAAGGTTTCGGTGTAATATTGCCACCATTGTGATTGTTTTACACCCCATAAATCCGAAATAACGATGAGTTTTTTCATTGGTTTTCCTTTTTGTTTAGTAACATACTTATCATTTTCTCCAAACGCCTTTCTTTGGTTTCTTGCTTTTTGGCTTCATTTATCCATTGGATATACTCGTTTTTGTGAGACGGACTCAGTTTTTGAAACACGGCATATGCCTCGGGGGTTTCTTTTAATATGTTGGGGCGAAATATTTTTTGCCCTTACATTGTTTATTATAGGCAAATGTTGATTTGCTCTACGGGGTTATTTGTGAAAACAATCTTCTGTCCATTTTGCAGGATTATTTTCGATGTATTCGTGAATTCTGAAATACGATGCCTCATTTCGGATAATATGTTCGTAATAATTGCGTTGCCAAATTTGATGGATATTTGTATTGGAACGCACCCATTTGGTTACACCAATTTTAAAACCACGCACGATGGAACCAATGGTGTTTGATGTCCCCCGTAGGGGCGAAATATCTTTCGCCCTATTATCATCGGGCAAATGTTGATTTGTTGGGGCGAAATATTTTTCGCCCTTATTATAGGGCAAATGTTGATTTGCCGTTTCATTATGGGGCAAATGTTGATTTGCCGTTTCATTATAGGGCAAATGTTGATTTGCCCCTACGGGGGTTACAATTTCTATTATGCCGTGAATGTGATTGGGCATCACCACAAATGTATGCAACAAAACATTTTTAAAATGATTGGGAATGTCTCTCCAACATTTTTGGGCAATTTCTCCTATTTCGTTTAATTGCATTTCCTCATTGATGATTTCCCCAAAATAATGTGCTCTGTTTTGGCAACAAATCGTGATGAAATACAACCCTTCACGGCTGTAATCATATCCTTTCAGACGAATAGAACGCCTTTTGTGTTTATCGGGATTGTATTTTTTCATAATCAATCTATTATTGGGGCGAAACATTTTTCGCCTTTATTATAGGCAAATATTGATTTGCCCCTACAATATTACGAAACATATATTGGAAAATCCTTAATAATTGATAATCAACCATTAACAATTATAATAAAACCCTGTTACTTCAATACGCATACCGAAGAATTTTTCCAATTGGGGCAGATAATTATCCAAATCATATTCTTTGGCACCGAAAATTAGCATTGGGTATTTTTGTTTTTTGTAATACACTCGCAGGGTATCGGCACCACTGCCTTTGGCAGGAAGCATACGCTCGATGTACACTTTTTTAATATTCGATAGCGGAAAAATATTGCAAAATTCACCCACACTTACCCCGAGTTGTTTATTTACTTCATCTCGCCACAATACGGCTTGGTCGCCAAACCTTTCCGTTAGTAAAGGTGGACGGCGTTTTACGATTTCGTTTTCTTGATAGTCGGTCTCTATCCCGATATATTCTTTGGGAAATAACACCCAATCGGTAAGTTGTATATTCTCCTCATTTTCAATTGGAGTGATTAATTCGGGATATTTACGGGCATTGATAATATTAAAAAACACATATTGATGCTGAGGTTCTCCGTAATAAACGCTAAGAAATGTCATTTCGTCTTTTTGAAAAAATGAATAGAGGTCTTCACGAGTTTTATAGTGTTTATCAAGGGGTAAATGTTTTTCTAGTTGCTGATGCACTTGCCAAAAATCAAATTCCTCTACCTGTGTGTCTCCATTGGCATAGTATTCTCGTACGGCTATATCCCTACGCTGGGTGTTGTGAATGCGAAATTCAAATTTGGAAAATAGCAAATTGCCCACCCGCACCGGATATTTAAAATAGTAATACTCATACACCTCATAATCCAAATCAAAAGGGCTGTCCCATTCCACCAAAGGCGATGCGATAACTTCCTCGTAGGTAGCGTTCCACGAAATAAATTGTTTTTCAGGTGATTGCACTTCAAATCCGAGATGATAATCCGTGTGATTTTCCGATAGTAATGTGATTTGTTTCATATTACCCTTCTCTCGAGATGATTTTAGTTACCAATTTCAAGAAATCCACCGCCAAGAAATATTGGTCGCCCAAAGCATTGTATGCGAGGTCTTCCGAGAGTACTCCGTGGGGCATTCCTTCGGGAATTTCACCACGATTGGAAGCGTCATAATCTTTTTGCCATTGGTCGCTTCCGTAATAGGCGTTGAGTTTTTGAACTTCGGGAAGCAATTCTTGCCATTGTTTTAGAAATTCTTCCGCTTTCGGAGTGAAATCTTCTATTTTATTGAGAATTTCCTCCATTTCTTGAATGTTTTGTAATTGTTTTTCGGTCATAGTTCACTATTTTTTATTTTTTACATTTAATATGCAAGATTGTTTTTTGCCTGTATCTTTTAGAAGTAGTTTTTTATGATTTGGAAATGACTTTTTAGCTCTGAAATTGATTAACTGCGGTTAGATAATCGCTAACCGCAGTTTGATAATCAATTTCTTTGTGTATAAACTTAATTTGCGTTCGTTTCCCAACGAACTTTTTACAATGAAAATCCTCTACAATATTTTAAAAAATCCCATTATGTCAAAGAACGTTAGGGTTGCTTTACTTACCCTTATGCTGATTCTTTATAGAATCTAATTTTCTTGCTAAATCAATCACCAATTGTGGCTGTTGCTCAGCAAGATTAACCTTTTCGCTTGGGTCGTTTTTAAGGTCGTACAATTGGGGTTTGTCCGAAAAACCTGTTTCTATCCCCGTTTGCCAAGCCACTTTCATTTTACTTTTTGAAGGTTCTATATATTTGTAATCACCCTCAACTATCGACAACGTATTTTGTATAGCTTCTTGTACAATTTCTGAGCGTCCTTTTTTATCTTTTCCTATCCAAGAATCCCATTGGTTTTTAGCATCAAAGGCTTGGTTAGAATCAATTCGAACGTTTAACATTGCTCCAACTGATGCAATAAAATCAGTCTGACTAACAAGAGCTTGTGAGGTTTGCTTTTTTATATTTCCTTTCCATGAAACAATCATTGGGATTCGAGTTCCTGCTTCGTAAACACTGTATTTTGCACCTCTAAGAACCCCGAAAGGATTATGTTCTCCTGACTTTTCAATGGCTTGATCTGCATAACCATCATCAAGTACAGCTCCATTATCACTCGAAAATATAATTATAGTATTTTCAGCAATTTGTAAGCTATCCAAGGTTTTTGAAATAGAACCAACCATATCATCTAACTCTAAAATAGCATCGCCTCGCAATCCTTGTGATGTTTTCCCTTGAAAACGTGGATGAGGCATTCTCGGCACATGTATGTTGTTTGTTGCTAAGTATAAAAAGAACGGTTTTTGTTTATTTTTGATGATGAATTTTTTTGATTCACGTACAAAATCATCAGCAATATTTTCATCTTTCCAAACGGCACTCATTCCTCCTGATTGATATCCAATTCTGCTTATTCCGTTGACAATTGTCATATCATGCCCGTGTGAATATTTGAGTTTTAACAATTCAGGATTTTCTTTTCCTGTGGGTAAATTGCCTATTTTTTTCTGATAACTTACAGCCAACGTATCTGTTGGATCGAGGTTTAGAACTTTTCCATTACTTACATACACACAAGGAACTCTGTCGGAAGTGGCAGGCATAATAAAACTCTCATCAAAACCAATATCCTCAGGAATGTTACTTATTTGAGTGTTCCAATCAATTCCATTTTCATCACCTAATCCTAAATGCCATTTACCGATAACGGCAGTAGTATATCCTGCTTTTTTGAATACACTCGCCACAGTTTGTCTTCCGCTTGGGATAAGTGCTTTTTCATTTCCGTTAATAACTCCACGTCCTTTTTCTCTCCAAGCATATTCTCCGGTGAGCAATGTATAACGAGACGGAGTACAAGTTGATGCGGCAGCGTAAGCATTACAGTGTAAAATTCCGTGGTCTGCCAAACGATCAATGTGAGGTGTAGCAATTTTTCCTCCATAGCTACTTAAATCACCATAGCCCAAATCATCAGCGTAAATTAAAATTACGTTGGGAAAAACAGTCTTTCCTTTTTTTTCAGTTGACTTACACGATAAAACGAATGTCAGTAAACAAAAAAAAGATACTTTTAACCAATGCTTTTTCATATTGATAAACTATTAAATTAGGTTCCTAATGTCAAAATCACATTTTCGTTTTTTCTTATTTTTTGTCCGCTTGGCAGAGACTGCCCTCTGACTTTTCCTTCTCCTACCAACTTGACACGAACTCCCATATTTTCAAGAAGAGCAATAGCATCCATTGCATTCATTCCGAATAGATTAGGCATAACTGTTTTGTATTTTTGAGCCTTTGTGTAGTACAAATCATATTCCTTTTCCGTTTGAAGCGATGAATTTTGAACGTCTTCTATAGTATTTATTAACAATGAGTTAGTATGTATTTTTTGTGCAATACTTTTGAATACAGGCCCAGACACATCAGCTCCGTAGTATCCAACACTTTTGTCTGGCTCATGAATAACTACGATACACGAATACTTCGGTTTATCAACAGGAAAAAATCCTGCAAAAGATGAAATATAATTAAATCCCCTACCCTTTTGGTTACTTCCATAATCTTTTCGGGCGGTTCCCGTTTTTCCTGCCATCGAAAAATTTGGAGAATAGAGTTTATGCCCCGTACCGTAGGATTTTTCAACCACATCAGCAAGTAATCCTTTGGTTTTTCGAGCAGTTTCTTTAGAACAAATACGCCTATCGATAATTTCCACATTAAATTTTTCAATGGTTTTATTCCATTCTTTAACTTCCTTAATCAGACGTGGACGTACCATAACACCTTCGTTAGCAATAGCATTATAAAAAGTTAAACTTTGTAAAGGTGTAAGTTTTAGTCCATAACCAAAGGACATCCATTCGAGTGATATCCCACTCCAATTCTTATCCTTAGGCTTAGGAATGTAAGGTATTCCTTCACCCAAAATAGGCAATCCCAAAGGTTTGTCTAAATTCATTTCACTTAATTTATCGGTGAAATTTTTTGGATTTTTAGCAAATAGATGATGTACCATTTCAGTCATCCCTACGTTTGATGATATGGCAAAGGCCTTTGCTATATTGATTTTTCCTCTGAAACTTCTTTGTGAATCTTCTACGGTTTCTTTATAGTACTCTGCTTTACCTTGTTTAATATCAACTACATAAGTTGTATCTATACCACTTTCTTCCATGGAAGCAACTACTGCCATGAGCTTAAAAATGGAACCTGGTTCGTGTGTTTCTCCTACGGCATAATTATATCGCTCGGAATAAGTATTGTTTTTTGGATTTAGTTCTAAATTTGAAATAGCCTTGATTTCACCTGTGCTGACTTCCATCACTACGACACAACCGTGATGGGCTTTGTATTTCTGAAGTTGTGAAAGTAACGCATGGTGTGCAATATCTTGAATATTAACATTTATGGTCGAAACTACGTCATATCCATCCTTAGGCTCAATGATATTAAACCCACTGGCAAGTTTCCATTGTCCTTTTGCTATCTTTTGTTCCATGCGTTTGCCCTTCGTACCTACGAGGTAATTGGAATAAGCTCCCTCCAACCCTATTCGATTGACGTATCCATCTTCCCCAACACGTGAATATCCTATACTTCGATGAGCAATTCCTCCTAAGGGATACTCGCGTTTGATGATTGGTTCAACAATAATTCCGCCTTTGTTAGCACCCAAATTAAAAAGTGGAAATTTTTTAATTCGAACATATTCTCCATAGCCTAAATTCTTTCCAATCAATAGATAACGATTTTTTAGATTACGTTCCTTACGGAGTAAATTTTGATAGTAAGAACTTGGTTTTTTAAACATTTTTCCCAACGAATCACTCAAAGCTCGGATATGTTTATTAAAATCCTCATTTTTGATGGAAGCCACAGCATCCCATCGGATATCGTAGCGAGTTACTGACGTTGCGAGTAAACTTCCGTCATCAGAGTAGAGATTTCCTTGGTTAGGTTCAATATCTGCTTCTCGCAAATAGCGTTTTTCAGAGTCTTCTCGATAGTCTTTTCCGTTAATTTGAATGTTTATGAGTTTAACCGATATGACAACAGCTAATATCAATAGCATAAAAGCCACCATATAGGCACGTCCTCGAATTTTGTTTTCTTTTTGAGTTTTCATTTTTATTAGGATATAGGATTCTTAATGTTCTAATCTATTCTTGGATCACATATCTAGCCATGCAAACTTCGTATGGAAACAAAATATCAATAATTGCTTCAAACTTCGTTTATATTTTCCTTAAAGATTCATCAATTAGCAATCGAAATACCGAATGATCTGTAAAAATCAATTACTTACAATCACTTTTATCTTGTGAGGAGGGCGTTCAGGTTGTTTAAGTCCTTTGCTTCGTAATTTGTCCAACAATGCTGATTCTAACTTGACTTTTTGCAATTTCGACCGAACATAAACAAATTCGCTCTTCAATTCATTAACCTCTCTATTAAGTTGTGCAATTTCGTGTACCTTACGATCGGCATTGTGAGCACTCGTAATCATTATCACACTCAGTACAAACAAAAAAGCAATGATTGTCCAATTTTTAATAGCATTTTTTCCCTCTACTAAAAATTTTCCACGAATAAAATTTTTTATTTCATTAGTTGCCTTTCCCATTAGTTATCAGATTCGTTCGGCAATTCGTAACTTGGCACTTCTTGCACGATTATTTTCTTTGATTTCTTCATCGGTTGGGGTTATCATTCCTCCTATTTTTTTAAATGGTACGAAAGTATTCCCATAAAAATCTTTCTCGGCAGCTCCATCAAATTTGCCATCACGAATGAATCTCTTAACCAATCTATCTTCTAATGAATGGTAACTTATGAAGCTAATACGCCCACCAACTGAAACAATATCAGGTAATTGTAACAAAAAATCTTCTAAAACTTGCATTTCTTCATTTACCTCAATGCGTATGGCTTGATAAATCTGTGCTAAAGTTTTATTTTCCTTGAATTTCTGTAAAAATGGCTTTAAAATCTCTTGCAATTCACTTCCTGTTCTGATAGGTGTATTGACTCGTGCCGCAACAATAGCTTTGGCAATAGCCTTAGCATTTTTCAATTCGCCATAATTGTAAAACAACCTATACAGCTGATTTTCATCATATTCATTTACGATATTTTGAGCTGAAACACCTCCATTTTGATTCATACGCATATCCAAAACACCATCAAAACGAGTAGAAAATCCACGTTCCGGAACATCAAACTGATGTGATGACACACCAAAGTCGCCCAAAATACCATCTACTTTTTTAACTCCGTAGAATTTTAAAAATCGGGCAATATATCTGAAATTTTGGTTTATGAGCGTAAATCGTTCATCATCAATACTATTTTTAATAGCATCCTCATCTTGGTCAAAAGCATAGAGTCGTCCTTTTTTTCCTAAACGATTGAGAATTTCACGCGAATGACCACCTCCTCCAAAGGTAACATCAACATAGATTCCTTCCTCTTTAATATTGAGTGCATCAATGCTTTCGGTTAGTAAGACGGGTTTGTGATATGAATTAGTTGTTGTCATTTCTAAGTCCTCCCATAACTTTCTCAGCCAATTGTGAAAAATCCTCTGTCGTTGTATCGATTGCTCTTTCGTAGGCATTTTTGTCCCAAATTTCAACTCGACTTCCAAGGGCTGAAAAGACAATTTCTTTGTTGATCTGAGCAAAATCAAGCAAATCTTTAGGAATTAATATTCTACCAACGGCGTCAGTTTCAACAAGTTTCACTCCCGACATAAATTTTCTGATGAAATCATCATTTTCTTTCACATATCGGTTCAAACTTCTGATTTTTAGCATTTCATTATTCCACTCCTCAGTAGTATAAAAGTCAATACAACGCTGAAAATCGGAGCGTTTCAGTACAAAACCAACTTCCAAATCTCCCAATTGTTTTTTGAGAGGAGCTGGTAATACTACTCGTCCTTTAGCGTCAATCTTACATTCATATGTCCCTATAAGAATTTTCAACGAAATATTTTTAAAATTATTTTTCGACAAAAATAGAAATTTTTTCCCACATTCCACCACTTTTTCCCACTTTGTTGATAAGTTTTTGAGAAATAGATTTTTATATACAGAAAAATAAGATTATCTGACAAAACTCAAAACAATATTTTAACGATTAAACCTGTATAAATTTCTTCTACTAAGCAGTATTTATTGCAGAATAATTTATGAACTGGATGTGATTCTAAAGTTTTGAAAATTAATAGCGGAGTTGTTGTAGGCTGAATACACGAAAAAAATTATAGCTGTTATTAAAACACATAGAAACGTAAAATAAACTTCACATTTCTATGTAATTTAAAACTTAATTTACGGAAAATTTATGTTTCTTAGTTAACTTTCAAGGCTTAAGAATAACTCAAGTAAACGAATTAAAAATTGATAAATTTCATACATCAACCTAATAAAATTCAGCAGATTAAACATATCATAAAATTATTATTTGAATGATATAGGAAAGTAGCAATTTACTGAAAAATCAAACAATAGACTTCCATTTTTTTAAGAAAACAGCAGTAAAGAATCTTATTTTTCATAAATATAATTTAACCGAAAATAATGTAATTTAAATTAATTAAATAATCTTGTAAAATTCCTGTATGAACGAAAATATATAGCTATTTTCGTAAAAAAGAGTTTAACATACAAAAGAAAAATATTAACGAAATACCAATTTCCCTCCAAAAAGTATTCAAGAGTTAGATTTTTCGTATCAACTACAACCTAAAGATACTGCTATTTTTCAATAAACATAAAAAGTATAAAAAAAACTACTTTTAATTTCTGAGAAATCTATAAATACATTTAAAATTCAACAGAGAAAAAAAACCGTAATGGGTAAAATTTATGTATTCAAAATAGTTTAAAAACGGAAAAATAAAAAACATTAATCTTATCATGGATAACAACGAAGAATAAATAATCAACAATATAATTTAAACTTGAAATTTTAATCTCTATGTATAAAACATTTATCTACTACAAGTAAGAAGTAGTATTTTCTAGTGAATACTATGCTAAGAATATTCCACTACAAGTAGTGATGATAGTATTCGAACAAATTTCCGTGGATTTATTAGTCGATATTTTTTGTAAAAATACATTTAACAAGAAAAGAAAATTAGTAAAGATTATTTCCTTTAAAAAATTGCCGAAACATTGAGAAGTTTTCAGAAAAATGTAATTATTTAAATAAATTTCATTACAGTAACTTTAGAAAATAAATTATACAATAACTAAAAATAAACTCCCATAGTTCAGCTTAAAATAGTAATCACTATTTACATAAACCGATAGATTAATTGTAATTTAAAAATATCGTTATATTTTATATAAGCATAGGACTATTATTAATCTTTAAAAAATTTATGATTTATAAATTTTATATATAATGCACTCTTAAAAAATATTACTTTAAATCGCAAATAATACAAATACACTTTTATTTAGAATTTCGAAAATATTTTGTTTCAATATTTCGATTTAAAACCATCTAGTACAAAATCTAAACATGAAATAATCATATTTATCATCTTCTTGAATTATCAAATCTTATTTCAAAAAATAGTTCCACGTGGAACATTTTTTTAAAAAAAATACAATACTGTACCTGATTTTTATAAAGAATACAAAAACAAACCGTTTTAAAAGCTGATTCTGTATACAATTTCTTAATAAAGTAACAATAATCAATTACAATACGAATAAATTATTAAATAAAATACATCTTATATTTTTTTAAAAAAAACTGAATTTTATAACATATATACATTTATCATTTTATAAAATATTCTGATTTATATAAATAGTAATTAATAAAATTGTTCCACGTGGAACATTTTACAATAAAATACATCTACTATACTACTTTAAATTTTAGAAATGAAGTATTGCAATTTTATCAATCTCCGTAGAAATAAAGAAATAACAATATCTACATAAACATATATAAAAGCTACACACCAATATAACGAATCACTATTTTTTAGTATACAGTATTTTAGTACTTCTCAAGAAGTTTAATTAATATAATTAGTTTATTATAGAAAAATAAAAAGAATAATAACAATGTTCCACGTGGAACATATTATGATGAATTATAGTAAAACTAAAAAATATACATAAAAATACCATAACTATTTGATTATTAATAATATACAATAAAATATAAAGATTTTTTAGAAAAAATATATTTTCTAAATCAATAAATAGTACCTTTGTGAGTTAATAGGTTTAATTTAAAATGAATATTCTAAAAGTCAAAGATTACAGTGTTTCAGAAGAAGAATTTCAGTTAATTTACAATCCGGAATTGCAACTTTTTAAAACCTCCCCTACTCCTGAAAATCTTGCTAAGTACTACGAAAGTCAAGAGTATATTTCACATACGGATAGTAAAAAAACGTGGTTTGACAAGTTATATCAGTATGTAAAAATAATAAACTTGCGGAGTAAAATTAATGTGATTTCAGATTATAAAAACGAAAATATACGCTTATTAGATATAGGTGCAGGAACAGCAGATTTTATTTTAGCTTGTAAAAAGATTAAAAAATGGAATGTTGATGGCATCGAACCTAATGAAAAAGCTCGAAAATTAGCAATGCAAAAGGGAATAAATTTATTTGAAAACTACGATTCATTTGAAGAAAATTCATTTGATGTAGTTACTCTTTGGCATGTGTTAGAACATATTCCTGATTTGGAAAAGCAAATCAACCTTATAAACTTACTACTAAAAGAAAATGGAATTTTAATAATAGCTGTACCTAATTTCAATTCATGGGATGCAAAACACTATAAGAATTTCTGGGCAGCATATGACGTACCTCGCCATTTGTGGCATTTCTCAAAAACAAGCATTCAAAAAATTTTCACTGCAAAAGGCTTCGAATTGCTGAAAATAAAACCAATGCTTTTCGATTCCTTTTACGTATCAATACTTTCAGAAAAATACAAAACAGGAAAGAAAAATTTTATCAAAGGTTTTTTGAATGGATTATATTCAAATTATTACGGAATGACCAAAAATGAGTATTCTTCACACATTTATATACTCAAAAAATGCAAAAAATCATTTTAAAGCTATTTTATAGCATTTCAGTATACAAAAGGTATATTCATATCACTTTTAAAAGAAAATGAATTTTTGATAGGTTTCTGAAAGTCGATTTTTATAGAAAAAATCTATAATTTTAGAATTTATTATAATTAAAATCTATAGTATAAAAATTTTAATCATTTTTCGTTCATATCAAAAAAAGACGATTTTTAAAAATAAGAAAGGCTCAGAAAATTCCGAGCCTTTTTAAAGAACGCAATAATTAGGATTTTCAATTTCTATCATCTCTCATTATTTTCCAGATCATCGGTTCTTCTATCTAACAATAGCTTATAGCAAAAAAGAAATTCAAAACTTTATGAAATAAAAAAAGCGAGGACTTTCTTAACTCTTATTTATTTTTAGGAAGCCTCTGGTAAGCCAATAACATATAAATAAGAGAAAAAAGCCCACGCCATATAGCGTGAGCGTTTTTGCTACTTATCCTAATGTATTGTTGAATTTACCAGATTCTCCTAAAATAGAATAGTAAGCTAACGCTTTTATGTACCGTAATTGAGGTGCATAGATAGCATTTTTTTTGAAAATACACAAATTATTTTCAAGTATATTTCAAATAAGAAAAAATGCTACCAAAAATTTAGTGTTTTGACAGCATTTTTTGTTTTATAACATCAGTAATGTGGTTTAAAAAATCACTGATTTTCAGTAAATATTTCGTTTAATTTTTCTTTGCTCTCTGGAAAAATACCTTGTGCCAACAAAAAAACTCCAAAGACTAATAAAATGATACTTATCGTTCTTTTAATTTTATAGATGTGAAAAGCAGTAAGTTTATTTTTTAATTGTTTTGCTATCAATATTTTAAGAATATCTATTATAAAATAAATTACTACAATAGAAGTAAAAAACACTAAAATTCTATTAGTATCCATATCCAATTGAGGAGCAAATACGATGATAATTCCAAGCCAAAAACCGAGTACACCAATATTTATGAAATTCAACAAAAATCCTTTCATGAAAAGAGCTAAATAATTCACTCTCTTGATGGACAAGTTATTATCCGTACTCTCTATTTTATTTTTTTGATGAAAATCTTTTTTGAGTTTTATATAAGAAATTAATCCATAGGAAATCATAATGAGCCCACCGATAATAAACAAAAGTGGGTCATCTTTCACTCGCTGAAGCAAACCACTGGTAGTAAAATAAGCAACCAAAATAAAAACTATATCAGCCAAAATGACGCCTCCATCAAAAGCTACAGCAGCTCTAAATCCCTTAGTTATAGCCGTTTCCAACAAAACAAAGAAAACAGGGCCAATGGTAAAAGCTAATATCACACCCAAAGGCAAAGCAAGTAATACATCTGAAAACATTTAATTTTTTGAGAATTATTTTTGATTAGCTCCTTGAAAATCAAGGAAAAACATTTTAACATACAAAACGACTAACAAAAATAAAGAAAAAAGAAGAAAAAGCAAAAAAATAAGGGAAAAACTTTGTAGCTTCTCCCCTATTCCATTTCCAATTATTCAACTTTATTCAGACTTCGTTTGTATTTATACAAAACGTAAAGAAAAATTAAATTTCCTACCAAATATCCCATCAAAACATAGATATTCCCAACCAATTGGTGTGGAAAAATGAACCAAATCAAGAAAGTAACCAAACAGAATATTAAAAAAAACAATCCAAATTTCTTTCTTATCAACTGATTTTTTGTCTCCATAGTAAAAAAATTCAACTGAATATCTCTAAAATAATAACACATCCACAAAGTTACAACAAAAAATGGCAATAACAAAATGTTTATACTATTTTCCAAGAAAAAATGTAACTATAAAATCCTGATTTATATACTTTTAAATGACAAACTCAATTTTATATACAGATTCATTCACCAAATTTTTAAGTAATTTTTCATCGTAAAAGTTCAATCGTAAACTCTCGGAAAATGTAGATAACTTGATAGAAGCCAGACTTCTACGTTTTTGAAAATAAGATTGCTTTATTTTTACTTGCTGAATTTTATCTACTTGTAAATAGGTAGTTGTCAAATCCCAAATACCACTTTTGAGTATAATAAAATCATCTTTCAAAAAAAGTTTTTCATTTCTGTATGAAATATAAATGAGCAACAAAACAACAAAAAATAAAAATATTGGAATATACGTAAAATTCAATAAATCAATGAAATACATAGTTAAAATAATCGTCAAAAGAGCAAAAAACAAATACATTGCCCGAATAATAACTTTCCGAAAACTTGGGCGATAAAATTCTTTTACTTCTTGAAAATCCTTATCGTATATAAATCGAAATAATTTTCTCATTTCCAAAGCATTGATACCAGGAATTACTAAACCTTGCCGCTTTTTCTCTTCGTTTTTGGAAGAATCAATTTGTGAAATTCGCATTTCAAACAAATTCATCAGCTTTTGAAAATAATTTTGCTGAAAATGAATCATTTGTACTTTCTTAGGAGGAACCGCAACAATATGCGAATTTATAAGCCCATATGAAGCTAACAAACGGTCGTTTTTAATTTCTATTTTATAATTATAATATGTTAATAATGTGCGAATTAAATTGAATGAAATCACAAAAACTATCAGAATAAATAAGAAAATAATCCAAAAAAGTATGGTTGAATTAGCATTTGAAAATCCCGACAATTGGTCAATAAAATCAGAACGTTTTTCGTAAAATGTATCGGTTATGAAATCAATTATCTGATACGAAAAAGCAAACATCAACGAAAGTGTATAAAAATAATTTTGCGTAATCCCGATTTTAAACAAAGTTAAAATACTTATTTTCAGAGGAGTAAATTCTTCTTTGGGCTTTGTGTTTTCTGTCAAAGAAATTTCTTCCCGAATTTCAGAAATGGTTTCTTTTTCTGTTAAAATATCTTTGATAACCAATGCTTTATGATAATCTATTCCATCGATAGAAATTTCCACTTTGTTGCTTCCTGCCGTGTCTATATCTAATTTGTATAATCCTACTATTTTATGTATAAACTTCTGATTTAGATGTACTTCGTGAATTTTGTCAAACTTTACCACCGTTTCCGATTTACTTAACCAACCTTCACGAATAATCAGTTCATTATCAATAATTTGATATGAAAAATATTTATACTTTAGGTACTGAAAAATAAATATTAAAATACTGATTACTAAAAATATAACCGAAAAAATTAAGAAAACTTCAAGTTTACCATCAGAATTATTCGTTTTTTTGAAAAGAAATATGGCGAAAACTCCCCAAAAGATTTTGAAATTACTCCAAAAAGCTTTTACCAAAGCCAACCAAAAAGCCTTTTTTGAAAGTTGATTTGGTTTTGAAAAATCATAATTCATCTGATTCATTTTCAATAGCTTCTATACGATTCAACAAAAAACTTTTCCAACGTTCGGCTTCCTGCAAAGACAACCCAAGAATAGAAACACCATCGTGAGAAGAAGCCGTGTACAAACACAAAGTAGCCAATCCCAAGCGTTTAGCATACCAACCCTGTTTGATGGTAATATGTTGCAAACGAACATAAGGAACAATATGCGTTGCTTGATAGATTATTCCTGTTTTGTAAATAGCATCTTGCTGACGAAAAGCATATTTTTTATACTTGTAACTTATTGAAATATAAATTATTAAAAATAAAAAAATTAGAAAAACAGCAGCAAAAATGTAGTATTTTTCTACCGTATCGAAAATGAAAAATATTCCCAATAAAAATGCTAATCCAATCACTCCAAAAATAAAAGCATTCATCCGAGCTATTTTTTTATAGTCGGAATGCAGATTGGTCAGTGTTATTTGCTCATAATCAGGAATTTGGTTGATAGTTACTAAATCGTTCATAAGTAAATTTTTTCAGAAAGTAAAGACAAAGGTAAAAAAAATTGCGAGATTATCGTAAAATCTCGCAATTTTTATTAATCAACTTTTCTAATTTGTTCCCACCAACTCAAAATCCAATTGTTTTTTGAGTAAATCAGTATTTTTTACGCGTACAACTACTTCATCTCCAAGTTGATACATATTTTTGGTAACCTCCCCTACCAAAGCGTATTGCTTCTCATCGAAAATATAATAATCGTCCTTAATATCACGAGTTCTGACCAAACCTTCACATTTGTTTTCTACAATTTCCACATAAATTCCCCATTCGGTAACGCCCGAAATAACACCCGCAAAATGCTGATTTTTATGATTTTCCATATATTTCACCTGCATATACTTAATCGAATCACGCTCGGCAGACGAAGCCAAATTTTCCATCTGAGACGAATGTTTGCACTTCGTTTCGTAAACTTCCTGTTTTTCAGAGGGTTGATTGTCCAAATACTTCTGTAACAATCGGTGTACCATCACATCGGGATAGCGACGAATGGGCGAGGTAAAATGCGTATAAAAATCAAATGCCAGTCCGTAATGACCAATATTTTCCGTTGAATATGAGGCTTTTGCCATCGAACGAATGGCAAGTGTATCCACCAAATTCTGTTCTTTTTTACCTTTTACTTCCTCCAAAAGAGAATTCAGCGAGTGGGTAATGCTTTTCTTATCCTTCATATTGATGCCATAACCGAAACGAGAAATCACGCCATTGAGCTGCATCAATTTTTCGTCATCAGGCTCATCGTGAACACGATACACAAAAGTTTTCTTTTGCTTGGCGATGAATTCGGCTACTTTTCGGTTTGCCAAAAGCATAAATTCCTCAATGAGTTTATTGGCATCTTTGCTTTCTTTAAAATATACGTGCGTTGGATTATCGTTTTCATCTAAATGGAATTTCACTTCGATTTTATCAAATGAAATAGCCCCTAATCGCATTCGTTTGGTACGCAGTTTTTTAGCTAAATCATTGAAGATTAAAATGGTATCTTTTAAAGCAGTAGGCAATGGGCGATAGGCATTAGGCTCTTCATTAGTATTTTTTATTGCCTCTTCTCTATTTCCTTCTGTTTCAATAACTTCCTGTGCTTCTTCGTAAGTAAATCGATGGTCTGATTTGATAACGGTTCGTCCTATCCACGTATTGAGGATTTCCGCCTTTTTGTTCATCTCAAAAACCGCTGAAAATGTGTACTTTTCTTCATTCGGACGTAACGAACACGCAAAATTAGAAAGCACTTCGGGAAGCATCGGCACTACCCTATCCACCAAATACACGGAAGTGGCTCGATTGTAGGCTTCTTCATCTAAAATAGTTCCTTCTTGCACATAATGCGACACGTCGGCAATGTGTACCCCAATTTCGTAATTTCCGTTTTCCAAAATTTGGAACGAAAGTGCATCGTCGAAATCTTTGGCATCTTTCGGGTCTATGGTGAAAGTCAGCACGTTACGCATATCACGGCGTTTGGCAATTTCCTCAGCGGTGATTGAGGTATCCAATTGTTTTGCAAAGGCTTCCACTTCGTGCGGAAACTCGTAAGGCAAACCATATTCTGCCAAAATGGAATGCATTTCGGTAGATTGTTCACCGGGTTTTCCAAGAATTTTCTCAATCACTCCGAAAGGTGAATTGGATTTTCCTTCCCATTTTTCGATACGAACGATGACTTTATCGCCGTTTTCAGCTCCGTTAATATCATTTTTCGACACGAAAATATCGGTGTACATTCGATGATCGGTTGGCAAGACGAAAGCAAAATTTTTCTGCATTTGCACCACACCCACAAAACGCATTTTTTTACGCTCAATAATTTTTGTAACCTCGCCTTCCAATTTATTTCCTTTTCGGAATCGAGGAAAAATATAAACTTCCACCAAATCTCCGTGAAGGGCTTTGTTGAGCATATTAGAAGGAACAAACACATCCGTTTCTAACTCATCTACAACAACATAGGCATTTCCACGAGAGGTAATATCCACTATTCCTGTATAATAATTCTGACTTGGAATAGCTTTGTATTTTCCACGTTCAACTTCAAGGATTTTCTTTTTTTCTTTGAGTTGTATTAATCTTTTTATGAGTAGATTACGTCCGGAAGCATCAGTAATGTTCAATTTTGCTGCAATTTGTTTGTAGTTAAAACTCTCATTCTGATTGGTTTCCAATACAGAAAAGATGCCTTTTGTAAGGTCGTGTTTTTTAGCTTTAGCTGTTTTCTTTTTTTGTTTAGACATAAATAATCAATAATTTTGCTCTTTATAAAATTACGTTCTGTGTTTTAAACAGAATTGATTCCAAAGATAAAAATAAAAATAGAAACTACAATTTTGAAGTTATCTTTAACATATTCTGAATTTTATTTTTTTGATGTTTTCAACAATTCAATTTAAAGAATAAAAAATATTTTTTAAAATAAAAAAATGGGTTATTATTATTATCCTGTTGAAATACTGAAAAAATAAAATATCTAAGATTTGCTTTTTCGAGTATTAGTAGTTTATAAATAGTTATTAACAACTTTTATTTATTTAATTATATTTAAAATCAGATATTTATATATTATTGTTAATAACTCATTTTTGAAATGAACAACCTTTTTTTGATAAGTTTTAGACTCAAGAATTGTTGATAACTACAGAAAAAGTATGCATATTTTTTCTACAAATAAATTTGTTTTTTTTGGTGGTATAGCTGTATATACAACTTGTACAAAAAAGCAAATTTTATAATTGATTTTTGTTCTAAAAGTTATTCACATTTAAGAATTTTTTAGCTCTTTCATTATCAATGTTTTTTGAAAAATGACTAACAATTCTATCAAAATCTGTTGAAAGGCTCATTTTTACAGATTTCTTTTCCAATTACTATTTATTAATCAATATGATGCACATTATTTAGTAGAAGAAATAACATCATTTGTGAAGTAAACCCGATAAGCCAACCTATCAATGAACTCAAAAGTGTTTGTGCGGTCAAGTACATACGTGAAGAGGCTACAAAACCACTGATAATTACCCATAAAATGATTAGGTATGTTAAATCCATTTGGTAAAAAATACTTAGAAATACCGTAAAACCTGTAATTCCGCCGATTAGGGTAGTGAAAATACTAATTATAAATTTAAAAAAATGTAATAAAACTACTAAAAAACAGCTTATAGAGAGTTGCATCATATAAAAATACAACATTGGAAAAGAATCTAATGTGGTGATTTTTAGAGCTATGACTAATAAAATACTTATGTATCCGTAGAGCATCCATTTTCTGTTTTCATTTTCAATTTTGAAAGGAGATTTTATCCAATTAAACATATAAATGATTGCATATACTAATGTGGGAGCTACCAAAGAAACGGAAACCAACATTGTCCACATGGATTTAATTTCATCAGCAGGTTGATAGATGGAAGTAGTAAGGAAAAAAATAATACTTCCATATGCTGGAAACCATATCGGGTGGAACAAAAAAGAAACCACCGTTGCAAAATATTTCATTGATTGTAAATTTTTGGTGTAAAATTAGAAAATTTTATTTTGTTTACGAAACTTCGTTAAACATATCTTTGGCTTCGTTCAAAATTTTTACGGGATGAGTTGTTTTAGTGAGTGATGGTTAGTAATTAGGGAATATGTGGTCAGTGGTTGGTGATATATGTTTTTGTATTTGAAATAAGTTAAGAAATGGATAAACGTTAATTATTAGTTAAATTTCAGTATTAAAAACCATCTAAAATTAATTCTTTTTAGCAAAAAATGACCGTTCATGCACGATTTTGAACCGTTCATGCATTTTGTTAACAAAAGTTAATATATTTCTCTTTTTAGTGAATTTTTATTATTGAAATAGAATTAGCTATATTTGTGACACTAAAATATAGTTAAAACCGATTTTTATATCATGATAGTATGAACAATTTTTCAGCCTATTAGGTTTATGGCTTTTGGCAAAGTGCTTTGAAAATAATCTTAGGACTTATAAAATTTAAGCAAAATAAAAAGTCAAAATGAGTTCTATTGTTAAAGCGGATGTTTATACTATGACAGCCTGAGAAATTGTTAAATTTCTCAGTTTTATAACAGAAATACAATTAATAACTAATAATTAACCATTAACAATGAGAAAACTAATTAAGTTTTTTATGGCACTATTGGTGATAGGAGCCATAAGTTGCGTGAAAGATGGTATCGACGGAAAAGATGGTCGTGATGGCATCGATGGAAAAGACGGCAAGGATGGTCGCGATGGGAAAGATGGTCGTGATGGAAACATGATTATTTCTGGAAACGGAAGTCCTGCTGAAGATTTAGGAAATCTGGGTGATTTTTATTTTGACCGAAGCACCAGCAATTTGTACGGTGCAAAAACCGAGCATGGCTGGGGACTACCTTTGAATTTAAAAGGCGAAACAGGAGCAAAAGGTGACAAGGGAGACCCCGGTGCGAAAGGCGACAAAGGAGACGTTGGAGAAAAGGGTGATAAAGGAGACCCCGGTGTAAAAGGCGACAAAGGGGAACAAGGAGCTGATGGAGCAAAAGGAGAACCAGGAGCTAAGGGAGAACCAGGTCCAGCGGGAGGCCCTAAAGGAGATAAGGGTGATAAAGGCGATACAGGTGCTACCGGAGCTACGGGTGCCCCAGGAGCAAAAGGAGATAGGGGTGATAAAGGCGATACAGGTCCTACAGGAGCTACGGGTGCCCCAGGTGCGAAAGGCGACAAAGGTGCTGACGGAGCTAATATTTTATCGGGAACAGTAGCACCAACTGCCGCTGTGGGGAACGAAGGCGATTGGTATATTGACCTGACCACCTCACGCCTTTATGGCCCTAAAACAAACACTGGTTGGAGTGTTGATTATGTTGTATTAGGAGGTGTAGGTGCTTCTGGATTACCCGATTTCCGATTGGTAAACGTTTATGGGAAGCTACAACTGAAAATGTGGTACAATACAACGACCCGCTTTATTGATATGCCAGCCCACCCTGAATTAAAAGATGTGCAAGTAATTGACAATTATGCTTTTGAGAATTGTACAGCACTTTATAGCATTAAATTGGCAAACAGTATAAAATACATAGGTGACAAAGCTTTTTTTGCAGCTTCTCGTTTGCGATATATAAATTTAGAAGATACAAATATTCAATATATTGGTAGTGATGCTTTTGAAAATTGTAAATCGTTAGAAAGCATTACAATACCAAGTACATTGATATCTATTAATGGTGGAGCCTTTAGAAATTGTATATCTCTAACCGAAGTAACATTACCAGATGGTTTAGAAGGTATATACTATAGAGCTTTTGCAGATTGTCGTTCGTTGACTAATATCAACTTACCTTCTACGTTGAAGGTAATAGGTGGTGAAGCTTTCCAAAATTGTACATCTCTAACCGAAGTAACATTACCAGATGGTTTAGAAAGTATATATGACAGAACTTTTGAATATTGTAGATCATTAACTTCTATAACTATTCCTGGTAGTGTAGGAACTATTGAATCTTATGCTTTTAATGGTGCTGGATTGACATCCGTTACTATTGAAAATGGTGTTCAAGGAATAGATTATAATGCGTTCCGTCTTACTAAACTAACTTCGGTAACCCTTCCTCCTTCTATAGAAGGATTGGGAAGTAGAGTGTTTGATTATTGTCTTGATCTTACAACCATCACAGTACAAGCAACCACTCCACCAATACTTCAAGAAGGTACTTTAGGAAATGGATTGAATAATTTAACAAAAATTCGTGTGCCTGCTGCCAGCGTAGCGGCTTACCAAGCAGCATGGTCTAACTACGCTCATTTAATTGAAGGGTACTAATATACGCCTGCTTTAAAAACAAAAAAGCTATCCAACGAAAAAATTGGATAGCTTTTTTAATTATTAGTTGCTAATTGTTAATTCATCATTAACAACCACTTCTTTTCCGTTGATGTTCAGTTGTAAAGATGTTCCTTCGAGCGAAAGTTTTGTTTCTTTTGGTGACACTGAAACTTTAAGGATTTGTCCTCGAAAATTCACTTTAAACGAATAACTTTTCCATTGCGATGGAATTTGCGGATTCAGGTGTAACATTCCGTTTCGCATACGCAAACCACCAAAGCCTTCCACGATGCTCATCCACGTTCCTGCCATTGAGGTAATGTGCAATCCTTCGTGAACTTCTTTGTTGTAATCGTCCAAATCGAGGCGAGAAGTACGCAAATAGAACGTGTAAGCGTGTTCCATTCTTCCCAAAGAAGCCGCCAAAATGCTATGTACGCACGGAGAAAGTGACGATTCGTGTACCGTAAAAGGTTCGTAAAAATCGTAATGACGAGCCAATTCTTCCTTCGTGAAATGGTCTTCAAAGAAATAGAATCCTTGCAATGTATCGGCTTGTTTGATGTAAGGCGAACGCAAAATCCTGTCCCACGACCAATGCTGATTGATAGGACGTTCTTTTTTATCCAACTCTGCCACTGTGATTAGTTCTTTATCCAAAAAGCCATCTTGTTGCAGATAAATATTCAATTCTTCCGAATACGGATAATACATATTTTCGGCAACCGCTAACCATTGCTCTATTTCGTTTTCGGAAAGATTGGTTTTCTTCCAAACTCGCTCAAAATCATCACTATAAGAAGTTTTCACTTTATCCAAACATTCCTTAGCATATTTGATACACCACTGAGCGATATAGTTCGTATAGAAATTGTTATTGATATTATTTTCGTATTCGTTAGGACCTGTTACTCCAAGAATTACGTATTTATTCTTATCCTTTGAAAAGGTCGCTCTTTGGTGCCAGAAACGTGCAATTCCGATAAGTACTTCCAAACCCATTTCAGGAACGTACGCAAAGTCATTCGTATAACGCACATAATTGTAAATCGCAAACGCAATAGCTCCGTTGCGGTGGATTTCCTCAAAGGTGATTTCCCACTCGTTGTGACATTCTTCGCCATTCATCGTTACCATTGGGTAGAGAGCTGCTCCGTTTTTGAAACCTAATTTTTCAGCATTTTCAATGGCTTTCCCCAATTGGTCATATCTATATTTCAACAAATTACGAGCCACTTCGGCGTTTTTGGTCGCCATATAGAACGGCAAACAATAGGCTTCGGTATCCCAATAGGTGCTTCCGCCATATTTTTCACCTGTAAATCCTTTCGGACCAATATTCAAACGAGCATCTTTACCCGAATACGTTTGATTCAATTGGAAAATATTAAAACGAATTGCTTGTTGTGCTTTGACATCGCCTTCGATAGTGATATCCGCCATTTGCCAAACCTCAGCCCAATCTTCTTTCTGTTTTTTCAATAATTCGTTGAAGCCTAAAGCAGTAATTTTCAGCAATAATTGTTCCGTTTCTTCAATCAATTTTTCTTTCGGATGATTGAATGAAGTTACATATCCTGCGTACTTTTCAAATTGAGCGGTTTGATTTTTCTCTGCCGAAGTTTCATATACGAAACCGATGTAGTTCTCTTTTTGATTTACCTTTTGAATGTTAGAAATTATGCCATTTACTTCCAACCGATTTTCCATAAAGGTACAAACACGAAAGGCTGTCTTCTTGGTTTCCGCTACGACAAAACCTTTGTTTCCTACTTGCTTGACATCGAGTGTATTCCAGAATTTTTCTTCCCAGTTTGTATCGTGATTTTCAATAGAGCTATCCAAATACGACTCAAACGTAATAGTAGCTTTTTCGCCAAGAGGAGTAACCTCATAACGAATTACGCCCACTTCATCGTATTGCAATGAAAGAAAACGAGTTACGTTCACCTGAATTTCCATTCCGCTTGGGAGTGTCGCCACAAACGAACGCGTGTAAACACCCTCTTTCATATTTAGCACTCGTTTGAAATTTCTGACCGATTTGCACGTATTCAAATCCAATTCCTCTCCGTTGATTTTCACGCGGATACCTATCCAACTTGGAGCGTTTAACACTTTGGCAAAATACTCCGGATAGCCGTTTTTCCACCAACCTACTTTGGTTTTATCGGGATAATAGACCCCTCCGATATAACTTCCTTGAAAGGTTTTTCCTGAGTAATGTTCCTCGAAATTAGCACGTTGCCCCATCGCTCCGTTACCCAAACTGAACAAACTCTCGGACTGCATTACGCGGTCTTTTTCAAATCCTTCTTCTATGATGCACCAATTATCCGGCACGATATAATCTTGATTCATTCTATGTATGATTTTATTTTTTTAATATTGTAAAAAAGATGACTATAATTTATTATTTTCCACTACTTCTATCAATTATGGAATGATAATTTTTTGAGAAATAAATCTGTTTATCCCAAATCAAATACCATAATGTATTCCTCCTCGTTTTCTTTAACAATACGAAAACCCATTTTTAAGTACATTTCGCAGGCATAATTAGCCTTTTGTACCGAAAGAGAGGCTTTCTTGTAAGCTTCGTTTGCGAGTTTATCCAACAAATATCTAAACAATTTTGTTCCAATTCCTTGACTTCGATATTCCGAATAAAGCGAAATAGAAAGTGAGGGAGTTTGGTCGTCGATATGTCCGTAATCGTTGATAATTCTTGCCCACGCCGCACCAATTATCCGCTCCGAAACTGTCGCTACTACGGCTACGTCACCTTTTTGTGAGCCAAAATCAGCAAAATAGATGCGTAGTTCGGGGTGAAAGACAATGTCACGCGGTGGCGGTGTAACACCTTCGGGTAAAAATATGGCTTCGTACAAAAAATCCTGCAATAACGAATACTCGCTCGGAAACATTTCCCTTATATTTATTACTTCTTCCATAAAAATAAGTATTTTGTTATTTTCCATTTAGAAATAATCATCACGAACGTACATTCACAAAATTTCTAAACAAAACTCATTAAGCACAATGTTATTTTTTATCACAACTATCCGAAACTTTTAAAATAAAAGTTGCCTGAGAATGTCGTATATTTGAAAAATTCCCATTTTTTTTTCAATTATGGCACTCTTCAGGCGAAGCAAAAATACAAATAAACCCGTAATCAGACAAATTTTAGATCTCATTCCTGCGCATATTTTAAGAGCGGAAATCGCTAAACATCAGTCCGATAAGGGAAAGTCTACCTATAAAACTCGCGACCAATTGGTGGCACTAACTTTCGGACAGCTGAATAAATGCTATACGCTATCCGACATAAGTTGCGGATTATCAGTTAGTAGCACTTTCCTAAGCGATCTCCAACTCAAACAAAGTCCCGCAAAATCAACAATGAGTGATGGAAACAAAGTAAGACATTATGGAGTATTTAAAGATTTGTATTCTAGTCTTTTAAAGTATTACAAACACTCTTTAAAAGCCAAACATCAAAGTCATATCATCGATGAAATCCAAAACCACAAAATAAAAATCATTGACAGTACTACCATTAGCCTGTGTTTAAGCCTTTTCAACTGGGCAAAATATCGGACAGCTAAAGGCGGACTCAAAATTCACACCGTTTGGGACGATCAACTTGGATTGCCTGAAATGGTCAATATCACCGAAGCTAAAACACACGATAGCAAAGGATTACAACAAAATATCTATCCGAAAAACACCATCATTGTTGAGGATAGAGGCTATTTTGATTTTAGTTTGATGCTGGGCAGAATCCATTGCCAAAATACTTTTGTTACGCGAATTAAGTCCAACACGCTCTACCAAAGTCTCGAAGAACGAGACCTGCCTGATGAAAAAGACCACGACATCCTCAAAGATGAAATCATCGTTTTGACCTCAAAAAAGGCGGTAGAAAGTGGTATTGATCAAGAGAAATTGCGTTTGGTAAAGGTTTATAAGCAAGATGGCAACAAAACCATAGAAATCATCACCAATAATATGGATTGGACGGCGAGAACCATTGCGGATTTGTACAAAAAACGATGGGATATTGAGTTGTTTTTCAAGGCGATGAAGCAAAATTTACAGATAAAAACTTTTCTTGGAACGAGTGAAAATGCGGTGAAATCACAGATTTATGTATCTTTGATTTGCTATCTTCTGTTGGAGTTGATAAAGCGATTTTATAGCGATAAAAAGACGGCATTTAGTAATTTTTGCGAGAAAATAAGGGTGTGCCTTATGCATTATTTAACCTTGAATTATGTATGCAATGAGCTGAAACCGATTGTAAAAAAAGCAAAAAAACCACCTGAAAACACACTCTTTGACAGAGATAATTCCGCACAACAAACAAGTCTGCCCTTATAAATAAAGGGTTGACAAGGAATTTTATGAGTTTTCAAAAAACTTTCGGACGGCTGTGATTTTTTATCAGTTATGAAGTCATAATTTGCTAAACGATTTTACTTTCTATCTGTTATGAACTCATAATTTGCCAAACGATGTTACTTTCTATCTGTTATGAACTCATAATTTGCTAAAGGACGTTACTTTCTGTCAATTATGAACTCATAATTTGCCAAACGACGTTACTTTCTATTGATTATGAAATGATTATTTAGCACAAGGAAAAGAAACTTATCATTTCCTTATTGATTTAAAATCGCATCAAAACCAGAGAAAACCTCATCGGCTTGATGTAGCACGTCTGCACTTCCAATTCCGATAGCTTTCATTCCTGCCGTTTTGGCCGCTTGAACTCCTGCTTCCGAATCTTCAAAAACCACGCAATCTTCATTTTGCACACCTAATTTTTGAGCTGCAATCACAAAAACTTCGGGGTCGGGTTTGGCTTTGCTAACGTCATTTCCATCAACAATGGCATCAAAATACGAAATGATTCCGAGCTTTTGTAAAATCGGACGGGCATTTTTACTTGCCGAACCCAAAGCAATCCTTATATTTTTTTGCTTTGTCTGTTCCAAAAATGTTTTTACACCAGGTAAGATATCGTTTTCGTTCATTTGAGCTACATAGCTTAAATAATCTTCATTTTTACGTGTTGCTAACTCGTTAAATTTTTCTTCGGAAACAGAAACACCTGCCCAATTCAATATTTTTTGAAGCGAATCAACACGGCTTACGCCCTTAAGCTGTTCGTTGAGTTCGTGTGTAAGTTCAAACCCAAATTCTTGTCCAATTTTCTTCCACGCTATGAAGTGAAATTTTGCTGTATCGACGATAACACCATCTAAATCAAATATGTATGCTTTCATTTTAAGTATAAATTTAAATGTTTTAAAAAACAAGTACCAAGCTGCAAGGATAAAGGATAAAGTAAAAAGGATAAAGTTGCAAGTGCTATCTGCTAATTGCTAATCACTATTTGCTAACCACCAATCCCTATCACCTATTTTCCGTTGCCTACTTTATAGAATCTTTCACTCCAAGAGTCAAAAATCCTGATAAAATCATCGCTACACCTCCTACAACCAACGCATATACAGGTTCGTTATTAAACAAATTGTGTACAAGAACTCCCAAAATTGTTGCGGCAACTATCTGTGGAAGTACAATAAAGAAGTTAAATACGCCCATATAATACCCCATTTTATCCGAAGGCAATGCCCCAGAAAGAATTGCGTACGGCATTGAAAGAATACTCGCCCAAGCAATTCCTACACCAACCATCGAAACGATAAGCATATTTGGGTCACTTATAAAATACACCGAAATAAGCCCTAATCCTCCCAATAACAAACAGATAAAGTGAGTAACCTTACGGCTAGTAGCTTTTGCCAAAACAGGAAGCAAGAATGCCACCAATGCTGCTACCCCATTGTACACAGCGAAAAGCAACGTAACCCAATCTGCCCCTTCGTTGTACAAAGGTGATGAAGTATCCGTAGTTCCGTAGATACGTCCCGTTACCGTTGCCGTAGTGTAAATCCACATTGCAAAAAGCGAAAACCACGAAAAGAACTGAACCAAAGCCAATTGCTTCATCGTTTTGGGCATATAAAGCATATCGGTAGTAATAGAAATAAAGCCATTCTCTTTCACTTTTCTTTTATGGAGATAAGAGGTAAACAAGAACGAAAATCCTAACATTGCCAGTCCGATAGCCAAAATGTACAACTCTTTTTCCATTTTGAAAAAATAAAGAAAAACTGTTGAAATAACCCCCACAACAGCAAAAATTGCTCCGTAAAAGTTTAGTTTTTTTGCTTTTTCTTCGGAAGAAACTTCGTTTTTGTAGGTATTGACATCTTTCTTTTCAAAGGCTTCCAACTCGGCAGGAGAATATTCTTTGGAAGAGAAAACCGTCCATAGTACAGCTACCAGAAAAACGATAGCTCCTGCATAGAATGACCATTTTACCGAATCGGGAATGACCCCTTCGGGAGCTGTATTGCTGATTCCCAGATAATTCGTATAAATATAAGGCAAGGCTGAACCTACCACCGCTCCCACTCCGATGAAGAAACTTTGCATTGCAAATCCAGTAGTACGTTGTTCATCAGGCAAATTATCCCCTACAAAGGCTCGGAAAGGCTCCATTGAAATATTGATGGAGGCGTCCATAATCCAGAGTGTTCCAGCGGCAATCCACAGTGAAGGCGAATTCGGCATAATACACAATGCGATAGAAGAGAGAATCGCACCGATTAAAAAATACGGACGACGGCGACCCAATCGCGTCCACGTTCGGTCGCTCATATATCCAATAATAGGCTGAATAATTAGCCCAGTAACAGGAGCAGCAATCCACAAAATTGGGATATCTTCAACTTTGGCTCCTAACGTTTCAAAAATACGAGATGTATTGGCATTCTGTAAGGCAAACCCAAATTGGATACCCAAAAAACCAAAACTCATATTCCATATTTCCCAAAAACTTAATCTTCGTTTTTCCATTGTGAAAAAAATGTTTACTTATGAAGTTAATTACGGAGATAATTGCAAATTACGAATTTAAAATTACGATTTACGAATATTTCCCGTAATTTGTAATTAATCTCTTACAGAGTCAATTACGAATTTGAAATTACGACTTACGAACATTTCTGGTAATTTGTAATTAACCTCTTACAGAGTCAATTACGAATTTAAAATTACGATTTACGAATATTTCCCGTAATTTGTAATTAACCTCTTACAGAGTCAATTACGAATTTGAAATTACGACTTACGAACATTTCTGGTAATTTGTAATTAACCTCTTACAGAGTCAATTACGAATTTAAAATTACGATTTACGAACATTCCCCGTAATTCGTAATTAATCATCGTAATTTGTAATTAACCTCTTACAGAGTCAATTACGAATTTGAAATTACGATTTACAAACATCTCTCGTAATTCGTAATTAACTCTCGTAATTTGTAATTAAACTCTAATATAGTTTTTTTGAGAAGTATGAATTGTTGAGGCAAATGTAATGTTTTTTTATGGATACACAAAAATAAACCACATTTTTTCTTTCAAAAGTTGTATTTCACTAATGTGCCTATTTTTTTCGTTTAAAAAGAATGATTATTCGGTGTAATTTTTCAGAAAGTATAGCACTACATCTTGTTTATAAAAAGGGAATTTTGGCATTTGATTTTACACGGTTTAATCTTGATATTCTATTTCTATTCCAAAGTTAAAGCATTGTTCACGGATTTTACTATATGGCATCTCTTCCCAAAATTGTAAATCTCTTCTATGAGTTAATTTATATTCTCTAAACAAGGAAGATTTTATTATAGATACTGTTTCAAAACGAGGAGGAGTCATCCTTTTATTTATATAAAATTCAGGCACATAAACTGAAACCATCACACAAATTCCTTCTTTTGGAAATTCAAGAATCACGGACTTATCTACTTCAATTTCAACACGTTCACCAACTCGTTTACCTACCACCCAATCTTCTGTTCGGATTTTTTCATTTGGTAGATTAGCTATTGTATCATAACTCATTAAATTAACACGAAATGGAATATATAGCGTATCTCCTTCTATTTGTTTATCACGAGATTCTAAAATAATTTTTTTTATAAAGGCTTTTTTATTAGGTTTTTCATTTGGTATATATACAGCTTTCGATTCATACACCGTTGGAAGAAATGAATATTCAATGCGATTTGAACCATGTGTGTAAATCAATTGTATATCAGCTTTTTCCATAATTGTATTCAAAAGTGATTTTTCTGGCAACAATGTTTTTCTCTTTCGCTTTTTAGGGCTTGAAACTTCCACTTCACTCAATACAAAGGTATTTTCTTCTAATACGATTTGTTTATTTTCTGGGAGTTCAATCCTTTTTAAGGTTTTTGTTTGAAAAGAAATATGCTGAATTTCTAATTTTTCAAACGGTTTTTGTGGTATATTAAACTTCCCTTTTTCATCTGAATAGGCAAAAAATACATCATCTAAGAATAAATGAGCATAAGAAACAGCAATCCCTTGTTTGTCCAAAAGCGTGTATTCTTGTGAAAAACTGATGTTTACGAAAATTAAAAACAAAAGATAGATTTTTTTCATACGGTTTATTTTTCGGTTTCTATATCCATACAGAAAATGTAAGGTTGTTTTTCCCAACGTACCTTGCTATGGATATTCCTGCTTAGGAATGATTTTTTTCCACCTTTGGAAGGTTCCATTTTTAATGTTGGTACAGGCTCTATTACCGAACCGCTACGGGTGTAATACAAATTTTTGTCATAATATGATTTGTCCAAGGTTTCCAAAACCACATAAATTCCCTCTTTTGGCATTGTGATGTTTTCGTTGCTAATGTCAATAATTGTCCATTTTTTGTTATCTTTCCTACGAATGACCTCACTTTGGAAAATGACTTTATAGGGCAAACTCGTTAGCGTATCCACCGAATGTAAATTGGCTTTAAAAGGTTGATATTTTAATCCTTTAACTCCATTAAAATCAGCTAATCTGTATTTTAATTTTGTGATTTTCTTTCTTTTATTTTTAAAGGTCGCAGGAATGAACGTTACCGCATAGCTATTCATGTTGAGGTTTGTGCTAAACCCAAATGGTAGCCATTCTTTTTTTTCATTGTGAGTTACTGTAACATCGTCCAGTTTGTAAACTTTTCTTTCCAAAAAATATTTCTTTTCTGACACATTTTCGGTTTGAAAATCAATATACCCTAAATGGGTGAAAATCAACTTGGTTTTGGATAAACTACTTGGAATCTGCAAGTTAAAATATCCATTTTCATCGGTTTTGGTGGTGGCGATGTTTTTTCCATCGACTTGAAGCAATACATAAGTATCGGCTATTGGTTGCCCATTTTTCTTGTCCAACACTTGAGTTTGAGCGTTAATATTTGGAAAAATAGCGATTAGAAAAATTGTTAATATATATTTCATTGTTAAACTTCTTATTTTTACTTATTCCAACAATTCCTCCAACTCTTTTTGAATTTCTTGTGAATCAGGTTGTGGAGCGTTTTTGTGTACTAACTTTCCTTGTTTGTCGAAAAGCAAATAACGTGGTATGGAACGCAGATTCAACTCTTTATAAAAATTTGCTTTTGGATAATTCACTGCAAACAGATTATTTCCGTCTATTGCCAATTGTTCTTGGGCTACTGCTTTTTGCCATTTGTCAAAATCTGTGTCAATGGAAATATAAACAAAAACCACTTTATCACCATATTTGTGATGCAATTTTTTAGAAAAAGGCATTTGTTTTCGACAGGGGATACACCAACTCGCCCAAAAATCCACGTACACTACTTTCCCTTGATTGGCTTCTAAAAGTTTAGATAGAGTGGTTGTTTGTTTTTGATAATCAATGAAATGTATGTTATTTTTATCTGTAATTAACTCATCAAAATCAAGTAAAAAACTCTTTTTTAATTCTGTGATTAGCAACGAATCTTTTGTGACCTTATTGAATTTATCCAATCGAAGTTTAATGTCAGTAAATGAGGTTTTATGTTGCATATTTTTTAAAGACTCATAAAGCAAAAACTCTTTTACGTTTTCTCCGTAGAAATTAGAATCGTAAACCGCATCAAACATAGACAAAGGTTCATAGAACACCTCATAATCACTTGATGTGAGTTTAATGGTAAATTTCTTTGCTGTAAAAGATTTTACATAAGATTGGTAAGCTCTAATTCCTATAATTGAATCGTGTTTTAGATGACTTTCATCATTGATGTCAATATTTTTTGTTTTATGTGAATAGAAATAAGACAATTTTCTTGCATCATAAATAAAAGAGGTTACCAGATTTTGAGCAAATAAAGAATCTAATTTTCGTTCGTTTTCTACTAAGCGTAAACTATCCTTTAAGTGATTTGCTTTTCTTTGTTGTTTATCATTTGAAAACATTACTTGTATGTCAATAGAATCTTTAACATAAATCGGTTCTATATCACCTTGTAAGGCATTTTTGCTTTGATAATATTCCTTGATGTTACGTAAATCTGAAAAATCAACAACAAGTGTATCTCCTGCTTTTAAGTAATAGGTATTACTTATAAAAGGTGAATGTGTTACCTTAGCAATCATTACTTTACTTTCGTTAGTTATTGATATTGTATCTGAATTACCTTTAAAATTTGTATATTTTTGCCTGATAAATGAATTAGGATTAATCACTTCAACAGGAGCATCCAAAGTCAATGTGTAATGGTATTTACTAAAATAATATTTTTCTGTTGGATGAAATTTTTTTAGAATTAAAACTGAACTATTTGTTTTAATTTGTTCCGCAATGGAATTGTTTTGATCACTACAAGAAATTAATATTATTAACGAAATAAATACAATAAATTTTTTCATAAATATAAATTTTAGGAAAAAGCTATTTATATTTTTTTGAGTTCCATACTTAACTACATATCAAATTTCTATGATAGACAGGCTCGGTGTCAATCATTCGTTTGATGAGGTTGTTGAATATATTATTTTTGGATTCAGAACGATTAATTTGGTATGAAAATTCAGTCAAATATCTACTCATATTGAAATCTGAAACTCGACAATAAATCGTTCTCAACCAACTTTTTACTTGGTGTATTATGGTATGTAAAATAGGGAAATTCTTCCCTTTATTACTCGGTATTTGTTTGATATTGAAATCTTTAATAGGTCTGTAACCTTTCCAATCATCAGTGGTTACTTGGGCTGATTTGTCAATATATTTATTAAAAATAGTTCGCAATAATTTAGCAGAATAATCTTCTATTTTGTTGGTATATAATCGTTTAACCTTTCTGTCATCGGTCAGTTCGATCCCACAAACTATCTTCTTTTTCTTTGAGTCGTAGCTTTGTCCTTGTTTGCCTTCTTCTTTTCCTCCACTTGAACTTTACCTTTCATTTTATGTAATTCATTGGATTTCATCGCTTCACGAACTTTGTGCATAAACAATTGAGCCGTATCTTCGGTAATTGCGTAACGAACAGACATTTGTAAGACAGTGGTTGCACGCATTTGACTTCGTCGAATCTTCGATTTCAAAACAAATAAAAAAGCATTACGAAGTCCGAATTTTACTTTGTGAAAAAGTGTTCCTGCCGTAGGGCTTTCTGTATCAGAACAAATGTTACAAGTTCTTGAAAAATCCTTACGAATTTAGCTTTTTGTATGCCCACATCTGCGACATACGAAGCCTTTTTCTCACTTGCAATGAGCTAAATATTTTTCACAATCCAAGTCAGTTTTGAAGCGTTAAGGGAATTCTAAAAGATTTTGACCTTTAAAAATTTCCATAACTAACTGATTTTATCAGTTACAAAAATATGAAAATATAGAGGAACTCAAAAAGTTTTTTTCAAAAAACCTTAAATTTGATTGTCTAACAAACATTTCAAATTAAAAAGCGAAATCCTTGTTGAGTTTATTTTGAGAAAATAAAAACAAAATATTTCCATAAAAAACATCTGATTTTACTGACTTTTGTCAGTAAATTTCGAAAAGTTATCCACACTCCATCGTTTTCGTTTCGGTTTATTTCGTCAAGAAATTTTTCGTAACAAAAAAAGTTGTAGTTTTACAGCCGAGAAGTAAAAATTGTTATATAAAATCGTTTAACTATTAAAGAAATATTTATGAAATCGTTAAAACTACGTATTTTGCTTTTGTTTCTTTTCGTTTCTGTAGGGATGTATGCTCAACAAATCGTAAAAGGAACTGTCAAAGACGCAACCACAGGCGATCCGCTGTTGGGAGTTACGGTAGTCGTTAAAGGGACTTCACGTGGAACAGCTACCGACTTTGACGGAAATTATGAATTGAAAGCCGATCGTGGCGAAGTATTGGTCTTCTCCTCCATAGGTTTTAGAAGTCGAGAAATTACCGTGAACGGAACTGTTTTAAACGTAACGCTCCAAGAAGATGCTCAACAACTCGATGACGTTGTAGTTATTGGTTACGGTGTTGCTAAGAAAAAAGATGTTACCGGTTCGGTAAATTTGGTAAATGAGAAAGATTTTAACAAAGCACCGGCGGTAAATGCCGATCAATTGTTGCAGGGTAAAGTAGCAGGAGTACAGATGACCTCAGCAGGGGGTGCTGTAGGTGAGGGGCAAACCATCCGTGTACGTGGTAATGGTTCGTTATCCTTATCTTCAAATCCGCTTATTGTAATTGATGGCGTACCTATGAATGACGGAGGCGTTGGAGGGTCACGTAGTATTTTTAATTTGGTAAACCCTGAAGATATCGAAAGTATGACGGTACTTAAAGACGCTTCATCAACAGCTATTTTCGGATCACGTGCTGCCAATGGGGTAATTATGATTACCACCAAAAAAGGAAGAGCAGGGCAGGACATGAAAATCAGTTTCAATACGAGCTTATCTTTACAAAACGTAAGTGATTATGTAGATGTGATGAGCGCTTCTCAGTACAGAGACCTCATTACAAGCACCGGAAAAGCCAATCTGATAGCTCGTTTAGGAACGGCTGATACCCATTGGCAAAAACAAATCTATCAGACAGCACCAATGAGTAACAGCACATTGAGTGTTTCGGCAGGTGGGGTAGTGCCTTACCGTGTTTCTGTTGGGCATTCGTATGCCGATGGTGTACTTCGTACCGATAACTTCCAACGTACTACTGCCAAAGTAACATTGACACCAAGTTTGTTGGACAATCACCTAAAATTAGAGCTGAATGCTAACGGAACATTTATGAAAAACCGCTTTGCTGAAAAGGGTGCTATTGGTGCAGCCGTAGGCTATGACCCAACCAAACCGGTTTATGACCCAACTTCACGTTATGCAGGTTATAGTGCGTGGTCAGACTCGGTAACAGGGCTTCTCGGAGGTTTAGCCCCGCTTAACCCAATGGCGATGTTATTCCTTACTGATGACAACTCCAAAGTGTATAACTTCATCGGAAATTTAAAAGCCGATTACAAATTACCTTTCTTTCCTGAGGTAATCGCTACGGTGAATGTAGGGTTAGACCACAGTAATGGTAAAGGAGATAGAATTATCGACCCTCGTTATCCCAATTCGTCAAGCAACTTTGCAGGAAATCACAAAGTGTATGAGAGTAAAGCCACTAACAAATTGTTCGATGCTTACGTAAATTATAACAAAGACATCAACGACCATAGTTTTGGGTTGATGGCAGGGCATTCATATCAATCATTTGAATTTGATGACGATGAAATGTTGTATGAAACCTTTGTAAATCCGGGGGATAATAAAGAAACACCAAAAATTGATAAAAGCAAAAACGTGTTGATGTCTTTCTTTGGTCGTGCCAATTACAGCTACAAAGATAAATATTTGCTCACAGCAACACTTCGTGCTGATGCCTCATCTAAATTAGCAAAAGAGCATCGTTGGGGATATTTCCCATCGGTAGCATTGGCGTGGAACATCGCTAATGAGAATTTCCTAAAAGAAAATGAAGCGGTTAATGAGTTGAAATTACGTTTAGGATATGGTGAAGTGGGTAACGTTAACGGATTAGGAGATTATATTTTCTTAACCAACTATACACGTAGTACAAACGGAGCATCGTATCAGTTTGGAAATAAATTCTACCAAACCTACCGACCAAGTGTAGTAAACACCGACTTGCGTTGGGAAATCGGTAATACGATCAATGCAGGTATTGATTTTGGTTTTTGGCAAAATCGCTTAACAGGAACTATTGATGTATATCGTAAACTGACCAAAGATTTGATTGCACCAAGCACTGTGGATGCCTTCACCAATTTCAGTAACGAAGTAAATGCTAATATTGGTAATATGGAAAACCGAGGAATTGAATTGGGCATTGGTTACACTCCTTTCCGTACCGATGATTTCCGTTGGACAATCAATTACAATGTTGCCTACAACGAAAATACATTGAAGAAACTTCCGAAAGTAGAAGACGTTGGAGGTGTCTCAGGAGGAACTGATAATGAAGTTCAACGCCACCAAGAGGGGCAAACTCCATTTGCATTCTTCGTATTCCAACAAGTGTACGATGCTAATGGTAAGCCTATTGAAAACGTATTCGTTGATAGAAACAGCGATGGAGTTATCAATAACGACGACCGCTACTTGTACAAATCACCATTTGCTCCTGTAACAATGGGATTAACGATGGATTTCAACTACAAAAATTGGGATTTGAACATTATTACACGTGCCAATATCGGTAACTATGTGTACAACAACACGCAATCTTCTTTAAGTCAGTTTGAAACAGCTGTTGATGGACAGTACTTGCGTAACTTAATATCAAATTATAACGACACCAAGTTCACAAAACTTAGCGGATTGGGTGTAATAAGTGATTATTTTGTAGAGAATGCCTCCTTCTTTAAGTTGGATAACATTACTTTAGGGTACACATTCCCAACTACAAAATACAATATTCGCCTGTACGGAACAATGCAAAATGTATTGACGCTTACTAAGTACAAAGGCTTAGACCCTGAGGTATTTGGAGGAATTGATAATAATTTCTATCCTCGTCCGAAAACCTATTTGGTAGGTTTGAGCGTGAATTTTTAGTCAAAATACAACGAATAAAATTTTTGAAAAATGAAAAGATATACCACATATAAGATATTCGGATTAGCTTTAGCCTTGTCGCTAACGGGCTGTATGAAAGACCTTGATCAGTCGCCTATTGACCCCGATAGCTTTACACAAGTGCAAGTGTTTGCCAATCCAACAGAAGCCAAAAGTGCTTTGGCTAAGGTCTATGCTTCCTATGCCTTAACCGGACAACAAGGACCTAATGGGCAGGGTGACGTAGCAGGAATTGATGAAGGATACTCACAATTTACGCGTCTTTACTTCGCTGCTCAAGAGCTTACCACAGAAACCGCCGTAGTAGGGTGGGCTGACCAAACCATTAAGGATTTTCATCACCTAAGTTGGTCAAGCTCGGATGTGTTTATCACAGGATTGTACAACCGTTTGGGGCAACAAATCTCTTTTGCTAACTCATTCATTTCCAATGCAGAAGCCTTAGGAACAGATGCCGAGATAAAAACATTCATCGCTGAGGCTCGTTTTTTGCGTGCGTATTCTTACTATTGCTTGATGGACCTATTCGGCAATGTGCCGTTAGCAACCAAAGTGCAAGCAACTTTACCCACGCAAAGCAACCGTAAGGAAATATTCCAATTTGTAGAAAGTGAGTTGAAAGCCATTGAAAGTGAGTTAAAATCAGCAAAATCCAATGAGTACGGACGTGTGGATGCTGCCGCTGCACAAGCGCTACTGAGCCGTTTGTATCTGAATGCAAAAACGTGGGTAGGCACCGAGCGTTATGCTGATTGTGTGGCGTATGCCGAAAAAGTAATCAACTCAGGATATGCCTTGCATAATGATTACAGACAATTGTTTATGGCAGATAATGATACCAACGGAGCTCAAAACGAATTTATTTTTGTGTTGAACTACGATGGCATCCAAGCCAATACGTGGGGAGGTGTTACTAACTTGTTGCTTGGGTCTATCGGAGGCTCAATGAAACCGGAGAATTACGGAGTTGTCGAGGGTTGGTACGGATACAGAACAACCAAAGAATTTGTATCTAAATTCGAGACCAAAACTACCAATGCTAACGGAGAGCCAACAGCGTGGAACGACCAACGAGCAATGTTTTATACCGATGGACAGTCCTACGAAATCAACAATATTAGTGAATTCACCGAAGGCTATGCACTGCCTAAGTTTACCAATCGTACTTCAAAAGGAGGCAAAGGAAAAGACCCGTCAGGGAAACACCCTGATACAGATTTGCCTATCATTCGTTTGGCAGAGATTTATTTGAACTATGCTGAGGCTGTAGTACGTAGCGGAGGTGGAAGCAAAGCAACTGCGGTAGGTTATGTAAATCAACTACGCACACGTGCAGGAGCAACCCCTATTACCGAAGCAGAACTTACCGCCGATTTTATCTTAGATGAACGTGCTCGTGAGTTGTATTGGGAAGGATTGCGTCGTACTGATTTGATTCGCTACGGAAAATTCACCACAGCCGACTATCTATGGACATTCAAAGGAGGAGCCATCACAGGGGTAGGTACAAGTGAGCACAGAAATATCTTCCCCATACCGGCAAGTGTACTATTGGCAAATCCGAACTTAAAACAAAACACGGGATATTAATTGTAAAAATAAATGGGTATGAAAAATATATTCAAAGCAGGGACATTATTCGGGCTGCTATTTGTCGCCACATCGTGTGAGAAAGATGAAGAGAAAGCGGTGCTTAATGCCGAAGCTAAAATAGAAATGAGTTTGTCTGCCAATACGTTGGCTTTGGACAAAGAGAAAGGAAGTGAAACAGCACTTAGCGTTTCGTGGGAAACGCAACAGCTGAACCTAAATTTAGGGCATTCGTACAGCATTTTGTTGGAAAGCAACGGAAAAAGCAAAGAGGTATCCGTAACCAAATCGCCATATAGTTTTTCTCACGTTGAACTTAACAAAATTTTACTTGCTAACTTAGAGCTTGCCGCAGGAACAGAGGCAGAAGTAAAAGTAACGCTTAAAGATGCCATTAGTAATACGTATAGTATTCCTACCCAAGCAAAAACGATTAAAATAACACCTTATGCTGACCTTATCGAGCCCACTGAATGGGGTATTGTAGGACACGCAACACCTAATGGGTGGGATGGTCCCGATCTTCCATTTTGGAAAAACCCGACCAATAGCAATGAAAGGATAGCTTATGTGGCTTTGAAAGACGGCGAAATCAAATTCCGTAAAAACAATGCTTGGGCAGAAAATTATGGTGATGACGGGAAAAATGGAAGTCTTGAAAACGGAGGGGCTAACATTCCTGTTACTGCAGGGATATACAAAATCGTTTGGAACATTAACGAAAACACCTACACCATTGAGAAATATACGTGGGGAATTATTGGACACGGAGCCAAAGGATGGGGAGATAACGATGATATTCCATTAGAATATGACGGAACTACCAATACTTGGAAGAAAACAGTTACCCTTGTCAATGGTGAAATAAAATTTCGCTTGAATAATGCTTGGGATACTAACTACGGAGATGATAAAGCTGATGGCGTATTAGAAGCCGGAGGGGCTAACATTCCCGTTACCGCAGGAACATATACCATTACGGTTGATTTCTCAGTAACACCGCCTACATATTCCATCAAATAGGTTTTATAATGACAAACTTCGACTCTTAGGCTAAGCAATTTTGTTAATACGCAGGGCAGAGAGTCGAAGTTTTTTTATACGATGAGGAAGAGGTAATATGTTAAAAATCAGGTAAATGTTTGCTTTGTGTTTTAAAAATATGTAACTTCGGGGTCTGTATGTAATGTTTATGTCTTTCTAAATCCTGAGATTTTATCTTTTTGTAAGGATACAAATCTATAAAATCAGACAGATTTGCATTTTTGTAAGGGTACAAAAGCACAAAATCGGTGGGTTTTACTCTGTTGTAAGCCAACAAGGGTATAAAATCGGGCAGATTTCCACTTTTGTAAGGGTGCAAAAACATAAAATCGGTGGGTTTTGTACTATTGTAATAAATAAAAAGAGAAAAATTACTTTAAAAAGAACAGAAGTAGAAGACAAATTATATAAACTTACCTATAAACATCAAGTAAAAACATAAAAAAATATAAAAATATGATTTCGAAGCATAATTTATCAAGAGTTCGCCTGATGGAATTTGCCCAAGTGATGGCGAATGTAAAAAACTTTTTAGAGAAAGAAGACCTTGCTAATTTGGAACTTACGGCTATTAAAACGGATTTTGACCGAGATTTTAATGCCTTTGAAGCCTCGTTAAAGCCCGTACGAAAGAGCGAGTACACGCAACGAATCACCGAATTGGACAATCAGCGCGATATACTACTGATGGGCTACATTGGGCATTGTAAGTTATTTGTAAATTTTCCGGTGAAAGAGAAAGCTGAAGCTGCTAAAAAATTGGTGCTAATCAACGAAAAATATGGTAAATCACCACAGAAGCAATCCTTCCGTGAAGAAACGGCTATCATTCGTAATCTGCTCGATGATTTAGCCGCTACTCAAGTAAAAGCTATGGTAACGCTCATCGGAGCCGAGCAATGGATTGAGCAACTTGCACAAGTTAATGAAGCCTTTGCTTCACTTCACACCGACCGCACCCAAGAGCAAGGAGCCGTTGAGGTGGGCAAAACTCAAACCACTCGCGCCCAAATGCAAACAACATTTACCAAACTTATTACTCTAATCAATGGTTTGACCATCGTAAAAGGAATACAAGCATATCAAAATTTGGTAAATTCTATCAACGAAGAGATAAAAAAAGTAACTCAATAGTCAAGGGAAAAGTTTCAAGTTTCAAGAATCAAGGATAAAGTTAAAAGGATAAAGGATAAAGTTTCAAGTTCCAAGTTTCAAGAAACAAGGAAAAAGTAACAAGGGGCAAGAACCGTAATTCGTAATTTGTAACTCGTAATTCGTAATTTGTAACTCGTAATTCGTAATTTGTAACTCGTAATTCGTAATTGATTTCATACTTATGAAAAAAAATATTTTAACAATAGTTTTCGTTAGTCTGCTACTGTTTCAATGCGGTAAAAAGGATAATAACGATGCTCCCACACCGCCACAGGAGGTTACTCCGCTGAATCTCTCGGCAATGGATAACGGCAATCGGGTAATGATGCAGACTTTTTATTGGGATGTAGAACCTCGTGGCGATTGGTGGAATTTGACAGCTACCAAACTCACCGATTGGAAAGCTAATGGTGTAAACCGAATTTGGTTGCCACCTGCCACCAAGGGGCAATCAGGAGGGTATTCAATGGGGTATGACCCGTCGGATTACTTTGATTTTGGCGAATATAACCAACACGGCACCGTAGAGACCCGTTTTGGCTCGCGTGCCGAATTGGAAAATCTAATAAAAAAAGCCCACGACAACGGCTTAGAAGTTATTGCCGATGTTGTTTTAGGGCATAATTCCGGTGGTGGATTGGAATACAACGTTACACGAGGCAAAGAAACCTATACTATGTTCAACGAGCAACACGGCAATGCTTCGGGAAAATTCAACCGCAGTCATTTGGACTTCCATCCGAATGATTACCATTGTTGTGATGAAGCTGCTGATTTCTTTTCAGAACAAGACCTCTGCCATCATAAGGAATATGTACAGAATTGGCTTTGGAAATCGGATGAGTCTGTAGCCAAATATTACAAAAACACAATGAAATTTGACGGATGGCGTTTCGATTATGTCAAAAGTTTTGGCGCTTGGGTAGTAAAAGATTGGATGGCTTCGGTAGGAGGTTTTGCCGTAGGAGAATATTGGGACGGCGACGCTCAAAAGCTCAAAAATTGGGTAGATGAAAGCGGAGGGGTCCCGGCTTTTGACTTTGCATGTTTCTATAAATTGGAACAGGCTTTGGACAAAAATGATATGCGACACTTAATGGGCAACCAAATGCTTCGAACCATCTATCCGGATAAGGCGGTTACTTTCGTTGCTAATCACGATACCGAGAAAGACAAAAATCTTGATAATATAATCAGTAAAGAACGAAAACTTTTGGCGTATGCCTATATGCTGACCCATAGCGGCTATCCAACTATTTTTATTTCGGATTACGAAAATGATGAGTTCAAAGCTAAAATACAGAATCTGTTACTCATTCACCGTAGTTTAGCCGTAGGCGAGGAGAAATTCTATTTGGCTTCCGATACCGAATTTATTGATTTTCGTTTAGGCGATGAAAACAGCCCCGGATTGATGCTTTTCCTCAACAGTGGAAATGCCCCTGCTACGCGTACCATTCCTACACATTGGAAAAACAAAACTTTGATAGATTATACCCAACAGAGTGCCACACGTCCTGTCACCGATGCTAACGGAAAGGTAACCATCACGGTGGGAGCAAATAGCTATGGGGTTTGGTCAACATCAAATTAATTACAAATTTTAAATTACGAATTACGAAAGTTAGAGCCGTAATTCGTAATTGGTTCTCGTAATTCGTAATTGGTTCTCGTAATTCGTAATTGGTTCCGTAATTCGTAATTGGTTCCGTAATTCGTAATTAATTCTCGTAATTCGTAATTGACTCTCGTAATTCGTAATTGGTTCTCGTAATTCGTAATTAATTTTAAGTGTTAAGATGAGGAAAGACAATATCATTCAAGAGAAAACATTTGCTTTTGCAGTTCGGATTGTGAATGTATATCGTTATATAGTTTCAGAGTATAACGAACGGGTTTTGTCGAAGCAGTTGCTGAGGTGTGGCACATCAATTGGGGCAAATGTTGAAGAAGCTATTGGAGCACAATCGGATAAAGATTTTTTATCAAAAATAAGCATTGCTTATAAAGAAACTCGAGAAACGATATATTGGCTACGATTATTAGAAGCAACCGATTTTCTCACAGAAGAACAAAGTATCAGTTTACTAAACGACGCCAAAGAAATAGCTAAAATCATTGGAAAAATACAAATAACAATCAAAAATAAACTAAAAACATAATAATGAATTGCGAATTTTAAATTACGATTTTTAAATTACGATTTTTAAATTACGATTTTTAAATTACAAATTACGGAAATTAGAGCCGTAATTCGTAATTGAATCTCGTAATTCGTAATTGACTCTCGTAATTCGTAATTGGTTCTCGTAATTCGTAATTGGTTCTCGTAATTCGTAATTAAATCTCGTAATTCGTAATTAAATAAAAAAAGTTGTAATGAAAAAAATATCTATTATCCTTTGTTGCCTTTTGGGGTGGCAATCTCAAGCACAAAACACACAAATTTCGCCTGATGGTAATGTAAAAGTTACCTTTGAGCTAAATCCGTCAGGAAAACCTTTTTATAAGATTTGGTACAAGAATCAGGAAGTAATCAAGCAAAGTTATATGGGCTTGGAGCTTAAAAATACTACTGATTTAATTGCTGATTTTAAGGTTATTAAGGAAGAAAAATCTACTTTTGATGAAACATGGCAACCTGTTTGGGGCGAAGAAAGCCATATCCGTAATCATTACAATGAGTTGTTGGTGTCGCTTCATCAAAAGACTTCAGATCGTTTTATGAATATTCGTTTTCGAGTGTATAATGATGGTGTAGGTTTCCGTTATGAGTTTCCTGAGCAGAAGCATCTGACCTATTTTACGGTGGTAGAGGAATGGACGGAGTTTGCAATGACGGGCGACCACACAGCGTGGTGGATAGTAGGCGATTACGATACCCAAGAGTACGACTATACCGAGTCAAAACTCTCTCAGATACGCCTATTAAATCAAGGAGCCATCAATCATAACGCCTCACAAACACCGTTTTCACGCACAGGAGTGCAAACTTCTCTAATGATGAAAACTGATAGCGGACTTTATATCAATCTACACGAAGCAGCTTTGGTAGATTACTCGTGTATGCACTTGAACCTCAATGATTCTAATTTCGTGTTCCAATCGCATTTGACTCCCGATGCTACGGGCGATAAAGCGCATCTACAAGCTCCTTGCCACACCCCTTGGCGTACCATTATGGTTAGTGATGATGCTCGTAATATTTTGGCTTCACGACTGATTTTGAATCTAAATGACCCTTGTGCGTACGAAGACACTTCGTGGATAAAACCTGTGAAATACATCGGTGTTTGGTGGGAAATGATTTCAGGAAAATCTTCGTGGGCATACACCGATGAGTTACCTTCTATTCAACTTGATAAAGTAGATTATACAAAATTAAAGACTAACGGAAAACACGCCGCAAATAACCAAAACGTACGTAAGTACATCGACTTTGCAGCACAACACGGCTTCGACCAAGTGTTAGTAGAAGGTTGGAATGTAGGTTGGGAAGATTGGTTTGGACATAAAAAGGATTACGTGTTTGATTTTGTAACTCCTTATCCTGATTTTGACCTCAAAGCCTTGAACGAATATGCCCATTCCAAAGGAGTAAAACTGATGATGCATCACGAAACCTCTTCTTCTGTAAGAAATTACGAACGACATATGCATAAAGCGTATCAGCTTATGAATGACTACGGTTATAATGCTGTAAAGAGTGGCTATGTAGGTGATATTGTGCCAAGAGGCGAACATCATTATGGGCAATGGCTTGTAAATCATTATTTGTATGCCGTAACCGAGGCAGCTAAATACAAAATTATGGTTAATGCACACGAGGCAGTGCGTCCTACGGGGCTTTGTCGTACCTATCCGAACCTTATCGGAAATGAGTCGGCTCGTGGAACCGAATTTGAATCTTTCGGAGGAAATAAACCCTTCCATACCACCGTACTTCCGTTTACACGTTTGCAAGGCGGGCCAATGGATTACACTCCAGGAATTTTTGAAACCCAAATTTGGAACGTAAATCCTGACAACGGAAGCTATGCACGTAGTACCTTGGCAAAGCAATTGGCTCTATACCTCACAATGTATAGTCCGTTACAAATGGCAGCTGATTTGCCCGAAAACTACAATAAATATTTAGATGCGTTTCAATTTATTAAAGACGTTCCTGTAGATTGGCAAAAAAGTATCTATTTAGAGGCAGAACCTGGCAGATATATTACCGTGGCTCGTAAAGATAAGCATAGTAACGATTGGTATATCGGTTGCACAGCCAATGAAAACGGACATACATCGAAACTAAAACTCAATTTCTTAGATAAAAACAAGAAATATGAAGCCACCATCTATGCCGATGCCAAAAACGCACACTATAAAAACAATCCTAAAGCGTACACTATTACCAAAAGAAAAGTAGATGCCAACACCACTCTTACCCTCGTAGCTAAAGAAGGCGGTGGGTATGCTGTGAGTATCAAGGAAATCAAATAGACTTACTACCAAGTATGAATTACGAATTTCAAATTACGAATTAGAAAGACGTGATGACATAAAAAACAATCGGGGCAATATAATTCTGCTGAATGTAAAATCCATAGAATTGTAGGTTGTGTTATAAAAAGTATGATGGTAGTTTTGATTGTCAGGCTGAGCGTAGTCGAAGCCTCGTAATTACAGGGCTTCGACTACGCTCAGCCTGACAGAAATATCCACTTTATTAAAGGTATCATACTTTTCACAACACTTCCGAATTGTATTGTCCCGATTGTATATAAAAGAACGTAAGTTGTTTTAAATCAACTATTCTTCTTCTTCGTTTAATTCATCTTCATCAAAAGAGTCATCATCGGAGTTTTGAGTTTCTATATCTGCTTTTGATTTCCCCTTTTTTCCTTTTTTAGGAGTGGTATCATCATCGTTGTTTTTTAGGAACTCCTTGATTTTATTCTCCAGTTCTTCGGTAAGTTCAGGATTATCTTTCAATAGAGCCTTTACGGTATCCCGTCCTTGTCCAAGTTTTGTTCCCTGGTAACTGAACCACGACCCGCTTTTGGTGATGATATCGGCATCCACACCAATATCGATAATTTCCCCTATTTTCGAAATACCTTCGCCGAAAATGATGTCAAATTCTGCGGACTTAAATGGAGGAGCAACTTTGTTTTTAACTACCTTAACGCGGGTACGATTCCCGATAACCTCACCACTTGAATCCTTGATACTTCCCCCACCTGCTTTACGGATGTCCAAACGAACAGAAGCATAAAACTTCAATGCATTACCTCCTGTGGTGGTTTCTGGGTTCCCGAATGTGATTCCAATTTTGTCACGTAATTGATTGATAAATATTACAATACAATTTGCTTTATTAATACTTCCTGTAATTTTTCGCAATGCCTGTGACATCAATCGAGCGTGAACTCCCATCTTAGAGTCTCCCATATCGCCTTCGATCTCACTTTTCGGTGTTAAAGCAGCGACTGAATCCACTACAATCAGGTCTACCGCATTCGAACGAATTAACGCATCGGCTATTTCCAAAGCCTGTTCACCGTGGTCAGGCTGTGAAACAATCAGATTATTGATGTCTACTCCTAATTTCTGAGCGTAAATACGGTCAAAAGCGTGTTCTGCATCAATAAATGCAGCTGTTCCCCCAGCTTTCTGTACTTCTGCAATAGCGTGTAGGGTTAAGGTTGTTTTACCAGATGATTCGGGCCCGAAAATTTCAATGACCCTTCCTTTTGGATATCCTCCAACACCTAAAGCAACATCCAAACCTACAGATCCTGTAGAGAAAGTTTCAATTTCTTCAATTGGAGCATTTCCCAATTGCATTACAGCTCCTTTACCGAAGGTTTTATCTAATTTTTCGAGTGTCAGTTTCAAAGCATTTGCTTTTGCTTCTGCTGCACTCAATTCTTTTGTATCTTTCTTTGCCATATTTATATATTTTCTTACAAACTGCTAATATACGTTTTATTTTTATTACGCAAAAACATATTAAAAAAAATTACGAATTACGAATTACAAATTATGAAAGCTATAAGCGTAATTCGTAATTTGAAATTTAGAATTATTTCCTCAAGAGTATTCGTAATTCGTAATTTGAAATTGGTAATTTTACTTACAAGATTGATTTCGTTCCTGATGGAATTTTAAAAGGAAAATTTACTTTTTCATTCAAACGAATGCTTTTGAATGATAGTTCTATTTCGGTTTTTTGTAATTCTCCATCCACCATTCTTTGTACGTTGATTTTAATAGTATCTGGAAACAACACACTGTCCACTTCCTGATAGGTATAAGTAACTTCGGATTTTTCTTTTGGATTCTCAGTATTTGTAATTTCAAGGAAACCAATGCGATATGTTTTCGGAGTGATTCCGTAAATGGTTTTTAGGGTGTTTATGTTTTCGGACTGTAAAATATAGTTTTGAGAATCAATAAGTATTATTTTAGTGTTTGAAGTATCTTGATCATAGATATATTGTCCCAATAGCAATCGTTGTAAGTTTTCAAAATTCACTTCAAAACCTAACAAATCGCTGATATGTGAAAAATCGCCATCAAAGTGAGTATTTTCTAAGCGGTTGTAGTAACTTGCTTTTTCGGGAGTGACAAAAACTTTAGCAACTCCCAAAGGAGCTGAAAACCAAATAGCTTTATCTTTTTGCATACGAAAACTCAAAGCGGGGAGCGATGACATATTTCCTTCACTACCGTGAGCCAAAGAAATACTGCCGTTCACCGTAACGAATTTAGGAAAGGCATTACTATGATGTTGAATCAGGGTTCCGACCTTCATTTTTCGGTCAACTTCACCTGCTGAAACGGTACTTTTCTTTGATTTACAAGCAAAAGTCAATAGACCTAATGCTACTAAAAAAACTATTTTTCTCATTCGTATTTATTTTTTACCAGTACTTCCGAAGCCTCCTGTACCACGAATTGTTTCCGAAAGTTCTTGAACCTCAGTAAGTGTTGCTTTTTCATATTTAGCAAAAACCATTTGTGCAATGCGTTCGCCGTTTTCAATTACGAAAGGCTCATTGGAAAGATTTACCAAGATAACTCCAATTTCTCCTCGATAATCTGAATCAATGGTTCCTGGAGCGTTCAAAACCGTGATACCGTGTTTGGCGGCAAGTCCGCTTCGCGGGCGGATTTGTGCTTCGTATCCTTTTGGCAATTCTAAAAACAATCCTGTTTTCACAATCACTCGTTCCAGTGGAAGTATTGTGATAGGAGTGGTTACAAAAGCGTGAATGTCCATTCCTGCAGCTTCTTCCGTCTGATAATTTGGCAATGGATTGTTTGATATGTTTTTTATGTTTACATTCATGTGGTTTAATGTTTTAAACTAAAGGCAAAGGTACAGTTTTATTTTGATTACTCATACAAAGAATCGTTACTAAAAACACATACTATGTTAAAAAAATGCATATTTTTTCATGTCATAACTAATTGATATTCTTTTCTTTCTTAGGATGTATTTTTTAAAAAGATAAAAAAAAGAAAATAGCTTTGTATCAAAACGAAAAAAATTGTACCTTTACGCCTCGAATTATAATTAATCAAACAGCTTATGAAATTAAAATTTTTAACATTGTTCGCGTTTGTGTTCAGTTGGTGTTTAACACTTTCTGCACAAATGGTGTCAGTAAAAGGAACCGTTACTGACGAGGGTAAAGTGCCACTACCAGGCGTAAGTGTTTTGATCAAAAACACTACTCGTGGAGTAGCTACCGATTTTGATGGTAAGTACGAAATCAAAGCAAATCGAGGAGATGTGCTTGTATTCAGTTACTTAGGCTTCGTAACACAAGAAAAAATTATAGGGGGGGGTAATTCTCTGACAATCAATGTTTTACTTGTTGAAGAAGCAGAGCAGCTTGGAGAAGTTGTAGTTACAGCGTTGGGAATAAAAAGAGAGAAAAAATCTCTGGGATACGCTTTACAGGAAGTGAAAGGAGACGCCTTAGTAGAAGCAAAAGAAACGAACTTAGCTAATGCTTTTTCTGGTAAAGTAGCAGGTTTACAGATTGTTAGAGGAAGTAACGGACCTGCTGCATCTTCTAAAATAGTACTTCGTGGTAACAACTCTTTGACAGGTGATAACCAGCCGTTGATTGTTGTTGACGGTGTGCCGATGGATAACTTTACAGGGGCTTCAAACAACGACTTTTGGAATCCAACCAATGACATGGGAAATGGTTTGGGTGATTTGAATCCAAACGACATTGAAAGTATGTCAGTTTTGAAAGGACCTGCCGCTGCTGCTTTGTATGGTTCACGAGCAGGTAACGGGGTAATCTTGATTACTACCAAATCAGGGAAAGCCCGTGAAGGGTTAGGAATTACCTATTCTTCTTCAATCGGTTTTGAAAATGTATTTATGAAACCCGATGTTCAAAATGTTTTTGGTCAAGGAGCTGACGGAAACTATGATCCACTTTCAGCTTCAAGCTGGGGGCCAAAAATTGAGGGACAAATGGTAGAAGATTGGAAAGGAGCTCGTATTCCGTTAAGAGTTCATGATAATGTAGAAGGATTTTTAAACACGGGTGTGGATGTTCAACATTCAGTGTCTTTCCAACAACAGGTTACCAATGGAACGTCTATCTATTCTTCATTAACGCACGTTGATAATCAAAGTAGTATTCCTGGGGCTACATTGGAGCGTTTAAATTTAATCAGTAGAGCGATTTCTCGTTTTGGAAAAGATGAAAAATGGACAACTGACTTCAAGGTGCAATATATCAACTCGAAAGTTAAAAACCGCCCAATCGGAGGACAACGAGATATAAATGTCTTCAATTCTATGTTAAATCTTCCTGTAACAGTTGATGTCACAGAATTTTCAAGGGCTATAGATGATTACGGCAACCACATTTGGTATAACACAAGTGGTTTGAATCCTTTTTGGTTGGCAAAATACAATACCAATGAGGATTCTCGAGATCGTTTTATGATGAACGGTTCGGTTAAATATCAGTTTACCGATTGGTTAAATGCTGAGGTAAAAGGAGGTACGGATTTATACACTACAAACGTAGAAAATAAAACCTATGGAAAAAGCTCATTAACGACAACAGGTCGTTACAGTTTAGGAAAAGATACTTTTAATGAGACAAACTTAAGTTTCTTGTTTAGTGCTCAAAAGAACGACTTGTTTGGGAAAGTAGGTATGGCTGCAACTTTTGGAGGTAATTTGATGAAACGTCATAGTTCAGGGTTATCCATTGATGCTGGAGAGCTTGAAGTGCCAAATTTGTTTGTAGTAACTAACTCTAAAGGAAATCCCGGAGTGAGCCAACATTACAGAATGCACAAAATCAATTCATTCTATGGAACATACCAAATCAATTACAATCAATATGCATTCTTAGATATCACAGGGCGTAACGATTGGTCTTCTACTTTGAGCAAAGCAAATCGTTCATTCTTCTATCCTTCGGTGAGTACTTCCTTAGTATTTTCTGAAATGCTTGAAAAAGAGTACGATATTAAACCAGAATGGTTTAACTATGGTAAGATAAGAGCATCTTACGCAGTGGTAGGGAATGATATGGGGCCTTACCAATTGTATAACTTTTACAAAATAGGTAAAGATCCTAATGGAAATACTACAGCAACTACCAACGATGTTCTATATAACTCAAACGTAAAAAATGAGTTGATCAAGTCATGGGAGATCGGTGTGGATGCTAAATTCTTTAACAATCGTTTAGGGATTGATCTTTCATTCTATAAATCAAACGCAACCAATCAGTTGTTGAATATTCCATTGAACTCCATGAGTGGTTACAAAGCCATGAAAGTAAATGCTGGAGACATTGAAAATAAAGGTTTTGAGTTAATGCTTACAGGTCAACCAATCCGTGGTGAAAAATTCTCTTGGGACATGGTTGTGAATGCTTCAAAAAATATCAATACTGTTAATTCTTTAGTAGAGGGTTCTGAACCTGTAACCCAGTATGGATTAGGTACTTTTGATAATATTCAAATTTTGGCAATGTCAGGTGAGCGTTATGGAGTAATTTACGGAACTAAATTTGTTAGAGTTGAAGACATAGCGAGCCCTCATTACGGACGTATCATTGTGGATGAACACGGTGCTCCTAAAGGAACTGGAGAAAAATATATCTTAGGAAATCAACAACCGGATTTCTTGTTAGGTTTTACAAATACTTTCACATACAAGAACCTATCATTAAGTATCCTTGTTGATGGTCGTTTTGGAGGAAAAATATTCTCAGGAACTAACCATGGTTTAAAAACAAGCGGACGTTCAGCGGCTACTGTAGTAAATGGAGAGCGTGCTGACATTGTCTATAATGGTGTTGTAGAAAGCGGAAATGGTTATCAAGAAAACACCAAAGCGATTTCGCCTCAAGATTTTTGGGTAAATCGTATGGCATCAAGAACAGGAAACTTAGGTATTACAGAAGAAAACTTGTTTGATGCAACAAATATTCGTATCCGTAATCTACAATTGAATTATCGTTTACCTGATGATTGGGTGAAAGGATTAGGAGCCCAAAGTGCAAAGGTTGGAATGTCTGTAAATAACGTAGTGATGCTAAAAAGTTACTTGAACGGTGTTGACCCAGAGTCTGTGTTTGCTACAGGAACTAATGCAGTTGGATATGAAAACTTCTCTTCTCCAACAATGCGTTCTTATTATTTCAATGTAACGGTAAGTTTTTAATATAAAAATAAGGGATAAAATGAAAAATAAATATATTTTAATTGGATTGTTGGGAGCGTTTTCCTTGTCTTCTTGTGATGATTTTGAAGAAATTAACGTGGATCCAACAGCTGTTGGGGTGGAGCAAGTACAGGTGGAGTATCTAATTAACAATTCCATCATAGGAGCTCAGCAAAATCCTCACGTATCGGAAAGGGCATTTGTTCTGTATTGGAAAGCAGCAGGTCGTATGGACAGAATTAGTGGATTGCCAACAGGTTCATACAATAATGATTGGTCAACTGATTATTATAATTCTTTGTCTGATTGGTTAAAAAATATCAATACAGCGATACAAGTAGCCGAAGAGAAGAAAGCATTAGGCAAAAATGAACCTTATTCTGAAAACTTGCTTCAAGTAGCTCGTATTTGGAGAGTTTATTTGATGAGTGAGGCTACCGATAATTTTGGTCCAATGCCCCTAAAAGGATTCCAAGGGGTAAATCCTGATTTCAATAGCGTTGAGGAAATTTATGGATTTATGCTCAAGGAATTAGAAGAGGCAACTGCGAAATTAGACATGGGTGTAACAGGGTTATCTCAAAACGTTAAAAAGCAAGATCCTGCGTACAAATATGACTTTGCAAAATGGAAAAAATACGGAAATTCAATGCGTATGCGTTTATCAATGAGATTGTCGGAAGTAGCACCATCGGTAGCAAAAGTTGAATTTGAAAAAGCTGTTAAAGAGGGTTATATCGCTGAGTTAAGCGAAGACTTTGAAGTACAAGAACAGCCTGGTTGGAATGATTTAACAGGAGTAATGACCCGTGAGTGGAATATGCAGTACATATCCACTACACTAAATAACTTGTATGTTGGTTTAGGAGGTGTAAAGTCATCTGTTCAGTTGGCTGAAAAACCAAAAGCACTTGCTAAAATCAAACCAGCAGAATGGTTGGGAGTTCGTTATCAGCACCACATCGCAACAAAAACTAATAACCCTGTGGCGGGCTATTGGTTTGATGGATTGCCTGATGCCATTGACCCACGAGCTTATGCTTTGTATCCAATTCCAGGAGATTTAGACAATCCTGAGTATAATTTATATCCCTCTTGGTCAGTGGATGCCGTAAAGACATTTGAACGTAAATTAATGCCTCAAAAAGATCATGTAACAGATACTATTACCATCAATGGGGCTTTTACATGGAATGCTCATTCATTGGGTAGTTGGGGAGATAAGGCAGGTTTAAATCAGGTGCAATCTTGGCCAGGAATGACACCTCGTTTGCGTAACAATTTGCGTAACAGCACAGCAAAACGTTTATTCTTCGGAGCTTGGGAGTCTTACTTCTTGATTGCTGAGGCTGCTGTAAGAGGATGGAACGTACCAATGTCGGCTCAAGAAGCCTATGAAAAGGGTATTAAAATGAGTTTTGATTATTGGGGAGTGTCTGGTCACTATAATGATTACATCTCTTCAGAAGAATACAATCGTGTGGGAACTTCTGTAAAATGGTCACACACAGCAGAACCCGTAGCTGTTACCATGAAGTATAAAGACGGATATACAGGAGCTGAATCAACTGTATCGTACAATTATCCTGTAAATAATTTATATCAAAACGGAACTGTGAAAAATGATGCTTTGACAAAAATTATCACCCAGAAATTTATCGCACAAGTGCCTTGGCTTCCGTTAGAAGGATGGAGTGACCATCGTCGTTTAGGGCTTCCGTTCTTCGAGAATCCAGCAATAGAAAAACCTTTAGAAAAAATGCCTGCATTAACCGATGCAAACTATATGGAAAGCAAAGTAGCATTTTTCCCACAACGTTTGCCTTATCCTGCTAACTTACAAGCAAATGTAAAAGAAGGATATAATCAGGCAATCAAGCATTTAGGGGGCGAAGATTCCGTATTTACACCGCTTTGGTGGGCTAAAAAACAATAATTTTTTGGTCGTGTTGTAAAAAGTATGATGGAAGTTCTGATTGTCAGGCTGAGCGAAGTCGAAGCCTTATCATTACAGGGCTTCGACTTCGCTCAGCCTGACAGAAATGTCCTCTTTTTTTAAGGTATCATACTTTTTACATCACTTCCAATTTTTTAAAACATAATTGCAAAAAACTGTCCGATTTTTTCGGACAGTTTTTTTGTTGGGCAATAATGACACAAACCAAATCAAAAACGTTAAAAATTGGCTTTGCAGAAAAAAATTTGGAAGAAAACGAAAAAATAACTACCTTTCGCCTGTCTATTAGTAAATTCAAAAATATGTATAAAAGAATCATTCCCTTAGGATGTGTGCTTTTGGCAGTATCTTGTTCTGAAAAGGTTAAAGAACAAGAAGTTAAGATTAACTATCCACAAACCAAAAAGGTAGATACCGTTGATGTTTATTTCGATACAAAAATTGAGGATCCTTACCGTTGGCTCGAAGATGATCGCAGTGAAGAGACTGCCAATTGGGTAAAGGCTCAGAATGAGGTTACCTTTGGTTATTTAGAGAAAATACCATATAGAAAAACGATTAAGCAACGTTTAGAAAAACTTTGGAACTATGAGAAAGTTGGAGCTCCGTTCCAAGAGGGAGATTATATCTATTACTACAAAAATGACGGACTTCAAAACCAAAGTGTTCTTTATCGCAAAGATAAAGACGGCAAAGAAGAAGTTTTCTTGAATCCTAATGAGTTTTCAAAAGATGGAACAACTTCTTTGGCAAATCTTAGTTTTACTGAAGATGGAACACTTCTAGCGTACCAAATTTCCGAAGGAGGTAGTGATTGGCGAAAACTTATCGTCATGAATGCTGTAACTCGGGAAATTATTGGTGACACCTTGGTGGATGTAAAATTCAGTGGCATTTCTTGGAATGGAAAAGAGGGATTCTATTATTCAAGTTATGACAAACCCAAGGGAAGTGAGCTCTCAGCGAAGACCGATACACATAAACTGTTTTACCATAAACTAAATACACCACAAAAGGAAGATAAACTTATTTTTGGTGGCACTGCAGACCAAAAATACCGTTATATTTCTGGCTATGTGTCTGATGATGGGAACTATTTGTTCGTGTCTGGAGCAAATTCAACTTCAGGAAACAAATTGTTTGTTAAAGATTTAAAAAATCCAAAATCGACTTTTGTAGCAATTACTGAAAATTTCGATAATGATACCCAAGTAATTAACAACAAGGGTTCAAAACTTTATTTGGTTACAAACTTAAATGCTCCTAACAAACGTTTGGTAAGTGTGGATATTTCTGATCCAAAACCTGAGAATTGGAAAGATATCATCCCAGAAATTGATAATGTACTATCAGTTTCATTAGCAGGAGATTATATCTTCGCTCGTTATATTGTAGATGCAGTTTCTAAAGTAAAACAATATGATTATGAAGGAAAACTTATCCGTGAGATAAAATTGCCAGGTGTGGGTTCAGCAGGAGGATTCAACGCTAAAAAAGATGAAAAAGAAACTTATTTTTCTTTCACAAACTACAACACACCAGGTAAAATTTATAAAATGAATTTAGATTCAGGAGATTATCAATTATACTGGGAGCCTAAAATAGACTTTAATTCTGATAATTTCGAGTCAAAGCAAGTGTTTTACACCTCAAAAGATGGCACAAAAGTTCCGATGATTATCACCTACAAGAAAGGAATCAAACTTGACGGGAAAAATCCTACCATACTGTACGGTTACGGAGGATTCAATGTAAGTTTAACACCTAATTTCAATATTTCCAATGCCGTATGGCTTGAAAATGGAGGAGTTTATGCTGTTGCCAATTTGCGTGGAGGTGGTGAATATGGAAAAAAATGGCATGATGCAGGAACCAAAATGCAGAAACAAAATGTGTTTGACGATTTTATAGCTGCAGCTAACTATTTAATTACCGAGCAGTATACATCAGCTAATCATTTAGCAATCAGTGGAGGTTCAAACGGAGGGTTGCTAGTAGGAGCAACCATGACTCAACGTCCAGATTTGTTTCGAGTAGCATTACCAGCGGTAGGTGTGTTAGATATGTTGCGTTACCATACCTTTACTGCAGGGGCAGGTTGGGCATATGATTATGGAACAGCAAATGACAGCAAAGAAATGTTTGATTATTTAAGAAGCTATTCACCAGTGCATAACGTTAAATCAGGAGTGGAATATCCAGCCACTATGGTCACTACCGGTGATCATGATGATCGCGTGGTACCAGCACACAGCTACAAGTTCGCAGCAGAGCTACAAGCTAAACAAAAAGGGACAAATCCAGTACTTATTCGCATTGAAACCAACGCAGGACATGGTGCAGGAACTCCTGTTAGTAAAATCATTGAACAAGCAGCTGATGTACAGTCCTTCATTCTGTGGAATGTTGGAGTGAAAGATATCAAATCAGTGGGGAATTAACTCTAAATATAATACTAGAGAACCATAAAACTTCCTTTTTAGGATCGTTTTTAGAAGATTTTTTTCTGAAAAGGGAGTTTTATCCTAATGGATAAATAGTTAAAAAACAATTTTTGAATCTGTAAAAATAACGTATTTTTTTCGTATAAATACAATATAAAAAAAATATATTTTTTTTGAAAATAGATATTATAATTGGTGATTTGACTAAAGAAAATATGATATTTCTTAAATGAATACTTTTTTTTGATGTAAAGTAGAAATTACTAAACATTTGTAAATATAGTGTTAAACTTCAAATTCGACATTCAATAAACTAGAAATAATGTTGTGAGTTTGAAAATTATTGTCTACGTTTGCAGTCCAAACTGTAAAGTTAATTTAAACAATGTTTATGGCAAGAAGATTATTAATAATGTTAACGATACTCACCTTAGTCTATTCCTGCAAACGTGGAGGAGGAGATCATAAAGGAGAGCTTGTTGGCGTTAAAGGAAAAAGTTGGAAACAACCGAGACCTTATGGAATGACCTTGGTTCCAAGTGGTTCTTTTATTATGGGTAGCTCTGACGATGATAAAACAGGTAGTCTAAATGCACCTGTTAAGACTGTGAGTGTTGGGTCTTTCTATATGGACGAAACTGAGATTACAAATAGTGAATATCGTCAGTTTGTCAATTGGGTTCGTGATTCTATCATTAGAACAAATCTCGCCGAATTAGCAGATCAAGTAGGTCAAACGCAAGGTAATGGGGGTGTTGGTGAGTACGCATATCTAAATACAAATACAGAAAACATGAATGCGTATCAGCAATATATGTATAACACATATGGAGACCAGCAGACAAAGAAACTTAATAGAAAAGTACAATTGATTTGGGATACAAACAAGTTTCCCGATGAGTACTATTCAGAAGTTATGGATAAAATGTACCTCCCGATAGAGGAGTCTTATAACGGAAAGCGTATCATGGATGTTGAGAAATTCGTATTCAAATATCAATGGTTGGATATGGAAAAATCAGCTCGTGCAAAAGGAAATCGTAAGGATTTTGTCAAGGAAGAGCTGGTAAAGGTATATCCTGACACAACAGTTTGGATTCGAGACTTTGCGTACTCTTATAATGAACCAATGCACAATCAATATTTTTGGCATGAAGCCTACGGAGAATATCCAGTTGTTGGGGTTACATGGATGCAAGCAAAGGCTTTCTGCGAATGGAGAACCCTTAATAAAAACTCATATTTAAAAGCTAAAGGAGATGATGAGATAAATTCATTTCGTTTACCCATTGAGTCAGAGTGGGAATACGCTGCTCGTGGAGGTCTGGAAGGAGCTACTTATCCTTGGGGAGGTCCTTATACAACGGACGATAGAGCATGTTTCTTAGCGAACTTTAAGCCATTACGAGGTGACTACGCATCGGATAACGCACTTTATACTGTCGAGGCAAGGTCATATGAGCCTAATGGATACAATCTATACAATATGGCAGGAAACGTTTCAGAGTGGACAAACACCACTTATGATCCCAATTCCTATGAGTATATGTCAACCATGAACCCCAACGTAATTGATGAGAAGAATAGACGTAAAGTTATCAGAGGAGGTTCTTGGAAAGATACTGCCTACATGTTGCAAGTAAATACACGCGATTTTGAATATCAAGATTCTGCTCGTAGTTACATAGGTTTCAGAACAGTGCAGGATTTTATGGGTGTTTCTGAAGGGCAACAAGCTAAAACAGCTCGTGGATTTAGATAGGAATCAATAAATTATCAATAAAACAAACTAATCAACATTTAAAAATTTTATCTTATGGCAAAAGGAAATTCAACTAGAAAAAAAATCTTTAATATGGTTTACAGCTTAGGTGCTGCTGTCGTGATCATCGGAGCGTTGTTTAAGTTGACACACTGGACGATAGGTCCACTTAATGGTACCATATTATTGGCACTTGGATTAGGTACAGAGGCTTTAATTTTCTTCATAGCGGCATTTGAGCCTGTTGAGGAGGAGGTAGATTGGTCTTTGGTTTATCCTGAATTGTCAGGGGGAGCTCCTCGTCAAAACTTAGCTACTGCTCAAGTAGTCACTAAAGAAGATAAGGCTTTGAAAGAATCTCTTTCTGAGAAACTAGATGGTATTTTGGCAGAGGCTAAAATTGATGCGAATTTGATGCAATCATTAGGTAAATCAATTGAAAATTTCGCGGGTGCAGCTAAAGAAATAGCTCCTGTAACTACTTCAATGACAGCTACTCATAAATATGGAGAAGAGCTTTCAATTGCTGCATCTCATTTAGAATCATTAAACAGTTTATACAAATTACAATTAGAAAGAACAGAGAATCAGGTAGCAGCTCAGGCTGGTGTTGTTGATAATCTCAATTCATTGAATCAACAAATGGTATCATTCCAAGATAATTTGAAATCCTTGAATAAAGTTTATGGAGGAATGTTATCTGCTATGGGTAAATAATTGTTAACTAACTAATTAAAAATTAATAACTTATGGCAGGAGGAAAATTAACCCCCAGACAAAGGATGATTAACCTTATGTATTTAGTTTTCATAGCTATGTTGGCATTGAACATGGGTAAGGAAGTTTTAAATGCATTTGGATTAGTTAACGAGAAATTTGAGGCATCGAATGTTAGAGCAAACGCAGCCAATATTGCAGCTATAGAGACGCTAGGAAATAGTGCAAGAGAAAATCCTGAGCAGTACGGAGAAGTGTACGAAAAAGCAAAACAAATGCGTGAATTGTCTGACGAATTGTACAGTTTTGTTCAAGAAATTAAAGACGGATTGAACAAAGAGATTGGACAAGAGGACAAGGGTGTTATGGAGAAAGATTATCAAGCAATGGATAAATCCGAGTACACGGACGATTTGTTTTTCAAAGGCGAGGGTTATAATGCTAAGGGACAGGAATTTGTTGATAAAATTGACAGTTACAGAGAAAAAGCCTTGGCTCTTTTAGGAGATGATCCTCGATACGCTGAACTTGTTGCAAAAATTAAAGCAAATTTTAATACCGAAAGCGTTAAAAAAGCAGATGGAACGATAGAAAAATGGTTGGATTACCATTATAAAGGGTTTCCTTATATCGCAACATTAGCAAAACTTTCGATGATGCAATCTGATATCAGATCTAATGGACAAGAGTTCTATGGTATGATGTTAGAAGGTAATTTGAAAGCTCAGATTTCGATGACTAACTATACCACTTTACTGGAACAAGGAAAAGGGGCGTACTATCAAGGAGAAACTTTTGATGGAGCTATTGTTTTGGGAAGAAAAGATGCTTCAACAAAGCCAAATGAAGTAGAGTTGTCATTGGATGGTAGAAAATTATCAGCAAATGAGTTTGATATTCAGGATGGAAAAGTGAAGTTGAAAGTGAATGCAGGAAATGCTGGAGAACATAGAATTACAGGTAATTTACACTTTGATCAAGATGGAAAACGTATTTCTGTTCCTGTAGATCAAACATTTTCAACAATTCCAAAACCTAATGCAGCTGTAATTTCTGCTGATAAGATGAACGTAGTGTATCGTCCGTTGGAGAATCCAATTACAATTTCAATGCCTGGGGTTGCTGATAACAAAGTTACGGCTTCGGCACCTGGATTATCTAGAAAGTCAGGTACAAGTTACGTTTTGAAACCAGGACAAGGACGGGAGGTAACAATTAATGTAGTAGGAGAAATAGATGGACAAAAATTCTCTTCATCACGTCAGTTCAGAATTAAAGACGTTCCTCGTGCGGTAACCGTACTTGCTGGACAATCAGGAACTGTTAAAATGCCTAAGGCGAACTTAGCAGCAATGCCTGTGGGAGCAACCATTGAGGATTTTGATTTTGAATTGAAGTATACGGTTACGTCATTTAAAGTTTCTGTTCCAGGACAACCTTCTGTTCAAGTGAATGGAGATAGAATGAATGAACAAGCTAGGGCTGCAATCGGTAGAGCAAGAAAAGGAGATATTATTCAAATTTTTGATGTTAAGGCAAATATTCAAGGTGCAGCTGGATATGTACCACGACCACCAGCTCCGATTTCAGTTGAAATAACAAACTAAAATAACAATTAATGAAATTTCAATCAAAAAACGTAGTTCTTTTTGTAGCGTTTGTTTTAATTGCTAATCTTTCTTCAGCTCAGGCGAATTTGCTTAATGCTAAAAAGGTGGAAGATATTGGTAAGAAAACAGAAGCTCAAATTGATGCAGACAATGATAAACCATTACCTTACGGGTATGTCGATGAGAGAGATATTCTTTGGTCTGTGGAAACTTGGGAAATTATAGACCTGAACGAACGAGTAAATTTTCCGTTACTTTTCCCAATAGATACCTTGGATGTAAGTACTTATCGCCGTCCGTTGTTTGATGTTATTATGAAAAACGTTAAGAATGGTAAGTTAGACATCTACAGAGATTCTCATTTTGCTGAGAGGATAACCTTAGAGAGTATCAAAGCCAGTTTAACTAAAGAGGATTTGATGGATGCGGGTTACGACCAATTGAACGCAGGTGAACAGGTTTCTGAGGAGTATAAAATTCGTCGTGATTTAACTGCGGGTGATATTGCTCAATACCGCGTGAGAGGTTGGTGGTACTTTGACAAACGTCAAGGAGAGCTCAAATATCGGATTTTAGCAATTGCACCAGTGGCTCCGGATGTCAACTTTATTGATTCAGAAGATGCTCAGGCTTCTTTGATTGAATTGTTTTGGATATTCTACCCACAAGCAAGAGAGATTCTGCATGAGGCTAAGACTTTCAACAGAAAGAATGATGCTAAACCAATTTCCTTTGATCATTTGCTAAATGCAAGAATGTTTAGCGGAGTTATCTATAAGGAAGCAAACGTTTATGGTGACAGACCAATCAACGAGTATTTACCGGGTAATTCGTTATTCCAGCTCTTAGAATCTGATAAAATAAAAGAGAAAATCAGAAGTAGAGAGCACGATATGTGGGCAAATTAATATTAAAAAATAAATTTTATAAAAAACTGTTTTGAGGCACTGAGTTGTTTCGGAACAGTTTTTTCTATTAAGGATAAATTCGATTATTGTATGTTTGATTTTATTATTGTTGGAGCTGGGTTGGCAGGTGTTTCTTTTGCCCATATATTAGAAAATGAGAACAAGACGTTTTGTATTATCAACAATCATTCACAATTGGCGAGTTTGGTGGCAGCAGGGGTGTATAATCCAGTTGTTTTAAAGCGTTTTACTCCTATATGGAAAGCTGATGAACAGGTAGATTTGTTACATAACTTTTATGACCAAATGGAACAAAAATTGAGCAAAAAAATACGTATTGAGCAATCTATACTTAGAAAATTTAATTCAATTGAAGAACAAAATAATTGGTTTCACGCTTCTGATAAACCAATTTTGTCAAGATATTTGAATCCAAGTATTTTACCAGAGAATAATACACATATTAAAGCTCCCTTTGGGTTTGGAAAGGTTCAATACACGGGAAGGCTTGATGTGAAAACATATTTGACTGAATCTATCAATCGATGGAGGGATGAAAATATATATCATCATAGAAATTTTTTCTATGAGGATTTACATATTGAGGACGATGTTGTTTACTATCAAACCATTTCGGCAAGGCATATTGTTTTTTGTGAGGGTTATGGAGTACTTAAAAATCCGTTTTTTCAATATTTACCTATGAAACCATGTAAAGGAGAAACTTTGACTTTTTACGCCCCTGATTTGGATTTGAATGAAATTCTAAAAGGAGATGGTGTAATTATACCAATAGGGGAGGGGGTTTACAAAATAGGAGCTACATACGAATGGGATGACCTGAGTGATACTATCACTGAAAAAGGTCGTAAGGAATTGGTTGATAAATTAGAAAAACTGATTTCGTGTAGTTATGAAATTATTGAACAGGAAGCCTCCGTACGTCCGACAGTTTCGGACAGAAGACCTTTAGTAGGAAAGCATCCAAAGCATGACAATATGTGGATCCTCAATGGACTTGGCACACGCGGGGTAATGAACGCTCCGTATGTAGCGAAAGCACTTTATCAAACTGTTTTTGAACAAACTGAATTGCTCAAAGAAATGGACGTAGTCCGTTATCAGAAGTTTTGGAAATAAATAATTAAAAATCAGATATTTATCTATATCAATACTTTTGATAAAATAAGAACTTCTTTTTTTGAGCAATTTTCTTGAGCCTATGACTTAAAAAATTGAGTAAAACATTTTGTATGTAATAAAAAAGCATTAACTTTGGAAAGTGATTTTTTAATCTTTTAAAAGAAATAGATTATGTTCAAAGAAAATAAGAAGGTTATGGCAGAGAATACAGCAGCAAGTAGTAACAGAATAGTTACGGATACAAAATTTAAAGGAGAGATAGTATCTAAAACCGATTTTAGAATTGACGGGGAGGTGGAAGGAAATTTCCAAACCAGTGGAAAATTGGTAGTAGGAAAAACGGGAATAATCAAAGGTACAGTGATTTGTGAAAATGCAGATGTTGAGGGAAGAATAGAAGGAACGCTTCGAGTGAATAGTGTTTTAACTTTAAAATCAACGGCTGTTATTGAAGGAGATGTAACCGTTGACAAACTTTCCATAGAGCCTGGAGCAGTGTTTAATGTATCATGCACCATGAAAGGAGGTAATAGACCAACTAGTTTAAATGAAAAACCGACTACCGACAAAGCAATTAAATAAGTGGATACGATTCTCCCAAACGGGGTTGCAAATGGCAGTAACTATTGTTGCTTGTTGTTTTTTAGGAGTTTGGTTGGATGAAAAGTACGTGAGTTTACAACCTCTTTTTACTGTGCTTTTCTCTCTTTTGGGAGTTTTTGTTGCTATTTATTCTGTGATTAGGCAAGTGAAGAATTTTTCTGAAGACTAACCTATGAAGAATTTTGTACGTTTTTTTCTGACAGTCTGTGTAGTAATCGCACTGACCCAGTTTCTTATGGATTTACTGATCAAGCAGTATGCTTTGAATCTTTTTTCTTCTGTTGAGAAAATTTGTTTGTTTCATTTGATATTATCATTAGGGGTATTAACCATTATTTATACTGTACACAGGCTACGTCCAAAATATACTTCTTTTGCTTTTTTGGGGACAGCTTTTCTGCGTATGGGAACCATGGTTGTTTTCGTATTACCTTTAGCTAAAGCTGTGGAGCAAACTCCAATCACAGATGTTATATTTCTTATGGTACCATATTTTATTCTAACCACCATTGAAGCTATTTTTACCGTAAAACTTATTCGAAACGCAACCTAGAATGGTTGTAATAAATTCATAAAGTAAAATAACGAAGTTGTCACTTGTTTTTATAAAACTGATAATCAGAGTATTGTATATGAAAAATATCTATATAATGAAGTTATTTGGTCTATTCTTTTTTGTATTTATGGCAGGAGCAAATGCTCAACAGATTTCAGTAATTCCCCAACCAAACGAGGTTTTTTTTCGAAAAGAGAAGTGTCGTTTGGATAGGACTGTCATTTTTGAAATCGACAAGGCTTTTGATTCATTACAAGAAGAACTATCTCTTCTTTTCCCAACAGATGATAATTCTTCTAAATCTACTCTAAAAATTTCTGTTAAGCAAGATCATTCTATCAACAATCAAGAAGGTTATATTCTTGATATTCAACCTAAAGTGATTATTATTAAGTCCAAAGAAAAGGCAGGTGCTTTCTATGCAATTCAGACTTTGAAGCAATTGGTAGCACAGTCAAAATACAATCGGTCAAATTTCATAACCTGTATGAAAATCAATGACGCACCTCGTTTTGCTTATCGAGCATTGATGGTTGATCCTGCACGACATTATTGGAAGATGGAAGATCTGAAAAAATACATTGATGCAATGGCTCAATACAAATTTAATTTTCTGCATTTACATCTTACGGATGATCAAGGGTGGCGTATTGAAATTAAAAAATATCCGAAATTGACAGAGATTGGGTCTAAAAGAACAGATTTCGAGGGAGATAAACGCAATAACGAAGGGTATTACACACAAGATCAAATGAGAGAATTAGTGCAATATGCATTGCGACGTAACGTTCAAATTATCCCAGAGTTTGACGTTCCAGGTCATAGCGACGCTGCTATTGCGGCCTATCCGGAGTTAAGCTGTAATGATACGATCATTAAAGTACGTAACGTTGCAGGGGTTTCTAAAAATCTGCTTTGTGTGTCCAAAGAAAACGTTTTTAGGTTTATTGATGATGTGATTACGGAACTTTCGGATGTATTTCCGTGTTTGTATTTCCATATTGGAGGTGATGAGGCGCCGCTTGATAAATGGATTGAAAATCCATCGGTACAAGATTTAAAGAAAAGATTACAAGTTACAGATAATCACCAATTAGTTAGCTATTTCTTTTCAAGAGTCAATGAATCATTAGTTAAAAATGGAAAACAACCTTTGGTGTGGTTAGAATTAGAAACGCCTGAATATCCAAAAAACAGCATTATGTATTTATGGCGTTATAATACAACGCCTGAAGTTTTAGAAAGAGCAAAAAAAGATGGCTTTAAAGTCATTTGCTCCCCTGGTGAATATGCATATTTTGATTATCCACAGTGGAAAAATGATTTGCCTAACGTTGGTTGGATGCCTACTTTGACTTTGCAACGCGTGTATGAGTTCAATCCGTCATTTTCTTTAAATAAAGAGGAAGAAAAGCAGTACATCTTTGGTGTGGAAGCCACCCTTTGGGGAGAAAGTGTAAAGGATTTGTTCAGAGCGTTTTATATGACATTCCCCCGAGCATTTGCTATGGCAGAAGCAGGTTGGACAGAAATGCCAAATCGTAGCTGGGAAAATTTTGTCAAAAAATTAGATTTTCAACTGGACTATCTGTTGAAGCAAGGAGTGAATTATCGTCCCCCTGTGGAATTGTATAAAGATAGGTAGTGATACAAAGAGAATAAAAACCATAATTTCATGACAGAATCTGCCCACGTATTTTTACAAGAATATTTTTGTAGTCAATGAATAAATAACTACCTTTGTAGTCTAAAGAACAATCAAACCATTTTTCAATTATGTACGGAGAAATAAAAAAGCATTTACAAGCTGAAATAGAATCAATTAAAGAAGCGGGTCTTTACAAGAAAGAACGCATTATTACATCAAAACAAGGTGCTGAAATCAAGATTTCAACGGGAGAGGAAGTGATTAACTTTTGTGCTAATAACTATTTAGGACTTTCCTCACATCCCGAAGTAATTCAAGCTGCCAAAGATGCTTTAGATTCACATGGCTTTGGTATGTCTTCCGTCCGTTTCATTTGTGGAACTCAGGATATCCACAAAGAATTAGAAAAAAAAATAGCAGACTTTTACGGAACTGAAGATACCATATTGTATGCTGCAGCTTTCGATGCTAACGGAGGGGTGTTTGAACCTTTATTCACCGAAGAAGATGCAATTATTTCCGATGCCTTAAATCACGCATCTATCATTGATGGTGTTCGCTTGTGCAAAGCAAAACGTTTCCGCTACGAAAATAGTAACATGCAAGATTTAGAAGCTAAACTTCAGGAAGCAAATGCAGCAGGAGCGAGATTTAAAATTATAGTTACCGATGGGGTTTTTTCGATGGATGGTGTGGTTGCACCTCTAAATGAGATTTGTGATTTGGCTGATAAATACGATGCTTTGGTAATGGTAGATGAATGTCATGCAGCAGGTTTTATCGGAGCTACAGGGAAAGGAACTATGGAAGCTAAAAACGCTTTAGGTAGAGTCGATATTATTACAGGTACGTTAGGAAAAGCCTTAGGCGGTGCGATGGGAGGTTACACCACAGGTAAAAAAGAAATTATTGAAATTTTACGTCAACGTTCGCGTCCGTATTTATTTTCCAACTCATTAGCACCAGCTATTGTGGGAGCTTCTATCAAGGTTTTTGATTTGATTTCTAAAGATACATCGCTTCGCGATAAGTTGGAATGGAATACTAACTATTTCAAAAAAGGGATGAAAGCAGCAGGATTCGACATTGTGGAAGGCGACAGTGCAATAGTACCAGTGATGCTTTACGATGCTCAAGTGTCTCAAATTATGGCAGATGAATTGCTAAAAAAAGGAATTTATGTGATTGGATTTTTCTATCCGGTAGTTCCAAAAGGAAAGGCTCGTATACGTGTACAACTCTCAGCAGCACACTCTAAATCACACTTAGACAAAGCAATAGAGGCCTTTACAGAGGTAGGGAAGTCTTTGGGAGTAATTTAAATATCGAAAAAAGCAAAAAAAATTCGTGAAAAGCATAAAAAATAAAAAAATATAGTTATATTTGCACCCAAAATAAAGTAGTAATCAAAATTCATTTTTAAGTATGAAGAAAATCAAAGTAACTTTAATTGCCTTAGCAGCTGTTTTTTCGGTAGGTGTTCAGGCACAAGATGAAAGCAATCCTTGGCAAATAGGATTTGGAGTTAACTCAGTAGATATCCGTACACCAAGTACTTTTGGAGAACTATTGAAAGATTGGGCAGGACCAAGCGACATCAACGTTCTTCCAGCTGTATCTCGCCTTTCAGTAGGTAGATATATCGGAAGTGGTGTTTCTGTTGAAGTTTCAGGATCTTTGAACAAAATCGAAAAAGGTTTCGGATATCACAAAGGAGGACAAAAAGTAGACAAGTCTTTCTGGGCTATCGACGCAAGAGGTAAATATCACATAAATACGTTGTGGGAAGGAGCAAGATGGTTTGATCCTTATGCACAAGTGGGGGTAGGTTACGCTAACATCGACAAAGAAGGAGAATTCAAATTTTTAGGAGGTGCTGGAGCTAACTTCTGGTTTACTCAAAATATCGGTTTGAATGCTCAGACTACTTACAACCACATGCCAAAAGGTGAAGTAGGTTTAGACTATGCTCAACACTCTTTAGGTGTTACTATCAAATTTGGTAGCAAAGACACTGACGGAGACGGAATCATTGATGAGAAAGATGAGTGTCCAGAAGTAGCTGGTCCAAAAGAATTAAACGGATGTCCTGATTCAGACGGAGACGGAATCGCTGATAAAGATGACGCTTGTCCAAACGATGCAGGTTCAAAAGATTTCAACGGATGTCCTGATTCAGACGGAGACGGAATCGCCGATAAAGATGACGCTTGTCCAAACCAAGCTGGTCCAAGATCATTGAACGGATGTCCTGATTCAGATGGAGACGGTGTAGCTGATAAAGATGACGCTTGTCCAAAAGTAGCTGGTCCAAAAGAAAACAAAGGTTGTCCTTGGCCAGACACTGATAAAGATGGTGTTTATGACAAAGATGATGAGTGTCCGCAAGTAGCTGGTCCTGCATCTAACAAAGGTTGCCCAGAGGTTACTGAAGAAGTACAAAAAACATTGAATGAGTATGCTAAAACTATCTTGTTCGAAACAGGTAAAGCTTCTATCAAACCTCAGTCAGCTGCAGTATTAGAGCAAATCGTTAGCGTATTGAACCAATATCCTAACTCTAAATTTACAATTGAAGGACATACTGACAGCACAGGTAACAAAGCTAAAAACCTTACACTTTCACAAGAAAGAGCTGATTCAGTAAAACTTTACTTGGTTCAAAGAGGTATTTCTGATACACGTTTATCTGCAAAAGGATACGGAGTTGAGAGACCAATCGCAAGCAACAAAAATGCTAAAGGAAGAGCTTTAAACCGTCGTGTTGAAATCAACTTAGTAAAATAATTTGATAAAATAGACTATAAAAAAGGTTGCCAAATGGCAGCCTTTTTTGTTTCTTTATGAGGAAGGTTGGTTATCAGGTAGAAACTTCGGAAATTAGTATTAAAACATATCTCCGTTTAATAATACGTTTGATAGAAATATTAAAAATACCATTTCCTAAGCTTTTTGGTTCAACATTTTCCGACGTTATAAAAATCGAATAAATAAACAATTGTTTTGAGCTATATTTTAATAAAACAACTCTTATTACACTGGGCAAATATTTTGATTAACTTTTGGTTTTAAAAACGATTCTGTAATTTACTTCTAAAAAGATCACCTATCACAAATTTTTAACAGAAGTATTTCTTTGTAATGTGAATTACGAATATTGGCACAAATTTTTCATTCTCCCTCGTTTCGCAATTCGTTTTTTTTGTCTAAATTTGTCACTTAAATCCATAAATCAATGATACATTTCTTTAAAAATCCGAAGCAGAATTTATATGCGGTGCAAACTACCGAAAACTTATCCGAACAAACGATTTCTAAACTAAATTGGCTTTTTGGTGGAGCTAAGAAAATTGAGCAGGAAGTTCTTAAAGGATTTTTTGTAGGTCCCCGTGCAGCAATGATTACCCCTTGGAGTACAAACGCTGTCGAAATTACCCAAAATATGGATATCCAAGGAATTATTCGTATAGAAGAATTTAACGAAGTATCCGAGGATTTTACTGATTTTGACCCAATGCTATTTCAGAAATACAATGGGCTGTGTCAAGATATTTTTACCATAAATATTACACCCGAACCTGTTTTAGAAATTGATGATATTGAGGAATATAATCAAAAAGAAGGATTATCATTAAGCATTGAGGAAGTAGAATATCTCAATAATTTATCAAAGAAGTTAGATAGAAAACTCACTGATTCTGAGGTTTTTGGATTTTCTCAAATCAACTCGGAGCATTGTCGCCATAAGATTTTTAACGGAACTTTTATCATTGATGGTGAAGAAAAACCAAGTTCTCTTTTCAAACTGATTAAGAAAACTTCTGAAATAAATCCTAACGAAATTGTTTCTGCTTACAAAGATAATGTCGCTTTTATTCAAGGTCCTGTTGTAGAGCAATTTGCTCCAAAAACGGCTGACAAACCTGACTTTTTTGAAACTAAAAATTTTGAGTCTGTTATTTCGCTTAAAGCAGAAACACATAATTTTCCAACGACTGTTGAACCCTTTAATGGAGCTGCGACAGGTTCTGGTGGGGAAATTCGCGACCGATTGGCAGGAGGGCAAGGCTCATTGCCACTTGCAGGGACGGCAGTGTATATGACTTCGTATTCTCGATTGGAAGAAAATCGCCCGTGGGAAAAGGCGATGGATGAACGCAAATGGTTGTATCAAACTCCGATGGATATTCTTATTAAAGCTTCGAACGGAGCTTCTGATTTTGGAAATAAATTTGGACAGCCACTCATTGCAGGTTCGCTCTTAACCTTTGAACACGAGGAAGATGCAAAGAAGTTGGGATTCGATAAGGTAATTATGTTAGCTGGTGGTGTAGGATATGGAAAGAAATCTCAAGCTATAAAACATCAGCCAAAAGAAGGAGATAAAATCGTAATTTTAGGTGGAGAAAACTATCGTATTGGTATGGGAGGAGCCGCTGTTTCAAGTGCTGATACAGGAGCGTTTGGTTCTGGAATTGAACTAAATGCAATTCAGCGTTCCAATCCTGAAATGCAAAAACGAGCTGCCAACGCCATCCGAGCAATGGTAGAGGCTGATGAAAATCCGATAGTCTCCATTCACGACCACGGGGCAGGTGGACATCTGAATTGCCTTTCTGAGCTTATTGAAGAAACAGGTGGAAAAATTAATTTGGACAAACTTCCTGTGGGCGACCCAACGCTTTCTGATAAGGAAATCATCGGGAATGAATCGCAGGAACGTATGGGATTGGTTATTGGAAACAAACATATTGAAAAATTAAAAACCATAGCTGAACGTGAACGAAGCCCAATGTATGAGGTAGGAGAGGTAACTTCTGATAAGCGTTTTTCAATAACTTCTAAAAAGAAAAACACGAAGCCTTTGGATTTTCATCTGTCGGATATGTTTGGAAGTTCTCCAAAAACCATAATGGAGGACACTTCTGTCAAAACAGAATATGAAGATTTAGTGTACTATCAAAGTAATATAAAATCATATTTAGAACAAGTTTTACAACTTGAAGCTGTTGCTTGTAAAGATTGGCTTACTAATAAAGTTGACCGATGCGTGGGCGGGCGTGTAGCGAAGCAGCAATGTGTAGGAGCTTTGCAGTTACCACTTAATAATGTGGGAGTTATGGCTCTTGATTATCAAGGCAAAGAGGGAATTGCGACAACCATAGGGCATTCGCCTCTTACAGCGTTGATTGACCCTGTGGCAGGAAGCCGAAATGCAGTTGCGGAGGCTTTGTCTAATATTGTGTGGGCACCGCTTAAAAACGGAATCAAAGGAGTTTCACTTTCAGCCAATTGGATGTGGGCTTGTAAAAATAAGGGAGAAGACGCTCGTCTGTACGAAGCTGTAAAGGGCTGTTCGGATTTTGCTATTGAATTGGGAATCAATATTCCAACAGGAAAAGATTCACTCTCAATGAAGCAAAAATATCCTGATGGAGACGTGATTGCCCCTGGTACGGTAATCATTTCATCTGTTGCGAATTGCACGGATATTACCAAAGTAGTAGAGCCTGTTTTAAAGCGAAACGGCGGAGCGATTTACTACATCAATCTGTCGCAAGATAAATTCAAATTGGGAGGTTCTTCATTTGCTCAAATTTTAAATAAAATTGGAAAAGAAGCTCCAACTATTAAAGATGCTGAATATTTCAAAAAGGCATTCAGTGCTATTCAATATCTTGTAAATCAAGGTAAAGTACAAGCAGGACACGATATAGGAAGCGGTGGTCTCATCACTACTCTGTTAGAAATGTGTTTTGCAGAAAATGATTTGGGAGCTGATTTTGATTTTTCAGTTTTTAAAGAAGAAGACACAGCGAAATTATTATTTAATGAAAATATTGGTCTTGTTTTTCAGGCAAATACAGAAGCAGAAAATTATCTGAAATCAGAAGGGATTGAAGTTTTCAAAATTGGAACAGTAACAAATTCTGATATCCTGAATATTAAGAATTTTGATACAGAATTGACATTTAATATTTCGGAATTACGTGATATTTGGTTTTTAACTTCTTATTTGTTAGACAAAAAACAAACTAAAAACGATAAAGCAACAGAAAGATATCAAAATTACTCGGAGCAACCGTTAAATTTTGTATTTCCGAAGCATTTTACAGGTCAAAAACCTAAACTTTCGAGTGGAAAACGACCAAAAGCGGCTGTAATTCGTGAAAAAGGAAGTAATTCCGAACGTGAAATGGCAAATGCGATGTATTTAGCAGGTTTTGATGTGAAAGATGTGCATATGACTGACCTTATTTCAGGAAGAGAAACGTTGGAAGATGTGCAATTCATCGGAGCTGTAGGTGGATTTTCAAATTCGGACGTGTTGGGAAGTGCCAAAGGTTGGGCAGGAGCTTTTCTCTATAACGAAAAAGCAAAAACGGCTTTGGAGAATTTCTTCAAGAGAGAAGATACGCTTTCGGTAGGAATTTGTAATGGTTGTCAGTTGTTTATGGAGTTAGAAGTGATTAATCCTGAGCACGAAATACACGGAAAAATGTTACACAATGATAGCGGAAAACACGAAAGTGGGTTTACTTCGGTAACTGTTCAGAAAAATAATTCGGTGATGCTTTCTTCATTGGAAGGAGCAACATTAGGCGTTTGGATTTCGCACGGGGAAGGAAAATTCCACCTGCCAATGGCTGAAAATGAATATAATATCGTTGCAAAATACGCTTATGAAGGTTATCCTGCCAATCCTAATGGCTCAGATTATAATACGGCAATGCTTTGTGATAAAACGGGTCGCCATTTGGTAATGATGCCACATATCGAACGTTCTATTTTTCAATGGAATTGGGCAAATTACCCCGAAAATCGACACGATGAAGTTTCACCTTGGTTAGAGGCTTTTGTAAATGCACGAAAGTGGATTGAGGAAAGGAGTAAATAATGTTTTAAGGTGCGTAAACACGCACCTTTTTTCATATTTTCAACTTAATAATTATTTTGTAACTTTGTGCTGATTTTCAGCAAAAACTAAAAATATTGTATTATGAAAAGTAATAATCTAATTTTTCTGGGACTTATCGGACTGGTGCTTTCCTTTGTAGGTTGTAAAGACAACTCGAAGCAACAAGCTACCCAACAGAATGTACAAAGCAATATTGCATCCGACTTTCATAAACCGGATGAAAATATCAAAAAAAATGCGGAAGGTTACAAGGAATATTTCTATGAACCCTCTATATCGGTAATTTCTGGTATTATAAAGATCAAAACATTTTTCGGACCTCCGGGGTATGGTGAAAGTCCAGAGGTAGATGCAAAGGAGGAGGTATTTATATTAGAACTCAGAAACCCTATAAATCTTGTTGCAGACGAAGAAGATGACGGGTTTAATCCTGCACAAACTAATATTTTAGAAGTTCAATTAACCTCAACTTCGGATATTAAATTTACAAATTATATTGACAAAAACGTCCGCTTGACGGGAAGTTTCTTCGGAGCACATACAGGACATCATTTCACTGATGTTTTGATGGATGTTGCACAAATTAAGAAAGAATAGATTGATTTATAAAAAATACTTCAAATAGAGTTGTTTGTCATTTTGTTTTTAGAAGTAAAAATGGAACGTCTAAATTTTATTTTTGTCAGCAAAATAAAATTGCTAATTATTAAATAAAATCTTAATATTCTCAAAAAATAGACAGCGAAAACGTTTATCAGGTAATAAACTTTTGTTAAAGTTGAAATTAACTATTGTGTATTGAAAATTATTTGTACCTTTGCAATGCAATGAGGGTGGTAGCTCATTGCAAAACTTCAAATAATAGTTTTCATAATTTAAAGTTTTGGTTGGTTAATGGAAAAGTCCGGTATTATTATCGGACTTTTTTCCTTTCCAAATAAAATAAGGGTAAATGACAAGAGGGTAAAATACAGTGAAAAGGACACCCCAATGTTCGTTTATAAAATAAAGAATCATTGTTCCACCAATGAACGATGAAATTCCCAAAAACAGATGAAATCTCTTAAAAAATGGAATATAAGTCCTTATATCCACTCTTTTGCGTTCTTCTTCTGACATTGTATTGTAGCCTGAAAGGGTTTGTTCAGCATTCTTTTCTGTAACTAAAAAAGCTACGACAATATAGCATAAACTTAAAATAACTATCGCGATCATTAGTATATAAATTTATTGTAAAAAAAACTGCCATAGCGTTCACAACCACAGCAGTTCATTATATTACTTTTCTTCCAAACGTACCTCAAAATCACTCAAAATGTTCATATAGTTGATAAACGCCTCGTACGGAGAATCATACGGAGTGAAATACTTATGATAATCCGAAGTAGAGAAGAGTTTAGTCCGCATATGATAAAAATGTTCACTCGCTTGTAATCGTCCGTAATCGTCGGACAATTCTGCATTCTTTTTCTTCTTTACAATAGACTGAATTCTAAATAATTGGTTGAACGCCTCTTTCTGTAATTCGTTTCCGAGCCACGAAGTAATGTCACGCTCTTCGTCTGTCCACGAAATTGGGAAAGGAACGGGCAAAACATCTTTCGCAGTGTGTTTTTTAACAACTTCTTTCGGAAGAAGAAACTGATACTCATCGTCTTCCATCATATTTTTTACAAAATACTCCAAAAAGTCGAAAATGCCACTTTCTTTGCGATTGTAATGACCGATAACATCGTAATTCATAAACAGATTAAGCACTTCGGTTTCTGCCAAACTATGTTTTACCCACGAAGCATATTTCTCGGAAGTAAGCGGATATTCGCCCCATTGTCTGTCAGAAAATCGAATGGCAATATCGTCACTTAACTTACTGTTTTTCAATAATAAATTTAGATTTTCATCTATCGGATTTTTATACACAAAGTTCGGACTTTTCCAACCCAAAACGTGTTTTGCTCCGTCGGTAAGCATTGTTTTGAAACCAAGTTTGGCTACTCGCTCTCCGATTTTGTCAGAATAAATCAAAGACGTATTTCGGAACGTTACAGGCTTCTTCCCAAAAAGACTTTTTACCACATTTACGTGGCGTTTTACTTGTTGTTCAAACTCGTCCGAATCCTCTGAAAGAGAAGCCAATGAATGCGAATAGGTTTCCGCCAGAAACTCCACATTACCAGTTTCAGCAAGTTCTTGAAACGAGCGGATTACCTCAGGAGTGTGCATATTTAATTGGTCGATTGCCGAACCCGAAATCGAAAAGGCAACCTTGAACTTTCCGTTGTATTTCTTAATCAAATCCAACAACAGTGCGTTGGCAGGGAGATAACAATTTTCGGCAAGGTCTTCTAATTCAGAACGATTGGCGTAATTATCAAAATAGTTATGTTTCTTTCCTATATCAAAGAAATGATATTTTCTAAGTCGTTCGGGGTGGTGTATTTGAAAATACATACAAACTGATTTCTTCATATCGTTATCTGTTTTTATGTTGATATTTCTTGATTCTTTTTTATTTTCTGCCATCTTATAGTTTTTATAATTTACTGATTGGTCATTCTTTACTTACTCACAAGCATCTCATAAATGGTTTTGAGCTTTAAGGAAGCATTTTCCCATTTGAGTTGATTTACCTCGTCGTAGCCTTCCCGCGACATAAATTCGGCGAGCGTAGGGTAGGAGAGAATGCCGTGAATAGCGTCAGCCAGTGCGTCAATGTCCCAATAATCAACTTTAATGGCGTGATTCAATACTTCGGCTACGCCCGACTGTTTTGAAATGATGGTAGGCACGCCCGAACGCATCGCTTCCAAAGGTGAAATCCCGAAAGGCTCTGAAACCGAAGGCATCACATAAACATCGCTATAGCGGAACATCCGTTGCACTTCGCCTCCTTTGAGAAAGCCCGTGAAATGGAATTTTGTTCCGATGCCCAGCTGTGCCACTCGTCGGACAAGCGGATTCATCTTTTCGCCGCTTCCTGCCATTACAAAACGCACATTGGGCGTTCGTTTTAACACCTTTGCGGCGGCTTCAACGAAGTATTCCGGACCTTTTTGCAGCGTGATTCTTCCTAAGAAAGTCACGATTTTCTCTTTAACGCCTCGTTCTTCCTTCTCGGTGGTCTCTGCCGAAAAGTCAACTGCATTGTGCACCGTGATAACCTTCTCCGGATTGATTCCGTACTTCTCAACCACGATGTTGCGCGTCCAGTTACTCACCGTAACCACAATGTCGGCGGCTTCCATTCCTCGTTTTTCGATGTCGTAAACTAATGTATTTCGATTGTGTTCCCCGCCTCTGTCATATTCCGTAGCGTGCACGTGAACGACAAGCGGTTTTCCCGATAGTTTCTTAGCAACAATCCCTGCGCTGTACGTGAGCCAATCGTGGGCGTGAATAACATCAAACTGATGATTCTTTGCCACGGTTCCGGCAACCAAAGCATACCGATAGACTTCCTCCATCAGGTTTGCGCCGTACTTTCCCGAGAATTGGAATTTATTTCTGAAAGAAATTTTCTCCTTACTTTCGCCCGTTTTCAGATAAGCTTCGCGTTCGCGGGCAAAGGTTTCAGGGTCTAAATAGGGGACAAGGTTCGAGCCGATTTCCAGAAAGTTGATGTTCTTCCAAAACTCCTCAATATTTTCCATATTTTGGAGCATTTCCACATCACTTGCGTTTATAATCTGTGCGACGGAACTATCCTCATCACCCCCTGCTTTTGGCATCACGAACAAAACATTTACGTTGTGCTTTGCTAATCCTTTGGCGATTCCATAACAGGCTGTGCCAAGCCCTCCACTGATGTGGGGCGGAAACTCCCAACCGAACATTAGTACTTTTACACTCATATCATTCTTACTTATTTGGCGTTTCTATTTAAAATTCTATTGATTTTGCTAATTTTTTCTATTTTCAAGCTGAATTAAGCTGTTTTTCTTGTTTATGATGAAAGATTTTTATTGTACTTCATCAGGTTTTTCATCTTCTTCATTTATTTCAAAATTTTCAATTTCTTTACGTATTTCATCTAAAAGTTGTTTTTCTGTTGGCAAATACAATTGGTATTTACTTGTTATAATATGCTTTTGATTCTCAGGAAGAGTATATTTTACCACAGCGTCATTTTTGTCGGCACAAAGTAAAATGCCAATAGTTGGGTTTTCGTGGCTGAGTTTCTGTGTGCGGTCATAATAATTGACGTACATCTGTAACTGCCCTATATCCTGATGGGTAAGTTTATCGGTTTTGATTTCGATAATCACAAAACTTTGTAACAAACGATTGTAAAACACTAAATCTACGAAAAACTCATCTCCCTCAATATGAATGTGTTTTTGCCGAGCTACAAACGAAAACCCATTGCCCAATTCCAACAAAAACTCCTGTAAATGAGAAAGCATTTTAGTTTCTAAATCCTTTTCATAATAGGTACTTTGTTGTTTCAGACCCAAAAATTCCAAAACCATAGGGTCTTTGATTATTTCTTTTGGGTCAGAAGGTTGCCTTTCATTTCGAGCAACGGCAAGCACGCTTTCTTTATCGTTCGAAAGCAAAAGTCTTTCGTACAAAGAAGCGTTTATTTGTCGTTCCAACTGCCGAGAAGTCCAATTATTTTTTGTTGTTTCGGCGATGTAAAACTCTCGTTTATGTTGGTCATCTATTCGCATAAGTATCTTATACTGAGTCCAATTCAATTGTGAATGCAGTGCGTTCACAATTGGGAAAGTTTTGTAAAATTGCCTATATAAGTTCAGTTGTCGAAATGAACAAAGACTCCCGAAGTCGGGTTCTAACTTGGCAGAAAGCTCCTTAATGAGGTAACTTCCGTAATCTGCTCGTTTTTTACCTTGCTGTTCTTCCTCAAAAATACGTTTACCAATATGCCAATACATTAGCGTACGTGCGTTATTGACTGAGCGTATCGCCTTTTCACGAGCCTGTAAAATAATATCTTTTATATCGGTAAATAGCTTCATTGTTTAATAACTTCATCTTATTGAATTTCAGTGCTATTACTGAAAATACCTATTACTTGTGATTCATTTCGAAAATATTACAATAACAACTTCACACACGCCCTCACATTGATACGTTTCGTAACTGCGGAAGGGATATATCCCCTCCCTACATTGTGCAATCTTACCGCCTATCGTTTATCCTCAAAACCAAATTCTCGCCAACGTTCTTGCGGTTCGCCCATTTTGATGTATTTTTTCAAAAAGGCATATACCTCTTCCGTTTCGGCAATATGTTTTTCTAACTCGGCGGTTTTTTCTTTGAGTTGGGCTTTGAGTTTTTCCTGTTCTACATTGACTTCTGCTGCTTTTTGGTAGGCAGTGTTTAGTTTGTCACGCATTTGAGCGGTAACACCCACAGGCAAATTTTCACCTCGTTCGGTGAGGGCTTTTACTAATAGTTGTGCCGATGTGATGATTTCGGCAAATGACCTTTTTCTCATCTTAATTTGTCTTTTATATTATAAAAATAGTTATTCTTATTGATTTTACAATAAAACAGATGTAGAATTAAAATCTTCTTTAGTAGAACTTTTATATTCTAATGAAGAATTAAATAATTCATCAGTAGCATTATATTATCCATAAGAAGAAACATTTTCTTCATCAGAAGATTTTGTTTCTTCACGTGTAGAAGTATTTTCTTCTTATGAAGATAAAGATTCTACGTTTTATCTGTTTTATTCTTTATTATTATCATTTATATTTACTTATAAAAAGGTTTTCTTTTGAACATTTACACGCTTTTTCGTAACGTACATATTCACCGATTTCGTTTTTATTTATTCAATAACCCCTTGTTTTCAAACTGCTCACGTGCTTCAATGAAGGCTTCGTGTAATTTTTTTTCCAATTGTTTTTTAGGAGGTAACTCTGTCCAATACTCGGCAACCATAATACCATCTTTATGAATTTCCAAAAGCTCTACTTGTTCCTTGCTATTTTCAGCACACAAAATCAGTCCGATAGGAGCTTCTTCGCCCTCCTGACGTTCGTATTTATTTAACCATTTGAGGTAAAGTTCCATTTGTCCTTTGTGTTTGGCTTGGAATTTACCGATTTTTAGCTCAATGGCAATCAATCGCTTTAATTTTCTATGGAAAAACAAAAGGTCTAAATAGAAATCTTCTCCATCAATAATCATTCGTTTTTGGCGTTCTACAAAGGCAAATCCTTTTCCAAGTTCTAAAATAAAGGACTCTAATTTATGTAAAATAGCTGTTTCAATATCTTTTTCCAAATAATCACTTCGAAGTCCTAAAAAATCCAATAGATAGGGGTCTTTGAAAGTATTTATAGGAATAATTTCCGATTGTTGAACTTGTAAATTAGCAATTTGCATTCTCTCAAAGGCTTTGGTAGTGATTTGCTTACGAAGTTCTCGAACACTCAACGATTCGTTCGCCGTAAGCTCGGCATAAAACATTCTCGCTTCGTGGTTTTTTAATGGGATTAACACCAAAAATTGCGACCAACTCAATTGTCGTGACAGTGTAACGACAATTTGAAAATCAGGAAATACCTCTGCAAACTGCATCATTCTTCGGATATTTTTTTCCGTAAAATTACGTCCGTATTTAGATTCCAACTCATTGGCAATCATTGGTACAATCCGTTTTCCGTAAGTAGCTCGTTCATTGTTTAATACATCTTCATTGATACGCTTTCCAACCTGCCAAAAGACAAGGGTAAGGGTGCTGTTGGCATAATAAACTATCTGTTGCTGACCGTTTTCTATTAAGACGGAAAGCTCCGAAAGTAAATTTTTGTTCAATGGTTTCGTATCTTTTTTCATTCCTTAATCGTCTATGGATTGTATTTTCCGTGAGGGCGAAAAATATTTCACCCTTACATTTTACAACTCATAATTCATTGTCAGCTGTTTGGCTCGAAGGATTTCGGCTACATTTCGGGCTTTGGAAATGCAACCTCGCGAACGGAATGGCGGATTTCCATCATAAATTGCCGAAATGGTACTTACGCCGTGTCCGCTTAATTCTTCCTCAAAATCAGCTAAAATTGCTTCTGCATCAGGGATATAGGTTTTTCCATAAATTTTTAAATGAGCTTCTATATAAAATCCTATAAACCAAGGATGTACCGACCCGTTAAATGTAGCTCGGTCACGGTCGTACACGTTGCCAATACTTACGCTTTCGTAACTTTTATTTTTAGGTGATAACGAACGCAATCCTCGTGGTGTGAGCAATTCTTGTCTGACAATGTCCAAAACGCGTTTCTTACTTCGCTCATCCAAAGGAGAATACGCCAACGCACAAGTTATCAACTGATTGGGGCGAACATCACGATTTTGATGAGCATAATTCACATAATCTGCCAAGTATTTTTTGTCAGCAATCCAAAAGGTTTGATTGAAATTTTCAGCAATCATCGTAGGTAAATCGCTCCATTCTTTCAGAAAATCTTTATCCTTTGAGGCTTCTGCCAAAGCAAGTGCATAACATACAGCATTGTACCACAACGCATTAACTTCCACCACATAACCATTTCGCGGAACAATGGCTCCGCCATCAAATTGAGCATCGACCCACGTTAACGGACGGCTAATATCTTCCGACCAAATCAATCCGTTGTTATCCATTCGTATGGATTTATGCTGTCCGTTTTTGTAAGTTTCCAAAATGGTTCGCATCATTTCACCAAATTCTTTCCAAAGCTGTTTTGGCGTCTTTTTGGTGTATTTTTCATACTGCTGAATCGTCCAGAAAAACCAAAGTGACGTGTCGGCATCGTATTGAGGTTCAGTAACGTGCGTGCTTATCGTTTTTTCAAAAAGCCCGTTGGAAAAATATTTCTTGGTTGATGTAAGTACGTCTTCAAACGTTTTTTGAGTATTTTCCGCCAAGGCAATTCCCGGCAAGGCGATGAACGTGTCACGCGTGTTGCTGTTATACCAATGATAGCCTTCTTTTACGCGAATTTCACCCGCTTTTTGAATCAAAAACTGCGAGGCAGAGTAGTGGAGGCATTCCTCAAAGGAATTTCGTTCACGTCGCTGATTGATAAGTCGGGTGAATTTTTGTTTGAGTTGCTTGCTGTTATTTTCCTCCGTACTTGCCGAAAATACAACACTTTCGCCTTTTTTGATGCTCAACTCGAAATAGCCGAGCGTAAGCAAATCTTCCGTATAATCGTATCCGCGTTCTTTTTCTTTCTTATAGAAAATATTGTAATTCCAATTCGGATTATATTCAAAATCAGATTCTTGGCTTAATTGTAAATGCAAATATGGGAAATCGGGATAAAGTTTGGCTTTGATTCCTCCATCAATTTTTTCAATGTTTTTATTTGCCAAATCGTTGGCTTTACTAAGCGAATGAATGTCCCGAAATGCTAATAACGGATTCAACCTCAACTTAGTAGGGGAGTGGGCTTCGAGCAAAGTGTAACGAACCAAAACCTGAGGTTCATTATGTACCATCAAGATTTCCTTTTTGAGCGTTACGCCTCCCACCTGATAAATGACCGTAAAGGCTTTTTCGTAGGAAACGTCCACGATATATTTGTGTCCGCGAGGTTCGTAAGTTTCGGGATATTGATGCACCGCAAAATTGAATTCGCGTCCGTGCTGAATGATGGTTTCATCAAGTGAAGACAACAACACGTGATTCTTCCCTCTGAAATTTTCGAGTGGAACTACCAAAAGTCCGTGATATTTTCGTGTATTGCAAAAAACAAGGGTAGAAGAGCTGTATCCGCCCCCGCGATTGGTGCCAAGAAACTCTCTGTCAAGAGAATATTCCAAATTGATTAATTCTTTCTTTTTGAATGTTAAATAACTCATTATCTTATTTTTTTATTCAGACGTTAATGAAATGTTCTGTTAAACGTATTATTAATTCTTTTTGTTCAGGTTTACTTTCAGCAACTAATAAAGCTAAAGCAACCAATGTATTGTCGTTGATTAAGTTTTCCACAGGTTTTTGCAAAAGATGTTGATTGATACGCAAATACCACAAAAACAAAAATGCTCCCGTACGTTTGTTTCCATCGGCAAACGGATGATTTTTTATGATGAAATAGAGTAAATGAGCCGCTCTACTTGCTACATTAGGGTAAAAATATTCCTCACCGAAACCTTGCTCAATGGTAGCCAATGCCGACTCAAGTCCGCTACTGCGTATTTGTCCGAAAAGTTCACTAGCCTCCCCCTTTTCAACGAGTGATTTTTTGAGTTGGTCAATGGCTTTTAAAACGTCTTCATACGGCAAAGCGTTCATTTCTTGGTTTTTTAAAGAACTTTTAGGTAGGCTCTGTTGGTCGTAAGCTTGTAATAAACTCCAACTTTTTGCATATTCTTGCACAACTTTCAGTACCGCAACACCTTCATCGTTTATCAAAGTTTGATTTTCCAAAGTGGAACTCAACAACGAAAGGACTTCATTAAATTCGATACCTCGCTCTTTTAAGCGTTGCTCATTAATAGTATAACCTTGAACCAAGTGTTGTTTTAGGGTTTGTGTCGCCCATTTGCGGAATTGTACTCCTCTTTGTGATTTCACACGATATCCAACAGATATGATTACATCAAGATTATAATAATCCACTTGATAAATTTTGCCATCGGAGGCAGTTGTTGCAAAATTTGCAACAACTGAAAGATAGTCTAATTCTTTTTCGTTAAATACATTTTTTATATGCCTTGAAATAACAGATTTATCCCTGTCAAACAACTTAGCCATTTGGTCAAGAGTAAGCCACACTGTTTCCTTTTCCAAGGAAACCTGTAATGAAACTTTCTCGTCATCGGTGGTAAATATTTTTATTTCATTTATCATTTAATTTTGATTATTCATTATCTTTTTAATTGTATAATAACTCTACAATTAAAAAACTACTCATTCATTTTCAAAACAATAGCTAACCTTGATGGAATATACAAACTGATTAAATTCTTCTCGTGCTTATACTGCGTAAAATGCTCGACATTTTCATCGACACGATTTTGACCTCCAAAGTTCGGATTATCTGAATTTAAAACATAGGTGTATTTTCCTGCTTCTACCTCAAATTCATAATTATTAAACGACTCTAACGGATTGAAATTAAAAACAAACAAAAATCCACCTCGCTCAAAAGCTAAAATCTGACGTTCATTATCACGAACCAAAATATTAGGCATCTCTTCGAGTAAATTATTCTTTTTCACAAAATGAATCATCGCCCTATCAAAATTATTCAAATATTTGAATTTCAGGTTTTCATCATCAAGCAAACTCCACAAACGACGCGCGTGGTTGTAGCTCCAACCATTTCCTTCACGCGGAAAATCAATCCATTCGGGGTGTCCCCATTCGTTGCCCATAAACGCCAAATAGCCGCCTCCTGCGGTGGAAATGGTCAGCAAACGAATCATTTTATGCAGGGCGATGGCTCTGTCAATGACCATATTCTGGTCGAAAACACTCATTCCCGTGTAAATCTCCTTATCCGCCAAACGGAAAAAAATCGTTTTGTCGCCCACTAAGGCTTGGTCGTGGCTTTCGGCGTAACTGATGGTGCGTTCTTCCAAACGTTTGTTAGTCAGTTCGTAATAAATATCGCCCACGTGCCAATCTTCATCCTTGTAATCTTCCAAAAGTTTAATCCAATAGTCGGGAACGCCCATATGCATCTTATAATCAAAGCCCATTCCGCCTCCTTCAATAGGAAACGCCAAACCCGGGATTCCGCTCATTTCTTCGGCAACTGTGATGGCCTGCGGATATACTTCGTGAATTACCCGATTTGCCAACGTAAGATAGGTTATCGCATCAACATCTTGATTTCCATCGTAATATAAAGAATATTCGGTAAAAGCCTTGCCCAATCCGTGGTCGAGGTAAATCATACTGGTAACGCCATCAAATCGGAAGCCGTCAAACTGAAATTCTTCCAACCAATATTTGCAGTTAGAAAGCAGAAAATTAAGCACTTGCGGTTTTCCATAGTCGAACAAACGCGAATCCCACTGCGGATGTTTTCCCCGCTCTCCCGAATGGAAATACAGATAATCCGTTCCGTCGAAAAAGCCCAATCCTTCCGACTCGTTGCTCACCGAATGCGAATGCACAATGTCCAAAATGACTTTTATTCCCAATCCGTGAGCCGTGTCTATCAACTCTTTAAGTTCTTCGGGCGTTCCGAAACGCGAACTCACCGCAAAGAAATTCGCCACCTGATAACCAAACGAGCCGTAGTAAGGATGCTCCTGAATTGCCATTAGCTGAATGGTATTGTAACCCAAATGGGCGATGCGTGGCAAGACAAACAATCGGAATTCGGTAAAGGTAGCCACTTTGCGAAGTTCAGACGACATACCGATATGAGCTTCATAAATCAAGGGCGGTTGGTTATGGCTCGGACGGGTATTTTTCCATTTATAAGGAGTTGGTTTCCATACTTGTGCCGAAAAAACTTTGGTGTATTCGTCCTGAACCACACGTCGCACGTGCGAAGGAAGCCTTTCCGCTCCGCCACCCTGCCACTGCACATATAATTTGTACAAATCGCCGTGCGAAAGTTCCGAAGCAGGCAAACGGATTTCCCAATTTTCATTGTCTATTTTTGTAAAAGCATATTTTTCAGTTGGTTGCCAATCGTTTTTGTCAAAAAGTAGATATATTTTTGTGGCATTCGGAGCCCATTCTCTTAAAATCCATTCATTTTCCGTAAAATGCAATCCGTAAAACAAGTGAGAATTTATATTATCAGACAAGCGGACGCAATTTCCTCGCATTTTTTGGCAAATTTTCAAAAAATATGAATGTCGAGCTTGAATTTTGTCGGCAAATCGTTGTAACAAAGAGTCTGTTTTTAGGATCGGAAGCATAGGCGGTTAATGGGTTAATATTTATTCTATGTTTGTTGGTTTTCAATGTTTTAAATAAAAAACACTTTCGCGGATAAAATTAATATTTTTTTAGGAAAAAAGCAATTATTTTATGAAAAAAATAACGATGAATTTCAAAACCTTCATTGAAAAGAGATAAAATTCTTCCAAAATTTACGTATTATAAAGGATTTCGTAAGCTAAATGGGACTAAAAGTTTTTTGCTTATCAGGGGGTACGTGGTGAGTTAATATATTTTTCTATCTTTGCAAATGAAGTAATTTATGGCATAATGATTGTTAAAGGTTCATGAGTCGAGAATAAATTTACATAAAACTAAAAAAAACATACAATATGAAAAGAATAATTTTATATATCCTTTTTTTATTTCCTGTTTTTGGAACACAGGTGATTGCACAAGATAATGATTTGCCTTTCAAAGGAGGTGAATGGCTAAAATTTAAGGTGAAATACGGAATTTTTAACGCCAGTGAGGCTACTCTGTTGCTTAAAGAAGCTGATTACAACGGAGAAAAGGTGTTTCATTCTGTAGGAAAAGGAGCTACAACGGGTTTGGCAAGAGTGTTTTTTAAGGTTGATGATACCTACGAAAGCTATTTTGGTATCAGTGATGGAAAACCTCGTCATTTCATTCGTAATATTTATGAAGGAGGGTACACTAAGCACCTAAAAATGGATTTTAATCACGATGTTAATAAAGTGAAAATCAAAAATATGGAGAATGGAGAATTGTCTGAAATTTCAGTTCCAATACATATTCAAGATGTTATTTCAGCTTTTTATCAGTTGCGAAGTAATCCAAAGATTAGTAATATCCAAAAGGGAGAGGAAATTGCGATGGATTTGATTTTTGATGATGATGAGGTGTTCAAATTCAAGTTACGTTACTTAGGTAAAGAAAAGATAAAAACTAAATTTGGAACTCAAAATACTATGATTTTTAGACCGTTAGTTCAAGATGGGCGTGTGTTTAAAGAAGAAGAGAGTATCACAATGTGGATTTCGGATGACAAAAATCGCGTTCCATTGCGCATCAAAGCTACTTTACGTGTAGGATCTTTAGTGGCTGATTTAGATTCTTTTAACGGGTTGAAACATCCACACCAATTGGAAAAATAGAGAATTAAAATTTCATTAAGCAAATGAAATTTTAAGAATATTTATTCTCTGAAGATTTATAAAAAAACAATCTCAAATTTGAAAATAATTTGTATTTTTGCCTAAAATATTAAAAAACTATGAAAAAAATCACGCTTCTATTGGTGTTTCTCGTCAACGGAATTGCTTTAGCGTTAGCACAACCTAAAGAAACTCATTGGCAGACTGCGAAACTTAAAGGTAAAGTGAAATCGGTTATTTCCATTGAACGTTCTATAGAAAACAGTCAGGCTTCTTCTTCGTTCAAAACATCATTCACAAACGAGGGTTTTGTGACGGAAATTAATGCATTTGACGCACAGAATAAACAGATGATGCGAGTAGAGTTTGATTATGATTCAAAAAAGAATCAGACTGAAATTCGCAGTTTTTCCGAAGAAGGAAAAATGTACATGAAGTTAGTTGCTGTGTTTGATGCCAAAGGAAACAAGATTGAAGATACTACTTTTGAAGGAGAACAGCCTGTACAATATGGCAAATATCTGTATGATGAAAAGAGAAATTTGGTAGAGAAAAATTTATGTCTAACAGATGAAATGTGTGTTGAAAAACAAACATATGTGTACGATTCTAAAGGAAACAAAACCGAAGAAATTATTTTAAATCCTGAAGGAGATATAGTGTACAAAACACTATTTTCTTACGATAAAAAAGGAAATGTTACTGAGGTACGTCAATTCGAAGGAGGAAGTAAATTTGTTGCTAAGATAAACTACACCTATGACAAACATGATAACTCAACGTCCTCTTTGTCTTATGATGCTGAAAATAAATTGGTTGAGCAGACAAACTCTTCCTATATTTATGACAAAAAAGGAAATTGGATAAAGAAAACTATCTCGAAAGAGGGACGTGAAATTTACGTATCAGAACAAAAAATTGAATATTACTAAAGGAAAATATATTACAGAAATTATGAATCAGAAAAGAAATATTTTAGGGTTTGTTTTTGCATTTTTTGTATCGTTTGCTTATTCGCAAGTGGTTGTAAATCAAAATGATAATATTACTGAAATAATGGAATTGAAAAAAGACGTCGCAAAAAACGAAGTTCTTTTCCAAATTCAAATCTATAACGGCACTATTTCAGGAGCTAACGAAACGATGAAGTCCGCTAAAGAGCAATACAAGATGCCACTTTTCTTAGTTTTTGAAACTCCAAACTACAAAGTACGTTTAGGAAGTTTCAGAACTCGTTTAGAAGCAGAAAAAAACTTAATTGAGATAAGGAAGGTATATCCCGCAGCCTTTGTTATGTCTCCTAAAAAATAGGTAACTCCTTTTTAGGCATGTTAAAAAAAGATTCGCTTCGATTTCGTATATTTTTGAGTATGACCTTTTTGGTTGTAATTGCTTTTGCTGCCATTGCGGTTGTAATGGTGTTCCAATACCGAAAACAGGCGGAAGAATATCATATTGAGCGGCTTATAGACAAAGAAAATCAAATTAAAACGCAAATCCAATATGTACTTTCACAAACCACTTATCCGGTGGAAACAGCTTATGTTCCGTTGATTTTTAGGGAATCTATATACAACATTGCCAATATTTTAAATGTTAATTTTGACTTATACGACCTTAATGGAAGTCTTTTGAAAAGTTCCCGTGCTGTAATTGATAGTAAGGATACGCTCAGTATCCCTACCCCTGTTTTGAAACAGTTAGCCTCCACTTTGAATAAACGACTTTCCGAACATCATTATCTTGAAGATGGGAGGGGATACCAAAATTCCTACACCTATGTAACGGATCTCCAATTCAAACCCATTGCAGTACTCAGCATTCCTCATTTTGAAGACGACACATTTAATGAAAAAGCTCTCCAAGGCTCACTTTATAATATATCTTTAGTCTATTTTTCTTTATTGGTTTTAGCTTTAGGATTCGCTTATTTCATTTCGAGTTATATTACCAAATCCCTAAAAACGATTGAGAATCGTTTGGAGAAGACTCGATTACTGGAGCGTAATGAAAAAATCATACTGAAATCACCGAGTACTGAAATTGGACAGTTGGTGGGGGCTTATAATAGTATGATTGACGAAATTGAACGTAGTAAGGTATTGTTGGCAAAATCCGAACGGGAACAAGCATGGCGTGAAATGGCGAAACAGGTTGCCCACGAAATCAAGAATCCGCTGACTCCCATGCGACTCTCCGTACAGAGTTTTCAACGTCGATTTGATCCTAATGACCCCGAAGTAAGGGATAAAACCAATGAGTTTTGCGAATCACTCGTTCAACAAGTTGATATTCTGAGTAATATTTCTTCGGCATTTTCAGCCTTAACTAATATGCCTGCGAAGCAAGAGGAGTTTTTCAATGCTGTTCCTGTGGTAAAACGAACCTTGGATATTTTTGATTCGAAACATATTTCTTTCATTACCACCGATGAGCATATTTCTTTATTATTTGATAAAGATCAATTGGTTCGTGTGGTAACTAATTTAGTCAAAAATGCTATTCAAGCTACTGAAAACAAAGAAAATCCAAGGATTGTTGTTTCTCTGAGTAAAAAAGAATTTCAAGTAGAACTTACGGTGAGTGACAATGGTGTAGGCATTCCAACCGCTGACCAAGAAAAAATTTTTGAACCTCAATTTACTACCAAAACAGGAGGTACAGGTTTAGGCTTAGCCATGGTCAAAAGTATCATCACAGCTGCAAATGGATCTATCAAAATTCAATCACAGGTAGGTAAGGGGAGTACGTTTATTGTTCATCTTTAAGTGTTTTCTTGTACCTTATGTTGTTTTTATAAATGGTTGTAACTCAACTTCAAATTGATGTAATTACTATTGAACCCTAAAATAGGATGGTTCTATTTTTAGCAGACATGTATCAGAATCTGGGTCTTTCCTCTGGAATTATATCTGTCACATCATAATCGGCAAAATTTCGTAAATAGTTTTGTAGCGTTGTACCGTTAGCATCGGCGAAGGAGTAATTACCTTTACGTTTAAAGTATTGTTTCACACTTTGCGCTCCTGCTAAATGGGCAGCCGCTAAAATCCCAGATTCTGTGATGTTTATCCCATTTATTTTCTTACCCACAAAAAGATCTATTTCTTCGCGTAAAACCCATTTGTTTCTTTTTATACTCAATGTGAACAATCGTTCTTGTTGCTCAGGAGAATTCAAAAACTCATAAGTGTCTGTAACTCCGTAGAATCGTAATGCAGATTTCCCGAATTGGTATTTACCCATATACCCAAACGGATTTACTACAAAATAATTGCCTCTTGACTCTCTGTAAGCTAAAGCCTCTTTGAATCCGACAAATGTTCTACCAATAAAAGGAGGGGTTACTTGCTCTTTGAGCTCCGACTCAGGGGGAATAACAACCAATAAAGGTTCTTTCACTATAAAATCTTTGTGGATACTAATTTTTTTAGTACTAACTTCTATGATGGTGAGGGTCATTAGTAAAACGCTCAACATCCCCAATAACATAAATAAATACTTCTTTTTACTTTGTATCATTCTGTCTATTTTATTTAAGACTTATCGTGAATTTGTAGTAAAATTACACTGCTTAAAATTTTCAGGCGGCAAAATTACATCTTTTGTATTGATACACAAGTTTATATGTTATCGAAAAGTTAAACTAAAAAGAAAACGATAACAAACTTTAACACGCTTATTCAGCTACCAAGCATAATTTTATACGTCTGTTAAGATTTCTGACACTGAATGTTAATTTATTTTCTGAGCAATCTCAGTAAATAGGGGCAGTTTCTTGTGTTTTTAGCATACTTAGTAGTCATTTGTATGTAAAAAATCGTATATTTGCGGGTGATTCTCAAGTTACTTAATGCGAGAGTTGGGAGAAGATAAAGAATAGCATTACATATCCATTGCTATTTCCTGAGAGTTATGGAATAAATTTGTGAGGAGTACTATGAAGATGAAATTTTTAAAAACCCTTTTGGTGTTTTTTGGTGCACTGTTTTTTGGGTTTTCGCAGACAAAAGAGTTAATAAAAGCTCATAAACTCTATAAAAACTATGATTACGTAGGAGCGATAAAGGCATATGAAAGCATTGCTAAAAAGGGGTTTGTCAACCAAGATTTATTACAAAATTTAGGCAATGCTTACTACTATAATGCTGATTATGAGAGTGCTAATATTTGGTATGAACAACTTTTCTCTAAGGAGGAATATAAGAAATCATCGGAATATTATTATCGATATGCCCAAACACTAAAGTCTGTTGGAAAGTTAGAAGATTCGGATAAGATAATGGATAAATTTGTAGCTATGGTTGGTAAAAGTGACGCTAGAGCTGTCATTTTTAACAAAAATAGGAGCTATCGAAAAGACATAGAGCTTAACTCTAATCGACTCGAATTACAACCATTGAAAATAAATTCCCCGAATTCAGAATATGGAACAGCTTTCTACGGTAAGAAGATTGTATTTTCAAAAAGTTCAGGCCTTTTCAAAGGAAAATCGACATGGACGGGTGATGCTTACTACGATTTATATGAGGCCAAGAGGGATTGTATGAATGTTTCCAAGGTTTCAAAAATGAACAAAATAAACACCCGATTCAATGAATCTACAGCCGTTTTTACCAAAGATGGAAATACAATCTATTTCACACGAAACAACTTCCTCAACAACAAGATAAAAACCAACGGCGATGATACGGTCTTACTCAAAATATTCAAATCCACAAAAGACAAAAACGGAAAATGGAGTAAGGAAAAGGAAATGCCATTCAACAGCAATATTCACAATGTAGCACATCCTGCATTGAGTCCTGATGAGAAATATCTCTATTTTGCTTCGGATATGCGAGGTTCGTTCGGCGCTTCGGATATCTACCGAGTAGAACGCCTTGAAAAAGGAGGCTATGGAAAACCTGAAAATTTAGGCAATGTAGTAAACACTGCTGGTCGGGAATCTTTCCCTTTTGTAAGTAAGGATAACATTCTTTATTATTCATCTGATGGATATCCTGGATTAGGAGGGTTAGACATCTTTGCTGTAAAAATAAACGAAGATGGGTCTTTTTCAAAACCCGTAAACATAGGTGCACCAGCAAATAGCTCTAAGGATGATTTCTGTTTTGTTATTGATAGTGATACAAAAGTGGGATTCTTGACATCCAATCGGGTAGGAGGGAAAGGAAAAGATGATATTTATGCTTTTCAAGAACATAGACCTGTGTCTTTCAGTTGCACAAAAAATATTTCAGGAATCGTAAGAAATGCTACTACACGTGAAATTATCAAAGATGCAGGGCTAGTTTTACGAAATGCTGATGGTAAACCGATTGAAACTAAGCTTTCTGATGTTGACGGGAAATTCTCTTTTGCATATGAGATTGATTGTACAAATGGAAGTACGTTTAATATAAACGCTGAAAAACAAGGTTTTATACCTAAGAAACAGGAAGTTATCATTAAGGAAAAAGACGAGCTATTCTACGAAATTGCATTAACACCTATTGAACGCCGAAAAATAGAAAAAGGAACAGACTTGGCAAAAGTTTTGAAGATTGACAATATTTACTTCAATTACGATAAAGCAGATATTCGCCCCGATGCTGCAGAACAATTGGCAAAAATCGTGGATGTAATGAAGGAGTATCCTACGATGAAAATTGATGTTCGTTTGCATACGGATAGTCGTGGTTCAGATAAGTATAATTTGGCACTCTCCGACCGACGAGCCAAATCAACCATCAAATGGTTGGTGAAGCACGGTATCAAAAAATCACGTATAACTGGTAAAGGCTATGGAGAAACTCAATTGACCAATCACTGTGGTAATGGTGTTAAGTGTTCAGAAGAAGAACATCAGGCAAACCGAAGAAGTGAATTTATTATCATTTCAATGTAATAATAGAGAAGAAAATAAAATATGTGATTATTAATTCATTGTGTTTGTAGTAATTTAAACACTTGTTACTTTTATACCGAGTTATCTATGCGTTTTGGAATATACAGAATTTTTAAAATTCCGTATCTTAGTTTCTTCGTTTAAGCATCCAAAATATACAAAAATGATCCTTGTCAGTCAGAAATAGTGAAAAAAATGCTTTTGAGCATTCAGTCTACCGATTGTAATTTTTATAAATATGGCAAAGCATCATATCTTAAAAATCATTACCTTTGCCTCCATAATTAATTTTTGTTTACACCCATGCTAGATCTACAAGATATTTTAAAACAACATACACAAAAGGCTGTTGAGCAACTTTTTAGTGTGCAACTCGAAAACATTGAACTTCAACAGACTAAGAAAGAGTTTGAGGGCGACATTACTATTGTAATTTTCCCGATGTTGCGTCAGATTAAAGGAAATCCTGAACAAATTGGGCAACAAATTGGAACTTTTCTGCAAGAAAATGTAAAAGAGGTAGAGAGCTTCAATGTAATCAAAGGATTTTTGAATTTAGTAATTTCCGATTCTTATTACATTGATTTTCTGAAAAGTATAGAAAACGAAAATCATTTTGGTTTGGCTAAGCCCAATTCCAAAAAGACCATAATGGTTGAATATTCATCACCTAACACCAACAAACCCTTGCACTTAGGGCATATTCGCAACAACTTATTAGGATATTCGGTTGCCGAAATTCTAAAAGCAGCGGGACATAAAGTATATAAAACTCAGATAATCAACGACAGAGGGATACACATCTGTAAGTCGATGATTGCTTGGCAACGTTTTGGCAATGGCGAAACGCCTGAAAATTCAGGACTTAAAGGCGATAAACTTGTCGGGAATTACTATGTAGCTTTCGACAAAGCGTATAAATCTGAAATTGAGCAACTTATTTCAGAAGGAAAAACCAAAGAAGAAGCTGAAAAACAAGCACCCATATTTTTGGAAGCACAAGAAATGCTTCGAAAATGGGAAGCCGGAGACGAGCAAGTTATTTCCCTTTGGAAAGAAATGAATCAGTGGGTTTACAACGGATTTTCAACTACTTACAAAAATTTAGGCGTCGATTTCGATTCGTACTACTACGAAAGTGACACATATTTGTTAGGAAAAGACATCATTGAAGAAGGCTTACGAAAAGGCGTTTTCTTCAAGAAAGAAGACGGCTCGGTTTGGTGCGATTTAACCGCCGATGGTTTGGACGAGAAATTAGTCCTCCGCTCCGACGGAACTTCCGTATACATCACCCAAGATATTGGCACAGCAACTCAGCGTGTAAAAGATTTTCCTGATGTAAAAGGAATGGTTTATACTGTTGGAAATGAGCAAGATTACCATTTTAAAGTTCTGTTTTTAATTCTAAAAAAATTAGGCTTTGATTGGGCTGAAAATCTGTATCATTTGAGTTACGGAATGGTGGATTTGCCGAGCGGAAAAATGAAAAGCCGTGAAGGAACAGTGGTAGATGCCGACGATTTAATTGCTGAAATGGAGCAAACTGCTGAGGAAATTTCGCAAGAATTAGGGAAATTGGACGGATACGATGAAAATCAGAAAAAGGAACTGTACCACACCATCGGTTTGGGGGCTTTGAAATACTACATTCTGAAGGTTGATCCGAAAAAACGCATTCTTTTTGACCCGAAAGAATCCATTGATTTTCAAGGAAACACAGGTCCTTTTGTTCAGTACACTTATGCCCGAATAAAGTCTATCTTGCGGAAATACAACGAAATAGGAGTTTCAAAATCAAATAATGAATCGATTTTAGAGTTACATCCGAAGGAGAAAACTTTGCTCAAAAATATGGAGCTTTTCCCCGAAGTGGTGCAAAACGCAGCAGATTTGTACAGCCCTGCGGTCATTGCCAACTACGTATATGATTTGGTGAAAGACTTTAATTCATTTTACCAGAATGTATCCATTTTAGGAGAAGAAAATGTGGCAAAAAGAGAATTTCGGGTATCGCTTTGTAAAAAAATAAGCGAAATTATTGCATCGGCTTTCGCTATGTTAGGAATACAAGTTCCTGAAAGAATGTAAAATACTCTTCGGAAAGAAAAATATTTTTCAAAAAGAAAGAAAAATATTTGCCAAGTAAAAAAATGTTCTTATCTTTGCACTCGCAATCGGATAAGGGTTGCTTTTGAGAGAAACATTTTACGCGAAAATAGCTCAGTTGGTAGAGCGCAACCTTGCCAAGGTTGAGGTCGCGGGTTCGAACCCCGTTTTTCGCTCTTTTATTGCCTTAATAAAGGGCTCGGATGGTGGAATCGGTAGACACGCTGGACTTAAAATCCAGTGGGCAGCAATGCCTGTGCGGGTTCAAGTCCCGCTCCGAGTACATCAAAAAATCGTAATGCTTTTATAGTGAAAGTGTTGCGATTTTTTATTTTGTGATTTAGCCGACATTTAGCCGACATTTTGAAAAATGCTATTTTGTCAGGTGTTTTTTTTAGGTGTTGGAGCATATAAAAAAAGCCCCCTGTTTTGGGGCTTCCTGCTGGTCAAAAAATTATCTTTCGATATAGTCAGGTTGTACCTGTTCTCTTTTGTCGATTACTTCTATTCGCAACGACGGTAAATGTATCTTTTGCTCTAATTCTTTCAAATTTTCGGGGCTTATGTATCCTTGTTTTAAAATTTTCAAAAGTAATATTTTGGCTTCCTTGTCTAATGGCTTCGCTTCGTTATTCATTCCTTTAAAATATTTTCAGTTAGATTTTCAATAATCAAATTTAAACTATCATCTGAAAGGGCTTCTAATTCAATATTAGCCCCAAAGGTTTGCATTTTTGGCAAGGTATATTGTAAAAGCCTTTCAAATGCTTGTATGCGTTCTTTTGGTTCAAGTGCCTTAAAATCTTTTTCAATCTGCTCCTGATTTTGGTCTAAAAATGACCTCAACCATTTACGCATATCGTTTGTGGCTTTGTTAGGTGTGCCTTTTTGCCGTCCTCCTGTTTTTGTTGTTCCTTTGGGTCGTGCCATTATATTTTTTTGCAAACATACAAAATATTTCTATTTCAATCTATTATAGATATAAATTTAAAGTAATAGTTTAATTTTATGTATGATTATTTTTACCGAAGTTTACCCACCCTTTACCGAAGTTTACAAAACAAAATAGAGTGTGTGTTTTAGGGCCTTTTTTTGTCGGGATTTTATGCAATTTGTGCATTTTCAGAAATAAAAAAGGGACTGAATTAGCCCCCTTTGATTTACTGGTACATTAGCCCGAACTTCAACCCCAACGCCTCTGCAATACTTATGAAAGTGGATAACTGCATATCGGTTTCCCCACGTTCAAGGCTTGCGATGTATTCCCGTTTTTTGCCTATCTTTTCGGCTAATTCTTTTTGTGTTATCTTGCGTTGTTTGCGTTCCTCTTTCAGAAGTTCAGCAAAATACCACGCCTTTGCTTTGGCGGTAAACTCCTTGCGGGTGGGTGTACCGACTGCTCCGTACATTTCGGCTAACAATTCCCGCCCCGTTGTGAGTTTTGCGATTTTTTCGGGGTCTATTTTTGTGCGGTCTATCTTATTCATTGTCGTGCGTGTGTTTTTGTTTTTTATCACGAATGTAAAAATAAAAATAACCTACCACCGCAACAAGTGAAATATAAATCATCATATAAATTGCTCCACTCATATTTATTTTCGTTTTTTAGGTTTATTTTTTTGCGTTTTCTCTTCTTTTGGGTCTCTTACAAGTAACAGACCGAAAATAAGCAAAATTGTTGTTGTAATACTTGCTGTTATATATAGTTCCGAACCTTTAATGTCTGTAAAAATATCCGAAACGATAACCGCTGTAACGACATACTTCACTATGTCAAGTAATAATTTTCCTAATTCTTTTCTCATTGATTAAAACTAAAAAATTATCATTTCGCAAAGGTAAGGAATTTATATCAAACTATAACAAAAAATGTAATTTTTTTCATACTTTCAAAGGTCGGTAATTTTTCGACAATTTTAGGTTATCGGTCGGTTTTTACTTGGTTTTTGTCTCTTGGAGGTCGGTAAGGTAGTGGGATTTTTTTACTTCCTGATGAGGTTTTTAATAAATTTATCAAATACCAAAAACAACAAACGTGCGTTTTAAGGCGGTTTTTTTACCTGTTTTACGTGGGTTTTATGGTGTTTGCGTGTATTTGTGTGATTGAGGTCTTTTTAATTAGTTTTTGCCTGTTTAAAATCGTTTTTGAGGGTTCAAGGTTTAAAGTTCAACGTTTGAAGGCGTTTTTTCGGGGTTTCCTTGCTTCGGGTGGGTGTTTATAACCTCAACGGCAAAAACACAAAAAAACGCCCTTTGTTTGCGTTTGGGCGTTCGTAGGTTTGAAACTTGGTTTTTTGATTTCTTGGAACTTTAAAACAATTCAAGTTGATTTTTGAAATGCTTTTGCAAAGGCGGTTTGTTCGGTTGATTGTTTAACTTGCGATACAAATTCCGTACTTGTTTGCATAAGTGCATTATGATATTTTTTTCTCTTACGGGTTTGTAACCTGTTTGAGGCAAAAGGTAAGAGCAAAGCAAAATATATCTTTCGGGGTCGTGTTCTCGCAAGTGCAAAAAAGTTGCCGTCCGAATGTACCTCGCACCCTCCTTTTCGTGGGTCAATTCTACCCCCGTAATCGGACACGATTTTTTGACTTTTTCGACCCCATTTTTTAACGATTTTTCGACCTCATTTTTTTCTACTTTTTTAACCTCAAAATTTGATGTTTTTTTGTCCCTTTTTTCTTCATATTCCAAACTCATATTTTCAGAACTTAAAACAACCTTTTTTTCAAGGTCGGTTTTTTCAATGTTACAATCTTCCCGTTTACTTAAAGGGTAATTTTGTAACATAACCCCGTTTTTGCTTGTGTTTTCAGGGTCGGTAATTTTGTAACATTTTTCATTTTTTGAGGGCGAAAAACTGATGTTATTTTGGTCATTTTCAGGGTCGGTAATTTTGTAACATTTTGGGGTAATTTCATTGTTAAAAATCGCCTCTTTTTCGTGGTGCATTTTTCGCATAATTTGCCCCTTTTGATTGTCCGAAAAAGTGGTGTTTAATTCCTCTAAAAACTCCTTTGCTCGTTGCTTCTGTTTGTCATTCATTTTTTGCCAAAAGGCGGGGTTTCGCAGTTCGTTTAATCGTATCAAATCTTTTTCTGTAAGTTCATTTGCTCGTAGTGAATTATCAATATTAACTACTTTTTCAAATTCCGATGTAAGTACTTCAAAGGCTTTTTGTAGGTTGTCGGTGCTGAGGTCTGCAAGTGTGTGTATCGGAACACCCGCATTATGCAGTTTTCGCATTTTTATTACTTTAACCTCAACCCGTACCACTTCATCATATAATCCGTATTGTCTGCCTTTGTTGTATAGTTTCAAATAATATTCATTATATCCAAACTCAAAGTAATTACGTCCGTGTTTGATAGTCGGGGCAAAGTTATTGCGGTGTGCCTGAATACCTTGCAAAAAATCAAAGGCACTAAACGGAATAACATTGTTCAACCCTATTTCAATATTTTGAAGTACGCACCCACCCGCCTGAACGTCCAACAACTTACAAAGATGTTTTATAACATTTTCTACTTCTGAAAGTGTAAATCGGTCGCCATTAAATCCGTTGTATTTTGCCGTCCATTCGGGGCGTGTATTTCCGATAAGTTCGTTATGTAGTTTATGAATGCTACCTTTTAGGATAAAACCCCCATTATAGGGCTTTAATCGCATATTGTGGTACTTGTACACTTCTTTCACTACTTCGCCCGTATAAGGGTCGGTTTCCTGTTCTACGTATAGAAATGCCCCACTTGTCAAAATCCGATGTAGTTTGTCGTTATCGGGGTATGATACGGATATTTTTATAAAATCTACCATATTTTCAAGGTTTTATGCAGTATACTTTATGCTTATGGATTACACTACTGCAGTCCGAAGTATCTTTTAATTTCAATAGCAATCATATTTATTGCTAATGTTGTATCCATTGGGTAATAATTCGGATACTCCAAAATTGCCAATTTGGTGCGGTCGGTATTGAATACGAAAAATAACAAGGTATGTTTTTTGTAACGCCCGTAATGGTCTTTGCTCGATATATCGCCGTAATAGATTTGCGGGTGTGCGGTTCTGAAAAGCCCCGTGAGTACTTCGCCCCACTTGGCACGTGTGCCGTCTGCTTTACGTGGTGCGGGTTTGTACCAAAAGGCTACGTTTTCCGAACGATTGAAGTTGCGTTGTACAGATATATTGGCAAAGTCCAAAATATGCCGACTATTTGCGGTTTGGTGGATTTTCTCAAAGTGCGTTACTTCTTTGTATTTGTCTGATGTTTCGATTTTGGCAAACTGATGTATGTTTGCTCCGTTTAGGTTATTCATATTTATTTAATGATTAAAAGATTAAATGATTAAAAAAATTACTTGGATTTTGTTACTTGTTACTTGGTTCTTTGAACTTTATACTTTATCCTTGTTCCTTTTTTTAAGGCAAAAGACCCCCACGCCCCTAAACTTGGGGGCTTTGCCTATTTGATATTTTTTTGAATGATTATTTAATGATTAGGGGCGGTAATTTTCTGACATTTTGCCCCTTGTGGTTACTCGGTGGGGTGCTGTTCTTTGAACTTTTGGATAAATTCGGTATAGGTTATTTCATCGTTCATAAATGAATAGTTGAGGTTTGCGTATTCGTCTGTAGGGTCTTTAAACCAACCTAATAAATAGCAATCTAACTCATAATCAGGCGTGAAGTACAAATCGTGGTGTACGTAATAAAACGGCTCAGAAAGTTTGTACAATTGCTTAACGACCTCAAAATATTGCTTTTGGTCGTCCTCTGTAAAGTCTTTACCACTTTCTAATATCGAAGCCAAAAGGCGGTAAAAAATGCCTGTATCGATTGGCTTTTTATCAAACTCTTTCAGGAAAAGGTTAAGGCGGTTCGTGACTTCGATAGCATCTAATGCCAATAACGAATATTTGAGGGCGTCTTTTTGGGTGTGCATTCCAAAATCATTCATAGGTATAAACGTACCGAATTCCTCATTTGTTTTGCCGTTGCGGTCTTTGATTGTCAAGGTTTGTTTTTCTAAAACTCTCATATTATTATTTTTAAATAGTTACTTAATTACTTTGGTTCTGAAACTTTGCGTAACATTTACTTTTTATGTTAATAATTACGATGCAAATTTACATATAAATATAATCAAATACAAGTGTAATGTAAATTATTTTTATTTATTTTTACATATTATGTAGATTAACTATATTTGCACTTTAATTTTTAAGTTATGGAATTAGTCAATGTACTTCGATTAAGGGAAGTTTTAAAAGAAAAAAACGTAACAGGCAAAGAATTAGCCCAAATGTTAAACCTTACAGAAACAAGTATTTCAAGAATGCTGAACGGAACGCAATATCCTAAACTTGAAACTCTTTTAGGAATAGCCAATGCGTTACAAGTGGATATAAAAGACCTTTTTAACTCGACCTCAACGGCAACCACGCCCCTATATATCAAAGACGATAACGGCAACTTAGTTGAGGTGGGAAGTCTTAACAAGGATAAAGAGTAAAGGATAAAGTAACAAGTAATCAAAATCCAAGTAACAAGTAATCAAAAACCAAGTACCAAGTAATCAAAAATCAAGTAACAAGAACTTGAAACCTTGAACCTTGTAACTTTGAACTTTATACTTTTTTCCGTACCTTTGTCACGTTCGTACGCACAAAACTTTTCTAAAACACTTGGGGGCTTTTGCCCTCTTTTTTATGCTTTCAGTTCAATAACGGCACTTTCTACCTCGTGGCGTTTGTAGTACACACGTCCACCAATTCCGTATGATTTTAGTATGCCTTTGCGTGTCCAATTGTTCAGGGTCGTAAGGTTCACGCCTAACAAGTTAGCCACTTCACGGCGGGTTAAATACTCGGTTGGGGCTTTGGGTTGAAAATGTTTTTTGAGTTCGTTAATTTGGGATTGTACCACCTGCGAAAATTGCTCTTTGAGTTGCTCGGGGGTAATCTGAATAAATTGTACTGCTTCCATCGTTGAATAAATTTTTATGTTTTTCGATGGGGCAAAGGAATAGAAAAGAAACAGCACCATTCGAGCCAGTGGCTGTGATGGTGCTGTATAATTTAAGAGACTTTAATATTTTTAGTCCTTTCCTGTTATAAAATTCTCTACGGAAATCATTAGTTTTTCAAGGAATGGGGTGAGAGTAGTTGTTCGGTTTTTTATTTTCTTTTTCTTATCCTCGTGGTCAAAATCTATTTCAAAAAAGGCTTTAAAACGGCTATATATTTCTTTTTGTGTTAATTCAGGGTTAAGTAACTTACTTTCAATTAACGCCTGTACTAATTCGGCTAATTCTATTACTTCGCCTTTCCATTGTAGGGGTTTGATATTTTGATTTTGAGGTTCTTCCGAAACAACGGGGGCGGGTTGGGCTTCCCAAAAATTGGGGACGGGTTGGTTCTTTAATTGTTCTCTTCGGGCTTCGATGAACTCTAAAACACGACGTGCCGATATTTCAAAGTTTTTGTATTTTTTATCATCAAAAAATATAGTATATCTATCTTCATAAATATCGCTAATTTCTAAGAAAGGAATGTAATATTTAAATGTTTCGTAAGGTATTCCATATAATCCTTTATCCAAAATTTTCTGTACTACATAATTCCCTAATATATATTTTCCACCGTCTAACGTGTCTTTTATTTCCTCAATATTCTTAAAAGGTTTTACCTCTTCTGAATAAACATCTATACATCTTTCTATTTCAAAGATAAAATCAGAGTAGTGTATTTCTGTACTATTGATTTTGATATATTCAGAAAAAGGGAATATATTATCTCTATTAGAATACATATGATAGCACAAACTATCTTCTAAAAAATCCAAATAATCAACTTCCACGCCGTCGGGATAGTGCTTTTGCCACTCCTTAAAATCGTTGCCGTAGTTATTTATAAAGTCCTTATAAGACAAATACGTGACGCCTATTTTTTCGGGTTTTTCCATACCTCAACTTTTCTAAAACATTCTTATTTTCAAAAGGTTTGCCCTTAATTTATTGGTTTTTACGCCCTAAAATTACCTTAGGGCTGGTTTTAAGGGGTTTCCGTAACAGAACCCCCCGTTAATGTTGCGTTTATGTAGTCATTTACTCTTTCATTTATACGAAATGCCGTTTTTGTATAAACGTGGTTACGAACGTGGTAAATTTTAGCCTTTTTTTTCCACGTGGTTACGAACGTGGTAAAAATTCAGTATTTTTTTCCACGTTGTTTTTTTCCCTCATCAGCACACTTATTAACGTTTCATTGATGTAATAGTTTGATTTTCCTATTTTTATTTTAGTCATAAATCCTGCCTGTGAAATCGTATCTAAATAGTTCAACGCTGTACGTTTGGAAACCCCTAAATCATTTTGCAAAAACTCTATTTTGGTATATGGGTTTTTGAATAGGTTATTTAATAAATCTTGGCTGTATAGTTTTGGAAATTCGGTGCGTAGCCGTTGTTTGGTGCTTTGCATTACTTGTTTTATTTCCTGTACTAACTCAATGGTTTGTATGGCTGTAACCTCAACGCCTTTAAGCAAATACATTACGAGGCTTTCCCAATCATTACGGGTGCGTACCCCTTGCAATACTTGGTAATATTGTGTTTTGTTCTGAATGATGTAACGACTTAAGTACAATACGGGCAAATCCAAAAGCCCTTGTAATACCAAATACAAAATATTGATAATTCGCCCCGTACGCCCGTTGCCGTCATAAAAAGGGTGTATACTTTCAAACTGATAATGTATAACCGCCATTTTAGTAAGGGAGTCAAGTTCCGAAAATTCATCATCATTGACAAACCTTTCAAGGTTCGCCATTAGGTTTAAAATTTCGTCCTTGTCTTGCGGTGGGGTGTAGATAGTTTCGCCGAGTGAGTTCATTAATTTTGTACCCGCCTGTGTTCTGAACCCTGCCTTGTTTTGCTCTAATGTTTCCTGAATTTGTAAAATATGTTTGTTAAGTAGTAGTTTTTCAGTTCGTACGATTTGAAACCCCAATTTTAACCCTTGTGCGTAATTAACAACTTCTTTGCTTGCGGGGTTCTTGGTTTCAATCAAAATATTTTCCTTATACAGGTCATCGTGAGTTGTTACGATGTTCTCTATTTCGCTACTGCTCTTTGCCTCTTGCAAAGCAAGTGTATTGATTAATATTTGCTCGTTCGGAATGGTTTTTACCACGCCTTTAAGTTCTGCCAAATGTCGGTGTGATTTTACTAATTGGCGTAACACGGTTGCGGTTTCTATTTCCGAAGTAGGGGGCAGTAACGGTATTTTAAAATCATTCATAATTAACTCATATTTAGTTTGTTCAATTCGTTAAGTTCCTGCAATAGTTCGGGTTTGGAAGTCAAAAAGTCTATCATTTGTAAGGCGGTTTCGGCTTCGTTCTTTCCGATGTATTTTAGTAACATTGCTTCGGTGGAATGTCCCGTAATATTCTTAATTATCGTAGTGGGCAACTTTCCGTATAGGTTGGTTGCAAACGACCTCCTACATACGTGCGATGTTATAAATTCGTATTTCGGTAGAGTTGTTTTAATGGTTCGTTTGTTGCCTTTGCCCTCGTAGTTGCCTTTGTCGTTTCTTTCTATGGCGTTGCCGTTGCGGTCAATCAGTACGGAACGGGTGTGCGTGGTGGGTATGTCAATACCTGCCAATTTGCATACTTCTTTGATATATTCGTTAAGCCGTTGGATACTGATAGGATAAGGAAGCCCCGCATTTTTTATTTCTAATATTTCAGAATTAAGCCCCTCGATGATAGGAACGATAACTATTTTCCCCGTCTTTTGTTGTCTGATAGTAACGGCAGGCGTGCCATTGTCCAAATAAGCAAAGTTGGAAGGGTCTATTTTTAAAAGGTCATTTCCTCGTTGTCCCAAGTGGCAACCCAATAACAACCATTTACGGGCGTTATGAAGTTGCAGGTTTGTTATTTTACAATCTCTTATTTGTTGGAGTTCCTGAGGATTGAGGTATATAGGTAACTCTTTTTCGGGTGTCCCTTTGGCTAATTTAGGCAGTTGGGGGCTTGTCTCAATGCCTAATGTATTTGCTTCGTTGCATACGGCTTTGAGGTTGTCCATCAGTTTGAGGGCGTAACTATCTTTATGCTGTCTTGTATTTATTAGCCAATCCAAAAAAAAGCGTTCAAACTTTAAATCTATATCCTTTGCCTTGTAATGCTTTCGGGTTTTTGATTGATAGGCGTTGAAAATAGTTTTTAATGTTTGATAAGATTTTACCCTACTTTGAGAAAGTCCCAATGTACCCCGTCCGTTTTTGCGTGTGTGTGCGGTTTGTATGATGTAATCGATAAGGTCAAGGATAAACGCACTTTGCCCCGTGTTGGGGTCGTCTATTCGTTTGAAAAAAATATCAATTTGCGTTTGTAGCCAATCGGCATTGATAGGGTTGCCGTCCCTTTCAGCAATATTTACACTTTCACGAATGAATGCCCGTAGTTGTTCAAGGGTTACAATGGTGTTTTTGTTTTCGGGGTTGTTGGCTTTGGGTAGCCCCTTTGTTTTGTTCCAATATTCGGAATTGACAAAAAGCCCTGTTTTGCGTTTTATATCTTTGCCTTTACCTCGACCTAAAACCATTCGTAGGTAAATAGGGATATTTTCCCCTTGACTTTGGAGTATAAAATTTAACGTTGCCATTATGTTACTTTTCTAAAACAAAGCAAAGGTAAATAAAAAAAATATGCCTCAAAAATTTAGCCGACATTTAGCCGACATTTTCTGTTTTGCTTTCAACTTTATTGTATTGTTTTGTATTATTTGCAACAAATTTTTTAAGGCTAATTAGTTGAATTACAAAACAATAACACTGATTTTAAAGAGAATACGAAAAGAGTTAAAATACAGGTGTCTTGTACCGCTCCGAGTACAACAAAAAATCGTAATGCTTTCATAATGAAAGTGTTGCGATTTTTTTATTTTCATTTTTGCTGATATCATCAAAAAATCAATCATTAAATTTGTAGAACAAGTGAAACAGGGGATGTTTACCAATCCTTGTAAGACGTGATTTATCATTAGTAAAGATGAATCAGAACTCCAAGATATAACTATAATGATTCATAATTTGTTTTTCAAAATCACCAACATAAAAAGTAAAAAATGCTTTAATCTTGAATATTATAAAAAGATTTTTATTGCAGTAAATTAAAAAACAAATGGGTATTACTTACAATTTCTGTATGAAAAGAAAAAATTAAGATTTTTTTAGAATAAAATAAAGATACATTTCTTACATTTGCCCAAATTTTAAAATATGACGATTCAGCAAGTTCAGAATGAGATTATAGAAGAATTTTCATTTTTCGATGATTGGATGCAACGTTATGAATATATGATTGAGCTTGGAAAGTCGCTCCCTTTAATCAATGAGAAATATAAAACGGATGATTATCTGATTAAAGGATGTCAAAGCAAAGTGTGGCTGTTTGCTGATTTTGAGGATGGTAAAGTAAAATTCACTGCCGACAGCGATGCAATCATTACTAAAGGAATCATAGCATTGTTAATACGTGTTCTTTCAAATCAGAAACCGAAAGATATTGTTGAGGCTCCGTTGGATTTTATTGAAAAAATTGGATTAAAAGAGCATCTTTCGCCAACACGAGCTAATGGATTGGTTAGTATGCTTGAGCAAATGAAACGATATGCTTTTGTATATCAACTAAAAGAATCATAATTATGTCAAATACTATAAATACCGAAGACTTAGGCGAAAAAATCGTTGATATGCTCAAAACGATTTATGATCCAGAGATTCCTGTTGATATCTATGAATTGGGACTCATATATGACGTTTTTGTCAATGAGAATTACGATGTAAAAATATTGATGACCCTCACGACTCCTAATTGTCCTGTGGCAGAAGTATTGCCTCAGGAGGTACAAGAAAAAGTTAAGAGTATAGATGAAATCAATGAGGTGGAGGTGGAAATTACTTTTGATCCACCTTGGCATCAGGATATGATGAGTGAGGTTGCAAAATTAGAACTAGGATTTTTGTAAGATTTGACAGAAGAAATCGTAAATAGAGTAACTAAAAGTGCGTTGGAAATCTTCGACTTGGAAGATTATTACCCAAATGAAAGACGTTTACTGCTTGACATTAAGGAATTCCTTCATGAGGGATTTATTCTCAGAGAAAAGGAATTTAGAGAGGCTTTGGACAACTACTCGTGGGAAACGTATGAAAACGCTTATGTAGCGATATATTGCTCCACCGAAGCTATTTTACCGGCGTGGACGTTTATCCTTATCGCATCAAAGTTACAGCCTTATGCAAAGAAAATTGTACAAGGTGATTTGCAGAGTTTGGAGGTAGCTATTTTTCAGGATATTATAGCAGGGGTGGATATCTCCTATTTAATCGACAAGCCTGTGATAGTGAAGGGTTGTTCAAAAAAACCTATCCCCGAAGAGGCATATGTCATGGCGGTGCAACGTATTCAGCCCATAGCTCGAAGCGTCATGTTCGGGGAAGCGTGTTCAGCAGTGCCTATTTACAAGAGAAAAAATATGTAACATTTTTAAAATTAATTATAACAAACAATGAAAAAACTTTTATTATCGGTTTTATGCTTATCTTCATTAAGCATTTTTGCACAAAACGAAGAGTCAAATTGGAAAAGGGGAGGTAATGCTTCTTTGATGTTTAACCAAGCTGCATTCAATAACGAATGGACAGGAGGAGGAACAAGCAACGTTGCGGCAAATTTGGCTATCAGCTATGCTGTTAACTACAAAAAAGATGCATGGACATGGGATAACAACTTCTTCATTGACTACGGTATCACAAAGTTGAAAAATGATGAATTTGCAAGAAAAATCAATGACCGTTTTGAAATTAATTCATTATTAGGTAGACAAGCATCAGAGTTTTGGTATTATTCACTTTTTATGAATTTTAAAACACAGTTGAGTAATGGATATAAGTATTCTGCTTCTGACAAAACACTTATAAACAGATTTTTATCTCCTGGTTACTTCCAGTTAGGGCCTGGTATGTTGTGGAAAAAAAGCGATAATTTAAAAGTGAATCTTGCTCCTGCAACATTAAAAGTGACTTCTGCAAGAAAGCAATTTACAAATTATGTTGATAGTTTTTACGGGGTGAAAAGAGGTAAAAATTTCAATTACGAGCTGGGTCTTGCTGTTGGAGGATATGCTAAATTCAATTTAATGGATAACGTTTCTATGGAGAATATCTTGAATTTGTATAGCAACTATTTAGACAAACCACAAAATATAGACATAGACTACACTGCTAATTTGGTGATGACTATTAACAAATATTTATCGGCGAACTTTACTTTCCAAGCGATTTATGATGATAACGCTGTAAAAGGATTCCAAGTTCGTGAAGTATTAGGTTTAGGAGTTAACTACAAGTTATAATATTCTATTAAAAGATTTGCAAAATGAGGCACTCGAATTCGATTTGCCTCATTTTCATTTTACTAGGAACCCTAACACAATTCATTTAAGTATAAGATGTTGTTTACGAGATTCAGAATTTGTTCCTCTGTGTTAAAACTATGTAGGCAAATTCGTAGGCGTTCCTCTCCTTTTGGAATGGTAGGGGAGAGTATAGGCATCACGCCAAAACCTTTATTTTGAAGTTGTTCAGCTACCGATTTCACAAAATCATTCCCTGATACAATCATCGCTTGAATTGAAGAATCAGAATGAATAAATGAATAATTTTTTTTATGTTTTTCTAAGGTATTTTTGAAAAGAGAAATGTTTTCCTGTAATTTTTTAATATGTGTTGTTTTTTTTAATTGCCTATATCCTGCTACAATATGAGCAACACTCTGTGGAGGCATTGCTGTAGTATAAATCAGTGAACGGGCGAAATTTATTAAATAATCTTTTACCACCCCAGAGGAAAGTATAGCAGCTCCGTGACATCCTAAGGCTTTTCCATAGGTTACAATACGAGCGAATACTCGATTCTCCAACCCCAGATGTTGTACCAAGCCACAACCAAATTGACCGAAAACTCCTAAAGCATGAGCCTCATCCACAATTAGGAAGGCTCCATACTGCTCACATAGTTCTGTCATTTTTAATAAATCAGGAGAATCTCCATCCATTGAAAAAACAGATTCGGTGGCTACAAAAGTAGTTTGTTTGGAAGAACAAAATTTCTTGAGGAGTTTTTCCAAATCGGATAAATCATTATGTTTAAATTTGTATGATTTTGTCAATCCCAACGAAATTCCATCACGAATGGAAGCGTGTATATAACTGTCATACAACATAATATCATTCCGTTGAGGAATACATGAGAAAAAACCAACATTAGCATCATAACCCGAATTAAATAACAAAGCACTTTCCGAATTGTGAAATTTAGTAATCTCATTTTCAGCAACTTCATACAATGAATGATTCCCTGACAGTAAGCGAGACCCTGTCGCCCCGTGTTGCCATTTTTGTTCAGCTAATATTTTTTCTACTTCGGCATGAATTGCTTTTGACGAGGCAAAGCCAATGTAGTCATTGGAGAAAAAATCTATTGTGAACAAATTGTTTTTAAGTGTCCGAAAGGCATTATCTGCTTTTCTATCCGCTATTTTTTTATGTATATGCTCAGGAATACGCATCTAATTAAGTTGAATATGAATGTAACACCATTAATTTTTGAATGGACAACAAAAGTAAGCGAAAAGTTTAATTTCTACAATTGCTTGTAAATTTTTATGGTATTTCAATTTTTTCTCCTAAAAATTTTGGTGTAACACCAAACAAAAGATCTATGAAGAGTTTTGTTCTGGCTAAATATTCACGAATTTGGGTTTTAAAGCCTAAATGTGTAGGCAAATCTTTGGCATTAAATCCAATGGCATCTATATTATTTTTCAGAGCGATATAAATAGCCCGTTCATTATGAAATTTTTGTGAAATAATGGTAATTTTTTCTTGTCCAAAGATAATCTTGGCTCTTACTACTGAATCCAAGGTTCTGAAACCAGCATAATCTAAAAAAATACATTCTTCGGGAATTCCTCTTTCAATCAAAGCTTCTTTAAAGGCTTGTGGTTCATTGTAATTACTGTTGTTGTTATCGCCACTCACCAAGATATAATCAATTTTTTTAGCTTCAAATAAGGCTAGTGTAGCGTCAATCCGATATGTAAAATAAGGGTTCTCGGCTCCGTTAGAAAGTTTTGGGATTGTTCCTAAAACTAACCCTACTTTATTGTGTGGAATCTCATCTAAGTTATTGTATGTCATGTTTTTGGTTCTTTTTACAATAGTTGTATTACACATGAGAATACCTAAAAAAAGTAGTAAAGCTGAAAAAACAACCCATTCGAGTACTTTTTTTATTTTGAAAGAAGAAAAGTATGTAGAAAATGTTTTTTTCATGATTGATAGACGTTTTATCATAGGCGTTCCTACACTAATGATTCGAAAAATACAATTCACCTACAGCCAGATATAACTCAACTGTTAACTTCTATGAAGATTAGAGATAATGGATCACATCATCAACTTAGATTCTCTTATATTGGGTTTGTTGCTACTTTCCTGCAAAAATTTTGACATCTGTTTCTGAGATTTCTTTGCCTCCTAAAATAATAAGTCGTTCTACCACATTTCTCAATTCACGTATGTTTCCTGTCCAATCTTGTTCTTTGAGTAAATTGATGGCTTTTGTACTGAATTTTTTAGGTGAAATTCCCTGTTCTTCGGCAATTTTTTGAGAAAAATGCTCTACCAGCAGAGGGATGTCATCACGACGTTCGTTCAATGACGGTACTCTGATCAGGATTACTGCCAATCGATGGTACAAATCCTCGCGGAAGCGACCTTCGGCAATTTCTTTTTTCAAATCTTTGTTTGTGGCAGCAATGATACGAACATCCACATTGATATCCTTGTCGCTCCCCACGCGTGAAATTTTGTTTTCTTGCAATGCACGTAGCACTTTTGCTTGAGCTGAAAGACTCATATCACCAATTTCATCTAAAAAAATAGTTCCATTATGGGCAGCCTCAAATTTTCCAGCACGGTCCTTCACCGCAGATGTGAAAGCTCCCTTTATATGTCCAAAAAGTTCACTTTCAATAAGTTCTGAAGGTATGGCAGCGCAGTTTACTTCCACCATTGGCGCTTCGCTTCTTTCGCTTTTTTCATGTAGAGCATGAGCTACAAGTTCTTTTCCTGTTCCGTTGGATCCAGTGATCAGAACTCGAGCTTCAGTGGGTGCTACCTTGTCGATAATCTGGCGGATTTGTTCTAAGGCATCACTCTTGCCAATCATCTCGTAGTTTTTATTAATTTTTTTCTTAAGGCGTTTGTTTTCAATTACTAACTCCTTTTTGTCTAAAGCATTTCGAACAGTATTAAGTAGGCGATTTAAATCGGGAGGCTTGGAAATATAGTCATAAGCCCCCAACTTCATTGCATTTACGGCGGTTTCCAAATCTCCATGGCCTGAAATCATTACAAAAGGGATTTCAGGTTTTATTTTTTTAGCTTCGGTCAGCACCTCCATACCATCGAATTTTGGCATCTTAATGTCGCATAAGACCAAATCAAAATCGTCTTTTTTTATTTTTTCAAGTCCTTCCAATCCGTCGGGAGCTTCTTCAATTTCATAGTCTTTACTTTCCTCCATGAGTATTTTTCCAAGCACTCGACGGATGGCAGCTTCATCTTCAATGATTAATATTTTAGACATAGGGTCAATATTTTTTGCGAAAGATACGTTTTTATTCGTAAAAAGCAACGGTTTTTAGAATTTTTAATATTCGTAAAAAGGAAAATTGGAAAATAATATAAGTTTGTTTTTCAGTGAAATATGTATAATAAACAGATGTTTTATTGATTTTTATTTATGATAAATTTAGTATTTTCTTATCTTTGCGATAATAATCAAAATAATCAATAATGAAAAATAAACGTATTTTAGTTATTTTAGGCAGTTTACTTCTAGTGGCCTTTTTGTTTCAATCTTGTGGAGGAACCAAGAGAGCTAAGCACTCGTCTCATGCATCACAACGTAAAACAATTTCGCACACTCCAAAGTCAAAAACTTCTGTGGAGACAGGAATTTACAAACGAAATGTGGTGGCTGCATACTATCACGACAAGTTCAATGGTCGAAAAACAGCAAGTGGAGCTATTTTTGACAATAATAAACAAACTACAGCACATCGAAATTTGCCTTTCGGGACGCAATTGAAAGTTACCAATCGAGTGAATGGAAAATGGGTGTATGTAGTAGTTAATGACCGAGGTCCTTTTACAAAAGGAAGAGAACTTGATATGTCAAAAAAGGCGTGGATGAGTATTACACATGACACAAAAATAGGATTATTAGATGTTGATATAGAGATAGTTAAAAATTGATTAACGGACATTTAAGAATATATTATTTGATAATGACACATATTATTTGTACCTTTGAAGCAAGTTTTTTAAATTGATCAAAAATATACGCCATGAAGGAGCAATTAGAAAGAGAGATACGCATACTCGCTCAAAATATCGTTAATTCCGTGGGAAGTTGGGATTTAGTTTTTTTAAAGAAAGAAGCTGAGAAGTTGCATGAAAAGATAACGATATTGAGTTTTGTTGAAAAATATTACGTTACCTTAGGTGTTACAGAAGGTAGAATGGATTATACGATGCGAAAAGTCGCTAATTTCATTGAGGAACACCAAGATGACGAAGATATTTTCGCTGTTCCTCCTCAATATTCTGAGCCTATAGCTACTCCTGCTTCATCGAAAGTGGAGAGAACTCAACCCACCGAAGACCCCGTTCAAGTTCAGTCTGATTCTACTGTCGCAGAACATGCCATACAACCTCAAGAAAATAAATTTGCAGAACCTGTTTGGAGTAAGAATCTTGAGTGGGCGAAACCTGAACCAAATGAACAACCCGCAGAGAATCAATCGTACGCTACCGAAATAGTACAATCATCTGAAAAACAAGAGGTTATTCCAGAGGAATCTGTTAAAGATCATTATGCAGATTGGACAAAACGCTTTCAAGAAGACGAACCTACGAATGTTCAATCACATGAGACTGAGACAGTGCAACCTGTTCAAGCACAAGAGATTCTTCCCGAGGAGCCTGTACGTGATCATTATGCAGATTGGGGAAAACGCTTTCAAGAGGACGAATCTACGGACGCTCACCCTCATGAAACAGAGGTAGTAGAGTCTGTTGAATCACAAGAAGTTCTTCCCGAGGAGCCTGTACGTGATCATTATGCGGATTGGGGAAAACGCTTTCAAGAGGACGAACCTACACATGTTCAATCGCACGTGACAGAGGCACCACAGCCTGTTGAGAAACAAGAATTTACTCCTGAAGAGCCTGTACGTGATCATTATGCAGATTGGGGAAAACGCTTTCAAGAAGATGAATCTACGGATGTTCAGTCATATATGACAGAGGCACCACATCCTGTTGAAAAACAGGAGTTTACTCCTGAAGAACCTGTGCGAGACCATCATATCGAATGGGCACCCCCCCCACAATTGCAACAATCCGTTGAGGAAGAAGAGCAGTATACAGGATTTCAATCGCAGTTTCCTGAAACAGAATCCGTTGCCGAAACAAAAGAAGTTTCTTCGGAAGAGCCCGTACGAGATCACTATTCTGATTGGGCAAAACCCGTAGAAACAGCACAACAATCAGATGTTCAGCCGAATCCTACAACGATGGAGCAATCAACAGAAGTTCCGTTTGAAGAATCTCCACAGGATTACCATATCGAATGGGCAACACCAGCGCAGGAAGAACAACAGGTTGATTTTCAGTCCTATTTTGTGCAACAAGAGCAACAGGAGCGACAAGAGGAAATTCAGCAAATTTTAGAAACTCCTGTGGTGCAAGAGCCTGTATTACCAACAGTAAATGAAACGAACGAGAGTAAAAACGAGTCTGTCATAGATTCCATATTCTCTCAAACTCAACAATTAGAATTTGAGAAAAAGGAAGAAAAACCGCGAGAATTGATATTCGAAACACCACCTACGCAATCATTTGTTGTTGAAAAACGAGAGGATACAGAGGCAAAAACTCCACCATCGTTGAATGACCATCTCGGAAAAAATATGCCAATTGGTTTGAACGACCGCCTAGCATTTATCCGCTATTTGTTTTTAGGCAGTGAAAGTGAGTACAATGCTGTTTTGCAACGATTGAATGAAATGAATAGTATGTCAGAGATCGTACTCTATTTAGAGCAAAATGTCAAACCAATTTACAATCATTGGAAGGGTAAGGATGAGTATGAAGAGCGATTCTTGAAATTGATTCTTAAACGGTTTGAAATCCAATGAGTAAACTATATCTGATTCCTACGCCTATCGGAAATTTGGAGGACATTACTTTACGCGCATTGCGATTACTCAAAGGGGTTGACATGATTTTAGCAGAGGATACTCGTACGAGTTCTAAACTGTTAAAGCACTATGATATAGCAACTCCGATGCAGAGCTATCACATGCATAATGAACACAAAGTGGTAGACTATTGGGTACAGCGGATTAAAAACGGCGAAATAGTAGGCCTCATCACTGACGCTGGAACGCCAGGGATTTCTGATCCGGGTTTTCTCCTGACAAGGGCTTGTTTGGAGCAATGTATTGAAGTTGAATGTTTACCGGGAGCTACAGCTTTTGTCCCTGCTTTGGTTAATAGTGGATTGCCTAACGATCGTTTTATTTTTGAAGGGTTTCTGCCCGATAAAAAAGGAAGACAAACTCGATTACAAGCACTTATAGAAGAGAAAAGAACTATGATCTTCTACGTATCTCCGCATAAGTTATTGAAAACCATTGATGACTTTATTTCTGTTTTTGGAGAAAGTCGAAAGGCAAGTATTTCGAGGGAACTAACTAAATTACATGAGGAGACTCAACGAGGCACTTTGTCAGAATTGAAATCGTACTACGAGAAGAAATCTCCAAAAGGTGAAATCGTGATGATTGTTCAAGGGAAATAGAATTTTATAGACAACGAAAGTTCACAACCACATCTATTTGATAATGGATGTGGTTTTTTGTTTTTCATAGGATTTGGAACATGATTTATTCCCTTTTTTAAAATATATCTTATACCAATGAGTTAAATAAATGTAAAAATATTGTTAAATGGATATTTTTCATGTTTTGAAAATATTAAACAGGATTTTTTTTGTTTTAAAATGATTTTATTAGTGAAATAATCATGCTGTTTTGCTTTAAAGTGTATGAAATTCTATGAAGTAAAAAATCATGGAAAACTATTCTTACTGATAAAAGTCAGTTTTTTGTCATATACGCAAAACTACAACGTTTTCGTTTAACATATGTATATTTAGATTGGGTATAAATTGATTATTTAATACAAAAAGCTCTTTTTTATTACGCGTTAAAGTTGTAATTTAGTCCTCGAAAAACAAGATAATGTACTGATATGGCAACTGGAAGTAAAGAAAAAAAGAAGTTTTCGCTAATCCCACCACCCCAGTGGCGATTGCCAGCATTGATTGTTATAGGAGCGATGTTTGGTTTAGGGTTCTATGCATTGTATCTCAGTAGGGCTACATCCTATATGTCAGATGATCCCAAAGCCTGTATCAACTGCCATGTGATGACACCTCATTATATGACTTGGAATAAAAGTTCTCACCGAGAAGTAGCTAGTTGCAACGATTGTCATGTTCCGCAAGACAATATGTTTAGCAAATACTACTTTAAAGCAAAAGATGGGCTTTGGCACTCTTATGTCTTTACAACGAGAAACGAACCAGAGGTCATTCGAGCTAAAGATGCTTCAGTAGAGGTTATTCATCAGAATTGTGTGCGTTGTCACATTGATCAAGTAACCGATGCTAAGCTGGAAAGCGATGTAGCTAATCATATTCACAGTCGCACTGACCGACTCTGTTGGGAGTGCCATCGTGAAGTGCCTCACGGAGCAGTCAAAAGTCTGTCGTCCATTGGATTTCAGATTGAACCCACTCAGTTTGATAACGGAAGAGATAGTGTTCGCGTGATGGAGTGGATTAAAAAGAGTAACGAAAGTAAAAGCAAATAAACATTTTAAAACTGACAACAATGAAAAATTGGGTATTTTTTATCGTAACAATAATTGTAGTGTTTGGACTGGGATGGTTAATCTCAAACATCACTGACAGAAAGGCAGAGGCAAAGTTTGCCTATAAGCCAAAAGTAGAAATTAGAACGGACAAAATTGAGCCACGAGACTCTATTTGGGGATTGAATTATCCACGCCAGTATCAATCATATATGAAAACAGCAGATACTACCTATAGAAGTCCATTCCGTTCAAGTGGTCATTTAGATGCACTTGAACACGAACCAGATTTGGTGATTCTTTGGGCAGGATATGCGTTTAGTAAAGACTATAATCAACCTCGTGGACATGCTTATGCAATTCAAGATTTAAGAAAAACCTTGCGTACGGCTTCTCCTAAATTTGATGGAGATGGTCCGATGCCTTCAGCTTGTTGGGATTGTAAAGGGCCAGATGTGCCTCGTATGATGCAAGAGCTTGGTCTACCAGAATATTACAGCAAAAAATGGTCTGATTTGGGTAGTGAAATGGTTAACTCTATAGGTTGTGCAGATTGTCACGATCCTAAAACAATGAATTTGACGATTACCCGTCCAGCGTTGGTGGAAGCGTTCAAAGTGCAGGGATTTGACATCAACAAACAATCTCATCAAGAGATGCGTAATTTAGTGTGTGCTCAATGCCACGTAGAGTATTATTTCGATAAGAATAAGGTGGAAGGCTCTATGTTTGTGGTGTTCCCTTGGCACAATGGTATGACAATGGAAGGAGCTGAAGAGTATTATGACAAAATCGGTTTCTATGATTGGGTTCACCCGCTGAGCAAAGCTAAAATGTTAAAAGCTCAACATCCTGATTATGAAATATATAAGACAAGTGTTCACGCAAAACGTGGGGTTTCTTGTGCCGACTGTCATATGCCTTACAAATCAGAAGGAGGACAAAAATTTACAGATCACCATATAGGTTCACCGTTGGCTAATGTTGAAAATTCTTGTTTTGTTTGTCACAGAGAGAATGCCAATGATTTGATAGGAGATGTTTATGAGCGTCAAGCAAAAGTACAAGAAGGAACGTCACAATTAGCTCGTCAAGTGGCAATCGCTCATATTGAAGCTAAAAAAGCATGGGATTTGGGTGCAACAGAGGCACAAATGGCTCCAATTTTAGCCAATATCCGTAAAGCACAATGGCGTTGGGATTATTCAGTAGCTTCGCATGGAGGTTCTTTCCACGCTCCTGTGGAAACACAGCGTATTGTAAATAGTGGTTTAGGATATGCCCGTGATGCCCGTTTAGGACTTTCTAAAGTGCTTTCTAAGCTTGGATTTGAAGGCGAGGTGCCTCTACCTGAATTCAAAAAAGAAGTACTACAGGCTTACATCGGGTTGGATATGGAAAAAGAACGTGCTAATAAAAAAGAATTCTTGAATACTTTAGTTCCTGAGTGGATCAAAAAAGCTAAAGAAAGAGAAGCCAAAATGAGTAATTAATTTTGTTAGGACTCCATAGCTGGACTATCCGTAGGATTGCGTATCTTTGCTCCTTGTCAGCGAAATAGGTAATTTTACGGATAGTTTTTTAGTATGCCACTCATCACATCAGTTTATAATCCTCCTTTGTTATTCCGTCAAGCGGATATTTCAACGATTTATTCGGGCAAAATACGCCAAGTAAAAGGCATTTCTCAGTCGAGAGAGCGTATGGAACTTCCCGATGGAGATTTTTTAGATTTGGATTGGAGCTATGCCATTCAAAAAACCAATCGATGCATTGTTATCCTTCACGGATTGGAGGGTTCAGCAAAGCGTCCTTACGTTTTAGCAACAGCTAAGTTATTCAATCAAAATGGATATGATGCCTGTGCGATGAATTTTCGCGGATGTGGAGGTGAACCCAATCGTCTGTTTTCAACGTATCATTCAGGAAAAACAGATGATTTAGAAGCAGTCATACTAAAAGTACTTCAACTCGGATACTCCCAAGTTTTCATAAAGGGATTCAGTATGGGAGGAAATATTGCATTGAAATATGCAGGAACGCATTCACTCCCCACTGAGGTAAAAGCCATTGTAGGGGTGTCCGTGCCTTGTGACTTGAAAGGGGCTTCGCTTAGGTTGTTAAGTAGTCGTAATTGGCTTTATGCCAAGCGGTTTCTTAGAACACTTATTGTAAAAATTAAAGAAAAACAACAGCGATTCCCTACAAGAATAACCCTTGATGAAATACAATCTATCAGAAATTTACGAGATTTTGACAATGTTTATACTTCTAAGGCCCATGGTTTTAAGGATGCGGATGATTATTACGAACAATGTAGTTCTTTACCTAATTTAGGAAACATTCAAGTACCTACGTTGTTGCTTAACGCTAAAAATGATTCGTTTCTTTCGCTAAGTTGTTTTCCATACGATATTGCTAAAAATCATCAATTTTTGTGTTTAGAGACTCCAAATTACGGAGGGCATGTGGCTTTTTATGACGTTCAGAACATCTATTATAATGAGAAAAAAGCGTTACAATTTTGTGAAAGTCATTGTTCCTAAAACGACAAAACGTGTATTCATTCCAAATTCGACTTGATAACATTTGTTACAAATCGGAGATTCGCTATAGAGATAATTTTTTATGTTTAGTTCTGATCATCATAGTTCAAGTAAGGCGTTTTGCAATATAATACCCATATTTAGGGGGAGTATTGACACTTACAATATCATGTCCTTTGAATGGTTAATACATTCAAAATAGGATGCACTAAACGTGGTGTTTCTCAATTCAGTACCACATCGAAATGACATGACTAATAACAATTGCTGCTAGTTTTTTTATCGAAATATCTTTACAGTAATAGCTATTTAATTTCCTTGATTATCAGTAATTTAACTTTGTATCTAAATAAAATAAATGGTATGTTTACTTGTTTTTTTATAGAAAACTTGCATGATAAAAAAAATATACATACATTTGCAACGCATTCACATCAAGGTTTGGTAGTTCAGTTGGTTAGAATACCTGCCTGTCACGCAGGGGGTCGCGGGTTCGAGTCCCGTCCAGACCGCAATTAAAATTTAGTTGTGTTGTTTTGTGTAAAAACTTTTTACACAGGTTTATGGTAATAAACCAATGGAGGCTTTCCTAGTTTAGGAAGGCTTTTTTTTGTGATATGAAACACCTTTTGCATTAAAAATCAAAGATCTAAAAGTAAATCACATAAAGCTACATAGTTTTTCTACACATCTATCGTGATTTTTTGTTTAACTCTTCACAGATCAGTAATTGCGGATAATGAATGTAAATTCTGATTAAAAACGAAAAATTGACGTTTTTAAGTTTTATGTACTTCTTACTCATAATGGATTTTGATATACATGAATCTTCTCAACATACGACTGTTTAGGAATGCTACGTTTTTTGTTTTTATACTTCTTTTAACATCAGAAATTTGTTTCTTTTCATGTAAATATAGATTTTTGTAACTTGAAATAGTATGCGTATTAAAAATATAAATTTATGAAGAGATATAGCTTAAGTGTTTTATTTGGTCTGTTAGTAGGAAATCTGGTGGCTCAAACACCTCAAAACGTGCCGAATGACACTATCAACAAAATAGAACAAAAATCTGATGAGATTTTTGACAATTCGCAAGAAACCCCCATCTACATACGTGAAGAAACAACAACTCTTAAAGATCATCCGAAGGCCGAAAGTTATGACAAAAAATGGTTGAAAGAGCTATCTAATTCCGATCTCTTTTTTCAGATGAGCGAGGTTATTCACAATGAACCTATTGAAGATGTGATGTTCGAGGAACTTTCTACCGAAGTATTGAAACAACGCTTAGAAAAACTTAATCAGAAAACGCCTTTTAACGTGGAATACAATCCTATTTTGGAACGAGTTATTAAATCATTCCTAAAAAATAGACGCAGTTCGTTGGAGCGATTAATGAGTTTGAGTGACTACTACTTTCCTATGTTTGAACAGGAAATGAGTAACCACAAAATCCCTTTGGAAATGAAATACTTGGCAATTGTAGAGTCGGCGTTAAATCCTAAAGCACGTTCCCGAATGGGAGCGACTGGTTTGTGGCAATTCATGTTTACAACGGGAAAAGTATATGGTTTGGAAGTGAGCAACTATGTGGATGAGCGTAGTGACCCGGTACGTTCCACCAAAGCGGCAGCTCGTTTCTTGAGCGAACTCTACAAGATTTTTGGTGATTGGGATTTGGTGTTGGCGGCATACAATTCGGGGCCAGGCAACGTAACCAAAGCAATGCGACGCTCAGGAGGCAAGAAAAATTATTGGAATTTACGTCCTTATCTGCCACAGGAAACCGCTGGTTATGTACCCGCATTTTTGGCGACACTATATATTTTCGAGTACGCCAAAGAACACGGATTCAGACCACAAAAACGGGCAAACCATCATTTTGTGACAGATACTGTGCGAGTGAAACAGGCTGTTCCGTTCAAAAATATCGCTGAATTGACAGGAATGGACATCCAAGAGATTCAATTTTTCAACCCTTCTTATCAATTAGATGTGGTGCCGTATGTAGAAGGTCGAAATTATGCGTTGCGTTTGCCAATTGAAGAAATAGGTAAATTCGTAGCAAATGAGGATATGATCTATTCCTACATCAGTGAGGAAATTTCCAAACGTGAAAAACCGCTTCCCGCATTGTTGAAAGGGGATTACGTACGTGGAGGTAAAAAAACGACCTATATAGTCAAAAAAGGAGATGTGTTAGGGAAAATTGCATCCCGACACGGTGTTACAGTTTCAAACCTTAAAAATTGGAATAAAATTAAGGGAAATAACATCAGAGTAGGGCAAAAATTAGTGATTTACAAGTAGTTTAGGAAATCGTTTGTTTTGGTAAGCTTTTTGATAAGCTATTTGAATTAAAATATTTTTTATGAAACGATTGTTTTTCACTTGTGCGTTTTTTATATATTTGTTAGGCTCTGCTCAGATGACTTTCTCGGAACGAGTTGAGTATTCTGAATTAGCTACTTCGAAGGACAAACAACTTTTTTTTGTTGATTTTTGGGCGACATGGTGTGTGCCATGCATTCATGTGTCTACCTATTTGAATACTGTACAAGAACAATTTCGCGAAGAGCTTTACATTGTTTCTGTTACTCAGGAAAATTCAGATGTTGTACGTCCGTTTTTGATAAAGCATCCGACAAAATTGGCGGTAAGTATTGATTATGATGGTCAGAATTTTAAAAAACACAATGTTCGTGCGTTGCCTTACGGGGTGTTGTTCAATGCTGAAGGAAAAATCTTATGGAAGGGAAATCCCGCTGATTTCACTCCCAAAATAATCCGTGAACAATTGGCAAAAAACAAGAAAACTACTCCGATTTATGATTTCCTAAAGTACGCTTCTTATCAAAATGAAGTAGAAACAACGCTTGATTTTAACGGAGATTACAAGATCCAACGAGCAAATAACCCGTGGGGGTCGTCGCCCGTAGTGGAACGTAATGGAGATATTACAATAATCAAAGGCTCTATCACTCAAATCATAGGATATTTGCTTAAAGTTAGTAGTCGCCAAGTGACGATGAAAGGTGAAAATGCCCAATATGAGCTATTGATAAAGAAAACAGTAAACAAAGCAAGGCAAGAAAGGCAGATAGCCGAGTCTATCGTCAAAGAATTGGGGTATAAACTTCGAAAGGAAGAGCGGTCGGGACAAATTTTAGAAGTGCGTTTGCCCGAATCTACCGCCAACTATTGGAAGACTGACCAGATTGATTGGGGAACAAAAAATTCTAAATTTTTAGTGGATGATAATCAGTTTTCTGCTGATAATATCTCAGTACATGATTTTCTGTATAAATTGTCGGAAGTGGTGGGTAAACCCATCTCAGTCAAAAATTCACATTACGCAAATGACCAGTTGTTTGACTGGCAAATGCATTATTGGTTTCGAGATTTAATGGTTGACAATCTATCTCAATTGGGAATCCAAGCTCAAGAGACATCTGGAAATTTCACGAGATATTTTTTGGAGTAAATTACGGTTTTATAATTCACCAATTTTAAGGCGTATAATCAATATGAAGCATTCAAAACAAAAAATCACGGTTCTTTTGCAATTGTTTTTTATAGGATTCGGACTTGTTTCATGTAAAAACAATCAACATCCCGAAAAAAATACAATCGTCTTCGAACAGAAAGTGCTTTCTGCTCCTGAGGAGGTTGCAAAAACAGAGGGTATTGAAGACAATAGATTTGATATTGTCGAAGTAAAAACCACTCCAGAGGGTGTTACCGCTGAAAAAGACTCTTTAGAAATAGAAAAACAAGCTATTTACGATGATTTTATAAACATCAAAAGCCTCTCTGGAGATTTTGTTTTAGATATAAAATATGCCACTGAGGATAATTTTTTAGGACAAGCCGTATACGATTGCCCTGAGTGTTTTCTACGTAGAGCAACAGCTCAGGCGTTACACAATGCTAATGAAGAGTTTAAAACTTTGGGCTATCGTATTAAAATCTTCGATTGTTACCGACCTCTTTCTGTTCAAAAAAAAATGTGGAACATACTTCCTGGAACGAACTATGTTGCTAATCCAGCAAAGGGTTCAAAACACAATCGAGGAGCAGCAGTGGATCTGACATTGGTTGACAGTGAGGGCAATGAACTGGATATGGGTACACCTTTTGACTTCTTTGGAAAAGAAGCACATCACACCTATACTAAGCTCCCGAAAGAAGTTTTACAAAATCGTAACTTACTAAAAACCACGCTTAATAAACACAACTTCAAGTCTATTTACTCCGAATGGTGGCACTATGAATATCGTCCTGAAATGGAATCAAAAGTAGAAGATTTCGTGTGGGAATGCAATTAGCCCCATTCGTAAAGCATTCAGTTTTTCCAAAGATTAAATTTTGCTTTCCTAAAACCTAAATGAGCCAATGGGTTTTATCCAATAAAGAGTCCGATGAATACTTTTTAAATAGCTTTAGAAAAATTCCTCTTGAAAATTTCAAATTTTCCTCAGGAAAGGCTAAAAAATAGTTTGTCAGGTCGAGACTTTTGTGTTTATAGCAATTAATACTTTTAATATAAACTCTTTATTTTGATATTTTCACCAAATATTGAGGCTTGTTTATAGTCAGCGTACGAACTACTTATTTGAAATAAAAATAGTTTAGAAGTTTTATTAAAGTACTTATTTGAGTTCCATTTTTTCGGCAAAATACTCACAAAAATCGCGCATCGTATCCCGCATTTTTTCATCTTCCGTAGCACGGTAAAACGTTTCGGCCATCGATGAAAGCGTTTGATAAAAGAAAAGTTTCATTTCATCAACAGGCATTTCTTTCGTCCATAAATCAATGCGTAGTGCTTCTTTATTTTTAGAATCCCAAACCGACAAGAAGATGGCTTTTGCCTCCTCATTGTAAATTCCTCCATCTTGAGCATTCCAAAAAAGTTTTTCGGGAATTTTATTTTCGTCCAACGCTACGGTTAATTCAATTTTTGATGTGTTTACCATTATTTTTTAGGTTTATAAAATGATTGTTTAAAAATTTCATCTGCATCCATTGCTAATAGCTCAATGAGCGATTTACCGTTATTTTTTTGAGCATAACTTTTTACGATTTGCAACCCGATGTATCGTCCGATTTGACCCGGGGATTCATTGTCAAGCTCTAAATAGAATTTGGAGAATGGAGCTGGATAAATGAATCGGTTGAGTAGCTGTTTGTTAGTTTGGTAAAGCAATTCGTTTTCAATGAAGTAACGCCATATTTGACTTTCATTTTCTGTAGCCCATTGTGTTTTTTCCGAATCGTACTTCAACAAATCACCATCCGATTTCTTTGGGAGTAATTGTGATAGTAAGTAGAGCTTCTTACCTTCGTAAATCATATGATCTAAAAAAGAAAGGTGTTGATTCCGAGGGACTAATTTTTCAGCGAAAGTTTCGGCTATATCTGTAACAATATGTTCTTTTTTGAGCTCCGAACGTATGTATTTCTGAATATTTTCGTAAAAATAGTGTTCTTCGCCTAAATAGTTATCCAACTGAATAAATAAAAGAGAATCGGCATAAATGACTCTGGAGTGATAGTCCACCTCCGATGTCACTGTAATTACCTTAGGAGCTACAAACTTCGGGAAATAGTATTTTACGTGTTGGAACAGGTGTTTTATTGCTGTTTTTTCATTGGAAAAATCACCAAAAACCTTGTTGATTTCTCTTACAATCTCCTGATTGAGAGTGTCTTTTTGGTATTCTTCCCATTTTTCGTCCTCTGTATAGGCAGAAAACAAATAAGGGTATTCTTTTTTTAATTCGGATAATTTCCCAACGGGTGATAAAAAGAACAAAGAATCGAAGCGGATGGTTTCAAATTCCATAGGAATCTGAGCGATTTCTCGTTCTTTTTTATCACCACAGGAAATAAAAAATAAAATAACGACAGCGAATAAGATTTTTTTCATGGAGGATACCTTTTGTTCGTGCAAAGATATATTTTTTAGGAAATAAACGCAAAAGAAATGCACTCACTAATAGAATTTAAGGATCTATAACTAAGGTAGCTCAAGAAAAAGTTCCTGTCATGATAATAAAATCCTAAATTGCATCATTTTTTGGGAAAGCTACGATATAATTCCCTTTCTCTCTGAAAGCTAACTCTACGTCATTAAAGTAAATTTCTTTCAGTTTTCCCACAAAACCACAATGATTTTCAATATAACCTTTAATTCTCAAAGTGTCTGTCTTTTCAGCTTGTCTGATTAAAAAACGCACTTCTTTTCCTGTGTATATATATTCCACTACATTTTTTTCCAAAGCAAATACCACTATATTACCTTTATAAAGAGCTACCTCTGCAATATCTTTGATAAGAAGACTGTCTTTTTGAAGAAAAATCGAAATATCCTTCTCAAAATTACGATGGGCAAGGTCATAAAAGCTGGAAGGAAGGTTTTCATTTTCTTGGATGATTAGTCTCAAGTCAGCAGGAGGGGGGGAACATCTTTTCTTTTTCTCTTCGAGAGAAGAATCTTTCTTACAGGCAACAAAGCCAATTAAAGCTAAAAAAATATATAATTTTGATTTCATATGTTTGTATTTAAATGTTAAATAGTTCATTGAGAATCAACGATTATAAAGAAATATTCTTTACCATACGTTTTAATAGAAGTAATTATTACTCTTTTTATTTTTGTTCTTATTGTATCCCTTTGATAATAGCCAGATCAGTATCAAATTTCATACTATACATACTGGAAGGTTCTTTCTCACTGCCTGGCTATTGTATGCGATGGAAGGAAGGGGCTTATTCAATCATTTAACGGAATTCCAGTTCAGATGTGCCAATTTAGCTCATTAGATTTTTATTTTTTTATGGAATTCGCTGATTTAAAAATTCATCAGTCAGCTATTATAAGAAGATATTTGACCAAAAAGCCAAAATTAGAAGCAGCAAAGGAATTAATGAAAATAGTTGATTTGATGGTTATTACTGATAAAGAATCTTTTGAAGGGGCTTTGAGTTTATGGTTTGAAAAGTGGGAAGATTTTCTAAATGAAAGAACTGTTAATATTTTGACAAACAAGAGTTTCTATACACATAAAAAACTTAGAAGTGCTTACAGAAGTTTAAAAACAATCTGCCTTGGTTGTTTACTTGGTATGATAATTATGAATTAGGTATTCCCAATACAACTAATGCTATTGACGGTCATTTTGCTGATTTAAAGAATAAATTACGCAATCATAATGGATTGTCCTTAAAGCGTAAAATGAGGTTTATAGATGAGTTTTTAAAGGCATAGAAGCTCTCTAAAAATATCAATCAGACAAAGAAAATGCTATTTAAATTCAAATCAAAATTTAGTAAAAAATTAGAGCCTAAAAAATGTCCATTAGAAACAATCGTCTAAAAAACAGCCTAATTTTTGTCCATTATACCAGTTTTTATAACTTGAGCCTTTCTGCAAATATAAGCATAAATTGGTTTAAAACAATACCCCAATTTTGGATAGGCATACTCCATTTTTTTGGTAGCTTCCCTCAGTGCTAAGAAAACCGACTTTTGAACGGCTTCATCTGTTGGGAAAGACGGCTTGTTTTTGGTGTATTTTCTAATCTAACCATTCAGATTCTCAATAGCCTTGATGAATGATGATCCTATGTTTTTCCAACTGATGATTGATTTCAGAAAGCAAAGAATCAAAGGCATTCTTTTCGGTAAGCTCGGTGCGAAATTGACTTAAAACACTGTAGCTCGGTACAGAATCTTCCAACTGCATACCGCAGAATTTCATCGCCGATAGGCTATCATTTACATGCTCTTCTACCTTGACATCCGAGAGGTTGTTCCACATCCCGATGAGTAGCATTTTGAACAGCAAGAGTCCATCGTAAGGTTTTTCACCCGAGGCGGAAAGTCCTTTTTAATAGTGTTCGTCGATGATAGCGGAAATAGGTTTCCAATCGATAATGGTATCGACTTGTGCATAAAAAGAGCCTTTTCGGGTGCGTCTTTCTACATCGTAAGCAGCAAAGGACATAGCGGATAGGGTTTTGGTGCGTTTCATGAAGCAAATATATAAAATAATCAACTAATAATCAATTGGTTAAATGATTTCTTCTCATTTTTTACCGTGCAAAGGGCTCGATTTTTTATAGTATCATACTTTTTGCTGAACGATCAAAAACTTTAGGAAAACCACCAAATAAAAAGGGAAGCTGTCCGAAAAGGCAGCTTCCTCTTTTCAGTATTTTTACGATTAAAATTCCTAATCAAAATCTTCTATGATTTTAACGGTCAGAACGTCAGATTTGCCACTATGTTTATCTTTTATGGTAACCTGGGTTTCTCCAAGATCAAGAGCTGTAATATAAAGATATATAACTCCATTTACATCCAATTCTTCAGTTCTTGTAAAATTAATTTTTCCTGGTTCTGAAACAGTAATCTCAAAATCACCACTTCCTTGTATTTCCACGGAAGAGTTTTCGCCTTTAAACATTATTAATCTTGTCAAATCCAAATTGAAATCAGGTAGCTTTTTTACTTCTACGTCAACCTGATGAGAAGTAATACCATCAGAAATGGTAACATTCGTTCTACCAACATTTACAGCTTTTATATATATTGTTTCGGATTCTTCTACTCTGTCGAATACAGCAATATTTGGATCTTCCGAAACACAGTGTTCCTTAATAGGCATCCCCTTAAGGAGAGCCGTAGTTCCGTATTTACCAACAAATACGCTTATTTTTGTACGACCTATTTCTAATACTTCTGCTTTCTTAACTTTTACACTAATTGTCTTATTTTTATTAGATTGCGTGTCAGTTACAGTGATAACTGCATCTCCTTCTGAAACTCCGTTGATGGTTAATGTTGTGCCCGAAACATTTACAGTTGCCACACTTTCTGCATTAGAAGTGACTGTAAATTCTCCAGAGCCTCCGGTGATAGTAACTTGCTGATTTTGATTTTCATTAAGTGTAACATTACTTGTAGACAACTGGAAGTCAGTATATTTCTCTCTTACAGTAACCTGTATCACTCCTGAACTTTTTGTTACATTATCTGTTATTGTAACTTGAGTTGTCCCTGCTTTTTTACCCTCAATGTCAAAAAAGTAAGTATCGCCTCCTCCATAATTATTAGGTTCTGAAACTGTTACAAGATCAGAATTTTGAATACTTACGGAAAAATTACCACTTCCTTGTACTCCTGCACCAATGGAGGATTCTCCCTCTTTTATGTCTATTATATTTTTAAGTAATTTGAATTCAGGTACCTTAGTTACTATCGCCGTAACCTGAAACGAGGTTACACCATCAGAAATCGTTACTTTTGTAGTCCCTTTACCTACTCCTCTTATGTAGGCATAAGTCTCCCCAAACGTATTGGTTTCTACTCGGTCAAACACCGCTATACTCGGATTTTCTGACGTACAATGTTCCTTCACAGGCATTCCACTAATAACCTGCGTATCTCCAAAACCTCCTACAATCAACTCAACTCTTTTTCGAACTATGTCCAATTTTCCAGTTGCTGCCTTAACTTTCACATTGATGGTTTTGGTTTTGTTAGATTGTGTGTCAGTTACGGTAATAACAGCATCTCCTCCTGAAGCTCCATTAATAGTCAATGTCGTTCCCGAAACATTTACAGTTGCCACACTTTCTGCATTAGAAGTGGCTGAAAATTTCCCAGAACCTCCAGTGATTGCAACTTGTTGATTTTGATTTACACTAAGCGTAGCTTCATTTGTAGATAGTTTAAAATCAGCGTACTGTGAAATTACTGAGATTTTTACCGATTTTCCTGTCTGTGGATTGCTAATCGTAATTTCAGATTTTCCTCCTTTTTTAGCCTCAATTCTTATATTTTGATTTTCTAAAGTAGCTGTAATAAAGTCATTATTTACAGATAATTGGAAAGGACCCTCGCCAGAAGTAATTACAACATTTGTAACTTCTCCTATATTCAAAGAAATCGCTTCTTTGCTTACCTCAATATTTTCTAAAGCTGTTACTTCCACCTCAAGATTCGTTGACTTTTTAGAAACCGCATCCGTTACAGTAATTGTTGATTTTCCTGCTTTTACACCTGTGATTTTTATGGTTTTTCCTTCCAACATAACTGTAATATTTTGATTATCAGAAGATATATCAAATTTATTTCCTTCAGAAGTTATATTCACAGAAGTGGTCGCTTTTTCTTTCAAAACTACTTTATTTTGGGATAAATTTACGAATGTAAATACTAATACATTGATAACTGATTTTTCTTGTGTTTTTACATCAGTAACCGTAATTTGAGTTCTACCTGTTTTTTTTGCAGAAATTTTAATCCCTTTTCCATTAGATGTAGCAGTTGCTATTTCAGTATTTTCCGAACTTGCCATAAAAGGTCCTACACCCGAAATAGCAAGAATAGTGTGTTCCGCATTAGGATGTAACTCTATATCCGTTTTTTCCAATTGCAGAGACTCATTAACAACGACCTCAACAGCAAAAGTGCGATTTGTTTTAGTATCTAAAACTGTAATGATGGATTTACCACCTTTCAACGCACTTATTTTTACATTGGTTTCCTTTACAGTAGCGCGTACCACATCGTTGCTTGATGTTACCTCATAAGGACCTTCTCCTTGTGAAATAGCGATGTTTTTTTCTTCTCCCTTTTTCATCTGTACCTTATCTGTTTCCACTTCAATTGACTTGAAAACAGTAATTTCAACAGTTGCTGTCTGATTGGTTTTTGTGTCAATAACGCTAACAACAGACTTGCCAGGTTTCAATGCGGTTATTTTCAGCTCTTTATCTTCTTCAAATGCTTTTACCCCATCATTATCTGTCTCAATATTGAAAGGACCTTCTCCTGTCAAAAGTTTTATAACCTCTTCTTCGTTTACGCGAAGTTCTACTTCATTTTTTTCCAAAGAGACTGTTTTGTAAACGGTTACGTCAACTTTTGTTGAGCGGTTGATCTTGGTATTAGTTACCGAAACAACTGTTTTCCCTGCCTTTTTTCCTGTTATTTTGATGGTTTTTCCCTCCAAAGTGGCGGTTGCTATCTCTTCATTTTCAACATCTACGGAAAAAGTGCCTTCGTCAGCTATGGTTACCATTGTTTCAGAATTCTCTCCTAAACCGACCTCGTTTTCTGACAGGTTTACTGCCTGAGAAACCGTTAGCTCCACAGTCGTTTTTTTATGTTGAGCATCGGTCAAAGTTATCACAGTTTTCCCTGATTTTAAAACATTTATGGTGATTAAATTTTCATTAACAGAAACTTTAGCAACCCCCACATCAGAGGATTGTACTTTATATTTTCCGTTTCCTGTAAGAATTTTTAAGGTTTTATTATCTCCCTCAAATAAGGAAAGCATTTTCTCCTCCAGGGTAAGCTCTACTGGAATATTGGACATTTTATCGTCTTTCTCACAAGACCACAAAAATGCTAATCCAAAGACGATTAGCCCTAAAATAAAAGGTATTTTTTTCATTTCGATATTATTTTAATATTATAAAGTGATTGTTTTATATTTTATTACTCTTTAGGAATCACCAACTTAAACCCTTTCCCGCGAAGTAAGATACTTTCTCCGCGAACTTTCTCAACATATAGTCGGTTTGTTCCGTTGGTTATTCCAAAATAACTGCTCTCCACAGGATATATTTCCATCTGAACATCAATATGTCGCCCTTGTTTCGGATTCAGAATAGATGAAATTTTCAAAGCTCGTTGAGTGGATTGTGGCTGTACCTCTCCGTACGGATTAACTCCTGTTGCCATCCACACCCCTACTCCTTTGCGTTTGACTATCATTTTGGGAGTAATTTGGCGAGAAAGCGTTCGCCTTGTATTGTCATAATACCCATAAACTCGTGAATCTCCACCAGATTCAGCAATTACCTTTAACTGCTTAGTTTCAACCCCTTGTGCGGAAATACGAACAACGGCTTCCCCTTCATAACGGGCAAACAACTCCAAAATTTTGGTATTTCCGTTCCATTTGTAAAGCAAAATTCCGTCGGGGTCATCAACTTCCAACGTAGGTTCATCACCCCCACCGTCTATACTCACAAACTTGCTTTCTTCATTGGGGTAAATTCGAACCACCTCCTGACTAATACTCACCTGAGGGGGAACTACATTGATTTTCAAATGTGCTTTCTTGTCGTGCGAAATTACCGTTGCAAAGGTTTCTCCCTCAAACAACCCTTTGATTTTGAGCGTATCCTGATGTACGGAGGCTTGTGCCACTTTGGAATTTTCGATGTTCACGGCAAACTTCTCATTTCCGCCCGAAAGCAAAATATATCGCGTGGTTTGTTTATTGACCGAAACCTCACGGAGCGACTGCTCGTCCTGCCCTATTTTTATTTCAGGAATTGCATTGTGATTTTCCTTCTCGCACGAAGCAAAAAGACTTAAAATGGCAATACTTATGATAATCGTATATTTCATAACTCTCTTATTTTCATTTATTACTGAACTTCCAAATCATATTCTATTTCCCATTGACGGTCAACGGCTTCAATTATAATGATTTTCAACTTCTGTTTTCCTTTTTGGGGGAAGGTAAGCTGGTCGCCGTTGGGTTGTACTTCTTTTCCGTTTACAAAATAGGTAATTCTGGCAGAAGCATCAGCCAAATCATTGTAAAACAAATCAATCGTTTGCCTACAAATACCATCATCGTTAAGCGTACGCAAGTGCGGAACACGCCTAATGTCATTGATACCGTACTGCATTGATTGTGTTCCTTTGGTAATGTGGTTGGTATATTCGGACGCATTGGCTCCCTTCACAGCTCTTACTTTGAACGTGTAGTTGGTTTCTGGTTCCAAACCTCTTACTAAAAACGAATTGGCAACGACACGTTGCGGAGCTTGTGCATCTACCACAACTTCCCATTGCAATTGGGGGTCGGCTTCCTTATCCCACGACAGAAGAGCTTCCCGCTGGAAGGTCTGAACCTGAAAACGAGTTGGAGCGGATAATTGCGTATTTCCTCCTCCTGTGTCGCCCTTATACACTAATGAAACATCATCTATCATAATATGGCCACTCCCACTGGAACGACTCATTACAAAAGCCACTCCCATTTTGGTAATCCCGATAGGTACAGTAAACTCCACCTCACGTTTTGTCCATTCTGAGGCGTTGGGGGTTACCTTTCCCTTGTAATCTCTTTTTATAGGAGAAGTGCTGGAACTGTTATACCAACTTACCACAAGCTCCATATTTTCGCGATTTATTGTACCTTTGTACCAATACGTTAGCAAATAAGTTGCTCCCTCTTGAACGTCAATCGCTGCCGAACTGTAATTGTCATCAATCACATAAAATTGACCTGCATTGGCATACAATTTAGGGCAATACTGCCCCGAACGAGCCTGTTCATAACCAAATTCATCATTCCTAAAAAATATATTGTTTGAAAAACTCCAATTTTTGGGTTTTTTCCCCGGAGTATATTCCTCAAATCCTCCGTTAGGGATTAAATTTTCCTGTGCTTGGGCAATCCACGAAAGCCCCAAAAGCAATGTTATAAGTATTCGTTTCATATTTATCGTATTTCTGTAATTTCTGTTACACGTCACTTCGAGTGAATTTTATCGCAGTGCCAACGAAGATAAAGTTTGTATCGAGAAGTGATTTTATTCCCTGAAAGTTCTCGATACATTTTTCTTTCGCTAACGCTACAGAAAAACACTCGAACTGACGAGCCTAATTCTATTTTTCATCTTTTATCATTCATAAACCTCGTTACACGTCACTTCGAGTGAATTTTATCGTAGTGCTAACGAAGATAAGATTTGTATCGAGAAGTGATTTTATTCCCTGAAAGTTCTCGATACATTTTTCTTTCGCTAACGCTACAGAAAAACACTCGAACCGATGAACACTCAATTTGGTTAAAATTTTTTCTTTGCTAAATTAGGCAATTTCTCATACTCTCCGTCTATTAACGCTTGTTTTTTCTTTTGTGACCATTTTTTTATTTTCTTTTTCAAATTCAATCGCTTGATTTATATCCGTAAAAGTTGCATAGTAAACCAATTCTACCGGTAATCTACTCGCTGTGTAGGAATTAGGATATTTCCCCGATTGATGTTCTTTTAGCCTTTCCCCTAAATTGGAAGTAACTCCTGTATAAAAAGTTTTGTCAGAACACAGTAAAATGTACATAAATGATTCCATACTTACCTTATCATTCAAATTTTCTTTGGTATGATTTATTTCTTTAATCAATCGACCCTCCTCGTCACTTCGAGTGAATTTTATCGTAGTGCAACGAAGATAAAATTTGTATCGAGAAGTGATTTTATTCCCTGAAAGTTCTCGATACATTTTTCTTTCGCTAACGCTACAGAAAAACACTCGAACTGACGACCCTAATTCTATTTTTCATCTTTTATCATTCATAAACCTCGTTACACGTCACTTCGAGTGAATTTTATCGCAGTGCCAACGAAGATAAAGTTTGTATCGAGAAGTGATTTTATTCCCTGAAAGTTCTCGATACATTTTTCTTTCGCTAACGCTACAGAAAAACACTCGAACTGACGAGTCACGTCCTAACTGATTGTCAATCACTTATAATACCTATACTAATTTACCTTACAAATCATTTGAATTTACACTATCTTTTACCTCTTAATCTGCTCAATTGAAATGCCAAAAGGTTTGCCCACTTCCGTAGCGATGTGCTTTAACGAGCCTTGTGTTTGAGCGTTAGAAAGTAAACGCTGTTTGTCCCACAATCCGTTTCCGAGTAGAAACTGTTGCAAAAGACGTTGTACTTCCTCCCGAGAATAGTAAAGTTCTCCCTGTGGATTTCGGGCAAATTGTAACGCATAAATAAGCCCATAAGCCCTTGAAATAAAAGGGAATGCGTATCCCCCGCTTTCGTCTAAATTGGCAATTGTGTTTTCTCCAATCAAAATGTTCATCGTGCGAATGGCAATGGCTCGTGAGAGTTCCTCCCGAATGATATGAAGATGTTGTTTCATATCCTCATAACGGTATCGCTCCAATTCGATACGTCCTTGCACAAATGCGTTAAAAATACGTACTTCGCTGTTTTTGAGCAAGGGAATCCCTTCGGCTCGCACCAACGGACGCAAAAAGGTGTAATATCCGTACGCCAAATCCCAATGATGCTCCAACTCAGTGTAATTTCGCCCAGGAGGAAGCACAACATCTTCGTGTTTCTTGCGAAGCGTCTCATCGCTGAGAAAACTTTCATTAAGATGATAATTTAGCACCTTATCCAAATAAATTGCCCCAAAAACGGCATAACGAAACGCTTCCGCCACCACAATTCCTTTTTCATCGGCAAAAGCTAAGTTTACATCGCCGATATTGTTGCCAATGTAGCCCGTTCGCCCTTGTCGCAATGCTTGTCGCCGAATATCAGAAGGATTTTCTGTGCCGTAGCCCCCGATTCGGGCAGAAGTTTCGATAAAATCGGTCAAATCTTTTTGAATCGCTTCCCGATTGGCTCGATGCAATTCCGATTTGGCAACTTCCTCTTTGGGTTTTAAATGGCTGTAAATCCCGTCGTTATAGTATCTGAAAACTACTTGATAATCTGCCTGATTCATTATTCTTGCTTCTTTCAAATAACTGTTGTACAACACGTCCAACGGTTCTTTAAGCAAACTGCATTCAAGCAAATCTACACTGCTACTTCCGTTACGGGAAAAGCTGTATTTATATTCAGGCGGAAGCGGTTCCAAATATGCCGATTCCACCGTTTCGCCTTCGCCCTTATTACAAGCGACGAGCATCAAAAGCATTGTAAATAATGTATATTTTCGCATTTCGTTTTGTTTTTCCTCCGTTACACAAATCAAACTAAAAATCAATCAACTACGGCAGAATAATATACTCGCAATAAGGTTGCGGAATTCTGTTAGGTCCTTCGCTATTTTGGTTCTGTTCAACGCTTAACACAGGAACGACCACCAATCCGTCATCAGAAACCGCCGTAATACTGGCGTTTACCCCCGACCCTCTGTCGCCAATCCCATTCACCGAAAGATACATCGGAAAACCAGACTTCACTTTGTAAGTAAATGCAAATTCTTTGTCTTTTTCCATAGTGAAATTCAACGAGTTATCAGAAGCATCACTCCCAACGGTTTGTATGCTTTTATCCGCTGCAACAAACCGCACCACGTAACGCGATTTTGTAGCAGCCCGTTCTTCACGATACCTGCATTTGAGGGTAATTTCATATTCCCGCTGATTTTCAAGCGTTACCCCTGGATAGCGGTAATTTTGCAATGCCTCATCAGGATTGCAAATGCGTATCCTCATATCTTCATAGGCGTTTTCGGGCTTTTCAATGGGTTTGAGGGGAAACAACTTTTCGTAATCCTCCTCCACAGGGTCGCTGTCTTTTACGTTACAGGAAAAAAATCCGAGTAAACCTGCCAACAATACATATTTTATATTCTTCATTTATCTAAAAATTTCTTTTTTTTGGTGTAATATTCATTTTAAGTTGATTCCGTCACTTCGAGTGAATTTTATCGTAATGCAATGGAGATAAAATTTGTATCGAGAAGTGGTTTTACCCTTCTAAAAGTTCTCGATACGATTTGCTCCGCTCCGCAAATCACTCGAACTGACAAACTCAATACTACTTCATTTTTTACATAAATATACTTTTAAATCCGTCATTTATACTTGCTCTCCGTCACTTCAAGTGAATTTTATCGCAATGTAATGGAGATAAAATTTGTATCGAGAAGTGATTTCCTAATATCCTAAAGTTCTCAATACGATTTGCTACGCTACGCTTCGCAAATCACTCGAACTGACAAACTCTATTATCTCTTTGTGCTAAACAGTTTAATTAAAGACTAATTTATCTATTAAATTTTTTCTTAGCTAAATTAGGTAAATCTTCATAATTTCCTTCTATCAATGCTTGTTTTTTCTTTTGCGACCATTTCTTAATTTTCTTTTCAAATTCAATAGCTTGATTTATATCCGTAAAAGTTGCATAGTAAACCAATTCTACGGGTAATCTGCTTGCCGTGTACGAATTAGGATACTTACCCGATTGATGCTCTTTTAACCTTTCACCCAAATTGGAAGTAACTCCCGTATAAAAAGTTTTATCCGAACATAATAAAATGTACACAAACGACTCCATATTTTACCAATTTTAAAAGTTCTTAAACCAACATCATTTATATCTACTCTCCGTCACTTCGAGTGAATTTTATCGCAATGCAATGGAGATAAAATTTGTATCGAGAAACGATTTCCTATATCCTAAAAAGTTCTCGATACGATTTGCTACGCTACGCTTCGCAAATCACTCGAACTGACGAGTTACATTCTGCTTTACTTTTTTTATACATTCTCCATAAATGTATTTCTTTATTTGAATCAACAATGTATTTAACTAATTATTCTATACTCTTACTTCCGTCACTTCGAGTGAATTTTATCGCAATGCAATGGAGATAAAATTTGTGTCGAGAAACGATTTCCTATATCCTAAAAAGTTCTCGATACGATTTGCTACGCTACGCTTCGCAAATCACTCGAACTGACGAGTTACATTCTGCTTTACTTTTTTTATACATTCTCCATAAATGTATTTCTTTATTTGAATCAACAATGTATTTAACTAATTATTCTATACTCTTACTTCCGTCACTTCGAGTGAATTTTATCGCAATGCAATGGAGATAAAATTTGTGTCGAGAAACGATTTCCTATATCCTAAAAAGTTCTCGATACGATTTGCTACGCTACGCTTCGCAAATCACTCGAACTGACGAGTTACATTCTGCTTTACTTTTTTTATACATTCTCCATAAATGTATTTCTTTATTTGAATCAACAATGTATTTAACTAATTATTCTATACTCTTACTTCCGTCACTTCGAGTGAATTTTATCGCAATGCAATGGAGATAAAATTTGTGTCGAGAAACGATTTCCTATATCCTAAAAAGTTCTCGATACGATTTGCTACGTTCCACTCCGCAAATCACTCGAACTGACGAGCAGTATTCTACTTTTCCTTTACAGTACCTCTTTATTTTTCCAAACACCCTTACATTTGCTCATCGGTAATTTCCGCCACAAAATAGGTGGGTTCGCCATCGGGATAAAGATGTTTGCTCACATACATTTCCCGTTTAAGAATCGCGTCATACACTTTCACCAATTCGCATACAAATTTATCACCCCGACGTTCAAAATCGCGAAAAATATACTTCTCCGTATAACGAAGCCCCGTGCGGAAGGTCAGCCCCTGCTCCGTTCCCACGTATCCCGACCCTAATCCGGTACTTTCTTTGGCTATTCGCGGATTTACAAGGTCTGGTTTTTTATTGAAGCGAAACAAATAGTACCGCTTTTCGATGATTTCTCTCAGAAATTGGTTATACTGAGGCGTTCCACGTGTACTACGAACAATCATATCGCTTTGAAAGAAAATACGACTTCCTTTGCGGATTACCACCTGCGGATTTTTCATCTGTTCGAAAATCTTTCGGTTTTTGTAAGATTCCGTAAGTGCATTATCGGTTGTATTGCGAGTATCTTCCCAATCAATTGGCGACTTCAATTTTTCAAAAACGACATACTCCCGAGCTGGTTCAATGTACGAAGCTGTTTTGAAAACCAAATTATTTTCAAAATCTCTTCCTGCGTACATAAAATCAGAGTTTCCTGAAAATCGGTCGTTTACCAAGTGATGAATGTAATTAAAGGTGGTAAAACTAAGCTGTGTAAAGGTGTTTTGCTTGATTTCAAACTCACTTTCTTTGGTTTCCACCATTGATTTACTGTCATAATCGGCACGCATTTGCACGGTTCCTTTATCATCAAATTTCATCAGGAAATAAAATCCGCCATAGCCGTAACGCTCACGAAACAAAGGGTCTTTTTCCAAAATTTCATCTTTGTTAGCAAACAACAGCGAATCGGTTTTCGGAAAATAAAGCACCTTCCAACCATACGGAGCTTCGGTCAGTTCTTTACGTAACGCCTTGATGTTCTGCAAATTTCTGTCAGAAGGCGATACTTCCGAAGGCTCCTCTTTCTTACAGGAAATCATTCCCACCAAAACTATCAAAAATAAATATCTTTTCATTAAAACTTAACTTTAAAATTCAATAAACATTTTCAGGTTGTGTTATAAAAAGTATGATGCTGGTTTTGATTGTCAGGCTGAGCAAAGTCAGCGAAGACTTGGAGCTGAGTATGTGCATTGAAGCCCTGTAATGATAAGGCTTCGTCACATACTCCGTTTTCACGGACTTTGCTCAGCCTGACAAAAACACTTCTTTTTTTAAGGGCATCATACTTTTTACATCACCTTCCATTTTCAAATCCTCAAAAAACGTCATACTATTTATTTTTTATTCCATACGGTCGCCTTTTTACTCCGTACCGACTTCTTTTTGCTTCGTACCGACATCTTTTTGCTTCGTACCGACATCTTTTTACTTCATACGGTCGCTTTTTTACTTCCTTTCTTTCAAAAATATCAAAAAATTATCTGTTTACGAATGATTTGATACGTTGTACACTCAAAAGCTGCATCCGTTTGAGGTTGATTTTTACTTCTTTTTTAAAATATTCCTCTACAAACGCCTGTTTTTTAAGTAATTGTTCCTTGGCTACACGAACCTCTTGCTCTTCGTCTGCCGTACCACTAATGGAAGTACCTCCGAGGGTAATGGCATCGGTAATTTCCTTAGAACTATGTGTGAGATAAGCACTTACAATTTCAGCAAAATCATCTTCGGGGGAAAGCATTGAGTGAATGGTAAAAAATCCGCGGCGATTGGCTATTGCTCCTTCGGTTAGGATAACATCGGAAGTACGTGCCACCTCACAATCAGAGCTATACAACTTTTCGTTGGTTCGGATGGATTTCCCTACGCTGAAAAACCCCAAACGTGCTTGTTGGTAATCCTGCTCGGACGAAATCACGTAAGTGAACCCTGTATTGTCTTTATCACGACTACAATCGGATATTTTTTTGATATATCTTCCGATAGGCTCTTTGCTTGGAAGATCCTTGGAATCAGATACATATCCACTGCTAATCAATGCGAACTTATCCCGCTCATACGGAAGCAATTCCATCAATCGTTTGGCAAACTGATGATGTACGCTACGCATCAGCACATATACTTTTTCGTAATCCTTCGGGTCGAAATCATTGACGTTGTACAGAAACATCTCGGCGGTAGTACCCGTGTGATTCGCAAGTAGTTCCACACCGTGAGCGTCCAAATTTTTTCCGCCGTACATATAAATCTTAATCGGGTTTTTCTCCTTCATAAAATGGCTTCCTCCCACATTGTTGAGCGTGTAGGTTTCGAGCCACAAAAACTTAATGGCTTCCAACATCTTTTGAACATTTTCAGCCTCAGGCGGATAGGTATAACTTCCTTTCTGAGCAGTGTTTCCGTTCCATCGATAATCCACCTCAATGCCATACGGTAGCGTGAGTTCATTGCGTATCCACGTATCCAATTCGGTGTAGTTGCGTTGCACAATATTGGCTTCCACCACACTTTGGTCGGAAAGTTTTTCTTGGGAACACCCCAACAACGCCATTGATATTACGATATATATTTTTTTCATCATATGTTTGTTATTCATTTATGTTTTCAAACGGAAAAGATATATCTTTTCCCTACAATATTATCTTGGATTGGGCTCTAACCCTCGATTGATGGCTTCGGCAGGGATTTGCAACAATTTACGCGGGTCTTCCTTTTCAAGCGGACGATATATTGCGTTTTTACTACTTCGGCTCACGGGAATGTAAAACCTGCGAATATCGAACCAACGCAACCCCTCGTGCAGAAACTCCTTCTGACGGAAATCCACAATGATTTTGATCAGTGCCAATTGTTTTAGCGTCATACCATAAAAAGGCGTGTAAGTCTCGTAATATTTACTATCTACGGTAGTGTAAGCATCTCTGGGACAGGACAAAGACGCTCCCCCGTATTTCCCTCTCCAATAGTCGAGCAGGTCATCTATGGATTTGTCGTACTCGCGTTTCATTGCGTAGGCCTCCATTCGGTTTAGTAACACTTCATCGGTGGAAAACAGCACGTTAGTTACGTACAATCCTTTCGGACGCGTTCCCGTGCTTCCGAACAATGACAATTCATCAAACTTAGCGATGTACAATCCGTTAGTAATGGCATCTTCCGACGATGAAAATAAATACGTAGTTATAAGATTCAGGTTTTTACCCGCCTCACCACAACCGTCAATTCCTTTGGAATAGAAAATATTACGTACCGTAGCTCCTGTTACTCCGTATTTTTCGTTTAATATATTGCGTTGTATTCTTGATTCGGTAGCGGTAAGCAACAGATTGGCAGGGTCTTCCGTGTGCGTGTATTCTTTGTAGAGTGCCTTGCGATTGAATCGTATTTTTCGCTCATAAGCTGCCCAATTACGAAGCACCTGCTTGGAGTCGGCACCCAGCACATAGTTAGCGTATTCGATGACCAAATCCCATTCTCCCTTTATCAGATAAAACCTTGAAGCAAAGGCATATGCTGCTTTTTTATTAAAGTGAAATTTCGGATTTTTGTAATAATCGTCATTGACCAACGATACGCCCAATTTCAAATCTTTCTCGATTTTTTCATATACCTCAGCCACCGTGCCTCGTTTGTAATCCACCAAAGCGTGTTTTTCGGGTTTGGTCAAATACGGAATACCAGCGCTTTGCTGTGCTTTCTGCGTTCCGTAGGGTTCTGCCCAGATATTGACCAACATAAAATGCAAGTACGCCCGAAGCAAAAAAGCCTCACCATACAAAGCCTTTACCCTTTCCGTTTTGGGGTACGAAGCCAACAATTCCAGAGCCTTGTTCGCCTGTGCAATCCCTGCGTAACAAGCATTCCAGTAGTTCAGAGGCGTGTCCAAATCTTCTTGGTCATAATCTTCCCAAAAATACATCGCTTCATTCAGTCGAGAATGTACACCATTGACGCGTTCTGCCACATTGTCGGTTCGGGCTTCGAGGAAAGCAAAATAACTTGCCTCAGGATAAGCCCCCGCCAACAATTCGGCAATTTTCTCCTCCGAATCAATAGCCACATTGAGCGACGAATCGGGGTCTTTGTCCAAAAAACCCTGACACGATGCCAAAAGCATACTTACTAATGTTATTTTTATGATTGATTTCATAGTATTGTTTTTATTTTTATCGAAATAATTATTTCACTTCATTAATATGCCCCGATTGTCAGGCTGAGCGAAGTCGAAGCCCTGTTGGGAGGCTTCGACTTCGCTCAGCCTGACAGAAATGTTCTCCTTTTTAAAGCATCATACTTTCTTCTTTTTATATCAATCCTCCTAAAACCCAACATTCACCGTTAGGGTAAATTGTTTGGGAGTGGGGAGCGACACCCCGCCTGAACGATAATACTCGGGGTCTTGTCCTTTGAGGCGACTATCCGAATATATCAAAAACGGATTGGTTATCTGTCCGCGAACGTTCAGCGACTTCATTTTGTAACGCTTGACAGCACTTTCAGGCACGTTATACCCCAGCGAAATGTTTTTCATACGTACAAAACTTCCGTCGGCTACTCGGTTTTGCGAATAATTATACGTATTATACGCCTTTTCGATATTTTCCTGACCAATAAGTCGGATTAAATCCTGCGAAGGCAAAGCAGGAACTTCGGTTCGCCATTCGTCGCCAGGGGCTATCCATCGGTCGTAATATTCGGTTGAAAATACGTTCAAATCCGCAAAAGCAGGGTCGAAAGACGGATTCAAACGGATTTTATTCCCCGCCTGTGCCGTTACGAAAAACGAAAACTCCCAATTCTTGTAACTGAATGTATTGGACAATCCTCCATTGACATTCGGCTCAATCGACCCGTGATAAATCAGATACGATTTGGAATATTGAGCGTCTAAAAAGTCTGCCCCTGCAATGTTTCCGTAAGCTCTGTCATTGAGCGGATACAAACCGAAATCAAACGTTGGCAATCCGTAATTGTTCAAGCCTTGATAGTTGAACGAAAAGAGCGACCCTTTGGGAAAACCCACAATGTTTCCGCGTCCTGCTCCTGCCACCATATCGAACGTATTGGGCGTGTTCAAAAGCCTTGTAATCTTCTGATTCATATAACTTATGGTGAAGTTGGTCGTCCATTTGAAATCATCGGTCAAGATGTTTTTAGAGTTGAGAGCCAATTCCACGCCTCGCGTACGCATATCGCCAAAGTTGGCATATTTGTAATACTGCCCACCCACGCCCGAAGTTCGGATAAGGTCTATCAAATCAAACGAATTTCGTTGATAAATATCAATGGTAGCATTGAGACGATTATTGAAAAATCCGGCATCAATACCCAAATTCAGTTCGTACATTTTCTCCCAAGTAAGGTCGCGGTTCTCCAAGTGCAAAATACGCAACGCATTCTCGCGGTCTTTGAAATGAAAACGATTCAGAATCACGTTTTTATATACCGCATTGGAGTTAATTGCCTGTTCGTTCATCTTGGCGGTAAGCCCGTAACTAAGTCGGAAAGCAAGGGTTGAAAAGTACTTTTGGTCTTTCATAAAATCCTCTTGGTCAATGTTCCATTTTCCGCCGACATTCCACGTAGGTAGCCAACGCGAACGGCTGTTTTTTCCTGCCGTATTCGACCCCTCGTAGTTAAGCACCGTATTGAAAATATACTTGCCCTTATATCCGTAAGTACCACTGAGTGAAAACGTAAGCCCTCGGTCGTAACGCTCCAACCACGCAAAATAATCATTGCCTTCATCAATCAATTTTTGAAAAATCAACGGATTGGTAAATATCTGATTTCCTTTGTCGTACTGAATCCCATATCCTTGAAAAGGATTCACGGTGCGGTCGGCGTAACGCATTTCGGCAAATCCGAAGGCTTTAATGTCGTGTTCGCCCAACGATTTGTTATAATCCAACGCCATACGAGCCTGATAGCTTTTCAGCGTGGTTTCGGTTTTGTTGAAAATCCCTCCGTGCGTAAGTCCTATTTTAGGTTGCGACAGCGGATTGTCTTTATCTTTTATCAAATAGATGTTTTGCTGAGCCACCCAAGGAGTTTCGTTGGCACGGAATGCCTGTACCACGTTGGAAGGTTCTTTGATGAAATGTGCCGAACTTGTCGAAGCCTGACGCGTGGAAAGCAACGCCGTAGCTTCCAAATCTTTGTTGATTTTGTAAGAAGCCTCTGCCTGTATTTTGAAGTCCAACAGATTGATGTCAAGATAATTGTTTTCGTATTCGTTTAAAATATTAAACGCAGCCCAGTTATTGCGATAATATTCCAACTTGCCATCGTTTGTGCGTGGTCGTAAGGTTCTCGAAGTTCCCAAAGCGTACGAAAACGGATTGATGTCGAAATCTCGCTCGAACGAACCTATGGTCGTGTTTTTGCGTTGGGTAAAAGTCCCAGGAGCTTTTTGGTTTCGCATATTTCCTTGTACGGAAAGCGTAGTTTTGAAATCGTCCGTGATGAAAAACGTACTTTTGAGATTGGCGGTGATACGCTGTACGCGGTCGGTAATCGTCCAACCTTTGTCGTTAAACAATCCTAATGAAGCGTAAGTAGTCGTATTTTTTCCTCCGCCTGAAAAAGTCAAAGTGTGTTGCTGAATGGGGTTAATTGTGAATAGATGATTGAACCAATTCGTATTGACGTATTCGCGTTCTTTGAAGAAAGCCCGTTTGGCGTCTTCGGTATTTTCATAATAATAGGTTCCTGTATTAGGGTTAATTGTGCTGATGCCTTTGTACCATTGATAATAAATGCCACTGCGTCTGCCATAAAGGGCATCTCGCAAACTGAAATAGCCTTTGTTTGCCAATTCCTGATATACCGACATTGTTTCCTGTGAGTTGAGCAAATCGTAATCCTTGTAAGAAGGTATCTGACGGAAACTCTGTTCGTACGAATAGGTTATTCGGTTGGGCGTATCGCGTTTGGCGGTTTTGGTGGTAACGACAATCACGCCGTTCAAGGCTCTTGCCCCATACACCGAAGTCGCCGAAGCATCTTTCAGCACCTGAATATCTTCAATATCAGCCGCATTAAGCCCTGCAATGGCGGAACTGATAAGCGTAACGGCATCACCCGACACCAATTGGTCGAGCGTTAATGAAACCAAATCTTCATATACCGCTCCGTCAATGACCCACAGCGGTTGCACATTTCCGATGATGGAAGCCCCCCCACGAATGTTAATACGCGGAGCGGAACCAAAGGTTCCCGTTACGTTCTGAATGGAAAGTCCTGCTACACGACCTTCGAGCATACGCGACACGTCCGCCACGCCGTCCATTTTCACTTGTTCCATCTTTACCGATGCCGATGCCCCTGTAAAGACACGGCTTTTTATCTTCTGATAGCCCGTAACCACTACGGCATCAAGCTCCTGCACATCCTCTTTTAGTACGATATGCATTGTGGAAGCGGTAATTTTTACGCGTTGGGTCTGAAACCCGATGTAACTTACCACTAAGGTTTGTCCGTTTTCGGCTTTTGTGGTGAATTTCCCGTCGATATCGGTGGTTACCCCTACGTTTCTTTCCTTTACGATGACGGTCGCCCCCAATAGTGGCATTCCCTGATTGTCCACCACAGTTCCTTTTATTTCTTGTTGTGCCATCGCCCATTGCGAGCAAAGTAAAAATATAGTGTATAATAGTTTCTTTATCATTGATTGATTCATAAATGATAATTTTTGTTGTTTATTATTTGATATTATCGAATTTATATTTAAGTCGTGTTATAAAAAGTATGATGGTAGTTCCGATGGTCAACCTGACAGAACCAACCTTGTCTATCTTAAAATCTCTCGCCTGTCATTTCGAGCGAAGTCGAGAAATTATCGTTACAAAACTTAATACGTTATATAGGCTTCGACTTCGCTCAGCCTGACACTACTTCGCCCAGTCTGACAGAACCAACCTTGTCTATCTTAAAATCTCCCGCCTGTCATTTCGAGCGGAGTCGAGAAATTATCGTTACAAAACTTATACGTTATATAGGCTTCGACTACGCTCAGCCTGACACTCAATCCTTTATTCATCTTGAAAACACTCTGTCTTATTCCTATCTGTCATTTCGAGCGAAGTTGAGAAACCTTTGTTGTAAGCAGGGTTCCGTTACATACTTAACTCTAAGGCTTCGACTTCGCTCAGCCTGACACTCAATACTTTTTCATCTTGAAAACACTCTGTCTTATTCCTATCTGTCATTTCGAGCGAAGTCGAGAAACCTTTGTTGTAAGTAGGGTTTCGTTACATACTTAACTCTAAGGCTTCGACTTCGCTCAGCCTGACAAAAATCTCTCCTTTTTTAAGACGTTATACTTTTTAAATCATTTCCCTATTTTCTTTATTACTAAAATGAGTTTCATTTCTGCATATAGCTAACTCCTTTAATCGCTCCCAATTGTTACTAATGAGAGCTTCTTTCTTCTTTCTGCTCCAACCTTTAGTTTGCTTTTCAAATGAAATCGCTTGTTTTACATCATTAAAGGAGGTGTAATACACTAACTCCACAGGACGACGAGAAAATGTATAAGCATTTATATCGTACCCATTTTGATGTTGAACAAAACGTTCCTCCACATTGCTAGTTATTCCCGTGTAATAGGAATTGTCAGCACATTTTAATATGTAAACAAAATATAAATTCATTTGTGTTACTTCATATTTGATAGCTTCTCTATCATTTCGAGCGGAGTCGAGAAACTATCGTTACAAAACTTATACGTTATATAGGCTTCGACTTCGCTCAGCCTGACACTATTTCGCCCAGCCTGACAGACTCAACATCAATCAGCCTTACAAACTAAAATTTCACATTCACTCCCGAATACACTCCAAAGGGATGACCAGGACGCAAGCCTGCGGGATGTCGCGATACCAAATAGGTTTTATTGGTGATATTCACAGCATTTACCGTCAATGTCAAATACTTATTGATACGAGCCTTTGCCGAAGCATCGATAATGGTATGTGCAGGGACTGTGTTTCGCTCTGCAAGTACCCCCTGACCTGGTGTGGTTCTCATATCGCCGTTGTAACGCACCCCTACGTGCAATTCGAAGCCCTTGTATTCAGCCCCCAAGCCGGCGTTAAAGCTGTGTTTGTTGATGTATGGGATTTCATCGCCCACAAATACACGTCCCCAAGTGTTTTCCTCAAACGAGTTCAACATTTCCGTATCCGTATAAGTGTATGAAAGCTGCAACGGAAGCCTCAATTTGTATTCTTTTGGAATGGGTTGGAAGTGCAACATTGCTTCCGCACCTTTCACAAGTGCTTCTCCCACATCAAATTGCTCCAACGTACCACTACCACCCGCCGCCGCAAGGTCGCTTCCCAACATATTGCTATATTTATTGCGGAAAAAGATGGCTTCGGCAGTTAATTGACCTACGGAAAGGCGTGTTCCCACCTCCACATTGATACTATTTTCAGGTTTTTGGTTCATTCCTGCACTTGGAGGCGAAAAACCTTTGTGAATTCCCGAGAAAACTGACCAAGCGGGGACAATTCGGTAATGTAATCCCAAACTCGGAATAAAAACACGAGCCGGATTACTCACTTCACGACGAATTTTACCCGAACGGCGTACGTCGTTTTTGGTAAAGTCTTTCTTATGCAAATGTATATCCTCGTAACGCAAACCCGCCGACAGGGTCAGTCCGCGATACGTCAATTTGGACAAAAAATAGGTAGCCAAAGCCGTTGCCGAAGTGATTCGGTTTGCTTGCGAGCCGTGAATGGCAGGCAGGAAGAGTTTCATTTTTCCGTTTTCGATGGCATAGCTATCGTCCCACTGAAATCGGTCTTCGGCATCGCCGTGATAACGCAATCCCGCCTCTACGTCCATAAAAATATCGTTAATATAGAAATGATAATCGAATTTGGTTTGCAAACCACGCGAGTAATAGCCTCGGTTGTTGGCCCTTACAATCAGTCCTTCGCCGTTGTAGTCGGTTTTTCCTGTCAGAATATCGAAATACAGATGATTTGTTTCGGGGTCATCCAAAACGGCATTGATAGAACGCTTTTCGGCAGACGTTATCCCTGCTTTTATGTCATTGAGCTTGTACCAATTACGATGGAAAGTGTTGTAATAAGCGTTCGTGGTGATTTTCATTCGCGGAGAAATACTAATCAAGTAGGTAGCAACCCATTGGGTATGCTTGGTGGTGATATTGTCCATTTGAGAGCCAGCGTATCGGAGGAAAGGCGTCTTTTTGAAATCGGCTTCGGATAATCCGACGTACGTTTCATCAGAATCTTCATCGGCATAACCGAATTTTACTTCAAAGGAATGGTTTACGCCTTCTTCTTTATCGGTTTTTGCTATTATTTTGGCAATAAAATCATTACGTTTGATAGCTGCTTTTTGATTGTCGGGCAATTTTTTAAATCCATCGGACTGAAAACGCAGATACTCTACCAAATATCCGAAATTTTTATGACTATTCCCGAAGTTGAAATGCGTTTTAAAGGTTTGATTTGTTCCGTAAGAGGCGTTTAATTTTCCTGCCAACTTTGAAGGAATGGGCGTGGACACCATATTAATAGCCCCACCTGTGGTAAAAGGTCCGTACTGCACCTGGCTACTTCCTTTGAGGACTTCCACGGCACTCATTCGGGCTGCGTTTGGGAAATAATATGCCGCAGGAGCCGAATAGGGGGCGGGAGCTGCTAAAATTCCGTCTTCCATCAGGGTAATTTTTTCGCTGCGTTCGGCTTTTGTCCCGCGAAGACTGATGTTGGGGCGGAGCCCGTAACCGTCTTCCTCATAGACGTTTACCCCAGGTACGGCTTTGAGCATTCGGTTAATGTCAGTATATCCCATTTTTTGGATTTCCGCCGGTGCGATGTAATAAGCTGACCCAGTGCGGTTTCGAGCTTGGAATTTGCTTCCTAAGATTTGATTAGCAGTAACTATGACTTCTTGTAATTCCTGAATGGAATCTTTCTTTTGCTGCTGAGCCTCTTGTGCAAAAATGCTACCAAACACAGACAAAAACAGAAAGAAACTTATCTTATAACGGTACATATAGTGCATACGTTTAACTTAGATTAAATTTTCAGGCGCAAAAGTAAAATTAATTTAGGATAAATCCAAATAAAAAGTTAAAAAGATTAACACCTCAAAATAAGTACCCTTAGGGATATGTTGTCGTACAAGTTTGTTGGTATTTTCATTGAATCCTCGCTCTCAAGAACAATACGGATTGGCAAAATAAAAAACAGGCTTAATGGACATTTTTTAGGCTGCAAACTCTGGAATCCCTTATTGTTACTACCTTTGTAGGCTATCAAAGGTTATGAATAAAAAAAGTGCTTTTACTGTGGTAAGAATTTTACCAAGAAAAATGGACTAGTTAAAGGAGTCCAATTGTATAAATGCCAACATTGTGGCAAATAATTTTTAGGCGGAAATAGAATAAATAATAAGCTATTATGGGAAGAATATACCGTTGGAAAACAAACCTATTCTCAACTCGCCAAGAAATATAATTGTTCAATAAAAACCATTCAGAGACGAATTGATAAGGTCAAAATCAGTGTAGAAAAACCTATTGCAAGAAAGGTTATCGTTTTGATGGATACTACCTATTGGGGGCAGAAACTTTGGTGTAACTCTTTTCAAAGATGCTATTACCAAAGAGAACTTACTGAAATACTATGTTCGAAATGAAACCAATGCTATTTATACACAAGGAATTGAAAAATTGAAGGCGTTAGGTTTTCAAATCCAAGCTATTGTATGCGATGGAAGGAAGGGGCTTATTCAATCATTTAACGGAATTCCAGTTCAGATGTGCCAATTTAGCTCATTAGATTTTTATTTTTTTATGGAATTCGCTGATTTAAAAATTCATCAGTCAGCTATTATAAGAAGATATTTGACCAAAAAGCCAAAATTAGAAGCAGCAAAGGAATTAATGAAAATAGTTGATTTGATGGTTATTACTGATAAAGAATCTTTTGAAGGGGCTTTGAGTTTATGGTTTGAAAAGTGGGAAGATTTTCTAAATGAAAGAACTGTTAATATTTTGACAAACAAGAGTTTCTATACACATAAAAAACTTAGAAGTGCTTACAGAAGTTTAAAAAACAATCTGCCTTGGTTGTTTACTTGGTATGATAATTATGAATTAGGCATTCCCAATACAACTAATGCTATTGACGGTCATTTTGCTGATTTAAAGAATAAATTACGCAGTCATAATGGATTGTCCTTAAAGCGTAAAATGAGGTTTATAGATGAGTTTTTAAAGGCATAGAAGCTCTCTAAAAATATCAATCAGACAAAGAAAATGCTATTTAAATTCAAATCAAAATTTAGTAAAAAATTAGAGCCTAAAAAATGTCCATTAGAAACAATCGTCTAAAAAACAGCCTAATTTTTGTCCATTATACCAAAAAACAAGAAACCGAAAAATTTTAACATATATCCTTACTTCACTGTAAAGGGTTAGTATATAGGTTACTACACGGTTTATGGCTGATTTTCGTAATAAAAAAGAGGCTGCCCTAAATTTTTAAGACAGCCTGATTATGGTATGTTATTTTTACTACATTTTGATTTTTACACCCGCAAAAATAGTTCTTGGCAATGCTGGGCCATAAATGTACGTTGGGTCACGTTCCACGCCTTTGTCGAAATCTTTTTGATATTCATTAAAGATGTTTTTTACTCCTGCACTTAGCTCCATATCAAAAAAGTCATTGAAAGAAAGATTGTAAACGGTGTTAAGACCAAAATCGAACATTCCTTTAGAAGTTTTTAATGCGTTTTCACCTTCGTGGAATAGTTCCATAGCTCCTGTGTAAACGCTTGTTAAATTCAGAGTCCATTTTTCTGTAGGTCTGTACGAAGCGGTTAAGTTTCCATAGATGGATGGCGAACGCAATATTTTATCGGTTTCCGCTATAACGGTTCCATCTTCTTCTTCAGCAACAACTTGAGATTTGCTAAATCTTGAACTTTGGAAAGTACTTCCCAATTGGAAAGCAAATTTGGAGTTAGGAGCATATTTGAATTCCACATTAATTCCTTTTACAGTAGCTCTATTACCATTTTGTTTCTGTTTTACTAAAAGTTCATCCTCATCCTCTCCTTCTATCGCAACATAATGGAATGGATTATCCAAATTGGTGTAGAAAGCTTCAAGCATCGCTACTATTTGGTGTCCATCATGCGAATGGTTATATTCTAACGAAGCCGAGAAGCTATCAGAAGTTTCTTTTTTCAGATCCGAAGCAAGTTCCACACGGCGTACATCTCCTGTAATCAATTCAGAGTGAACGTCTTCCGAATAGAATAACGGAGCTCTAAACCCTCGTGAGTATGTTCCTCGTGCAATTACCTCTTTGGTGATATTGTAAAGTAAACTTGCTCTTGGATTCAAAGCCGATACTGATTTTGCTAATAAATTAGAATTGATATTATCCAAACGCAATCCTGCTAAAACCTTAAATTTCGGTGTGATTTTCCAATCCACTTGTGAATACACGCCTAAAATATGCTGATCTTGATTTACCCCTAAGATTTCAGGATTACGACGATTTTCTGCGATTTCATCATATTTATACTCTGCACCTGAAGTCCATTGTAAACTATTTTCATTTACATAGAATTGAGCGGTATGTTGTCCACCTAACACCCAAATGTTTTCACGGGTAATTCCGTAGTTAAGCCCTTCTAAATCATACTCATCATTTTCAACGTCGTATGCTCCGTAGTAATTGTTTGCTCTTGTGCGTTGTCCACTAATGAATGCCGACCATTTGTTGTTGTACGTTGGTGAATAATAGTCATAAGTAGCATTTCCTCCGATGTTGTTAGTTCTGATGGATTCAGCGATGTCCGCCATATGTTCGGGCATGTCGAATTTATTTCCTCCACGACGATCTTCATTCCCGATGTTTAACTCTCCAACTAATTTTTTTCTTTCAGAAATATTATTAAAAAATTTGGCTCCTACGTTCAGATTTCTCAAGCGTGTTAATTCCGAAAAACCATCGTCATTAGCATCGTAAGGTTGTCTCCAACGATTTACCCCATAGAAAGAAATTCCTCTTTGCAAATCATCGCTCACTAAGGAAGCATTGAATGATGCTACTAAATCTTCTGACTTTCCTGCAATCAATGAAGAGGTAATTCCTGCTTGCATCGAATTTTCAGTTGGATTTTTAGTAATAATATTGATTGTTCCTGCAACTGCACTTGCCCCGAACAAAGCCGACCCTCCTCCACGAATTACTTCAATGCGTTCAATCATACTTGTTGGAATTTGCTCCAAACCATAAACCCCGTTCAACGAACCAAAAATTGGGCGACTGTCAATCAAAATTTGTGAATAAGCCCCTTCCATTCCGTTGATTCTTACCTGTGAAAATCCACAATTTTGACAATTAACCTCAGTTCGCAATCCAGGCTGAAATACCAAACCTTCCATCAGTGTGGTAGCACGTACTTTTACTAAATCCTTTTGGCTGGTAACACTCACTAAAACAGGAGCTTCTTTACGGTTAAGGTGAGTTCTTGTTGCTGAAACAACTACCTCTTCAATCCCTAAAACATCTTCCTGTAATTGGATGTTTTTTTCAACAACTTTGTTTGAGGCAATATGAATTTTTTCAGAAAAAGGCACAAATCCTAATGAGTTGATTTTGAGTGTGTAATCGCCATTAGGAACTGAGAGTTTAAAAGCACCATTTTTGTCAGAAATCGCCCATTTTTTGTGATTTGCACTTTCCAATACCACCGTTACGGATTCTAACCGAGCTTTGTTGGAGGAAACGACTCCTTTTAAAACACCTTCTTGGGCATATATTATTAAGGAAAAAAGAAATAAAATAAGCGTAGAAAATACTTTCATAAATCTATTTTTTATTTGTTAAACTAAAATTTTCGGCAAAGCTAAAAAATATATTTGATATGCACAAAATAAAATTAGAATTATTTTAGATAAGATTTTTTATGTGCGATTTTTACTTTTGAAACAACCAAGAAAGGCTGTTCGAAAAAGTTTCCAACAGCCTTCTAATCATGGTATTTCTAAAATCATAATGGATACTACTTAGCGTAGATTACATACGTAATTGTTTGATAATCCGATTTGTAATCAGCTCCGTTATGCGTTCCTGTCTCCTTTTTAGAGTATGAATATTCTACAATGTACTTTCCTTTCCAAGGTAATGTGAATGAAATTTCACCTTTGTGATTGGAACGAAATGATTGTCCCCAACCATTTTCATACGAAATGTTCACACGCTCTTTTTCTGCCACATTTCCTTCTTTCAAGATTTTGATTTTATTTTTTTGCCCAACTTTAAAATCCGTATTTTCAGCCGATAGCTGTACAGGCAGATTTCCAAATTGTAACTCCTTTTTTTCCTTAGAATTTACATTCACAAAAGCTACCGATTGATAAGTGATTTTCATCTCGCGAAATACATCTTTCACCAAATGAGCCACACTCACAGTATATGTCCCTTTTTCAGTAGGAGTAAAAAACGCAACATAATGACTTTCACGTTTCGTTTTTTGTAAACTTTCAACTTTGCCTGACGGATAAGTAACTTTCACATCAATATCTCTGATATCAGAGAACCACTTTTCACTAAATGTTGGACTCTCTAATTCTCCAAAAAAGATTTTTACTTCGTGTTGTTTGTTGAGTTTTCCTGAAGTGTTGGTTTCTAACCAAACGGTATGTGCTTTAGCAGTGATTGCCAAGCAGAATAAAACGATAAAACTGATTGTTTTCTTCATCATAATATGTATTAAAGTTAATAAGTTACTTATATAAAAAACGTTTGCTTTTCTGAGGAATCTATCACTACAGCATCTTTCAGAGATATAAAGATTTAGATAACATGTAGCCAGCCAATCCTCTCGAGTTAAACTGAGAAAATAATACCTAAGATAGATGTTTTTTCTATGTGTATCTTCTCAATGAACTGATTTTAAACAAATGAAATTCATAAATAGGAGGCAAATATAACAAATTATTTTTATTTAGAACAAATGTAGATAAAATTAATGTTATTTTCAGGCATTCTTTTTACTCATCTGAAATCGGTTAAGATTAGTTGTATGCCATATTTTTTGGAAAAATTCATATATTTGCACTCAGATATAAACTTAATTTATCTATTCTAACATAAATAAAACATTCTCTTGTACGCAATTCTTGACATTGAGACCACGGGCGGGAAATTTAATGAAGAAGGCATCACTGAAATTGCCATCTATCGTTTTGATGGACACGAAGTTGTTGATCAATTCATAACCCTTATTAATCCTGAACGCGAAATACAAGATTTTGTAGTGAAGCTCACAGGTATTAACAACAAAATGTTGCGAAATGCGCCAAAATTTTATGAAGTGGCTAAACGAATTATCGAAATCACGCAGGATTGTGTGATTGTTGCCCATAATGCAAGTTTTGATTATCGCATTTTGCAGACGGAATACCGACGCTTGGGGTACGATTTTTCTCGTACCACACTCTGTACAGTTGAATTAGCACAACGATTAATTCCGGGTAAAGAATCTTATAGTTTAGGTAAGTTAGCACGTTCTTTGGGAATTCCAGTTAGTGAGCGACATAGAGCTTGTGGTGATGCACTTGCCACAGTCAAACTCTTTAAATATCTCTTAGAAAAAGACAGTAAAAAAGAGATTATCACTACGTATTTGAAAAGCAATGCTCCTACAATAAATGTCCGCCATATTCGTATGCTGGATGAGTTACCCGAACGTTTGGGAGTGTACTATATGTACAATGAAGCGGGAGAAATCATCTACATCGGAAAGAATAAGAATATCAAAAAACGAGTGACGCAACATTTTTCCTCACCCTTGAAGCGAGATGTTTTATTGCAAAAACAAACATATAAAATTACATACGAAGAAACAGGAAATGAACTCATTACACGATTGAAGGAGCTACACGAGTTGGAGCATAACAACCCCAAATACAACAAAAATAATAAGTCAAATACAACAAAAATCAACTATGTTTTGACTTCGCACTTTAATCGCAGTGGATATCTTTGTTTTTCAACCGAGATGTTTCAAACACAAAAAACATCGTTCATAACTACTTTTGAAACAATTCACCAGGCTCAAAATTTTCTGTATCAGATTACAGAAGAATTTGGATTATGCCCCAAACTGCAGCGGCTGTCGGAGGCTAAAAAAAATTGTCATAACTACACTATCAAAAAATGTAATGGAGCGTGTATTGATGAAGAAGCTGTGGAAATTTACAACCAACGTGCCGAGCAGGTAATAAAAAAGTATGGCTTTGTAAATCAAACCATTGCTATCATTGACAAAGGACGTACATTTGATGAGAAGAGTGTGATTTTGGTCGTGAACGGAATCGTCAAAGGTTACGGATTTTTTAATTTGAATTATCAACTATCACAGGTAGAAATCTTGGAGAATTTGATCACGCCTTTGCCTAATTCATTAAAAAACAGACATATCATACAATCGTACGTTCGAAATCATAAAGTAAAAATAATACCAATAAACACACAAAATTCAATATCTTATGAATAAGCAAACCTTACTTGTAATTTTACTACTTATCTCATTGGGGATAAATGTTTTCTTTCTATTCCGTGCGGAAAGAAACGAAATCGAATTTGCTGAGGTTCCCAAAGTGGACTCTGAACAGGTTGCTACAGCCGATGGTGACCGACAATCATTGTTGGACTCAATCCGTTCATTAGTTATTAAAAATAGTGATTTGCAATATTTTGATTTACAATACAATAACACTGCAAAGGATTATTTTATTGAACAAAGAATTGATAATCCTGAGGAGTTAGTGATGAATCAAATTTTGAAAACCAATACTGTGAAAGGAAAACACCCTTTGATTCGTTTTGCACCTAAAAATGAGAGTTTCCAAACTAATAAAATCAAAATCTTAAACCACAAATGGGCAATTTGTGATTTTTCTGATGGCAGACTTTGGGGGGAATTGCTTATAAAATATTACATCAACGAAGACAAAACAGTAGAATTGACTGTGATGGATGATTTGCTTTATCCCGAAGAAGGCAGAGATTAGCGTCTGATAATCATTCTCCCACAAACTGACGATATGTTCTCCACTTTTCGATACAATCAACCATATCCTGAGGCAGTTCCGAATCAAAACGTAAAATATCGCCTGTCACGGGATGCTCAAAGCCTAAGGTCTTTGCGTGTAATGCCTGACGGGGCAACACTTGGAAGCAATTCTCAACAAATTGTTTGTATTTAGCAAAAGTAGTACCTTTCAAAATTTTATCACCTCCATAGCGTTCGTCATTGAAAAGAGTGTGACCTAAATGCTTGAGGTGTACGCGAATTTGGTGTGTACGTCCAGTTTCTAACCTGCAAGAAATCAGGGTTACATATCCAAAGCGTTCCAAAACTTTGTAATGTGTGATAGCCTCTTTACCGTGGCTTCCATCTGGGAAAACAGCCATTTGCAATCGGTCTTTTAGGTGTCGTCCGATGTGTCCTTCTATCGTTCCTTCATCGTCTTTAACGTCACCCCATACCAAAGCAACATACTCACGTTCAGTTGTTTTGTGGAAAAATTGTTGAGCCAGATGTACCATCGCTGTTTCTGTTTTAGCGATGACTAAAAGTCCGCTGGTGTCTTTGTCAATACGATGCACCAGCCCTGGTCTATTGCTGCTGTTATTTGGCAGATTATCAAAATGATATACGAGAGCATTGATGAGTGTTCCACTATAATTTCCATGCCCTGGATGCACGACCATTCCCGCGGGTTTGTTAACGACTAATAGCTGATCGTCTTCAAACAGAATGTCGATTGGGATATTTTCTGGGGTAAGTAGCTCCTCATGTGGAGGGTGTGCAAACATGACTTTAACCTCGTCGTTAGCTTTAACCCGATAATTCGATTTGACAGCGATTCCATTAACGAATATATTTCCTTGTTTTGCAGCCTGTTGTACCTTGTTTCGGGTAGCATTTTCTACAAAATTCATCAAGAACTTATCCACTCGTAAAGGTTCCTGCCCTTTACCAGCCTTGAAACTGTAATGTTCGTAAAGCTCATCGCCTTTTTCAATATCTTCTTCCTCAAATGTAACCATTATTCCAATTCTTCCAAAGGTATAACAATCTCTTCAACCGCTGTAGAGTCAATAGGTTGTCCTGTAAATCCATTGCCACATGTCAAATCTATCTTTGAAGTTTTAATGAGTTGTTCCCCAGGCTCTACTTTTTGTCCGTTATGCGAAAGTTCTAACACCATGTCCTTACCGATGTCATCGACATAGGTGACTTTTCCAATTTCTAACCCAACCGATTTTAGTATGGCTTCAGCACTTCGTCTCGTAATTTGAATTACTTTTGGTATGGTTACTTTACGGTAGCCAGATGGATTAATCGTCAGGTAGATTTTACGCCCCTCTTTCACATGCTCCGTAGCTTCAGGATTTTGGCTGATTACCGAATATTTTGGAAATTTAGGATCATATGTAGCCGAGTCAAGTACCTCGTAACGTAGATCAATTTCTTTAAGCATAAAATCAACTTCGGTCAGTGTTTTCTTAGATAGGTCAGGTACAACTACATACTCACCATGGTTTGTCCATACTTTCAGTATTGATAGGGATATAAATCCTAAAAGGATTAACAAAATACAGGCTAAAACAACGTGTATGGCTAATTTTTTGACGTGCTTGTTCATTTGATTATTTTTTTTATTCTTAAATTTTTAAGGATTCGGAATTTGTTGTTACACTCTCCTAAGTTCTACATTTGGCTTATCTCCTTTGCTCTTGCTTGTCTAACAAATTTTGAGCTACGGATTGCACTAATGAAAGACATAAACTGAATAACAAAGCTCCTAAAAATCCGTTTACTTTGAATCCTTCAACCAATTGAGCTGCTAATAGGATAATGACCGCATTAATTACGAACATAAATAGACCTAAAGTAAGAATGGTTATAGGAATGGAAATAATTGCCAACACTGGTTTTACTAAAACATTCAGAATTGACAAGACAAAAGCTACTAAAATAGCTGAAAAATAATCAGTTATATGCGCTCCTGGCAATACATTTCCCAAAAGAAATATGATAACTGATGTGATTAATAAACTTACGATATATTTCATTTTAGCTATGAATTTACAATTACAGATAATAGAAAAGCCCTTTCTCGAGATTTTTATTTCCTATCGCTCTTGAATTAAAACACGCACACGCTCAATTTTGTTTGCTGAGCATTCTTCAATAACAAAATCAAATGGAGCAAGTTCCACAATTTCGCCTTGTGAGGGAATGCCTTCGTTAGAGGAAACTATCAACCCGCCAAGAGTTTCATATTCCTCACTTTCAGGCAGATTAAGTTTATAAGTTTCGTTGATATACTCCACCTCCAGACGTGCAGAGAACACAAATTCATTGTCGGATATTCTTTCCTCCACAAAGTCATCTTTATCGTGTTCATCTTCAATCTCCCCAAAAAGTTCCTCGACTATATCCTCCAGAGTGAGCATCCCTGAAGTACCCCCATATTCATCTAAAACCACGACCATACTTTTCCGTTTTCGTGTGAGCATATTGAGGATTTCGTTAATGAGCATAGTTTCAGGAATGTACGGAATTGGAATCAAAATACTTTTAATATCTTTAGGTTTTTTGAACATATCAAACGTATGTACATATCCCACAATATCATCAATATTTTCGTTGTAAACCAATATCTTAGAAAATCCTGAAGACACGAATGTATCAATGAGAACCTCTGGTTTTTCATTGATTTCGACTGCCACAATCTCAGTACGAGGAACCATAATTTCACGTGCTTTTACCCCCGAAAACTCCAATGCATTTTGAAAAATCTGTACCTCAGCATCAACTTCTTGTTTCTCTGGAACGTTTTCCATCTGTTCGGAAATATAGTCCACAAGTTCTAATTTTGTGAACGATAACGGCACATAATCGCCCTTAGTTTTAAAGAATGTTTTCAGTATAAAATCTGAAATCCAAATGACAAAATTCGATATTGGAGAAAACAACCAATAGAAAAAATATGCGGGAATAGCCAATATTTTTAATAATTGATTAGCGTAAATTTGAAAAAAAACTTTCGGCATGAACTCTGCCGTGATAAGAATAATCAAGGTCGAGATTACGGTATGCCACAACACATTTTGAAAAAAAGGAGGTAACGTAGCTGTCATCACCCGCCCCATCTCAAATCCGTATAGTACCAATGTAATGTTATTGCCCACCAACATAGTTGTAATCAACTTCGAAGGTTTACGCGTTATTTTGGTCAACACATCGGCCAGTAATCCTCCTTGCTTCTTTTGGATTTCGATATGCACTTTATTGGAAGATACGTATGCAATCTCGAAACCTGAAAAAAAGGCAGATAAGATTAAGCATATGATTATTATGATGATAGAAACTGGTTCCATTGTTTCAAAATGATAGTGTTACCCAAATTAGTTGCAAAACTAAAAAAAACTTTGCTAAAATCTTAGTTTTTAGTAAAGTTTTTAGGCAAAACGCATAATATTTTTATTTCTGTAAGCTGTATAAGGGTTGCATAATCAGCTTTTTAGTTATTAAAATAAACTCTCAAATGAAGCATTTAAAAAAATCATTGTGAGGTGACTTAAAAAATGAACTTTTAGCACTATCAAAAAAAAGTATCTTTCGTAGCACAAGGGGTAAGCGAAAAGAAAATAAACACTACTCAACAGACGAGTTTAATTTTTTTGATATGTAAAATCAACTCTTTCAGGCACTTTGATAATTTGTTATTAAGAAAGTGTACATTTTTTGTAACTTTTTCTTCTTTCATTCGTCTCAAGAGTAGAAATCAATATTATATGAAAACCATATTACCGTTTTTATACCTAATTTTTGATACGACTCTTTACTCTCAAGATGCCCCTTCTTTCAGGAGAAGTAAAAAATCAGTAACGAAAACTCGATGAATTTGTAAATGTTACCTAAAGAAACATGATAAACCAGTGCTATGTACACTTACCAATTCCTGAATTACCTATATTTGACTGCTAATGCTGAAAATACGCATATTTCACATATTTATAAACACTAATAAAATTATCACAAAAAACCATGAAAAAATTAACATTGCTATTAATTCTTCTTTTTGTTTCAGTAGTTTCCTATTCTCAAACTAAATACTATAGTACGGACGGAAAAAATAGGCTGACCGAAACCGAATTAAAAGAAGTTATTTCCATTTTGGAAGATAAGATGACAAAAGCATTTAGCAGAAAAATGAACGCTAGCTTAGTAGTAAAGGAAACACTGATAAAAGAAGATTCAACCATCGTCATGGTCTCATTTGATATGTGTGGTAAAGAACAGAACGAACTTTTTAAATCAGGACCTCTTTCCGAACATAAAAATAAAGAACTTCCTAAATTCAGTTTGAACACCTTGAATGGCGTAAAATTCAATTCGGAGCAACTAAAAGGAAAGCCTACAATGATAAATTTTTGGTTTACCAAATGTGCTCCTTGTATCGACGAAATGCCTGTTTTAAATAAAATCAAGGAGAAATACAAAAATGATTTTAACTTTATAGCAGTTACCTATGAGAAGAAAGAAACCGTCGAAAATTTCCTAAAATCACACTCTTTTGATTTTGAACATTTAATTGATGCTAAAGATTTAATAAACCAATTAGGAATAAAGTCGTTTCCTCTAAATTTATTTTTGGACAAAAATGGTGTTTTACAATATGTAGAAGGAGGAATTCCATATAATTTTATTGACGAAAAAGAAAAGAAAATTGGAGAAGGAGATGAATTTATAAAAATTATCGAAAAACTAAAATCACTTTGATTAACAAAGCTTTACTTAACAAGTTAATTTATATTAATATGTTAGGGTAATTTTAATACTCCCGACAACTTTTTAGTAAGTAAAATATGAAAACACCTCTATCCCTTTGCTTATAGTTGTTTTTATTCCTCTTCAAACTGAAAAATTGATATAAAAAAGCCAAAAACCTCAGAAATTTTCTGAGGTTTTTTATTTAGTATTTTTGAAAAATTTTTACTCTTCTAAGACTGAAAATTCTGCTCCTGAAGCAAAATCTTGATTGTAAAGCTGTGTTAGTGCCGTAAATCGGATATAACGAGCTTTAACAGGTTTTTCCAAAAGTACTCGTTTGAGTTCCGCACTGGAATCAAATGTTCCCTTCTGAATTTCAGTCCAATTTTTGCCATCTGTGCTTACCGAAAAGCTGTATTCTTTCACTTTGCTGCTCCAACTATCGTAAGGCAAATACGTAAATCCTTTAATGGTACGTATTTCGCTCATATCAAAGTCCACCCAATGCGGATATTTTGCTACTGTAACTGAGTACATCGTGTGCCATATTGTATTGGGATTACCATCAACTAAGTTCTGAGCATCACCTTCGCCCGATTCCTCACTACTTGCAGAAATTACTCGGATAGGAATATTTTCTATACGATTGAAATTCATTTCTACTTTTGAGTCTGGTTTTCCTTCAAACCAAGCGGTTACTTTTCCTCCTTTTCGTAGTGGAATGGGTAGATTATATTTTGAAGGTTTTCCTTTTCCGTCAATGGTATAAACTATTTTAGCAAAACTGTCTGCTGAATTAATACTCACATTTCCAAAATAATCACGTGAAATAGAAATAGGAATTTCCCCTGACGCCTTTACGCCTACCATTGCTTCGATATTTCCACTAAGAACAGGACGAATCATAAAACTTGTAATATGCGAACCTCCGGATAAAACACGATCTTTTGAAAGAGGTGCTCCTTGTCCGCAACTGTTTCCGCCTAAGCCTGTTACAGCAATATCTAAATTAAGATATGTGTCCTTAGCCTTAGGCAATTCGTGTGGATGTCCTGCTAAAATCATATCTTTTGCTGTGTATTGCAATGCAGAAGCCGACATTGGCTCATTCGGAATGAAAATCGCTCCATTCCCCTGATTATCAGTAAGTGAAATCCACCTGACTTCTTCGTGATTGCCCATATCCTGCGGTTTGGGGAAGTGTACAAATTCATCTTTTACCTTACCCGAAAATTTTTCAATAAAAGCCCCCGTTTTGCGGTCGTTGTAATTGTCGTGTTTTCCGCGTCCGTAATAGGTCAGGTTTTCATATTGCTGCGGAATGGTCATCACGTATCCCAATCGCGGAAGTGTCAGCCACAAATCGTTGGAAGTGATGGCGGCTTGTAGTTCTACGCTTCCGTCTGGATAAACGGTATATATCTGATTAGTAATGAATTTAAAATCGTTTTTACCAAATTTTTGGTCGGTAAGCTCTTCGATTTTGTTTTTGCCCGAACTGGTGCCTCCGTGAATTTTAGCCGCATTCGGAGCTTGTGAGACGACCGTGAAATACACTGAAACCGAACCATTTTTGTTATGTATCATCTGGTAAGAAATAACCTCGTCCTTTAAGTTATGAAGTCCTTTCTCAAACCATTTTTGGTAAAACCAATTATCGTTATTTACGAAAGCCCGTAACGCATTGATTTTAGGTCCGTTCCCGTTTTCGATAATTACTTCGTTCCCATATTGCAGACTGAAAATAGTTCCTGTTTTTGTGTCAAATTTTGCCGTAAAATCGTTGTTTTTCAATACTTTTAGGTTTCCTTCCTCAGAAAGTTGAATTTTCCCGCCTTTGGCTATTTCCAAAACGGAAGGTTTTTGCGAAGGCGATTTCAACAAAAATTGTTCTTCTGCCTGAACATAACCTCTTGAAGCCCAAGGTTTATCTTCTTTCAGTTTGAACTGAATTTTCAAAAAATATTCCGAAGTAGGTTTTAAAAGCGATTGATTATAAGGCACTTTCACCGTTTTTTTGCTTCGTGCCGGAATGTTGCCAATAGTTAAATTTCCTTTTTCAATTGATTTTCCGTCTTCAAATAAGAACCATTCTACATCATAATCCGATAAGTCCTTGAAATAGTTCTTGTTAAAGATTTCAATCTCATTGCCTAAGTTTTTCATTCCAACGTACTGATACACTTTTTTCACCTCGTAATATTGCGGTTTGGGGGTCATATCGGCAAAGATAATCCCGTTCATAACAAACTGACCGTCATTAGGAAAGTCGCCAAAATCACCTCCGTAAGCAAAGTAGCGTTTACCTTCTTTGGTGTAATTGTACATCGCTTGGTCAATCCAATCCCAAATCGCACCTCCACAAATAAAGTTGCTCGACTCGATGGCTTCCCAATAATCTATCAAATTCCCCACCGCATTTCCCATAGAATGAGCATATTCCGAAATGTGGAACGGATATTTGATATTGTGCGTTCCTGCCGCAGCCCCTTTCATCCAAGCGATGGACGGATATTGGTTTGAACCCATATCCACAATGTCGTTATTTCGCTCATACTGAACAGGGCGCGATGGGTCGAACTTTTTAAGAGCGTTGTAAGCCGTTACGAAGTTTTCGCCCGGTCCTGCCTCATTTCCGAGCGACCAAATCACAATCGAAGGGCTATTTACCGTAGCGTGAGCCATTTCCATTACCCGTGCCACGTGGGCTTTTTCCCATTCTTTGGGGTGCGAAAGCGATTCTTTTCCGTAGTAATACTGATGCGATTCGATGTTGGCTTCATCTTCCAAATAAATACCGTATTTATCGCACAAATAGTACCAATACGGGTCGTCAGGGTAATGTGAATTTCGCACGTGGTTGATGTTGGCTCGTTGCATCAATTTTATTTCGTCTTCCATCTGTTGGCGAGTGATGGCGTGTCCGCGTTCGGGATTGGTTTCGTGCCGATTTACTCCTTTGAATTTGACGGTTTTGCCGTTTACGTAAAAATATCGTCCCGCTTTGCCAAATTCGTCGTCTTCGGCTTTGGTGTCTTTAATTTCCACTTTACGGAAGCCCGTGTAGGTGGAAACAGTTTCTATCACGTTGTTTTTCTTGTCTTTAAGCTGAGCCACCAATACATAACGGTGCGGAAATTCGCTCGACCATTTTTTAGGATTTTCCAACGGAAATTGGGTTTTAATGATTGATGATTTTTGTGAAGAAACATCAAAGGAAGTCGAAAAAATAGGCTTTCCAACTTCTTTATTTTCATCGGAATAGAGTTTCGTTTCGTAAAGTGAATATTCTATTTTGTAGCCTTTGACTTGTTTTTTATCCAGATTTCGGATTTCTGCCGAAATAGTGAGTTCTCCGTTTTGGTAATTTTTGTCCAAATCAGGAATTACCTGCAAATCACGTATTTGCACTTTCGGTGTAGCAGTTAATGCCACCGAACGGAAAATTCCCGCCAAGCGAAACATATCCTGAGCTTCCAAAAACGAGCCGTCCGAGTTTCGGTACACTTCCACCGCCACCGTATTTTTTCCTTTTTGCAGATATTTGGTGATGTTGAACGCCGCCAAATTGCGGGAATTTTTTGAAAAACCGACATATTTTCCGTTTATCCACAGATAGAAAAAGGAATCCACACCATCGAAATTGATAAACACTTCACGATTTTTCCAATCCTGCGGAATGGTGAAATCTCTGCGGTACGACCCGACTTCGTTTCTGTAAACATAAGTTGTCCAAGTAGTTGGTGGCGTACGCATTACACCTTTTCGCCAATCGTCCACCTTGCGTTCGTGGTAAAAAATCACAGGCTGATTGACGTAAATCGGCACACCGTATTTGAGCGTTCCGTCTTTCTGTACGCCGTAAATGTTCCAATTCGATGGTACGGGAATTTCCTCCCACGAAGCCACGTCGTAGCTTGGTTTGTAAAACTCTTTCGGACGCTCCTCAGGGGTTTTTACCCAATGGAATTTCCAATTTCCGTCAAGCGATTGCCTATATTTGGAATTTTCGGGCAACACCTTGCGTGCCGACTGCTTATCGGCAAACGAGAAAAAATAGGCTTTGGGCTGCTCTTTGTTCAGGGCGAGTTCCTCCACCGATTCCCATTCCTTGCCTGTGGGAGCTTGTTGGTCGCCATAAGCATAGCCAAGGAGAGGCTGCTGTTGAGCGAAAATAAAATTGGAAAATACCAATCCTACAATCAAACTTACTTTGTTAATGTGTTGTATCATAATTTTAGTTGAAAAAACAATTTGCACAAAGGTAATGAAAAAATTGACGGTTTCCAATGAAAAAAAGACAAAGCCCAAAAAAAATGGGCTTTGTCAAAATCCTATTTACCTAATTTAAAACTTATTGGATAAACGAAATTTACTGCAATATTTTTACCTTTGTGTTTTGCTGGAATAAATTCAGGTAGCATTTCTATGAGACGTTTTGCTTCTTCTTGAAGTAGCTTATCGCCTCCTTTTAACGATTTTACAACAACCTTTCCTTCAGCGCCTATGACAAAAACCACGGTTACCTTACCTTGTAGATTATTTTTTAAAGCAGCCTCTGGATATTTGAAATTACGTGCTATGTGTGCATCCATTTTTTTTCTGAAGCAATCTAAATTTTCACTTTCAGAAACATTCTCACACTCCTTAAAGCGAGGTGTTTTATCTACTTTCGTAAAGGGAAGTGTGTCATTCACAACTTGATTGTTTGTAAGTTGAGCTTCAGCTACTGAATTTTTTGGAAGGTTTTCCGATAGATTGTTTTGCGGAGCATTACCTGCCGAAAGCATCAGCACTGAAACTGCCAATGCGGGGATTGCCAATAAGTATTTTGACATCCCTTTTGTCGATTTTTGTTTTTGTTGTAACATACTTAGTCTTCGTTTGATAAGTTTGGGAGCAGACCAATAACTGGTAAGTAAATCAATCTTCGTTCCCAAAGCTTGGTTAATAAGTGTTTGATAATAATAGTTTTGAAACTTAGGGTAGGTTTGCCTATCGGCTTCAAATTCGTGTGCTTCTACCAATCGTTTCTGATAGAAATACAACAACGGATTAAACCAAAAAACAATCTTCATCAGTTCCAAAAACAACAAATCAAGCGAGTGCCACTGGTTTTGATGTACTTTTTCGTGTTCAATAACACAGGTTTCTTCCGCTTGTTCTTTGCCTACATAAATGTTATTCATAAATGTAAAGGCTTGGGTCAAATCCTCTAATAGGAAAATACGAGTTCCGTTCAGAACCACCCGTTGTGAACGGTTCAATAGGCGGTTCAACCGTATTATTTTTATGATGAAAAGCAATCCGAAGCATACTGCCCCGATACCATAAATCATTTCATACCAATTGATAGCATTCGTGTTGGAGGCTATAACCATATTTTCTGAAGTTGTATTGGCATAGGCGACAAATTCTTCCAAACGGATAGCCGCTGTAATATTATCGTTTGCCAAAGAAATCGGGAAAAAAGGCAATGTTAATGAAAGTGCAATTCCCGATAGCAGGAAAAAGCGATTTATCCTAAAATAAGGCTCGTTTTTGAAAAACGCTTCGTAAAGCAATAAAAACAAAAGCTGTACGAACATCGTTTTAACTGAATATATTAAAAAGTTTTCCATCACTTTTCCTTTTTAAGTTTTTGCAATAGGTCTTCTACATCTTTTAAGTCGATGTCTTTTTTTTCAACAAAGAAGGAAAGCATCGATTTAAAAGAACCTTTAAAATAATTTTCAGCCAAGTCTTTGAGTGATTTGTGACTGTAAATTTCCTTCGATACTATTGGAAAATAGATAAATCCTCTACCTTGTGGCTCGTGACTGACAAATCCTTTATTTTCCAATATCCGAACCACTGTTGATACCGTGTTATACGCAGGTTTGGGGTCATTCAGTTGTGCAATGATATCATTGACTGTGCCTTTACCCAATTGCCACAATACTTGCATAATTTCTTCTTCGGCTTTAGTAAGCGTTTTTATAGATTGAGACATTAACTTATTATTTTTATACGGCAAATATACAAACTATTTTTTTAGTTACAACTATTTTTTTAGTTTTATTTTATAAAAAACTTGAATTAAGCACAAAAAAAACACATAATAAAAAGAAAATCAATTTATTAAGTGTTTATTATTTTGTTAGGTTTCACATTTTCGTTACTTCAACTCTCCAAACTTGCCTTGTTCAAAATCTTGGAAGGCTTGTATGAGTTCTTGGCGGGTATTCATCACAAACGGACCATAAGCGGCAATGGGTTCGGCAATAGGTTCTCCACTAAGCACCAATATCAAGGCATCAGAAGTGGCTTCCACAGTGAAATTTTCACCATCGTTTTTGAACAAAACAAAGTGGTCAGCAGCAACTTCCTCCTGTTCGTTTACGCGGATACTTCCCTCCACCGTTACCAAAGTCGTGGTGTAATGTTTTGGGAAAGAAAGCGTAGTTTTTGCTCCTTTTTGCAAACGTACATTATACATATGGATAGGGCTAAAAGTAGAAGCCGCACCTTTCACGCCGGTGTATTCCCCTGCAATAACTGCCACTTCGCCATCGGCTATCGGAACTTTAGGGATATCCACATTTTTTATTGCCTGATACTTAGGCCGAGTGGTTTTGTACTTTGCCGGAAGATTCACCCACAGCTGCATCATATGAAAAAGTCCGCCTGATTTACTCCACTCGGTTTCGTGAAATTCTTTGTGTAAAATACCATTTCCAGCGGTCATCCATTGTACATCGCCCTCTCCGATTACTCCGCCTCCACCTGCACTATCTGCGTGTTCTACCTTGCCTTTGTAAGCGATGGTTACGGTTTCAAAACCTTTGTGCGGATGCACATCTACACCTTTCGGAATTTCACTCGGTGGGAAAACATACGGGGCATTGTAATCCATCATTATAAAGGGGTCCATACGTTCCATAGAAGAAGTTCCAGGAATGAAATTATGTACGCGAAATCCGTCTCCCACAAAATGCGGTGTGCCAGGACGAACGATTTTTTCTATATGTTTGGTGTTCATAGTCTCTTTTTTAAATTTGTTATTTATTGGTTTACTGCATATTAACTGCAAGAAAAATTATTCTAACTAATCGTTTTTCTTAAAAATATTGGTTTTATCCAAGTTCAGAAAAGGATTATTCAAATTGGGATTATCTTCAAAAGTATAATTCGACATTCTTCTTCTAAATAATTCATTACGAAGATTGACGACTACTTTTTCCAAATCTGCCATATTTTTGAAATCTGCTTTTTCAAATATAATCTCCGAATCTAAAATTCCTGCAATTTTCTTTATTTTGAGGATTTCCTGTTCTTCAATGGTTGCATCTGCCAATATTGCTCCCACAGCAAAGAGATTGAATTTTTCAATGCCTTGTTCGGCATTATCCGCAAATTCAAACACAACTGAAGTATATACTTTTGCCAATTTTCTGATAAAAATTTCCTCTTTGGAAACTATTAAAACAACATTTTTTTTCATTGTTTAATCTCCTTTTATTTTTCTGATACAAAGATACGACTATATGCAATACATTTTTCAGTAATAGAACATTATCAAGCTAATATACTTTTATATAGTAATTGATTTTTAGATGTTTATTTTGAAAAATGTAGATATTCAATGTTTTTCTATTTGCCAATATTGTCTATTTTTGCAATCTAAAAAACTTTTGATGAAAGAAAACAACGAAAATAAATACACGGAAATACAATCGGTTTTAGATGCGATTGAAGTCATTGGCGGAAAGTGGAAATTTCCTATTATTTACAGCCTCTGCGACCATACCAAGCGGTTTAAAGAATTGGAAAACGAACTAAAAGGTATTTCACCCAAAGCCCTTTCCAACGCTTTGAAAGATTTGGAAATGAATGGACTAATACATCGCGAAGTGTTTCCCACCGTTCCCGTTACGGTAGAATACAGCCTTACGCCCTACGGCAAAGACCTCAAACCTGTACTTTCTGCCCTGCAAGAATGGGGTAAAAAGCACCGCGAGAAAATCGTGGAATCTTGTAAGAAGGAGGAGTAAGAATTATTTTGTATTTCTAAATCACTCATTGACGGAATGTTAGCAAAAAACTATCTATCAGGTAAATGTTCCCCGAAATGAGAGCGATTATATCTGTAACAAATCGATCAAAATAGGGTCACAGATAGAAGTGTTTTAAAATCTGTTTTTTTATATTTGCCTAAAGTTACTGAAATATAATGCTTTATATTTGTGTAAAGTACTGTTTTTCACGCAAAACATTATTTTGAAATAATTTGAACAGGACATTATTTAAAGAGTAGCTCCTACAAATAATTGTTTTAGGAAAATATCAAAAACTAAAAAAGGAAAGCAATAATCCATTAGCAAGAACTTAAACATGAATTACAATTGGGTTTTCAAACAATCACCTCAAAAAGAAATAGTAGCTTCACTCCAAAAAGAACTCAATGTCAGTGAAACAATAGCTACGTTATTGGCTCAGCGAGGAATCACTGATTTTGATAAATCAAAACGCTTTTTCCGTCCGTCATTGGATGATTTACATTCTCCTTATCTGATGAAAGATATGGAAAAGGCAGTATCGCGCATTCATAAAGCTATTGAAAATCAAGAAAATATACTCATATATGGTGATTACGACGTAGATGGAACTACTGCCGTGGCACTAATGTATTTATTTCTACAACAATTCACCCATAATATTGATTTTTATATCCCCGACCGATATAGCGAAGGCTACGGCATTTCTTTTCAAGGAATTGACTACGCTTCCGATAATGACTTTTCGTTAATTATTGCTTTGGATTGTGGTATTAAGGCAGTTGATAAAGTAGCATATGCCAATGAAAAAGGAATTGACTTCATTATTTGCGATCACCACCGTCCGTCTGATATTGTACCCGATGCATTGGCCATTCTGAACCCCAAACAAGTCGATTGTTTGTATCCTTACAAAGAGTTATGTGGCTGTGGGGTAGGGTTTAAACTCATTCAAGCACTCAACAAACATTGGGGATATCCTTTTGAGGAAATCCTACCATTTTTGGATTTAGTAGCTACTGCCATTGCTGCTGACATTGTTCCTATTACGGACGAAAATCGGGTGTTAATGTATTTTGGTCTGCAAGTGTTGAACCAAAATCCGAGAGTAGGACTGAAGGCTTTGTTGGAAGTGGACAAACCTGTGAAGACTTCCAATGTAGTGTTCCGATTAGCGCCCCGTATCAATGCCGCGGGGCGTATTGAACACGGCAAATTTGCAGTAAAATTGCTTACGGAAAACGATGAAAATAGAGCCATTGAAAAGGCTAAAATCATTGAAGAATTCAATACGGAACGCAGAGATTTAGACCAAAATATTGCCAATGAAGCCTTAGCACAAATTCAAGAGAATAAGGAACAACATCGTTTTTCGACTGTGGTTTACGCACCATCATGGCACAAAGGCGTGATAGGGATTGTAGCTTCTCGTCTTATTGAGACGTACCACCGTCCTACGCTTGTATTTACTAAAAGTGGAGAAAAGTATGCAGCTTCCGCACGTTCCGTTTCTGGTTTTGATGTATACGAAGCCTTGGAACAATGTTCCGAGTATATTGAGCAATTCGGAGGACATAAATATGCTGCAGGACTCACTCTTTTGCCTGAGAAATACAGCCTTTTCAAAGAAAAATTTGAAGAAATTGTTTCTAAAACCATCACAAAGGAATTGTTACAGCCCAAAATAACGATAGACACCATGCTTCCATTGGAACAGATTACGGATAATATGTTTCGCATTATAAGTCAGTTTGAACCCTTTGGGCCACACAATATGACACCTATTTTTTACGCTGAAAATGTGATAGATACAGGCGTAGCAAAAGCTATCGGCAAGAATGGAGAGCATTTACGATTAACTTTGAAGGAATGCGGAGGAAATCGATTTTTTACCGCCACAGCTTTCAATATGGCTCATATGTTACCAACTATCAAACAAGGTAATGTTTTCAAAATTGCCTATTCACTTGAGGAAAATTTTTGGAACGGGAAAAGATACCTACAATTGATGATTAGAGATATAAAGTTTTGATTTTTATTAAATTAGCATCTTTTTTTGAATTAGTATCTACTTTTTTCTTAATTAAATTTATCATCTAATAAAATATTGAAAATCAATCAATTGTATAGCAGAATTAATAACTTACCGAACGAAAAAAACTATGGATAATGAAAACTATTGTTCCAAAATAAAAAAAAGCAGTTAGCACGAGTTGAGTGTGGCTCAAAACAAAACATCTTTCTCTCTTGCAAAAAATAATATTTATTTGTACCTTTACCTCTTGAAAATTTAACTTAAAAATAACAACATACGATAAATATTTAGATTACATCATTATGCCAACAAAGAAAATGACATTAAATCCTGACTACATCTTCGAGACAAGTTGGGAAGTGTGCAACAAGGTAGGTGGTATTCACACCGTTATCTCAACCAAAGGGTTGAGCATTACTAAAAAATTCAAAAATAAATACATCCTCATTGGGCCAGACATCTGGCAACACGCTGAAAACAAGGAATTTATTGAAAATAAAGAACTTTTCAAATCGTGGAAAACCAAAGCAGGAAGCGAAGGGCTTCGAGTGCGTGTAGGAAATTGGAATGTGGCAGGAAATCCGATTGTGATTTTAGTTGATTTTTCGAGCTACATCAGCAACAAAAATGAGATTCTACGCTACTATTGGGATACATACAAACTTGACTCATTAAACAGCTCATGGGATTACATCGAATCAGTACTTTTTGGATACGCTGCAGCCAAGGTTATTGAGAGCTTTGTGAAATTCAACACTGCTTCACGCGAAAATGTACTGTGTCATTTCCACGAATGGATGACAGGTAGTGGTTTGCTCTACATCGAAGACAAAATGCCAAAAGTAGGTTCTGTTTTCACTACACACGCCACCGTTGTAGGTCGTTCAATTGCAGGAAATGGTTATCCGCTCTATGACAATATGAAAGGTTACAATCCTGAGGAAATGGCATATCGATTTGGAGTGCAACACAAGCATTTCTTGGAAAAAACCGCAGCGAAAGTGACAGATTGTTTTACTACTGTGAGTGAGCTAACAGCACAGGAATCGCTTCATTTCTTAGGTCGTAAAACTGATATGATTACTCCAAACGGATTTGAAGACAGCATTGTTCCTCCATCCAAAACCTTTGATAAAAAACGTAAGGAAGCTAAAAAACAACTCCATAAAGTAGCTCAAGCTCTAGTTGGGCATACGCTTAGTGAGGATACTAAGATGTTGGCTATCAGCGGAAGATATGAATTCAGAAATAAGGGTATTGACGCTTTCATTGATGCTTTAGGCACGTTGAACCGCAATCCGAAAAATAAAAAAGAGGTAATTGCTTTCTTGCTAGTTCCTACGGCTCATGAGGGCGTAAACCATGGGTTACAACATAATTTGGACTATCCGCAACAAGCGGGAAATAATGACCAAAAACATTTAACGCACTATTTATCAGACCCTAATAATGACCAAATTCTACGCAGAATCTATGAACAACAACTTTTCAACCGCAAGGAAGATAAAGTGAAAGTAGTGTTTTGCCCTAGCTATCTGAACGGCAATGACGGTATATTCAATTTGTCGTACTACGATATACTTATTGGAATTGACGGCACTGTATTCCCTTCATATTATGAGCCTTGGGGGTATACGCCATTGGAAAGTTTAGCTTTCAATGTGCCGACAATCACGACTTCTTTGGCTGGATTTGGAAAATGGGTAGAAAATTATTATCCTGAAAAACAGAAATCTATTGAGGTTATCAAGCGTACTGACAGCAATTATGGTGATGTAGTTAGTGAAATCACTAAAAACATATCATCACTACTTCTGATGAAAGATTCTGACTTTGAATTAATTAGAGAAGAAGCAGGTAAAGTGGCCGAAATTGCCCTATGGAAGAACTTAAGTAAAAATTACTTTAAAGCCTACGAACTGACTTTAGAAAATATTGAAGAACGAATAATTAGTCTGCCTAACATTGACACAGACGCAGCTTCTGTATTAGAAAAAAGTAAAATAGTGAATACTCCTATTTGGCGTAATATTATCATTCACAGAGCGATACCAGAAGCACTACAACCTTTGGAAGAATTGGCAAAAAACCTTTGGTGGTGTTGGAATGACGATGCTTCGGATTTATTTCACAGCATTGACCCTCAAAAATGGCTTGATTCTCGCAAAAATCCAATAGAATTGTTGGATATGATTTCGCTTTCAAGGTATAAAGAGCTTGAGAAAGATAGTGCTTTTATGAAACAACTGTCAAACGTATATAACAAATTCCAAAATTACATGGCTAAAAAAGTAGACATGGTAAGCCCATCGGTTGCTTATTTTAGCATGGAATATGGGTTACATTCTTCTCTAAAAATATATTCGGGAGGATTGGGAATTTTGGCAGGAGACTACTTGAAAGAAGCTAGTGATAAGGCTACAAAAATTACTGGTGTAGGACTACTTTATCGTTATGGATATTTTACTCAAAAATTATCTTCCGCAGGAAATCAAGAGGCTGATTATGAAGCTCAAGATTTCTCAAAAATTCCAGTCACCCCAGTGATTGACACCAATGGAAAATGGATGGTCGTGGCAGTGGATTTACCTGGAAGAACATTGTACGCGCGTGTTTGGCGAGTGGATGTAGGACGCATTGAGTTATATCTATTAGATACTGATTTTGAAGATAATAGAGAGGATGACCGCTTTGTAACCCACCATCTTTATGGGGGAGATTGGGAAAACCGTCTGAAACAAGAAATGCTTTTAGGATTAGGAGGCATCAAAATGTTGCGTAAGTTAGGAATTGATGCTGAGGTATATCACTGCAATGAAGGACACGCGGCATTTATTGGACTGGAACGACTTAGTGAATACATCCAAAATGACAATTTGTCTTTCTCCGAGGCTATGGAGGTAGTACGAGCTTCATCTTTGTTTACTACGCACACACCAGTACCAGCAGGACACGATTTCTTTGAAGAAGGTATGCTAAGAGCTCATATTGAGAATTATACCGATAAACTACACGTAAGTTGGGAACAAATTCTATCCTTAGGAAAAATTAACTTGAACAATCCAAGAGAGAAATTCTCAATGAGTAATTTGGCGGCTAATCTATCACAGGAAGTAAATGGAGTGAGTTGGCTACATGGAGAAGTTAGTAAGGATATCTTCAAAAATCTATGGCCAGGTTATATGCCAGAAGAGTCACACATCAGCTACGTTACCAATGGGGTACATAAACCAACATGGACAGCTACCTTATGGAAAGAAATTGAAGATGAGGTGTTTGGTGAAGATTTCAAAAAGAATCAATTTGACCCTAAAGGTTTTGAAGGGATTTATAAAGTGTCCGACAAACGTATTTGGGAAGTCAAAACAGAATTACGAGCAAAATTATTACGTCGTGTGGAGCAAAAGTTACGTTTGGAAAAAAATACACCGTATTTCTCACCTAAACAGTTAATTGAAATCAAAGAGAATTTAAGAAAAGATATTCTTACTATTGGTTTTGCACGTCGTTTTGCGACTTACAAACGAGCCCACTTATTATTCACTAATATTGAGCGTTTGGATAAAATAGTAAACAATCCAGAGCGACCAGTACAGTTCATTTTTGCAGGAAAAGCACACCCTGCCGATAAAGCAGGTCAGGATTTGATTAAACACATCGTTGAAATCTCGAAAATGCCACAGTTTTTAGGTAAAATTCTTTTCATTCCTAACTACGACATGGAGTTAGCTCGTCATATGGTACAAGGAGTGGATGTTTGGATGAACACTCCAACGCGTCCGCAAGAGGCTTCTGGAACCAGTGGAGAAAAGGCTGCAATGAACGGAGTGATGCACTTTAGCGTACTCGATGGTTGGTGGGTAGAGGGCTATCGCGAAGATGCTGGTTGGGCTTTACCAATGGAACGAGCTTACGAAAATCAAGAGTATCAAAATGAAATGGATGCCGAGATGATTTACAACATCATTGAGGATGAAATTGCTCCTACATTCTACGAAAAAGATAAAGACGGCATTTCACAATCTTGGTGTGCGTTAATCAAAAATACGATTGCTAAAGTGGCGGTAAACTTTACCACAACGCGTATGCTTACGGATTACGAAAATCAATATTACTTCCCTATGAGCGAACGTGCAGCGAGTTTGAAACAGGATAATTTTGCCACAGCAATTCAAATTTCGGATTGGAAACGCAAGGTAAATCAAGAGTGGGACAATGTCAAAATAGTAAGTACTGAAATTCCGAACAAGAACAAACAATTGATTTCCATAGGAAATAACTACCAAGCAAAAATAACTTTGGACATTGGAGGGCTGAACATGAATGACATTGGTTTGGAATTGGTCATCGCGCGTGAGGACAAGGAAGGAAAAACAAAAGTAATGGACAAAAAAGAATTTACACCAGCTTCACAAGAAGGTAGTAAAGCTCTTTATACCTTAGAGGTGGTTACCGAGTATCCAGGTTCATTACAACTTGGACTTCGAGTGTTCCCGAAAAATGATTTGTTACCACACCGCCAAGATTTTGCATTAGTGAAGTGGTTCTAATAGGTAGGTACTGATAAGTATTTGGAATTTTACCATAATAAGTTCAACACCTAATAGTTTTCTCATTCAAAACTTTGTCAGAGTTTAAACTTTGGCAAAGTTTTTTTATAATGTATTAAATTCATTGGGCAATCATCGTAACGATTAATCGAAAAAGATACTCTTTTCAAGGAAAAGAGTATCTTTTTTGTAACTTTTTCTGTTTTTATGCATCTTTAAGATGGAAATCAAAAACAGAGTTGCCATGAAAACCATATTTTCTTTTTTGTTTTTACTATGGGCAATAAGTCTTTCCGCCCAAGAAGTCACTCTTTCAGGAGACGTGAAAAATCAACAACAAAAACCCGCTGAATTTGTAAATGTTATCTTAAAAAAGGACGAAAAACCCGTACATGGAACAATTACCGATGCTTTGGGGAAATTTTCTGTAAAAATCCCGAAAGGCGATTACATTCTCATTTTGGAACAATTCGGCACCGAATTTCTTTCCAAAAACATTTCCGTTTCCCAAAATACCGATTTGGGCGTTATGCAAATCAATCAAGCCATTGAAATAGAAGCCGTAACCGTTGAAGGCAGGAAAAAACTCGTGGAACAAAAAGTGGACAGACTTGTATTCAACGTGGAAAACTCCGTGCAGGCAAGCGGTGGCGATGCCCTCGATGTGCTAAAATCCACACCAGGAGTGCAGGTTCATAATGAGGATATTTCCATCGTTGGGAAAAATGGCGTACGTGTGATGGTCAATGATAAAATAATGCAACTTTCAGGGGAAGAACTTACCAACTTCCTGAAATCCATAGCGTCCGACAATATCCAAAAGATTGAAGTCATCACCACGCCTCCTTCTAAATACGACGCCGAAGGCAATGCGGGGCTAATCAACATCGTACTTAAAAAAGCCAAGGAAGACCATTGGAGCACTACACTTCGAACTTCCTACCAACAAGGAATTGAAGGGAATTTACGCAATGGTGCGAATTTTTCCTACCGAAAAAATAAGTTTTCCGCTTTGGCTGATTTGGGATATACGAACGGCAAACAGCACTACGAAAATGATATTCATTTTTGGTATCCGAAAGAATATTGGGTGAATCGTTTAGAGTCTAAGAGTAAGGTGAAAATTTGGTCGCCTCTTTTAAATTTAAACTACGACCTAACCGATAAAAGTACTCTTGGGGTGCAATTTATGGGAAACTTTTTTAACAAGGAAATCAATGGTTCTACTGCGAATCGTGCGTATCTGTACAATAGCCCGAAACTGATAAAAGAATACATCACACATCAAAACAAACCTGAAAACACTCAAAATCTGTCTGTTAATGTGAATTTCTTGCAGAAAATCGGAGATAAAGGAGCCAAACTTACCATCGATACCGATTATTTCCATTATAAGAAAGACAGAAAGGATGATTTAAACACTATTTTCTATAATTATCAACTAAATACGCAACCAAAATTATTTGGAAATTCTCTCTCAATGCAACAGATAGATAATTATTCTTTTAAGGCAGATATGGAAACACCTGTTTCGTGGGGAAATCTTTCTTTCGGAGCGAAAATTGCCCGAACACAGACGGATAATATAGCCGAATCCGATTTTCGTGATGAAAATCAAATAGAAACTCTTGCTCACAAAGATCACTTTCTTTATACAGAAGATACCCAAGCCTTGTACGCCGATTGGGCAAAATCTTTCGGAAAGAAATGGAGCGTAAAAGCCGGCGTTCGAGGCGAAAATACACAAACCAAAGGAGTTTCCGTTTTAGTAAATAATGAAACACACAAACGAAATCTCTTTAAACTTTTCCCGACATTATATATTCAATATCAAATTAATGAGAATCACAACATTTCGGCAAATGTAAATCGTCGTATTTTTCGTCCGCAATTCTTTTCACTTAATCCGGGGAGAAACTATCAGAATCCGAAATCATATGTGGTAGGAAATCCGTTCTTGCAACCTTCCTATTCATTAGGAGCAACGCTGAACTATTCCTATAAACATTGGCTAACATTCGGGTTATCATATTCTAATATAGAAGATAACCGAACTCAAATTACGTATCACAATCCTGATTTGGAAGAAACTCAAATCCGATGGGAGAATTTTGCCCACTCTAATCGATGGAGTGTTTCGATGAATATCAATAAAAGTTTGTTTTGGTGGTGGGAAATTTCTGCGTATATGGGAGCTACTTATGAAGATACAAGACCTTATGTTGCTTTATTCCCCGATAAAATGATAAGCCGAGGAGGTTATCAAAACTTGCAGAATACTTTTATACTGAATGAAAACAAAACTTTACAGGTAAATGTATCTTATTTCTATCAATCTCCGTGGGATAGTGGCACGAGAAGAGTTTCAGAGGCTTCAAGTTTGGATTTAGGTATCAAATATTTAGCTTTCGACAAAAGATTAACTCTTGCCCTTTATGTGAATGATATTTTCAAAACCAACATAACAACTTATACCGTTAATATTGAAAAACAAGGTATTAAGGAAAGCTATCGTCAGTATTATGACAATCGTTACGTACGTCTTTCTCTTACCTATAAGTTTGGAAATAGCAAAATTTCGGTACGAAAAAGAGAGGGAGGAAATGCAGAAGAACGTAATAGAAGTTAATACCATTCATTTACTCAATTTTCCATATCTTACAGATTTCTAATTCCTTATAATATCTTTATCTTTACCCTTTGGGAGTGTTTATAAAACACTCCTTTTTTGTTTTATTAATTCGAGTATTTAGGCGAAGACTGAAAACAAACAATTAACGCTTCAACTAATTAGGCGAAAGTAGAAAACGAGCGGTTTGACACTTCAACTAATTAGGCGAAAGCAGAAAACGAGCGGTTGACACTTCAACTAATTAGGCGAAAGCAGAAAACGAGCGGTTGACACTTCAACTAATTAGGCGAAAGCAGAAAACAAGTGGTTGACACTTCGGGCAAATACCCAAATATAAAAAACGAGTGTTTTCTATATATCTACGTAGGATTTTTTGTTAGTTGCTAAATTAGTAATTACAGATAATCAATAATATTTTGAAAGTCTTACAGTTTTTAATGTCTTACCATTAGGAATTATACATTCCCTAAGTACTGCTTTACTGCTTGAATCGTTTTTGTTGCATTTCCGACAAAAACTTGTTCATCAACCACGATTACGGGACGAGCCAAAAAGGTGTAATGTTCTAAAATAAGTTGTTTGTACTCATTTTCTGTCAGATTTTGAGCTTTAAGGTTACGACTTTTGTAAAGTTGTGAACGTTTGTTACATAAAACTTCGTAATTCCCAACCTTACTTTTCAAAAAGTCCAAATCAGTTTCCGAAATCGGTATTTTTTTGATGTCTTGCAACTCGAAATCTGTTGGGAGTTGCAAATCATTTAAAATGCGTTTACAGGTGTCACAAGAACTTAAATAATATACTTTTCTCATTGCTTTACCATCGAATAATTGCACTTGCCCATGTGAATCCACTACCAAAGGCAGCCAAAACCACCAAATCACCATCTTTAATTCTTCCTTGCTCAAAAGCCTCCGTTAGAGCAATTGGTATGGAAGCCGCTGTGGTATTTCCGTATTTCATGATGTTATTAAATACTTGATCATCACTTAGTTTAAATTTTTGTTGTATAAACTGAGAAATACGCAAATTGGCTTGATGTGGAATCAGCATGTTAATATCTTCCTTTGACAGTCCGTTATGTTGCAAACCTTCCTGAATAACTTCTGCAAAACGGATTACAGCATTTTTGAAAACATGTTGTCCGTTCATGTATGGAAAATAACTTACGTCCGTTGAATCATTTTCAGCAATAATATCTGTAACCCAACGATTTGCAATTCCAGGTGCGATGAGAGCTAACTCCTCGGCATGAATTCCCTCGCTATGCAAATGAGTTGACAATATACCCTTTTGTGGGTCCTCTTCTCTTGAAATGATAGCCGCTCCCGCTCCATCGCCAAAAATAACGGACACGTTGCGTCCTCGTGTGGTAAAATCTAATCCAGGTGATTGTGTTTCAGCCCCAATAATCAAAATATTTTTGTACATACCTGTCTTTATGTACTGATCAGCAATCGAAAGTGCATAAATAAAACCAGAACATTGATTCCGTACGTCCAAAGCTCCTACGGTTTTTAGTCCTAATTCCTTTTGAACTAACACACCTGATCCAGGGAAATAGTAATCAGGGCTTAGAGTTGCGAAAATAATGAAATCAATATCGTTTTTGTCGATTCCTGCATTTTCAATGGCTTTTAAACTTGCCTTAACCCCCATTGAAGTGGTAGTATCTTCGCCTTTTATTACGTGCCTACGCTCTTCGATTCCAGTGCGTTCACGAATCCAAGCGTCATTAGTATCCATCCGTTTGGACAGATCATCATTGGTTACTATATTCGCAGGAACATAGAAACCTAAACCTTTTATTTTTGAACGATATAACATATGAATTATTGTTATCTCAATTTGATTTTCTCAGAATTTTTAGGATAATTATGAAATTATGAATCTTTTTACTTTTCTAAAAGCTTTATCTAAAACTTTCTGACGATATTTTGAAAATCATTATTGAGTGGTTGATTTATCTGTTTTTTTCTTTTCTTTTTCTTTTTTATACAGAGGAATCAAGTAGGTGATAGTATAATTGAAATTCGCTCCGAATCGGCTTCCTTCACGGACTCTGTTGAATCCAGGAATCCAATAATTAGGAAAGCTATCCGTAGGATTTGCTATCATAACCCCTAATCGCAAACTTGCTCCGGCAAATAAATTGGTGAATAATTCTACTTTCATCCCTAAGATTACTTCCAGCCAATGAGCAGTTCGACCCTCATAGCTTCGTAACCAATTGGGATTGTTTCCTGTTGTATTTTCCTCCCAGTACGGATTGGTGGTATAAATCATGTAGGAAGTCAATTCCTGGGCAAATCGCGAAAATGCATATCTTCCTCCCATATAAATCATATTTTCCATTCCATACCAATTATTGTAGGCATTATAATCTATTCCCAATCGGATAAATTGTCCAGTAGTTTTGTATGAAAAAAAATCTTCGTTTTTGGATCTATTTTCAAAACCTACTTCGGCAGCCAAATAATAGTTATAGTTCCACCGATAGTCCCCCACAAATTCCAAACCACTGTACCCCTTTTGGAAAAAGGAACGTATAGGTTTGCTAACGTCCATTCCTACGCGCAATCCATAGCGTTGTTTGTAGGTTGTTTCTTTTGTATCTTCTTGAGCTATAGTAGTTTGATAGAATAAAAAACTAATGATAAAGCTGTATGTGAGCGTTTTTTTCATTTTCTACTTCCGTTTTTGTAACGTTAATTGATTGTATCCAAGTATCATCAGGATTTTCGATGGTAGCACTCACAGTATTGTATGTAGCTTTAAAACCACATGCTCGGCTAACAAACTCTTCCTGTACCTGATATGTAAATGTGATGGTCGTCATATCTCCACCAGTAATTTCTCCCGTTGTGTTATTATAGTTTGCATTGCTTACCATAACATATGAAGTTTTGGGCTCGGTAACTTTCAATGGCAGAGCTATCGAATCGGTTGAAGCGTTGATTAACAAGGTGTTCTTTCCTTCTCCATAGACAATTAAATTTGAGACTTTCTTTTCCTTTTGGGTAGACATATCTCGGAAGCGAATCACTAATTGGGGTGTATTTACCTTTTGATCACATAAATCATCTGACTCACAAGATGTTATCCATAAAAAAGACAGTGCTAATAAAGGGATAACTATATAAAGTTTAGAATATGATTTCATTTAAACGGATTTTAGGTTGTAAAGATAGGAATTTATCATTTAACAAAACAATTCTTACCTGCTTTTTAGAAAATTATCAACCTTTGAGCTGTTTATCACCCTTAAAATTTTAGGCATTGCTAATTTAATGATGTATTGCTCGGGTCGCCCCTACAAGAACTAAATTATAACCCATAGTTCATTTACTTCACAAAATTTTAGGAGAGCCAAATTTTATAAGAAAGATTTCCGTAAATTAAAATTCAAACCACACAGAGATATAGATTTCATTACGTGTGGTTTGATTATGATAACTCTCAAGATATTATTTTCCAATCATCCTCTTCAACTCATTGAGTTTCATCAATGCTTCTACAGGAGTAATTGTATTGATGTCGATTTGCGTAATTTCGTTTTTGAGTTCTTCCAACAGCGGGTCGTCAATGTTAAAAAAGCTGAGTTGCATCTCTTTTTGAGCCGACTTCAAAGTTTCGGAAGTTGTTGAGGAAGTATGAGAATCTTCCAATTTTTTAAGTATTTTATTTGCTTTTTGGATAACAAATTGAGGCATTCCCGCCATTTTCGCTACGTGAATCCCAAAACTATGTGCCGAACCACCCGAAACTAATTTACGTAAGAAAAGAACGCTGTCCTTGGTTTCTTTAACCGACACATTAAAATTTTTGATACGCTCGAAACTTTCGGTCATCTCGTTGAGTTCGTGGTAGTGCGTTGCGAATAGTGTTTTGGCTTTCGAAGGGTGTTCATGCAGATATTCGGCAATTGCCCATGCAATAGAAATCCCGTCGTACGTACTTGTACCACGACCGATTTCGTCCAAAAGCACCAAACTTCGCTCGGATATGTTATTCAAAATCAAGGCAGCTTCATTCATTTCTACCATAAAGGTCGATTCACCCATCGAAATATTATCACTCGCTCCCACGCGTGTAAAAATCTTATCTACAATCCCGATTTGAGCAGATTCCGCAGGAACGAAACATCCAATTTGAGCCAACAGAACAATTAACGCACTTTGTCGCAAAATGGCAGATTTACCTGACATGTTAGGCCCTGTAATCATTATAATTTGCTGAGAATCACGGTCAAGGTATACGTCATTAGCTATGTAGGGAACCCCCACAGGCAACTGTTTTTCAATCACAGGATGACGTCCATTCTTGATATTTAGAACAAATGATGCATCCATTTCAGGGCGACTATAATTATTTTCAATAGCAAGCTGAGCAAATCCACAAAGGCAATCGAGCTGACCTATAAGCGATGCATTTGTTTGAATTTGAGCAATATATTCATTTGTGAAAGATACCAATTCCGAAAAAATACGCTGTTCCAATTGGGATATTTTTTCTTCAGCTCCTAATATTTTAGCTTCGTATTCTTTTAGCTCATCTGTGATATATCGCTCAGCATTGACCAAGGTTTGTTTGCGAATCCACTCAGCAGGAACTTTGTCTCTATGCGTATTTCGAACTTCAATATAATACCCAAAAACGTTATTGCTATCAATTTTCAGTGAAGGAATTCCTGTACGTTCTGTTTCACGTTTGAGCATGTCGTCTAAATAGGATTTCCCTGATTGTGAGAGATTTCTTAGCTCATCCAAATCTGCAGAAAATCCTTTGGCAACAACATTTCCTTTAAGGATGTTCACAGGAGCATCATCAAAGAGCGTATTTTTTATTCGTAAACAAAGTTGTTCGCAAGCGTGCATTCTATCTCCCAATGCTTTCAGATGTTCATTGTCTGAAAGTACGCAAAGTTGCTTAATGGGAGGTATCGCCTCCAAAGACATACGTAGTTGTACGACCTCACGAGGGGATATCTTTTCTGTAGCTACTTTTGAAATAAGTCGCTCAATATCACTAATTTTAGCAACTTGCTCTTTAACTTTATGTAGGGTATCAATGTGCTGCATGAAATGTGCTACTACTTCATGTCGTTGCTCTATCTGATTGATTTTTTTCAGTGGGAGCGCCAACCAACGTTTGAGAGTTCTGCTTCCCATTGCCGACGTGGTTTTGTCAATGATATCCAACAGTGTTACGGATTGGCTCGAAGTCCCTGTGTAGAGTTCCAAGTTTCGGATAGTGAATTTATCAAGCCAAACATAGGCATCTTCAACTATACGCTGAATAGAAGTGATGTGCTGTAATTTATTATGCTGTGTTTCAGAAAGATAAAAAAGAATTGATCCAGCTGCTAAAATTGCTTCAGAAAGTTCGTCTACACCAAAACCTTTAAGAGAATTAGTTTGAAAATGCTGTGTAAGTACCTGATTGGCATAATCTTGCTTATATACCCAATCTTCCAAAAAGAAAAGGTGGAAATCCTCTCCAAAGCTGTCAATAAAATCTTTTTTTTGTTTTTTAGCAATAAGAATTTCACTAGGTTTAAAATTTTGTAATAGTTTGTCGATATAAAATCTATCACCTTGTGCTACTAAAAATTCACCTGTGGAAATATCCAGAAAAGCGACCCCATTGGTTGTTTTTCCAAACCAGAGTGATGCTAAGAAATTATTGGACTTAGAGTGAAGTATATCATCATTCAGCGCTACTCCTGGAGTAACCAGTTCGGTAACGCCTCGTTTAACAATTCCTTTGACCGTTTTTGGGTCTTCCAATTGGTCACAAATAGCAACTCGATAACCTGCTTTGACCAATTTGGGTAAGTACGTATTTATAGAATGATGCGGAAAACCAGCTAATTCGGTACGTTCGCTACCGTTATTTCTGTTTGTAAGCACAATATCAAGCACTTGAGCAGTTTTGACAGCATCTTCTCCAAAAGTTTCGTAAAAATCTCCCACTCTAAAAAGCAATAGAGCATCAGGATATTTTGACTTTATCTGATTGTATTGCTTCATTAAAGGAGTTTCTTTCGTAGCTTTTTTTGACACGGGGTTATTTTTTGTGTTTGCTTAATCCAGTTTTATTTAGTATTCTTCGTATTTTTTGTTTACTTTTTCGTGTGTTGTAACTTCTATTGAAATAAAACAGAAGTAATGCTAACCCAACGAAAATAGCTGAAAGAAACAAAAACACGTAGGTGGAAGAAAAAATCGTATTTAAATATAGAATTACCACAAGAACAACTAAGTTAATGAAAGCCAAAAACAAACTTGCCTTTCCGTGAGTAAGTCCTGTGTAGTCAATCAGTACATGGTGGATGTGGCTTCTATCGGCTAAGAAAGGTTTCCCATGTCGTACAATACGCGTAACAAAAACACGTGTAGTATCAAAAAAAGGAATAAATATAATAGCCAACACAACCCAAATTTTATTGATTGGTTTTATATGAGCTTTTACTAACTCCTCGGGTGATAACGAAAAGAATTTCAATACCAAAAATCCGATAATGAAACCAACAATCATTGAGCCTGTGTCACCCATAAATATTTTTTTCTTTTCCGATAGGTTATAGCGTAAAAAAGCTAACAAAAAACCGATACAAAGAGCTGATAGCAAACAATAGTAATAATTTCCAGACAAATAAAATATATATCCGAAACCTCCAAAAATCACAATGCCAACCATTGCCGCCGAGCCATTGATACCATCAATCAAATTGAATGAATTTACAATAGCCATCATGACCATGCAAGAAAGCAACACTGAAATCCAAAAGTCAATTTCATTGATAAAAAAGAATCCGTCTAATGAACGTACCCAAAGTTGTGTTCCATAAAACAAAATAAGGGTGGAGAGTACCTGACCAATGATTTTAGTTTTAGGCTGTACGCCTACTAAATCATCCTTTAATCCAATGAAAAAAAGTATACTTACGCTCGAGATGATGTTAGTTCCTATGTGATCAACGTCATAATCACGAATGAAAAATATGGTGAAAATGATGCTGATAAAAAAAGCAATCCCTCCCATTGTAGGCGTTCTCTGCGTATGTGAGCTCCTTTCGTTCGGATTGTCCATCAAGTTTTTATTTACAACAATGTAAATAATTTTTGGCAAAACAAGATAACTCACCACGAAGGAGAGCGTGAAAACCCATATTATCGTTGCCATTAATCCTTGTGAAAGTAGAAGTTCTTTCATAAAAAAATCTCTATTCCGCAAATGTACGCAAATTAAAACGAATATTCAAATTTTTTGCGTGTACTTATAAATTCTTATAAAATAGAGTCGTTATGTCTTTTTATAAATAATTGACATATAGATTTTTATGTGTTTAAAACGTATTTTTACACGAAAATTATTTATTTCAAAATATTCATAATCTTGAATTTTTCGTTTACTAAACGTTTTTATAAATATCGCTTGGAGCATAAAAATCTTTCGTAATATTTCGAAAATTTTGCTCCAAGCGGTTATTTTCAAAAATTGAATAATCCTATTTATATCTTCTGTTCAGGACTGAAAATCAATCCTTCAACGTCTTTTTTGCCATCTAACGTAACAAAAGCAAAATTAAAATGCCATTTCACAAGGCGAACTTCGGGAGTGGAAAATTTTCCAATGGGTAACTTTAACAATATTTTGTTCCAACCTTTTTGTAAAGTTACCGCAATGGGATTTCGTACTTCAAAATTTTCGTTCGTTAGCGGAATTTCATTCGATTTTTCTTTATGAGAAGAAGCCCACACAGGCGGTAAAATTTCCGTTCCGTTAATCCAAATTTTACTTTCTTTGTAATCCCATTTTCCTTGTGGAGGCGGTAAATCTTTTTCAGAACGGCTGTAATTCTGTGTGGTAGCCCACAACCCAACAGATTGTTTTTTAAGCGAATAGACATACGTATAAGCATACGCCGTGTGGTTGGGCTGTGGATTTTCGTAAAAACTTTTCACAATTTTTCCCCAAACGTGTCGCAAATAAACGCCCGCCCCGATGGCTGTTTTCGTACCATATTTTTTCCCATTGTAAAAATAACTTTCTGCAAAATTTTCTTGCTCGGGAGGGAAAGTTTTTGTTAGATTTCCTTCATTAGGAAAAGCATCGGTAATTTGCCATTTCATATGTGTTTGTTTTACATAAGCAAAAGGTAAATTACTGAAATATAGTTTTTTATGCCATAACATTCGGCGTTCAAAATCGTGAAAAGCAATGAAGTTTTCATCTTTTTCCGAAAATAAATTTGTTCCTTTTACGTCAAAATATTCTGTCCCTCCACCAAGCCAAGTACGCTCTGCCAAAGCCAACATCGACGGATAAAAATTATTCTGAATGATGATTTCTTTTTCATCAGGAATGAATCGGTCGTGCCAAACCGCAACAATGGCTCCTGCGTGGTTGTCATCTCCTTTTTTTACATTCAGAATACGACTATTGTACAAAGCAATTAAATCGGCAAATGCATCAAAATGATTGATATAATGCAAACGACAATCAATGGCAGGAATGCCTTTTTGTACCTTCCCTCGATAGCTCCACAGTTGCGTCATATCAATTTCGCCAACTTTGTAATTCCAACCGGGATTCCACGAAATTACTTTTTTGCCTCTTTCTCGGATAAAACGCACCATTTCAGGAACAAAATCAGGGTTTGTAAATTCCACTTCATCAGTTCCTATGTGAAAATAAGGAACATCAAAGTAAGGCAACATTTCGTCGATTAATTCTTTCAGAATTTGCATTCCTTTTTCGGTTTGCATATCACATTTAAAAGCCTTCTGAAAAGCCAAACTATGCCCCGGCATATCAATTTCAGGTATCAAAAGAACATTGTGTTGCTTGCAGAAATCAACGAGTTCTTTTACCTCTTCCAAAGTGTAGAATTTGGAGTGCATTCGTTCATAACTTGAACTGTCATTCAGAATTGGGTAGCGTTTGCTTTCTAATCTCCAACCTTGATTTTCAGTTAGATGCCAATGAAAAACATTGATTTTATATTGCGAAAGAATTTTGATTTCTTGCTTTAATTCTTCCAATGAAATAAACGTACGCCCCACATCTTGCATAAATCCGCGAATGCGAAACGCAGGATAATCCACTATGGAACAGCCTTCAAAATAGGTTTTCCCTTTGGGTGATTTTAGTTGCCGAAGCGTTTGCATTGCCCAATAAACGCCTTTTTCGGTTATGGCTTCGATTTGTATTTTTCGTTTGGAAACGATTAATCGGTATGCCTCTTCTTTGTTTAGTTCGGCTTGCGGAATACTACTAACTAACTTTATTTCAACAGATTGCTTAGCCGAAGATGAAATTTCTCCGCCCATTTCCGAAATAAATTGTCGCCACTGTTCTTGCAAAACCGAAGTTTCCAAACGCACTTTTTTGAAGCAAAAAGTCTCTCCATTAGGCTGAATGTGCTGTGGCTTGGGCAATAAATGGTCAATCCCAGCATAAGATAACGATGTGAAAATCAGTAAAAAGTAGAATAACACGTGTTTCATATGTTTTTAGTTTTTATTGGCATTAAAATGTTTATCCTTATAGTGGTTGTTTATGTCCTGTGGCGTCTACTTTGTATACAAAGCCATTTTCTATCAATAACCCTTGTGTTTTTGGGCTGTATTTTTCGTGTCCGTGCTTTACGTCTATGCGGATAACCTTACCATTATAATCGGTAGAAACAGCATCCACAATCGAATGCCCAACGACTATCTTCTGGACTTGATAGAGGTTTAGCAGTTGTTCCAAATCCTCGGGAGTTGCTTTGTTATAATGTTTGTAATCAGTTACTAAACCTCTATACCAAAAAGGACCTTTTCGTCCGAGTAAAAAATTGGCTGTTGAATCGTTTTCAGGGTTATTATAAAGGTCTTTGTCCCAATTTTTTCGAGTGATTTCGTTCATATCTTGCAAGGTAAGATTTAAGGAAATGATTTCGGGGCTAAGTCCAGCATGGACGAAAAGATAATCTCCTATTTTCACAGAAATGTTTTTGGAACGCAACCATTTACCAATTTCAGATTTTTTGGAATACAAAATTTTATAGCTTTCTTTGGTTGACTTATTAGGAGCTATCAGTTGTGCCAATTTGATGTACTTGTGGTCGGCATATTTATGTTTTCCTTGAAAATTCATAATCTCGTGATTTCCCAAAACGAAATGAACTTTCCCTCCCTGTTTTTTAGCCTCTTGTTCAAGTTTGTAAATAAGCCATAGGGTAGGAGTCACATGTTCGCCTCTATCGACAAAATCTCCGTTTAACACTAAGTGACCTTTACCGAAAACCCAACTAAAATTTTGGTTGATAATTCCGTTTTTTTCAAGAAATCCCCAAAAAGCATCAAAATTTCCTTCAATATCCGAAATTGCAATCAGTTTTTCAGGCATTGGATAGGCTACAGAATCTTTTTCGAGCTGTTTATTTAGTGAAAAATAAAAAGTACTTTTATCTTTGTTAGGCACTTGCACTCGTAAGCTATCTTTTATTTCGATAGATTTTACAAGGATGTTATTTTCATCTACATAGTACAAGGTGTCATTGATGATATAAGGCCCGTCGATGCCATTTAACTCAAACGGTTTCTTTTCATTGATTTGAAACCGCATATTCTCGCGATCCCATCCGAAAATAATTTCTTCATCGTTTATGTACTTCATATCGAAAAAGAATATTTGAATCAGAAAATAGATAGGAGATAAAATCAATAATGCAAGGATAATTTTTTTATTCATGGGATTCGGTGTTTAAAATGACTCAAACTGTTGATATTGTTCTATTTGAACTCGATATAGTTTCTCGGATTTGCTGGGTAACCATTGCTCCAAAGTTCAAAATGCAGATGCGTACCTGTCGAAAATTCACCAGTGTTGCCAATGGTTGCAATCACTTCACCTGTTCGCACTTGGTCGCCTTGTTGCTTCACTAAGGTAGCGTTATGTTTATAAACCGAAACCAAATTCTGTTTATGCTCAATGATGATGACATTACCCGTAGCAACAGTCCATTCAGCAAAGATAACTGTCCCGTCAGCGACTGATTTGACTGCTGTACCCTCAGGGGCTGCGATATCAATACCAAAATGACGCTCTTGTGGTTTAAATTCGTTCGATATCACTCCTTTAGAAATTGGAGGAAAAAGTAAAATTTCTTTGTTTTGATATAAGGCCTTTTCGAAAACATTGTAACGATCTTCTTCAGCCACTTCTTGTCGCAATAACGAATCTTGTCGGCTTGGGCTCAAATCAATCGTTTTAGGGTCAATTTTATTGGATTCATAAATAGAATCTTTATTGATTTGGGTATATAGAATATCGCCTGTAAGTACTTTTTTTATAGAGTTTAGGTACAAATCGTTCTTTCGCATTTGGTTTTCCAACGAATCAATTTTAAACGCTAAATTAATGGTTTCTTGTTTGTTATTAACTTCTGAAAAACCTAAAATATATTGACGTAAGGGAGTATAGATGATAAATAGAGTCGTTGCAATGATTAAAAACAGTGAGAAAAGCGTCCCTACCACAAAGATATTCATACGACTTAGCCGTAGCGAAGCCTTTTCTTCATAGGTTTCCTCATCCATAAATACCAACCGGTATTTACTTAGCAACTTACGTCTGATGTATTCTTTTTTATTTTTCTTTTGGGAGCTCATCGTTCTACGTTTTATTCATTGGCATAAACAACCATATCGGACAGTATTCTGCTGCCCGAAATCCTTTACTATCTGATGTTCTTTTGTTTAAAGAATATTTACAACGCTCTCTATTTGAGGAACATATTTCTTTACGGTCATCTCAACACCGCTTTTTAGCGTCATTTGATTTACGCTACACCCCAAACAGTTACCTTCCAGTCTTACTTTAACGATTCTGTCATCTTCAATGTCTACTAAAGTGATGTCACCACCATCGCTTTGCAAAAACGGACGAATTTCGTCCAATGCCCTTAAAACGTTTTCTCTTACTTGTTCTGTTGTCATTTTTTTTGATATTTCTGAGTGAATCATATTGCCTTACTGTTATGTTTTTATTTTCAATTTTATATAGTTTGCCAGAATTTAAGATCAAATTATAAATTCCCGCTTTTCGTCCCTAATTATTTACTGCATCCTGCCATAGTCGTGATTTTAATGGCTTCGGAAGGAGGTAAACTTCTATTGCGTTCTACAACACTTTGCACTACATTTTGTGATAATTGCTTGAATGACAATGCTAAAGGAGTATTTTCTTGTAATGCTGCTGGTCGTCCTACATCGCCTGCCTCACGGATGCTTTGCACCAAAGGTATTTCACCTAAGAATGGAACATTTAAATCTTCGGCCAGGTTTTTAGCTCCTTCTCTTCCGAAGATGTAATATTTGTTATTAGGTAATTCTTCAGGAGTGAAATACGCCATATTTTCTACAATTCCTAATACAGGAACGTTTATTGTGTCTTGTTGGAACATTGCTACACCTTTACGAGCGTCGGCAAGAGCAATTTTTTGTGGAGTACTTACTACTACCGCTCCGGTTACTGGCATAGCCTGCATGATGCTCAAATGAATATCACCCGTTCCAGGAGGTAAATCTAATAGTAAGAAGTCTAATTCGCCCCAATCTGCATCAAAAATCATCTGATTGAGAGCTTTGGCCGCCATTGGACCTCGCCAAATCACAGCTTGATTTGGATTGGTAAAAAAACCAATAGAAAGCATCTTAACTCCGTAATTTTCAATAGGTTTCATTTTTGATTGTCCTTCTACGGTTACTGATTTTGGCTTTTCATCGACCACATCGAACATAATCGGCATTGAAGGTCCATAGATATCAGCGTCCAACAGTCCTACGCTAAATCCCATTTTTGCTAAAGAAACCGCTAAATTGGCTGTTATAGTTGACTTTCCAACACCGCCTTTGCCTGATGCCACGGCAATAATATTTTTTATTCCAGGAATAGGTTTTCCTTTAATTTCTGGTTTCTCAGGAGCAATGACTTTTACATTTACGAACACTTTAGCTTTTTCGTACACCTCACTGTGAATAGCTTTCATGATTTCGACTTCCGTGCGTTTTTTTGCTTGTAAACTCGGATTGTTTATCACCACGTCTACTACAACCTCGTCACCGAAAATTACAATATTTTGAACCGCACCACTATCGACCATATTTTTACCTTCACCTGGGGTGGTAATTTTCGTCAGTGCTGATATTACATCTTTTTTTTCTATTTTTATCATATCTCTATGCTATATTTACGATTGTGTTTTAATAATTTGAAATACTTTTTTGAGCTTGTATCTTATGTATTGAAAGATACTTGAATATTTTTTTTGAAAAACATTCATTCAATCTGCAAATATACAATTTTTAGGATTTAAATACTAATTTTATTTTTGCTACATTCAACCCCCAAACGCAATTTTTATGCCATGAATTTATGCAATAAAAGTCTTCACCTATGTACTGATATACTGTTGACTGTCAAGAGAATTAAATCTAAAGGACTATAAATTGAATTAAATTTACAGATATATCCAAAAAAATAATACCTTTGTAAATCAGAAAAGAAACTGATGTCACGCCAAAAATTCAGACATACCATTTTAAAGATGCTCGGATTATTCTCTTCCGTAAGGGGCTACAACATCTTGATGGTTTGTATAGCTCAGTACTTGGCAGCGATTTTTATTTTGTCGCAACGTGATTCTGTTCGTGAGGTGGTATTTGATATAAATCTGCTTATACTCGTTGCTGCGGGAGCGTTGGCTATTGCTGGTGGATACATTATTAATGGATTCTATGATAAAGAGAAAGACTTGATTAACAGCCCTTTAAAATCGATGGTTGATCGGTTAGTTGGACAAAATACAAAATTGACGCTTTACTTTTTGTTGAATTTTATTTCTGTAATCGTCGCGAGTTACGTGTCATTTCGAGCAGTAATGTTTTTTTCTGGGTATATCTTTTTAATGTGGTTTTATTCTCATCGGATTAAGAAAATCGTATTTTGGGGAAACCTCACTTCAGCAATATTAGCTATTATTCCTTTTTTCGCTGTTTTTGTATACTATAAAAACGTACATACAGTTATTTTTATTCACGCTCTGTTACTTTTTCTTCTGATACTTATCAAAGAACTTATTAAGGATTTAGAGAATTTGAAAGGCGATTTGGTGCATAATTACCAAACGATTCCTGTCAAATATGGTGAAAATAAGAGTAAAATTGTAATTTCATTGGTAGTTTGCGTGTGTTTTTCACCCATTTACGTACTACTACACCACTTTGATATTGGATGCATGTACATTTATATTATTTTTGTGGCCATCTCTTTGCTTTTTTTCATTATAGCACTATGGAAAAGTAATAAAAATCGTACTTATGTATTGCTTCACAATTTACTCCGTGTGATTTTAACAATTGGTATTTTCAGTATTATGCTCGTGGATATGGATAAATTGACACGTATTCTGTTTTAATGTACTTCAGCGTAGCACCTTTTCAAATGCTTTTCGGGCAGAACCTCGGAAATAGACTTCTCCACAGTATACATACCCCAACGTTTGAATAGTACGAAGCATCGGAATATTGTCGAAATTAGTGTCAATACGAAGGCTAAACGTGTTATTATCAACGCTTAATTCAGCTGCTTTTTGTAACATCCTTTTGCTCAAACCTTTACCTTTTCCTTTAGCGCTCACTGCCATGCGATGTACCACAGCATATGGCTGTTCACTGACCCATTTGCCATCAATAGATTCATATGCAGGTTCAGCACCCAATATAAAAGCAAAATACCCTACTATTTCTGACTGAAATTCAACTACGTATCCATATTTATTTTGAATATCAGCAAATATGGTAGCTTCGTTTGGGTAACCGTCTTGCCATTGAGAGCTACCTTCTTGTTTCCGAATTTCTTTAGCAAAAAGAATAATTTCCCATATGGCTGAAAAATCATCAGTCGTAGCTATACGGAAATGATAATCCGAGAAAGTATTCATAACATAAAGGATTACTCCATAAATAGAAATAAATAAATACCATAACCTTCTTTTTCCATATCCTCTTTTGCAATAAAACGTAAGGACGCACTGTTAATGGAGTAACGCAATCCTCCTTTATGCAGAGGACCATCATTAAAAAGGTGTCCTAAATGGCTATTACTTGTTTTACTCCGCACCTCAACACGGGTTTTTCCTCCTGATTTATGAGGTTTTTCTATGATGAGGCTATCGTCAATGGGACGCGTAAAACTCGGCCAACCAGAACCTGAATCATATTTGTCTGAAGATAGAAATAAGGGTTCTCCTGTGGTAATATCCACATAAATTCCCTTACGATTTTCATTCCAATAAAGGTTATCAAAGGGTTGCTCGGTAGCTTTCTTTTGGGTTACCGCATACTGCAAAGGTGTTAATTTTTTCTTTAAAAAGGATTGGCTTTCTCTTTTATATCTGGGTTTTTTCGGATTCGCCTTGCTGGCGTAAGCAAATAAATGAGGCTCAATATGACAATAGCCATTAGGATTTCTTATCAGATAGTCTCGATGCCAGTCTTCAGCAGGATAAAATACTTCAAGAGGTTTTCTTTCTACAACGATTGGACGAAAATACATTCGTTCGATTTTATTGAAAAAAGCGTCTGTAACAGCCTTATCTTTAGAGTTAGTGTAGTAGACTCCTGTACGATAACGAGTGCCTACGTCGTTACCTTGTTTGTTGAGACTGGTTGGATCAATCGTTTCAAAAAACAATTTAATTAGCAATTCCAGACGAACTTCTTTTGGATCATAGATAACCTTTACAGCTTCAGCATACCCTGTAGTGTCTGTGTTAACCTCTTCATAAATAGGCTTATTCGTATGCCCATTCACATAGCCCGGTTCGGTGGTGATGACCCCCCGAACTTGCTTAAAGAAGTGATCTGTTCCCCAAAAGCATCCTCCTGCAAAATAAATTTCTTTCATTGTTTCTGATTTCATAAAGACCCTTTTTTACTTATTTTCGTTCAAAGAGTTGATTAACCATCAGTTTTTGAACTTTTTACCAAGAATCGCACAAATATAAAAAAACATATTATCTCCGCAAAAAAAACTTTTGCTAAGCCAATGTATCTCTATCCTACTTATTTTTAAATAATTCCCATTTTTTTCATCAAAAAGGTAGCATTTTTGTTTTGGCAAACACCTTCTTTGAGTTTGTAATCAAAATGTAATTCATTGTTAATTATTTCTACTTCAAAGCATTGATTTTTAAGATGATGTGGGTACTCTGATTCTAATTTACACACTTCCAAATCATGTGTAGCGATGATGCCTATAGCATTCAATTCAACCATTTTCTCAATAATTTTCACTGTACCTGATTGTTTATCCTCGGAATTTGTTCCACGCAAAAGTTCGTCTAAAAGTACAAAACATGGTTCTTGTTGAAGAGTTTGCATAATCTGCTTCAATCGATCTATTTCTGCAAAAAAGTAAGATTTCCCATCGTTAAGCGAATCTGACAAACGCATGGAGATGAGTATTTTCATCGGATGTACATTTGCTTTTTTAGCACAAACGGGCAGTCCCATAGAGGTTAAAAGTACATTCACTCCCAGCGTTCGCAGAAAGGTACTCTTTCCGGACATGTTTGAGCCTGTTAGTATCACAAATCGGTTTTCTTTGAATGAAATAGAATTAGTTACGCGTTGATTTTCAGCAATTAAAGGATGTCCTATGTCCACAAAACTTACTTCAAAATGGGCGTTCAGTTCAGGGAAAACAAACTCTGGATGGTTGTATTTAAAGTTTGCTAAACTGCACAAAGCCTCCATTTCGCTAATCACATCCAACCAAGTAGCAACGTGTTCCGCGTTAATTTTCTTCCACAAAATCAGCTTGTTATATTGATGTAGATGATAAAGAGTAAATCCATTTAGTACCCAAGAAAAGATATTCAGCACATTATCCATATTGTCTAGCAAACGAGCTAACGAACGAGTCAACTCACTTGCCCTTTGGTTGTTTTGGATTAACTGTTGTTGTAACTCACAAATTTGTTTTGATTTAAAACTTTCTTTTTCAATAAGTTCTATATTCTTCCTTACGGAATACAAGGTGTCGTAGATCCCTTCAAATCCCTGCTTATTTTTAAGTATATGCCGTAACTCCCATCCAAAAACCATCAAATTGATAACAAATAAGGTATTTGCCCACATCTTCATATCGGCATAATCGAAAATATACCCTAAAATGATAAAACTTAATAATAATAAAGGAGATAGATAGATAAAAACTCGCAAAGGGAATGAAAAAAGAACTTCTTTTCGTTCTTTCCAAGTGCTAATTTTCTCAGCTGTATGTTGGTTATCGGGTGCTTGAGAAGCAACAGCCATAAAATCTTGTCTCCATTCCAATTTTTCGGATAACTCTGCAATGGTGGCTTGTTTTTCAGGAATGTACTTATTATCGGTACGCAAGAAATGTGCTGCCAGTTGTTTTTTTCCCGAAAAAGTTACCGCTCTGTTGATATAATGAAACAATGATTTCTCACCAAAAATGTCTAAATCATATGCATATGGATGTTCTTTATCCTGAAAATCAAAGCCATTATCGTAAAAATAGACTCCTTTTTCGAGAAAATCGATTTCCTTTTGATTGATGTCTATTTTTGATTTCTCTATTTTGCGGAGATACGATATTTTTTTATGTTTTACGACTAAAAATAGAAAAAATATCACGAAAAAAAATATTCCAAGAAGGTATAAAAGCGAAAAATTTGTAAAAGATAAATATCCTAAAAACAGAATACTAATTGCTACACATAGCCGTACAGCTCCAATAATATTATAGATTTTTGTATACTTTTGATGTAGATCTTTAGCCTTTTCTAATTGTTTTTTGTATGCAGGAATCATTTCTTTTGATTATAATTTGTGTGAATTTCTATAATAAATTGAAGCCAAACATTTGGACTCCACAAATCTTAGGCAAAGATACAACAAAATAAGAATTATTTCTTATTTTCAATATCATAAAAGGGTATCAATACGGGTCATAATTCCCTAAAAAGAAGCAAAAGAGTAATTCTTGGCAAGTACGTATAAGTTTAAATTTTACTTTATAAAAAGTGAATTTTAGGATTCGATTTACCATCTAAAAAATCCTCTGAAAACATTTCTTGATTCCAGAAATAATTCGTACTTTTGTTCGACAAAATTTTTAAAAAATGGCAAAAACAAGAATATTACTAACGGGTGCCGGCGGACAATTGGGTAGTGAACTGACGGAAGCTTTGGCAGAAAAATTCGGAGCTGAGAACATTGTAGCTACCGATATTAATGAAAAAGTTGCTGAAAGATTCTCGTACTGCACTTTTGAAGTATTAGACATCCAAGATGCACAACGGTTAGAACAATTAGTAGATACCTACAAAATCACACAAGTGTATCATTTAGCTGCGCTTCTTTCGGCAGTAGGAGAACGAAATCCCTTATTCACATGGAATTTGAATATGAATGGGTTGTTGAACGTTCTAGAAGTTGCTCGAAAGAAGAATTTAGACAAAGTATATTGGCCTTCATCAATCGCCGCTTTTGGAGTGAATACCCCTAAAGAAAACACTCCACAAGAAACAGTTACGGAACCTAACACAGTTTATGGAATCACCAAAGTAGCAGGTGAGTTGTGGTGTCAGTACTACTTTGAAAAGTTCGGTGTGGACGTTCGAAGTCTTCGCTACCCGGGACTTATCGGCTATAAATCACTTCCTGGAGGAGGAACTACTGATTATGCCGTGGATATCTACCACAAAGCCATTGCAGGTGAAACTTTTTCGTGCTTCTTAAACGAAAACACCTATCTACCAATGATGTATATGCCCGATGCCATCAAAGCAACCATAAACTTGATGGAAGCTCCAAAAGAACAAGTGAAAGTACGAACTTCGTACAACGTATCATCATTATCCTTCTCTCCTAAAGAAATTTATGACAGTATCGTAAAAATAATCCCTGATTTTAAGATTAAGTATGAGCCTGATTTCCGTCAGAATATTGCCGACAGTTGGCCAGATAGTATTGACGACTCAGCAGCTCGAAATGATTGGGGATGGAATCATGATTTTGATTTGGACAAAATGTCGGAAGATATTATCAAAAATTTGAAATAGTTGTAGGATAAAACAGCAACGTAAAGGGCTGTCCACAGAGGTTTTAGTGATTCTTTTGCCAAGTTTGAATGACAAAAATCGACTCCTCGGACAGTCTTTTTTGTGCTTCTAAAAAAAGAGTATCTTTGCAAAAAATCCATAAACAGTAGTAGCATTTCAGCGGAATAATTCCTAAGAATAGTCTGATGAACACAAATATGTATCTAAAAAAAATAGCAGTTGTAAATTACAGAAATATCTCCACAAAAAATCTTCTGTTTGAATCGGGAATCAATTGTTTTGTTGGGAATAATGGTGTGGGCAAAACCAATCTGTTGGACGCTATCTACCATTTGGGAGTCGGAAAGAGTTACTTCAATCCATCGGCATCGCAAAATATTCGTCATGGCGAAGAGTTTTATATGATTGAAGGACTTTTTGAACGAGAAAATCGGGAGGAACAGATTGTATGTAGCATTAAAAAAGGGCAAAAGAAAATTATCAAGTGCAATGGGAAAAATTACGATCGGATTACGGAACATATAGGGAAATACCCTATGGTGATCATATCTCCTGCTGACACAGACCTCATCGTAGATGGAAGCGAGGTGCGACGAAGATTTTTAGACAATGTTATTTCCCAATCCGATACCGCTTATCTGGATACGCTCATTCGTTATAACCGAGTGTTACTGCAACGAAATACGATACTTAAACAATTTGCAGTAAATCAGTATGTTGATTTACTGACTCTTGGGATTTATGACCAGCAATTGGCTGAACTGGGACAGCATATCTACCAAAAAAGAACTCAGTTTATGGAAGCCTTTTTACCTGTTTTTCAGTATCAATATGAATATCTATCCGAAGGCAAAGAGCAAGTAAGCCTAAGTTATGAAAGTGCTTTGCATACAACCTCTTTATCCGAGTTATTGAAACAGAATTTGGAGAAAGATCGCATATTGCAATACACCTCGCAAGGCATTCATAAGGATGACTTGCTCTTTGAAATTGATGGATTTTCGATGAAAAAATACGGAAGCCAAGGACAGCAAAAATCCTTTCTGATTGCATTAAAACTATCTCAATTTGAAGTTATTAAACAACAGTTGAGAGTAACCCCAATATTCTTGTTGGACGATATTTTTGATAAATTAGACGATAAGCGAGTAGAAAAATTGGTCTCGTTGGTGACACAGCAACATTTTGGACAGTTATTCATCACCGACACTCATTATGACCGTACAGAATCGGTGGTAAAAAAAAGAGGAGTGCCGTATCAAATTTTTAAAATATAGTTATAAAAAAGGAAAAGCCATCCGAAAAGTTTTATTTTGGGAGTATCCCATAATCTGTGTAAGTTGAAAAGTTATTCTGAAATTTTTTGAGCCCTTAAAAGCTCAAAAAAAATTTCGGAAATAACTTTTTAACTATTTTTGACCCATAATTTAAACAGATATGATTAACAAGGAAGAATTGCTCAACAGCAAAGAATTTTACAAGTCATTTAAGACTGCTGAGGACTTGACAGGTTTCTTTAAAGAACTCCACAAAAAAGCGGTGGAACATATGCTCAATGCCGAACTCGACGTTCACTTGGACAACGAAAAACACGACAAAACTAAAGATGGAAATTATCGTAACGGACACACTTCCAAGAAGATAAAAACTTCCTTTGGCGAAGAACAAATCCAAGTTCCTAGGGATAGAGACGGTAGTTTTAACCCAATGTTAGTCCCTAAACGCAAGAACGTTATCGATGGTTTGGAAAACATCATCGTATCGTTCTATGCCAAAGGAATGAGCGTAAGCGACATCGAAGAACAAATCCAAGAAATGTACGGCTTTGAAGTATCAACTTCCACAATATCAAGGATTACCAATGCGGTTACCAATGAAATGGTCGCTTGGCAGAACCGCCCGTTGGACGAGCTGTATCTGATTGTTTGGATGGACGGCATCGTTTTTAAAGTTCGTGAGAACTCAAAAGTTGTCAACAAAACCATTTACCTTGCTGTGGGCTTGAATCGAGAGGGAAAAAAGGAAGTTTTAGGAATGTGGCTCGGAAAGAATGAAAGTTCCGCCTTTTGGATGAGCGTTCTCACTGATTTAAAGGCTCGTGGGGTGGAAGATGTTCTCATTACTGCCACTGATAATTTAAACGGATTTACGCAAACCATTCGTGCGGTTTTTCCCCAATCACAAACGCAAATATGTGTGGTACATCAGATTAGGAATGCTTGTAAGTATGTGGTTTACAAAGATAGAAAAGAATTTACAGCCGATATGAAACACATCTATACTGCCCCTAACAAGGAAGCTGCCAAGGTTGCTTTGGAAGATTTTGCCCAAAAATGGGAGTCAAAATACGGCTATGCTATCAAATCTTGGTATGACAATTGGGACGAATTGACCGTATTTTTCGATTTTCCGTTAGAGATAAGAAAAATTATTTACACAACCAATCTTATTGAGAATCTGAATGGTAAGATTCGGAAATACACCAAAAACAAGCTGTCTTTCCCAACAGACGAAGCTGTGCAAAAGTCCGTTTTCTTGGCTTTGAGAGAAGCTACCAAAAAGTGGAGTATGCCTATCCAAAATTGGGGGATTGTCTTAAACCAATTTATGCTTATATTTGCACAAAGACTCAAACTATAAAAACTTAACCCCAACTTTTTAACTTACACACTTAGAGGGATAGTGTCTTTATTTTTAAGCTAACGCGCTTCTTGTTGTTCTGAGATTTACCATATGGTGCTTATTAACACACGTTATGGATTTAAAACAAAACTTTTCGGACAGCCTCCCCACAAGAGAGATGATAAAAATGTTTGAATTGTTCCTGAATGATATTTACTTTTTGGGGTTAATACGAACTGTTACTTGTATCTGATTTTCAGGATTATAATTCATGTCAATCCGGCTTATTTTCGCAGAAAACAAATCGGTGTGTCCCAATTGCAAAAACTTAGTAATATCCTTATTATCAGTACGAGGAATGTACCCCAACATTGTATTTCCATAAAGAATTTTCACCGCATTAGCATCATACCCATTAGTAGGTTCTGCCTCAAGCTGAAGTACTGTACCTACTTTTAATTCATCAATCACATCAACTCCATCCCAATAGGTGAACCCCGCGATGTTAAATGTAGTATAAAATTTACTGACTGCCATAACTTATATTTTTTGGTTTCTGATGCAAAAGTATAACGAATGTATGCAGTACATCTGCATATATTCATTTTGTAAAGAGTAAGTAGCTGTAAAAAAGTTATGAATTTCGGTCAATAGCTTCTTTTATTCGAGATAACATTTTTTCTTTCAGATGATTAGGAGCTATTATTTTAATTTTATCAATATATCCCAACAATAAATTTTCTAATTCATAATTGATGATAAGTTGTAATTCTATTCGAGTTGTTCTCTCATTCTTCTGTTTAATCTTTTGTGAACCGTGCAATGGTTTGGTTATAACATAGGGCATCAGTACGTTGTCAACTTCCAAGATGACAGTTTCCACCTCTTTGTCCAACACAGATACTCCGATAATATCCTCAAAGTGTTCATCAAAATCTATAAATGTATTTTCTACATAAGGCACAGAAACCATTGATATGTGTTCAATTCGGTCAATGGCAAAATTAGTAATCATTCCCTTATCTTTCAGGTGATTACAAAGTCCAAATAAAAACCATCGGTTATTATATTGTTTTAAAAAATAGGGATGGAAAACATATTTTTTTGTTTCATCATTGAATTTTCGATAGTGAAGTTCTACGGTTTGTTTATTAATGATAGCATTAAAAACGTGAGAAAACCAATGAAGTCCTTTGAGGTAAGGGTTATGCTCAAATCCAACTACGCTAACCACGCTTCCTTTTAGCTTAAAGGAATCTTCAAAGCGAGTGAGTATTTCCTCCATCCACCCGAATTGAGGCATTCCTTTGAAGCGGTTTAACATGCAAATAGTCTCTTTCAACTGACGAATTTCAGTTTCATTAAGTAATTGATTGTTAATGGAGTATTGAGTATCCTCATAACGATAAAAAATGCGTCTTCCTTCTCTAATTCTCTCTAAAGCAATACTCCAACCTGCTTCGCTTTCCATAAAAGAAATATCTTCCTGTACTTGACGCTTTTTAACTCCTTCAGCTATTCCCGAATATTCATAAATAGCTTGATTACAAGCATCTACTAAGTCTTCAATAAAATATTTTCTGCCAGTGTTTCGGAAGCAACGATCTAAGGCCTGATAACGGATTTGAGCATGTTTGTTGGTTGCCATTTTCTTACAACTGCTTAATCCCTTTGATAAAAATCCATTTCATAAAAAGTTTTTCGCCGGAATCCGCTTGGATGGCTGCAAATCGAGGCGAGAGGAAAAGCGTTACTACCCCCGAAATGATGGATGCAGTTAATCGTTCTAACTCGGGAAAGAAATAATTAATTCCCAATCGGATAGTGATAAAAATCAACCCAAAACAAAGAAAATTGAATAAAAATGCTTTACTTTTTGCTGTCATTTTTTTTATTTATATGTTTATAGCTGTACCAACCGAGAGGTTTAACAGATATTCTTCATCAGGAATATCCCTCGGATAGTTTTATGCAGTTTTTTTTCAGGCAAACAGCCTATTTTTTCTACAAGAAAATAAATTTCTGTACGGAGAGAAAGGAACTACCGTTGTCGTTTTACAGAACCCGTAAGGCTACTGGTAGCTTCTTGGATTTCTTCTTTTACTTTGTCAATTTCGTTCTTAGTGTCTTCAAAAACAGAGGTATCGATATTATTCTGCTCGGCACTTCTTTTTATTTCAGACTTAATCTCGTTGGTAGCGTCACGCAATTGTCGCATACCTTTCCCTAATCCACGAGCAATCTCAGGGATTTTGTCTGCTCCAAAAACGATCAGCACAATGAACAAAATAAAAAATATTTCAGAAAAACTCATTTGTTTAGTTATTAATTATTAGCCATTTAAAAATTAAATGATTGTATTCGAAAAAACTTCGATTTTATTTATTTCCTTAGGGCAAAAAATCCGAGTGGAATCCTATCAAATAATTTGCGAAAGAGATTTCAATGCCTTGTTATACTCATCAATAATTTCTTCAAAAATAGCTTTTACGGGTTTAATTTCGTGAATCAATGAAGCTACTTGTCCAATTTCTAATTCTCCTTCGTCCAAATCACCTTCGAACATGCCTCTTTTAGTACGTCCTTTTCCTAATAAAACTTTTAAATTTTCTGGAGTGGCTTCTTGCCTGTCGTATAAAGCTTTCACTTGCTCGTAAAACTTATTTTTTAACAATCTTACAGGAGCCAACTCTTTCATTGTCAAGATAGTACTTCCTTCATCGGCTGTCAATACCATTTTTTTGAAATTCATATGAGATGAAGCTTCATCAGTGGCGATGAATCGGCTTCCTATCTGAACTCCCTCCGCTCCTAATGCCATAGCGGCCAACATACCTCGACCCGTGGCGATACCCCCAGCTGCAATAATCGGAATATGAATATGTTGCTTGACCGAAGGAATCAGTGTCATCGTTGTAGTTTCTTCGCGTCCGTTGTGTCCACCTGCCTCAAAGCCTTCGGCAACAATAGCATCGACCCCTGCCTCTTGTGCTTTGATAGCAAATTTAGAACTACTGACTACATGAGCTACTTTAACACCCTCTTTTTTAAGTATTTGTGTCCATAAGGTTGGGTTTCCTGCTGAGGTAAATACGATTTCTACTTTTTCCTCCAAAATGATTTCCATCAATTTGTCTATATCGGGATACATGATTGGAATATTCACTCCGAAAGGTTTATTAGTGGCTTTTCTACACTTTTGGATATGTTCACGCAATACTTCTGGGTACATTGACCCTGCTCCGAGTAAGCCTAATCCTCCAGCGTTGCTCACTGCTGACACCAGTCGCCATCCGCTTGCCCAGACCATTCCTCCTTGAATAATAGGGTGTTGAATGCCAAAAAGTTCCGTTATTCGATTGGTCATTTGTATAAGTTATTTTTTTCGTGTTATCCCTCTAAGAACATACCTTGTCTATCGTTTTTCAAAAGTACCAATGATTAGAAATTTAACGTTTGCGATGAAAAAAAATCTTATTTACTCAAAGGATTTGTTGATAAATAGTTCATCACATTGTTAAAAATCCGTTCTTGGATGTTTGACACGTCTGCTTTTACAAATTTCTCACCGATAATATTTTCATACAGTTCAATATAACGCTCAGAAACCGAAAGCACGTACGCATCTGTCATTTCAGGGACTTGTTGCCCTTCTTTTCCTTGAAATCCGTTAGAAATCAACCATTGACGTACAAATTCTTTTGACAATTGCTTTTGTGGTTCTCCCTTTTCTTGTCGCTCATCATAGCCTTCCTTGTAGAAATAACGAGAGGAATCCGGAGTATGTATTTCATCAATAAGCACGATTTGCCCATCTTTAGTTTTTCCAAACTCATATTTTGTATCTACCAAAATAAGTCCGCGTTTTGCTGCAATTTCGCTTCCTCTAGCGAACAAAGCATAGGTATATTTCTCCAATAAAGCGTAATCTTCTTCACTTACAATACCTCTTCGGATGATTTCTTCTTTTGAAATATCCTCATCGTGCTCACCATTTTCAGCCTTGGTAGCTGGTGTTATGATAGGATGTGGAAAAATATCATTCTCTTTCATTCCCTCAGGAAGAGCTACTCCACAAAGAGTTCGTTTCCCAGCTTTATATTCGCGAGATGCATGTCCTGCTAAATAACCACGAATCACCATTTCTACCTTAAAAGGCTCACACAAATGTCCTATAGCAACGTTTGGATCGGGGGTAGCAATCAACCAATTAGGTACAATATCTTCGGTTTGCTGCATAAATTTCGTAGCTATTTGATTCAGAATCTGACCTTTATAAGGAATTCCTTTAGGCATTACCACATCAAAAGCCGAAAGTCGATCAGTGGCTATCATCACCAAAAGGTCGTTTTCAAGATGATAGACTTCCCTTACTTTTCCTCTGTAAACAGATTTTTGACCTGGAAAATTAAATTGAGTTGTTGTAATAGTGTGATTCATAAAAGTACATTTTTATAGTATAGAAACTGTTTTTAAAAGAAAAGACAAAGGTAATGAATTGATTTGAATTGATAAAAAATATGTTTTGGAATTTAAGTCGTATAAAAGTTGTTCAGGAATATTGCATAGTTGATTTTTAAGTGCTACCTTTGCATAGAAGATTTATGGAATCTTCTATTAAAAAAGAAAATATAAAGAGAATTTTACTAAAAAGAGTCATTGACTCCATAATAGCTAACCCTACTGTTACTGGGTTACTATTAAGGCTTTGATATCTCTAACAGTTTTTCTACAAGAACAACACATGCAACGGGTGTTGCTTATTAAAACTGTAAAACAAGATTACAAGAAATAGCAACAGTTTTGTCTTCAATTGCTGTTTTTTTGGACTTGAAAAAAAGAAAACTTTTAAATATAAATAATGATGAAAAATTGCATTTATTCTTTGACAATGGTGCTTCTACTGGGAATATTAGTACCTGCACAAGCACAGGTTTTGGATCGTCTGGCTAAAAAAGTTAACAGCAAGATAGACAATCAGGCGAGTAAAACAACTGACAGAAATAGAACTAGTACTACTCCTGGAAAAACCTATTACGTGAGTGCTACTAAGGGTAGCGTACGTGCCGATGGACTTAGTAAAGACAAACCGCTGAAAGACTTACAAAAAGCCATTGATTTGGCTGAGGAAGGCGATGTTATTTTAGTAGCCGAAGGTAATTACTTAGGCAATATGGACAGAGGTTACATCGAATGTGGAAAATTCGGTAACGGTGCCGATAACGGAAAATTCTTGAAGTTCTACGGCGGGTATTCCTCTGATTTTTCTGAGCGTAATCCAGTAAAATATATTACCAAAATTCAGCCCAATGCCTCCATACCCAAAGGAATCGGTTCGGCTTTGTTTCACATTACGGCACGTCGTGCTTATGGCGACAAACGTCCGGCAGGTGAGGTAGTGGTTGACGGATTTACTTTTGACGGAGGTGAGTACATTCTCTACTACAAACCCGATGTAAAAGACCCACGCACCGGAACGCCCAACACCGAAGTAGAAACCGGAATGCTCGTTCACCCTGACGCTTTGGCAGGAAATGCTATGGGCGTAAATAAACACGATTGGCGTGCGCTACATCTTACCGTTGAGGGCAATGTAAAGGTGCAAAACTGTGTGTTTGTCAATTGTCGGAATTTCGGATTGCAAGGCGGAATGGGAGCAGGGCATATTGAAGTGAGTAATAACGTTTTTGTTGCCAATCGTTATGCGGCTTGTGAAATATGGGGAACATTGGCAGCAGGTAGAGAGGGCGAAATTTCGTTTGATTTTCATCATAATACGGTACTTTTCAGTTGGCCTATTACCAAAGAGTTTGAAACGATGGGGCAAGGCTTCCGTTTTATGAATGGTATCCGTACTATCAATGTGTATAACAATATTTTTGCTTTCAATTCGCGTTGTGGCGTGGAACGTTGCCGATATGAAAATAAAAAAGAACTCGAAAAACTCAAACAGAGTAATCTTTATGATAATTATTTCTTAGGTAATATGTACGATCTTGAAATATGCGACAGCTCTCGACCGATCAATGTACCTGCATCACGTATTGAAGAGGCGGAAGAAATCGGGCCAAAATACGAAGGTAATAAAGAAATGCCTTTCAATGAGGCTTTTATTGCTGCCATTGATGCACCATACTTAAAAGGTTTTACAGGACTAAAAATATCAACTACAGAAAGTTATGATGCTAATTCTTCGGCAAATCAACTAAATCGCTTTTTAGGATTAAATCAGCAAGGAACGAGCACTACCCGCGTAACGATGTTTGCTAACAGATATCCGTGGCAAAAAGCCCGAAATTTATTTGGTGTAGTCAAAGGATACGGAGCGCAAGAAATTAAGTAGTAGGTATTAGCAGTTAGCAAATCGCAATTAGCATTTGTAACTTGGTTCTTGTTTCTTTATCCTTTTGAACTTTATTATTTATTCTTCACATTTTAAAATTTAAGAAAAAATGAAAACGATTAGCTATTTTTTGGTAGCAGTGCTCTTGCTAGGAGCTTGTAAAAATACCAAAAGTAATAACGAAACAGAAAGTGTATCAACAGATGAACAAACACTCATACAAACATTGAAAGAACAGCTCATCGCCTCGGACAATCCTTTGGAGCGTATTAAAATAAATGTGCAGATTGCCGATTTGCAATTTAAAAACGCAAGTGAGGAAGACAAACAAAAGTTGTATTATGATATGACTACGTTTAATTGGGTGGAGTTGGACAGAATCAATGAAAAAGAATCCGAATATTTGGAAAGCTATTACAGTTATCGGTTCGATGATGAAGGCGAAGCCCGAGAGCCTCACGATTCCATCAAACAAAAAGAGAAACCTTATTTAGATGCAGGTTTGGTGTTTAAAGAGCTTGGTGAGGGGTTGGTAGAGATTGATTTTCCCGAAGATTTTTACAGTAAATATGAGAAACAATTATCGGAGGATTATCAGGAATATTTGCGTTTGGAGCGAGATGCTACAAACATTGCTCCTGATGCGGTTTTGATACTTGCTTGGGAGGATATCGCCGATTTGATTGTGCGTTACGAGGCTTATGCTGAAAAATATCCTCAAAATATTGGTCTTTTCAAAATGTTAGCAGGAAACTATGAGTTTTTGCAACAAGCGTTTGTTACTGGTACCGACAATACCCTGATTGTTGACGAAAACGGACAGCTTCTGTCGGAACTCAAAACCGAATGGTTACGTTTTAGCAAGGCTTACCCCAAAAGTCCTACCACTAAACTCATACAAATTGCTTTGGCAGAAAAGCAATATGCAGAACCGCACATATATACATTGATAGAAAAAATTAATAAAGCTCAATCGGCTTCCGATGACCCGTATATGAGCAATAAGCAGTAATTTTTAAACCTCTTAAAAATGAAACAAATAATATTAAAAATCAGCATAATTCTTTTTTCGGTGTTGCTTATTGCTTGTAAAAATCAGAGTGCAAAATCGAAAGATACTTTATCGGCATCAGAGGAGCAAAAAGTATCGCTTCCTGAGTTGAAAGCCGGTGAGGAAAACGTATTTGAAAACAATCTTTTCCGATTGGTCGATGGCGGAACTGTAGAAACTTCGGACGGAATTTATAATACATTGAAAGTACAACCCAAAAATAGTAGTATCGCCACCTTTGAAATAGAAGGAACCGTTTTAACTTTTGAAGGTGTAGTTGGCAGTACTTTATTGGTAAGTGAAGGTACTGGAACCGTGGGATTACTTACACTTTTCGACCTTACTTCGGGAAAGGAAATCCTTCAAATAGAAAATTTTACAAGTGATGAGCTTTCGGTAGAAAATGACAACGCGTTTTATTACTACGCCTATGATCAAGATTTACCGACAGTGGCGTGGAGTGAAGCCAAAAAGGTTTGGGAGCCTGTAAATAAGGTGCCTAAAACACTTTTAGAAAGTCAAGAGCTTAAAGACGTTGCAGAAAATAACGAAAATCTTTTTGAAGGAATGCCAATGATGGCAAAACAAAAGATACGTGTTGATATTCAGCAGAAAAAAATAATTCCACTGAATGAATATAAATGGCTCTATATTGAATAACAATAATTTTTACTTCTAAATTGAAAGATATGAAACGATTATTGTCAATTTGGATTATGGTGCTGTTCGCTGTGCAACCTATATTCGGACAAGCTACGGCACAAAAGTTCAAGAAAACATATAAAAATCAGAATGAAAGCAATGTAGCTTGGTTTGCCACTTATGTAGATGACCCTGACACTAATGGTACGAATTTACGAGAAACACCCGGCGGAAAGGTAGGTAAAGTGATTCATCCGAGTTTGGAGGAATCAAGAGTTTTCACAGTTTCCTTATTGGAATCGTGGGAAGGGTGGTTTCGCATTGGTCAAGAAATAGAAATTTTGGACGAAGATACCCTTGTGTTGGGTAAATCTCTGTGGATTCACGGTTCATTACTGAAAGCAAGTACCACCAATTACGATGGAGAAGTACTTTCATTTTACCAAAAACCCGACCGTAAAAGTAAGGTGGTTTTTACAGTCAATACCGAAGTTAGTGTGTCCTTTGTTGCAATTGAACAAGGTTGGGCGAAAGTAAAATACGTTTCACCAACCCAAAAGGTGTACGTTGGGTGGATTCCCATAGAACAATTATGTGGCAACTTTGTAACGAATTGCTCGTAATGTGAAAAAGATTACTTATTTAACTTGCGAAATTAACCATTTAAAAAATAGATAACGATGAAAACCTTATTTTATATTTTTATTTCCATTTTAATGATTTCATTTTCAGGGTGTGGACAAAAAAAGACTCAAAAACAAGATACCGAAGAGATGAGTGCTGATGAAAATGCAACTATTGAAATGAAAGTTGTTCGGGTGAGCAACGCCAAAGAGTTTGTTAATGCATTGGCGTCCCACACTGAAATTATCATCGCCGAAGGTAGCCATATCGACCTTACTCAATATATTGAAGCAGTTGTTGACGGCTCCGAGCAGCTGAATTATCGTGAACAAGAAAGTAGCTATTTCGAAATTGAAGAAATTGGTGATGGGCATCAGTTGGTAATTTATGATATGGAAAACTTAATCATCAGAGGAGAAGGGAAAACGCCTATTCCTGTACAAGTTGCGCCAATGTATAGCTTTGTGTTTTCTTTTAAGGGAGGAACTAATATTCACATTGAAAACCTTGATGCCGGACATACCGAAGGCGGATACTGCGATGGTGGTGTTTTTCAATTTGTGAATTGTAGTAATGTCACCATTCATAAAACGATTATGTACGGAAGCGGAACCGAAGGTATTCAAGCGATAGACTCGTACGATTTGAAATGCACCGAATCTGTTATTAAAGAATGCACTTACAGTATTATGACTTTGGATAATATTTTCAATGCTGTTTTTGAAGATTGTAAGTTTCATAATAACAAAGAATTCACCTTGGTAAATGTTCGAAATTCTAATAACGTACAGTTTAATCGTTGCCATTTCTATGATAATGAAGGTACTTTGTTCGATTTGGGCAACCAAATAACACTGAAAGATTGCCAAATTGACCATCCAAAATCAAAATTAGGTGATATGGGAAGCTGTATTGTAGAGTGATAAGATATATTGCTTAGTAGCAACATTCCATAAAGAGGCAAATGAACTATAATTAACAAAAGGCTTCAACAAAATTTTAGTAAATTGTTGAAGCCTCTATTGGCTAAAAATCGAAAAGTAATTCATAATCACGAGAAATACGATTTTTAGTTTAGTTCTAAAAGTAGTATGTAAGAAGAAATTAATTTCGTTAAGCTATTCAATAAGGGATTTGATATCCTCAATAAGCATTTTAACTTGACTATCATTCAACCCGTTGTAGTAAATAATAGGCTTTCCATCCTTTCCTTTTCTTGAAACAATATTCCCATGCTGATCAATCAAAGCAAATAATCCTGAATGCTCAAAACGGTGGATATCCCCTGCCACTTCTTCAACATGCAAGTTGAAACCTTTGTTTGACAAGTCATAAATAGCATCTACTTCACCTGTAAGAAAATGCCAATTTGCACTGGTAGCACCTTTCTTTTGGGCGTATGCTTTTAACACCTCTGGCGTGTCCTCTTCTGGATTAATTGAAAAGGAAGCAAATCCAACGTTTTTATCTTTTAACTCATTTTGAATTTTAACCATATTGTTTGTCATTACAGGACATATGGTTGGGCAATCGGTAAAGAAAAAATCGACGACATAAACCATTCCTGCGTAGGTTTCGTTGTTAATAGTTTGGTTGTTTTGATTAGTAAATGTAAAACTAGGAGCCTTTCCAATAGTTACAATTTCTGGTTTTTCTTTTGTTTGGCAAGCAATCATCCCTAACAGAAGAAATAAAGCATAGATTCCTCTCATTTTCATAAATACGTCTATAATTGTTTTATTCTATTTCTCTTACAGATGGAAAAAGTGTAAATTCGCGCAAAGGTACGAAAAATATTTGGTTTTGATTATAAAATTTGCGGTAATTTTTGCCCATCATATTCAATTGGTAAGTGTGATTTTATTGTTGTATTTTTTGGATGAGCTTTACCGCAGTACTATTCTCCTTATTTTCATATAGTTCTGCGGTAGCTATCCGTGGACAGGAATCTTTTTCAGAAGTTTGAAAGAAGTTTTAATTATGGTTCCATTCCTACTGTTCATTCACTTTGTATTCTTCTGGGAAGCGGTATATTACCTTTTGCCTATTCGCTCTTTTCGGCCAATCCTTTAAGAACCAGTTCAGCAGTGGCAGGATTCGTTGCAATTGGAATATTGTGAACATCGCAAATACGCATTAGCATCAAAATGTCGGGTTCGTGTGGATGTTTATCCAAAGGGTCGCGGAAGAAGAATACTCCCTGTACCTTACCTTCCACAATTTGAGCAGCGATTTGAGCATCTCCTCCCTTGGGGCCAGAGAGTACTTTTTCTACCTGTAATCCTGCATTTTGAGCATGTTGCCCTGTAGTTCCTGTAGCAATGATTTGAATGTTTGCTGAGTGCAAGGTTGTTAAATTTTTCATCAAAAAGGACACCATTTCGGCCTTTTTCCCATCGTGTGCAATGACTGCTAATTTCATATAGTTATGTTTTAAACGTTAAACATCGTATTTAATGGAGAACTTTTCAATAATCAAGATTTCCAACGTTCACTACTGCAAATAATGGCGAAAATACATATCCATTTTTTTTCGTAGTTTATTCATCTTCAGAAATTTCTACAAATTCAGGATATAAAAAGTTGTTGTAAGGAAAACGCGTAATGTGGATTTCTCGCACTTTAGCATATACTTTTTCCCTAAATTCAGCCAAATTATCCTTGTTTAGAGCAGAAATGAACAGCACATCGTCACCTACTTTGTTCATCCATGTCTGTTTCCAGTCCTCCAAGGTGAAATGTTTTTTGGTGAATTCCGTGGTTAGGTCATCATCAGCAATACTTTCATGCGTGTAAGCATCTATTTTATTAAAGACCATGATAGTAGGTTTATCAGCACTTTCAATTTCTGTCAAAATTTGATTTACAGACTGTATGTGTTCCTCAAAATTAGGATGTGAAATATCCACAATATGTAGCAACAAATCTGCTTCACGTACTTCATCTAAGGTACTTTTGAACGATTCAATGAGTTGCGTTGGCAATTTGCGAATAAATCCAACAGTATCGCTCAATAAGAAAGGTAAGTTACCAATCACCACCTTACGGACAGTGGTATCCAAGGTTGCAAACAATTTATTTTCTGCAAAAACTTCACTTTTGCTAATCACATTCATCAAAGTTGATTTTCCAACATTGGTATATCCAATCAACGCCACACGAACCAATGCTCCACGATTGCTACGTTGCACAGCCATTTGACGATCTATAGATGACAGCTTTTTCTTCAAAAGAGCAATCCTGTCTCGTACTATACGGCGGTCTGTTTCAATTTCCGTTTCTCCTGGTCCACGCATCCCGATACCTCCTCTCTGACGTTCCAAGTGCGTCCAAAGACCTGTTAGTCGTGGTAAAAGATATTGATATTGAGCAAGTTCTACTTGAGTTCGTGAATAACTTGTTTGAGCCCGTTGTGCGAAAATATCCAAAATAAGCCCAGTACGGTCTAATATCTTTGCTTTCAGAATACGCTCAATATTTTTCTGTTGTGCAGGAGAAAGTTCGTCGTCAAAAATAACGGTTCCTACTCCGTTTTCTTCAACAAATAACTGCACTTCTTCCATTTTTCCTGTTCCGATAAACGTCTTAGGATTTGGTACATCCAAGCGTTGAGTGAATCGTTTTAGCACCTCGCCTCCAGCTGTATAGGTCAAAAACTCCAACTCATCCAAATATTCTTTTGATTTCTCTTCGTCCTGCGTTTGATTAATAATACCCACCAACACTACCTTTTCGTAGTTTAGGTTCATTTGTTCCAACATATCGTTTTAGTATCGAATTTTCTGCAAAAATAGGAAGAATATTTTTTAAAAAAACCGATTTTATTGAAAAATCGGAGAAATAAGCGTAGGGAAACATTTATAAGCTAGATTTCTAGCTCAAATTATGTTTTAAAGAAGCTAGTAATGTTTTAAACTGAAAATCATAGCCTAATTTTTCAAGCCTTTCGGCACGAATCCGACTTCCTTGAAGTAACAAGACGGAGGCTTCTCCAAACAAACACTGAATCAAGTATTTAGGTAAAGGAGGAAATATAATTTTACGACCAACGACTGTTGCTAATGAGTGCGTAAAATTCTTATTACTAATATGTTCGGGAGCAACAATATTAAAAACTCCAGAAGCGTTTTTTTCTTCCAATAGAAATTGAGTAACATCCACTAAATCAGCAATATCAATCCAAGGAATGTATTGTTTACCATTGCCCAATACAGCCCCTAAACCTATTTTGGTTATGGGTAACATTTTCGATAAAATTCCACCATTTTTGCTGATAATTACACCTAACCTCAACTTTAAAACTCTGTCAGACAATATGTTAAATCTATCAGCCACTGCTTCCCATTGCTGACAGACATCACTGAGGAAATCATTTCCTTTTGGGCTGTTTTCTGTGTATATATTTTCTGTGGTTTTTGTACCGTAATAGCCTACTGCAGAGGCAGAAATGAACGTTTTCAGTCGTATGCGATGTTTCTTAAGAGCGTTTAAAAGAATTTCAGCTGATTGAACTCGGCTGTCCAATATCTCTTGCTTACGGCTTTTTGTCCATCGTTTTTCTCCAATAGAAGCACCTGCCAAATGGACGATATGTTGCACCCCGTCAAACGCCCTTTCATCGATAAAACCTGAAGAAATATCCCAACGATAATGGTTCGGTTTATTTGCTTTCCGACTGAGAAAACGAACTTCATAACTCATTTTCAAAACCTTACAAAGTTCTTTGGCAAACATTCCGTTACCTCCCGTGATTAAAATAAGGAAAGTGTTGTAAAAAGTATGATACCTTTAATAAAGTGGATATTTCTGTCAGGCTGAGCGTAGTCGAAGCCTCGTAATTACAGGGCTTCGACTACGCTCAGCCTGACAATCAAAACTACCATCATACTTTTTATAACACAACCAAAATAAGTTCTTTGGACATAAAAGAGACGTTTTTGCGGTTTGTGTAAAAACAAAAACCACAGTTTAAACTGTGGTTTTTGCAATTCCTAATCCTTAAAAATATGAAAAATTTCCTCTATGAAGAAGATCTCGTGGTACCTCCAGGAATCGAACCAGGGACACAAGGATTTTCAGTCCTTTGCTCTACCAACTGAGCTAAGGTACCAGTTGTTTTTCTTTTGCGTTGCAAATATAGAACCTTTTTTCAAACTGACAAAATATTTATTAAAAATATTTTGTTTTTTTTTATGCTTTCTTATATAATAGTATGAAAAACAAGTGTTTGTAAAAAAAATATTTTTTACATCATAATTCCTATCTTCGGATAATCAAACTGAATTTGAACCAAACCTCGCAGTTGTTTTGCCTTTTGATATATTTCAGCGATATCCAACCCTGAGTCGTCGGTTTCAAGAAAATAACTACCTTCGGGAATAGATTTGAATACTTCCTGAACAGTAATATTAGTCAATAAGGATTTTCCAAATGAAAGTTTGATATTTTCGTTAATTAAAGTTGTAGCAACAGCTTGATTTTTGTTGAAACCGTGCAAAATCCATGGTTGCTGTGGTTGATATTTCTTTTTTAAGGAAATCAACTCACTATACGCTTTCACGCAGTGAATGATGAGAGGTTTTTTAACCTCTTCCGAAAGGAGTATATGTCGTTCAAAAATAGTTTGTTGCAGAGACAAAGGATATTTGACATTTCGGTCTAATCCACATTCTCCAATTGCTGCACAATGTTCATACTTCACTTTTTTGGTTACCGTTTCCCATTGCGATTGCCAGTCATCTTCCGAAAAATACCACGGATGTATGCCTACGGAGAAAAAACCTTCTTTGTTTATTGAAAACGGTAATTCGTTACGAATCACGATATTCCCAGAAGAGGATTCGTTATGAGTGTGTATGTCAAATAAAAGATTCAAAGTTTTAGAATTTAAAAGTTGCACTAATTGCCTTTTTTACTCTTTATTCTTCGTATCAACAATAATTGTGACAGGTCCATCATTGCATAGACTCACTTGCATATCGGCTCCAAAAACACCTGTGCCTATAGTTTTCCCTAAATCCGATGTAAGTTGTTCAACAAATTGTTCATAAAGAGGCACAGAGATTATAGGTTTTGCAGCTTTGATATAGCTTGGTCGGTTGCCTTTTTTAGTAGAAGCATGTAGCGTGAATTGTGAAACTGTAATAATTTCACCATCAATATCTTTTACCGACAGGTTCATCACCCCATTTTGGTCATCGAAAATACGCATATTGACAATTTTTGCCGAAAGCCATTGCACATCCTCCAAGGTGTCGCTATCTTCAATACCTACTAAAATCAATAACCCTTGTCCAATAGATGAAACGGATTGATTACTAACGCTTACGGATGCGTTAGATACACGTTGAATAACTGCTCTCATAACTGCCTTTTAGAAGATTTTAATTTTTTGGAACATAAGTTCTCAAGACGATAAGGAACATAACTCACACACCAATAATTAGTTAACATTTTTCCGCCTATTTTTATCAGTAAAAAATAAAGTTTCACTACAAATTATAATTTACTCCAAAGGATAAGCTCATCAAATCGGGGTAACCAGGCACAAAGGACATCGTCAAATCGAATCGCTCATTTAAAGCGTATTTGTATTCAAATTCTCCACCATACCACAAAAACAAATATTGCCAACGACTTTCCTTGCTCCCTTTAAATACGTTCGGATTATGATAGCCCTCTAATTTTTGCCAATTCTTACGAAATACTAAAGTAGGACCTAAACCTCCTGATAATTTGTGTCTTTGAATTTCAAAAATCCTAAAGCGAATTCCAATATGCGAAAACCCACCGAACTGAACCGCACAATCAGCATAAACCCCTTGTGCAAATTTGATACTTATACCCTCATAAACAAATTTTTCAGCAGAAATAATCGCCCCCAAATTCAGAACAAAATAGGCATTCTTATCTAATTTATTAGGCATTAAATGGGCATTTTGCCTTTCTCCCAACGGATGAAAACTCAAACCAAAGAATTTTATTCCAATATTATCCTGTCCTAAACATCGAGATGAAATTAATATTACTAAAACTAGAAGGTATTTTTTCATTTCAACCTGATATGCAACTCCTCGAGTTATGCGGAGTCAATCTTTACTCCGACAGTTGCTTTAATTTTTATCTAATCGCTTTTCTAATTCTTTTCTAACTTCTTCGGCTGTAGGGTCAATTGCAATGATTATTCCTTTTTCGTCAATGAGAAAAACACCACCCGCTTTATTTTGCATTCCGTACTTCTGCCAAATTTTATTTTGTTTGTCTAACTCAACCAATTGTAACCAATCCCATTTTTCTTTCTCTAAAAATTGAGTTAACCTATCCGTATTTTTAAACTCTCCGGCAACTCCCACCATTGTGAAACCCTTGTCTTTGTATGCTTCATAAATGGGAATCATCATACGAGTAGTAGCAATACAAGGTCCGCACCAAGTAGCCCAAAAATCTAATAGTGTTATTTTTCCTTGAATAACTTTTGATAGTTGTACTTGCTTTCCATTTAGGTCAGGAGCTGTAAAATCAACGAATTTTTGCCCAACTTTAATATTTTCAAGAGAGGCAACCAATTCGGCAACCAATTTATTATATGGATGGTTCGGATTGGCTTTTGCTAGTTTTTTTGCAACTCTTTTGCTATAAGAAATATCCATTTGCTCCCTTTTATACATTAAGTCTTTCAAAAGAAATGAGTAAGCAATCAAGTTCGGGTTTTTCTCAATATACTCCTGACGATATGCTTTAGCTTTCTCATTTAGAGGCTTTAACCTATCATTAAGCTTTTTAGCCTCAGGGCTAAGATGTTTATCAGCTTTTGTTAAGGCTTCAATTTTTTCGTAGATAAGTTTTTTCTCAACACCTGTTTTATCGTCTAATTGCTTGTACAACTCTTCCACCTCTTTACTATGATACAAATCATTTTCATATAAAACATCCAAACTATCTATAATCGGTTGGAAGAGATGTTCAAACTTACGATTGAAATCATCCGTATACTTTTTATGCTCAGCATTCAACTTGCCTCCTCTTACAATGTTTTTGTTGAATTTTTCTTCATCATAAAGCGTGAGATGTATCTCTTCATTTTCCAAAAACAATTCCATAATACTTCCACTTCCTTTTTTACGAATCTCACTGAAATAAAGTTCTACAGCTTCTGGAAATTCTAATTGAGATTCATAATAAAACTTCCCATTCTTTACAGGAATTTCTATAACAGCATCTGTAAATACAGATTGTGTGGGTTTTGCCAACAAAATAGATTCAGTTTCTGCCCCAACAACTTCTCCCGAAAGCTTTAACTTTTTCTGTGCATACATTTCTTTGAAAGAAAATAAAGTTGTCAGCACAATGAATAGTAATGTTCTCATTTTTATCATAGTTTTAAGATGTTAGCAAATCTAATGATTTTCAATGAAAAAGAAAAACATTGCTAAAAATTCTTCTATCTTTCAGCAATGTTTTTTATGTTAATTATTCAACCTGATATGCAGTTCATCAAGCTGTGTGGAGTCAATCGGTGAAGGTGCGTCAATCATTACATCGCGTCCCGAATTGTTTTTCGGGAAGGCTATAAAATCGCGGATAGTTTCTTGTCCGCCCAAAATGGCAACCAATCTATCAAACCCAAAAGCCAAGCCTCCGTGTGGCGGTGCTCCGTATTTAAAGGCGTTCATCAAGAAGCCAAATTGAGCCTCTGCTTGTTCAGGTGTAAAGCCTAACAACTCAAACATCTTCGCCTGTAATTCTTTATTGAAAATTCGGATAGAACCACCGCCTATTTCGTTTCCGTTCAGCACCAAATCATATGCGTTGGCACGTACCGCAGCCGGATTGGTATTAAGCAAGGGAATATCTTCCGGTTTTGGAGATGTAAACGGGTGATGCATTGCAAAAAATCGATTCTCTTCTTCGTTGAACTCCAACAATGGGAAATCTACTACCCATAGCGGAGCAAATTCGTCCGCTTTGCGTAAGCCCAAACGCTCGGCAAGTTCCATACGCAAGGCTGAAAGTTGCCCACGCACCTTGTCGGCTTTTCCTGAGAGAATACAGATAAGGTCTCCTGCCTTTGCCTCAGTGCGTTCCGCCCATTTTTGGAGGTCTTCTTCGCTGTAGAATTTATCCACCGACGATTTGAAGCTACCATCATCATTGCATTTAACATACACCATACCTGAAGCTCCCACCTGTGGGCGTTTTACCCATTCGATTAAAGCATCAATTTCCTTACGTGTGTAGCTGTTAGCCCCTGGAACGGCAATCCCTACCACCAATTCCGCTTCGTTAAATACTTTAAAATCTTTATGTTGTGCAATATCGTTAAGCTCACCGAACTTCATTCCAAAACGGATATCGGGTTTGTCGTTTCCGTAGGTTTTCATCGCTTCGGCATAGGTCATTCGTGGGAATTTCTCAATAGAAATACCTTTTACTTCCTTCAACAGATGTTTGGTAAGTCCCTCAAAGGTATTGATAATATCTTCTTGCTCCACGAACGACATTTCGCAGTCGATTTGGGTAAATTCTGGCTGTCTGTCAGCACGTAAATCCTCATCGCGGAAGCATTTTACTATCTGAAAATATTTGTCTAATCCGCCGACCATCAAAAGTTGCTTGAACGTTTGTGGCGACTGCGGAAGGGCGTAAAATTCTCCCTCGTTCATACGACTTGGCACCACAAAATCCCTCGCTCCCTCAGGGGTTGATTTTATCAGCACAGGTGTTTCCACCTCAATAAATCCTTCTTTAGAAAGATAATTCCTCACTTGCATCGCTACCTCGTGACGGAAAATCAAATTGTTGCGAACTGGCGTACGACGAATATCCAAATATCTGTATTTCATACGAATATCCTCCCCGCCATCAGTATTATCTTCAATGGTAAAAGGAGGAAGTTCGGATTTGTTCAACACAACTAATCCCGAAACTAAAATTTCGATTTCTCCAGTAGGGATGTTCGCATTTTTCGATTCACGCTCAATGACTTTTCCCTTAATTTGAATAACATCTTCACGTGAAAGTGACTGAGCTTTTTCAAAAACACTTTTTTCAGTACGTTCCTCATCAAAAATTAATTGCGTGATTCCGTAGCGATCGCGGATATCCACCCAAACCATAAAACCTTTATTGCGGATTTTTTGTACCCAACCACTGAGAGTGATTTCTTTATTTACGTCCGTCAGGCGAAGCTCGCCACAAGTATGTGTTCTGTACATAGCTTACTTTTTTTTGCAAAAATAAATATTTATAGGGAATATAAGCTATGAATTTTACAAATTTCTTTTACCTTATATTTATGATACTCTTCAAATATAGGAAAAACTTGTCTGTCATTTTCATACGTAAAAATTTGTCCTTCACTACTTCTTGTTTTGTTTTTTAGCCATAACACCGAATTTTTCGGAGCTTCAATGCGTTTTTAACTTGATTTTTTATTGGAATTGCCACACGGTTTTTGCCAAAGTATTCAGTTGCAAAATCTACGAAATAATAAAAACCTTCGGTTTTCATATAATCAGAAAGGATATTGCAGGCTTCAACAACGTCTGTTCCTTTGTAAAGAGAATCTAAAATAGGATTGTATTTTTCGTAATAGGCTTTACAGCAATTTGTTAAAGGCTCTTCCGCAATACAATAAGGTAAAATTAACTCGCAAAAATCGTCAAATGAAAGGTGTTTGTTCCAAGGTTTTTCTTGCCAAACTTTGAAGGCATAATCAATGTTTTCGATAAGCATTTCTGCTTTGATTTCTTTAATATCTTGCTTGATGATAGGTTGTGAAGTTTGTAGAAACCGAATACCTTTCTGACGTTCTTTTTCTGTTAGATTTCTTTTTTGAAAGATGTTTGAAAGTAAAATTTTGACACTATTGATTTCAGCACTCACTTGATAGTGATAATACGGCATATTTTCAATCAAAAACACCACAGATTTATATTTTAAACTGTCATTTTCATAGTGACTCAGCACTTTTTCAAGTTCTACGCGGTTGTTTTTGGCTTGTTGTAAAGCAAGGTCTAATTTTGTGGGATAGTATCTAAAATCATTATTTTAACGAAAAGAAGAGGCTGTCCGAAAAGTCAAATTTTAAGATTTTCACAAAGATTAAGTTACTGAAAATCAGGGTTTTATTTTTGGTGTTTTGCCCAAACTGAATCTTTTCGGACAGTCTCCTCTTGCTTTTTGAGCTATTTTTTTACCTTGTAATTTTCATAAATCACAACCCCAACCACACAAAGAAATCCAAAGATGGTTACGGGAATAGAGAAAGCTAAGGTCTCCTTATCAAAAAAAGGTAATTTCTGTTGGACAGAAAAAAACAAATTCATCAAAGGAAAAAAAATAGCACGTATCCAATCGAATATAGTAGAATTTTCTTTTTCATAACAACTAACAATTACTGCTTCTATAATATGCCCAAGCGGAGGCAGCTCCTGATTCAATAGCGACACCTATCAAAGCAGGTATAGCCAGTGTTCCTCCTGAACCAACAGCTACTCCTGCACTTATAATAAAACCAACTGATGCAGACATTCCATCCGCTTCGAGTACATCAGATAGACATCTTCTCCATTTGTCATCATCTCCTGCCGATTCTGAATTTGAGTTTTCTGAATTTGACATATAAACTATTCTTTTTAAAGTGTTTTTATAATACGCATACTGTCCCTGTCCGCCCAATTTTTTAAAACTATTATCTTGTTGCAAACCAAGACAAATAGTATTTTTTCTTTTCACTGATTTTGCCGTATAAGGAAACAACCTAACAGTTCGACTGTCTATTTTCATTCATCCCAAATGAAAATATAAATCCTTCCTTATGTTATGTGTCTTTGATTAGTTCGTTTTGAAATCCACTACAAAGTTCTTTCGAAAATTTTAAAAAGTCAACATTGTTTTTTCGAAAAGTTTTCATTAATTTTGTATTTCATCGATTTAATATCGTTTTCATTTCTTCTTGCATTTCAAACACTGCCATAGAGGGTATTTTTATAGGTTTTTGCAATAAAATATTAGCGGAGGTGATGTAAAAAGTATGATGCCTTAAAAAAGAAAGTGTCTTTGTCAGGCTGAGCGTAGTCGAAAGCCCTATAATTACAAGGCTTCGACTACGCTCAGCCTGACAATCAGGACTTTCATCATACTTTTTATAACACGACCATATTAGCTTGTTGTTTTGCTTTTTCTAAATCGCCTTTCTCTTCATACATTTTCGCTAACAAATCCAATAGCAATTAACCTTGAAAAAGGAGTAGGATTGAAAAAACTTCCAGTAATGGAAAAATCAGAGTGAAAGGATTTGAAAATTCCAAAATATTGACCAAAACCATAATACCAAAATAAAAATTCCTGTGAAGAAATGTTTTTGTGTGTTTTCCATCGAAATACGTATTAGAAACTTCATACAAAAATACAAAATAAAATTATCTGTTCAAAAGTAAAAAACACAAAAAAATCCCCATTCTTATTACAGAAATCCTCAATTTTTACTACTTTTGTAAACTGAAAAATACACACTAAACTAACAAACAATGGAACACTTCACAGCACAAGATTTTGAAAAATTACTAAAAGAATGGATTACCAGTTTAATTGATTTCATCCCTACGTTGATAGGAGCAATTGTCTTTTTTATTGTTGGAAAATACGCTATAAGACTAATAATGAAGCTACTAAAACGGGTGATGGAACGTAGAGAATTGGACTCCTCCCTTCAAATTTTCCTTACCCAGTTAGTGCGTTGGGTGTCGTATATTGCTTTGTTTCTCATTATAATACAAATAATAGGAATCCCAGCCACACAGTTTTTTGCTATTCTGGCGAGTGCGGGGGTTGCTATTGGTTTAGCACTACAAGGTTCTTTGTCAAATTTCGCGGGGGGAATCATGATTCTGATTTTGAAACCTTTTCGCATAGGGGATAACATTGAAGCCAAAAATGAACGAGGCACTGTAAAAAGTATAGGACTTTTCTATACAACGCTTAATAAATTTAATAATGAAGAAGTTATTATTCCCAATGGACCTTTGTTTGGCGATAGCATTATCAATTTCAGTCGAGAGGACAAACGACGTGTAAAGGTAATGGTAGGTATTGGATATGATTCTGATTTACAAAAAGCTAAGGAAATTTTGCTAAACATAGTCTCCCAAGACAAACGTGCATTTGACACCCCAGCTCCCGTAGTTTTTGTGGAGGAACTGGCTGATAGCTCTGTGAATATCTCTCTACGATACTGGTGTAACAACGATGATTATTGGAACTGTTACTTTGAAACAATCGAACAAATTAAGCTCCGCTTTGATGAAGAAGGTATCGAAATTCCGTTCCCACAACGAGTCTTAAATATCAGAAACGAAGGGAATGGTCAAAATCTATAATTTTTCGGCGTAAAATTTCTAAAAAAACTGTACCTTTGTTGAACGTTTGTAAAGTGATTCGAAATCAGGGAACAATCTGAGGAAGCGGACATATTAGCTACTACGTGTAACACGGTAGAAATAATTAGGAATTCTATAAGAACAGAAGAATATAAACATAAAAAATGTAAAAAATATATGAAAATCGTAGTAACAGGCGGACTTGGATTCATCGGTTCGCATACAGTTGTAGAGTTGCAAAATTCGGGTTTTGAAGTGGTTATTATTGATAATTTATCAAATTCATCGGAAGACGTACTTCCACGAATCGTAAATATCACAGGTAAAAAGCCTATTTTTGAAAAATTTGACCTACGAGATAAAAACGCTGTGATTGACTTCTTTAAGCGTCATCAAGATGTGTCTGGGATGATTCACTTTGCAGCATCCAAGGCGGTGGGCGAAAGTGTTGAAAATCCGTTGTTGTACTATGAAAACAATTTGAGTACGCTTGTGTATTTACTACAAGAGTTAACCAAACTCAAAAAAGCACATTTCATATTCAGTTCATCTTGTACCGTTTACGGTCAAGCTGATGAGCTTCCGATTACTGAAAATGCCCCTGTAAAAAAAGCAGAATCACCTTACGGGAACACCAAACAAATTGGAGAAGAAATCATTTCCGACACATGCAAAGTTACCCCAAATCTACACGCTATTTCGTTGCGTTATTTCAACCCCATAGGAGCTCACCCATCAGCTGAAATAGGAGAACTACCTATTGGTGTGCCACAAAACTTAGTTCCTTTTATTACACAAACAGGTATTGGCCTTCGTGAAAAACTATCTGTTTTTGGTGACGATTATCCAACTCCAGATGGTACTTGCATACGCGATTACATCCACGTGGTAGACTTGGCAAAAGCTCACGTGGTGGCTCTACAACGCTTGTTGGAAGGCAAAAACACTGAAAATTACGAAGTTTTCAACGTTGGAACAGGAACAGGAAGCAGCGTTTTGGAAGTAATCAATAGTTTTGAGCGAGTTTCAGGCGAGAAACTGAATTATCAAATCGTGGGCAGACGTGCAGGTGATATCACCGCTGCTTACGCCAATACCGATAAGGCAAACAATATATTAGGCTGGAAATCAAAATCTACATTAGACGAAGCTATGGCTTCTGCTTGGAAATGGGAAAAGAAAGTTAGAGGAAAAGAATAAAATCCTTTTAAATAAAAAATAGAAAAAAATAGGAAAAGGAGCCTCTTTTCCTATTTTTTAGTTTAAATAATTGATAGTCAATATTTTAATACATAAATTTATTCTAACATAAAACCTTTTTAAAATGTTAAAATAGAGATGATATGTTAAATATATGCATTAAAATGAAAAAAAAATAGGATAAGAAAAAAAAAGTAAAGATATTTGTCCAAAATTCTAATTTCTCTAATTAGAAACACATCCCTATCTTAAGTTATATGGATGCAATTGTATTTTAAATTTTTATCAGCAATGAAAAAAATCCTATTATTTGTTTTTATGGTTATTGCTACGGGAGGGAAAATCCTTTCACAGGAGTTGCACCTGCCTCAAATGAACCAATATTTAGCAGACAGTGAGTTTTTAGTTACATCAACCTATGCAGGGATTGGCGACTTTATTAAGTTGCGTTTCAGTGGTGTTTCTCAATGGGTAGGAGTAAAAAATGCACCTGATTATCAATCGCTTTCTGGAGATCTTCGTATTGGAGAGCGAAGCGGAGCAGGTTTAATTCTCTATAACGACAAAAACGGGAATACACGCCAAATGGGAGCAAAAGGTAGTTTTGCTCATCACCTAACATTGGATCGCTACGAGAATCATTTCATTTCATTTGGTATATCCTATGCCTTGAACTCTTTCCGCATTGATATTGACAAGTTTGATACAACAAGTGGTATCGACCCGTCGGTAACAAATAATCGTTCACGAATCAATCACAACTTTGACGTTGGGGTCTTATATCGTTACAAAGGGTGGTTTGCAAGTTTGAATGCATTGAATATCTTAAACAAAGATGTTGATATTTTTGCTACCAATGAACCAAAAGGATTGCGTAACTACACAGTTTACGCAGGATATTTGTATAAAATGGAAAGAAATGGCTCTTTTGAAATCGAGCCGTCAACGTTCATTCAATACTATGAAAGTGACGGACGTTCATCAACCGATTTGAATCTCAAACTTCGTTGGAGAAATATGGAAGACTACTATTGGGTGGGTGCGAACTATCGTTTCTTGAATGATCAGATTCTGGCTCCTCTCAACGTAGGACCTATGGCAGGTTTAAAAAGAGGATATTTCTATTTCGCTTATTCTTACCAAGTGACTTTAAATGAGTTAATTAAATATAATTCTGGGACGCATGTATTGACCATTGGTCTTGACTTATTCCAAGGAATTAGTAACTGTAAGTGTACGCATCGATAAACCAATGGGACAAATCATATTAAAAAACATTCGTGTTTTTGCTAATCATGGTTGTTTAACCGAAGAAGGCTTAATAGGAAGTGATTACCGGGTGGATTTGAAAGTATCCTTAAACTTACAAAAGTCAATAGAAAGTGATGAACTTGCAGACACGATAAACTATGTTAGGTTGAACAGCATAGTTATGGAAGAAATGGCAATTCGTTCGAAGCTTTTGGAACATGTAGCTGGGCGAATTTCAGATAGAATTTTTTTAGAACTTGCTGATTCAAAAAAAATTACATTAAAAATATCAAAACTAAACCCTCCTATTGGAGGCGATGTTGAATCGGTTAGCATAAAAATAAAACGCAAAAGAGTTTGCTAATATTAATAAAAAGTTTTATCTTTGCAACCTAAAATTTAATGGCATCGTGGCCGAGTGGCTAGGCAGAGGTCTGCAAAACCTTGTACAGCGGTTCGAATCCGCTCGATGCCTCTTAGTTTAAACAATAAATATTTAATCAATAATAAAATTTATAAAAGATGACAAACGTATTAGACAAATTCATTCAGGATATGAAAAACAACGTTCCTGGATTTATAGCTGTATCTGTTACAGAGGTAAGATCTGGAGTTTCTTACGGAGCTGAAACTGTTAATCCTAATTTTGATCCAACGTTGGCTTCTGCTTATAACCTTGAGGTAGTAAAAGCAAAACAAAACGCTCTTCAAGTTTTAGGTTTAACTCCAAAAGAAAGAATTGAGGACATTTTGATTACTTTAACCGATCAGATTCATATCATTGACATCTCAGCAAGTGGAGCTTACTTTATTTACTTAGCTGTTGATTCAACAAGAGCGAATCTTGGTCTAACGAGAGCTTTATTATCTAAATACAAAAAAGATTTAGCTGCGATTTTCTAAGAAAAAATCATACCATAAAAAAGAGGTTATTCCAACGAGTAACCTCTTTTTTTTGTTTTAAAAGTTAATCGAAAATTTGGGTCTGATATGTTTTGAAATAATTTTAAACCTTGAAAGAATCATGAAAATCAACATCTTCGTGAGATAATAGGTTTGATACAGATACCAAAAATAATAACTATCCGAAACTTTAATAAACCTAAATTCTCACCTTAAATTTTGCACAGAAAGATTGGTTAGATTTAAAAAAAAACGTACCTTTACGTGCAGATTTCAGAGAGATAACATAAAATCATAGTGATGAAGACAAAGGATATTTTTATTGCTCTAGTAGCTTTATTTTCAGTGAATTCTTATGCTCAATTACTGAAACATACTTTTGACGAAAAAGGAGAAACTTACATTCAAGCGGGTATTAGAGGTCAATTTTGGGGAAGGTATGTGGCTACCAATCCTGGTACAACTATCAATAAAGAACCAGTCAGCGAAACTTTTGATTTTTCAGTACGACGCTATCGTATTTCTTTCCAAGCACAAATCAAGAAGAATCTGTTTTTTTACATGCAATTAGGCAATAACAACATCAATCAGAAGACCATTCGTTCAAGCGATGTAAGGCTTTTGGATATGTTGGGAGAGTACACTTTTAGTAATAAATTCAAACTCGGAGTAGGAAAACTATCTTTCACTGGAGCTGGACGCTTTGTCGATATCGCAAATGGATCAATGCTGAACTTAGACCCCTCGGTACATCAGTTATTTACGCTGAATCAATTGGACGACACGGGGCGCAATATTGGGATGTATGCAAAAGGGCAATTAGGTAAGTTTGATTACAATGTGTCAATTCATTCAATGGCAATTCCTACCGATGCCCAAGTTACAGATTTTAATTATTCACGGAAATATACAAGTTTAGGTTATTCTACCTACGTGAAATATGAATTTCTTGAAGACGAAAGTAACAGAACTCCTTACAGTGGAGGTGTGGGGACATATATCGGAAAGAAAAAAATACTAAACATTGGGGTTGGATATGGTTATAAATCCAAAATGTTTGAAAGAACTGTAGGAGCCAATAAAACATATGATGATCATCGGAATTTAGGTATCGACTTCTTTATGGATATGCCGATTTCAGCAAAAAATAATGCTATTACTGCCTATTTGGGTTATAATAATCTCTTTTTTGGAGAGGATTATGTTCGAAATATAGGTGTGAACAGTATTTTTGACTCTTCTGGAACCTCATTTAATGGCGGAGGCAATGCTTTTCCTGTGATTGGAACAGGAAATACTCTATTACTTCAATTAGGATATTTACTGTCAAAGTCTGAGAAAAATAACACTCGTTATCAACCTTATTTTGGATGGAAATTAGCTGATTTTGAAGGTCTTAATCAAAGTGTGAATTCTTATGCTTTAGGTCTTAATGTTTATTTTAACGGACATAGAAGTAAATTAACATTTGGTTACCACAATCGTCCTATATTCGATGCTACCACCAAAAAAGTGGATTCCCGAAAGGGAACTTATGTCATTCAGTATCAAATAGAAATTTAATTAAAATACTGAGAAATAGTATTGTAAAGATGATATTGTGTAAAATCGAAGATTTTGGACAGAATCTGATACAAGCTATTGTGTTGAAAACTGCTAAGAATTATTTATCAAAATATTTTTAGCAGTTTTTTTGTTTACTATTGCTTGTGTGGGTTTGTCATCTTTTCTTAAACTTGTAAGACCCCCAAGCTAAAAGACTTTTCAATAGGAGCATGATTAGCGGCTTCAATACCCATTGAAATCCATTTTCGGGTTTCCAAAGGGTCAATAACGGCATCTGTCCATAAGCGGGCAGCTGCGTAGTAAGGGGAAATCTGCTCATCGTATTTTGATTTTATTTGATTGAACAACTCTTCTTCCTTTTCTTTTGAAATCGTTTCTCCTTTCTTTTTGAGAGATGCCGTTTCAATCTGTAAAAGCACTTTAGCAGCTTGAGCTCCACCCATTACGGCAATATTTCCACTTGGCCATGAGACAATAAACCGTGGGTCATACGCCTTGCCACACATCGCATAATTTCCTGCACCATACGAATTTCCGATAACAATGGTAAACTTAGGCACAACCGAATTTCCGACTGCGTTTACCATTTTAGCACCGTCCTTGATGATGCCCCCGTGTTCGGATTTTGAACCCACCATAAAGCCCGTAACATCTTGTAAAAACACCAATGGAATTTTCTTCTGATTGCAATTAGCTATGAATCGCGTAGCCTTATCGGCACTGTCCGAATAGATAACTCCTCCGAATTGTAATTCACCTTTTTTGTTTTTTACTACCTTACGTTGATTAGCAACAATACCCACCGCCCAACCATCAATACGAGCATAGCCCGTGATGAGTGTCTGCCCGTAACCTTCTTTATATTCGTCGAACTCTGAATTGTCCACCAAACGCAGGATAATTTCCTTCATGTCGAATTGTTCAGTGCGTGAAATGGGCAAAATTCCGTAGATTTCTTTCGGGTCTTTGAGCGGTTTTTGTGGTGTTTCGCGGTTGAATCCAGCCTTTTCGTAATTGCCTATTTTTGATATTGTTCGCTTAACTCGGTCTAAGGCATCTTTATCGTCCTTAGCCTTATAGTCGGTAACACCGCTTATTTCGCAGTGCGTAGTTGCTCCACCAAGAGTTTCATTATCAATATCTTCGCCTATGGCAGCTTTTACTAAATAGCTTCCTGCTAAAAAGATACTTCCCGTTTTATCCACGATCATAGCTTCATCGCTCATTATTGGCAGATAGGCTCCACCCGCCACACAACTTCCCATCACAACAGCGATTTGGGTGATTCCCATACTGCTCATTACCGCATTATTACGAAAAATGCGTCCAAAGTGTTCCTTATCAGGAAAAATTTCGTCTTGCATTGGCAAATACACTCCCGCACTATCCACCAAATAGATGATAGGCAATCGGTTTTCGATGGCTATTTCCTGAGCTCGTAGGTTTTTCTTTCCAGTGATTGGAAACCATGCTCCAGCCTTTACAGAAGCGTCATTAGCTACCACAACACATTGTTTCCCAGAAACATATCCAACAACTACGACCACACCTCCAGAAGGACAACCTCCGTGCTCAACATACATTCCCTCACCAACAAATGCTCCGATTTCAATAAAATCACGGTCTTTATCCAGCAAATAGTCGATACGTTCACGAGCCGAGAGCTTACCTTGATCGTGCAACCGTTGGATACTTTTCTCTCCGCCTCCTTTTCTGACTTTGGCTAATCGTTTGTGTAAATCACTTACTGACAGTTTATTAAAATCTTCGTTTTTGTTGAATTGAATATCCATATTCTATTCTTTTGAAATAGTGTTTGTTCTTAAATATTGCTTTTTCATTGCGTTTTTAACGCTTTTCAAATGTCTAAATTTCGGCTAAAATACGAAGAAAGTTTTAAATGACTATATAAGCAATCAAAAAATCCTTATTTTTGCATTTTAAAATTTGAAGTACGATGTCAGAAGAACAAAAATCAAATAATTTTATTGAAAATATTATTGAAGAAGATTTAGCAAATGGATTTTCTTCCAGCAAGTTGCGTTTTCGCTTTCCACCAGAGCCTAATGGCTATTTGCACATTGGTCACGCCAGTTCAATATGTTTGAACTTTGGATTGGGGTTGCGTTATCAATCGCCTGTAAATCTGCGGTTTGATGATACCAATCCGTCCAAAGAAGAACAAGAATACGTTGATGCTATCAAACGCGATGTGGAGTGGCTCGGATTTGAGTGGGACAGAGAGTGTTACGCTTCCGATTACTTCCAAGAATTGTACGATTGGGCGGTGCAGCTCATCAAGCAAGGAAAAGCCTATGTAGATGGACAAACTTCTGAAGAAATAGCCAAACAAAAAGGAACGCCTACCCAAGCGGGTACTGAAAGTCCGTATCGAAATACTTCCGTTGATGAAAATTTACAACTTTTCGAGCGAATGAAAAACGGCGAATTTGAAAACGGAAAATACGTACTTCGTGCCAAAATTGATATGGCGTCGCCTAATATGTTGATGCGTGACCCAATCATCTACCGAATTATGCATTCAAGTCATCATCGTACTGGAAATCAGTGGTGTATATACCCAATGTACGACTGGGCTCACGGCGAAAGCGATTATTTGGAGCAAATTTCGCACTCGATTTGTACGCTTGAATTTTTGCCACACCGCGAATTGTACGACTGGTTTTTAGACCAAATTATTGACAAGGATAAAGTCCGTCCCAAACAGCGTGAGTTTGCTCGTCGGAACCTATCGCATACCATTGTGAGCAAACGAAAATTGTTGCAATTGGTAAACGAAAAACACGTTTCGGGTTGGGACGACCCGCGTATGCCTACCATATCAGGCTTACGCAGAAGAGGTTACACGCCCGAGTCTATCCGAAAATTTGCCGATACTATCGGAATTGCCAAACGCGAAAATTTGATAGATGTTTCATTATTAGAGTTTTGCATCCGTGAGGATTTGAACAAAAAAGCCAATCGCGTAATGGCGGTGCTTGACCCTGTTAAAGTGTTGATTACCAATTATCCACAAGGGAAAGAAGAGTGGCTTGATGCTGAAAATAATCCTGAAGAGGAGATTTTGACATTCCGCAAAGTGCCTTTCTCTCGTGAAATTTACATCGAACGAGAAGATTTCAGAGAAGAAGCGAATAATAAGTTTTTCCGCTTGAAATTAGGAGGCGAAGTTCGCTTAAAAAATGCGTATATCATTAAGGCAGAAAGTGTTGTGAAAGATGAAAACGGAAATATCACCGAAATTCATTGTACGTACGACCCCGAAAGTCGTAGCGGAAGCGGAACCGAGGCCAGCAAACGCAAGGTGAAAGGAACTCTGCATTGGGTGTCTGTGCCACACGCCATTGAAGCCGAAGCACGCATTTACGACCGTTTGTTCACTGTTGCCGAGCCTGACCGCCAAGAAAAAGACTTTTTGGAATACGTAAATCCCGATTCACTTAAAGTGACAACCGCCTATGTAGAACCGAGTTTGAAAGATGCCAAAGTAGGTGAAGGTTTTCAATTCCAACGATTGGGTTATTTCAGTCTTGACCCTGATTCAACCCCCGAAAAATTGGTTTTCAATAAAACCGTTGGGCTAAAAGATACTTGGACGAAGGTTGAAAATGCTGACATATAATAAAATGAGATAAAAAAGCTGTCTTCAGAAGTTGTAAGGCAGCTTTTTTGGTTTTCAATATCTTTCTGTTAATAGAATTACTCATGATGGCTGTCATTTTGAATTGAAATGTTAATCTAAAAAATAAAAAATGAAAAGAATACTGTCGTTTATCACTCTCGTGTTTTTTGTAACTGCTTCTGCACAAGTACAAACCATTTCAAAGTCGGATTACGAAAAAGCCGATTTTACAAACTTAACAACCCTGCAAAACGATTTGAAAAACGTCCGTATTGTAGGGCTTGGTGAATCGAGCCACTATATGGGTGAAACCTATGTGTCTAAAATTAAAATGGTAAAATATATGCATCAACATTGCGGATTTGACGTAATAGCTATAGAATCACCTTTATATGATTTGAGAAAGTATTATAACGAAACGGTTAAAACCAATCAAGTTAAAACACCTTGGCATTTCACAGAAATTTCCAGTGTGTGGATAACCGATGATATGTACGAGCTTTTTGACTATATTTTAGAAACTCAAAAAACAGACAGACCGCTAATTTACACAGGGTTTGATGAAAAATTATTTTATAGGTCTGATTATAAACTCAACGATGATTACAATGAATTTCTCGAAAAACTAAATGCCGACACGGATTCAAACATCAAAACGGATTCGTTGTTCAAAAAAGCATTGGATTTTACGGCTGACTACTGTTATTATTTTACCAAAGTTCCTCCAAAAGACACGCTTGTTCTTCACAATACATTTAGTGAAGTTAAGAAAGCATTAAATAAATTAGAAACCAAAAACGGCTACTATTATTTTTGGGAACGAATGACCGAGAACATAAAGTCGTTATACAGATTCAATTATAAAAATCTATCAACAAATAGAGATGAGCAGATGGCTAAAAATGTGAGTTATTTAGCCAATCACGAATTTCCTGATAAAAAGATTATTTTATGGGCGGCTTCCATACATTTGATGGATAATATTACCAATATTGAAAACTATAAAAAGAATCCTAAAAATTCAACAATGGGCTATTTTCTTCGGGAAGAATTTAAAGACCAATACTATGTAATAGGCTTTGTGCCTGCCACAGGGGTTACGGGTTTCAAGGGATATTTGGGATTGGGAAAATTCAAACCCAAAGCTAAAAAAGGAAGTATTGAGCGGCATATTTTGGATAATTACAATCCCGATTACGCTTTTATTTCACTACGGAATGAACCTTCCCGAAAGGAAATAACAGAAAACAATATTAAAAAATCAAATCTTTTAGGATTAACTCCTTATGAAATGGATATGCTTTCTGTGGTCGATGCATTTTTTTATCTAAAAGAGGAACATTTGGTATCTTTCGAAAAACGAAAAGCGTATTTTAAAAAAGAACGCGAGGATTTGGAAAGAACAGCTGATACCTCAAACAAATGATTTATAAAATTATCCTTTCGTTAGTTGTAAGTATTGCGATATGTAGTATTTTTACAGTCCTATTTTACCAATTCTTGCTGTGGTTAAACCCTCCTTATGTAATTGTTGATGGTCAGATACGTTACACAATGCCTTTAGGAACAGTTATTTTTTCTCTGTTGTTTGGTGTAATAGTAGCGATTGTTACCTTTATACTTTGTCTGTGGAAACTAAAAAGACAGAATTGAGTAGATATTTTGAAAGTAGTTAATTTATTTGTAATTTTGGAGACTTAACGAGATGGTAGCGCAGCGTAAAGCTATAATTACCACTGCTTTAACATAGGAAAAGTGATGTTGAAGACAAAAATAACAAATCTAAAAAATATTTTACATAAGACATAAATGAAAGATGAATTAGTTAGAGTAGGTATTTCCATAGGAGATATCAATGGTATTGGAATGGAAGTGATCTTAAAAACTTTTGAAGATCCAAAGATTTTGGAATTATGCACACCTATCATTTTCGGTTCCAATAAAACGGTTTCATTTCAGCGAAAACATTTTGAGTTAAATACCAATTTTCAAGGTATAGACAAGATTGAAGATGCCATTGTAGGGAAGCTCAATGTGTTAAATTGTTGGAAGGATTCCCCCAGCATTGCTTTTGGACAAGTGACAGAAGAAGCTGGAAAATATGCTTTTTTATCGCTAAAAAGGGCTGTTGAAGCTCTCAAAAAAGGTGATGTAGATGTGTTGGTAACAGCTCCTATCAACAAAAATAATATTCAGTCTGAGGAATTTACATTTCCTGGACATACTGATTATTTAGCCAAAGAACTTAACGGAAAGAGTTTGATGTTTATGGTCAGTGAAGACCTTAAGGTAGGACTTTTCACAGATCATGTTCCGTTAAAAGAGGTTAGCTCACACATTACTGAAAGCCTTATTTTTGAGAAAATCAAAGCAATGAACGAATCGTTGCGTAAAGATTTTCGTTTACATCGACCGAAAATTGCGGTTTTAGGACTCAATCCGCACTGTGGTGACAATGGAGTCATAGGTAACGAAGACGATGAAGTGATTCGACCTGCCCTGAAAAAATTGTTTGAACAAGGAATATTGGTTTTTGGGCCTTTTTCAGCCGATAGCTTTTTCGCTACTCAAAACTATCGCAATTACGATGCAGTCATAGCTCCTTATCACGATCAAGGATTGATTCCTTTCAAAACACTTTCATTCGGAAGTGGCGTAAACTATACAGCAGGATTGAGTAGGGTACGCACCTCTCCCGATCATGGTACAGCTTATGAAATTGCAGGAAAAGGTATAGCCGATGCGGATTCGTTCCGACAAGCTGTTTTTACAGCGATCGATATTTTCAAAAATAGGATTGAGTACGATGAATTAAATCACAATCCACTGAAAATAAATGACCTGGAGGCTGAAAAATAGGTATTCTCATTTTTGGGAACAAACTGAAAAGACACGGCCGAGCCGTGCCTTTTCAGTTTTTCAAGCCTACCATAATAAAAAAGAACCGAGATAACATTTTTTACGGGGTTTAACTTTTTATTTTACTAAAAAATCGTTTTCAATTTTTACGCCATCGACTCTTATTTCTTTCACTTTAGCAACTGGGCAACATCCATTGTGGCTGACCATAGCTCCTTCTACTTCTATTTTGTACGTTCTTGAAGCGTTTTTGAGATAAAGGATTTCTTTTTTTCCCGTATAAACATCATTTATACGATCAAGATGAGTTCCTACTGAAAGGTAATTTTCCTGCAACAAAGGGGAAACCTGTGCTACTGGGTATTCTTTTTTTACGTTACCGTTCATGCGGTATAAAGAAACATTTTTTGTGTCAAACTTACCTTCTGAGTCCAAAAACTCTTTGTAGGAATCGGAACTTTTGTTTATATATAAATTAAAAATAGGAGGAGGAGAGCAACAAAGTTTCACGTCTTTTTCTTTGCTACAAGCCAATGCTCCCAGAAGTACACTTAAAAATAAAAACTTTTTCATAATATGATATTTTAGTGAATATTTACTGGATAATGTTTAAAATCAAAAATAGCACACAGACTTAGGTTCCGTCTTCTTCCAATTTTCAGAAATAATAGCATAGTTCAAAAAAATAAAAGCGAAAGTTTTAGTAATTTGAAAAAAACTAAAATTCTGAGTTTTTATGGTTTACATGATACCTAAGAGACTACGAATTTTCAGTTACAAAGGTATTGAAATAAGATGAAGAAATCAAGCAAAAAAATATTTTTAGACAAAATGTTTTTTCCTGCTGGTGTGAGTTTTAGAAATTAAGATAAAAATTTATAAGAACAAAAATAAACTTGATTATCAGTGTTTTATAAAAAAATATAAATTGGACTAAAAAAAAATACTCCAAAAATTTTCTTAATTCCGATTGAAAATGTAAATTTGCCCAAATAAGGAAAAATACAAATTTTATATTTTTTACAAAATAATAATGGTAGCTAAAAACATAATTCAGAAATTCGTTTTATTTTTGTTATTTTTCATTCCGTTTCAGGGATTTTCTTCTGATGCCAATAAAGACAAGGAAGAGGCTTTTGACCCTGTTTCGATGATTATGCACCACATCAGTAACTCGCACGAGTTTCACATTACCGACTTTCAAGGAAAATCTATTTCAATGCCACTTCCTGTAATTCTTTGGACGGATAACGGATTGATAACTTTTATGTCAAGTGAGTTTCACCATGACAATGATGGAAAGGTAGTGGTTGAGAAGAAGGGAATGAAGTTTGCTCGTTTTCATGAAGTAATTCACTACACAAACCCTGATGGAAGCCTTTCTTTTGATAAAGACGGACATGTGACTAATACTCGTCCGTTGAACTTCTCAATAACGAAAAACGTTTTTTCAATGATTTTAGTGTCGATTTTGTTGTTAGCAATCTTTATTCCAATGGCAAAATCTTACAAAAAGAATCCAAAAGCACCTAAGGGAATGGCAGGTTTCTTAGAGCCGTTGGTATTGTTTGTACGCGATGATATTGCTATTCCACAGATAGGAGAAGAAAAGTATGCTCGTTACATGCCTTATCTTTTGACGATTTTCTTCTTGATTTGGTTCGGAAACCTTTTCGGATTGATTCCGTTTTTCCCATTCGCTAGTACATTGACCAACGATATTTTGTTCACAGGATTTTTAGCGATTATAACATTTTTTGTAACTGTCTTTAGTAGCAACAAAAACTATTGGAAACATATTTTTGCGACTCCAGGAGTGCCATTTTGGTTATTGCCAATTATGATTCCGGTAGAAATTTTGGGTATGTTTACTAAGCCTTTTGCTTTGATGGTGCGTTTGTTTGCGAATATTACTGCAGGACACATCATTATCTTGAGTTTGATTTCTTTGATATTCATCTTTAAAACAGTATGGGTGTCTCCAGTGTCAATTGCTTTTGCTTTGTTCATTAACGTACTTGAATTGTTGGTAGCAGCTTTACAGGCCTATGTGTTTACTTTGCTATCAGCTTTGTTTATTGGACAAGCCGTGGAAGAACACCATCACTAATATCAAAAAGGCATATCGCAAATATTTGAAATTTAAATATTTAATTATAATTTTTTATTAACACTTAATTTTTTTTATTATGGTTTTAGGAGGAATTGGAGCTGCTATCGCAGCATTGGCAGCAGGTTTCGGCATCGGTAAAATTGGAGCAGCCGCAATGGAAGGTATTGCTCGTCAGCCGGAAGCAGCTTCGAAAATTCAAACTGCAATGATTATTGCAGCGGCACTTATCGAGGGTGTTGCCCTTTTCGCCGTGGTTGTTGCGTTAATCGCAAAATAATTAAGTTAAAATCATCTTACAGCGGTTGGCTGTAAGGTGGTTTTTTCGTAAAAAAGAAAAGTCGAATCATATTTAAATATATTTAGAACAATGAATTTTACAAATCCTGAAAGTTTTCTGTTTTGGGGAACGTTGATTTTTGGAGTTTTACTTTTTTTACTAGCAAAATTTGCTTGGAAACCGATTCTTTCAGCGGTTAAACAGCGCGAAGAGTCTATTAATAATGCTTTGGAAGCAGCAGAGGAGGCACGTAAGCAAATGGCAGATTTGAAAGCTGATAACGAGCGTTTGTTAGCAGAAGCAAAAGCAGAGCGAGACGCTATGTTAAAAGAAGCGAAAGAGTTAAAAGACAAAATCGTTGCTGAAGCTAAAGAAGAGGCTCAAAAAGAAGGACAAAAATTGATTGACCAAGCAAAACAAGCTATTGATAATGAGAAAAAAGTAGCGGTTGCTCAATTGAAAGATAAGGTTGCTTCGTTGTCAATTGAAATAGCTCAAAAAGTCATCAAAAACGAGCTTTCTGACAAGGAGAAGCAAACCACTCTGATTAATGAATATTTGAAAGGAGCTACTTTAAACTAATAAAATATGTACGGATTCAGAGCAGCTAACAGATATGCTAAGGCACTTTTGGAATATGCCCTACAGCAAAATGCTGTGGAGAGTGTTTTCCGCGATATGTCTTCGATTCATAAAACAATAGACGAAAATAAAGAACTGGACAATCTTTTGGTTTCGCCTGTCGTAAAAACTGTGGTTAAGAAAAATGTATTGGATAAAGTGTTTGTAGGAGTTTCACCAGAGGTACAACGCTTATTCACCTTGCTTATCGAAAATCGACGATTGCCGATTTTGAAACAAATTGCAGAGAAATTTGTAATTCATTATAATTCATATAAAAATAACCAAACGGCTGAGGTAACCACAGCAATCCCTCTTACGGAGGAAATGAAAAAACAAGTGTTACAAAAGGTAGAAAGTTTGAAACAAAGCCGAAATATTACCTTAGTGAATAAGGTAGATGAGAGCATCATCGGGGGATTTATATTGCGTATTGGCGATATTCAATACAACGCCAGTGTAGCTTTCAAACTCAATAAATTACGACAAGAGTTCCAATAGTTATAAATCAGCTATATATACAGAACATGATATCCTGTCCAAAATTGAGAATGAAATTAAAAATGGATATCCTGTTATTTTAAGAGGAGGAGAAGAATTTATTTTTAATGGACAATCTATATATACAGGGGGTCACGCATGGGTATGTGATGGATATCAAGAAGTTATGATTGAAATATGTATAAAAGTTGGTCGCTGGGGCTATGACTGTCATGATAAAATCGTACCTTCATACTATATGAATTTTGGCTGGGATGGACTTTGGAATGGGTGGTATTTATCTCCCTTTAAAGGAGATTATGGAACCTTTGATTACAAAAATGGAATAATTTATAATATACGAAAATAGCTATGAGAAAGAGTTTATTTATTATTATCATGGGAGCATTGTTTTTTTCTTGTAACAAAAATAATGAAAAAATAAACAATGAGGAAAATAGTGAAGTAGGTTGTTGTAAACACTTAAGTAGTAGTGCCTCCTTTTCTGTTGTAGATAATCAAGGGAATGATTTACTAAGTCCTTTTAATGAGAAATTTGACCCTAAAAATATTAAAATATATTACAAGGATAAAAACAATAAATTAGAACTGTTCGACAGACCAAATTTAGCTGAATCTAAGGGCTTTACATTCATAGCCCCAGAAAAAGAGGGTCAGAAGTATCTGATAAACGTGTTTATAAATTCTTTATATATCGAAGATAAAATTTCTCATACAGTTATTGACTTGGGGTATAAAAAATACGAAATCAAATCCGAATTCTCTGTAACCACAAACGCTATCGTATTACAAAAAATATACGTGGATAATAAATTGATGAATTTTCAAAACAATAGGATAGTTACTATTGTTGAGTAGTTATTACAAATAAAGATTTATAAATAAAAAAATATAAACTAAAAATGGCAGAAATAAAAGCGGCTGAAATTTCAGCAATTTTAAAAGAGCAATTAGCTAATTTTGATGCCACAGCTTCTTTGGAAGAAGTGGGGACGGTGTTACAAGTGGGAGACGGTATCGCTCGTATTTTTGGTCTGTCGAATGCGCAATACGGAGAATTGGTAAAGTTCGACAACGGACTTAAAGGTATCGTTTTGAACTTGGAAGAAGATAACGTAGGTATTACTTTATTAGGACCTTCAACAGATATTAAGGAGGGAGATACAGTTAAAAGAACTGGATTGATTGCTTCCATCAATGTAGGGGAAGGTATTGTAGGTCGTGTGGTAAACACTTTGGGTCAGCCAATTGACGGGAAAGGCCCTATCACAGGTCAGTTATACGAGATGCCATTGGAGCGTAAAGCACCGGGGGTAATTTTCCGTCAGCCAGTAAATGAGCCGTTGCAAACAGGTATCAAATCCGTAGACGCCATGATTCCTATTGGTCGTGGTCAGCGTGAGTTAGTTATTGGAGACCGTCAAACAGGAAAAACAACGGTTTGTATTGATACCATTCTTAACCAAAAAGAATTTTATGATGCAGGAAAACCTGTGTACTGTATATATGTAGCTATTGGGCAAAAAGCATCGACCGTAGCTGCAATTGCTAAAACATTAGAAGATAATGGAGCTTTGGCTTATACCACTATCGTAGCGGCAAATGCTTCTGATCCAGCACCAATGCAGGTATATGCGCCATTTGCAGGAGCTGCTATCGGGGAATATTTCCGTGACACGGGTCGTCCAGCTTTGATTATCTATGATGATTTGTCGAAACAAGCGGTGGCCTACCGTGAGGTGTCGTTATTGCTCAGAAGACCACCTGGACGTGAGGCTTACCCTGGGGACGTGTTCTACTTGCACTCTCGTTTGCTTGAGAGAGCAGCGAAAGTAATCGCTGACGATAGTATTGCTCGAAAAATGAACGATTTGCCGGAAAGCATCAAGCATTTGGTAAAAGGAGGCGGATCGCTTACTGCTTTGCCAATCATTGAAACTCAGGCAGGTGACGTTTCGGCATATATTCCAACGAACGTAATTTCAATTACAGATGGACAGATTTTCTTGGAGTCTGATTTGTTTAACTCTGGCGTACGTCCAGCGATTAACGTAGGAATCTCGGTATCACGTGTAGGAGGTTCGGCTCAAATCAAATCAATGAAAAAAGTTGCTGGGACATTGAAACTTGACCAAGCTCAATACCGTGAGTTAGAGGCATTTGCTAAATTCGGTTCAGATTTGGACGCAGCTACAATGAACGTTATCGAGAAAGGTAAACGTAACGTAGAAATTCTAAAACAATCGCAAAACGACCCATATACGGTTGAAAATCAAATTGCGATTATCTATGTAGGTTCTAAAAACTTGTTGCGTCAAGTGCCTGTAAATAAAGTGAAGGAATTTGAAAAAGAATATTTGGAATTCTTGAACTTACAACATCGCAACGTTTTGGATGAACTTAAAGCGGGACAGTTCAATGATAAAATTACAGCAACGCTTGAAGATGTAGCTAAGGAAATCGCAGAAAGATACACGAAATAATTAGTTTTAGGTATATAGTTTCATGACATCATCATACGTATACATACTCGTTGGAGTAGGAGCAGTCCTTTTAATTGGGTTACAGATTTTTATCAGTCGTAAGTACAGTAAAAATAGATTAGCCAAGCAAACGGGGCATATCAATCAAAACCCTCTGAATGAGGAACAAAAACGGTTGCTTACTTTTGGAGCAATTTTAGCTCATTACCGAGGTGAAAATCTTTTGAATTTGATGCCCAATGAAATATTGGATGTTTATCAGCAAGGATTGCGCCAACAATGGGAAATTACTAATAGAGAACAAGCTATACAAACCATTGGGGAGCTTTTGCATTTGAAATCAACCTTTCGGTTTGCTCCTATTTTCGAGCAAAAACCTGAGGAACTTTCCAAAATACAAAAAGCAATTGCTAAAGGGTTAGATGTAGAAGTTGAACAAGTTCAAGAGGTAAATTCTGTTTATGGATGGGACTTGTGTAGAGCGGCTTCTTTAGCCAAATGGTGCTATTGGTGCAATTTAATAACGGAAGATGAAATGTGGACAATATTGCAAAAAGTATCCGATATTGCTCATGAACACGGTAAAAGTTGGAAAGAATACACCATTTCTTTTCTATTAGGGAGAACTATACAAGGATTTGATTTGGATGACATCATTATTGAAACTGATCGTGTTTTCAATAGCAAAAATCCGATGTTAGGAAAAGTAGAGGGGATAGATGTTTATAAGACATACTCTTTTTAATTCTTAACAGAGGTATGTTTCCTCAGTTGAAGCACAGGAAGCATGCGTCCTAATCGCACTTCTTTTCATTTAAGGAAAGAATAACGTAAAAAATAAATAACAAAAAATAAACAATTTAGTCGTTTATTTATGGCAAATTTAAAAGAAATACGAAGTAGGATTTCATCGGTAAGTTCCACGATGCAAATTACTGGAGCGATGAAAATGGTGTCGGCAGCAAAACTCAAAAAGGCTCAAGATGCCATCATCGCGATGAAACCCTATGCTTATAAGCTAAAACAATTGTTGGAACAACTTAGTTCTGCTTTGGGTAACGACAGTATCTATAACGAACGTCCTCAAGTGGCTAAAAATATATTGATTGTTCCAATCACCTCTAATAGAGGTCTTTGCGGAGCTTTTAACTCTAATATTATCAAAAAAACATTAGAATTAGAAAGTACTGTTTATAAAAATCAAAAGGTGGAGTTTTACACCGTAGGAAAAAAAGGAAACGATGTTTTGAAAAAAACTGACAAAGTTTTCAGATATGAATCCCATATTTTTGATAACCTAAACTACGCGGATGCGGCTGAGTTGGCATCAGAATTGACGGAATTATATACATCAGGTCGATTTGATAAGGTTGTTTTGGTCTATAATAGTTTCAAAAATGCAGCAACACAAATCGTTATAGAGGAAACTTTCTTACCTATTCAGACTGTTGCAGAGGAACAAGAATCTTCAGTGGATTATATTTATGAGCCTTCCAAAGAAGAAATTGTTAAGGAATTGATTCCTCGTTCATTGAAAACGCAGGTGTTCAAGGCATTACGTGATTCGGTAGCTTCTGAACACGGAGCTCGAATGACAGCAATGCACAAAGCAACGGATAATGCGAGTGAACTTAGAAATCAATTGAAATTGACTTACAACAAAGCTCGTCAAGCAGCGATTACTGGCGAAATATTAGAAATCGTTGGAGGTGCAGAGGCTTTGAATTAGGAAAAAATTTAATATTTGAATTTGATTTTCAGCAACTTATAAATGAAGTTTAAAAAGAGTGCTAAAAAAAATATTTTTTCTTTGGAAAATATAAAGAAAATAGTATCTTTGCACTCGCAAAATGAGGTCTGGTAGTTCAGTTGGTTAGAATACCTGCCTGTCACGCAGGGGGTCGCGGGTTCGAGTCCCGTCCAGACCGCGAAATCAAAAGTGTTGCACATCTAAAAGCCTTTCTGTTAAGAAAGGCTTTTGTTTTTATCAAAGTTTTGATAATCATCTATCTGTATTAATTTACAGACTTTCGAATACAACTTTTTATGATAGTATGAGTAGGAGTCAAGAAAATCGTATCGATATTATAATTGATGTTTTTTGTTAATAATAATCTGGTACAGAGTTTTTTATGTCAAATAACTTTTGCTATATTTCTCCGAATAAATGTATAATTCTTGTAAACATTTCACTTTTTCTTTATGAGTCGTTTTACCGTTCAGTAAGAGAAATCAGTCGGAAGTGAAAATATTCAAAAGCATGAAGTCACGAAAAATCATAAAAAAAATCATTTTCATACCAACGGTGATATGTCTTTTTTTGGTTCTATATGCTTGGCAAATAGAGCGTCATTGGGTAGAAGTTGTTTCAATGAAAATGCCTATTGAGTATTTACCAAAACATTTGGAGGGGAAAACCTTGATGCAAATTAGTGACCTCCATACGGGACGTTGGGTAAGTAACGATTATCTGATTTCAACTTTTGAAGAAATGAGAAAATATGATCCTGATTTTGTGGTTTATACAGGCGATTATGTTACTTATAAAAACAAAAAAGTACTGTACGACAAATTGGAAGAGGCTTTGCAACATTGCGTGAAGGGAAGATTAGGAACGATAGCTGTTTTAGGGAATCATGATTACGGAGTGAATTGGCGTGAGCCTAAAGTGGCAGATAGTATTGTTCAGTTGATGCGTTCACACCAAATTGTTGTTTTGAGAAATGAACGTATTCAAATTGAGGGGTTGACCTTTATTGGATTAGACGATTTGTGGGCAGGTGAATTCAATGCGAGTAAGGCTTTTGAAAATTATGATGCAGCACAAGCTAATGTAGTTTTGAGTCACAATCCTGACACTTGTGATTTGGAGGTTTGGCAAAATTATCAAGGTTGGATTCTTTCGGGGCATACCCATGGAGGGCAGTGTAAACCTCCTTTTCTTACACCTCCCGTACTTCCCCTAAAAAATAAGGAATATGCGTCAGGAAAAATTGAATTATCCAATCAAAGAACGCTCTATGTCAACCGAGGAATAGGGCATTCCATTCCTGTTCGGTTTAATGTACGCCCTGAAATTACGATTTTTGAGCTGGAAAAGCGAAAATAGCAAGATTATTTGAAATTTCTGAAGGCTTTTTTATTTTGAAAAAATGGGTTATATTTGCCACAAAATTGATATGATTATGAAGCAAATCGGTATTTTATTAGGTATTTTATTGCTGTTTTCGTGCAAAAATAGTGTTGATGAAATCAAGGTTTCAGAAGAAGCTTTGTTGAATACACAACAAGCGGAGGCATTGTTACAAAGTAGCCAAAATTCATCTGTTTTTGATAAAAACTTAGGACTTCTGAATGCAACAAGTGCTTCTCAGTTGCCTACCACAGGTTCTTCGGGAGTGATTTTGAATCCTCCGCATGGTGCACCTGGTCATCGTTGTGATATTCCAGTAGGAGCACCGTTACCAAATTCATCAAATATATCACAGAATATTAGCCAACACATTCCAGTTTCGGAAAACGAGGCTTTGCCACAAGTGTCGTCTGAGGGTTTTGCAGTTCCTCAGCCCGCCTCATTATCGGTGGATTCCCGAGGTGTGAAATTAAATCCACCGCATGGTGAACCAGATCATCGTTGTGACATTCCAGTGGGGGCTCCATTAGATTCCAAGCCAATGGGACAAGTGGTTAACCAGCAAAATCAAAGTGTTGAACCTCAGGTTGCTCCTCAACAAATAGTTGTAGATCCTCAAAGCACACAGCAAAATGTAGGAGTTACTGCCGAAGGATTTTCAGGAAAACCTAATCCACCACATGGTGAATCAGGACATCGTTGTGACATTGCTGTCGGAGCAATTTTGCCATAGTTTATAACTGAGATGATTTTTCGAGAAAAATATTGTATTTATTTAATACACAATATGTTGAAAAAAATAAAATCTGTTTTAAAGGTTTTTAGTGAATAAATTTATACATTTTTTTTTCTTTTATTAAGAAAAATCATATATTTGCAGACAAACATAAAAACACTTTATGTTTTGCGTGAACAAAATATAAATCAAATAATTAAACATAACAATTATACAGAAAATGTCTCAAAAAGGTAAAGTATCACAGGTAATTGGACCAGTAGTGGATGTTGTTTTTGCTGCTGAGAGCGAACTTCCTAGGATTTATGATTCATTGGAAATTATTAAAGCTGATGGTTCAAAATTAGTTTTGGAAGTACAGTCACACATAGGTGAGGATGTTGTTAGAGCGATTTCAATGGACTCAACAGAGGGTTTAAGTCGTGATACAGAAGTAATTGCAACTGGGAATCCAATTCAAATGCCTATCGGGAAAGACATTTATGGGCGTTTATTCAATGTTATTGGAGATGGAATTGATGGTTTAGGAAACCTACCAAAGGAAGGTTCTAATGGACTACCGATTCACCGTGAAGCTCCGAAATTTGAAGATTTATCAACTTCAACAGAAGTGCTTTTCACAGGAATCAAGGTTATCGACCTTATTGAGCCATATGCTAAAGGAGGGAAAATTGGTTTGTTTGGAGGTGCGGGAGTAGGAAAAACCGTTTTGATCCAAGAGCTAATTAACAATATTGCCAAAGGTCACGGAGGACTTTCAGTTTTTGCTGGAGTGGGTGAGCGTACCCGTGAAGGGAATGACCTTTTGAGAGAAATGTTAGAATCTGGAATTATAAAATATGGTGATGAGTTCATGCACTCTATGGAAAATGGAGGATGGGACTTAACCAAAGTTGATAAAAAAGCAATGCAAGACTCTAAGGCGACATTCGTTTTCGGTCAGATGAATGAACCACCAGGAGCTCGTGCTCGTGTGGCACTTTCAGGACTTACCATTGCTGAATATTTCCGTGATGGGGCTGGAGATGGACAAGGAAAAGATGTTTTATTCTTCGTAGATAATATCTTCCGTTTTACCCAAGCAGGTTCTGAGGTATCGGCGTTGTTAGGTCGTATGCCATCAGCAGTAGGTTATCAGCCGACATTGGCAACTGAGATGGGGGCAATGCAAGAGCGTATTACCTCTACAAAGAGAGGTTCAATCACATCCGTGCAAGCAGTTTATGTTCCTGCCGACGACTTGACTGACCCTGCACCAGCGACAACCTTTGCTCACTTGGATGCAACTACCGTATTGTCACGTAAAATCGCTGAGTTGGGTATCTACCCTGCCGTTGACCCATTGGATTCTACTTCAAGAATTTTGACTCCTGAGATCTTAGGAAAAGAACATTACGAATGTGCTCAACGTGTTAAGAAATTATTACAGCACTATAAAGAACTTCAAGATATTATCGCCATCTTAGGTATGGAAGAACTTTCAGAAGAAGATAAATTGGCGGTAGCTCGTGCGCGTCGTGTACAGCGTTTCTTGTCACAGCCTTTCCACGTAGCTGAACAGTTTACAGGTATACCTGGAGTTTTGGTTGATATTAAAGACACGATAAAAGGCTTTAATATGATCATTGATGGAGAGTTAGATCATTTGCCAGAAGCTGCGTTCAACTTGAAAGGAACTATTGAGGATGCTATCCTTGCAGGAGAAAAAATGTTAGCTGAGGTTCAATAATATTGAAAATTCAATACGGATATGAAAGTAGAAATTGTCACCCCTGAGGAAATTTTGTTTAACGGAGAAGTGAATGCGGTTTCTGTTCCTGGAGTGAACGGAGAGTTCCAAATGTTGGAAAACCACGCACCTATCGTGTCAGTTTTGACGAAGGGATACGTGAAATTATACGGAAACATTGAACTTCGAGAAAGCGTTGCTTCTCGTTTTGAAAAAGGATATAAAAAAAATGAATTTTTATTGGCTATCAATGGCGGAACTTTAGAGTTAAATAACAATAGAGTAGTCATTTTAGCAGATTAAGATAGTTTTTTGATTTTAAATTTTATTATTGAATTAAAACGGCTGTAAGGGATTACGGCCGTTTTTTTATGATATCTGGATACTGCTCAGACTATTAAAATATGCCATTTATGTTTTAAATTTTTTGTTTTAAAAGCATATATACACATCGGTTTTTTTCATTACGAACTCTGAAAAAAATCACAATTCTAAGTATGTCTATAAACTTCTGAGAAGTAGATTGTAATTTTATTCTTCTATATTCGTTGGGATAAAAAATATAATCTGGTTTTAGACTACAATTTATACAACAATCTGTATTTTTTGACTTCCTAACTTCTTTGTTTTTATGATTATTTTTGCTACTTTTGTTGTGTTCGGTTAATCAATAAAAATGATAAGATCAATTATGTACGTAGGGTTAGGCAGTGCCATAGGAGGTATGTTTCGCTTTTTGTGCTATGGACTGATAAGCATACGAATAGTCAAAATGTTTCCTTTTAACACTCTTTTTGTCAACGTATTAGGTAGCTTTTTGATTGGGGCACTGTTTGTATTATTTCAGAAGAAAAACTTTTCTGCGGAATGGTTGTCTTTCTTTATTACAGGAGTATTGGGCGGATTTACTACCTTTTCGGCATTTTCCTTAGAAACCTTCCAACTTATCGAACAGAACCAAATTGGAAAAGCCTTTCTTTACGCTTTGTTGAGCGTGTTTTTAGGCTTGTTGGCTTGTTGGGGAGGGTATGTGGTGACATCTTTATTAAGCAAATGAAATTTTTAATAAAATATTTTAAACAATGATAAGAAAATACATTTCATCATTGGCGCTTTTAGGGCTGATGGTGACTTCGTGCCAAGAAGTAAAACAGCCTACAACAGAGCAAGAAACACAGCAAAAACCACTCACCACGTACGTTGATCCTTTCATCGGTACGGGCGGACACGGACATACCTACCCTGGAGCTACCGTTCCGTTCGGAATGTTGCAAGTGAGTCCTGTGAATGGCATCAGCGGTTGGGATTGGTGTTCGGGTTACCACCACAGTGACACTTTACTAATCGGTTTTGGACATTTGTCGCTCAGTGGAACAGGTATCGGTGATTTGAACGATATTTTGCTGATGCCTGTCAATAAAGAGTACGATTTATCGCAACTTTCTACTGGGAAAAAAGACCAATATCCGAAGGCTGCTTTGGACTTCCGCAATCAAGTCACGTACAAGTCACGTTACTCGCACCAAAACGAAAAAGCAGAACCTGGCTACTATCAAGTTTTCCTTGAAGACCCCAAAGTAAATGCAGAACTTACAGCAGACCAATACGTTGCTTACCACAAATATACCTACCAAAAAGGCGACACACAATCCGTTATTTTGAATTTAGGATTTGCCATCAATTGGGATAGCCCTACGGAAATGTTTATCCAACAATCCAATCGAAAGTTGGACGGACAAAACGACGGAAACATCATCACAGGACATCGATTCAGTACAGGTTGGGCAAAAAATCAAAAAGTGTTCTTCGCTATTGCATTTTCTAAACCTATTAAAGATTTACAACTTCAAAATAGTGGAAAACAAATCTCATCAGGGCAATTCTTCTTTGATAATTCCACAGGGGAGGAATTGGTGGTGCGCGTGGCGGTTTCTTCTGTAAGTGAAGAGAATGCGTTGGCGAATTTGGATTTATACGACAAACGCACCTTTGCCGAAGTACGCCAAAAAGCTCACGACACTTGGGAAAAACATCTTTCTTCTATCGAAATTGAAACGCCTATCGATTCGCTTAAAACGATTTTCTACACAGCTTTATATCACACGCAAGTAGCTCCCGTGACGTTTTCTGACAAGAACGGACAATTCCGTCAGCAAAACGATGAAATTTATTCCACCAAAGATTTTACAGCCTATTCTACCTTGTCACTGTGGGACACATTCCGTGCTGAAAATCCGCTAATTACTTTGCTTCAACCTAAAAAATCTTCGGATATTATTAGCTCAATGTTAGCGTATTCCGACGTTATCAATAAACTTCCTGTTTGGACGCTCTACGGCAACGAAACCGATTGTATGACCGGCTATCATTCTATCCCTGTGATTGTTGAGGCTTATCTCAAAGGCGTTCGTTCGTTCGACGCCGAAAAAGCCTTCGAAATGATGAAAAAAACGATGATGGGAGACGAACGCGGACTGAAATTCTACAAACAATACGGCTACATTCCGTACGACAAATGGGACGAATCGGTAACCATTACCTTGGAATATGCTTACGATGATTGGTGTGTAGCACAAATGGCAAAAGCCTTAGGAAAAACCGATGATTACGAGTTCTTTATGAAACGAAGCGAAGCATACAAACATTTGTTTGACCCCACAACAGGCTTTATGCGAGGCAAATCGGCAAGTGGTAAATGGCGTGAGCCTTTCGACCCGAAACACTCCAATCACCGCGAAGCTACCGATTACACTGAAGGAAATGCTTGGCAACATTCGTGGTTTGTTCCGCAAAATCCGCAAGGGCTTATTGAGGCTTTCGGCGGAAAAGAGAAATTCACAACACATTTGGAAAAACTATTTACCGAAAGTTCTGAAATTACGGGCGATAACGTTTCGGCGGACATTACGGGACTCATTGGGCAGTACGCTCACGGCAACGAACCGAGCCACCATATTGCGTATCTGTTTAACAAAGCAGGGAAGCCACATCGCACACAATATTGGATAAATGAAATTTTGAAAACGCAATACAATACCACACCTAACGGATATTCAGGAAATGAAGACTGCGGACAAATGTCGGCTTGGTATGTGTGGAGTTCCATTGGTTTGTATCCGATGAATCCTGTTTCGGGTGAGTATGAAATTGGGCGTCCGTTGTTCCCGAAAGCGAAAATCAATCTGCCTAACGGAAAAACTTTTACCATCATTGCTGAAAATGTGTCTGCGGAAAATATGTACATTCAGTCGGCAACACTTAACGGCAAACCACTCGACCGCACTTTTATCACTGATGAAGAACTTAAAAACGGCGGAGAGTTGAAATTCATAATGGGGTCGGCACCGATAAACAACTAATTTACAATGTAAGGAGGCTGTCCGAAAAGAGTTGTTTTGAGCAAAATATTAAAAATAAAGGGAGTATCCCATAATCTGTGTAAGTTAAAAAGTTATTCTGAAATTTTTTGAGCCCTTAAAAGCTCAAAAAAAATTTCGGAAATAACTTTTTAACTATTTTTGACCCATAATTTAAACAGATATGATTAACAAGGAAGAATTGCTCAACAGCAAAGAATTTTACAAGTCATTTAAGACTGCTGAGGACTTGACAGGTTTCTTTAAAGAACTCCACAAAAAAGCGGTGGAACATATGCTCAATGCCGAACTCGACGTTCACTTGGACAACGAAAAACACGACAAAACTAAAGATGGAAATTATCGTAACGGACACACTTCCAAGAAGATAAAAACTTCCTTTGGCGAAGAACAAATCCAAGTTCCTAGGGATAGAGACGGTAGTTTTAACCCAATGTTAGTCCCTAAACGCAAGAACGTTATCGATGGTTTGGAAAACATCATCGTATCGTTCTATGCCAAAGGAATGAGCGTGAGCGACATCGAAGAACAAATCCAAGAAATGTACGGCTTTGAAGTATCAACTTCCACAATATCAAGGATTACCAATGCGGTTACCAATGAAATGGTCGCTTGGCAGAACCGCCCGTTGGACGAGCTGTATCTGATTGTTTGGATGGACGGCATCGTTTTTAAAGTTCGTGAGAACTCAAAAGTTGTCAACAAAACCATTTACCTTGCTGTGGGCTTGAATCGAGAGGGAAAAAAGGAAGTTTTAGGAATGTGGCTCGGAAAGAATGAAAGTTCCGCCTTTTGGATGAGCGTTCTCACTGATTTAAAGGCTCGTGGAGTGGAAGATATTCTCATTACTGCCACCGATAATTTAAACGGATTTACGCAAACCATTCGCACGGTTTTTCCCCAATCACAAACGCAAATATGTGTGGTTCATCAGATTAGGAATGCTTGTAAGTATGTGGTTTACAAAGATAGAAAAGAATTTACAGCCGATATGAAACACATCTATACTGCCCCTAACAAGGAAGCTGCCAAGGTTGCTTTGGAAGATTTTGCCCAAAAATGGGAGTCAAAATACGGCTATGCTATCAAATCTTGGTATGACAATTGGGACGAATTGACCGTATTTTTCGATTTTCCGTTAGAGATAAGAAAAATTATTTACACAACCAATCTTATTGAGAATCTGAATGGTAAGATTCGGAAATACACCAAAAACAAGCTGTCTTTCCCAACAGACGAAGCTGTGCAAAAGTCCGTTTTCTTGGCTTTGAGAGAAGCTACCAAAAAGTGGAGTATGCCTATCCAAAATTGGGGGATTGTCTTAAACCAATTTATGCTTATATTTGCACAAAGACTCAAACTATAAAAACTTAACCCCAACTTTTTAACTTACACACTTAGAGGGATAGTGTCAAAATAAAATGCTTTTATTCAATAGATTAAGTTTTATGAAGTTGCTAAAAATTTGACTTTTCGGACAGTCTCTTTCTTATATCTTTCAGGTTATTATATTGAGTTCAATCTCGACTTTTTATTTTGTTTAAAACTTGTACTCTACGTCTGCTAAGCTCCTTTTTCACATAGTTTTGGTAATGTCTAAATGCAGTTTTTAGCATGAAATAGCTTCTGAAAATAAATGTTAAATAAATTTAACAACCTTATTAATAGGCAATTAAAGTTTAAATTCTCTTTTCCTTTTAGGTAAATACGAGATAGTTTTTTATTGGCTACTCTTAAACATTTTGTTAGTTCTACCCTATCTTTATACAGTATTACAAACAAGGTTTTAGGTTTTTATGCTTTTACCACAAAAATCATAATCCCTTGTTTGTTTTCAAAAATTTACCTTTATCAATTGAATGTAGCTAACTTCTTCCGCGTTCTTCTGCATTTCCTCCCTCTCTTTTTTGTACTGAAATTTTGTTATTTCCAAATTTATAGGTAAGCGAAAGACGTAGGTAACGCGTGTCGTAGTATTGACGATAGCTTTCTGTAATGCCTTGTTGTTTGATTTTTCGGGTATAAGTCATTATATTGGTTTTGAAGATGTCGTTTGCGTTGAGAGCAATAGTTAATTTTTTATCGAAAGCTAAATATTTGATACCCAAATCTAAACTTGAAACTTCCGAGCTTTTTGATGTGTCATTATCCCACGGAAACTGATATTCATACGATACACTTGCTTGTAAAGTTTTGTTTTCATTCAGCATAAAAGTATTTCCCAAATATTGATAACCTCCCCAACTTTTCATTGGGTCGGGAAATGCAGCAACATAAGGTTTTGCATTTTCGTAAGTTACAATCATATATGCCGAAAATTCCCACCACCAAAACAAACTTTTATTGACATTTACCGAAGCACTCCACTCATTACTATTAGCAAAATTTTCCCATTGCATTTTAGTTTCCTCCAAAGCAGGATTGTGATACGTAATTTGAGTTCGATTATCCTGTATGTTGGAATATGTTAGCTGGAATGTTAACCAATGTTTATAGGAATAGTTCAGCGTTGCTCCTAATAAATAGGTAGGTTGCAAAAATGGGTTGCCCACTACATACGATTTCGGATTCATATATAATCTTCCTGGGTTAAGTGAAAAGAATTGCGGACGATGAATGCGACGGTTTACATTTGCCGAAATGTTGTGGTTCTCATCAATTTTATATTGAATATATAATGTCGGGAAAAGCTTAAAGAAATTTCGTTTGTGTGTTTCATTATTTGCTAAAACGGAAACTCCTTTGGTCTGTGTATTTTCACCTCGAACACCTGCTTTTACGCTCCATTTCTTTCCGAAAGATTTCGCCCAATCGGCGTACAAGGCTTGGGTGTCTTCCGTATAGAGAAAATGGTCGTTGTGAGCAAGAGTTTGTATTTGATTTTCATCACGAAAATCGGATTCGGCTATATTATCAGTCTGTGTTCGGGCAATTTTCGCTCCGAAAGAAAGATTTCCCCACGAAACGGGTAGCTCCGCATCAGTTTTAAAGGAATAATTGTCTATTTTTTGTATAGAAAGCGAATTTACATACGACTTTGGTTGTGTGTTCAACTGATAATTATGGAAAATAGTATTTAAGTTGTCATTTCTATCTTTTTTATAATGGAAATAATCGGCATCAAAGGTGAGTTTTGCTCCTTTATCTCCGATTTTTTGTAAGAAATTCACATTGACAGACAAATTTTGAGTGTTTTCAGGTTCAATTTGATAGGTAATATATTCTTTCATCAATTTCGGATTATTGTACATATACGCACGATTTGCTGTCAAGCCATTGTTGATATTATCCGAAAAACTTCCCATAAATTGTACACCAAGCGTACTTTTTTTGGTTACATCGTAGTTCAAATTCACAAGGGGTACCCACGTTTTGCTTTTCCCTTCTATATCCAACCGATTGACCCAATATTCCTGTGGATACCAAAAATGAATGTCGTTTTCGTATTTCGATTTTCCGTCTGTATAGCCCAAATCAGCCAAAGCGGAGAACTTATTTTTTCGATAGGAAAAGTTTATGCCGTTGCGTAATTTCCCAACAATTCCCTGCTGATAGGAAGTTCGAAGTGTAGTGTTCCAATGATCTTCCTTGGCTTTTTTAAGTACGATGTTGATTAGCCCCGCATTGCCTTCGGCGTCGTATTTGGAAGGCGGTGTGGTGATAACTTCAATTTTTTGGATATTGTCGGATGCTATGGATTTCAGATAGTTAGTGAGTTCTTCGCCCGAAAGTTGTATTATTTTATCGTTGACCATTACGCGTAAACCATTTTTGCCAACAATAGAAATATCCTCGTTACGCACCTGAACTCCTGGGGTAGATTTTAGGGCGTCAAGGGCATCTCCACCACTTGCTTGAACAGAATTTTCTACGTTGAAAACAATTCTGTCCACTTTTTGTTCTACAAGTTTTTTACGACCTTCAACAGTTACGGCTTCCATCTGAATAGACTCATCAATTTTTATAACTCCTAAATCAGTATTTTTGGAAAGTGATACGTTTTTGCTGAAAAGTTCCGTTCCGAATTGTTCCAAGATGAGCGTATAATCACCTTTCGGGATTTTTACAGAAAATTTTCCCGAAACATCAGTAAGTGCTCCGTGTACGGGTTTTCCGTCTTTCTTTAAGATGACATTCAGAAATTCAGCGGGTTTTTGCTGTTGATTTTTCACTTCTCCCGAAAGGGTGATTTCTTGAGAGTAAAGAACAGTAGCAAAAAGTAAACATAAAAAGGATAACGTGGTTTTCATATGATATTGATTATTGGTTTCTACCCTTAAAGACGCAGAAAAACGGAAAATGTTACAAAAAATCAGAAATTTTATTCAAAAAAAATGTACATTTGCCCAATAACGCATTCTCAAAATCCGTGAAAGAGTTGTTGTTACATATCAAAAAAGTTAAACTCCTTTTTTGGGGAGTGTTCATTTTGTTTTCGCTTACGCCCTGTACTGCGAAAGGAGTTCTTTTTGATAGTGCTGAAATATCATTTTTTAAACCGCTTCATAAAAATAGAACGACTACCTCTTCATTTCAATGTCAAAATCTCGTCTCTGCGAATAAAAAACTTCGTACGGAATGTGTTCTAAATGTTTTTGATAATCAGGAGAATGATTTGCTTTGTTCTACTGAGATATTTGTTTTTGATGCGAAAATAAAAAAGGAGTATTTTTACCGAAATTCTTCAAATGCTCCTCCTAAGTATATTCTTTTTAGGTGTTTAAGGATTCATTTAAGCTAACTTTTTTAGATGGCAGGCATCGCAGATTGAAAATAACTGTGAGAAGCCTATTATGTTAATTATTTTTACTTTTCTGATTAGGAAAGTAAGCTATTTTTGTAATAAAATTTTAATATTAAAAAGAGTTTAAATGAAAAATAATACATATCAGGAGCAATTCTCCTCTTGGACAGGGTTGTTCGCTTTGTCTTTACGTTTGGTTATCGGTTGGACGTACTTTTCTGCCTTTTGGCGACGCGTGGTTTTAGAAGATAAACTTTCTCCAGAAGTGGCAGGTTATGTAGGTGAGAAGTTTAATCATTTTTTACCTAATGCATTGGGAATAAAACCTTTAATTGAATACTTAGTCTCTAATCCCGATAAATTAGAATTTGCTATGATAGCCTTTACCATAGTGGAAGCGATTGTGGGCTTGTTCATTATGTTAGGGCTATTCACACGCTTGATGAGCATTGGAGTTTTTTCTTTAGCAATGGGAATTTTGTTGGGTTCAGGATGGTTGGGAACCACTTGTTTAGACGAATGGCAAATCGGCGTTTTGGGCTTGGCAGGAGGTTTTACCATTTTCTTAACCGGTGGAGGATTTTATTCACTTGATGATTTCTTTATACGAAAAAAATACGAGTTTACCTCCAAAAAATGGTTTAACTACTTGGGTTCAGGTGTCTTGCCAACCGAAAAACTGAAGCCTTTTGTGTTGGTATTTTCGCTATTTATCTTCGCTATTACGTTATTCACAAATCAGTATTTTCACGGAGGCGTGTTTGGGAAACTTCATAATAAATCGGTAAAACCTAAAGTAGAAATTTCAAATGTGGTGTTAGCTGATAATGAACTCACTTTTGAAGTATTTCGGATAGAAGGAGCCGATGTGTATGGTTCTTTTTTAATTGAAGTACAAATTTTAAATGAAAAAGGAGAGGTTTCTAAAAGTTGGAATATGAACTATTTATCAAAATTCCCTCAGGAAAAAATCAATAACTATTATGTAGCAAAAGTGAAGCCAGGGAAGCATAGTTTGATATTGCCTTTGGGAGCAAAAGCAGATTTGTCAGTTTCGTTAGAAGGATTGCCTAAATCAGAAATTAAAACCTTGAAACTTATTGATATTAGTGGAGCTGAATGGACTGCCGAAATACATTGATAGCAATGAAATTAACTGTAAGTGATTGACTTTACTTCTGATAATAGAGACAAGCATGTTAAGTGATTCGTGTTTGTCTCTTGTTTTTTTCAAAAGAAATGGTATATTTGCCCTAATCAAAAATATTGACTAACAATGGAAAAAGCGAGATCGAACTTTTTTGACACGCAAGTGCTAGGGCATCCAGCAGGGTTGTTTGTGTTATTTTTCACCGAGATGTGGGAACGTTTTTCGTTCTACGGAATGCGAGTGTTGCTCATTAACTTCCTAACAATGGCAATGATAGGCTATAATCCTGGGTGGCAATGGACAACCGAAAACGCAGGAGCTTTGTTCGGCACGTATGTGATGTTGCTGTATTTGACTCCTATTGTGGGAGGGATCATCGCTGACCGATTTACTGGCTATCGATGGGCTATTGTCATTGGAGCAGTCATTATGACATTAGGACATGCTGCGATGGCGGTGGAAACCGAATTTTGGCTATATGTCGGACTGGGGTTATTGGTCGTTGGAACAGGTTTTTTTAAACCGAATATGACGTCCATTATCTCACACATGTATAAGGATTTACCAGAAAAAAAAGATGGAGCGTATACCATTTTCTATATGGGTGTGAACGCAGGGGCTTTTTTCGGGATGATGCTTTGTGGCTATATTGCTGAAAAAGTGGGCTGGAGTTGGGGATTTGGTTTAGCAGGTGTTTTTATGCTGTTGGGAACCTTGCAGTTTTGGTTGGCTCGTCCGCTATTTGGAACCGTAGGTGATGTGCCTTCGAAAGCTCGAAAGGAAATTTCTGAAAAACAGCATGTTAATAAAGAAATCAATGACCTCGAAAAGCGTAATCCATTTACGATGCTTGATAAAGTTTTGATAGCCATTGCAGCAATTATTGGGTTAGGGTATGCTATTAACGATCCACTATCAAGAATTGGTGGGATCGACTTATTTAAGTTTTTAGAAACTCAAAACATCAAAGGGCAATACATTGCTGTAGTCTTCGGGCTTTTTGTGTTTCTTTTTGTAGTCATCTCTCGTATTTCTCGTTACACGAAAATCGTTCGAAACAGAATGATTACTGTAATTATCTTTGCGTTTTTTACTGTATTTTTTTGGTTGTCGTTTGAGCAAGGAGCTTCATCTTTAATTATTTTTGCTCGTGATAACGTACAGCGTGAGCTGTTGGGTAGTCAGGCAGTTATTTTCAACGTGGTTAATGCGTTACTCACGGTTATTCCGTTGTTGTTAATCACGTATGTGTTGTATCTGTTAGGTAAGAAAACGTTTTCAAAGATATTTGCATCGAATATTGTACTTTTAGTATGCTTCGGTTTGGTGTGGGTAGTTGTTGGTTGGATGCTTAAACGCGATTTTAATACTGTTGCTTATAGCGTGAGTTACGATGCATTTCAGGTGTACGATAGCGATGGTAAGAATTTGAAAATCAATGCAGAAGGTGATTTTATCCTGAAGCATGTTCCTTTAGCGATCGATGATACTAAATTAGCATCGGAGGTGCATATTACCACCAAAACCCAGAAAATGTTCAAAATCACGGAAGTTGATGTATCTGGAAAAGCTATTACAAAGTATGTGCCGTTCACGGATAAAAACATCCCAAAAGGGAAATATGAAATTGTAGAAAAAGCAATTCCAACCATTGCAGTTCCACGAGTAAACCCTGAAACGGGAGCCATAGTTATGGATAAAAAAGGGGAAAAACTATATGATTTTTACGCTACTGAAAATAATACATATTCATTGGTAAGTAAAGAAACCATTATTGGTGAGACCGATGCTCGTTTTGAAATGGGGCAGGATATTTTTATGCTACCGCGAAATAATGATTTCTCATCGTTTGGGTATGTAGATGCTGAAAAAATGGAATGGGCAAAAGAACGTGCTGCAAGTCTTCATGCTAACAGTGGAGTGGTCAAGGCTGTGGTTCGCGAGGAAAAATCCAACTGGGTGGAAATCACTACCTCATGGTTTTCTATTCTTAATTCCTTTTTTATAATTGCGTTGGCAAACCTTTTCTCTCGTTGGTGGGATAGTCGTTACAATCCACCTGCGGCTGTGAAATACGGACTTGGACTAATCATCATGGCAATTGGTTTTGGATTGTTAGCCCTTGGAGCTCATGGCGTTACCGAGGGAGTTAAAGTAAGTATGGTTTGGTTGGTATTGGCGTACTTGTTCCATACTATGGGAGAGTTATGTATGTCGCCTGTAGGTCTATCCTATGTGTCGAAATTGGTTCCAGCTCGGATGATTGCCTTTATGTTTGGAGTATGGTACTTGGCAATTGCCATAGGCAATAAGGTTGCAGCCATCCTTGGGGGGCAAATTGAGAATATAACGAACCAGTATAGCTTGTCGACTTTCTTTCTTATATTTACCATAGTTCCTGTAGTTGCAGGATTGTTAATAATATCTCTTAACCCATTGATCAAGAAATTGATGCACGGAGTTAAGTAGGTAATAGGCTTACAGCTTATAGCTTACAGCTTATAGCTTATAGCTTACAGCTTATGGTTTGCCTTATCAAACTTTAAATTAATTTTTCAATATAAAAAAAGCATGAGAGTAGCAGTTGTAGGCGTTACGGGCATGGTCGGTAACGTGATGTTAGAGGTTTTGGAAGAGCGTAATTTTCCAGTAGCAGAATTGATTCCTGTGGCATCAGAGAAATCTGTAGGTAAGAAAATTACCTTTCGAGGTAAAGAATATGCAGTAGTTGGTATGCAACAAGCCGTTTCGTTGAAACCAGACATTGCGTTGTTTTCGGCAGGAGGAGGCACTTCTTTGGAGTGGGCTCCCAAGTTTGCACAAGTTGGTACTACAGTTATCGACAATTCCTCAGCTTGGCGTATGGACCCTACCAAAAAATTAGTTATCCCCGAAATAAATGCGGACGTGCTTACTAAAGAAGATAAAATCATAGCAAATCCCAATTGTTCTACCATTCAGATGTTAGTAGCTTTAGCACCTTTACAGCAAAAGTACGGCATCAAGCGTGTGGTGGTTTCCACCTATCAGTCTATCACAGGAACAGGAGTCAAGGCTGTAAAGCAACTTGAAAATGAATACAATGGAGTAGAAGGGGAGAAAGCATACCACTATCAGATTCACCGCAATGCTATTCCTCAATGTGATGTTTTTGAGGACAATGGCTACACCAAAGAAGAAATGAAATTAGTACGCGAAACGAAAAAGATTATGCGCGATGATTCCATTGCTGTAACGGCCACAGCCGTACGCATCCCAGTGGTTGGAGGGCATAGTGAGTCCTTAAATATTGAATTACGTGACGATTTCAACCTCGAAGAAGTCAAACAATTACTATCAACATCGGCAGGGATTCAAGTCTTAGATGATACCACTACGAACAGTTACCCTATGCCTCTTTACGCACAAGGTAAGGATGCCGTATTTGTGGGACGTATTCGTCGTGACGAATCACAGAAAAATACTTTGAATATGTGGGTTGTTGCCGATAACCTCCGCAAAGGAGCCGCTACCAACACCATTCAGATTGCTGAAGCCCTCATTCAAAAAGGACTTGTGTAGTATTAATTACGAATTACGAATTACAAAGAAAATTACGAATTTCAAAGAAAATTACGAATTTCAAATTACGAATTACGAAATTATCCAGTCCCGTAATTCGTAATTATTCCCGTAATTCGTAATTTGTAATTTATAATTTATAATTTATAATTTTTCATTCCCCATCGTAATTCGTAATTAATAATTAATCATTCGTAATTTATTTTTCTTACCTTTGCAGAAAACAGAAGTGATGAATACACATACCATACAATTCAAAAAAGCACTCTCTTTTGAACAGTATCAAATGGCAGTGAGAGTTTTAGAAGCCATTGGCTTAGAGGTTTATGATGAAACAAGACTTACTGAAAAACAAAGAGAAAATATTTTGCGAGGAATAAAACAAGCAGAAAAAGGAGAAGCCAAATCTTATTTAGAAGTAAGAGAAAAAGCAAGAAAAATATGCGGAGTATAAAGTGGTCTTATGTCGCAGAGCAGGAATATGTAGATGTTTTACAGTTTTGGATAAGCCATAATTCATCAAATACATATTCTCAAAAGATCATGAAAGCTGTAGAGGAAGCCGAAGATATGCTTATGAAAAATCCTTTTATAGCAGAAGAAAAAGAAGATCATAAAGATGGGAATGTGTTAAGGTATAGAAAATTAATTATTCTTCAAAACTTCTCTTTAATCTATATTGTCCGAGATATGATTGAAATTGTATCCTTTTGGGATAATCGACAAAATCCAAAACAATTAAAAAGCATTCTTTAACGCACACGTGGTGAAACAATTACGAATTACAAAGAAAATTACGAATTTCAAATTTCGAAGGTGATGTAAAAAGTATGATGCCCTTAAAAAAAGAAGTGTTTTTGTCAGGCTGAGCGTAGTCGAAGCCTTATCATTACAGGGCTTCGACTACGCTCAGCCTGACAATCAAAACCAGCATCATACTTTTTATAACACAACCCAAATTTCAAATTACGAAATTATCCAGTCCCGTAATTCGTAATTCGTAATTTATAGTTAACTTTGAATCTTTGAATCTTTGAATCTTTGAATCTTTGAATCTTTGAATCTTTGAATTTTTGAATTTTTGAATTTTTGAATTTTTGAATCTTTGAATCTTTGAATTTTTGAATCTTTGAATTTTTGAATCTTTGAATTTTTGAATCTTTGAATTTTTGAATCTTTGAATCTTTGAATCTTTGAATCTTTGAATTTTTGAATTTTTGAATCTTTAAACCTTGAACTCTTGAACCTTTTAACAATTCCAAATCTCTCGCACTGCATTTGTTAATTTTATCCTAAAAAAATGACCGTTCGCGATATGTTTTTGACCGTTCACGCTAATATTGTTATAATTAAGTTAAAAATATCCGAAAAGAGTTTTTTTTTGCATATCTTTGCCCAAAATAATAGTTACGTATTAAGAGTTCATAGTTACGAATTGTTATTGTATAGGTAATTAAATACGAGTAGTGGGTGGTTAGCGATTAAGAAATTTTTTTTAAAACTTTTTTGCGTATAAAGAAAATTTATTTACCTTTGTCCCGTGCAATGAAAGTAGTGGCGTAGCTATTGCGAGTAGTTCAGAACAGTTAAGTAAAATCAAATGGCAGTAGTGCCATGAATTTATTATAGTAAACAAATTAATTATTAACTTTAATTTTTTTTTAAGACGATGAAAAAAAGAATTATTATTCCAGCGATTCTTTCAGCGGTGTTAGCGACAGGTTTAACATCGTGCGTGAAAGATAACGAATCAGACTCAGTAAAGAATTTGCGTGAAGCAAAAGCTGAGGAATTGAGAGGTAGTGCTGAGCACAAAAAGGCTGAGGCAGAGAGAGAAAAAGCTGTTGCGGCCAAGAGATTGGCAGAAGCTAAAAAAGTAGAATGGGAAGCTAAGGTGCAGGAGCATGAAGCTGCTATTAAGGAATTTGCCGTGAAGGCTGCTCAGCGTTCAGAGACATTAGCTGCTGCAGGGCATGACGACAAAGTTAAAGCAGAACTAATGGATGCTGAGGCTAAAAGAATTTTAGCTCAGTCTGCGGTAGCAAGTGCTACAGCAGCGTATGAGCAAGCACTGGCAGAAGTTGCTGAAAGTGCCGCTAAAGCCGTTGTAGCTGCTGAAAAAGCAAAAACGGCACTAATGGAGCAAAAAGCAGACGCTTACAACGAGGTGCTTGCTGAGTACTATGGTGTATTGACTGGTATCGCTACAGCTACAGTAGAGGTTTCTAAGATTGAACAAGAAATCTTGAAGTTAGAGCAAGGAGTTGTAAAAGCTGAGGCTGTTAAAGAAAAGACTATTGCTGCACAAAAACTTAAAGTAAAAGGATTAGAGACTTATATTGCTGAACTAACGACTGCGCTTGGAGATAAAGATGTTGTTACAAAGGTTGAAGCTGAGAAAGCAAAAGCTAAATGGGAGGATTTGAAGTTTAAAGCAGAAACCTTTACTTTAGGTAGAGAGTACGAAGATCTTCTTGAAGCGGTTGTTGATGCTGAAAAGGCTTTCGATGAAACGAAAGAGGGTACGTTTTATAACAAGGTACAAGATATGATAGGTATTATTTGGAATGTTGTTCCTGCAGGAGATCCATACTACTATTTTGCGGACACTTCATATTTTAAGAATCTCGTTAGTCTTGAAGATGCTGAAGCTATAAAAGATGACGTTATGGGAGTATCTACCCCATATGTGAAGACTCCTAAAAAATTAGTTGTTAATTTAGAAGAATCCGCTTCTCACGGTTTTTATAGAGCGGTATATAAGTCGAGAGAATATCTTGTGACCCAAGCTCCTATAGCAAAAGTAGAATATGAGAAATTAAACGGAGCTGCTACAGTTTCGGGTAGTGTTGCTGAAGCAGACAAAATCCAAAGAGAAAAGAAAAAAGACTATGAAGATGCTGTTAGAGATTATGGTGTGGAATCTACTCAAGCAAGCACTGCGAGATATACATATCTTAATGCTGTAGAAGATTATAGAAAAAAATATGCTAAGAGAGAGGAGAAGAGAGCGTTCTACGAAACAGCCAGCGAGAAAGTGGATATTTGTGATAAATTGATTGATATTATAGCTAACCCAGAAAATACTGAAATTGTTAAGTTGAAAGCTGATGTTGAGACCTACAACAAAGCTGTTAAGGAAGCAGCAAAACGTTGGTTTGAAGAAGCAAATATTGAGGCTCCTGTTAAGCCAGCAGAAGATGTTTTCAAAGCTTTGGATGCGATACATGGTAAATATGCATCCTTCGATAGCACAATAAAACAAGCTCATATAGATATTGCTAACTCTAAAGCAGAAATTGAAGGATATAATGCACAGTTTACTTCGAAAGAGTTAGTAGAAAAAGAGAAGGTTAAACTTCAAAAGACTAAAAAGTTGATAGAAGCTCTTGAAGCTAAAGCTAAGGCTCTTGAAGCTAAAATGGCTAACTTAAAACCATAATTGGGTTAGGTTTTCCAACACAAAACAAATTAATAACAAGGAAAGGTTGCCTAAGCCCTTTGGGCAACCTTTTTCTAAAATAATTGTTATATGAAAATAAAAAAATTATTATTAATCGCCCTCACCGTTCCTACGCTTTGGATAACAGCGAACGCTCAGGAGGAACAAGCTTCAAAAAGCAATAAGTTCACCTTTGCCGCTACCTTGGGCTACAACAACTATGAAAGCGCTGACGCACCCAATGGATTGGGAAAATCGTTCTCTCCAGTGCAACACGCTACAAGTTGGACAAACAAGGGGTCAATGGTAGGTTTCGAAGCAGGTTGGTTTTTAAATGATGATTGGCGTTTTGTGGGTTCTTTTGGTTTGAGCTATTCGGCATATCCTGGCTACTACGAAGTTCCTGGAGTTACGGGTGATGAGAAGACAGGTGAAAGCTATGAAGTATTTGTTCCTGCGTATGAAACCATCCCTGTACAACATAACTTGTCGTATGCGATGAGCATTGGAGGTGATCGTTACTTCAATATTGAAGGTACGAAACTTTCATGGTTTGCAGGAGGTCGTATGGGATTGGCATACACTCAAAACTCTAAGCGTTACAACGAAGTTGAAAAAATAGAGTTTGGTTCGTCTGTAGCAAGAACATGGAACTACCGCATTGCAGCCGTTGCAGGTGCTGACTATTACTTTAGTGATCGCTTCTTTGTTGGAGCACAAATCGAAGGAATTTCTTACACCTACGCAGTGTCATCAATCAAACCACAACCTGGGTTAGCCAACCGCTCAGCGGATCATTACAACCTGAGTTTCTTTGGTGCACCAACCATTAAAATTGGTTTCGTGTTATTCTAATAAATAACAAAATCTATAAAAATAAAAAGCTGTCTGAAAAGGCGGCTTTTTTTGGTTGTGTTATAAAAAGTATGATGGTAGTTTTGATTGTCAGGCTGAGCGTAGTCGAAGCCTCGTAATTACAGGGCTTCGACTACGCTCAGCCTGACAGAAATATCCACTTTATTAAAGGTATCATACTTTTTACAACACTTTCCTTTTTTTTATAATTACGAATTTCAAAGAAAATTACGAATTACGAATTTCCAATTACGAAATTATCCAACTCCGTAATTCCTAATTTATAATTAATCATTAATTCTCGTAATTCGTAATTTATAATTTATAATTAATTCTCGTAATTCGTAATTTATAATTTATAATTAATTCTCGTAATTCGTAATTTGAAATTCGTAATTTTCTTTGTAATTTGTAATTTGAAATTCGTAATTTAAAATTATTCTCGTAATTTGTAATTTAAAATTATTCCCGAAATGTTATAACTTTGCGAAATAAAGTTTTTTTAGGGTTTGTGTGTTTAAAAGGTGTTGAATTGTAAAAATAAATATGTTTAAATATGTTTATTTTTACAAAAGTAAAATAAATAAGTGTAAAAATGAAAAAGTCAGGGCTTATTCCTACGCCGAGAATTATAGAGCGGTTGCAGTACGAAAACCCTTGGTGGTCGAGCCAAAGGATTCCCGATTTGTACAAAAATATGTCGAAAAGGTTGTATTTCGATTTGTTTTATCCCTTTGTAACAGAGCAGGATATTCGCCGTGCGGTAGTGCTTATGGGCCCCCGTAGGGTAGGAAAAACCGTGATGATGTACCACGCCATAGACCAACTGATTGAAGAGGGGATAAATCCGCAAAAGATATTTTTTGTTGGAATAGACAATCCTATTTACTTACATTTGGGATTACAAGACATTTTGGAGTTATGCAAAGAGGCTTTAAAAATAGAGTATCTGAGAGGTTGCTATGTGTTTTTCGATGAAATTCAATACCTAAAAGATTGGGAACGCCATCTTAAAGTGTTGGTTGACACTTATCCCGAAACTAAATTTGTCGTTTCTGGTTCGGCGGCAGCAGCACTCCGTTGGCACAGCACAGAGAGTGGAGCAGGAAGATTTACCGATTTTATGTTGCCTCCGCTCACATTTCAAGAGTTTATTCACTTAAAAAATAAAAATCATCTTATCCGAGAAGATGTTATTCAATACGGCGGACAATCAATACCGTATCATCTGCCTTTGGATATAAATGAACTGAATGAAGAATTCCAACAGTATCTCAATTTTGGTGGTTATCCTGAAGTGGTTCTCTCTGAAAAGATTCAGAAAGATATGGGACGGTATGTGAAAAACGATATTGTGGATAAGGTGTTGTTGAGAGACTTGCCGAGTTTGTACGGCATCAAGGATGTTCAGGAGCTGAACCGATTTTTTACCTACATTGCGTACAACACGGGCAACGAATTTTCTTTCGAAAAAATGTCCAAAGAAAGTGGCATACAGAAAGAAACACTCAAAAGATATTTGGAATACCTCGAAGCGGCTTTTCTTATCAAGGTACTTAATAAGGTGGATATCAATGCCAAGAGATTGAAACGGATAACGAGTTTTAAGATTTATCTGACCAATCCGTCGCTTCGTACGGCTCTATTTTCCCCCATAAAAGCCGTGGATGACGAAATGGGAAATATGGTAGAGACTGCTGTTTTGTCGCAGTGGATGCACAGAGAAAATTTAGCCCTGACTTATGCTCGTTGGAAAGACGGCAGAAAAGAAGGCGAGGTAGATTTGGTATTGGTAGATGATGTGCGATTCAAACCCATTTGGGGAGTGGAAATCAAATGGAGCAACCGCTATTTCGAGAAACCACAAGAGTTACAAAGTCTAATTCAATTTTGTAAGTCCAACGGGTTTAAAAGTGCTTTGGTTACTTCAATCGACAAAACTGGAACCAAGGAAATAGAAGATTTGTACTTTACTTTTGTACCCGCTTCGGTTTATGTGTACAACATTGGAAACGTTACCCTGAAAATGAAAACAGATTAATTTCAAATTACGATATTTAATTACGAATTTCAAAGAAAATTACGAATTACGAATTTCCAATTACGAAATTATCCAACTCCGTAATTCGTAATTTATAATTTATAATTAATCATTAATTCCCGTAATTCGTAATTTATAATTAATCATTAATTCTCGTAATTCGTAATTTATAATTTATAATTAATCATTAATTCCCGTAATTCGTAATTTATAATTAATTCCCGTAATTCGTAATTATTTTTGTAATTTATTTTTAATCGTAATTTTATGCGAATAGAGAAGTCTTTTCATATCACTGGAAATATAAAACAGCAGATTGTCCATTGGGCAAATAACCAAGGAGAAACCACGATTTGGTTGGATTCCAATGCGTATGCTGATGTTTATCATAAATTCGATGCTGTTTTGGCATTTGCTCCTAATGCAATTCTGAGGCTTGATACTCCTTTGGGAGCTTTTGAAGCTCTACGATCATTCGTGGATAAGACCCGTGATTGGATTTTTGGTTATCTGTCCTATGATCTGAAGAATGATGTAGCATCTTTGAAATCTAATAATTTCGATGGATTACAATTTCCTGAGCTTTACTTTTTTCAACCTCAAAAGTTACTTTTCTTTAGAGAAAATATGGTTATGTTTAGCTATTTGAGCTCGGTTTCATCTGAAATAGAAGCTGATTGGAAAGCCATGCTTACGGCGGAGATGTTTCCTTTTTCAGAGATCTCAGAACCAAATGCGATTACCGCCCGATTGTCCAAAGCGGATTATATGGACAGCGTAAGGAAAATGCAGGAGCATATTGCCCGAGGTGATATCTATGAAGCGAATTTCTGCCAGGAATTTTATGTAGAAGATGTTCAAATAGACCCTATTTCCACCTATTTTCGATTAAATTCTATATCAACGCCTCCCTTTGCGTGTTATTTAAGGTTTGATGATTGTTTTGTAATGTCGGCATCACCAGAACGATATTTACAGCGAACGGGAGAAACGGTCATTTCACAGCCTATCAAGGGTACAGCAAGGCGATCGTCAGATGCTGAAACGGATCGGAAATTGCGTGATGAGTTGGAACAAAATCCAAAAGAACGCTCTGAAAATGTGATGATTGTAGACTTGGTTCGCAATGATTTATCTATGTACGCACAAAAAGGAAGTGTGGAGGTTAGAGAGCTTTGTAAGCCCTACACCTTTAAGCAAGTACATCAACTCATATCCACCATAGCAACGAAGATAAAAGACGGTACACATGCCGTTGATGTGCTGAAGAGTACTTTCCCGATGGGAAGTATGACAGGAGCTCCTAAACTGTCGGCAATGCAAATTATTGAAAAATTAGAGGCTTCAAAACGAGGTATTTACAGTGGAGCAATTGGTTATTTCACCCCTACTGCCGATTTTGATTTTAATGTGGTCATTCGCAGTATTTTTTATAATCAGAAAAAAAAGTATGTATCTTTTTCTGTGGGGAGTGCTATCACAGCTGTTTCTGACCCTGAAAAAGAATATGAAGAATGCCTTGTTAAGGCTAATGCCATGAAAAAGGTGTTGGAAGAAAGGTGATTTTTTGCATATAAATGCGTATCTTTGCAACAGGAAATCAAACATGCAGTTATTTTATCATACACATAAAGAAGCGGGAACGGATGAAGCAGGTCGAGGGTGTTTGGCGGGGCCTGTGACGGCTGCTGCGGTAATCTTGCCCGAAAATTTTAAGAATGAACTGCTCACGGATTCCAAGCAACTCACGGAAAAACAACGCTTGATTTTGCGAACTGTCATTGAACAACAGGCTGTAGCTTTTGCTGTGGCACATGTTTTTCCCGTTGAAATTGACGAATTGAATATTTTGAGGGCTTCCATTTTGGCAATGCATAGGGCTTTAGAACAGTTATCACAAACTCCTGATTTTATTGCTGTTGATGGGAATAAATTTGTGAAATACGATACTATTCCTCATGCTTGTATTGTCAAAGGTGATGCCAAAATACAGACCATTGCGGCAGCCTCTGTGTTAGCGAAAACCTATCGAGATGCATATATGGAGCGGATTGCAGATGAATATCCCATGTATCAATGGAAAAAAAATAAAGGTTATCCCACAGTAGAACATCGCAGAGCAATACAAGAGTACGGGATTACTCCCTACCACCGAAAATCGTTTCAGCTATTGCCGGTTCAAATGAAATTAGAGTTTTGACAACGAATAATTAATAATTACGAATTGTGAATTACGAATTACGAACTGTGAATTGCGAATTACGAACTGTGAATTGCGAATTACGAATTTCTAATTACGAAATTATCCAATCCCGTAATTCGTAATTTATAATTTATAATTAATCATTAAATAAAATATCCTTTAAATCTCACTTCCATGAAACATAAATATTTTATACTATGGATACTTGTCTTTTGGCAATTATCGTTTTACGCACAAGAAAAGAAATACATGGTCAGAACAATTGCTTTTTACAATGTAGAAAATTTATTTGATACTATCAATGATCCAAGGACTTTTGATGACGATCGAACTCCACAGGGTGCTGACCGCTGGACATCCAAGGTTTACAACGATCATGTGCAGAAGATAGCTAAGGTAATTGCAGACATAGGTAGCGACGTGTCCAAACAAGCACCAGATATTGTTGGGCTTTGTGAAATTGAAAATGAGGATGTTATCGTTGATTTAATCAATACCGATTACCTGAAAAAGTACAATTATGGTATTGTGCATTACGACTCCCCAGATAGTAGAGGCGTTGATGTAGCGTTGATTTATAAAAAAGGGGTGTTTCGTCCCATTTCAACATCCAAACATGTTTTGAAAATTTTTGAACCCAATGGAAAGCGTCGTTACACGCGCGACCAATTATTGGTCAGCGGTATGTTTGATGGTGAAATGATGCATTTTATTGTCAATCACTGGCCTTCGCGTAGTGGAGGTGAGGCAGCAAGTCGTCCAAAACGAGAGGCTGCCGCTGCATTGAATAAAAAAATCATAGATTCGTTACTCGCAAAAGATCCGAAAGCTAAAATTTTTAGTATGGGGGATTTTAATGACGATCCTACTAATGCGAGTTTTAAAAAGATTTTAAAAACCGAAGGTAAAAAGAATAAAGTTAAGGCAGGAGGTTTATACAATCCTATGGAAGAGATGCTCAAAAAAGGTATCGGGTCACTTGCTTACCAAGATGCATGGAATTTATTTGACCAGATATATTTTACACAAGAATTATTAGAAGAAGATAAATCAACTTATCGCTACTGGAAAGCGGGAGTTTTTAATAAACCTTATTTGGCCAATCCTAAAGGTAAGTTTAAAGGCTATCCGTTCCGAAGTATGTCCAATGGGAATTATACTTGGGGATATTCAGACCACTTTCCCGTCTATCTTTACTTGATAAAAGAAATGAAATTATGATTGTGCGTAACCGCTAATTCATGCGAAGTGAAGAAAAAAATACAATAATCACGTAAGAGTATCGCTTTTTATATGTTTCCGCATGGGTTGTTTTTAATGCTTTATGTAGCTTTTTCTTATTTTTAGAGAAACGTACAGATTGTAATTGCTTTTATTGTGCAAAACGGATAATCATAAATGAAGTAGGAAGAAACAATAAAAATAAAACGTATGAAAAAATGTCTTTTTTATCTTGCTATTGGAATCGGGTTGGCGTCCTGTTCTCAAAAGAAACAAAAGCCAGTTACAACGAATGTTAAATCGAGCGTTGAAAATATTACACAACAAAACCAAGAAGCCTTGGATGACGCCTTGCTTACTTCCTTTATAAATGACGTAGGTTTTGATTTTCTTAATAAATGTTACTACGAAAGAAATCTGAATACCTATATTCGAGATGAACATGATAATCTAAAGGAATTTATGGATCCTGCTATCGGTTTGCGCCGTTATCATTTGCCGGGGGCGATGGTTTATTTGTCAGGGAAAGATGAAAATTATGGATTTATGGATTTCGATGATTTTGAGTTTGAACCGACCAGTCAAGGAGAATCTACACTTTCCGTAATGGATGTTAATCAAGACCCTTGTGAACTTGATTTCAACCAAGGAAGAACAGCTTATCTCCATTTGGTGAAAGAGCTGCCCGAATACTTCAGTCAACAAACAAATGAGATTGAAAAAGTGGTGCTTCCCTATAAAGATGCTAAGATTATCGTTATGTATGTGATGGACAAATACGAACGACCTAAGGCGTTGTTTTTTATCGACACTCCTAAAGGCATGAAATTAGGTTTTGTTGACGATGCCGTTTGTGGAAATAGGTAGATTCTCAGAGTAAAAATAAGTGTGAAACTTGGCCAAAGTCACCTGTGTATGGGTGGTTTTGGTCAAGTTTTTTTATTAGAGAAAAAAAATAAATCTGTGAAATGTAACAATTCGTTTGTTTTTGCATCTTTGTAAAAAACGAATTATGAATTAACCATTAAACAATTAATAATTAACAACTAACATATATGAAAATGAACCGATTAACATTTTTGATTTTCTTTCTTTTTACGACTGTTGTTTTTGCTCAGACTGGTACAGTTTCAGGACGAATTGTAGATGCTGAAAGTAAAGAAGTATTGCCATACACAGAAGTTTCGCTTTTCTCCTCCGATAATAAAAACCGAAATTTTGGAGTTATTTCTGATGAAAACGGAAAATTTTTATTAAAAAACATTCCTTTCGGAGAATATACATTGAAAATCAGTTTTGTTGGATATGAAGATGTTACTAAACCTTTGTCAATCAATGCTTCAAAAACAAATTTGGGTGATGTTTTATTGCATCTTTCCGTTCAACAAATTGAAGAAGTGGTGGTAGAAGGTCGAAAAGCAGCTTTCTCGTATCAAGTAGATCGTAAAACTATCAATGCCTCGGCTTTTCCAGAGGCGAATACAGCAATAGATTTGCTTACCAATGTGCCTTCATTGAACGTAAGTGTAGATGGTAGGATTACGTATCGTGAGGGAGGAACTTTTACTGTATATATTAATGGAATCATCGCCAAAGATGGGCAGGAACGCCTACGAACGCTCGACGCCTCACAGATTGAGAAAATAGATATCATTACCAATCCGTCTGCTAAATACAGTGCTTCGGGAACGGCAGGAATCATACGTGTTGTGCTGAAAAAGAATAAATTGGAAGGGTATGCTATCAATCTTTCAGCTGAATTTAATACATTGGAAAGAAAAAGCTTTTCTTATTCCATTGATAAAAAGGGCAAAAAAGGAGGTTGGCATGTTTCGGGAAATATTGCTGATCACCATTGGGGAGATTCTCGTTCACAAGGAATAAGCAATGTGTATGCTCCCGATGGGAAGCGTTTTGAAACTTTATTCAATAGTGAATACAAAGCCAATATGAATAATTCCTTCATTGATTTTGGATTTAATTATGACATCACCGATCGCGATTTTATCGATGTTTCAATAGACTATGTTCCTTTTAGAAAGAAAGAAAAAAAGATAGATAAAACACAAATTTCTGAAAATACATTTGATAAAGAGGGTAATTTACTTTCGTCAAAGGATTTTCTTATGGATGTTGATAATCAATTTTTATATCAAAATTGGGGTGCTAATTTAGAATATTCGCATTTTTTTAATAAGGATAAATCCCATTTTTTGAAGTTAAATTCAGGATATACCTTTTTTATTGGAAGTAGTGATGATTTTACTAAAGGTCATGTCATTAGCCCAAAGGAAAATACGGTTTTTGGAAATAAAAGTTCAGAAAAAAATGAAATTTTCACTAAAAGTATTTTGGAATACGAGCTACCACTAACTGACGCTACAAGTATCGAAGCTGGGGTAGATATCGAAACCGATCATATTCCAGAAATTACTACTGAAAGCGGGTTTTTTAAAGGAGATCGTATAGTAGAAACTTCGAAAGATGTTTCTGAAAACCAAGTTATTAACTACAAGGAGAATATCTATGCAGGGTATTTTAGCTTTAAGAGTTCGTTCGGCAAATTTGAATATAAATTAGGTCTACGTTCGGAACATACAGCTCGAGATATAATATATTCTTTTGATAATCAGCAAGGGGTAAGGAAAAATGATCGTTTTAAAAAGAATTTTACAGATTGGTTTCCATCAGTGCATTTGCTGTATAGTTTTTCTCAGAACAGTCAAATTAGTGGAAATTACAGTCGTAGAATCAGTCGTCCAGAGTATTGGGTATTGGTACCAGCTTTTGTTTGGAATGATAGATATTCGTTCTTAACAGGGAATAGTCGTCTGTTGCCCAGTTACACGGATTCCTATGAATTAGCGTATAAAAATTCATGGGGGAAGGATTTCGTTTCCATAGAAATGTTTGCTCGTAATCAACACGATATAATGAGCCCTTACAGTCGAGTGTATCGAGATAATATGCTGCTCATCACACGAGAGAACGTAGGCTCTTCGTGGGCTACAGGAATAGAGCTTATGGCAGGAGTTGATGTTTTTAAATGGTGGAATGTCAACGCTTCGTTTACCGCCTATCATTACCGTCAAGATCTTGAAGTAGACGCAAACTCGTACCCTATTGAGCAATGGCGATTCAATGCTAAACTCAACCATACGCTGCGGTTACCGCGTAATTTTTTACTCCGTGTGAATATGGGATATCAGTCGCCAACAAAAGACTTGCAAAACAATGTAGAAGCAATATTCCTGACCAATGCCTCCTTTACAAAAACGTGGAAGGACAACCGATGGAGTTTGAGTTTGTTTGGAAGTAATGTCTTTGATTCGTATCGATATACCAAAACTAATGTTGGTGAGAATTTTTCAAAACAAACTAAAATGACATATCGCCCATATGTAGGTTTTTCTCTGAAATATCAGTTTAATAATCAAAAATAGATAATTCCTGTAGGCTATTTGTATTCTTCTGTGAAGTATAGAAGATTCCGATAAACAACGAACAGTGAGTAGTCATTCTTGTCCTTTGGAATGATTGCTCACTGTTCTTTTTGATAGTCTTTTAATGTTGTATGTAGTAATTGAAATCGATTGTTAATCTGCGACTTCAACTAAGATAGGGCAGTGGTCACTATGTTTTGCTTCGGGTAGTATGGTAGCCCGTAGCAAACGATTTTCAAGAGGTTGAGCAACTAAATTATAATCAATACGCCACCCTTTGTTATTGTTACGAGCGTTGGCTCGGTACGACCACCACGAATAATTGTGTGGCTCGTTATTAAAATATCGGAAACTATCAATGAACCCACTTTTCATAAATCCATCCAACCATTCCCGCTCTACAGGTAAAAATCCAGATACATTGGCATTTCGGATAGGGTCGTGAATATCAATCGCTTGATGGCAGATATTATAATCTCCGCAGATAATCAAATTAGGGAAAGACACTTTTAGATTGTCTATATATTTCTGAAAATCGGCCATAAAAGTGAGTTTGAAGTCCAAACGATCAATGTTCGTCCCCGAAGGTAAATATAAGCTCATCACCGAAAGACTGTCATAATCAGCACGGAGGATACGCCCTTCTTTGTCCATGTAATCCAAACCACTTCCAATCTCTACATGAGTAGGTTTCGTCTTAGAAAGAATAGCTACGCCACTATATCCCTTTTTTTCGGCACTATGCCAATATTGGTATTTATAACCCAAAGCCTCAAAGGCTTCTTTTTCAATTTGAGACTCTAAAGCTTTGATTTCTTGTAAGCAAAGTACGTCGGGATTTGCACTCTGTAGCCATTCGATAAGACCTTTAGTCATTGCGGCACGTACGCCGTTTACATTGTAAGATATGATTTTCATTTTTTGTTAATTGTCAATTGTTAGTTGTTAATCATTACTCTTTTGCTAAAGCATAAAAAACAAGGACTTGTTAATATCAGTATTAGCAAGTCCTCGTTTTTCTGTAAATCTCCAAAAATATTAATAGAAACTACTTAGATTTTCTTTGATTTCAGCTGCGTTTTTAAGTGCGTTGTACACCTCTTGTGATGCACGACTCACTTTTAGAGTCTCTAAACTTTTGCGTTGTGATTTTAAATCACTTGGAGCTTGAGCAGGAGAAATTGCAGTAACTTCTACTACGTACACAGCATTCTCACCCTCAATAGGTTTGGAGGTTTGTCCTTGTTTCAAAGCAAACACTGTTCCTACTACTTTTGGTTCACGACCTTCACCGATGATAGTTGGATTATTCATTGACAGACCTGTAGCAGTTCTTACTTCAGCATTATTTGCAGAAGCAATTGCATCTAAGGAAGCTCCTTTTGCTTTTTCAGCTAATATTTGAGCTTTTTTCTCACGTATAAGAATTGGTTTTACAAATGGAGCCGCATCTTGGACAGAAGAAACGCCTTTCTCTCCTTTTTTTGTCAATTGAGCTACGATGTAGCTTCCTCCTGCAGTGAATTTGCGGATGTCACCCACTTTAGTGTCTTCTTGGAAAAGCCACTGTACAATTTGTCGGTTGTTGCCTAATCCAATGATGTATTCGTCATTTTGTTTTAGGTTGTCAGCACGAAGCACTGTTAAGTCTGATTTTTTAGCTACTTCACCAAAGTTTTTAACATCTGCTAAAGCGTCCATTTCAAACTTAGAAACCTTTGTGAACAAATCGTTTAGTGTTGTTTCTGACGGTTCAATATTTCTTGTGATGGTTGCTATTTGTACGGCATTTGCTTTTTCAGTAACTCGTACAACGTGGAATCCGAAATCTGTTTCAACTACTCCAATGTGTCCAACCTTATTTGTAAATACGAAATCTTCAAAAGGCTTAACCATGCGTCCGCGGGTAAAGAAACCTAAATCACCACCACTGTAATTTGCTCCTGGTTCTTCTGAGTTTTCTCTTGCCAACTCAGCAAAATCAGCTCCTTCCTTCCGAGCCTTTGCTAAAATTTCGTTAGCTTTTGCAAGAGCCTCTTCTTTGGTGCGTGTTGTATTCTCATTTGCTGCACGACTTCCTGCGTAAGCTATCAATATATGACTTGCCTTTACAGCACCGTTGGTTTCTTTGTCAACCATGCGTGATAGTTTCAGCACTCCGTTATCATCGTAAGGTCCAAAAGTTTTTCCTACTGGTAGAGCAAATAAGGTGTCAGCATATACAGTTGGTAATTCTGACTTAGTTACGTATAGCGAGTCATAAGGAGAATCAGAATTTTTCTCAATAAACTCACGGATGTTTTTTACGTTGGCAAATCCTCCAATGGTGTCATTTGAGTTTGTGGTGCTGTTGTATACCACTTGTGGCTCCAATAAACGTAATAAGGATGCTTTGTCAGCTTCAATATCCTCAGCAGAAGCTTTTTCGTTCACTACAATGTACTGGATGTTTCTGAAAGCCTCTTGCTCGAATTGTTTTTTGTTTTTGCTGATGTATGCTTTTATGTCGCTGTCACTCACCGATACAGTGCTGTCAGGGATTGAACTGTACTGCAAGGCTACGAATTTTATGTCGGCTTTGTCTTGTTCTTGGTGATAAGCGATTTCGGCTTCAGCGTTTGTAACTCCTAATCCAGCACGGATTAAGTTAAAGTACATTTGTTGCTTCGCAGTTTCAACAAGTGCATTTTCTTGCATTTTCCATTCTTGGTAAGCTTGCGGGTTACTTGCTTTCAGTGTGGCTAAATAGCTGATAAATTTTGAAGGATCAAATACACCAAGATCATTCGTAAATTCAGGGCTTTGAGCCAAAGGACTCTTAGCTAACACTGACAAAATTTGATCTTTTTCAATGCTTAATCCCAATTTTTCAAATTGTTGTTTTAAAAGGATGCTACGAACGTTTTGTTCCCATACGTATTTTGCAGCTTCAAGGCTACTTGCTTGTCCACCTGCTCCTTGAACAGCGTTTTCCACCTGAAAGCGGAAAGCATCAATGGAAACATCTTCTCCGTTTACAGTTCCAATTTCAGTAGTTTGCCAATTACCGAATCGTCCTGAACCAATGAAGTCAGAGATTACGAAAGCGAAAAGAGCTAACCCTATAATCGCAATAAGAAATACGGTACGGTTTCTAATTTTTTCAAGAATTGCCATTTTTGTTATGTCTAATTTAGTATTAATAATCAATCGGCGAAGTTAATACTTTCTGTGGAATTATAAAAATATCTTACTAAGTTTTTTTTCAAAGCGGATTTAATTCTCAAATGCATCTTTTGTTAAACAAAATTATTACATTATTTTTTGTGTTATTTAAAGCTCCGTGTAGATACTCTATCGTTTTGAAATGAGGTGTTAGAACTATTTCGTTAGACCTTTGAGTATATGTTTTGTGTTCGTGTGTTTGCTATTAATTTTGAGTGTATTTTTTATTTTTTTTTATTATTTTATAACAGGTCTGTTTTTAGAGATGTGCTACAGGTTAATCCATTGATTTTTTTATTCTTATAACAAAAAGGGCAGTCCTAAAAACTTGGACTACCCTTTATTTGTACTAAGAAAACCGAATTATTAACCTTTAATAAATGTAAAAGTAAAATATCCGTCTTTATCTTTAGTTGTTAAATGACTTGCTTCAGATTCTAAGTCTGCTTTGTTTTGGTAATAACTGTCTATACGAAGTTTTACAAATTTTTCATCATGAGTTCTTATCACAAGAATCTTTCCAGGCGTAGCTTTAATTAAATGTGTAGGATGGCCTGTGTATGTTGCCATATGAAAGTTGCTCCTGTGTTCTGTTTTTTAGAGAAATTTATCGAGGATAGTTATCTTTATTATACGAAACAGAAGGTAGTGTTTTTTATATCTGCTTATGTGCGAATGTTAAATAGAAACAAAATATATTTTAGAGATATTGATCTTTGTTTTTCTCATTTATTGAGTTAATAATCAAGGTTAAGTTTCTTTTGATTTTTACTGAATAATACTGTTATATTCATTTTTTTTCTCCCTTTTTTTGCGTATTTTTGCCCCTAAATTCATTCAATATACAATATGTTAAAGCAAAATTTACAACTGAAACTTTCGCAAAAATTATCACCTCAACAAATTCAATTGATGAAGTTGGTGCAATTGCCTACGTTGGCTTTTGAACAACGCATCAAACAAGAATTGGAAGAAAACCCTGCTTTGGAGTCGGGGCGTGAAGAAAGTGAATATGACGAATTTGCAGATGAATTTGATAACTCTTCAGACGAATATAACGATAGTGAAGTGATTGATATGGAGGATATTAATATTGATGAATACCTCAGTGATGATGAAATTCCCGAATATCGATTGCATACCAATAACTACAGCGATGATGATGAGGAAAAAGAAATTCCTTTTAGTGCCGAAGTGTCTTTTCATCAATCACTTTTAAATCAATTGAATACGTTTACTCTTTCCGACGAAGACTATTTCATTGCTGAATTTTTGGTAGGGAGTATTGACGATAGTGGGTATATCCGTCGCTCTATCCAGGATTTAACTGATGACTTGGCTTTTACACAAAATATTTATACAGAAGAAGATAAGGTAAAACAAATCCGTGAACAGATTATCTTTCAGTTAGATCCTGCGGGTGTGGGTGCATTTGACTTACAAGAGTGTCTTTTGATACAACTTCGCCGTAAAAAAACGACTCCATCTGTCGATTTGGCTATAGAAATTATCGAAAAGGCATTTGAGCTATTCATTAAAAAGCATTATGCTAAACTGCAACAAAAGTTTTCTATCTCAGAAGATGAACTCAAAGAAGCTATACAAGAAATTGAACGTTTAAACCCTAAACCAGGAAGTTCGTATTCGGGGAGTAATGTTCAAGTAGAGCAGATTATTCCTGATTTTACCATCCGAGTGAATGATAATGATTTGGAACTCAGTCTTAATGGGCGAAATGCTCCTGAATTGCATGTTTCGCGAGAGTATTCCGAAATGCTTGATACCTACAAAAAAGCCAAAGAAAAGACCTCTTCGCAGAAGGAAGCAGTTTTCTTTATTAAACAGAAGTTAGATTCTGCTAAATGGTTTATTGATGCCATCAAACAGCGTCAGCAAACACTTCTAGTTACCATGGACGCTATCATGCAACACCAACGCGAGTATTTTCTTACAGGAGATGAACTGAAAATAAAACCGTTGATTTTAAAGGATATAGCTGATAAAATAGGAATGGACATCTCTACCGTTTCAAGAGTAGCGAGTAGTAAGTATGTAACCACACCTTATGGTACCAGATTGATTAAAGACTTTTTTTCCGAATCAATGAAAAATGATCAAGGAGAAGACGTTTCTACACATGAAATTAAGCAAATACTACAGCGCATCATCGCTAAAGAGGATAAAAGCAAACCTTATCCTGATGACGATTTGGCACAATTGCTTAAAGAAGAGGGATATCCAATCGCAAGGCGAACAATTGCTAAATACCGTGAACAGCTCGATATCCCGGTTGCAAGACTTCGAAGGGAGTTGTAAAAGCTATTGTTGTAGGATCTTTTTCACGTTACCAGTTGTTATAAACGATTTCAGGTTCAAAAGGTACAGCAATTTTAGACAGTATTCTTATAGCTGTTTACTTCTCTCGTACTCCATTTGCAAATCATTACTTTAGCCATAAAATAAATAAAAAAGACCGACTGGGTTTCCCAATCGGTCTCTTTTATTAGGACTACTAATAAAAAATTAGATTATTTTGTAGCTTTTACTTTAACAACCAATTCGATATCGTCGTTAATGAATTTGTCTTTAAGGTTGTCGAAAATTGATTTTGAAGCGTAATTTACACCGAAATCAGTACGGTTAATTGTAAAAGATTGAGAGTCAATAACTACTTCTGAGTCTGTTACAGAAACTGTTGCAGGGAAAGTTACTTCTTTTGTAATTTCTTTCACTGTAAGATCTCCTGTTACGTTTGTTCCGTCAAATGATTTGAAAACAAATTTAGCAGTAGGGAATTTTTTTACGTTAAAGAAGTGATCTTCAGCATCTTCTTTACCGGTTCCTTTTAAGTGGCCTTCTAAGTCTTCTTTTCCATCTCCAGCAGCTAAGTCTAAAACAACGATAGAGTTCATGTCTAAAACAAACTCTCCTGATACGATTGATTTATTTTCAACGTTTACTGTACCTTCTGAAACGTTCACAGTTCCATTGTGTTTTCCTGCAGGTTTTGATCCAACCCATTCAATTACAGAGCTTGGAGCTACTGTATAAGCCACAGAGCCAACTGGTTTTTCTGTTGAAACAACTTCTGTTTGTTCTGTTTGAGTTTCGCTTTTCTTTGCGTCACTTTTACAGCTTACGGCGATCAATGAAGCAATTACTCCTAATCCTAATACGATTTTTTTCATGTTAAATGTTTGTGTTTAAATTTTAAATTTGTAAATTGGGGCAAAGCTATCAATTATCTCTTTACATGTTGTCTAAAAAAAATGTTAATTAACATATTTTAATATTTTAAAAGTAAATGTAGTGATTTTGTTGTTGTATTTCCCACTGAATTTTAACGTTTTGATATACTTATAATTTTGTCTTTTTCTTTTGTGTTATAAAAAAAATCCTTACTTTTGCCTATGAATTAAGTAAAAAATAAAAGTTATGAGTACAGAATTAAACAACAGTACTATCTCTAAGCAAGAAAATAAGAAAGTACTTGCAGGGGTTTTGGCCTTGGTATTAGGCTCAATAGGAGTTCATAAATTCTTTTTAGGATATACGAAAGAAGGAATTATACAGATTGTATTGACAGTCGTTACTTGTGGGATAGCTTCTTTAGTGCCTCTTATAGAAGGCATCATTTACTTAACTAAGTCTGATGAGGAGTTCTATAAGATTTATCAACAAGGGCGTAAACCTTGGTTTTAAAAAATTAAAAGTTAGCAAACGAAAAAGGCTGTCTCACGACGGCCTTTTTCAATAATTAATTAAAATCTAATATAGCATGAAAAAACTTTTTATGACACGATTTTAGACAAAAAACCACCTTTTTCAGCAGATTTATCGTCTTCAGCTTCCTTACTTACCTCTTTTGAAATAACGCTTTCAATTTCTTCCTTATAGGTTTTTAGTAAGTTTGCTACAAATTCGTAATATGAAACTCCCATATCTTCCAAATACCCCATAAAATATTTCTCGCTAACCTCCAAACCATTAACTTGCTCAATTTTTAGCAAACGTCTGTATAGCGGTTCAATGGACTCTTCAATAATGCTCTTGGGCAATGCTTTGCGATAGGATACAAATCCAATAATTTTATCTTCAGCGTCTTTTTTGATTTCAAAGTTCGTAATCACCCAATAGTATTTCCCACTTTTTGACATGTTTTTGATGATGGCGTGGAAATTTTCACGAGTTTTTAAGTTGTCCCAAAGGATTTTAAATACAACTTTCGGCATGTCTGGGTGACGAATGATGCTATGTGGTTGCGACATCAATTCGTAAGCTTCATAGCCAGAAACATCAATGAAATCATCATTGGCGTACTCAATATTTCCAAATTTATCGGTTCGGCTCATCAAAGTTTTTGATTTATCCCACTGTACCTCTTCATTAATAGGCGTAGGGCGGACAACGCAATTTTTCTTAGCTCCGCCTTCAGTTTCTTTAAGAGAGTTTGTGTTTGTTTTTGTTTCGTCGCTGTTGTTTTTCATCTTTCCGACCTTAATTTTTAAAAGCACATCTGTTGTGAGATTTTCTATTCCTTTTTTTTGACTAAGTTGCCACATTATCCTGTCATAGAAAAACATTGTCATTCTATGTCTATTACATTGCAAATCAGTAATCAAGCCTAAATGAGTTTGATAGAAAAAAACTTTGATGTGGGCAAGTTATAATAAAATGTAAATATTTACAAATTCATTAAATGTTAATTAACTTTTTTTAACTTTTGTGTTTTTGTAATGTTCTGATTTTTAGTTTTTTACTTTTTCAACCAATTCTAATTCTGAAATAGCTACAGTGGTGGTAAACATGCCGTAATTCACAATAGCTTTTCCCTTCTCAATTTTATCGATGACACCAACGCTACGACTATCTTTGATGCGTACTCGGTCATTGATTTTTAACATGCGTTGCATTCGTTCTTTGGCGGCTTCCTCCTGAGTGATTTTTGCCTTTTTTTCAGCTTTTTTCTGAATTCTGATAGCTTTAATTTCTTTATTAACTTCAGTCTCTATGGTCTTTTTTTGCTCTTTTTTTTGTGTTTTTTCAACTTTGGAGAGTTGCTTTCGTTTAGCGTTTTCACCCTCAATAATTCGCAATATGTCAGATACTAATGAACGTCGCTTGCCGTCATAAAAATAACGCTCTGCTACTTCGTCAATTTTATTTCCTAAGTAAATCATTCGTTGATTATGATCGTAAAGCTCTTGATAATTTACCAGTTTAGACTTTATGCGTTCGTTTAACTCCTCCAAGCGTTTGGCTTCTTCACGTGCTTTAGCTTCTTCATCTTTCAGATTTTCAGCGGTTTTTTCCATTTTGCTTCTTTCTTTTTGAAGCTTCGCAATGGTAGCGTCAAAACGAACTTTTCCTTTTTCAATTTTCTTTTTAGCACGGTTTATCAGTCCAAAAGGAATTCCATTTTTTTGAGCGACTTCAAAGGTGAATGAACTTCCCGCTTCTCCTACGATAAGTTTGTAAATAGGTTCTAAGGTTTTATCATTGAACAACATATTAGCGTTGGTAGCATGAGGCAATTCATTGGCTAATATTTTTAAATTAGCATAGTGGGTGGTGATTACTCCAAATGCTTTCCGGTGGTAGAACTCTTCCAAAAAGGTTTCGGCTAACGCGCCTCCAAGCTCGGGATCACTACCAGTTCCAAATTCATCAATTAGGAATAGCGTACGTTCATTGCATTTTCGTAAGAAATAGTTCATATTCTTCAAGCGGTAGCTGTATGTACTCAAATGGTTTTCAATAGATTGGTTGTCGCCTATGTCTGTTAAAATCCGTTCGAATAAACACATTCGACTGCGATGATGTACAGGAACGAGCATACCACTTTGTAGCATCAGTTGTAGTAATCCAATGGTTTTTAATGTGATACTTTTTCCTCCTGCATTAGGGCCTGAAATCACGATGATGCGTGAATCATCTGTGAGTTCAATATTTTGTGGATAGGTTGGTTTACCTTTTTTTTGATTGTTCAAAAACAAGAGTGGGTGATAGGCTTCCTGCAAAAATAGCACCCTTTCTTCTGTGATTTCAGGAAGTAGCCCATTCATGATTAACGCATATTTTGCTTTCGCATAAATGATGTCAATGGCTGTGATGTAGCGTTGGTAATCTTTGAAAAGAACTACATATTGACTCAAATAGGTTGTGAGTTGTTTCAAAATACGTTGAATTTCTTCTTTTTCATCGTATATTAAATTGGTCAATTCTCGTGAGTACATTTCTGTTTGTCTCGGCTCGATATATACGATGCTTCCCGTTTTGGAACTACCCAGCACTGTTCCGAGAACTTTTCTGCGATACATTGCTTTGACAGCAAGTACCCGACGATTATCCACCACGGTCTCTCGGATGTCATCCAAATAGTCCGAAGCATTGTACTCAGCTAAGGTTCGATTAAAACTTTCATTGATTTTTCCTTTTAAAATGCTGATTTCCTTACGTATATTCCCCAAGGTTTGGGAAGCGTCGTTTTTGATTTCGCCAAATTTGTCAACGATTTTATCAATAGCTTCGGTAATATCGGTAGTGTAATGGATGCTTTCTGCTGTTTCGTGTAAAATGGAATATAGTTCTTTAAATTTACGAAAAAACTGAATATGCGTATTCACGGTTTGCGATATCAAATAGAGTTTTCGTATAGCAGAGAGTTCGAGCGTTGTGTTTTCTACTTGTAATAGCCGTATTTCTGAACTAATTTTCTCACAACTATGTCCTGGGATAGTATTGTTATTTTGAAATGAAGCTAAATATTCATTAGTTTGTTGCAATGCAAAGAGTAAAGTTTCCTTATCCTCAAAGGGTTGCAAACGCAAGGCATATTTTTTCCCTAATTCGGTGTGACATATTTCAGAAATATGTGTGAGAACAGTTCCGAATTCTAAATCTTCAAGTGTTTTATTGTGAATCATTTAAGGTACAAATATATATGTTTTTGTGAGGCGTATCGTGTACGTCTTTTCTATATGTTGAGGTTGTTCGAAAGTTTTGTTTTTAACTGCATCTGTTTGAAATTCAGCTTACTTTTAGGTTTCTTATCTGCTATAAATTAGGTATTCACACATATTAAAAGCTATTTTTTTGGATACTTCTCTTGCAAGTGGTACTTCTGAATTCTTATTCGGAAAAATTCAAGTTTCAAAATTAATTGTTATTTTTGTTCTTCATTTTGACGTGCAAAAATATTAAAAAAATGGAAGTAAACATTCATTCTTCATGGAAACCTTATTTAATTAGCGAATTTCAACAAGATTATTTTCAGAAATTAGTGAGCTTCATTAAACATGAATATACACAAGGGGTATGTTATCCGAGAGGGCAACAGATATTCGCAGCTTTTGATTATTGCCCGTTTGAAAATGTGAAAGTGGTTATTATAGGTCAGGATCCTTATCATGGTGTAAATCAAGCTAATGGGCTGTGTTTTTCAGTACAAGACGGTGTCGATCATCCTCCATCGTTGATAAATATTTTTAAGGAATTGCAACGGGATTTGGGAGTACCTTATCCTTCAAGTGGTAATTTGGAACGTTGGGCAAAGCAAGGAGTACTGTTGCTCAATGCTACGTTGACAGTTCGAGCTAACCAAGCAGGAAGCCATCAAAACCAAGGATGGGAAACTTTTACAGATGCTGTAATACGTTTGGTCTCTGAACAAAAACAACAGGTGGTGTTTATGCTTTGGGGTGGTTACGCTAAAAAGAAAGCTAGTTTAATAGATGCTTCCAAACATTATATTTTGACTTCTGGGCATCCGTCGCCATTGAGTGCGAATCGAGGGTATTGGTTTGGTAATAAGCACTTTAGTAGGGCAAATCAGTACTTAGTATCTGTTGGAAAAGGAGAGATACAATGGTAAAAAGAGAGGCTGCCTTTCGGGACAGCCTCAGATGTAAGTTATGCTATATTAGATAAATGCTTATTTTGAATATTTATTAACTTGCTCTTTTGCTTTTATTGCTTTGAGATTCAATTTGTTAATTTCTTGTTCTTTTTTCAGAATTCGATTTTTGTATTTCAATTCGTCTGATGAAGAAAGATTTCCTTTTGTTTTTTTACTTTCAAATTTATTCTGCTCTTGAGCCAATTCGTTTTGCTTCATTTTAACTTGAGCTTCAATTTTTAGAACTTGTTGTTGAGCTTTAGCTAAATTTTTTTGTTTTTTCTCAGCTTCTTTTTTGGCACGTTCCTCTGCTTTTTTAGCTTTTTCTTCAGCCCGTTTTGCTTTTTCTTCAGCTTTTTTAGCTTGGATTTGAGCTTTTTCCTCTGCTCTTCTTGCTTTTTCTTCTGCTATGAGCACCTCCTTTTGGGCTTTTTGAGCTCTTTGTTCTGCTTTTAAGGCTTCTTTTTCAGTCTTTAGTTCAATGTTTGAGGGGACGGTTTGTGTCGATGTCCCTGTAGTTACTGTAGTTTGAGCGAATGATATTTGTATCAAAAAAAGCCCAACTACTAAAGCGTAAAGTTTTTTCATATTCTAATGTAATTTGTTTTTTTCGATACAAAAGTATGTATTTATATCTGTTAAATAAAATTAATTACAAAATTTTAAGAGTTTCATTAAGAATTAATTAATCGTAGGTTTTAAGTTTTAATTATTTTAAGGAGCTAACATATAGCTGTTTACCGTATAAAATAGCTCTTGTTAGAATTTGTAGATTTAACAATTTAAAGTGCGTTGTTTTTTCAAATTTTCAATTTTTCTTGTGAATGGACAAGTGAAAAATTCGAAGCATAAACAAATCAAGTGGATGTATTGTAATTATTTGCTTTTTTCCGATAGATTAGACCTCTCGGGTGAATTATGTTAAGCCCGAATCTGCAGAAAAATTTGTACAAAGTTACTTAGGGTTTGCTCTGAATAAGAAAGATAGTTTTTAAACTCATAAATGATTAGCAGTGAGGAAAAATAAGTTTCTTTGGGAGATTATTTTGTATTTATTTCATTTTTTTTGTATTTTTGTGCTATTATTAACCTAATTTTGTAGTTATGAGATACATAAAAAGCATTCTATTTCTTTTGGGGTTGTCCTTTTTTATAGGTTGTTCCTCAAAAACAGAGAAAAAACTACCTCGTATTGCTATTGCAGGTATTGCCATTGAGTCAAGTACGTTTTCACCCGCTGTTTCCGATGAAGACGCTTTTCCGTTGCGTATAGGTGATAGCATTTTCTCGTATTACAATTTTTTTGTTCCCGATTCGTCCGTTGTGCAACGGGCTGAGTGGGTGCCTACTTTGCGTTCACATGCTATGCCTGGAGGTATTGTAAAACGTGAGGTTTATGAAAAAATGGTAAACAAGACACTTGAAATGCTCAAAGAATCCTTGCCTATTGATGGTCTTTTCTTCGATATTCATGGAGCGATGAGCGTTCAAGGATTGGAAGATCCTGAGGGAGATTTAATAGTTCGAATTCGTGAGGTAATCGGTGATAAAGTTCTGGTGTCTTCTTGTATGGATTTACATGGAAGTGTTTCACCTCGTTTGGCACAGCATGTAGATATGATGACTTGTTATCGACTTGCACCGCATGAAGATGCGATGATTTCTAAAAAACGGGCTTTGGTAAATTTGATTGACCGATTGGAGAGTGGCAAAGGCAAACCAGCCTACAAAGCATGGATTCCTGTGCCAATTTTGCTTCCAGGTGAAAAAACAAGCACACGCATTGAACCTGCCAAAAGTCTTTACGGACAAATTCCGAGTCTCATTGACGGAGATAAGGTCATTGATGCTTCCATTTGGATGTCATATCCATGGGCAGATGAGCCTCGCAATCACGGGGTTGTTTTGACTTATGGTGATGATAAAGAAGCTGTAGGCAAAGCGGCAGAAACCTTGGCGAAACATTTTTGGGATGTACGCGATAAATTTGAGTTTGTAGCACCAACAGCCTATTTGCCCGAGTGTCTTTCACAAGCCTTAGCGAGTACAGAAAAACCGTTCATTATCAGTGATATGGGAGATAACCCGACGGCAGGAGGAGCAGGTGATGTTACATGGACACTTACCGAGCTTTTCAAACGTCCTGAATTTAAATCTGAAAAAGGAAAAAGTGTTATTTACGCCTCTATTCCTGATGCTGAATTTGTAAGACAAGCACAAGCTATTGGAGTAGGAGGTAAAATTGATGCTTTGGCAGGAGCCCGTGTTGACGATCGTTACGCTCCGCCAGTGCGTGTGTCAGGAACCATTACAGCTATTGAAAAAGACGATAAAAACAATACGATTGTAGTAGTTAAAAGTGGAGCTATTTCTGTGATTATCACCGAAAAACGAAAAGCGTATCACTATGAGCGTTACTTTACTGAAATTGGGTTAAACCCTCGAGAAACGGATATTTTAGTGGTAAAAATCGGATATTTGGTACCTGAACTTTACAATATGCGTAAAGGCTGGGTAATGGCTTTAACGCCAGGTGGTGTTGATCAGGATTTATTGCGTTTGCCTTACAAAGGTATCCAACGTCCGATGTATCCATTAGATGCAGATATGCCCACGCCTAATTTAAAGGCTCGTTTTGTGCCGTTGGCAGATGAGCCACCAGTTACGAAACTATGATTTTTTATCACATATAGTGGGCTATTTGAGGAATTTTCCATAGCCTCTTTTTTGTGTGATTGATTGCTATTACTTAAATCAGACTTCCCAGAAGTATAAAGAAACCTCATCAAAGTTTTCCACCCAGAGTGGTTGAATTTGATGAGGTTTTATAGCATAATTTTGAAAGAGAAAGTCGCTAAAACGATATATTTTCAGATCTTTTGTTTATTTTATAAGTTCCGAAATAGGAATTTTTTGAAAGATTAAATCACCAACTCCTTCGTAAAGTATTCCGATGTATTTGTTATCGATCAGAGACATGCAAGAATATCCGAAATTACCATTGGCATAGAGTTTTATTTGAGGGAGTTTATTCCACGTATTGCCGTCGTCATCACTCGCTTTGATGGTGATGTTAATTCTATTTTTTGCATCGGCAGGGTTCGAGAAAAACAAATATTGTTTACCGTTATTAGCCGAGTAGGAAATGATACTTGCCATACAGTTGGGTTCGGTTAGTGCCTTACGTGATGTGCTGTGTTCTGTCCACGTTTTTCCAAAATCGCGAGTAACAGCCACTGAACGTCCGTGAAAGGCATCGGAAAGCGTGTAATTCTGCCGATTTCGGTCGTCACGCATATTAAGCATTATACTTCCATCAGAAAGCTGAACCACCTGAGCCTCTGTAGTATGCGATTTAGCTCCCGTTCCACAATGCCACGTTTTTCCGTGGTCGTCGCTATATATTAAGGTAGAATGTGGTACTTGATTTTCATCTTTATATTGTGCCGCAAACATTATTTTTCCATCAGCAAGGGTAATTCCGTTACCAGGACCATTGAAGAAAAGATACCATTTGGGGTCTTTGGTCTGCGGAGTGATGCTGATGGGGTCGCTCCACGTGATGCCGTCATCGTCGCTTTTTACGAGCATTAGCTGACCTGTTTCGTGTGGCGTCATTCCAGGTTTGGAAGCCCACCACGCCATTTTGTCTTTGTCGTGTCCGTGAAGCCAAAGAGCTGCTACCCAAATAGTTCCTGTGTTTTTATCCACCAATACGGCAGGGTCGCCAATTCCGTTGAGTTGGTTGGAGAGTCCGCCCCATTCGCCCAAATCCATAATTTCTTTCATCGGTTCCCACGTTTGTCCGCCATCGGTACTTCGGCTCATTCCCACGTTTACGTCCTCTTGCAGGTCTTTGCAATTGTTGTAACGATTGTCGTACACCGCAATGAGCGTTCCTTTGTTGGTGGTCGCCAACCCTGGAATGCGATAACACTCAACGCCGTCTTGTTTTTTGTCGCGAACGGTAAAGGCGAAGCGTTGTGCAGGGTTTTTGATGTTTTTCGTGATGATTTTTTGTGAGTTTGGCAAATTTACCTCCACTTGTGTTACCTTTATCTTGTTTAAAAGATTCGGATTTGCCACCGTTTTAGCCACTACCCATACGTATAGTGTTTTTTCTGCGGAAGTGTAATTTCCGTTGAAGGTGTTTTTGTTTTTAATTTGGTGGATTTTTCCGAAAGAAACACCGCTCTTAAATTCGTCTTTTTCAGCAAGATAAATTTCGATTTCATTTAGGTCGAACGCATTGGTTTCCGCTTTCAAATCAATGGCGATTTTTTTAACCGAAATAGGTTTATCACTTCGTATTACGGCTTTTGCCAGAATATTATCCCGATTTGTTTGCAATGGCATTTCGGGTTGGGTTACGTCTATCGAAATTGACGGCGTTGTCAAAGCACTTTTACAAGCACTTGCCATAAAAATCATTGCCCCGAGGCATAAAATGTATTTTTTCATTTTAATTTGGTATTATTTTATTCGTATTTATTTTTTTAGCGATTAGTGGTTGGTGGTTGGTGGTTAGTGGTCAGTGATTAGTCTAATTGCTAATCCCTATTCCCTAATTTCTATTCTCTATCTGTTCAAATGTTTTCCAGCATTGGAACATTGCACGCGGCACGTGAAAACAACCTTTCCATTTTCCGCCTTTAAGCGTAAGCAAGGGCTTGCCTTCCCGATTGAGGTAACCAAACCATTCGCCATTTTCAGGGTCAGAGAAATGCGACCAAGCATAGTTGTGTACTTTTTCGTACCACGTCCAAATTTCTTGGTTTTTGGTGTGAAGATATGCCTTTGAAAGTGCAACCAAAGTTTCCAGATGCACCCACCAAAGTTTTTGGTCCCACTCCAATTGCTGTGGCGGGTTTCCTTTGGAATCCATAAAATAGAAAATACCTCCGTGAGTTTTGTCCCAGCTGTAATTGAGTATGTTAAGTATGGTTTGCGTAGCTTTTTCGATAAGGGATTGGTCGCCACGACGCAGGGCAATGTCAATCATAAACCACATCGCTTCGATGCCGTGACCAGGGTTTAACAATCGACCGTTAAAGCTATCTTCTTTGCTTCCGTCAGGGCGAACATTCTCAAAAATAATACCTGTTTCAGCATCTAAAAATACGTTCATTACTTCATTGATACTGAAATCTATCGTTTTGTTGATTTCTTCTTCTGAAAGAACGCTTTCCAATTCCAAAACCAAGTTAGAAAGAATCATCGGGAGTGAAAATCCTTTGAGCGGACGCACGTCGGTTGTTTTTTCGTATTTGCCCTTGGGATTGTTTTGTTTTTTTAATATGTTGTGATATGTGCTGATAGCCAGTTTTTTATAAGTTTCATCACCCGAGGCTTTTGCATACTGACTGAAAGCCATTGCTGCAAAACAATCCGAAAAAATGTTGTAAGGTTGAACCAGTGGTTTGCCATCGCGAGTGAGTGCAAAATAGAAATTCCCGTCGCTGTCCATTGCGTGATTTTTCAGAAATTCAACGCCTAATTTTGAGATTTCAAGCCATTTTGGATTTTTCTCTACCTGATTGTAAAGCATCGCAAAAGTCCACGCTTGTCGTCCTTGCAACCAGATGAATTTATCGGTGTCAAAAACGTTTCCTTCACGGTCAAGGCAAGTGAAATATCCGCCAAATTCGTGGTCTAACGAATGTTTTTCCCAGAAGGGAATGACATCTTCTAATAATGTTTTTTTATAAAGTTCGCTGTGTTTCATAAAGATATTTTATGTTATTTTTTCTCTACTTGTTTGTTGTTTATGTAAAAAAGGCGTACCTTAGCAGGGTTTTGTTACTTGACCCGAGAAGTACTTTTCAATTTCCGCAAATGTAGGATTTTTTTTTGAATAAAAGAACATGTTGTGGACGTAAATAATTAAAACAAATGATAGAACTTCAGAAAATAGAACCTTCAGAAAACGTCTCTTTAGTAGATAGAATTGAACAACAAATTATTTTGTATATCAAAGAAAATGATCTTCGTCCTGGAGATTCGCTTCCAAAGGAGATGGAATTGGCTGAACAGTTGGGGGTAAGTCGTACGGCAGTGAGAGAAGCTATGTTACGACTGCGAACCTTAGGACTTATTGAGTCAAAAAGACATAAAGGGATGGTTCTCAAAGAACCCAATTTGATTGAAAATTTGGAGAAAATGCTCGATCCACACATGCTGGATAAAGCTACATTGCATAATTTGTTTGAATTTCGTTTGATGTTTGAAATCGGAATGACTGATTTTGTGTTTGCACGTAAAACTCAAGAGCAAATTCAAACATTGGAACAAATTGTCAATAAAACCAGAGATGTGCAATGTGATAGTAATAGCTTTTCATTGGAAGATGAGGTCTTGTTTCATAAATCACTTTACAAAATAGCTGATAATGAGATGCTTTTGCGATTTCAGAAAATTATCCTTCCAGTATTTGAATATGTTCATCACCTCCAAAGAGAAGAGATGAATGGAGCGTTAGCGAATGGTACTCTGGAAGACGAAATTTCCATAGTAACTCACAGAGATTTGGTGGAGGAATTAAAAAATGGGACTCCGCAATCATTTCGCGAAGCTATGCGACAACATTTGCAACCGCATTTCAGTCGAATTTTGCGAAGTAAATGTTAGTAGTGTTGGGTAGGCAGTTCCAGTGCAATCTGATTTGTTTTGGTAAGTTGTTGTTTTTCAAAAACAACGATGAATCAGGTTGTGGATTGCTAATTATTTTCTATCTTTGTGGCTTGAAAAATATGCATTTATGGAAAAAGTGATAGATGAATCGAAGCAGGGGCAAAGTCTTGTTTTAGAGGTAAATAGAAATAACAGCAAAAAGGTATATATCGAAAGTTATGGCTGTCAGATGAATTTTTCTGATAGTGAGATTGTGGCTTCTATTCTTTCTCAAGAGGGCTACAATACTACGCAAACTTTAGAGGAGGCCGATTTGGTGTTGCTTAATACTTGTTCGATTCGTGAGAAAGCTGAACAAACCATTCGAAAACGGCTGGAGCAATTTAACTCTGTAAAACGCAGTCGTCCGGCTATGAAAGTGGGGGTGTTGGGCTGTATGGCAGAACGTTTGAAACATGCCTTTTTGGAGGAGGAAAAGATAGTAGATATGGTAGTTGGCCCTGATGCCTATAAAGATTTGCCTAACTTATTACAAGAGGTAGACGGAGGACGAGAGGCCGTAAATGTGATTCTTTCCAAGGAAGAAACGTATGCCGATGTTTCTCCTATACGTCTCAATAGCAATGGAGTAACTGCTTTCGTTTCAATTATGCGTGGATGTGATAATATGTGTACATTCTGCATCGTACCTTTTACGCGAGGGCGTGAACGAAGTCGCGATCCATTTTCTATACTTGAAGAAATCAATAGTTTGCAAGTAGCAGGTTTTAAGGAAGTTACTCTATTGGGGCAGAATGTAGATAGCTACCTTTGGTATGGTGGCGGACTTAAGAAGGATTTTGATAAAGCTACTGAAATGGAAAAGGCAACGGCGGTCAATTTTGCCAAATTATTGGATATGGTTGCCACGGCACATCCAAAAATGCGTATTCGTTTTTCAACATCCAATCCTCAAGATATGACTTTGGATGTGATAGATACGATGGCAAAACATCATAATATCTGCAAGTATATTCATTTGCCTGTACAAAGCGGAAGCGATCGCATACTCCAAGCAATGAATAGACTACATACTCGAGCTGAGTATTTTACGTTGATTGACAACATTCGTGAGCGTATGCCTGAATGTGCCATTTCTCAAGATATGATTGCAGGATTTCCAACGGAAACCGAAGAGGATCACCAAGATACGCTTTCTCTCATGGAATATGTGAAATATGATTTTGGATTTATGTTTGCCTATTCAGAACGACCAGGAACATTAGCTGCTCGCAAAATCGCTGATGATGTTCCCGAAGAAACAAAGAAACGTCGTTTAGCAGAAATTATAGACCTACAACAGAAACACAGTCTGTATCGCACACAACAAAAAATCGGACAGATTTGCGAGGTGCTCATAGAGGGGAATTCCAAAAAATCAGATGCTCAGTGGATGGGGCGTAACACTCAAAATACAGTGGTGGTTTTCCCGAAAGAACATTACAAAGTGGGTGATTTTGTGAATGTTAAGATAAAAAGTTGTACTTCAACTACGCTCATAGGAAAAGCGATAGGATATAGCGAAATAATGAAATAGAAGAAATCTGAGTGATGATGCAGATGGAATTTTCTGAGTTGAAAAACAAAAAAATATTAGTAACCGGTGGAGCAGGCTTCATCGGTTCTAATCTTTCTGAAAAGCTCTTGGAATTAGGAGCTATGGTGACCGTTTTGGATAATTTTGCCACAGGACATAGACACAATATAGAGGCTTTCCTATCCGATGAGAATTTTATCTTGATAGAGGGAGACATCCGTGATTTAGAAACTTGTAAAAAAGCTTGTGAAGGACAGGATTTTGTCTTGCATCAGGCGGCTTTAGGTTCTGTACCGCGTTCCATCAATGATCCGATTACCAGTAATGATGTGAATGTAGGTGGTTTCCTTAATATGCTCGTAGCGGCGAGAGATGCGGGAGTAAAACGCTTGGTTTATGCCGCGAGTTCCTCTACTTATGGTGATTCTAAATCGTTACCTAAGGTGGAGGATGTTATCGGAAAACCTCTTTCTCCATATGCGATTACCAAATATGTAAATGAACTATATGCCGATGTTTTTAAAAGAACTTATGATTTTGATACTATTGGATTGAGATATTTTAATGTCTTCGGAAGAAGACAAGATCCTAAAGGAGCGTATGCGGCGGTAATTCCCAAATTTGTGATTCAGCTGATGAACCACCAATCGCCTACCATTAATGGCGATGGAACTTACTCTCGTGATTTTACTTATATTGATAATGTGATTCAGATGAATCTTTTAGCGATAACTTCGGAGAATCCTGATGCGCTAAATCAAGTCTATAATACCGCAGTAGGCGACCGAACGACCATCAAAGATATGGCAGAATTGCTCAAAAAATATCTTTCGGAATACGACCCTAAAATCGCAGAAGTAGAAATTCTGAACGGTCCTAACCGATTGGGCGATGTACCGCACTCATTGGCTTCCATAGAAAAAGCACAGAAAAACTTAGGCTATCAGCCCACTCATAAATTTGCTGAAGGACTGAAAGAAGCGGTAGATTGGTATTGGGAAAATTTGAAGTAGTGGATGGTGAATAGTGGGTAGTGAATGGTGGATGGTGAATGGTGAATGGTGGGAGAATTATTAACAATAAATAACCATAAAATATGATGTTGAGTTATAGAGAATTGGATGTTTGGAAAAATGCAATGAATTTAGTGGACGATGTTTATATATTGACGAAATCGTTTCCGCGAGAGGAGTTATTTGTTTTGACCAGTCAAATGAGAAGGGCATCGATTTCTATTCCATCTAATATCGCCGAAGGTTTTGATAGAAAAAATACTAAGGAATATTTACAATTTTGTTATATTGCTTTAAGCTCACTAAGTGAATTAGATACACAAATTGAGATTGCATTTAGACAAAAATACACTGGAAACACAGAAATATTATCTGAAAAAGTGTTGATTATAAAGAAACAGCTGTTAGCTTTGATAAAAAGTTTGAAATTAAAATTGAAATAAACATGAACAATACGAATACTCCAATCACTAATCTCCAATCACTAACCACGAATCCTAAAATCGCTGTTATCGGATTGGGATATGTAGGGCTGCCATTGGCCAGACTTTTTGCTACAAAATATCCCGTAGTAGGATTTGATATTAATAAAGAACGAGTAGAAAAACTTAACGGAGGACACGATGATACTTTGGAGGTTTCTGATGAGTTATTACAATCCGCTTTAGTGAAAGAGAATCCTTTAAAAACAGGAAATAATGGACTCTTATGTTCGGCAGATTTAAAAGATATTGAGGACGCGAATATTTACATCGTTACCGTTCCTACGCCAGTGGATAAAAACAATCGTCCTGTGCTTACGCCTTTAGTAAAAGCCAGTGAAACGGTGGGAAAAGTGCTGAAAAAAGGAGATATTGTAGTCTATGAATCAACAGTTTACCCAGGGGCTACGGAGGAAGATTGTATCCCTGTGGTAGAGAAAACTTCAGGAATGAAGTACAATGTAGATTTCTTTGCAGGTTATTCCCCAGAGCGTATTAATCCAGGAGACAAGGAACACACGGTAGAGAAAATTTTAAAAGTAACCTCGGGTTCTACACCAGAAATAGGAAAAATCGTAGATGATATTTACCAATCAGTGATTACAGCAGGTACGCATTTGGCTCCGACTATAAAAGTGGCTGAGGCGGCAAAAGTAATTGAAAATTCACAACGAGACATTAACATTGCTTTCGTTAATGAGTTGGCAAAGATTTTCAATTTGATGGATATCGATACCCATGCCGTGTTGGCAGCTGCAGGTACGAAGTGGAATTTCTTACCATTCAAACCAGGTTTAGTGGGCGGACATTGCATCGGTGTTGACCCATTCTACTTGGCTCAAAAAGCGCAAGAATACGGTTATCATCCTGAGATTATTTTGGCAGGAAGAAGATTGAACGATTCGATGGGCAAATATGTAGCAGAGCAAGTGGTAAAGGCAATGATTAAAAAGAACATCAATGTGAATGGAGCAGAAGTATTGATGTTAGGAATTACCTTTAAAGAAAACTGTCCTGATGTTCGCAATACGAAAATTGTGGATGTGATTGCTGCTTTGGAAGATTTTGGCGTAAAAGTAACTATTTTTGACCCATGGGCAAATCCAGAAGAAGTACAACACGAATATGGTGTGGAAAGCACCCAGAAACTATCTTCTACAAAGTTTGATGCCGTAGTTCTTGGTGTGGCTCATAAAGAATTTAAAGAGTTGGATATTCATTCTTTGACCAAAGAAAATGCCGTGGTGTATGATGTAAAGGGAATTTTAGAGGCGGTAGATGGAAGGTTGTGATTAGTAAATGAAGAAAAAATTAAACTTATTAAAATAAAAAGATGATTTAGTAAAATATACACCAATGAATCAGCTGAAAAAAGGAGCTATATTATCATATTTAAACATCATTCTTACTAATGTTGTAGGGTTAGTACTTACCCCTTTTATCATTCGTTCGTTAGGAGATAGTGAATATGGACTTTATACTTTGATAGGAGCATTTGTAGGTTATTTATCTATTATGGATTTGGGATTAAACAATACAATTGTAAGATATGTTGCTAAATATAGAGCAGAAAATAATAAAAAGAAAGAAGAAGATTTCTTAGGAACCTCCTTAATGATATATGGAGGTATTTCATTGATTGTTATGATATTTGGATTGTCTCTATACTCTAATATAGAAAATATTTTCGGAGAAACATTAAATCCTGAACAAATTTCAAAAGCAAAATTAATGATGCTTTTGCTTGTTTTTAATTTAATGGTATCTATACCTGGAGGCTCTTTCGCTGCAATTTGTAATGCCTATGAGCATTTTGTTTTTCCAAGAGCAATGAATGTTATTAAGTATGTACTTCGTAGTGTTTTAGTTATTACTGTGCTGTATCAAGGGGCCGATTCTGTGGGACTGGTGCTGTTGGATACCATTCTAAATGTTTTTTTTATATTAATAAGTTATTTTTATGTTAAAAATAATTTAAAAATTATTTTTCGTTTTCATAAAATGAATAAGAGATTTATCTTCGAAATATTTTCTTATTCTATGTGGATTTTTCTGTTTGCAGTTACTGAACAAATACTATGGAAAGGAGGGCAGTTTATAATAGGAACAAAGTCAGATCCTTCTCAAGTGGGGATTTATGCGATAGGAATTGTACTAGGGTCTTATTATGCAGCTTTTTCGGGAGCAATATCTAATCTTTTTTTACCCAAGGCTATTCAAATGATTGTAAAAAAAACGAGTTCAATTGAGCTGACTTTTCAGATGACTAAAATCGCAAGATTTTCATTATTTTCTTTAATGCTCATATTTATTGAATTCTTGCTTTTAGGGAGGCAGTTTGTAAGCCTATGGGTTGGTAAGAATTATATCGAATCTTACTATATAGCAGTTATCGTAATGATAGGATACACTACACCTCTAATTCAAAAGTTTGCCAACTCTATATTAGAAGCTAAAAATCTTTTTAAATATAACGCTTTGATTTATTTAGGTTGCATAGTTTTAGGAATGTTAAGTTCTTTGTTTCTTGTTGAAAAATTTGGCGTGATTGGTGTTATTAGTGGAATTGCAACAGGATGGATTATTGCACAGATTATTATGAATGTTTTTTTTGTTAAGAAGCTTGGATTAGATATTATATTATTTTTTAAGTTAACAGCAAAAGGGTTGGTGTTTGTGTTTGTATTAACCTTGGTAGTATCTTTTTTAATAACTCAAATAGTTCTATTTAAAGTTGGTTGGTTAGATTTTATGATAAAGGCAGTACTAATAGGTATAGTATATATTTGTTCTCTCTATACCATCGGAATGAATACCCAAGAAAAAGGTATGATTGTAAGTTTAATAAAGCACTATTTGAAACCTTAGAAGATTCTGTATTAAAATTCACTAACAGAGCAAAAAATGTTTGACTGGATTCCTTTAGAATATTATAAACCTTTATACTATTATACAAGTTTGATAATAGTATTGTTTATAGGTATTCATACCATGTCAAAAGATTTGCAAGATAGAAAAGTTGTAATAATGTCCCAAAATATTGGAATGTTATTTTTAATAGGATTAGTTTTTTACGTAGGCTTCAGGCCTGTGAGTGGTCAATATTTCGGTGACATGAGTGTCTATGCAAACTATTTTAACAATTATCAGGAAGGGAACCCAATCACTATTAAAGAGGATGTGTTATTTCATATATTTACAAAAATTTGCTCCTCTTTCATGAGCGTACATGCTTACTTCTTGACTTGTGCAGCCATGTATATTGTGCCTTTATACTTTGTCAGTAATAAATGGTTCAAGGCTTATTGGTTTTATGCGTTTTTATTATTGAGCGTTTCTTTTTCTTTTTGGGCTTATGGAACGAATGGTATAAGAAATGGGATAGCAACATCATTTTTTTTATTAGCCATATCAAGAACTCAATGGTTATGGCGAGGACTCATCTTATTTATTGCTGTAAGTATTCATAACTCTGTAGCTTTGCCGATGTTAGCATATTTATTAGCAAATTTTTATACTCAGCCCAAATATTATTTGTACTTTTGGATAGCATGTATTCCAATATCTTTGGTAGCAGGTATGGATTTACAAGGCATTTTTGCTGGTTTCATAGATAGTAGCAGAACCTCTTATCTTACAGATGGAAATGTGAATGATGATCATTTTTCAAGTACAGGATTTCGTTGGGACTTTTTATTGTATAGTGCTTCTGCAATAATAGCAGGATGGTATTATGTTTTCAAGCTAAATTACAAATACAAACCGTACTTAGTGCTGTATTGCACCTACTTGATAGCCAATAGTTTTTGGATATTAGTTATTAAAGCTAACTTCTCAAATAGATTTGCTTATTTATCTTGGTTTATGATGGCACTAGTCATTGTTTTTCCACTGATAAAACATAAGATTATGTCTAAACAAACTCAATTTTTGGTGTATGTTACTTTGGCTTATTTCGGTTTTACTTTTTTTATGTTTTTAATATCTAGGTAATGAAAAAAATCACTGTTTTTACTCCCACATATAATAGAGCTCATTTGTTACCAAGGCTGTATCAAAGTCTTTGTGAACAGACTTCTAGAGATTTTATATGGCTCGTAATAGATGATGGCTCTCATGATAATACTCAAGAATTGATTCGTCAATGGCAAAAGGATAATATAATAGAAATAACTTATCTTTTTAAAGAAAATGGTGGTATGCATACAGGACATAATCTTGCATACAAAAATATATCAACAGAACTTAATGTGTGTATAGATTCAGATGATTATATGCCTAGAGATGCTATTCAAAAAATATTGATAACTTGGTTACAAATTGAAAACAAAGAAAAAATTGCAGGGATTATAGGTTTAGATGCAGATAATAAAGGGAAAATAATAGGTACAGATATTCCTGTAGAACTTAAAAAAGGTTCTCTTTGGGATTTATATAATAAGTACGGAGTAAAGGGAGATAAAAAGCTTGTAATTCGTACCGATGTTATAAAACAATATCCACTGTATCCAGAATATGAACATGAACGTCTAGTTCCTTTGGATGTGCTATACATTATGATAGGAAGAGATTATGACTTTATGTATCAAAATGAAGTGTATTGCATTGTAGAATATCAGGAGGAAGGTTCTTCCAAAACTATTTTTAAGCAATACAAACAGTCTCCAAGAGGATTTGCATACGCTAGAAATATTTATAAGAAGTATGAAAAATCTTTTATTTCAAATTTAAAAAGTTCGGTGCATCTTGTTTCTTCTGCAATTTTTGCTAAAGATATAAAATTGATTTTGAAAGGTGAAAAAATATATCAAAATTGGATAGTTTTGCCATTAGGCTTCATATTAAATATGTATATTAGGTGCAAAATTCGATTTTAAAAATGATTACTTAAGATGAAGGTGTTACATGTAATAAATTCTTTAGGGACAGGAGGAGCCGAAAAATTAATCTTGGATACGCTTCCATTACTATCTCAAAAAAAAGGGGTAGAGATACATTTGGCTCTGTTGGATGCTAAAGCTTATCCTTTTTATGAGCAGATGAAAAAAAATACTAATATTAAAATAATAGAACTTTCTAAGGGAACCCCATATAATCCTCTGCTTATTTTTAAAATGATTCCCCTTTTGCGTGAGTATGATTTGGTACATGTGCATCTCTTTCCCGCTATGTACTTTGTAGCTTTTGCGAAATTATTATCTCTATCAAAAGTTAAGTTAGTATTTAGTGAACATAGTACATTTAATACTCGGACAAATAATATGCTATTATCAATATTAGATAAGAAAGTGTACAAGCTGTATGATCATTTAATAGCCGTTTCTCATGATGTAAAATCGGCTTTTGATAGATATTTGAATAAATTTCCTATAACTTTAATAGACAATGGAGTGAACTTATGTAGGATTTTTACTGCAAGGGGGTATGAAAAAGAAAAATTAGAAATAAAACAAATTGATAAAAATGATTTTTTAATTGCTCAAATCTCTGCATTTAGAATTGGAAAAAGGCAAGATATACTTGTAAAGGCTATGTCTTTATTACCAGAATCGGCTAAATTACTTTTAATAGGGGATGGACCAGATGAGAGAAAAAAGCAAATTAAAACTTTGGTAAAGGAGTTGGATTTAGAGCATCGTGTGTTTTTTTTAGGATTAAGGATGGATATTCCAGAGCTACTAAAAACGGTAGATGTTAATGTATTGTCTTCTGATTTTGAAGGATTATCTCTTTCGTCTATAGAAGGAATGGCATCTGAAAAACCTTTTGTAGCATCCGATGTAGAGGGGTTGAGAGATATAGTAAATGGTTCAGGAATTTTATTTGAGAATGAAAATTATAAAGAGCTATCATCAATTTTATTAAAACTGATGACTGATAAACAATTGGCGATAGAAGTAGGAAAAAAATGTAAAGAAAAAGCTAAGCAATATGATATTCAAAAAACCGTTGATCAAACATTTCAATTATATCAAAGGTTATTGAAATGAATATTACGATACATAAATTCACGGTATTTTCATGATATTTTAGTGGTATATACAAAGGGGGAATTAAAGTATTTTTTGTAACATTTTTATTATGAGCGGAATCAAGGGATTAATATATAAAAAAGCAGATTTGTTGTCTAAACAGCATTCGGAAGAGATGAATTTGAAAATTATTCATCCAAAACATGACGAGCACAGAATTTTCGTAGAGGAAAAAGAAAAACATACATATCCTGTTCATCTAGAAGAGCAGTCTAAAGTTCTTACTTTTGATGGGAGAATTTATAATTATTCTTCACTCAGAAAAAAATTAGAAAACCAAGGTTACCGTTTTAAAAATAAATCTGATACAGAATTAATACTTTATTTATATCAAGAATATGGAAATCAGTGCTTTAAAATGCTTGATGGTATGTTTGCTATTGCTCTATATGATAAAAGTAATGATAAAGTATTTATCGCTAGAGATTTCTTTGGAAATAAGTCATTATATTATACTCAAACACAAAATGGATTCGTTTGGTCATTAGAGTTGAAAGAAATTATTTCAACTTTGTCTCAAAAACCAAAAATTGATAAAATAGGACTGAATCTTTATTTTCAGTTGACTTATATTCCAGCACCTTTTACAATATATGAGGGGGTAAAGAAATTAGAAGCCAATAGCTTGCTGATCTATGATTTAAAAGCAGATACTTATTATATAGAACCTATTCATACAGATAAAGTTCAAAAACAAAATATAGACTTTTATTCCGCAAAAAAGAAAGTCAAGGATTTGGTTACTGAGAGTGTATTAGCCATGAGCGTTTCTGATGTGCCTTTGGGTACATTTCTTTCAGGAGGGGTAGATTCTTCTATTGTCAGTTTATGTTTGGCACAAAATACTGACCAGAAAATCAATACTTTTTCAATAGGTTTTGATAAAAAATCTTTTGACGAAACTGAAAAATCTAGAATGGTAGCTCAGTTGATAGGAAGCGAACACAATGAATTTGTTATTTCTCAGAAGGATTTAACACAACATTTAGATGCTATTTTATTGAATTTTGATCAGCCTTTTGCAGATTCTTCAGCTTTGCCAAGCTATATGGTAGCCAAAAAAACAAGTGACTTTGTAAAAGTGGCACTCACAGGAGATGGAGGTGATGAGGTTTTCGGAGGATATAACAAATATCGAATAGGAGCGATTAACCATAAGTACACTTCCATTGTACCTCAGTTTTTTCATAATAGCATTGTAAATATTTCGAATGTTTTTACTAAACAAAGGGAAGATCATAGAGGCTTGAAATTTAAAATAAGAAAAGCATTACAATCTATTAATTATGATGGTGAATTTTTTTATAATATCATTAAATTAGGTTTTCCAGAACATGAGTTAGATAGATATATGTTATCATCTTATTTTACGGAAAATCCTTTGAAATATTACAAGAGTCAGCTTCCTAAACCACAATCATTGTCTGATTTTAGACAGGTGGACAAAATGCTCAGTCTTGAAGGAGATATGATTGTTAAAGTGGATAGGACTAGCATGCTTGCTTCATTGGAGTGTCGTGCTCCTTTATTGACTCATGCTCTTTGGAATTATACACATTCATTGCCAGATCACTTTCTTCTCAAAGGAAATGATAAAAAAATAATTTTTAAAAAGGCTTTTGAAGACCAATTTCCTGAAGGATTTTTAGAAAAATCAAAGCAAGGATTCGGTGTACCTGTGGGGGATTGGCTGAAACAAGGTCTGAAAGATGAGCTACTTAGTTATATAGAAGATGGATTTCTTGAAAAACAAAATATTTTTAATGTTACAGAGATAAAAAGAATAGTGCTCAATCATGTGCAGAGTAAAGAAGATAATTCATTTCGAGTATGGACCTTCTATTGTTTTCAAAAATGGTATAAAAATATATATGATTTGTAATAAATATAGCTGATGAATCGAATTAAACTCTTCCGTATAACCACCGTCCCTATTTCTTTGAAGACCTTACTGAAAGGACAGCATCGTTTCATGTCTGATAACGGATTTGAAGTGGTGGGAGTGTCTTCTTTTGGAAAAGAATTAGGTGAGGTTTCAGAAGATGAGGGCATTCGTACCGTGGCTATTGAAATGTCGAGGCAAATCACTCCTTTACAAGATTTGAAGTCGCTTTGGAAAATGTGGAATTTTTTAAGAAAAGAAAAACCCGAAATTGTTCATACACATACCCCTAAGGCAGGTACTATAGGAATGTTGGCAGCAAAGTTAGCAGGGGTTCCTCATCGTTTGCATACCGTAGCCGGATTGCCATTGATGGAAGCCAAAGGAAATAAAAGAAAAATACTCAATTTTGTAGAGAAAATCACCTATTCCTGTGCTACAAAGGTTTATCCAAATTCTAAAGGCTTATACCATATTATTTTAGAAAATAATTTTACCACCAAAAACAAGCTGAAAGTAATTGCCAATGGTTCTTCCAACGGAATAAATACTGAGTACTTCTCTCCTGAGAGCATTTCTGACCAAGAAAAACAAGAGTTAAAAAAGACATTGAATATACAATCTGATGATTTTGTTTTTATCTTTGTAGGACGATTAGTTAGAGACAAGGGAATCAACGAATTGATAGTCGCTTTTTCTGAACTAAATTTACCTAATACTAAACTTTTATTGGTAGGAAGAGAAGAAAAAGATTTAGACCCTCTTGAAATCAATACTATTAAAGAAATACAGAAAAATGAAAATATCATAGCGGTTGGTTTTCAAAAGGATGTGCGTCCGTATTTTGCCATTTCCGATGGCTTGGTTTTTCCAAGTTATCGCGAAGGGTTCCCTAATGTGGTGATGCAAGCAGGGGCGATGGGATTGCCAAGTATTGTTTCCGATATCAATGGTTGTAATGAAATTATAGCGGAAGGAGAAAATGGATGCATTATCCCTTCCAAATCTGTAGAAGAACTGAAACTAGCAATGAAGAAAATGAGAGAGGATAAATCGTTGTATTATTCGTTGCAACAAAACAGTCGTAGAATGATTGTGGAAAGGTACCAACGAGAAGCAGTTTGGAAGGCTCTTTTAGAGGAGTATAACTTTTTAATAGCAGGGAGAAATGTATAAAACTTTCATAAAACCCTTTTTGGATTTCATTTTGGCACTCATTGGATTTTTACTGTTGAGTCCTGTGTTTATTATAGTTACGATAGGCTTATTTTTTGCCAATCAAGGAAAGCCGTTTTTCTTTCAGCTGAGACCCGGGAAAGATGGGAAGATTTTCAAAATCATCAAGTTCAAAACGATGAACGATAAAAAAGATGAACACGGAAATTTGCTTCCCGATGCGGATCGATTAACAAAAGTTGGTAGCTTTGTACGCAAGACCTCTTTAGATGAAATTCCGCAACTGCTGAATGTCATCAAAGGCGATATGAGTTTGATAGGGCCAAGACCGCTTTTACCCCAGTATTTGGAGCTTTATAATGAATTTCAGCGTAGAAGACATGAGATAAAACCAGGGATAACGGGCTGGGCTCAAATCAATGGAAGGAATGCCATATCGTGGCAGAAAAAATTTGAATACGATGTTTGGTATGTGGATAATGTAGGTTTTGGATTGGATTTGAAAATATTGTTTTTCACCATATTGAAAATAATAATTAGAGAAGGAATAAATCAAAAAGGTAAGGCTACAGTTGAAAGGTTTAATAGATACAATTAGGTATGAATAAATGTATTATAGTTGGAGCAGGAACTTATGGGCAAGTTTATGCTAAATATTTGAAAAGTGAATATGAAATTTTAGGTTTTATAGATGATAATGCACAACTGAAAGGCACAATTATTTCTCAGCTACCCGTTATAGGAAATCTTCAGTTTTTATTAGATGAAATGGACCGAAAAATAAAGGTGTTTGTGCCAATAGGAGATACGAGTAGTAGAGAAAGAATATTGAGAGAGGTTAGAAAGAATGGTTTTTCTACACCCAACTATATTCATTCTACCGTCAATATAGGTACAGATGTGATATTAGGAGATAGCGCAATTTATATTCTTCAAGGGGTAGTTATAATGCCTATGGCCGTAATAGATAACGATGTCATGATTAGTTCGGGAACAATAATTTCGCATCATGCTGTCATACAAAAAAATGTGTTTATTTCTTTTGGTGTTAACGTGGGAGCTTCTGTGTTAGTCAGAGAGAAGTCTTACGTTGGTATAGGAGCGACTATTATGACAGGTGTAAAACAAACAGGATATGATTGTCTTATAGGGGCAGGTGCTGTGGTGATTAGAGATGTTCCTGATTATGCTACAGTGGTAGGAAACCCTGCCAAGGTGATAAAGGTAAAAAATAATGCTCATGCACTATAATAGTGCAAAAAAATAAATAAAATGCACTTAGGTAGTGCAAAATTGTGAAAAACAAAATAAGATGAACACAAAAATATGGCTTTCCTCTCCGCATATGGGAGGTAATGAACTCAAGTACATACACGAGGCGTTTGACGAAAATTGGGTAGCTCCTTTAGGGCCGAATGTCAATAATTTTGAGCTAGATTTAGAGAAATTTATTGGAGAAAATACTAAGATTGCTGCCCTCTCGGCAGGTACGGCAGCTTTGCATTTGGCATTGATTATTCTTGGAGTAAAGGCAGGAGATGAGGTGATTTGCCAAAGTATGACTTTCTCCGCATCGGCAAATCCTATTGCCTATCAAGGGGCAACACCCGTATTCATCGATAGCGAACCCGAGACTTGGAATATGTGTCCGCAGGCTTTGGAAGAGGCTATCCAAGACCGCATCGTCAAAGGGAAAAAGCCCAAAGCGATTATCGTGGTGCATCTCTATGGAATGCCAGCAAAATTGGACGAGATTCTACAAATCGCCCAAAAACACGAAATTCCAGTAGTGGAAGATGCAGCAGAGGCACTTGGAAGTACTTATAAAGGGCAAAAATGCGGTTCGTTTGGAGAAATGTCTATTTTGAGTTTCAATGGAAATAAAATCATAACCACTTCAGGCGGAGGGGCTTTGGTGTGCAAAACTCAAGCACAGAAAGACCAAGCTGTATTTCTTTCCACTCAGGCAAGGGATAATGCTCCGCACTATCAGCATTCGCATATTGGGTACAACTATAGAATGAGCAATATTTCGGCGGGAATCGGTCGTGGGCAAATGGAAGTTTTGGAGGAAAGGATTGCTCAAAGAAGAGCCAATCACGAATTTTACAAACAGCTTTTCAAAGATATAGAAGGCATAACTTTATTCACCGAGCCGTCTTCGGATTTTTATTCCAACCATTGGCTTTCGGCGATTGTTATTGACGAGGACAAAGCAGGATTCCATCGTGAAGACTTGCGTTTGAAGTTTTTAGAGGAAAATATCGAGTCGCGTCCGTTATGGAAGCCGATGCACTTACAACCCATCTTTGCCGATGCCCCTTACTACGGTGGAAAAGTATCCGAAACCCTTTTTGACAACGGACTTTGCTTACCATCAGGCTCCAATATGACCGATGAAGAAAGAGAAAGGATAGCCAAGGTTATTCTTAAATTCCAATGGTAAGTGCAATTTTTTGGGATCGTTTTTCTCTCTTTTTTCTTTGGGCTAGCCCAAAGAAAAAAGAGAGAAAGTAAAAAAACTTTCTCTCTTCAAAAAAATGTTATTTCTTTGTCAAATAACCACATAAGACAATGAAGTATAAACATTTAACTTTGGAGCAAAGGTACGCGAAATAAAAGTATATCTTAAATGCAATAAATCACAAAAATTGGTATAATGGACAAAAATTAGGCTGTTTTTTAGTCTTAATTCACCACATTGCCGATATTAAAAACTGATTTTCAGGTTCTTTTACCGAGTTTCGGGATTGCTTGTGGTAGATATAGGGTATTAACTGATGTACAATATGTTATTAGTTTCACTTAACGTGTCGATTTAGGAAACCACAAATAAAAAGGTAGTCCGATACCCTTTAGAAAGACTTAGGTAGCTTATCGTTCCCCTTCAGTTTCTTTTTGTTCAGTTACTTGCTGTTCTTCAGGAATTTCCATTTGAATATGATCATATTCTTCCAACTCTTCTTCGCTGAGAAGCGGAGCTATCAGTTGACGAAGTAAGGCTTGTTGCTCTTTGTAGAACGTAGGGTCAACTTCCTCCATCTCAACTAGAAGAATCATATACAAACGAATTGTTCTGTCGACATTTGCATAATTTTCATACAATTCATTGGCGGACAGATTTAAATAGTAAGTCAATTCTTCTTGATATTTTTTCACTACTTTTTCTGCTAATGTACGCCCTTTTTCAGCTTCACCTACTTTGTAATAATTTGTTATATAAGGATTTAAATAAAAATAATTGTCATAATATTCCATAGGTAGGTTTTTCATAACTAAATCCAGTACATTTTTCGCTTTTTCGATTTTATCTTGTTCAATTAGTTTTTCAATCAAACGTGCTAAATGTCCACGGAAAACATTACTATTTCGGCGAGTTTCAATATCATGATATATTTCTGAACTTCCCATATTACCCCATTTCCATTTCATGACAATGTCATACATCAATTCAGTGTCAATACGACCGATATCGTACGGATTTTCTTTATCGATTGCTGTTTTTATTGGCACTAGTTTGTACACAAACCCATCTAATTGCAAATAATCCTTCAACCATATATATTCCTGATCTTCAGAACTTCCACCTGTGAAATAAATTGGACGTTTCCAATCGTTATTTGCTAAAATATCCAATTTTACCAAGCGAGCTTTATCCAAATATGGAGGTAAAGTGAGATCAATATAATCTACAATTAAATCCGCATCTTCAGGTTTTACTAAACCGCTTTTCAGAACATTTTCTTTGTTAACAGGAATACGAATTTTATTTGTTGGGTAATATTTTATTGTTCTTCCATTGGTAAGTTCTTGCTTGGTTTTAGGGTCTTCACTCGTTATCCAATTCATAAAATCCTTAATGTTCCAAATATTTTCAGTTCGTGGAATGTGGTGTACAACCTCGTTTATTCCGTGAGCATACTGACTGTGAACTAATTGAGATGGAATAGCATCACTTTCGTAAGCCTTGCGTTTCATCTGGTCTATGTACCAGTCCGTTTGTAAGAGACTAGTGTTGATGGTACGAACATCGGTGCGATAACCTTCTATTTCTTGTGCATACCACAACAAGAAAGTGTCATTATCTCCAATGGTAAAAATCATTGCTCCTACATCTTCTTGGATTGAATCTAAATAAGCATGAGCCATTGCTTGTGCTGAGTATTTTCCAGAGCGATCATGGTCGTCCCAATTTTGGTACGCCATCAATGTTGGTACCGATAAGAAGGTTAGAACTATTACCAAAGGTGCTGATAATTTAGGGTTTACATGTCTTCTAATCATATCAAATAAAGCATACACACCTACTCCAATCCATATTGCGAAAGCGAAAAAGGAACCTACTAACGCATAGTCACGCTCTCGCGGTTCGAAAGGTTTTTCGTTAAGATACACCTTCAGTGCTAATCCAGTAAACATAAATAATACGAATATTACCCATGTTTTTCGCTCACTACGGGTATACATAAACCATAGTCCCACAAGTCCCAGAATTAATGGTAGGAAAAAATAGGTGTTTCGTGCTTTGTTATTCAGCACATCGGAAGGCAAGTTATCCTGTGAGCCTAAACGTATTTCATCGATGAATTTAATACCACTGAGCCAACGTCCATGGTTATCTTGCTTACCTTGGATATCATCCTGACGTCCAACAAAATTCCACATAAAGTAACGCCAGTACATATATCCCATTTGATAGCTCAACATATAGTACATATTATCAGTAAAGCTAGGTTTTTCGATATCTAAATATTCTCGAAAACGAGTCAAAAAACGGTCATATTCTGCTGTACTGATTCTACCTCTCTCCACATCTTTTTTGAATTTATCCACTGCTTGATATAATTCTTTATGCGAAAAATATTCAGGTTTTATGTTGAATTTTAAATAGTTAGTGATTTGCATGTAGTTGTCGGCATGTGATGGATGCCACATACGAGGCAGAAGCCCAACGTGTTTAGAGTTAGGGGATTGCACGGTGTTTTTATAGTCGTTTACAATCACATACTCATTTTTCACGTAATCTCTTTCATATTTTGGTTGTCCGTCTTCATATGGATTTTCTTCATCCAAATCAGCGTATTTGTCAGAATACATAGGCCCATAAAATAGGTGGGTTTTAGGATATTGTTCCAATCTGTAGTAAGCTAATAACAAACGAGCATCGGTAGGGCTATTTTCATTAATTACCACATCCGCATTGGCACGAATCGGGATCATTAACCACGATGAAAATCCAATCAACACAAACAAAATACATAACGTAATGGTTTGCAAATACACCTTTTTGTGTTTATAAGTATAGCGTAGTACTAAGAAAAATGCTAAAGCTATCGACAATCCTGCGATGATTGTTCCGGAGTTAAAAGGCAGACCAAATGAGTTGACAAAAAATACTTCTAAATATCCAAAATAAGCCAAGGTGTAAGGAAGTATTAATTTGAAAATTAACAACAAAACAGCAATTGAAACCACATTGGCAATCACGAAGTTTTTGAACGTTTTTTTAAAGTTACTATTAAAGAAATATAACATCCCGATAGCAGGAATGGTAAGTAAAGCCATGAAATGTACTCCAAAAGACAAGCCAATCACAAATGAAATCAAAATCAGCCATTTATCACCACGTTCACTATGCAGGTTATCTGTCCATTTGATCCCTAACCAAAACATAGCTGCCATAAAAAGCATCGCCATAGCATACACTTCAGCCTCAACAGCATTGTACCAAAAACTGTCAGAAAAAGTATAGGCCAATGCTCCAACAAAACCACTTCCTAAAATTGCAATTCCCTGAGCTGTGGATATAGCTTCTCCGTTCTTAGTAACAATTTTCCTAGTGAGGTTAGTGATAATAAAATATAAAAACAATATGGTAAATGCACTTGAAAAGACGGACACGTAGTTTACAAACAAAGCTACATTTTCTGCTTCAGGAGCAAAAAAAGCAAAGAAAGCTCCCATCATTTGGAAAAAAGGAGCTCCTGGCGGATGTCCCACTTGTAATTTCGCAGCAGTGGAAATATACTCCCCACAATCCCAAAAACTCACCGTAGGTTCAACAGTTAATCCATAGACTATCAATGCGATAGCAAACGTAAACCACCCGACAATTAGGTCGTATTTTTTAAAATCGTTATTCGTAAACATCTTGATTTTTGTGTATTATCTATTTGAAAAGTGCGAAGATACAAATAATTTTTAAAAAATCCCTCAGAATGAATAGATTCCTTTGGAACAGAGGATACTACTAACGGCAATAAAAAAACAAGACCACTCCGAAGAGTAGCCTTGTTTCGAATTATAGAGTAATTGTCTACTTCGCCCAAATCAATTTATGTGTCATTGAGTCTTCGCTCATTCCCATATTTTGAAGAGCCTTCATATAATTTTCTTTATTCAATTGGCTATATCGAGCCGAATAAAGCAAACGTGCAGGCAAATCGGTTACTCCTTGAACCAATGAATTAAATACATAATTAGTAATATCTGGTTTGTCTTGCCGTCTAATTGGAGCTACCAAATCATACGTTTGCCCAACTTTATTAAGCGTATTAGGAAATCCTGTTCTACGATATTCACTCCAAGCCTCATAGGGTTGCATATACAAAGCGATATATTTTTGTGTAATTACATTTTCTTCATTCGCAGGAGTTAATCCAGCTACAAATGTAGCAGATTTTGCACCATCAACGCCCCAACGCTCCATAGAAGCCTCTACACCTTTTTTGTACCAAGCATCGTCCCAACCATTATTTTCTGAAAGCAAGAAACATACCTCAGCATATTCCATTAAAACTTCTGTGTAGTCAGGTTTTAATACATTATAACTAAAAGATGATACTCCAAAACCTCTTTGTGAAGCTGTGTAGGAGTTAGCAATACCATAAGGCATACCTACATAATCCGCTAAATCATCACTCTCTGCATAACTTTGAGCCTTTACTTGAGAAATTCTGGCAGTACGAGGTGCTGCATATTTTTGTAAACGCGGATCAACTCCATACGAACCTCTTTCTCCTTTTAGAAGCTCAACAAAGGAACTTGATACAGAAAAATCATTTCGTGCATCGACAAAGAAAGCTGTGTACATAGGAGATGGAGCTACTTCATTGTTTTCGTACGTTAGTCCTACTGTATCATCGTTAGACTGCATAACACCACCAGCAATCGCCTCTGTGATATGTGTTTGAGCAATCGTCGATAAGGCTGGTACATTCTTCACTCGGTTAGCAATACGCAAACGCAATGAATTAGCAAAGCGTTTCATTTTACCTACAGAACCAAACAAAGCGTCTCCCTTTGTAAATACTCTACTGTTATCACTCCCAACAGTCATCGCAACGGCTTCTTTCAATTCTTTAAGAATGTCTGTATAGATTTTTTGTTGAGAAACATATACAGGCGTAAATGTTTCATCTATATTTAAAGCCTGAAATTCAGGGTCGCTATTTCCGTAAGAATAGTATGGTACATCTCCGAAAGTATCAACTAAATTACTAAATACGTAAGCCAACATAATGCGGGCTGCCGCAACCTGATTTTCATTTTCGCCAAAATTTGATGCGTATAGCTTAGTTTCTTCGGAAGTATTTAGCTCAATGAGTGTTTTGTAATTTTTTGCTGCCAAATAATATCCCGACCATAAGTTATCACCAGAAGTTGGGCGATATTGGTATCTGTCTTCTTCCGTATAGTTTCTTTGTGCGGAATACTGTACCCATTGCAATGCCACACGTCCAGAGGTAAAAGCACCACGCGTACCATCCATCAATGATTTGTTTGCTCCATTAAATACAGCATACGAAATAAAGGCATCGGGGCTGTTAGGGTTTGTATTGATTTCCTCAAAATCCTTGTTGCAACTTGTTAGTGCAACCAACCCCCCTACTAATAATGTATATATTTTTTTCATGTCTTACTCTTATAATTTAATTTGAACGCTCATACCATAAGTTCTTGTTGATGGCAACGAACCAGTATCAATTCCTTGTACGTTTCCACTTCCATAAGAAGCCTGCTCGGGGTCAAAACCTTTGTAATCAAGCCCTGTTGTCCATAAGTTTCTACCATAGGCTGATAGAACAAGTTCCTTAATATGTTTGTTTTTTGGCAAATCTACCGTATATGAAAGTGATATGTTTCTCAATTTCAAATAGGTTGCATCAAAAACACTCTGAGCTCGAACCCCTGTATAGTGGCTTGCTCCCCAAGCTGCCACATCAGCTTTCGTTGTGTTTGGTTGCCCATCAGCAGTTACTCCGCTTAACACGACTCCTGCTTCACGAATGTCGCCTTCAGCAGTTTCTTTCAACATCCCTGAGTACATCCCGAACATATGGTTGGTTGAGAAATACTTTCCTCCTTTTTGAAAATCAAATAACACAGAAAGGTCAAAGTTTTTGTAACGGAATGTGTTGTTAAGCCCCATGTTGTAATCTGGAATTATAGAACCTAATGATTCCACATTACCTTTCACGTAAAGTCCATTGCTTCCAACAATAGGCTGCCCTGTACCTTCATGGAATTTGTAGTTAGTGGTGTACAATTGCCCGTAAGTTTCTCCTTCCACAGCGTTTAGTATTGTACTACTAAAGAAGCTCGCTAACTGGTACACTTTCATTTGTGGGTGCAACTCTAACAATTTGTTGTTGTTTTTAGCAAAATTCCAAGTTACGTCCCATGAAAAATCATCTGTTTTTACAGGAGTAGCACTCAAACTTACCTCAATACCTTGATTTTGCATTGACCCTGCGTTGAGATATTTATACGCATATCCTGTTGAAGGATCTGTAGTCAAAGGTAAAATCAAATCTTTGATTTTGGTATCGTAATACGTTATGTCAAGCCCTACTCTATTTCTAAACAATTTAAGCTCTAAACCAACCTCTTGTGTCGTTTTAAGTTCTGGTAATAAATTTGGAGTGTTCTCTGTAGTTGGATTGGCATAACGAGATGCCCCCAAAAACGAATCACTCACTACAGGATGAGTTTCTAATCGATAAGGCCCTGTGTCATTACCCACTTGAGCCCACCCTAAACGTACTTTACCGAACGATAACCAATCCGCTTTCGCTACCGAAGAGAACACGAACGATCCAGTTACTGATGGATAAAAGACAGGTTTTGAAACCGTTGAGAACCAGTCATTTCTCCCTGTTGCTTCCACAAATAACATCTCTTTAAAGCCTAATGAAACCATTCCGTAAACACTGTTAGTCCTTCTCCAACTTTCATAATTGCTCCCTCTGGGGATCGCAGTACTATTAGCTAAATTGTAAAAATTGGGTTTTACCAAACCTCCAACAGTTGTTCCGTGTACATAATTGTAACGAGCCTCTCGGCGAGACACTCCTACGAATGAATTTATACTAAAATTGTTACCTATTTTCGGGTCAAAATGCAAACGAGCCTCATAGTTAAAATCCGATGAATTTCGGTTTATACTTGTGAAATACGATTGTGCTTGTGAGCCTATGGCTACATGTTCTTTAATAGCAAACGAATACACATCGCCATATACATTCCCCACAGCATATAATTTATCAGTAATATTATAAGTTACTCCCACATTACCGAAGAAACGATGACGTTTGTCCTCAGCTGTATTTTCGTAGGCAATCCAATACGGGTTGTCGGAATACAAAGGTGTAGGATCATCCCAAGCAACTCTGTTCCAAGAACGTTGTTCACCTGTTATCGGATTTTTGTAATCGCGTAACTTTTTCATATCCAATTGGCGTTGTCCCCATTGGTAAAATTTTTGGGCTACTGAGTTATCGTTATACCCTTGATCCTGACGGTTAAATCCGTTAGTAAAAACATAATTCAAACCTCCATCTACTTTAAATTTCTCACTTAATTTAGAACCGAAATTAAACGATAAAGTCGATTTTTTCAAATGCGAATTAGGAACAATACCTTCGGTTTTGGCAGTACTTGCCGATAAACGTAAATTCGTTGCTTGGATAGATCGCGTAATTGACACTGAATTAGAAGTAGTTACCCCTGTACGGAAAAACGAATCTACATCATTTTCAGAGGCTTTCCAAGGCACTTCTTTTAAATAATCATTTGGAAATGCTTCTTTATCAAACGCATACCAAGGCAAATAAGGTTGATTATCAAATTTAGGCCCCCAGCTCTCATCCGTTGAATATTCTGCAACATTATAGTCTTTACCGTTGATATTTACCGTTTGAAATTTATCAGATGAACCCCCTCCATATCTGTTTTGTAAGATTGGAGCAATATACGTCGATTCAAAAGTAATTCCTGATTTTACATCTACAGAGGTCTTTCCTTTTTTACCTGATTTTGTGGTATAAACGATTACCCCGTTACCACCACGGCTTCCGTAAAGAGCTGTGGCAGGACCTCCTTTAAGCACGGTAACTGACTCAATATCATCAGGATTAATATCTGCCGAAGCATCACCATAATCACGTCCTCCCAAACTTGAAGAGTTGTAGTTGCTGTTGTTCATCGGAATTCCATCTACAACAATAAGCGGACGGTTATCTCCAGTCACTGAACCAATTCCACGAATGGTAATACGCGTTGAACCTCCCATAGATGAAGAAGCCGTAACTTGCACTCCCGCGACGTTTCCTGACAAAGCACTAATAGCATTTTGTTGTCCTGCTTTGGAAAGTTGGTCTCCATCAACTTTTTGTGTGGCATACCCTAACGATTTTTCGTCACGTGAAACTCCCATAGCCGTAACCACTACCTCTTCCAATTGCTCTACTTCTTCTTCCATCACAACATCAATTTTAGTTGTTGATGCTTGAACTGATTTATCTACTGATCTTAATCCCAACCCAATGAAATGAAGAATATCTCCTACTTTCGCTTTGATTGAATAATTCCCATCAAAATCAGTTGCGACTCCTTTAGTGGTACCTTTCACTGTAACAGTTACTCCTAACAAAGGGTGACCTGACTCATCCTTTACTGTACCGGTAATTGTTTTTTCTTGTGCAAATGTGAATTGCAAAGCGAAGAAAAACAACGACATCGTCCAAATTAATTTTTGCTTCATATCTATATTTCTTTTACGTTAGTGATGCAAAGGTTTATTTTTTTTATGTAAAAAACAAATTTGACAATAAAAATTCATAAAAAAAGAGCTAAATAGTGAATTAAATCTGTGAAAAAGGTATTTTATTGATGAATGTTTATTTTTTTATTTAATAAAATGATAAATATCAATTTTTGTTCATCTTATATTGTGATATATCTAATTATTTTAAAAAGTAATTAAAAATATCATCTCATTTTTTTTGTTTAATTAATATGTTGATATTTAGTTTATTAAGTTTGTATGTGTTAAGTGTAATTACAAAATGAATATGGAATAAAATATAAAAATTAACTATTTTTAATAACTTAAACAGCTGTGAGAGAAGTTAAAAGTGTATAAAAAATATAGTTTCGATAAAAGAAATGGCATCTTACCTAGTTTATATAGCATAAGAAGAATATGATTTCCAAAGCGTAGATAGGTTTAAAGTTCCTAATCCTATGAAAGACGGGATGAATCTCACAGAAAATTGCTGTTCTACAAAGTAATTTATAAGTTCAAAAATCTTTGTATTACCGAAATAAACTTTTAAGACAAACCTTTATTTTTCAGATTTTTGCCGAATTTTAAGAATAGTTTGTAGTAAATGCACTGGGTGTTTTGCTGATATAGAATACTTTATAGAGTATTCTAATGTTTTTTTAGAAGAAATAAGGAAAGTAAATAATTGCCAAAACGATAGTTACTGAACCAACCATAAAACCCACTGCTCCCGCTGCAATGTCCTTAATATCACCTATTTTTTTATGGTAATCAGGATGAATGAAGTTACAAATTTCCTCAATAGCTGTATTTAGACTCTCAACCGTTAGCACCAAACCGCAACCGATGATTTGTACAATCCATTCGGAAGGTGTAATGCCTACATAAAACCCTAAAAAAGTAAGAAACAGCGTAATAGTAACATGCACAATTATGGGAGATTCCTTACGGATTAATCGCCACATGCCTACAAAAACATAGTATAAACTCCTGATTCTATTTCGAATAAACGCTATTATCACTTCAATAATTTTAGTCTCTCTGCAAAGTTAGAAAATATTTCGTAATTTCATAGCTATAACTCCCCAAATAGCTTCCTTGATAATATTTCCATTCATTTTAGATTTTCCTCTCACACGATCAGTAAAAATAATCGGAACTTCAGAAATTTTAAATTTTTTAATGTAAGTTTTATATTTCATTTCAATTTGAAATGCATAGCCTACAAATTCGATTCCATCCAAGTCAATAGATTCTATTACCTTTCGGGAATAGCAAACAAACCCTGCAGTTGGGTCATGAATTTTCATTCCAGTGATAATTTTCACATATAAGGATGCCCCGTAAGATAACAAAATCCTCGAAAGAGGCCAATTCACCACATTGACTCCCTTCACATAGCGTGAGCCTATAGCAACATCACTCCCATTTTGGGTACATTCTGTATATAATCGCAATAAATCGGCGGGATTATGTGAAAAATCAGCATCCATTTCAAAAATATAGTCATAATTACGCCTCAAAGCCCATTTGAATCCATGAATATAGGCTGTTCCTAGGCCTTTTTTCTCTGTTCTAACCTCCAAAAAGAGTCTTTCTGAGAATATTTGTTGAAGTTCACGAACCTTTTGACTCGTTCCGTCAGGAGAATTATCATCTACAATCAGAATATGAAATTTTTCCGATTGGTCAAAAACTGCCTTAATGATAGCTTCAATATTTTCAATTTCGTTATATGTAGGAATGATTACAAGCATTTAAAAATGTTGGGACGAACTAAATTCGTCCCATATAGAAATTCGTATTAAACAGTTCGCTGTATAAATAAATACTCTCGTGAATTTTTGAGAATATTGACAACTCAAAATCCGAGAAATGAATTATATGTAGTAAAAGTTTACTATCGGAAGAAATTACATATGTCCCATTTGTTCGGCTAGTTCTGCATTTTGTTTACGATATTGACCGCTTTGCAATTTTTCACGAATAGCCGAAAAAGCTTCTAATGTTTCTTCAATATCCTTCATGGTATGTGATGCGGTTGGAATCATACGTAACAAAATCATTCCTTTCGGAATCACTGGATATACCACAATGGAAAGGAAAATACGGTAGTTTTCACGCAAATCATTGACCATTGCCATTGCCTCTGGGATACTGCCCTCTAGGAATACGGGTGTGACACAAGTATTCGTATCTCCAATATTGAATCCTCTAGCTTTCAAACCATTTTGTAATGCATTCACATTTTCCCAAAGTTTTTGCTTTAACTCAGGCATGGTTCGTAGCATCTCTAAGCGTTTTAATGACCCCTTCACGAAAATCATCGGCAAGGCTTTGGCAAACATCTGTGAACGTAGGTTGTACTTCAAATAATCGATAATCTGTTGATCTCCAGATACAAATGCTCCAATTCCAGCCATTGACTTAGCAAAAGTCGAGAAATATAAATCAATTTTATCTTGAACGCCTTGTTCCTCACCAGCTCCAGCTCCCGTTTTTCCGAGTGTTCCAAATCCGTGAGCATCATCTACTAAAATCCGGAAACCATATTTTTCTTTGTGAGCCAAAATTTCTTTCAAAATTCCTTGTTGCCCGCGCATTCCAAATACACCTTCGGTGATAACTAAAATACCCCCTCCTGTAGTGTCCGCAATTTTCTTTGCTCGTTCAATGTTTTTCAAGAAACTTTGTTCATCGTTGTGTTTGTAGGTAAATCGCTTTCCAAAATGCAATCGCACTCCATCTATAATACATCCATGAGAATCAACATCGTACACGATTACGTCATTTTTAGTTACAAGAGCATCAATAATAGAAACCATACCTTGATACCCAAAATTGAGTAAATAAGCAGCTTCTTTCTGTGTGAATTCTGCTAATTGACGCTCTAACTCCTCGTGCATCGAAGTATGTCCACTCATCATTCTCGCTCCCATTGGATACGCAGCTCCATATTCGGCCGCTGCCTCAGCATCTATCTTACGAATTTCAGGATGATTCGCCAAACCTAAATAATCATTAATACTCCAATTCAGGATTTCTTTACCCTGAAATTTCATTCTTGGACCCAGTTCACCCTCTAATTTTGGGAATACGTAGTACCCCTCGGCGTGAGAAGCCCAACGCCCAATATTTCCTTTATTGTCTTTAATTCTCTCAAATAAATCCTTCATCTTATAGTTATATTTTAATGTAATTTTGTTGTATCTTCCTGGCAGAAAATGTTTATTTTACACTCTTAAAAATTTTTGTTCCTACAGGGGTTTCATCTTTTCTTCTGCCCAATAGATTGCCTCTTCAGCGGCTTTACGTGCTTGAGGACTGTTTTTATAGCAACTACTTTTGGTAATTTGTGAACCTGCTAACAGAATAAAATCGACCGATGCTTCTGCAAGTTTGTCTACTGAATCAAATCCCATTTGCTCCAAACGGTTTACAAAAGTATCTCCTATTCCTTTGATTGCGGTAAGTTCTTTTCGTTCTTGTGCTGTGAAAGGCATATGTCTAAATTATTTTTGTTTTATGGAATCACAAAATCCGCAATCCTTGTTTTTATGGTAAAATATGTACTCGAAAAGTACTAATAGCAATGCTGTAATTCATTCACTTCACAGAAATCCTTGTTGTTTCATCCATTCGTTATTGTAAATCTTGCTCATATAACGAGATCCATGATCTGGAAATAGTACCACTATCACACTATTTTCATCAAATTTACCCATTTCGGCATATTGTTTCACCGCCTGCATAGCCGCTCCACAAGTGTATCCCATGAAAAGACCTTCACTTCGAGCCATCTCACGAGCCATCAAAGCACTTTCTTTGTCAGTTACTTTGACAAATTCATCAATAACATCAAAATCGGTTGCGGTTGGAATGAGGTTTTTACCCAAACCTTCAATTTTGTATGGATATATTTCAGCGGGGTCAAATTCACGTGTTTCATGATATTTTTTGATGGCAGAACCATACGCATCTACTCCTAATATTTTTACATTCGGATTTTGTTCTTTCAGGTAGCGTCCAATACCTGATATTGTACCTCCTGTACCACTACAAACTACCACGTGGGTCACCCTACCCTGTGTTTGTTCCCAGATTTCCCGTCCTGTGGAATGGTAATGTGCTTGTATGTTTAACTCATTGAAATACTGATTTATATAAACGGAATTAGGTGTATTCTCATGGATTTGTTTAGCCACTTGATAGTAGGAACGTGGATCATCAGGAGCTACATTGGACGGACATAGGTGTACCTCTGCACCCAAAGCCTCAAGCATTTCAACCTTATCCATAGATGATTTATCACTGATAGCGATAATACAACGATATCCTTTTATTGCACCTATCATTGAAAGACTAAACCCTGTATTTCCTGAACTGGTCTCCACGATAGTGCTACCAGCTTTGAGCAATCCATTTTTTTCGGCTTGGTCGATGATATAGGCAGCAATACGATCCTTAGATGATTGCCCGGCATTAAAAGCTTCAATTTTAGCAAAAAATTGTCCTTTGAGGTCTTTGGTTATTTTATGAAGTCTTACAAGAGGAGTATCGCCTATCAAATCAAGTAGGCTATCGTAAACACGCAATGATTTATCTGCTTGCATCTTTAATATATTAAAAATTAATGCAAAGATACGAAATCAATTACGAATTAGCAACCTCGTTTTATGAAATTCGTTGCAAAAATGTGCTTTATTCTCAAAAAAAATAATCATCATACGGAGGCGAAAAGCTACATTCTAAAATAAGGTATTTCACTCTTTGGTTTAGCACATAGGTCAGCCTCTCCATTAAAAGTAAATATTTTAGTACTATGTATTGCATAGTATTATTTTTTGTTATATATTTGCCACAACAAAGTACTAAAAAATGAAAACATGTAATGATAAAGCAGAAAAAAGCATAAATAGTATTATTTACAAGGAGTAAAACACAAGCAAAAACCTTTAATCTTCGAATTTTTAATTTTTAAATCTTTAAATTTCTTATGGAAGTAAACACAGAAAAAACAAAAACTCAAATGCGTAAAGGCATTTTGGAGATGTGTATTCTTTCCATCATCAGCAAGCAGAATGAAGCGTATGTTTCAGACATTATTGAAAACCTTAAAGCAGCTGATATGATTGTAGTTGAAGGTACGTTATATCCACTTTTAACGCGACTGAAAAATGAAAAACTATTGGACTACAATTGGAAAGAATCGACTTCGGGACCTCCCCGAAAGTATTACGAACTGACCGATAATGGGAAAATCTTTCTCCAAGAAATCGTCAAAACGTGGCACGAATTACAAACAATGGTAAACAAAATTATTTAAGTTATGGACAAAACACACAATATTAGTTTAGGCGGATTTGCTTTTTTGATAGAAGATAGAGCCTATCAACAGCTTTTAAAATATTTGAATGACGTACGCAAATCTTTAGGTAACACATCTGATACTGAAGAAATTATATACGACGTGGAACAACGTATGGCGGAATTACTAAAAACTCAAATGAAAGGCAGAGAGGTAATTGTCAGTCAAGATGTCGTCTATTTGATAGATGTTTTGGGAACACCCGAGCAATACATTGATGAGGAAGCATCACACGACTATTGTTTTGAAGAAATGGATAGAGATACTAAAAATCAATACAATACATCCGATCTGAAAGGAGCAATGAATAAGATACCTAACTTTTTCAGACATAAGAAACTCTTCCGTGACTTAGAAAACAAACGTTTGGCTGGTGTTTTCTCCGGATTGTCGCATTATTTAGACATGGAAGCTGTTTGGCTGAGGATTCTCTTTTTAAGTGTATATTTGTTAATGCTGGTAATTCCAAAACTGTACTACTTATATCCATTTTACGCAATGATTTGGACTTCGGTTTATCTCTTGTTTGCTTCGATTATTCCGATTGCTAAAACCACAGCCGATAAATTGGCAATGCGAGGCAAAGAAGTGAACATTGACACGCTTTCATCCGCAAAAGAAAGCTATGATTCGGACAAAATTCGTATGCGATTAAACAAACAGAAAGGCAAATTTTTAGGAGTTTTTGCAGGGATGAGTGAATATTACAACTGGGACGTAACGTGGTTGCGAATTGGTTATGCTTTGTTAGTTTTATTAAGTCTACCATTTAAAGAAGCTTTATTTTCTTTATTTTGTGTTATTTTGTATGTAATGTTATGGTTATCAATGAATAACCCTAAAAATAATTTTTTAAAAGCAGACGCAGAAACCTCCGAAAATTCAGAAAAAGCTGAGTTTAAATTTGTGCCAAAAAGCAACAATTTTAGTTTTTGGGGAATCGTCAGAGGTTTTTTTAAAGGGATTTTCTATTTCATTACAGCGATTATTTTGAGTATTTTGCTAGTGCTATTTGTTGGTTTATCTTTAGCATTTTTCGGAATAAACATATTCTTTTTAGGAACGATGGGAGGGACAATGCTGGTATATGACTACCTACCGTTTTTGATTGAAACAAAATGGGAATTAGTATTGCTTTATGTGTCAATATCTATGTTGTCATTTGTAGCATTATTCGTCCCTATAAAACTGTTAATCAATCTATTCTCCTCTAAAAAAGCCACATTTCCAAAGAAATGGATTGTTACAAACGTAATCCTGTTTTTTGTAGGAATTATTGGAATGAGCATTGTTGCAGGTAGCACAATCCGTAGTTTTAAAGCCTATACATTTGACACTCAAAAATATAGTTTACAAAATTCGGACAACACCTTAGTTCTGCAAAATGCTCGTAGCCAGTTTATGCTGTTAGATGATGTTTTTTCCTCAAACTATGTAGATCATGACGGGAGTATGTTTATGTATCACAACGAGAATATTGAAATTTACGTAACTGATAAACAGCCCTATTTGGAGGTTATGAGAACTACCAGAGGAGGAAACATTCCAAAAGCTAAAATCAATATTGATAAGACTTTATACCCGTTGGAAATCAAAAACGACACTATTTTGTTACCTAATCATTATAAAATTGAAAAAGGAGGACTTTTCAGAGGACAGGAAATACGCATAAAGTTATATCTTCCTGAAAAGAAGAAAATTACATTTGATAGATATTCTAAAACAGTTGTGTGGTTCAATAAAAAGTTTACAAGGGTAATGGGCAATAAAGAATATGTTGTAACCAAAGAAGGATTACAAGAGGAGCCTACACTTCTTAATTAAAAACTTAAGGAAATAGTACTTTTTAACATATTCCGATTCGTGTAATCGTGTCTTAAATATAGTTAAAATTGTTTTTTAACAATATTTACTCGATATTATTACAAAATAAACGAACTTAAAAATAAAATATTGATAATCAGTGTTTTATTTTTATAAAAACAACACATTGGATTATTTTACAGCAAAATATATTTTTAATCAAAATCAGCAGAAATAATTTTATTTTACGTATAATATTAATTAAATGACAAACAATTAAATAAAAATCTGAATATTTTTCACTATTATTTCATTTTTATCTATTTTTTTAGATAAGTTCACTTGCAAGGTTTCAACAGATTAAAAAATTTGTATTTACTAAAAAAAAAATAAATCTTTGCCGAACTAATTTAAATAAGGATAAAAAATGAGAGGAAAATTAATTTGGACACTGTCATTGTTTTTCTTCGCGTTGCAATTTGTGTTTGCACAAGAAAAAACAATCACGGGTATGGTAAAGGATGAGTCTGGTCAACCTTTATTAGGTGTTACAGTTACGATTAAAGGAACCACACGTGGCGTAGCGACCGACTTTGATGGAAACTATTCTATCAAAGCGAAGGCAGGAGAAGTGCTTCATTTTGTCGCTTTAGGAATGAAGCCTATTGATAGACCAGTTTCGGCATCTACTACCAAAATAGACGTAATCATGGAAGAAGAAGCTCACGAACTGGAAGAGGTGGTTATTGTTGCTTATGGAACTGCTAAGAAACAGTCCCTAGTAGGATCACAAGCTATGGTTTCGGCTAAACAATTAGAAACAAGACCAATCACTAACCTTACAGCAGCCTTGTCAGGTATAGCACCTGGTGTTCAGGTAACCACCTCTAGTGGGCAACCTGGAAGCTCAAGCGACATTCGTATTCGTGGGTTCGGTTCTATTAACGCAGGAAGCGATCCTATATACGTTTTAGACGGATCTATATATAGAGGGGCTATATCTGATATTCCTAGTCACGACATTGAAAATATATCTGTGTTGAAAGATGCGGCTTCTACATCTTTGTATGGTTCAAGTGCGGGTAATGGTGTCGTTTTGATTACAACTAAAAAAGGTTCTTCTAAAGCTAAAAATACTCCTATTATTACATATACCAATAACATAGGTTTTTCTAAAGAAGGTCAAGAGCATTATGAAACAGTAGGGGCGATGGATTATTACCCTTTGCGTTGGCAACAATGGTTTAATGAATACAAATATTCACGTAAATATACCGATGAACAAGCCGCTGCTGCCGCTAATAAAGATGTACTTGATGCTTTTAGATACCAACCTTATGCAGGAATAAAGTCATACTATCAGTATGATAGTACTAACAATATGTGGAATTTAACTACAACACCAACTTCTACAGATAGCTATCCAGCTTTGGTACTTGCTGATGGGAAATTAAATCCTGAAATCACAGGGCTTTTATGGAATGATGATTTGGATTGGGAAAAAGCTTTATATAGAACAGGAGTAAGAAATGAACATAACTTGAGCGTCAATTACGCTACAGATAAGCTTAAGAGCTATATGTCTGTAGGATACATAGATGAACAAGGATATCGAATAAAATCAGACTACCAAAGAATTTCAGGGAGACTTAATTTAGATTATGATGTAAGGAAATGGCTTTCTGTAGGATCCAATTTAGCATACACCAATAGAAAAAGTAATTCTCCTACAGCCACTGGTGGACAGCTTAGTAATACATTTAGCTTTATAAGAACCATAGCACCCATTTATCCTATCCATAGACATAATGATGACGGAAGTTATATGATAGACAATAAAGGCAATAAGGTTTTTGATTATAGTAAAGATCGTCCTTTCAGACCCAATTTTAACCCTATCCTCTTATCAGAGTTAGATTTGCTTGCTTCTGACAATAATTCATTTGTTTCAAGAAGTTATGCAGAAATAAAGGTTATTCCTGAATTGAAATTTAGAGCAAGCTATTCCCACGATTTGTTACAATATACAACACGCGAACGATACAATAACGTATTAGGTGATCAACCTGATGGTTTGTTTGAAATTTACAACTATAAAAATAGTACCACTACTTTTATTCAATCGTTAGAGTATGACAAAATGTTCAATAAGCATCATTTTAATGTACTTTTAGGACATGAAAGTTTTGATTATAAGCGATATAGCAATACATCCTCAAAAAAAGGAGTTGTATTTCCTGGTGTGGATGAGCTTTCAAACTATAAAGATCCCGCCTCTTTGACATCAGTAACTGATAGATATACCAAAGAAGGTTATTTTGGAAGAATCAATTATAACTATTCTGATTTATATAACCTTTCATTATCGTATAGACGAGACGGAACCTCACGTTTTCATCCGGATCATCGTTGGGGAGATTTTTGGTCAGCTGGAGCAGGTTGGCACGTGAAAAATCAACTATTGAAAGAAGTTAAATGGATTGATAGACTGAAATTGAGAGCTTCTATAGGACAAACTGGGAATGATGCGGTTAGCTCATACTATGCCTATCAGACTACATATTCAATAGTGCGTAATGGTGAAGATTTAGGACTTCGCATAGGTAATTATGCAAATCCGAATTTGGTTTGGGAGAAACAACAAAGTACTGATATTGCTCTGGAGTTTGGTTTTTTTGATAGATTAGAAGCCTCCTTAGAATTGTTTGACAAGAGATCTAAAGACTTGATTTTTTCTTTTCCGCTTCCTACCTCTACAGGAGTTGGAAGTATAGACAAAAACATTGGTCAGATTCGTAATTATGGAATTGAAGCCGATTTGACTTTTCATATTTTTAAAAGCAGAAATTTCAGATGGAATATAAACGTAAACGGTACTGTACTCAAAAATAAGGTTCTTGAGCTTCCTGAACATAACAGAAAAGAAGGGATAGAAAGTGGGTATCATAAGTATCTAGAAGGGTCTAGTATATATGATTATTATTTAAGAAAATGGGCAGGAGTTAATCCTGATGACGGGTTCGCTATGTATGTTATTGATGCAGAAAGATACCCTGATAAGGCAGATCCTAACAGTCCTAATTTCGAAGGTATTGATAAAACAGGAGAAAGAGCAAAATACACAAGAAATGCTGATATTGCCAAAAAAGAATTTGCTGGATCCGCTATTCCTGACTTGTACGGAGGAATCTCTACAAACTTAAGTTGGAAAGGATTTGGTTTAAATATGCACTTTTCTTATCAAATTGGAGGTAAAGGGTTCGATGGAGGATATGCTTCGTTAATGGGAAGAAGCCTCAGTGGAGGTAATGCTTTACACGTAGATATGAAAAAAGCTTGGACAAAAGAGGGGCAGGTTACCGACGTTCCGCGACTTGATTCTGGGCATTATGGGCAATTTGATTCACATTCGGCAGATAGATTCTTAGTTTCCAGAACGGCACTTATGCTCAAAAATGTGTCATTGACCTATACATTACCAAGCGATTTGGTAAAAAAACTTGATGTGTCTAATATTCGTATTGGGGTATCTGGAGAGAATTTATTTTTATGGTCTAAACGTAAAGGATTTAACCCTATGAGTAACTATGGAGGTGTTACAGGATTAAATTCCTATAATTACGCTAAAATAGTAACATGTAGCTTTTTGATTTCTCTATAATAAACTTTTAAACAAATAAAGATGAAAAATATAGTTAAAATAATAATGTTGTTAGCCCTTGTTTTTACAATGAGTTGCTCTAAGGATTTTTTAGAAACTAGTCCTTCGAGCTCTATAGGTCAAAAACAAGCAGAACAAACAGAACAAGGAGTGGAGGCTATTTTGCAGGGTTTGCATAGTATGGTTTATTCCTACAATTTTGGACAAGGTTTCGGTCTTGGACAACCCTCAATGGCTGTCCAACTAGATATTATGGGAGACGATGTAATTAATACACTTCCTGCTATTTACATGGAACAGTATAGATATACAGGTAGTATGACGGCAAGCAATGACAGTCATATAAACTACAAAGCTTGGGATTATTATTATACCATCATTCAGCACGCTAATAAATTGCTCAATGGACTTGAGAACTTAAGTGGTCTATCATCGGAAACAAAAGCAAATCTGTTAGGTCAAGGATATGCATTTCGTGCTTGGGCTTACCATAATTTAGTTCAACTTTTTGGTAAGCGTTACCAAAAAGGGGGAGCTAATGATCAATTAGGAGTTATCATCAGAACACCTGATAAGTTAGAAGATCATTTACCACGCTCAACCGTGGCAGAGGTTTATGATTATATTCAGGCAGATATGACAAAAGCCTTAGAGTATTTAAAAGATGTGCCTAATAGCGGTAAAAAGAATGATTTGCGCTATGCGACTGTTTGTGGTATCGCAGCGAGGATAGCTTTGAGTAAAGAAAATTGGGAGGAAGCCGAAAAATATGCAAGTTTGGCTATTGAAAAATCGGGTGCTTCTTTACAAACAGGTAAATCATTATTGAATGGTTTTAATGATATTAATGCTACCGAGTGGATGTGGGCTTATAAGCAAGGCGCAGACCAAAATTTTTACTACAATGGTTTTTTTGCTCACTATTCATATAACTTTAATTCTTCAAGGATAAGAAGTTTAAAAATTGCCATAAATAGAGATATTTATGATGATATGGGAGAAAATGATGTACGTCGTAAATGGTGGGTTTGTTTGGATAGAGGAGATAAAATACCTTCGGATGCCTATGATTTATATTTTAGAGGAGGTGTAAATAATCCTAATTGGGAAATTACAGGTCAATCAATAAAGTTTAAAGCTCTTTCGGCAACAGATAGTAGAGGTGATGTGGTTGTTATGCGTTTAGCAGAAATGTATTACATTAAGGCAGAAGCAGAGGCACGTCAGTCTAAAGAAGCTCAAGCAAGAGAAACCCTCAATAAAATAATGATAACAAGAGATCCTGATTACAATACGATTGCAACAGGTGATGCTTTGATAAATGAGGTAATGCGTAATAAACGTATCGATTTATGGTTGGAGGGACAAAGATTCTTCGATATGAAACGATTAAAAGAAGTGCATAATAGAGTAAATTCAAAGAACATAACACGCTATTTACGAGGTTCTAGGAAGCAAACAGCAATTAATCGAAATTCAGGAGAATTTGTTCGAAATATTCCGACATCGCCGGATAGCAAGTATTGGCAATTTGCCATACCATATGGTGAAATAAAAGGAAATCCGCTTTGTGAGCAAAACGAATTATAAATAGTACTCCTTATTAGAAGTAAGTGCGTACAGTAAAAAAGGAAGTTGCCCGAAAAGGGCAACTTCCTTTTTTATTTTAAAACGCTGTATGTTGCTTAGGATATCAAAAACATCTAAACCATACTAATTTTGAAAACTCTGATTTTCATCAAAAACAAACCTAAAGGACTTTTATTCAACATAAATTAATAACGGAAAGAAAATGTTAAAATAAAACTGTTAAAATACATTTTTATCACGCTTAATTTTAAAATAAAAATTAAAAAACAAAACTTTGGCACTATTGTTGTATTTTATTTATCGTATAACATAAAACTATAACAAAATGAAAAAAACTAATTACATTTTTAGGTATGATTTGCCTATCGGCAGTATTGTTTTCTTGCAGTAAGAGTGATGACCCTGCTGATAATGACATCTTTGTTGGTACATACAAAGGTAGTATCGGTTATAAGAGTAGCGATGGAGAACAGAACTTTGACAAAGGCTCTGTAACAGTAGCCAAAGTAGGAGATGACTACTATTTCAGATTTTCTGACGGGATTGAAGACCTTTCGGGCGTAAAGATGCAAAAAGGAAACAACAATCTAATAAACATTGATTTAGAGGAGGGATTAAAAGTCATTCGCATTACGGCTTCAACTCTGATAATCAAATACTCGAAAGACGGAAAAACTTGGACAGCAAACGCAAGTAGATAGTATTTAATCCCCCTAAAAAGGTCATAAAATCTTTTTTAGGGGGATTATTTATATTGCCATAAGCAAATGGACTCATTACAAAGGTGATATAAAGATGATTTCTATTTGGGGTTGAGCTGTAGTTACTAGTAATATATTGATAGCATCGCCCAGAACGCAACTTTTACAAGGGCGTAATAGGCGATGATTTTGTTATAGGAGCCTTGTAGTGTTTTTGAGTACAGTAATAAAAACTCTGCAGGGTTTTGAGCATAAATACATAAACCTTTGTCTATTTTAAGCAAAACCTAATTAATTGTAAATTAGTTGATTACACCTTTTAAGGATGGTTGTTTATCCTTTATCAGTACTGAAAAAACATAGTTCAATTATTTTCAGATAACGCCTATGAGAATTCGAATTCCTTTTCTTCATCACTTTCAATACCCAGAGCTTCATATATGTATTTGAAGGTAGAAAGTAACTTTGGTTTTCCGTTTACGATGGCAACATTATGTTCGAAATGAGCCGATGGTTGTCCGTCAGCGGTTAGGATCGTCCATTTATCTCTAAGTTGCTTTACTTTGTGTGTTCCCATGTTTACCATGGGTTCAATAGCCACAACCATTCCATCTCGGAATCGTTTTCCATTTCCGCGTTTTCCATAGTTGGGCATTTCCGGATCTTCGTGCATTTTTTTGCCAACACCATGTCCCACGAGCTCTCGGACGATGCCATATCCGTGTCTCTCGCAATGGTTCTGAATAGCAAAGCCTACATCTCCCACGCGATTTCCAGTTTTGAACTCTCGTATACCTACGTAAAGAGATTCTTTAGTAACTTGCAAGAGTTTTTTTACCTCATCAGATATTTCGCCAACGGCAAAAGTATAGGCGTGGTCTCCATAAAAACCGTTTTTTAATGCTCCACAATCAATCGAAACGATGTCACCCTCTTGCAAAGGTATGTTGTTTGGGATACCGTGAACTACTTGAGCGTTTGGACTGACGCATAAGGTGTTAGGGAATCCATAGAGTCCCAAAAAACCAGGAACTGCTCCTTGGCTTCGGATATATTCCTCTGCGATTTTATCTAATTGCAGGGTCGTAATACCTGGTTTGATTTCTTTTGCTAAAACGCCCAAAGTTCGTGAAACCACCTGAGCACTTTCTCTCATTATCTCAATCTCTTCTAAAGTTTTGATGTATATCATGTCACCAATAATATATTTATGTAAAAAATAGTTTAAAAATTTGTGTAAATTCAAAATATGTTTATGATTTAAATGTATTTACAGGCTTCTCTGACACTCAATTTTGTCATTTTAGATTCGTGTCTTTTAATGAAATCACGTACCCACTCTGGATTAGTTTTGCTGTAATCCCTAAGAGACCATCCAATGGCTTTATTGATAAAAAATTCCGTTTGTTCGAGGTTATTTACTATGATTTTCTCTAATAAATCTGTATTAGTTTTTTCCTTTCGGAGCAGTTGATGGTCAATTGCAATACGTCTTAGCCAAAAGTTATCGTCAACGCTCCATACGAGAAGAGTATGATTTAACTCAGGGAACCGCAGTGCGATACTTCCGATAATTCTATCCAGTTGGTCAATCGAGTCCCACCAAGATTTACGCAGTGCCAAATCCTTAAGTTTTGGAATGTCCGCGAGAGTAAGGAACTCTTTTTTCAAACCCAAATAATCCAAAGCGAAGTACTGTAGTTCTCGATATGGATTCTGCCAACATTGTTCAATAAGTTCCCAAGCAATAGCATTATCTTTTTTAAGTGTAGCGAGAAAAGGCTTTGTAATTTTCTTGCGAATAGGAGATTGTACCCCTAAGAAAAGAAAATTATTTTTCATATACCGACTCATTTCCTTGGCTTTCTGTTCGTTGGAGTAAGTTTTGAGTGTTTCGAATATCGAATTAAATAACATATTATCTTGCTTGTGAGATAATAAACTTTGTCAAATCTTAATTACAGAGGATTTGACAAAGTTTGTTGAATTTTTCTAAAAAGATAATAAAGCAAAATTGTTTATCCTTTCATGTAAGTAGTTCCTTTATAGCTAATTCTTGAACCAGACTCCCAAGTAAATACATATTCTGTATTCTTTCCTTGGGCATCTGTCAACGTAATTGTGTAATGCTTTTTGTTTTCAGATGTTTGTTTCATAACTCGAATTGCTTTAGAGTCTATTTTTCCTTTGTAGCAATCATCTGCTTTTTCGTTTTCTTTAAAGCAAAAATCATTCGTTTTAAACATAATTCTTTTTTTTCCATCAAAAGTATACCATTCCCCTTGTATCCAATCTGGTGGAGCTATCGCAACGGTACTATCCGTGTCTTTTCCACAAGCAACAAAAAAAGTTGCTATCATGAATAAGAATAAAATTTTTTTCATACTATATAATTTGTTAAAATTAATACGATATAAGTGGTATTGAAACGTTAAAAATTATTTTTTAAACGCTTGTAGCAGAGCTTCTGTAGAGCTGTCATGTTGTGAAATGTTCACAGTTTCAATGTCTTTTAAGATAGTGTTTGCTAACTGTTTACCAAGCTCTACGCCCCATTGATCATAGCTGTAGATATTCCAAATAATTCCCTCTACAAAAATTTTATGTTCGTACATAGCGATCAAAGCTCCTAAACTTTCAGGAGTTAATTTCTCAATTAAAAAGGTGGTAGTAGGCTTATTTCCTTCAAAAACTTTGAAAGGTACAAGACTTTGGTTCACGTTGTTACCCATTTCAGAACGTACTTCGGCTTCTGTTTTGCCTTTGAGCAACGCTTCGGTTTGAGCAAAAAAGTTGGCCATAAGTTTGTTGTGATGGTCTGTGTTTCCGTAAAGCGATTCTTTAAATCCGATGAAATCCGTAGGGATTAATTTTGTACCTTGGTGAATAAGTTGAAAGAAAGCATGTTGTGAATTCGTTCCGGGTTCGCCCCAAATGATAGTTCCTGTTTGGTAATTAACCGCTTTGCCGTCACGTCCTATGTATTTTCCGTTACTTTCCATGATGCCTTGTTGCAAATATGCAGGGAAACGGTGTAGATATTGTGTGTAAGGAATAATTGCTTGACTTTCTGCGTGGTAGAAATTGTTATACCATACACTCAAAAGGGCTGTAATTACAGGAATATTATTTTTAAATTCTGCAGTTCTGAAATGCTTGTCCATTTTGTTAGCTCCTTGTAGTAGTTTCTCAAAATTGTCATAACCTACTGAAAGAGCTATTGTTAAACCTACCGCACTCCATAGAGAAAAACGTCCCCCAACCCAGTCCCACATAGGGAATACATTTTCCGAAGCAATACCAAACTCTGCAATTTTCGGCAAATTCGTCGATACAGCCACAAAGTGTTTTGCAACATCTTCCTGTTTTGCTGATTTCAGGAACCATGCTTTAGCGGTAGTTGCGTTACTAAGAGTTTCTTGTGTTGTAAAGGTTTTTGAAACAATCACAAAAAGTGTTGTTTCAGGGTTAAGATGTTTGATAACCTCCATCACGTGGTCACCGTCTACATTGCTGATAAAGTGTATGTTCAGCTGATTTTTGTAGTATTTCAATGCTTCACAAACCATTACAGGCCCTAAGTCAGAACCTCCAATACCGATATTAACCACATCGGTGAAGGCTTTACCCGTGAATCCTTTGCGTTTTCCGGAAATCACATCCTCTGAAAACTGTTTCATTTGTTTTTTGACAGAAATTACTTCTGGTAGAACATTTACTCCATCTACTTGAATGTTGCTATTCTCATCAGCACGTAACGCTGTGTGTAGTACAGCTCTTTTTTCGGTAGCGTTAATAAGATCTCCTTCAAAATACTTGTTTATAGCGTCCTTCAGTTCGCATTCCTCAGCCAGTTGTAGTAATAGCTCAAGAGTTTTCTCATCAATTCGGTTTTTGGAATAATCTACCAAAAAATCGTTCCAGTTTATTGAAAATTTGAAAGCTCGTTGAGCATCTTTTTCGAAAAGAGTTTTGATGTGAATGTCTTTTACTTCTTCAAAATGAGCTTGTAATGATTTCCAAGCCTTTGTTTGCGTAGGGTTTATATTTTTTAACATATCTATTATAATTGTGTAACCTGATTTTGTTCTTCCAATGAAATTTCTAATTTTTCTTCTTCGACCTTGGTTGCTGTCAAAGCATCTAATTGTTGTTTTAATGTACTGATATCTTGCAGATATTTTTCTTTCAAACGTTCATCCATAGGGATTGCTTCTGGCATTTTTTCTTTTAGAGGATCAACTTGTTTTCCGTTTTTCCAGAAGCGGTAGCACACATGAGGCCCTGTCGCCAGTCCTGTACTTCCTACATTTCCAATAACATGTCCCTGTGGTACGTGTTGTCCTTTTTTTACTAAGATTTTTGACATGTGCAAATATTGTGTAGTATAGGTGTTATTGTGCTTGATTTTTACGTAGTTACCATTTCCTCCGTTGTATCCTGCTTCGATAACCGTTCCAGCAGCTGTAGCTCGGATAGGAGTTCCGTGAGGTGCAGCATAGTCCGTACCGAAGTGATTTTTCATCCTATGCAAAACAGGGTGGAAACGCATTCCAAAACGAGAGGTGATTCTAAAAATTTCTAAAGGAGCTTTTAAAAACATACGTTTCATTGTATTCCCTTTTTCATCATAGAAATCTCTTTTCCCAGAAACTGAATCCGTTACGTAGTTAAAAGCGTAGTAAGGAGTTCCTTTGTGTTCAAAGTATGCTGCCTTGATGTTTGCTACTCCTGCATAGATGGAATCTTCAACATAACGTTCTTCGTAGATGATTTTGAAGTTATCCCCTTGTTGCAAATGGAAAAAGTCGATGGTATAATCAAAGATTTGCGACAAATTAAAGGCTACGTTGTAAGTCATACCTACATCCAAAGCGGACTCAATCAAACTACTTTTGATATAACCAGCTTTTTCTTTTTCAACAAGCGTAATAGCTCTTTTTTCATTTCGAACCGAAACTGAATCGGCCATTTGAATTACATAGTATTCCGTTATGGAAGGTTCGTAAACGAAACTGTGTAGCTTTTCAGGGTTTTTCTTGTCGAAAAGTAAGGCGTACATTTTACCAACACGTAGCGTTCGAGGGTCAAAAGTCTCTTTGATTTTATTGGAAATGTTGTGAATTTCAACGGATTGAATGTTGTGACTTTGTAGAATCTTCCCAAAGGTGTCGCCAGATTTTAGAGTGTCTTTAACGATAGTGTAGTCGTCCAGATTGAATCCATATTCAATAACAGGTAGCTTTTCAACAATTTCCTCAACAGGTGTTGGAGCAGGAGTAGAGGAGTCATCACAACCCCAAGCCAGTACAACGGTTAGAAGTAAAAATATATTTCGCTTTAAAATCTTTTTTCGTGCCATTAGAATTAATATTTTTGGTTGAAAAAATAAATCAAAATCCGTATCATTCCTATTATTTTTAATTTGGAATAATCGGAATGGTCAAAGGTGAAAAAAAAAACCGAAGTAAGCAAACCTTTTGTGAGTTTTTTAGGAAAATAGTTTTTGTGACAGACATGCGTAATCTGTAGATATATCTGACATTTGCAAAACACATCCAAAGAATATGTTGTATATCAATGTTTTGAGGCTGAAACTTAAAAAAAACGCTCAAAAAACATCTTTATTTCAAAAAAATGTAGTACTTTGGGCGGGCAAAATCATGTAACATGAGAAGATTTATATACTTATTTTTGTTTCCTGCATTGGGATATGCCCAAACTTTATGGACGTTGGAGGATTGCATTAACCACGCTTTGGAGAAAAACATTTCTATCAAACAATCCGAGATAGACCTCAGTGCTTCAGATGTGGATAAGTTACAAGCTCGTGGGGCATTTGTACCTTCTTTAAATTCAAATATGACCTACAGTTTGAATGAGGGAAAGAATATCAATCCTGTGACCAACCAATTTGAAAATACATTTTTTCAATCGGCATCAGGAGGAGTAAGTATGGATATGACTCTTTTTGCTGGTTTGCGAAATTGGCGACAGCTCAAACGGGCTGAACTTGGCAGAATGGCGGCTCAGTACAACCTCGAAAAGATGAAAGATGATATTGTTTTGATGGTTATCAATGCTTATTTGGACGTACTTTCAAACAAAGAGCAATTGAAAAACCTAAAGATACAGTCCAAAATATCAAAACAGCAGTTGGAACGTACAAAGGATTTGATTGAGGCAGGTTCTTTACCAAAGGGAGATGTGTACGAAGCTGAATCACAGGTGTTTGCACAGGAACAGCAAATCATTGCTACCGAGAATATGTTGTTCATATCCAAAATGGGATTAGCTCAACTGTTGCTTTTGAAGGATTATCAAAATTTTGAAATCGCAGATACTTCGTTTGATGTGCCTATTACGGACGTTCTGTCAAAGAATCCTAATGAGATTTTTCAACGAGCTAAAGAGGTAGTGCAGGATATTAAAATCGCTCAAGCCAATGTGGAGTTAGCAGAAAATAGCCTAAGATTATCAAAATCAGCTTATTCGCCTCGTTTGGCTGCTCAATGGGGATACAACACTCGTTGGTCAAAAAGCCAAGCTCAGAATTTTTTGGATCAACTGGATGCTAACAAGGGTATGTACGCGGGTTTAGGACTCTCTATTCCAATTTTAAATGGTTTTTCAACCAAAAGCAATATCAAAAGGCAACAACTTAACTTGCTCAAAGCCGAATGGAATAAAGAACAGGCAGTATTGAACTTGGAAAGAACAGTCTATCAAGCATATACAGATGCGTCGAATGCGAGAAAATTATTCGAAGCCTCCGAAAAAACAATGCAAGCAAAAGAACAATCCTATCTCTATTCAAAAGAACGACACGATGTAGGGTTGATGACTACCTTTGATTTTAACCAAGCAAAAACACAATATGAAAATGCTGAAAATGAATACATTAGAGCGAAATATAAATATATTTTCAAGATAAAAGTGTTGCAGTACTATTTTGGCGAAAAATAAAGTATGGATGATTTGGCTTAAATCTGAGAGATGTATAATTTCTCGGATTTCCCTAATTTACATACCTTAAATAAAAAAAGAAACTATATGAGCAAAAAAACGATTATTATTGGGGCAGTTGTTTTAGGAATTATACTCCTTATTGTAGGAAAAAAAGCAGGTTGGTTTGGTGGTGAACCTAATGGAAAAGAAGTAGAGATTCAAAAAATAGCTTTAGCAACCCTGACACAAAAAGTGGCGGCTACAGGGAAAATACAACCCGAATTGGAAATAAAAATCTCGTCAGAGGTATCCGGAGAAATTATTGATTTACCTGTGCTTGAGGGGCAAAGTGTGAAGAAAGGCGACTTGTTGGTGCGTATCAATCCGGATATTTACCAATCGGTGGTAAACCGAAGCGTTGCAGGATTGGAGAACGTACGAGCTTCGTTACAACAGGCTGAGGCGGGATTGAGAGAGAGCGAAGAAAGCTACAAGCGTAGTAAAACGTTGTTCGACAAAGGTGTAATCTCAAAATCCGATTGGGATAAGGCAGTGTCATCTTACGAGATAGCTAAGGCTAATCGTGAGTCCGCACGATTTAGTGTACAAAGTGCAATGGCAAGTGTCTCCGAAGCTCAAGATAATCTAAAGCGTACGGCTATTTTTTCTCCCGCCGATGGAACTATCTCCAAATTGAACGTGGAATTAGGCGAACGAGTGGTAGGAACCGTACAGATGACGGGAACCGAAATTATGCGTGTTGCTAACCTCCGAAGTATGGAAGTAGAGGTGGATGTGAATGAGAATGATATCATTAAAGTAAACGAGAAGGATAGCGTAAACGTTGAGGTTGATGCTTATTTGAAACGTACGTTTAAAGGCGTAGTAACCAACATAGCTAATAGTGCAAATTCGGTAGCGAGTGTTGATCAAGTAACCAATTTCAAAGTGAGAATACATATCGAAGAAAGTTCTTATGAGGATTTGTTACAAGGAAAACCCTCGACCTATTCCCCTTTCCGCCCGGGAATGACTGCCACGGTGGATATCATCACAATGAAGAAAAAGGATGTGGTAGCCGTACCCATCAGTGCTATTGTAATAAAAAAAATGTCTGAAATTGATCCAGAAACACCTGAAGAAGATGCTGACAAACGCCAAGAAGCCGTTTTCGTAATGAAAGATGGAAAAGCAGAACTTCGAGCAGTACAAACTGGTATTCAGGATAATACAAATATTGAGATTATTTCTGGGGTTGAAAAAGAGGATGAAATCATCACAGGCCCGTACACTCTGGTAAGTAAAAATTTGAAAAAAGGAGATAAAGTAGTTGTAAAACCAAAATAATAACTCATTTTTTTATTACAAAAAAAAGTTGTATGTTTGCCCTACCGTTAACATTTAAAAAATTAAATAGCATGAAGAAATTTTTATTTAGTGTAGCATTTGCTTTCGTAAGTGCATTAGGTTTGGCTCAAGAGGGTGGATTGGCTGTTAAAGCAGGAGTGAATCTCAACAAAATGTCAGGAGAAGGGAGATCAACTGATAATGCTTTTGGTTTTCATGTAGGAGTTACTTATGACCACTATTTTAATGAGGTTTTTGGAATTGAAACTGGTTTATTAGTAGATACAAAAGGGTCTAAATATGCAGAATCTACGGGGAATGTTTTAGGATTGACGATTCCAGTATTAGCGAAAACTAAAATCAACGTGGAAACTTTTGATGTTTTTTTAGTTGCGGGACCATTTGCCAACATCGGTTTGATGGGTATGCAAGATGCTAAAGACGTAAAGTTTGGAAATGAAGGGATAAATCGTTTTACTTTTGGACTTAACTTCGGTGGCGGTGTTGAATTTGGAAAATTTATCGTTGGAGCGGGTTATGATTTAGGACTTTCGGAAGTTGCTAAAGATTCTAAAACAAAATACCACAGCATCAAAATTGGAGTAGGCTACAGATTTTAGGCAATTTTTCCTACCATGAAAATAAAGTTAAACAAGAAAGGCTCCTTATAGGAGCTTTTCTTGTTTCTAACAATTTATTATGCTTTGAAAATCCTTTTCTTTTACCTTGTCATCCCGTTAGTTAGAGTTACCATAGAGTGCCTTTGAGAGCGTCGGATGTATATTTTGTAATCAAGTACACTGAATAGAAACTCCTTAGTACAGTTATTTTATCGACATTCAAAAATATATGTTCATAAAATGGGTTATGTCAAATAAATTTAATTATTTTGCATAAAAATACCTTTAGTGATGAGCATTCACAATTCATTACAGACGAAATTACCTATCATTACCCCACATTCCACTGTAAAAGAGGTGGTTGCGATAATGGACTCTTTTCAGGTTTCACACGTTCCTATTCTGAACGCTTCTCATTTCATTGGAATGTTACCTTTGGAGGCTATAGAAATTGCTTCTCACGACGAACAAATAAGTGATTTTTTGTACGACTTAGATACTTTCTTCATAAAAGAAACTGCAAAATGGGAGGAAGCAATGGAGCTTTTTGCAAAATATGACACCAACATTCTTCCTGTTTTGGACGAACAAAATCAATACATAGGTTACTACCTTTTGCAGGATTTGATGGGATTTTTCTCCGAAATGCCTTTTTTGAAAGAAAAGGGTAGTTTTGTTGTTTTGGAAAAAGATCAAGAAAGATATTCGTTCAGTGAAATTGCTCAGATTGTAGAGTCTCATCAAGGGCGAATATTAGGTATCTTAATTTCAAATACTTATAACAATCGCGTTCAGATTACTTTAAAAATTATAAGTGATTCTATTTCAGAGATTTTGCAGACATTTCGCAGGTATGAATATGCCATTCTGCTGGAAAAAGAAGATGATTTATATTTGCAAGAATTGAAAGGTAAGACGGATTATTTTGAAAAATATTTGAATATCTAAATTATGAAAATAGCAATTTACGCACAGCTGTACGCTCCTGAATACAAGGCTGTTTTCTCTGATTTATTAATCCATTTTGAACCGACAGATGTAGTTTATGTGGAACATCATCTTTTCAATAGTTTGGTTTGTGACATTCCTGCATATGAAGAGTTTAGAACTTTTTCTGCTTTTTCAGATTTGGATACTTCTTTCGATATGATGCTTACTATTGGTGGAGACGGAACCATTCTAAGGGCTATCACGTTTATCCAAAACTGGAATATACCTATTTTGGGAATCAATGTTGGGCGGTTAGGTTTTTTGGCTACAGCTCAAAAAGATGAGATTACGGAGGTTTTCACCGCTTTGCGTAATAAAAAATACACCACCGTGGAGCGTACGCTCATTGAGGTACTTAATGCAAATGGCGATCCAATACATCCGATGAACTTTGCATTGAATGAAATGACCGTGACCCGTAAAAATACGGCTTCAATGATTACAATTAATACGGAACTCAATGGCGAATTTTTAACATCGTACTGGGCAGATGGGTTGATCATCTCAACACCTACTGGGTCAACAGGCTATTCGTTAAGTTGTGGTGGACCTGTTATTATGCCTACTGCCAAAAGTTTTGTCATAACCCCTATAGCTCCTCATAACTTAAATGCTCGTCCGTTAGTAATTCCAGATAATACAGAAATAAAATTGAGTATTTCGGGTAGAGAAAGTGAGTTTTTGGTGTCTCTTGACTCTCGTATCGAAACTCTTTCCAATGAAATCAGTATACACATCAAAAAGGCTGATTTTTCGATTAAACTGATTCGTTTAGAAAGAGAGAGTTTTATTAAAACCTTGAGAAATAAACTTTTATGGGGCGAAGATAGTCGAAATAAATCAATGTGGTAGAAAATATTTTACTTGTGGTTAGGATTCCCTATTTCATTTCAGAGATGTCGTACTGTGAAAATGGATCAATTATACAAACCTTAATGTACTTTGTAAACAGCAATTCAATCTGTAAATGCAGTTTTTAGCGACATTTTAAAAGTGAAACTTTGGTTCTTGAGAATATGTCTTTTTATAGTTTTTAAGGCTAAAATATTGGTGATGTGCTTCGCAGTTGATGGTTCTCAATTAATTTTACTAATGCCAAATTTTATTTACTGTTGTTTATTTTTTTAAGGAGATCACGGATACTTAGCATTCCCAACCTATTGTAAGTTAAACACATCAATAACATTTTTGGAGCTGTCACAATTTGAATCACATAGAAATATAGAATAACTCTACATTTCTATGTGATTTAGAGTTTATCTTACCAGAGTTTTAAGTTTTTATTAACATTTGAATATAAAATAGGTTCGAATAAACGAATTAGAGGTTGATAATTTTCGAGTGCTTAGCTTAAACCCCGATGATTAAATCTACCTCAAAATATCCAAATTCTTCATTGTTTAGAGCAATTTGAAGTCATAAACTGATTCGTTTTTTCTCACCCCAAGAGACTTCCTAAAATTATCGGACAGTTTCTCTCTCTTTTCTTATTATATAAACATCTCTATTAATGAGGGAGTTTCTCTCGTAAGAATCCGTAGACCCAAGTACCAGCGATAGCACTCAATAGCGTGACTATGATAACAGTAGCTCCCATTCCTATTTGTGCAAATAAAGGCCCTGGACAAGCTCCTGTGATTGCCCATCCAAAACCAAATAACAATCCGCCATAAATCTGTCCTTTGTTGAACTGCTTTGGAGCTATTCGGATAGGTTCTCCATAGATGGTTTTAATATTGAATTTTTTAATGAGAAATACGGAAATTACTCCTACGGTAACGGCACTACCGATAATTCCGTACATATGGAACGATTGCAAGCGGAACATTTCTTGAATTCTAAACCAACTAATCACTTCCGCCTTTACAAATAGAATTCCAAATAATATACCAACGATAAGATATTTGATATTGTGATACCATTTGTGTTCTAATTTGCTTTCATTGACGCACATAGCATCTTTTTCACGCATTTGTAAATCGTCTATTTTGTCTGTATTTTGATATTGCATAAATTATTTCTATTTTAAAGTGAAAGAATGAAAGGTAAGATGAGATTTGCCATAATAAACCCTCCTACCATAAAGCAAATAGTTGCAATGAGCGATGGTAATTGCAGGTTTGACAACCCCATAATGGAATGACCACTGGTACACCCTCCTGCATATCGAGTTCCGAAACCTACCAAAAATCCACCGACAACCATTGTTACAACTCCACGGAGAGAGAAAAGCGATTGCCAATTGAATAGATCCTGAGGAACAGGATTATCATAATTCGTTATTCCATAACCTGCTAATTCTGACGCTAATGCAGGATGAACCTCAATAGGTTCAGGATTAGATAGTAAATTTATAGCGATTACGCCTCCTAAAAAAATCCCAAATACGAAAAACAAATTCCAAACTTCTTTCTTCCAATCATATTTGAAAAAAGAAATATTTGCAGGAATACAAGAAGCACAAATGTGTCTCAATGAAGAACTAATTCCAAAGGTTTTGTTTCCTAAAATAAGTAAGGCTGGTACGGTTAGACCAATTAATGGCCCTGCCACATACCAAGGCCAAGGTTGTTTCAAAAATTCTAACATATGATTGTTTATTTATCTTGATTTATTAATTCCTCCAATTGATTTGCCTGAGCTACTCCTGATTGTCTCCAAAGAACTTCTCCTTTTCTAAACAAAATCAATGTAGGTACGCTACGTACCTGATATGTCGCAGCTACCTGTGGATTTTTGTCCACATCTATTTTTATGATAGTTGCACGATCTCCTACACGGATTTTCAGCTCCGTAAGAATGGGCGCCATCATTTTACAAGGTCCACACCATTCGGCAAAAAAATCTACCAATACAGGTTTGTCCTGATTAATTATTTCCTGAAATGTCATCTGTTCTATTTTTTTCTTTTTTAAACATCGAAAACAAGAGCCCACCCATAACTGAACCGTAAAGAGTACTGTTTACCGGACTTGATGTTATAGCGCAAGTTCCTGAATTACAGCCTATTTGTTGCCAGTAAAAGTATCCCGCCAATGCCCCAACGGCTATACCTATCAATGTGAGCAAATGTTTTTTAACGAATTTCTTCATACTCTATTTCTTCTTGTTTTTTATTGGTCTTGGAAGTCGGTGTGCTACATCCTGAAGTTGTACAACAGCCTATGTTTAGCAAAGGCATTAGTGAGAATAAACACCCTAACAGTATAAACACCCATTGACCTGTATGAACTCCTTGCATAATAATCAAAACACCCAAAACCAGGCGAAACAGACGCATAAAGTTCCAATTTTTTAAATAATTTTTCATTAGTCACTTATTTTTCCCATGGCACAGCTCACATAGGATTTTGCTTTCTGGATAAAATTATTATTTCCTTTTTCTGAATAACCTAATTTTGAAAGGGCCTTTACCAAAATAGTTTTATCTACTGTACCTTCTACGCTTACGGTTTCTGTTTCCTTATCTACATGTACCTCCTGTACTCCTTCTATTTTGAGCAAGGCGGTTTTGATACTGTTGATGCAACCTCCACACTTAATGTTTTCTACTACTATTTCATGTTTCATTTTTTCTTATTTCTACAAGTGTTGATTCCCAGAGGTAAATATAGAGGGCAAAAACCTATAAACGAGGTAAGTACAAACACCCCTGCTAAAATACCTAATACGATTGCCAATGTTCCAGAAATAACATTAGTGAAATATAAAATACCGATAGCTACCGCGATCAATAAGCGGATGATTCGGTCTGTTGCTCCCATATTCGTTCTCATATTTTCTTTTTTTATCGCGTTTACATTATTGTTATTTCTTCGTCACTTCACTTACTACCTCTTTCACATTTTGCCAAGTTTTACCGTTGATTACATTCTGAAAGCCGTTTTGTTCCAAAATACTTTTTGCCTGACTGCTACGTGCTCCACTACGACAAAAAACTACAATGTTTTTTTTGTTTTTGAATTTAGACAAATTACTCGCAATTCTATCCAGTGGGATATTTACCGCTCCTTGTACGCTACCTGCCGAAAACTCGGCAGGTGTGCGAACATCTACTAAAAATACCCCTTCTTTTATAGCCTCTTTTAGTTGACTATTATCCGCTGATCCAAATATGTTTCTAAAAAATTCAAACATTACGATTCTTATTAAGATAATAAAAATTAATTGAATACTTTACTTTGACATACAAAATCGGTTTTTGGAACATTCGTCTTTGCTATAGCATTGAAACCACCTGCCACTTCCGTAAAATTTCTGTAACCTCTTGCTTGTAGGATACTTGCCGCAATCATACTGCGATATCCTCCGGCACAATGCAAATAGAAGTGTTGCTTTGGATCAATACCGCTTATCCAATCATTAATATATGCCAGTGGTTTACTAAACGCATCTTCAATATGTTCCGCTGCGTATTCGCTTTCTTTTCGGACATCAATCACTTGGTTTTCTTCTATTCTTACCTCATTAGCAAACTCTTCAGCACTGATGCGATTTATTGAGTCGATGTCTTTTCCAGACTTTTCCCAGGTTTCAAAACCTCCTGACAAATATCCCAACACGTTGTCAAATCCAACACGGCTCAACCTTGTCACAGCTTCTTCCTCTTTATCTCTATCAGTAACCAGCAAAATAGGTTGATTTACATCCACAATTAGTGTTCCTACCCAAGGAGCAAAATCGCCATTCAAACCAATATTGATAGATTGTGGTATGAATCCTTTTGCAAAATCTTGATTGCTTCGAGTGTCTAAAATCAACGCACCTGTATTTTCTGCCGTTGTTTCTAACTCATCAGCGGTAAGAGGATTCATTCCTTGATTAAGCACTTCATCAAAGTTACTGTATCCTTTTTTATTCATAGCTACATTCATCCCAAAATAAGCAGGAGGAGGTAAAAGCCCTTCTGTAACAGCCTTGATAAACGCCTCCTTGTTAGGTTGATTCAATGCGTAATTCATTTTCTTTTGATTTCCGAGGCTGTCTACAGTTTCTTTCATCATGTTTTTCCCACAGGCGGAACCTGCTCCGTGTGCTGGATAGACCGTTACCTCATCTGGTAGTGGTAATATTTTGTTATACAGGCTCTCGTAGAGTAATCCAGCTAATTCTTCTTGGGTCATGTTGGCAGCTTTTTGAGCCAAATCAGGTCTTCCAACGTCACCTAAAAATAAAGTATCTCCGCTGAATAAGGCAGTTTCTTTACCGTTTTCATTAAGCAGTAAAAAACAAGTGCTTTCCATAGTATGCCCAGGAGTGTGCAATACTTTAATTTTCACACTTCCCAATTCAAAAATTTGATTGTCTTCCGCAACAATCGCCTCAAATTCAGGATTTGCCGTAGCTCCATAAACAATGGGGGCTCCTGTTTTTTTACTCAAATCCAAATGTCCACTCACAAAATCAGCGTGAAAATGTGTTTCAAAGATATATTTGAGAGTCACGCCATCCTGAGCTAAACGGTCTAAATAAGGTTTCGTTTCTCGCAAAGGATCTATGATAGCAGCTTCTCCATTGGAAGTGATGTAATACGCCCCTTGAGCTAAACATCCTGTGTAAATTTGTTCTATTTTCATTGTTTTCTATTTTTTAAGTGCAAAATTATGAATACGTGTTTAATATACAGTTACTTTGGTTACATAAGTCCATTTTTTATTGTAAAATAGTTTCTTTGATGATAATGTAAATCCCCATAATCAAAACGAACCACCCGAAGATAGGCTTCAGTTTAGCACCATCAATCTTTTTAGACAGAGCCATACCTATGAAAATCCCAAATATGGCAAATGCAGTAACCTTTGCAAGGAAAAGATAATCCATTGGGGTTTCGCTATTTTCTCCTAAAAAACCTATCAAAGACTTTGCTGCAATGATAACTAATGAGGTTCCCACAGCCTCTTTCATTGGTAATTTACTCAAAATCACTAATGCAGGGATAATTAAGAAACCGCCTCCCGCTCCTACAAGTCCTGTCAAAATACCTACAACGATTCCTTCAATCAAAATCAAAGGATAGTTAAACTGTTGTTTTTTAGCAACTTTCTCTTGATGGTGCTTAGTTTTCTTTATCATGCTGTAAGACGCTACAATCATCAACACAGCGAAAAGTAGCATTAGCAATATATTTTTAGTAATTACAAATTCTCCAACAGCCAATATTTCGTGTGGAATTGCAGGAACGATATAGGCTCGTGTGAAATAAACCGCAACAATGGATGGAATCCCAAAAATAACAGCCGTTTTGACGTTCACCAAACCTTTAATAAAATAGGAGAAAAACCCCACAACGCTTGTTGCTCCTACAATAAAAAGAGAATATGCTGTTGCTAATACAGCATCTATCCGAAAAAGATATACCAACATAGGAACCGTAAGAATACTACCACCTCCTCCGATTAGTCCAAGGGCGATTCCTATAAAAATTGAAGCTACATACCCCGCTATTTCCATATTCATTATCAAATTAACGAGGACAAAAATGCGGAGATTATTTGAGATCTACAGTTACTTTGGTTACATAAGGATAATCTTGTTTCTGCCGAGTTTCAGTACTTTGTTGTCTTCCAACTGTTTTAGTAAACGAGACACCACTACTCTGGCAGTTCCTAATTCATTAGATAGTTGCTCGTGGGTGATATTTATAACAGAATTTTTGGTAAGTTCTTGTTTTTTTTGTAGTAAAGCTAAAAGTCGCTCGTCCATCTTTTTGAAAGAGATGGCATTGATGATTTCCAATAGTTCCTCAAATCGTCTATGATATAATCTGAAAATATAATCCAACCACTCAGGATGCTCTTTTATGAACAGAGAGGCTTTATCCATCGGCAGGAACAATATTTCAGCATCTTCCTCCACCTCAGCCCTCACTTTACTGGTGTCATTATGCATTCCTCCTAAAAAGGACATCACGCAACTCTCTCCGGCTTTGATATAATAGAGTAGCAACTCCCTTCCATCATCTTCGGTTCGGATGACTTTTATCATCCCTTTGGTGACAATGGGAATGGAATTAATGTAGGCATTTTCATTTACGATAATCCTTCCTGCCTCAAAACTTTTTTGTATGCTGTATTGATACAGTTTTTCAACCAACTCAGGCGAGGTTCTAAACTCTGTAATTTGTTGTAAATCTTCCATAGGCAACGTTTGTATTTGACGAAAATTGTCATAGCTGATTTGTTCTCTCCTCTTGTGTGGCTCTTTTCACAACAAAATTACGAAGAAGTCTGAATTTGCTGGTAATAAATTGTTTTGATAATTCCGTCAGCCAAACCGATGCGTGGTACATGAATGAGTTTCGCACCACTCCATTTCATTGTGTTGATATAGATAGACATCGCGTGAAGGATAACGTCCGCACGATCTGGATTAAATTCTAACACCCGAATTCGCTCTTCGTAGTTGAAAGAAGATACATATTTGGCATAATCTTTTAAGTATTTCAAAGACAAAGGTTGTCTTTCTCGTTTTCCTGAGTTTTTGAATATTTTATTGATATTTCCTCCTGAACCAACGGCTTCAATTTTATCGTATTTTTTTGTGTTCTCTTGAATCCATCCCTTGACTTCGTTCCACATTTTGGAGCTGACCATATCGTCCAAAAGTCGTACGGTTCCAATAGGGAACGAACGCGAGTTCTGAACTTCGCCGTTCGCAAAGACGGTAAATTCAGTACTACCTCCTCCAACATCAATGTACAGATATGATTTTCCGTCCTTTATCAATGAATGTATGTCGGTTGAAGCAATGATTTTGGCCTCTTCACTTCCATCTATAATATTGATTTTCACACCTGTACGCTTAAAAACTTCGTCAGAAACAGCTGCCCCGTTAATTGCTTCACGCATTGCTGAGGTAGCACATGCCATATATTTTTCTACCTTATTAACTTTCATCAACAAACGGAAAGCTTCCATGGATTCGGCAAGTCGGTCGATGTTTTCTTCCGAGATTTTTTTATCAAGGAAAACATCAGCCCCCAAACGTATTGGCACCCGTACTAAACTGTTTTTTCGGAAAAGAGGTTGCTCAGATTCTGCTTCTAATACGTTCATAATCAATAAACGAACTCCGTTTGAACCAATGTCAATTGCGCCTAATTTTCGTATGTTCATAGCAATATATTTTTGAGAAATAGTGGTATGCAAATATACATTTTTTTTGTGAATTATCTACTTCCATTTCTCAACTGTATTTTTACGGCTTCGTAATTTCGGTGGATTGCTTCATTATCCATCCCAAGTTGCATTGCCTTTTCAAAAAGAGTTTTAGCTTGTTGATAATCCGATTGTTCGCTACGAAGTAATGCCAAAAAGTAGTAAATCTGAGGGTTATTTGGTTCGTGGGTTAAAGCATCATTGAGTTGCTGAGCTGCCTGGTCGTTTTGTCCAACGCCATTGTAGAGCATCGCTAAGTTCAACCGTATGTGGTTGAGTGATTTATCCTTGCTAACAGCCCGTTCATAGAACAAAATAGCCTTTGCATTATCGCCCAACAAGGTGAAATAATCTCCTGCAGTAGCACTTCCTAACGGAAAATCGGCTTGTGAAAGTACAAAGGTTTCATATTCTTGCAATGCTGGTTCGAAAGCAGGGAGATGCATCTTTGCCCATTGTCCTCCTTTTTGTGCTAACACCAAATATGCTGTTGCCAATCGTACTGACTTTACTTCATCAGAAAGCAAAGGAAATAATTCGTTTTCATAGGACTGTATTGGAAAATTTCCCAAAGCAAGTACAGCCCGATAACGCGTCTGAGGATCAGCACTGTACAATTCTTTTTTGATAAGCTCAAAACTCTGCTGTGTGTGTATGCCACTAAGATAATGAACGGCTGTTGCTCGGATAATGTTAGGTGTACTGCTATTATTCAATAAAGCCTCTAAATGCTGAAAGCTGTACGTTTTTTGGTCGCTTCCACGAATCAAATCTTCGGCAAAATGAGGTTTTCGTTCCTTGCCATACCACTGTTGAACGGCGGTTGCTGCCCATGTTGCTGTTTTGTCCGTGTGGCAATCATTACAAGCATTGGGAACGTCATATTTTGCGGACAAATCGGGGCGTGGCACGGAAAAATTATGGTCGTGGCGAACGTCATTACCCATATACGTACGCGTTGGCATGTGGCATACGCGACAATCAGAAGCTTGTGAATCGGTCGGGTGAAACGTGTGTTTTGATGTTCCGTAATCGGCTGTGTGGCATTGCAAACACAACTGATTTCCAACTGCCCTAACCTTACCCGAATGGGGAAAATGACAATTGGAACACCTAATCCCATAGTGAAACATTTTACTTTGCAAAAATGAACCATATTTATAAACCTCATCAAAAGCCTGTCCGTCAGCATAATAAATGTTTTTTGTAGGGATTTCTGGAATATATTCATCCATAATTTCGGTTGAAAAGGAATGAAACTGACTTGTTTCGCCTCTACGGGAATGACAAGGCATACAACTGTTTAATTCAGCTATTTGGTCTGTGTTTTTTCCTAAACGAATGAACAGTTCCTTGGATTTTTCAGCTTGGTAGTTAGCACTTTTTACAAAGTCAATGTGTTGTTTTCCCGCTCCATGGCAACTTTCACAACCCACAGTAAGTTCGCTGTAGGATGTTTGATACGTATCAGAAAAAGCATCGTAATTCTTCTCTAAATTAGTGCTATGGCACGAGGCACACATCAAATTCCAATTCTGGGAAGCGTTCGTCCAATGGAGATAATCATCATGAGGAATTTTTTGTCCTGCATACTGATGAAACCACTGATTTTTTTGACTATCCCAACTCTGCCGAAAAACTTGCATTTTGCCTCCTTCGAATTTCGTAATGTACTGTTGAAGTGGATAATAACCAAAAGTGAAAACTATTTCAAAATCTTGATAAATGCCATTTTTCCCTTCGGTATGGATATAAAACTTACCGTCTTTTTTGAAGAATCGAGAAGTGATGCCATCAGCGGTATAGTTCACATCATTGAAATTACCCAAAACAGTGGAGTCCGTAGCGTGTTGCATCGCTTTGAAATGGTCGGACATTTTCCAATCAGCAAAGGCCTGTGGATGACAATCCCTACAATTTTCAGAACCTACATACAATGATTTATAATCAGTTATGTTATTTTCAACAGAAATGTACTCTTTTTTATCATTCCCCAAAAAAACATATCCCAAGAGAGTTAATACCACTAAGGAAATGAAAAGATATATGACGTGCTTTCGATTCATCGACTTGATTGCGTTACTTTTGTTTTTAAACTCAAGATATTACATTCTTATGCTGAATTTCTACTTGCGTTGATATTTCCGAACAGTGAGCGAATAACCATTTTCTCATAGAGTTCCGTACTTCCTTCACCATTTTCTATTTTCATAAGTGCGTACTGTTGAATACTTAATAACGGCAACACTATTTTTTCACGAATTTCTACTGAACGACGACTTAGCGGTTCTTGTTCTTGCAGGATTTTTTGCTCCGTGAGTTCCAATGTTAGCTGTTTTGACAATAAAAACTCCTCGTGTAGTTGATTCCAAAAATCACCAAATTTCGGATGGTTTTTCATGTAATAGGTCAACGGAAAGTAACTCTTGTTCATACTCATCATGGAGTTAAGAATCAATGTTTTGAAGAAATCCGAGTTTTTGTATAATTTTTTTATACTTTCGAATTTTCCTTGTTTTTTTAGTTCGGATAAAGCATACCCTAATCCAAAAAAGCCTGGAATATTCTGTTTAAGTTGAGCCCATGAGCCTACAAATGGAATAGCACGTAAATCTTCGAATTTCATTTCTCCATCACTACCTCTTTTTGATGGACGACTTCCAATGTTAGTGCGTCCGTAGTACTGTAACGTACTCATTTTCTGAAGATATGGCACAAACATAGAATCAGATTTAAGCTGTGAATATCGCTTAAAACTCAAATCTGCTAATGCTTTCATGTAGAGGCGTTCCTGCTGATTGATGTCCTTTTTATCATTTTTAAACACTTCATTATCAATACCTGCTGTTAGCAATTGTTCGAAATTGTAACGTGCTTGATCCTTATTTCCGAACACACTCGTAATGGTTTGTCCTTGAATGGTGATTTCTATTTTATGATTAGCTATAGAGCTTCCTTGCGAAGCATAAAAATCGTGCGTTTTTCCGCCTCCTCGGGCTGGTGGGCCTCCGCGTCCGTCAAAAAAAATCGGTTTAATGTCAAATTTTTTGGAAATAGCTGTAAGTCGCTCTTTAGTCTCGTAGATTTCCCAATTTGCTTTTAAGTAACCTCCGTCTTTTGTACCATCGGAAAATCCTAACATAATAGTTTGTGATTTACTTCGATGTACTAAATGCTCTTGATAAACAGGATGTTGATAGAGTTTTTCCATTACCTTCTCTGAAAGATCTAATCCATCTATAGTTTCAAATAGTGGAATAATATCGACATTGATTTCATCAGGTTGGTATCCACAAATTTTGAAAAGAGCATACACATTCAACACATCTTTAATATGTTCCGAATTCGAAATGATATAACGATGGAGCCCCTTTTCACCATTTCGTTGTTGGATTTCTTTTATGCCGATAATGGAAAGTAAGGTCTCTTTGGTAATTCCCTCAAAATCATGGATTGATAATTTAATGTTGTTACTCAAAAGCCAATTGAATTTTTCTTCAAAAGTCATTTTTTGAGCTTTTTCTCCTGCATATTTTTCCGTGATTTCATCAATGACTTGCTGGTGGATACGACTGTCCTGTCGGATGTCCAACGAAGCAAAATGCGTTCCGAAAATTTTCACTCGATCGCTAAATTCCAAAAGCAGATTCAAGAAAACACTATTGTGTTCTTCTTTTAATATGGTCTCTGCCTTTGAAAGTCTCTCTAAAATGTGTTCTACGGAAATGATTTTTTTCTCGTGAATGGCAGTGTAAATAGAAAGACTTAATTCGGTAAGAATTTCAGCAATCCCTCTGAAACTGAGTCTCCTTCTAAGTTTTTTTAGATGCTCATAGTAGCATTTTAAAATATTGATACGCAATTCTTCAGCAACCTGTAGCGTTATTTCTGCTGTAACGAATGGATTTCCGTCACGGTCGCCACCTGGCCAAAATCCTAATTGAACAATATTTGGATTAATGGTTCCGAAATAGGTTTTCAGATTGGAGTAGAGTTCTCCGATGGCATCGTAATAGACATACCGTAGGTAGTAGATGATGCTGGTAGCTTCATCCAGAGGGGTAGGACGATCTTTATTCACAAAAGGGGTTTTTCCTAATTGTTGTAACAGCATATCTATCTCATTAGTAGAGTCTTGCAAAATAGCAGAACGCAAATCGTGCAAAATACGTTGCACAGAACTGGGGTAGAACTGAGTTGGGTGTGCCGTAAAAACCACTCTCACCGCGAAATCTTCCATTTTTTTTCTAACTTCTTCCAATTTTTGTGATTGGACACTTTTTTCATAGAGATGTAGAATGGTTCCTAAGTCCTTATCCGAATGCAGTTGAGTAAAAGCTGCATCTTCTACACTATCGAAAAGAACTACCTGTCTTTCAATATATTGTATGATAGTAAACAGCAAATCTGCCTTTTGTTTTTCAGTTTGAAGGTTGGTATGATTCCTGAAAAAGGTTTCGATGATTTCCTCAGGAGTTTTACCTTGCTCGTATCCGATTTTGCTTTCTTCATATAAAAAAGGCAAAAGCATACCTATGTTCGTCATCTTGTCATACGGTAAACTCATAAACAACGAGTTGTAGATTTGATATTTATTTTCAACAAGTTGTCTAAATTTTTCGGTCAATTGTTCGTTTCGCATTATTTTCTGTAATGTAGTGTTTTTAGAAGATGAGTGTTGTTAAATACGTTGCAAAGATACGATATTTTTATACTTTTAGCTCATCCAATAGGCAAACATTTCAGAGAATATCATTCATGTTAAGATAAAGAATATCGTCTGAAAGAGAGAAAAGAAAAACAGTACAGATTTCGGCTCTGTACTGTTTTTTTATGATTAAACTTTTTATTATAATGATTCTTCAATCAATTCTTTAATTTTAGGAGCTGATGGTTCAGGTGCACTCGGGGAAATTACCTTTCCTTTTTTGTCAATCAATATAAAACGAGGAATTGAATTTATAAAATACGCATCATAGAAATCAGATTTATTTCCTCCCCACAATTGAATTCCTTTCAATTGATGTTTTTCTAAGGCTTGTTGCCAATGCTCTTTCTTTATGTCTTTTGAAATACTAACAAAAACCACTTCTTTACCTTTAAAGTCAGCCTCCAATTTCTTTAAGTATGGAATTTCTGAAATACAAGGTCCACACCACGAAGCCCATACGTCAATATAAACCAATTTTCCTCTAAAATCTTCCAGCGATACTTTTTCTCCTTTTTCATTTTCAAATGAAAACGATGGTGATTTACTTCCTTTTTTGATACTTTTTTCGGTATTTAGAAAAATGTATTCGCATTCTTTACGAAGCTTCTCACTTGCCGAATTCTTCATTATATAATTATAAATGAGCTCGTTATTAGGATTTCCGTGATCAATAAGGTCTGAAATAGCTTCTTGATAAGCAGCTTTTATGTTCTGCGAACGAACTTTTTCGGTCTTATCAATAAGTTGTTGAACTTGTTTGGTGTCATTAGGGTTGGTTAGCAAACTTAATAGCTTACTCATAACCAATTTTCGGTATGTATTTACTTTTTCAAATTCATCAGCATTGTCGTAATCAATACTTTTTTCTTCTTCAAAGAAATCTGCTGGAACTTTGGTCTCTTTAAATGATTTTCGATGCATTTGATTAGCTCTGGGGTAGTGCACAAGCATTTGTACAAATGCATATTTACTCCACTTTTCTTCATTTTTACGGATAGGTTCGAAAGAATGTGATTTCCACTGTTTTTCCCAATTTGCAAACAGTTCTTTAAGTTTGTTTTTAAATACGACAGGTTTTTCTTTATAGATATTTCCATCGTAGTGCGTATTAAAGAATTTTTCTTTGTTGATATAGAAATGCGATATAAAAGCATCATTCCCTGATATAATTTCCTTTACATTCTCGGTGGGTTCAGTCAAATCAAGAACGATATCAGAATTTTCACGAAGTGCAACGTTAAAGCCTTTTGAAAATTTGACTTCGTACATTTCATATGTTTCACTTTTGATATGGAGCGTATCGCGAAACTCGGCATTTTCATTAGGTCTGATAATTTTTCGTACTTTACTTCCGTCTTCTACGAGTATCAAACTATTATCTTTACCAGCAGTTTTGCCAGAAATCGTAGCAACTTTTGTTTGTGAGTGAACGGTTCCAATAGTGGCTAATAATGAACAAATTAAAAAAGTATAGACTTTAAACGTTCCGACAAAACTTTTTGTTTCTCGTAACTTTGAATTCTCAGTAAATTGCAAATTGTTTGTAATGCCCATATACTCTATTTTTTGTAAATGATTATTAAATATTTTTTCAATCGCTTAAAAAGTGGATTTATAAAAAATGAAATATACGCTTTATGCTCAAAGCAACAGTCCGCAATTTATAATTTTTTTTTTGATTGTCAAACAAAAATTAAACCTTTGAGTCCTTTGCAAGATCCTCTATTTCCTTTTCTTAACTGGTTTTAAATAATTTTTGAACCGATTTTTTAGAAAATCACATATTTAAAAACATAAAAATAGATGATTTTCATCATTTTTTGTCCCTTTTTTGGGACTATTTTAAGCAAAATCTCTCATTTTTGAGCTTTTTTTCATTAAAAGGCAGGAAGTATCTCCATCTTCGGACTTCGCTTCAGATTGTAGGCAATAGCTTCCAAAATATGTTGTGTGTGTACTTTTGCTAAGCCTTTGAGCCGTATGCCACCCACGCCAAACCATTACTGTCCACCGCAATTTGTTTTTTGTATCCGAAATAAGTCTTTGTGCCTTTTTTGAGCCATTTCGCTTCCTTATCTTCCCCATCTTCAGCTACTTCCTTGAAAAAATCGTCTTGTTTCTCAACTTCTTCCTCGGGAAATTCACCCGAGGCGGAAAGCCCTTTTTGATAATGTTCATCGATGATAGCGGAAATGGGTTTCCAATCGATGATGGTATCGACTTATGCGTAAAAAGAGCCTTTTCGGGTACGTCTTTCTACATCGTAGGCAGCAAAGGACAGCGGATAAGGTTTTGGTGCGTTTCATAAAGTAAATATACGAAATAACCATCTAATATTCAAATGATTAACAATTTATTTTAGGGAAATTTGCCTTGCAAAGGTCTCAAAATATACTGACATGTGCTTTTTGAGGAAGAAATAAAAGCTATAAATATGATATTTGTACGTAATTGCTATACTAAATCATTGAATATTTTTTTAAAAATAATAAGTTGTTTATCTTTGTCCTCTTTCATAGTTGTTTATCAATGAAGGAAGATATATTATGGCATATAAAAAGTAAATTATGAAAAACATGAAGATACTTTTAGTTGATGACGAACCCGATATTTTGGAAATTGTGGGCTACAATTTGGAGAAAGAAGGGTTTCAGTTGTTTTCAGCAAAAAATGGAATTGAAGCTATCAAAATTGCTGAAAGAGAGCAGCCTCATTTAATTCTGATGGATGTAATGATGCCCGACATGGATGGTATTGAGGCTTGTGAACGCATCCGTAGAAACACAAATTTGTCAAGAACGGTCATCGCGTTTTTAACAGCTCGAGGTGAAGATTATTCTCAATTAGCAGGTTTTGAAGCTGGAGCCGATGATTACATTACAAAACCCATCAAACCCAAAGTGCTGGTTAGTAAGGTGAAGGCTTTATTGCGTCGTTTTAGTGTGGAAGAGGAAAAAGTGACTTCACTTACTATTGATAACTTGGTTATTGACCGCGATGAATACAAAGTAATCCGTAATAATGAAGAGATTATTTTACCTCGTAAAGAGTTTGAATTATTGTGGTTATTAGCTTCACAACCCAATAAAGTTTTCAAACGCGATGACATTTTGGATAAAGTTTGGGGAAGTGAAGTGGTTGTTGGTGATCGTACGATTGATGTACACATACGTAAATTGCGTGAGAAAATCGGTGAGAATTATTTCAAAACGATCAAAGGTGTAGGGTACAAATTGGTAGTTAAGGAATAATATTAACGTGCGAAAACTAAAAAAATCATATCGTTTTGCTCTAAAATCATCCGTGATGATAACAACTCTTTCGAGTGTTTTGCTTGGAATTGTCATTTTCTTTTTTGATAATATTCCGTTCTTAGGGCTAATCCCATTTGCTACGCTACTCTTTGCAATATGTTTCTTCACCTTGCAATATCGCGTTGAGAAATTCATTTACAAGCGTATCAAAAAAATATACCAAGATGTCTCTCTTTTGGAAAGTACAAATTTTAAAGACCAAGTCATCACAACGGACATTACCACATTGAGTCAAGAAATCAACCGATTTGCACATACCAAAAAAATGGAAATCGAAGATTTAAAAGACCGCGAGAACTACCGAAAGGAATACATAGGCAATATTTCCCATGAATTGAACACCCCGCTTTTTACTGTTCAAAGTTATATTCTCACTCTCTTAGATGGAGCTTCTGAAAACAAAAACATTCGTGATAAATACCTCTCACGAGCCGCCACAGGGGTCGAACGACTAATTTATATAGTCAAAGACCTTGAGATGATTTCAAAATTAGAAACAGGAGAACTCAATCTTCACTATGAAAAAATTAATATCATTGAGTTGATACAAAATGTGTTCGATATGTTTGAAATGCAGGCCGCTGAGCGAGATATTTCCCTTATTTTTGATAAGAAGTACGAAACACCGCTCTATGTATATGCCGATAAAGAACGAATTCAGCAGGTGCTTACCAATCTGATTGTCAATTCAATAAAGTATGGAAAACACAATGGAACAACGGAAATCAGTATTGAAGACATTTCTAAGAAGAAAATAATTATTCGTGTAACAGACAATGGAGAAGGGGTAATTAAAGAAAATATTCCGCGTTTGTTTGAACGATTTTACAGAGTCAAGAAAAGTGGTAATCGTCAAGAAAGTGGCTCAGGATTAGGGCTTTCTATTGTAAAACATATTATTGAAGCACATAAACAAAAAATTTATGTGGATAGTGTGTTCGGTGTAGGTTCTGAATTTTCATTTACGTTAGATAAAGTGATCTTTCAATCTGCAGAGAAAGATACTTAAAAAGGTTGTCTAAAAATTCAGACAACCTTTTTACGAAAGATAAATACTAATAACTATAGAATGTTCTGCAAATCTTTATTCACTTCTTTAACCGCAGCAGCACTTTCATTGAATTTTGCTTTTTCAGCGTCGTTCAATTTTACTTCAACGATTTTTTCAACACCATCTTTACCGATGATTACAGGAACTCCCAAGCAAATATCTGACTGGCCATATTCTCCATTAAGCATTACCGAACAAGGGAACATTTTCTTTTGGTCACAAGCAATCGCTTGAACCAAAGCCGAAACTGCAGCACCTGGGGCATACCATGCGGACGTTCCTAACAATTTGGTTAAGGTAGCACCACCTACTTTAGTTTCTTGAGCTACACTTTCTAATTGATTTTCAGTTAAAAATTCAGAAACAGGTACACCGTTGCGAGTTGCCAAGCGAGTAAGTGGAAGCATTCCTGTGTCGCTATGAGCTGCGATTACCATTCCGTCTACGTCCGAAAGTGGACATTCCAAAGCTTCTGCCAAGCGATATTTGAAACGAGCACTGTCCAAAGCTCCTCCCATTCCGATAATTCGGTTTTTAGGTAAGTTAGTAGCTTTATGAACTAAATAAGTCATGGTGTCCATAGGATTGCTCACCACAATCACAATCACGTTTGGAGAGTGTTTTACCAATTGTTCTACTACTGATTTTACGATGTTTGCGTTGGTTCCGATAAGCTCCTCACGAGTCATTCCTGGTTTGCGAGGAATTCCCGAGGTGATCACGGCTACGTCACTTCCTGCTGTTTTTGAATAATCATTGGTAGCTCCTACAATGCGTGTGTCAAATCCGTTTAGAGGAGCGGTTTGCATCAAATCCATAGCCTTACCTTCAGCAAAACCTTCTTTGATGTCTACTAAAACTACTTCTGAAGCAAAGTTTTTAATTGCAATGTACTCAGCACAGCTTGCTCCAACAGCTCCTGCACCTACAACTGTTACTTTCATATTGTGTATATTTTTTTAAATTGTTACGTTACTAACTTCAACAGAGACCAAAGATACGAAAAAAAATTACAGCAAACAATTTTTAAAGCAGTTTTATCTAAGGGCATTCCATCCTTTTGCTATAATTTCTATCGGTTCGCCCATTCGGGTAATTAGATTCTTTCCTGTATCTTTATGAGTGATATATCCAATTACGCTCAAATTTGGATTTCCTTTGATTTTGTCGTAATCCTTTTGTGAAATAGTGAATAGTAATTCATAGTCTTCACCTCCGCTCAAAGCAATGGTCGTACTATCCAAATTGAACTCCTCGCACGTACTGATAACTTGCGGGTCTAACGGAATTTTATCCTCGTACAAGCGACAACCAACATTTGATTGTTTACAAATGTGTAATATTTCGGAGGATAATCCATCACTAATGTCCATCATGGCAGTAGGTCTTACGCCCAACTCTTTCAGCAACAGGGGGATATCTTTCCTTGCTTCAGGTTTCAACTGACGTTCAATGATGTAGGAATACATATCTAAATCAGGTTGTGAATTTGGGTTTACCTGAAAAACAGCCTTTTCTCTTTCCAGCACTTGTAGTCCGAGGTAAGCACCGCCTAAATCTCCTGTAACCACTATTAAATCATTTTCCTTAGCACCATTTCGATAAACAATATCACCTTCATCAGCCTCGCCTATGGCTGTTATCGAGATGATTAACCCTCGGGTGGAAGAAGTTGTATCGCCTCCAATCAAATCCACATCGTAAAGTTTACATGCCAATCGGACACCCTCGTACAATTCTTCCAGTGCTTCCAACGGAAATCGATTGGATACTGCAATAGATACAGTGATTTGCGTGGCACGGGCGTTCATTGCGTAAATATCCGACAAATTGACCATGACCGATTTGTATCCCAAATGTTTCAGCGGGACGTAACTTAGGTCAAAATGCACTCCTTCAATAAGTAAATCGGTGGAAATAACAGCTTTTTTTTGCTTAAAATCAATAACAGCTGCATCATCGCCAATTCCTTTTAGGGTCGAAGGCTGTTTCAGTTCAAAATTCTTTGTCAAGTGAGAAATTAATCCAAATTCTCCCAAGTCAGACAAAGTGGTGCGTTGCGGAGTTTTATCTTCAATCATATGGCAAAGATACTAACTTTTGAAATAAATATGAAAGAAAACAGCAGTGAATTAAAAATTTTCATACCTTTGCAAAGAAATTTATTAAAAATAATTCTAAATAAAAACAAAATGAAAAAAATATTGTTATCACTTACTTTTGTAGTAAGTTCTTTCGTAGTTTTGGCTCAAGAAACGCCTATTAAAGAAGCCTCAGTGGGGGTGGAATATGGAGCGGGAGTTGTTGATGAAAACTCAGTAGAGCGAGTGTATGACGCTGAGATGTTGGCAAGTCAGTTGAATGAATCTAATCGAGAGATGAATGACTTGATAATCAGAGCTAAAGTGACGAAAGTGTGCCCTAAGAGAGGTTGTTGGGTTACGCTGGAAAACGATGCTAATATGCTTATGTTTGTAAAGATGAAAGACTACGCATTCTTTTTGCCGAATTCAATCGTAGGAAAAACGATTTTGTTGGATGCAAAAGCGACCTACAAAACAACTTCTGTAGAAAAATTGAAAGCCAATGCTAAAAAAGCAAAAAAATCGCGTAAAGAGATACGAGCCATCACTGAACCTCGTAAAGAGATTCATTTGTTGGCAACAGGCATCCGCGTTGTAGAATGAGGTAACCTTTCCTAAAAAATATCGGATACTCCCGAAGAATTTGAAAATGAACGATTAAATTTTTTACAAGCTCAACAAAATTTAGAAAATATTAGACTTTCTATTTCTAAATTGGAAGATGAAGCTATGATTCTTAATAAGAATAAAAAAAATATTGATCTAAATTTTATAAAAGATAAAGTAAATTACTCCTCTCAAACTTTACTTTCATTTGAACAATTGCGGAAATCCGTTATTCAATGGGAACAAAATTATTTAATAACTTCATCTATAGATGGAACTGTCAGTTTTCAAAACTTCATAGAAACTAATCAATATATTGCCTCAGGTGATGTTGTTTTATCCATCATCCCTAATGAAAAGAAAGGACTTGTCGGAATAATGAATATCCCCTCTGCCAATTCAGGAAAAATACAAAAAAATAGTAAAGTTCTGATAAAACTTGATAACTATCGCTACCAAGAATTTGGAATTATAGAAGGAAAAGTTGAATATATTTCTCTTACTCCAAGTAAAGAAGGAAATTATTACGTGTATATTACTCTTCCAAAAGGACTAAAAACATCTTATGGTAAAGATATAATATTCAATAAGGAAATGACAGGTAGAGCAGACATCATAACAGAAGATATGAGGTTAATAGAACGGTTTTTCTATCAAATACGAAAACTATTAGGTTATCAGCTTTAAACTCAAAATCAGCGCTATTGCATTATTGATACTATGAGTTAAAATGCTATATATAATTCCAAAATTCATCCGTATATATCCGAAAAAAAAACCTGATATCATTTGTGGTAAGGTAATTAAAGGAATGAAAAGTAAATCTTTTCCTTCCAATGAATAATTTTGAAAGTGTAAAAGTCCAAAGCTAAATGCACTCAAATAGAAGATATATTTAAAATTTTTTTCGTAAAAATTCAGTATATTTTTATAATATTTTTGAATTACCAAGATTGATACCAACCCTACCCCTACAGGAATCGTAATTCGGATGAATAACATATCATTAAAATTCATATTTCTTATCCCTAAAATTACATTCAAAATAAAAAAAGATAATACGATAATGGGAATAAATATCCAGCGATTAAAAATTAAAATTCCTCTGAAAGCAATTTCTTCAAGTATAGGACCCAAAAAAGCTCCTATAAGAAGTATGTACAAAAAAGAATGGTTTTCAAAAAATGAGTGAGCAGCTCCATTTTTGGGTAAGTAACCGAAAATTCTTACTCCTAAATTCAAAACTACCGTCATTGCTATAAAAAATAATAACAGCCCTATACAATAGCTTATATTTTTAATAATACCCCAATTTTTTTTCTCTCCGTAATAAACAGGATTAGAAATATATCTGAAAAACTCAATCATTATATAAATTTTTTATACACAAAAATATAGTAAAAAAGGAAGCAAAATTTTAATTTTGCTTCTTTTTTATTTATCATTTAATCTATAGCAGATAGCTTTTATATGAAGCATCAAATCTTTGTTTTTTAGCCTCTTGTTCCCAATATGTATTAAGTTCTATTTTCTTTCGTAAGGGTGGTAAATACACCGACTCTCTTTTTAAGTTATTTTTCATTATTGGTCATAGGCAAAAGCCAAACTCCCTTATATTGGTTGTGTACATTTCTCCAGCTGCTTTGATAAGGTTTAGGCCCATGTAAAAATCCAGTCTGGGTATTTAGGAAAAAATCACCTTTATATCCAAGACTTTCGGCGGGAAACCCTTCACCAATATGAAAGCGACTGCGTTCGGATTTATTTAGCTCATGCGCATCTCCCCAACCTGTTGAGGTTTTAACTTGGTACGACATGGCATTGGTGTTGATGTACACATCACCAACACTTCCCAACTCGTTGGCAGGTAGTTCCACTCCGAAATGAAAAGCTCCTGCTTGTGTGAGAACGGTTTGGTGTAGTTCTAATTCTTCTTTGCTACAACCAAGCACAGCTATTATGAGGAGTATGTTTAAAATTCTTTTCATAAAAGCAATATTGTTTAAGTTCCTCCTTAGACCAACAAAATTAAAAAATAATTACATAACACACAAAATTTTAACACTGGATTTTTTTTGGAATCCTAAGTAGTTTGATTTGAGTTTTGTTGTATATTTGTCCTTTTATTTACAAAAAATTGAATTTATGAAAAAGAATCTTTTATTTTTACTTTTTATTGTTGTTTTTGGATGTACTTCACACGATTCTAAATTAGTAATCATCGGAAAAGCTCCTAAGTTCTCACTTACAAATCAACATAATCAAACAATCACAAATGATACTTACAAAGGAAAGGTCTACGTGGCAGAATTTTTCTTCACTTCGTGTCCCTCCATTTGTCCGATAATGACCAAAAACACGGTGAAGATTCAAAATACGTTTCCTAATGAAGATAGGCTTGGTTTCGTCTCCTTCTCAATAAATCCAGATTTCGATACTCCCGAAATATTAAAATCATACGCTGACGTACAAGGAATTAAGAGTCCCAATTGGCATTTACTTACCGGGGAAGAGGATACTATTTACGATTTAGCCAACGAAGGGTTTAACTTACATGCCAAAGTTGACGACGCTGCTGAGGGTGGTTTTGAACATTCTGGATTGTTTGCCCTCATTGATACTAATGGAAACATCGTATCTCGTAAAGATACCAACGGAAATCCTATTATATACTACAATGGATTGGATCAAGAACACATCAAAATGCTTATAGAAGACATCCAATTTCTGTTACAATAAAATGATAGTAGTAATATGAGACAATTATTGACATCTATCCTTTTAGGAATTTTTGCTTACTCCTTCGGACAAATTCAAGGAACAGTAACCGATCAAAATCAACAACCTATACCATTTGTAAGCGTTTACATCGAAAACGGAACGAAAGGAACCACTTCTAACGAAAAAGGAATGTATCTTTTGAATACAACCGATAAAAATCCGACTGTGGTTTTTCAATCTTTGGGGTATAAAACCGAGAGACGTACCATACAAATTGATAAAACGCCCTATATTTTAAACATCTCGTTATCAGAGGAAAGCTACTTGCTCAGTGAGGTTACCGTTAGTAGTAAAGAAAATCCTGCTAACGGAATCATTCGCAATGCTATCAAACACAAAACGAGAAACAGTGAAAAAACAGACCGATTTGAAGCCGATTTCTATTCCAAAGGTTTTCTGAAACTGATGAATGTCCCGAAAAAAATTTTAGGGCAGGAGGTAGGAGACATGGGCGGTAACATCGATACAATTACCCGATCAGGCATTGTTTATCAGTCTGAAACAATCTCTAAAATAAAATTCGAAAAACCTCGTCAAATAAAAGAACATATCATCGCATCCAAGGTAGCGGGTAACAGTAATGGATTCAGTTTCAACACTGCAGCTTCGGCAAATTTCGATTTCTATGATAACTATATGAACTTCGATGCTAAAATGATTTCACCCATTGCCGATAACGCTTTTTCTTATTACCGATATCAATTAGAAAGTACGTTTTACGATGATCAGAAACGATTGGTAAACAAAATAAAATTGATTCCACGACGCGACAAAGAGCCTGTTTTTGAGGGATATATTTACATACTTGAGGATTCGTGGGCAATTTACGCTGTGGAAGTCACAGCTAAAGGCTATCGGATGAATAATCCTGCTATTTCGGAATTGCATATCGTCCAAAATTTCGGTTTTAATGAAACTTATGGGCTTTGGACAAAGAATTTACAACGTTTCGACCTTAAGGCTAAGATATTTATGGTTTCGTTGGAAGGTACGTTTTCCTACGTATATAACAACTACCAATTCAAGGATTCTTTCTCAAAAAACGAGTTTAAGGGCGAAGTTCGACGTTTTGAACAAAATTCAAATAAAAAAGACAGTATTTTTTGGCAAAAAAACAGACAAATTCCACTTACGGAGGCTGAAATAGTCAATTATCGGAAGAAAGATAGTGTTGAAACTGTCAGAACTTCCGATAAGTATATCGATTCAGTTGAAACGAAGAATAACAAATTCGGTTTTTTCGATATTTTCACAGGATATTCATACCGAAAGACTTCCAAAAGATACAGATTTGGCTATGATGGTTTTATCGATCCAGGCAGTATGGGATTCAACACCGTACAAGGATACTTCCTCGGAACAGGATTCTATTTCAGCCGATGGAATAAAGAAAAAACTAATAGTACTAATATAGGAGTTGATTTTCAGTATAGTTTTTCCGAAAAAAGATTGCGAACAGCAGGATATTTTACGCATTTGTTCAATCGGATTAATTACCCTCGCTTATCCGTTAGAGGAGGTAGTGAGATTCATCAATTCAATCGTTCACAACCTATTTCAGGATTGGTTAATGAAGTAATGACCTTGTTTTTCCGTGATAATTATATGAAACTCTACCACGAAGAGTTTCTGTATTTGGGATACGGTCAAAACCTTACTCCAGAAACTTACATTGATGGCTCGTTACGATTTAGCAATCGTAGTCCGTTGAAAAACAATACTAATTATTCATTTTCGAAAAAGAATAAACCTTATCTATCTAACAATCCATTATTGCCGTTGAGCGATGAACCTTCTTTTGAGCCTCACTACACTCTGTCGGCTTCCATATATGCTCGATTTCGTTTTAATCGAACCTATACCTCTTTCCCTGACAGAAGGATATATAATGAAAATGATAGGTATCCGGAGATTGTACTTGGGATGAAGAATGTGTTGAGTGCTAGTAAGAAATCCTATCAATATCAGCAATTACATGCTCGTGTCGATTACGAACCTTCATTTGATAATAAAGGAGATATGTTTCTTTGTCTCAATGGAGGATTGTTTTTCAATGCTAAGCATATCAGCTTTGTTGATTACAAGCATTTTAACGGAAATTTGACCCATCTGCAAGTAGAGGAAGATCCCAATGCATCGTTCTATCTGTTGCCTTACTATTCGCATTCAACCAATGAGGCGTATGCCGAGTTTCACGCACGCCATCGTTTTAGAGGATACATTTCGAATAAATTGCCTCTATTCAATAAATTACAATGGCATTTTGTTACGGGTTTTCACCAACTGCACCGTGAGGGTAAACGTCCCTACACCGAATTTACGATAGGTTTGGAGAATGTTGGCTGGAGTAAAATACGCCCATTGCGAGTGGACTATGTCCGTTCATTTGATGGTAACAAAGCTGTTAATGGAGTGATGTTTGGAATCAAACTGTTTGATTAAATTTTTATGGCATTAGTAAAATTCACTTAAATGGAAAAAATATAGGCTGTATAGAAAGCACCATACAGCCTATTTATTTGTTTGTTAGGTTTTTATAACCAATATTTGCGTTAAAATTTCATTTCTCCTAAATGAATAATTTAGACTATTTTGATTTGTATAGTTTATTATTTTTTCTAATTTATCAACAATTTCAATAGACTCATCTTTCATTTGAAAAAGTAATTCTATGATAATATCCAATGTTTCTATATCCTTTCCATACGAGGCAGTTATCTCTTCAAATGATGATGTTATGAAGAAATCTATACCATGTTGTGTGTATTTTTCTGATAAATTTGATATTTCTTTAAATCTTGTTTCCTTTACAGTTTTCTTAGTTAGCACTGCAACTAACTCTTGAAAAAACAAATCTATCTGTTTTTTTAGATAATCCTTTTCTATCATAACACATACAAAATAATTTGAAATCCCGTTCTTTTTTAAGTTTAAAGTTATGGCATTCCGTTCAATCTTTTACCTTCAGAGAGCACAAACCGTACCTGCTAGATATAACACTGCCTTTCCTACAGCTATAGCTGGAAGAATTCCTCCTTCAATTTCTTGTAGCTCTCTTGCATCTAATGCTTGAACTCCTTTAATGTTGTCAAGTTTCTTCATACCTTGTACTTCTCTGATGTTTTACATAGTTGCTTTTCAGTATTATTACATTTCACTCAATAATGTTAAAATAAAGAAAATCATATTATATGCTGAATGGTACAAAATTATTTTTAAAAAATTAACTCTTTTTAATCGCAACCAAGTGAGTACGGCTCCCAAAAAAAATTTCGGAAATAACTTTTTAACTTACACAGATTATGGGATACTCCCTTTTTAACTGTGAAGTTTACTCAAGCAGAGAAGATACAGACTGTCCGAAAAGATTGATTTTCACAATTTTATGAAATTAACATATTGAAAATCAATCTTTTCGAACAATCTGTTTTTTTATACTAAAGCATTTCAATAGAAAAATCAAGTACATTTTTAGTTTTGCTATTGAATATTTTCCCTTGTACCTTGTACCAATGGAAATTATTATTTTCTTTTTTGTACAAGGTTTTTATTTGATATGGATTTTGGGTTTTATTTCCAGAGCTAAAAGATTCTATGTCAGTTATTTCTCCTGTATTGTTTAAAGTGACTAAAAAATAATATTCCATGTTTTCAGAATTACTCACTACTTTTTTTATTTCATTTTCTATTGCAGTGAACTTCCATTGATTTTCAGAAACTTTTTCACATTCAAAAATTTCTAAATGTTTCTTTATGAATTTTGTGTACGGAGTGAATGCTACAAAATTAATTCCCTTTATAATGGATAAAACTTTTTTCTCTAACTCTTGTGAAACTTCCTTCTCAGAAAATATATTAATCGCTGAAACGTTGATTGTTTCTCCACTTCCTGATGATTGGTATTCTCCTGCATAAACTTCTGGAGTATTCTCTTCTTTTTTTAGAACAAAAGTGTACAATACTTTTCTTTCGGAATACGTTACATCAATATATGATAGTTTACTTTTAAAATCCTCATTATCATATTTTTGACCAAAAACAGTATGTCCTATCAGTATAAAAAACAGGAAATATTTTAAAATCAAATGTCTCATAGTGCTAGTCTTAAATAGGGATGTTCAATCCAATGCCTCCCTCGTAGTATTGAAACTCTCCAGTAATTGGTTCTCTCTTCGCACGAAACCAAACACCTACATGTTTCCGAATCCACTTCCAAACACTGCCTCCTTCAATTTCTTGTAGCTCTCTTGCATCTAATGCTTGAACTCCTTTAATGCTGTCAAGTTTCTTCATACCTTGTACTTCTACTTGTTTTGTCAATTTGTTCGTCATTTTATAATGTTTTTAAATGTTTATAGGCACAAAGATAACACTGCTCCGTGCAATGACCTTGCACTGAGCGATTTTTTTACACTATATATCAAAATTCTTTTTTATATCTATTTAAATAGCTGATTTTCAACATTATTTTGATGTAAAATTTTCTTTAATAAAAATGAAAAATAATTTCCACCTTCAATAATTCGGGCTTCTCCATCACAAATTGCAGTTACCTTGTAATCAATACGTAATTCAAAATCTTGCTCGTAATAGTACGTTTGTCGTTTCCTACAATAAGAAATGGAAGCACCCATTTCGCGTAAACCATCAACCATATAAAAAAATGTACGCCTACTTACGCCCATTTCCATGTTTATTATGATTAAAACCACATAGGAACATAGAGTAACTCTCTACATCTCTATGTGGTTTAAAGTTAAATTCACAGAAACTTTATTTTTTATAAATTTCGGAGTTGAAAAACAGGTTAAATTAATAAATTAGAAGTGATAATTTTCATGCATTTAACCCAACACTTTACAACCTATTGTAAAACCTAATCTACTCGTTGTCTTTTTTACCAAAATCTCGGTATATTTTTTCGATAAAAAACAAGCAAATTCCTATGGTAACTCCAATAAAAATAGCAAATGGAGAAAGTATCGGATTGTCTTCAGGAATTTCTAATTTTTTATAAACAACCCCCCAAATTATAATACTTAAAGGTAAGTATATCCTTACATCTTTTTTTAACATTTCAATATCCTAAAAAATTGCCTGACCAATCCAAATTAGAGAGAAAGTAACTAACCTCTCCCATTTTTTCTCCTAACCAATTAGAAATATCTCTAACAGTATCTTTTATTTTTCCTCCACCTTCAATTTGTTTAAGTTCTTCCTTGCTTAAACAAACTATTTTTTTATTATCTTTCATAATTAAAACACATTTTTATACTTTTTTTCTGCGTTTTTCACACCTTTTGAGAAACCTTCTTCAAAAGCATCGAATCCTTCAAATATAATCCCTCCTACAATAGCACCGACAACGAACCATCCCAAAGGTCCGATTCCTCCCCCTTCAACTTCTTTAAGCTCTTTTGTGTCTAACGCTTGAACTCCTTTAACGCTGTCAAGTTTCTTCATACCTTGTACTTCTACTTGTTTTGTTAATTTGTTTGTCATTTTATAACGTTTTTAAATGTTTACAATGACAAAAGTAATATCGCTCCGTGCAATGACCTTGCACTAAATGATTTTTTTGTTTTACTTTTCAAAAAATATTTTGTATTTTGTGTAAAATGTTGATTTTCAAGCATGTTGTAGTGTGAAAAACTTTCAAAAAATTATGCATAATTTCCACCTTCAATAATTCGGGCTTCTCCATCACAAATTGCAGTTACCTTGTAATCAATGCGTAATTCAAAATCTTGCTCGTAATAGTACGTTTGCCGTTTCCTACAATAAGAAATAGTAGCCCCCATTTCGCGTAAATCATCAACCATATAAAAACGAGTTGTATTGTAAAAATTATGACACTATAAAAAGCTGAAAATCATCGAAATAGTAAAACACGTCCTCTTTTCTTCCTGTTTTATAAACTGGGATGCATACACCACTTAAAGGTTACCAATCTCCAACTTCATCAATCAGATTTGCCACTAATGATGTCCAACCAGTTTGGTGTGATGCTCCGATGCCCCGACCGTTATCGCCGTGAAAATATTCATAGAATAAGATTAAATCTTGGAAGTTTTCTTGGCGATATACATCTGAATGTAATCTATTCACAGGACGATTTTCTTGTGCATCTTTTTGGAAAATACGAATCAATCGCTTACTAATCTCATCTGCTATTTGATTGAAATTCAATGTGTTTTGTTCATTTCCTGTTGGGAATTGATAGGTTGTATCGTCAAAAAAGCGATATAATTCTCGCAGAGTGTCAATCAGAATATAGTTTATGGGAAACCAGATTGGACCACGCCAATTGCTATTCCCCCCGAACATATTGCTTGTTGATTCCGCAGGATCGTACGCAATTTCATACATTTTTCCTTCCAAAGGTACACGGAAAGGATGTGTATATATCTTTGATAATGAGCGTATTCCATAGTCGCTTAAGAATTCTTTTTCATCGACTAAGGCACGTACCATTTTATCCAATCGGTTCTTAGGAACTAATGAAAGTAGCATTCCTTTGTTGTTGTCCGAGGTTTGAATAATCGGATATTTAAGTTCGTTCATCAAGTGTTTTTGAAACCATGAAAAACTGTTTTTAAATCGAGGTAAGCGATCTAAGGTTTCTTGGTCAATATGCAACACAGCGATTAGAGAAAGCATTCCTGCTACTGAGCGTACTTTTACCAATTTGGAATTACCATCTTTGAATATAATCCTATCATAAAAAAATCCTTCTTTTTCGTCCCAAATGCCTTTATGTTCTTCGCTAATATGGTTCAATGCTTTGGCTATGTGGATAAAATGTGCAAAATATTTGGTTGCCATTTCCTCGAAAGACTCATCATGTTTGGATATTTCCAAACTGATTTTCAGCATACATAGGCTGTACAGAGCCATCCATGCCGTACCATCTACTTGTTCCAAAGTTTCCACTCCTTCAATACCTTGTGTGCGGTCAAAAACTCCAATGTTGTCCAGCCCTAAGAATCCTCCTTCAAAAATGTTGTTCTGACTGGAGTCCACTTGATTTATCCACCATGTGAAATTCAGGGACAATTTATTGAACATTCGTTTGAGAAAACTAATATCGGATGTATCATTTTGTTTCTGATCAATATTGTAAATCATCAACGTTGCCCATGGTTGTACTGGAGGATTTACATCACTGAAGTTCCATTCATAAGCTGGAATTTGTCCATTAGGTCTCATATACCATTCCTTGGTAAACAGTAGTAATTGCTCCTTAGCAAACTGAATATCAATCATTGCCATGCTCACACAATGAAAAGCGGAATCCCAAGCGGCATACCACGGATACTCCCATTTGTCGGGCATTAGCAATACATCTGAATTTCGCAAAGTTGTCCAATCGGAATTACGACCTTTCCAACGTTCTTTAGGAGGTGCAGGATGTTTACTATCGCCTTTGAGCCAACGTTCAATGTTGTAGTAATAATATTGCTTACTCCATAACATTCCCGAAAGAGCTTGTTTTTGAATTAGATAGAGTTCTTCGTTTTTCGTTTTTAACCTATTACGGTAAAAAGTATCACACTCTTGTTCACGCGATGCAAATAACTCATTTACACCGTTAAAAGGATTTTCTTTTTCCTCATTAGTAAGACGTAAATAGATAATTCGCTGTTCTTTAGTCTCAAGTTCAAAAAAGTACATCGGCGAGAATTTCGTTCCATGGTTTCGTTGCGTAGCAAGTTCGAAATCACCTGAAATCACAGCATCGTGAAACAAATCTTTTTTGTAAGGATGTTTGTTTGGATGTCCGTGTAATTTTTCGTTATTACTTTCATTTTCAGTAAATAAACATTGGTCAGCTTCTTGAAAGTAGAGGTAGTAATCTTCCTCCAAAGCGTTCGTAATTTTCACGCTATTTTCATTTCCCTTTCGGGAGATTTTCGGCAGAGGGTCTGTATCAAAAAAACTCCAATGGTTTCGAAGTAATAATGTAGGTAATACAAAAATCGGAGCTTTTTCTTTACCTTGGTTGGTGAGCGTAATTTTCATGAAAATATCCTTTTCATCAGCTTTGGCATATTCTACCAAGACATCAAAATAAGCGTTATTCTCGAAAATTCCTGTATCAATCAATTCAAATTCAAGGTCTTGCAGTCCTTTCTCGCGATTTACGTTTTCCAAAAGTTTGTACGGAAATTCCGTTTGTGGATACTTGTAAAGATATTTCATGTAGGAATGTGTTGGCGTGTTGTCTAAGTAATAATACAACTCTTTGACATCCTCGCCATGATTTCCTTGATTGTTACTCAATCCATAGAGACGCTCTTTGAGAAAAGGATCTTTACCATTCCACAGAGCTACCGACAGACATATTTTGCTATGATTGTCCGAGAACCCTGCTAGTCCGTCCTCTCCCCAACGATAGGCACGACTCCGAGCGTGTTCATGAGGGAAATAATTCCAAGCATCTCCGTTTGCACTGTAATCCTCACGAACCGTACCCCACTGACGCTCACTTAAATAAGGTCCCCAAAATGACCAATTTTTAATCTTCTTATCTTTCTCTTCTATACGTTTTTTCTCTGCGTTCATTACGCTATTATTTTTGTTTTATGCAGAGATACTGACCAATACCTCCACTGAATTTTCTTAATAAATCTCAATTAAAATCCTCAATACGTGATTTTTCTTAAAACTCCATTCCCTCATCTGACGATGGATTTTTATGAATATTTACAAATATACATGAAATATCATTATCGTTGGATTTTTAACCTAATCTTAACTTTTTATTTTTACCATAAATTTGGTTTCGGAGATTTTGAAATCATTTGTAATATATTGATTTTTAACGATAAATATTTTCAAAAGTAATGATAAAACTCCAAAAATGCTTGTTTCAGTGTTTGAAGATAACATATGAAAACAGAAGAAGAAAAATAATTTTATTTTTCGGTATTTTATTTTGTAATTCAAAATATTTTTTATATCTTTGTATGAAAGTTTGAGTAATGAGAATTATATCCAAAAAAGCAATCGTAGATTTTTACACAGATCACGCCGACAGCCAAACGGCTTTGAGCAGTTGGGCAAAAAAGGTAGAAGAGACAGATTGGTCGAGTTTTACGGATATAAAAAATGATTTCAATAGTGCTGATTATGTGGGCAACGACCGATTTGTATTCAACATCAAAGGCAATCATTATCGGTTAGTAGCATTGGTGCTATTCATTCCCAAAAGGGTTTATATTCGATTTATAGGCACTCACGCTGAATATGACAAAATTCAAGACATCGAAAATATTTAAGAAATGATACAAAACGAAATACAATACAAGGCAGTAATGCAACGGATTGACCAGCTTTTAGATTTGGTTGGAAATGAAACACCTCCTACCGACCCTAATTTTATAGAGTTGGATTTGCTCTCGGAGTGGGTGGAACATTACGAAAGTATTCATTATCCGATTGTTGAACCAAACTTGGCAGACACAATAAAACTCCGTATGTATGAGATGAACCTCACACAAGCCAAAGTTTCTGAATTGATTGGGGTTTCGCCGTCAAGAGTGAGTGAGTACCTAACAGGCAAAAGCGAACCGACTTTAAAAGTGGCACGGAACATTGCTAAAAAACTGAACATTAGTGCCAATATCATTTTAGGCGTTTAATATTTAAGAAGGGCAATGTGGTAAAAAATGGTGCTTTTTTAATTGATAAAAAATGCTTATATTTCGCACGTTGATTGGAAGAGGAAACAAGCTCTGCTGAGGAATAAGCGAGAAAAAGCGAATAGCTTTTACGAAGGTTACGAACATAGTTCATTGTCAGTAATACAATCAATGTTCAAAACGATAGTTTTAGGGTGAGTTTTTCTCACCCTTTTTTATTAAAACTATCGGATGAACCCTATGGCTAAAAAAAAACTTACACCCCTTGATTTTTAAAATATAAATACCATTTTATAAAGTTCTTTTTAGCCTCAAAACGAAGTCCTCTATGCAAGGTTAATTTCTCCTTCAAATGCGTAAAATAGGCTTCTAAACGATTGGTAGTATAAGGGATTTCACTATCTTTCAGATATGCAAACATATTGGGTAAGGCATTGATAATATGATAAGTAGCTAAGTGTAGATTTTTATGTTTAAACCACTGAAATCCAGATTCTTCATTCATTGATTTTTCTTCTATAAAATATTGATTTTCAACATACCACTGGTAAAATCTATTTCCCCAATCGTTAGCCTGTTCATTGGTTTTTAGATGCGTAATTTCTTTGGATAAACACAAAAGCTGTTGGCTAATAAAATGTTTTGGGCTACCACTTAAATAGTTCTTAATCTGTCGTTTAATATGCACTAAACATCTTTGGATAATCACCTCTGGAAACACCTTTTTTACCGCTCCTAAAATAGATTTATGCCCATCGCAGGTTACACTGTAAACTGCCACATTCAGCTTCTTTAAGTTTTCCAAATCTTGCTTTATATCACGAAGTTTTTCCTTGTTGGTTTGGCGGTAAAGTTGCACATATCGAATGTCATAATCGTAGTAGAGTATCAGGCATAATCCATTGGAAAAGTAGGTGCCATCAATCAAGAGATGAACCTTTGTCTTGCTTTTGATGCTGAGGGTAGGAACTTGTGAAAGGTAATGTTTAAAGAGGTTTTGAAGGGTAGATTGGCTCATTGTGCTATCCCTCGAAAGGATTTTATAGACTTGCCTTTCCATTATCCATTTTCTGAACCAAATGAATTGATTTTTTCTTTTTACACCAATGTTTTTAATGGTAAAATTTGCCTGACAATCTCCACATTGAAAGCGTTGTTTTCCATTTCTTTTTCCTTTTTTGATGATGTGATTAGAAGCACAAACTGGACATTTTTTATTCGTTTTGGACATAAAATAAGAGTTATAATGAAACCACTTTCATTATAACTCTTATAAGTCTATAAAAGACAATGCTTTACAAGGTTTTTAAGCACCATTTTTTGTTATATTGTCTTAAGAAATAACCTAATTAGAGAGGTTACAGGTCATTCACTTGGCTTGTAGCCTCTTTTTTATTTATGAAAACAATACAGACAACAGCAATATATTCAAGGGTCGAACCTCGCTTTCATACTCGGTGCGTATTAAATAGCTACTATTCAAAACAAAAAAATACGCCTAAAAGCGTATTTTTCATATAGTTATAATTTGGGTGGAATACCGGGCTCGAACCGGCGACCTTCGGAACCACAATCCGACGCTCTAACCAACTGAGCTAAAACCACCATTTTGCATTTGCGAGTGCAAAGATAAAAAATATTTTTTAATTACAAAAGTATAAATGCAAATATTTTTATTATTTTATTGAGTTCAGTGCTTAATTGCATATTTTTTTAATGCTTAAACACGTATTTTTCAGTATTTTGACCACTTTTCATCTAAGGAAAAGAACAGTGTATAAAATAAATAATGAGCTCGTTTATTTTATATCATGTTCCTTTGTTAAACATATAAATAACTGATTGATAGCCGATTGAACTCTGTTTAAACAACTTCATTGATGATACTTGTGATATATTCAATCTGTTCATCATCCAATTCAGTGTGCATCGGCAATGAAATGACTTCTTTCACAAGCTGATTGGTAGCTACAAAATCAGTTTCATTATATGAATCATTTGTATAAGCCTTTTGAGCGTGAAGTGGAATAGGGTAGTAGATACCGTAAGGCACACCTTTTTCTGTTAAGGCCTTTGCTAAAGCATCACGTTTTCCATTAGTGATTCGCAGTGTGTATTGATGATAAACATGATCATAACTCGTTTTAACAAAAGGGGTTACGATGTTTGGGTTTTCCATAAGTGCTTTTGTATATTTTTCAGCAGCAATTCGGCGTTTTTGGTTGTAAGTATCCAAATGTGGTAACTTGGCTCTTAAAACGGCAGCTTGTAAGGAATCCAATCGAGAATTTACCCCCACAACATCATGATGATAACGCACGTACATTCCATGGTTTACGATACCACGTAGGGTGTACGCCAAATCATCATCGTTCGTAAAAATAGCTCCTCCATCGCCGTAGCACCCCAAATTTTTCGAAGGGAAGAAAGAGGTTGCTCCTACATGTCCGATAGTTCCTACCTTTTGTTTACGCCCGTCCGACCACGTAAAATCCGCCCCAATAGCCTGTGCGTTATCCTCAATAACATACAAGTTATGTTCCTTAGCAGTTTTCATAATAGCCTCCATGTCAGCAGGTTGTCCAAAAAGATGTACAGGAACAATCGCTTTGGTTTTAGGGGTAATTGCCTTTTTGATGGCTTCGATATTGATGTTGAACGTGTCGTCATAAACATCTACCAACACAGGAGTAAGATTTAACAACGCAATCACCTCAACGGTAGCAGCGAAAGTAAAGTCCGCTGTAATGACCTCATCGCCAGGTTTCAATCCTAATCCCATCATCGCAATTTGCAAGGCGTCTGTCCCATTTGCACACGGAATCACGTGCTTCACACCTAAATAAGTTTCTAGATCCTTCTGAAAAGCACCTACCTGAGGGCCATTTATGAAAGCTGTGCTGTCTAAAATCTCATTAAAAGAAGATAAAACTTCATCTTTAATTTGTTGATATTGACCATTTAAGTCAACCATTTGTATTTTTTTCATAGAATATACTGTCTATATTTTGATACTCAAATAGATTCGTTTACAAACCACAAAGGTACATAATTGTTGCGAATAATCAATATTTCATTGTGTAGAAAAAAAAATGAAAAAAGCATATAACGGTTGGTGTTATATGCTTTTCTTTGGGTTATTTTGCTATTTATTTACAATTTTTTTGTACAAATCAAAGTAATAGCTACCATCAAATGTATCGCTGACTCCTGAAATGCTTTCAAATGAAAATACGCCTACTGCGATTAGAACCAGACCCGCTACAAAAAAAGCAACTTTTTTTGAAGGAGAGGTTACGTAATAATACAGTAAAACAGCTCCTAATATACTAAATATCAGATAAGGAATTACAACTCTAATACCATCTGTAAAAAAAGAGGTTATGAGCAGTAAACCCAAAATAGGTGCATTTATCCAAATTAAATTATGGCGAGCTTCTTTCTTTTCTTTGTTACGAACTACAAAATATGAAACAAAGATATTTAGTAGCAAAAAAGTGATAAACATATAGTGATGATAACCACTAAAAAGAATTCCCGCAAGTAGGTATAGTCCAATACCTATCAAACTGTTTTTGATGATTTGCTTCATAATGAGAGATATTAAATGATTATATGCCACCAAATATATGGATAAATATTTAAAACTCCAAATAATCATAAATTTTTCTCTAATTAAACGTATATTTCACGGATAACCCCGTACGGATGGTTGTCATCGGGAAAGCTGTTGAAATAGCGGATTTTGAGAAATTATATCGGAAATAGTACGAAGCCAGCAAGTTTCTGCTCAACGCATATTCTGCCGTAAAATCACCAATCCAGTTGCTTTGCCCTGCGGTTACTTGGTTGTTGGTAATTTCCATATTCCGGATAACGGTAAACTCATTCAGATGCGAGAGAGTTCCCTTGAGTATCAAATCACTTTTCAAAGTGGTTCGTACGCCATTCACTTTGGTTACAAAACGTAAATCTTTGATGCGATAGCCTAATCCCATTCGAAATTCCTTACGGATAATTTCGGTTAAATAGTCGTTGTCCAAACTGATGGATATAGTGCGGTCACGATTGATTTCAAACAACGCACTGATTGAGTTTTTCATTTCCATATCAGCACGAATCAGCGGATTGAATTGTTCTACCAAAGTTACGTTGGTGAATAGTTGCTGACTTAAATAATCACCTTTAGCATTGACTTTAAACAAATTATTAGGGTCGAATTCTAAATTCGTACGGAACTCACTTAGCACATAACTCGCATTATAGCCGTGAGCTAATGAAAATCTATTAAAATATCGTTTCATTGATTCCAATCGCCCCAATCCTGTGTAGGTTATTTTCCATTCAGGAACGGGAATGTTTTTAAAGGCACTCAACGAAGTGGAATTAGCATTTCCACCTGAATAGGCCGCAAAAAACGCCGGAATCATCACCGATTGACTGGTTTTGCTGTATCCCTTTGGAAAACCTTCTTGATCAAGATTATTTGGATCGTTCAAGTCTACACCTCTTTCTGAAGCCAAACGACGTGCTATTGTGATGCGATTTTCTTTGAAACGCTCAAACGGTACAGAGTTATATTCGTCTATTTTGTTGAAAGTGGTCGCAATCAAATTGGTTGTAATGTTGAAGTTACCTACTTGATTTCCTATAAGTTTATTATATGTTAGGTTGTTTACTTCAAAGGTCTCGGTGTAATTATCGGTATACTGACGTTTTGCTTTCAAATCAATTTGCAGATCAGGAATCGGTAACAAATTGGCAGTGAATGTTAAATCACGTTCCTTTGACTGTAGGAATTGATCGTTAAAATCAACAAAATCCGTTAAATACCCTTTTTTTGCCATCTCATAACGCACATCCGCCTGACTTCCAAACATGAAACCAAAAGAGGGTTTGGTTGTACCTAAGAATCCTACATTTTGAGTATACCCTGGCAAGGTTTTCCCATTGGTTTCAGCATAATTTACGCTAATGGTTTTCAGCATCGTAGCCAACGATTTGCCTACTGACGGCTTTTCACCGCGAGGAGTTGGTTTCACTCCCAAATAGCGGTAAAACTGTTCAAAGGATGCATTGACCATCAGGTTGTGCGTATTGGCATTTTGTAAAGTATTGATATCGTGTTTTGCTAACTGCAGTAAGGTTTGCGATCCACGTTGCCAATCGAAGTCGCCTGAGTAAGTGTAATTTGCTTTCATAAAATCCAAAAATGGAAATTTGGACAGGGGTAGTTCATAACTTATTTGTAGTTTTGACAAAAAGTGATTTGGATTACCTAAATCCCAGAAATCACTCCACAAGGTTACGTTTCTGTCATATGAAGTTACATCACCATTACTGTCGTAGATGTAATAATTTCGGATAATACTATTATTTGTAGCGTTGAAACTTGCTTTCAAAGAGCGGGTTAGGTTGTAGTTTACTCCGAATTGATAATTATGTAAATAGTTACGCTGTTGTAATTCGGGTAAGGTTTTTTGCAAACTCGCGTCTACTCCTTCAAAATACACATCGCGAAATAATTGTTTTGATAATGAACGATTTACATCGGAAGAGAACATAATGCTGGTAGGCAATAAGTTAAGATTTACATCTGCCAACCATTGCCAGTATTTTTTACCCGTAAAACGTTCCGATTTTTTGAAAGGTTCAATAGTTTTATTTTCAAATCCATAGTTGTACAAGAATCCCGCTCTGACGTTTTGTTCATCTTCATAACGTAGTTCATAATCATGGTGATGCATCTCGTTATAGGCATAGTTAAACGTAAAGTTTTCAATATTGTACATACGTTTTTTCTGTCCTTCGGAAAAATTTTTCTTCACACCAATCAGATTGATTCCTTTGCGAACAGTCAGATTTTCAGCCTGTTCCCTGATAGCTTTGCGTTCTTCTGGTGTTTGTGCAATATTCAAACGATCATCGAGCTTAACATCTTGATATGAAGGATCATAGAACGGTGTAGAACGTTTTTGAGCATGATTTAAACTCACGGGGACTTGTATCTGCCATTTTTCGGGTAGTAATTTCCCTGCATTTATATTCATCACCACATCGTATTCTTGAGTGTTGTCAATTGAACGTTGGTTAGGTGTCTGGTCAACTGCACCGAAACCTACCGTATGCATACGTCCTGTAGCTGAGATGTTTAACAAATCGGCTGCATTCGCATCTAGCGCTCCGACCATTGCCCAACCACCTTTGTTGGACAATTCTGCTACCCGAAGCTCATTGAACCAAAATTCTCCACTTTGGGTATTTCCTGTAATGTTTTTCACTCCAATCATCACTGAGCGGACACTTCCTAATGAAGGATTTCCTTTGATTACATAACGATTTTCTCCTATGGTATAAGGCGTATTTTCGTTTACTACATTCAGATTGGTATCGTAATAAGTAGCGTTGTTCAGTGTTTGATTTCGAAGACCAATGGCTTTCATTTTTGTTAGTACATCCATTGACACAATTAGCTGATTTTCAGTTGGCCATATAGCCATATCAGTGTTTGCTCCTGAAGGTGTGATTTTCAATGGTATTTCTACCTGATAGTAATTTTCGTTAAAATCCGTACCGATACGCATAAATGCTACCATCTGATTGTCAGATAATGATTTATTTTGATACGCTTCTGCATGGACAAACATTTTGATATATTTGTACTGACGCAAATCCAAATTCATCACCTTATAAACAGCACGGCTATCTAAAGGCTCTAAGTTATTTACACTGTAGGATAATGATTGCTCATTCTGTTCAACCAAAGTATTGTTAGCGTTTATACGTTCGCGGTATACTCCAGGAGGCATACGATATGGAATAGGGGTACGTGTTTCATTTTCAATTAGATTCACTGAACCTATTTCCACTTGGGTGTTATCATCTGAAGGGTCGTCTAAATTAGTTTCTAAGGTTTCGCTGTAGTATCGCCAATCTCCACGAACTAAATCTAAAGTTCCGAAACGTAACAACATTTCTTGTGAAAATCCAGTCATGTACATCCGCATATGGGTAATGGAGTTCATGATGTCAATTTCTTCGTTCGGAGCTAATGGGAATTTATAACCTTCACGCACCATTTGCCCTTGAGCAATCGGAATTTTAAACTGAATCCAACGAGCGGATACGGTTCTGCCATTAGGAGCTTCCACAGCTACCGTTCTAATATCGTTTACAAAACGGTCGGAACGCGTAATATTCGGACGGATCTTCACTCGATATTCATAGTAATTATTCTCCGTATTCATAGCGAAATCCCCATTAACATCTTCAATATCAGGATTTGTAGTTGCTCCTCGGTTACTTTCAGTTACGGAAACAGGAGAATTTCCTTGTGTTCCATTGTAGTTGAAATAGCGATTCAAAATGCCTCCACCACGACTCATGAAATACTCGTAGTTGTCCAATGCAGGGTCGTTCGGAGATTCGCTTAGATTGTTATTATAGATTGAAGCCTCATCACCATCGGATAATCCGTCCAAACCAATGTCTTGTAAGGCTCTGTTCGATGAATTGGTGTCAAACGCATAGAGTAGAGACTGAGCTCCGGGTACCTTACCCCATGACGAGGAATTGACCGCTGCTGATGATGATAATCCAGGCAATCCGTTTTCATATTGCTTCCTGCCGTCCTTCAAAACGTCTTCTGAAATGTTTCCTAAGTTAAATACCAATTCTCCAGTTCCACTGTATTCACCTGAATGATAAGGATCTAACATCCAGAACTGTATATATTCAATATTACTTTCTTGAAAATCAGAATATGTTAATCCACGCATGATGCCTCCCCATTTCTCATCAGCATTGGCAGACTGAAAAGCTGGATTATTGTTGTACGAACCTTTATTATTTGGATAATATGCCAAATCCAAGGTTGTTTGTACAAGGGATTCTCCCTGAGCTACTTGCTGTTCTGGAAATATTTCTTCTAAATAGATACGCCGTGTACTATTTTTTGAGATTTCATCACCACTCACATCACTTGGTTTTTGTGCTGAATAGAAAATAGGGTCAATGGTGTACCACGCTAATTTGGCACGACCGTAACCGTTTCGCATATTTTCAGGATCTTCAGGTGAAGTTCCGTATAACCTTCGTGGAGAATTTCTTGATCCTGAACCAAATTCGAGAGGAGTACTTGCTAATTTCCATGCCAAAGGGGAACGAATGTCGATGGTTGCTTGAGCCGATTCAAAATCATCTAAATAGACGGTTGTCTCTCCATCGAAATCATCTCCTTTAGGAGTTCCGGGGACAAGGTATGCAAATTCTCCTCGTACAGACAGATTAGAGGCTACATCTGATTTTATGGTAGGAATGCGATTTACCCAACGTGTCAAAAAAGGTAATTCAGTGGAGTATGTGCCACCAAAACCAAAAATAGTGTTATTGACCGACTCTTGTCCATAGCTTGTTTTTTGGGTGAATGGACGCTCACGCAGGTTCACAACCGACGCTCCCATAATGAATTTATCACTGAATTTATGTTCGATATTCACTCCCATGAATCGAGTGGTCTGCCCACCAAAAATCAGATTATTTTCCATGGATACTTGAATCGGAATGTTTGATGCCTCCAAACTCGGATTTGTAATTTCGACCGTTCCCGACATATAGTCCACTAAATAATCAATACCCTCTTCGAGAATACGCCCTCCTGCCGTTACGGTTACTGACCCTCGAGGTACGTTGAACGCTCCTAATGAAATGCCACGCCGTCCTGAGGATTTGTAGCGTCCTTTCATTTGGAATTTATTTTTACTACCGTCCATCTGAGCCTGTGTTTTGGTATTGGCATACAAACTCGGATAGACATATTTTCGTTGGTTTTCGTTATACGTAGCAGGGTCATCGTAATTTCCACCTCCTAAGGTTTGGTGAAGAAATTTTCCAAAAGGCTCTACTTTAGTAAAAAATATCTTTCCGTACTGTTGATCAACCGTAATTCCTGGGATAAAATCAAAAAATCCGTCACCTCCAGGTTGGGGATCTTGGTATTTATTTAATCGATCGAAATTGAACAAATTTAGTAGTATTTTGTCTTCCAATCCATTATCCCAACCCGCATCGGACACTTTTGAAATATAGTTTAGCGGGGATGGATCAGAGTAGTAAATATTCATTCTGAAATCCTCAGGGTCTAATTGCCCGGATCCTAGGGAATAGACGTTTTTCATCATTAAATCCCAGATAGGATCTTTTACGTTCAAACGATTACTCTTTAACATTTTCAGTACCAACAAATTATTGGTGATAGCGTTTTGGCTTGCTGAAGTGTTGTAGGTTGTCGCTGAAATACCATCATTGGCAAATTCTCCTACTTGAAACACTTCACTCCCGTAGGTGTATTGATAAGCAACGGCCAGTACTTCATTGCTACTCAAGGCAACGTTTAGCGAAATGTATCCTAATTTTGTATCTACTTTATAATCAACCCCTTCCTCTAACTTACGAGCGTTTTCAATCACCGCATAATCATAGCCTTGGTTCACTAAATTGGAAATGGCACCGAAGCCTTGTTGTAAGGTAGCCACATCGCGAATCGCATCGGTTAACACCGAGGAACCTCCAATTTCAGCAGGGTCGAAACGGTTGGCAGCATTGGTTGGCATGTTGTTAGTTGTCGATGAAAAAAAACCTATTGGAGCATTTTGGTTGATGCGTGTGTTCAACGGATTAGCTTCTCCTAAATCCTGTAGTGCTAGTATGTTACGTATATTTCCTGTACGGTTATTACGATTTGTAACCCATACTTCCAAACGTGTGATTTGTACTTTGCTGTTAATAAAAGGATAATTTTCTAAGGCTTTATCATAATTATCACGGAAGAATTGTGCTAAGAAAAAGTTTCTATTTTCGTCATAGTCCAATGCGGTAAACTCAAATTCGGTAAGTATTCCTCCTCCCTGGGCAGTCACTGTTTTCCGTTCGGACTTTTGTTCAGAAAATACTCCTGTAATGGTAGTGCGACCGAATTTTAATTCGGTTTTTACCCCAAATAGACTCTGCGAACCGGTGATTAGAGAGTTAGACATAGGCATACTGATATTTCCTAACTCAACCTTTTGGATAATATCATCCTCGTTAGGTTCGTATTCCAACTTAAAAACGTTCTGAAAATCAAACGAAGCCTGAGTGTCATACTGAGCGTTTAATTTTAATCGTGTCCCCACTTGCCCCGTGAGTCCTAAACTGATTCTTTGATCGAAATCTAACCCATAAGTGATTCTATTTCTTGGAGTTATAGCTGGGTTGTCATTTTTATTAACGTATAAACCTAAATCAATTCCTACGTTTCCTTTAGGGATAAGGTCAATATTTCGCCCTCCAAAAATACTTTCAAATAACTCGGACTTAACATACAAATCAGGAAGCAAATCACGTTGAGCTTTATTTTTCTGCTCCTCTCCTTTGTTACCACTCAAAGCACTACTTTTTTCTCTAAAATAAGCACTTCGTTGTTCTCGTGTAATCAGCGCTTCATATTCTTCAATAGTAAGAATTTGAGGTACAGTCAAATCGGTTTCACCTAATGTTTGACGGTACACATAGCGATTCAATTGCGGGTTATAGGTATAGCGATTAGCAATGCTGGATGGTATTCGCAATCCTATTTTGGGGATATTATTCTTAGTTTGTGTTGTATCTTTCGTAATTTCTTGTCCCCAAACCGATAGGTTAGTAAGAAATGCTATGAGAAAAATATATTTTAAATATCTATTCATCTTCAAGTAGTTAGATTTGAAATAGTTCACGCTGAAGTTATAAACTTTTCAGAGCTATTTTGATAATTTGTTCAACACTAAGTTCTTCCGAATCTGATTTGATAATTTTATCTACTACTTTTTCGGCTTGTTTACGCACAAATCCTAATACTTCTAAAGCTGCTAAAGCTTCCTCTTTGTTTGTATTTGGTTGTGTAAGAGCCACTTCTTCAACATTTTGCACTTTCATCATCTTTTCTCGTAAATCCAAAATAATACGTTGTGCAGTTTTTGCTCCTATACCTTTAACACTCTGAATACTAGCAACATCTCCATTGACAATAGCTCCGCGAACTTGAGCAGCTGTCAATGATGATAGCATCATCCGAGCTGTACTCGCTCCAACACCTGATACGGAAAGCAACAGTACGAATATCTCACGCTCAGCACGGGTGAGAAATCCGTAAAGTGTATGAGAGTCTTCCTTGATTTGTAGATGAGTGTAAATTTTTATGGAATCAGCTTCAGGTAGAGCTGCAAAAGTATTTAAGGTGATGTTCACGAAATACCCCACACCGTTGCAGTCAACAACCACGTGAGTAGGGTTTTTCTCAATCAATTTTCCTTGTAACTGAGTAATCATGTTTATTTAGCGTTCAAAAAAGGGAAATTTTTGGCTAAAATAGAAAATATATTTCAATTACAAGGTAAATAATGCATTTTTAAGGTTTGATTAAGGGAGTTTTAACAGAGCGTATTAAGATCTATAATCTGTAATTCAAGTATTGTTATCACTACTTTTATAAAAAACGTCAGGAAGCTACTTTTACATTTTGCTATCATGTTAAAATGTTTTACGTAACTTCCTGACGACTGACTTTTTATCAGATTATTCAATTATTAATATCCTTCATTTTGTTTCATCAAAGGATTTTTGTCAATTACAGTTGCTGGTATAGGCATGTACATTAATCGTGGCGTCCACGTTTTTTTAGCACCAGGATTTCCTACCACATCTCGTATTTGTCCTTTCATTACAACACTTGCCGCTTGGCTTCCTTTATACCCTCCATTGCGTTTGTCATCTTCATAAAGACGAATGTCAAAGAAACGGAATCCTTCTCCTGCAAGTTCTATTCTTCGTTCAGAACGGATAAAATCAAGAGCTTCCGTTTTTGATAGGGTCTCTGGAACATTAGGCATACCAGCACGTTTACGCAACTTATTGAGTTCTGTTCTAACAGTAGCATCATAACCAGCGTTCTGCGTACGAGATTCAGCGTAAATAAGCAACATCTCAGCTAAACGCATCATTGGAAAATCGACTCCTGTTACGAAATACCCTCCTCCGTAAGCAGAAATTACATCATCGGCACCAGTCATTTTTCGGAAAGCAAATCCGCTTCGACCGTAGTTTACTATGTCTGGAATATATTCTTGATATTGATCAGGAAGAAATCTATTTACCGCTGAGAAAGGAAATATAATAGAAGCATATAGGCGACTATCTCTATTCTTATATTGTAACATATAATCTCTCGAAGGTAAATCGTTTACGATACTATGAACTGCTTCACTGTACGTTTTTTTAGGCATATTCGGTTTTATGGAATTTATTTCTGCTTTTAGTTCATTGTATTTAGTAATACGTTCGTCCATTGTTGGTAACGTAGGTTGTGTTTTTCCATCCGTCGTCCAATAAGCATCTACAAGTTCTTGAATAGGCACTATGGTTGCCCATGCTTGTTTATTAACCAAATTAGGGGTCAATAAAGCTGTTACGCGTAGCCAAGTTCCTTCTTGTTCATTAGCTATAAGCTCTTGAGCAATGATAGTTTCTGGACTATTGTCTGCTTTCCAGATGTTTTGATAGTTAAAAATTCCTTTTATAAAGGTTTCTTCACTAACTCCGTATGCAGAAAAGTCAATGAATTTTTTAAAGTATTCACCGTCTTTTTTCATATCTTCCGATAGTGAAGCTACTTCATGGAGTCTATATCCACCATTGTCAATTACATATCGAGCCGCTACTTCTGCTTGGTCATATTTCCCAAAATAGTACGCCATACGTGCTTTAATGGCATAAGCTACAGCTTTATTAAAAGTACCTTTATCATTTGAAACAGGTAAAACTTCAATTGCTTCATCCAACTCTTTGAGAACCCATTCTCTGATTTGAGTTGAAGATGTACGTGCTATCCCCTCAGGAAAGTCGTTAGTCAAGTTTGGAACGAAAGGAACGTCTCCAAAATAAAGAGTCAAACCTCCGTAGAGCCAAGCACGCATCACCCGAGCTTCATTTTTATATTTTGAGCGTATTGACTCAGAAACTTTTTGAAAGTCATCAATTTTTTCAATTACTTGATTACAAGCACGTATTCCGTTATAAAACCATCCGTACCCATAATTTTGTGCTGTAGTAAGCGTATTCGCTTGTACAGAAGCACCATTACTGTCCCAAGAATTACGTGAATATCCATTGTCAGCATATCCATCCAAGAATATAGCTGAATATCCGTTTAAAGACATGCCTCCTTTGTACCCGTATATAGAATTTCGAAACCCTACTAATAGTGTTTCATCTATTTTTGAAGGGTCTAATGAACCTTGAGGTGTTTTTTCAAAAAACTCATCCGAGCATCCTACGGCTATAAAGGTTGTAGTCAGTAGAATTATTTTTAATATATTTTTCATATTGTTGTATTTTAAAAGTGAATGAATTAGAAAGATAACGACAAACCAGCTGTATAGCTTTTTAAAGCAACACTGTAGCCTCGTCCACTCGCTACTTCAGGGTCAAAATCTTTCATACGTTTATCCCCTCTGATTGTAAAAGGATTGTCGGTAGAAAAGAATATACGTAAACTTGTAAATCCGATTTGTTTTACCCACTCATCTGGCATAGAGTAGCTAAGCGTAATGTTTTTAATTCTGAAATAGGAAGCATCAAACAACCAAAAAGAAGATCTATGGTTATTATATTTGTAGCGTTGGTCCGCAGGAGTGAATAGTTTAGGATAAATAGCTCCTTGGTTATCGGTCGTCCAGTTGTCCAACTGCCATTGACGAGGTACTGAATTATCGAAAAATGCCTGTGATGCTTCTTCACTCAAATATACCATAACATCTGTCACTCCTTGACCTAGTACGGACAAACCGAAATTTTTATAATTCAAGTCTAAATTAAAACCATACGTAAATTTAGGAACGTCATTCGCTACGATCATTCGGTCATCGTCGTTAATAACGTTATTACCATCAGCATCTATAAATTTTATCATACCTGCTTCAGGAACTTGTTTTCCATATGGAATTACCTTACCATCAGCTATGTCCTGAGTTGAGTATAATCCATCCGCTTGTAACATATAGAAATCTCCAACAGAGCCTCCTTTTCTGAAAATCCAATTGCCACTTGGTGGGAGTTGAGTAACCTTATCTCCTAAATCTTCTATCGTATTTTTGTTGTGAGTGGCGTTGAAAGCTAAATTATATGAGAAGTCTCCTATTTGGTTTGCGTGTGAAACAAGAAGCTCTATACCTTTGTTTCGTACTTTTCCTACGTTTCGAGCAGGAATCTGAGAAGAAGATAGACCTGTTTCAGTTGCAATATCATTCGCATGAACAAGAATTCCATCAGTTAAGCGGTCGTAATAATCAACATTTATTCCCAATAATCCTTTTGCGATGGAAAGGTCAAGTCCAAGGTTCGTCGTTGTTGTGGTCTCCCAAGTTAGATTTTTATTTCCAATACGTCCTTCTGTAAGTATGGTACTACTAACACCTCCTATTACGATGGTATTGTTAGAGTTATAGGTTGAATACGTGTCGTAAAGACCAATATTTTTGATATTACCATTTTTACCCCAAGAAGCTCTCCACTTAAGACCATCAATCCAAGTAAGATCCTTCATAAAATCTTCTTGTTCCATTCTCCAACCAGCTGAGAATGAAGGGAAATATCCCCATCTTCCTTCTTTGGCAAAACGAGAAGAAGCATCGGCACGGAAGTTTGCTTCAAACAAATATTTTTGATTGTAAGTGTATCCAAATCTTCCAAAATATGAATTTATATTTTCTTCCAAATAAAACGGTCCACCTTCTCCATTTGTAGGTAGTTGGTCGCTTTCTTTGATAGATCCTCCTGAGAAATCATTCATGTCGTCACTGGCAAAATTTTTACGTCTTACGTACAATTTTTTATATTGATACATATCAGCGTGTGTACCCGCTATCAGCGTAATAGAATGTAAATCATTAAAAGTTTGATCATAATTTAGCCAAGCATCGTAGTTAAATTTCTCAGAATAATTCCAATCCAGATTCATCTGGTTTTCAGCTCTTGGAGTTGCAGGGATAATTCCCGAAGAAGGATTTAAGAAACTTGGAACACCTTTTCTTCTATTAGAAAAAGAAAAACCTCTGTAATCATCGTAGTTATATCCAAATTGGTTAGTTATTTTTAGATTTTTGAAAGGGCGTAGTTCTATCCCCACAGAACCTAAAAAACGTTTCGTTGTTGAGTTTCCTCGGCCATTTTCAGCCCAAGAACGTAATGGGTTTGCATTAATTTCTTCCCCTGTAGCTTGTCGCCCGTTTCTTACTGAACCCCATTCTCCGTTCGAATGTTTTGCCACTTGCGTAGGTGGTACACGGAGAGATTCAACTAAATTAGATCCCCCACCTTCTCTGTTATATTTGCTGTAAATTAAGTTTACATTAGACGTTAATGTTAACCATGGCTTTAACTCTGCAGATGTTTTACTATTGATATTGTATCGATTAGTTGCTGTACCTGGACTCATATCTTCGTCACGTAAGAAACCTGTTCCGAATACATATTTGAATTTATCACTTCCTCCCGAAAATTGAAGATTGTGTTTAGTCAAGAAAGTTTGTTTTCTGAGTATTAAATCGAACCAATTGGTATTTGGATATCTATCAGGATCTGAACCGTCTCGATACTTTTGGATCATCTCATCAGTAAAGGTTAAATTATTTTCTGCTACGCCTGTGTTTCTCTCAGCTGTTCGATACATTTCTGCGTACTGTGCCGAATTAACCATATTTGGCAAATAGGTAGGCATTTGAATACCACTCGAACCGTCGTATGAGATTTGTAGAACCCCTGATTTTGCTGACTTCGTAGTAACAAGCACCACCCCAAAAGCAGCTTTTGCACCATAAATAGCTGCCGAAGAAGCATCTTTTAAGAATGAAACATTTTCGATACTGTTGGGATCAAGGGTGTTAAAAAAAGAAGCACTTACTTCTATCCCGTCTACTATATACAGAGGATCAGAATTTCCTATATTCCCACGTCCTCGAATGTTCAAAGAAGTTCCTCCAGGACGAGAGATAATCGTAACCCCAGGAACAGTTCCTTGTAGTGTTTTAGCGATGTTGGATGAAGGACGAGTAGTCATCTTTTTAACATCAACAGAGGCAACGGCTCCCGTTAGGTTTACTTTCTTCTGAGTTCCGTAGCCCACTACAACTACGTCGTCTAATTGTTCAGCTTCTTCTTCAAGCAAAACATTGATAATCAATGTTTTACCCCCCCCTGTAACTTTTTTACTCTGCGTATGGAAGCCCATAAAGCTGAACTCAAGTACATCGCCTTCTTGGGCTTGAATTTCATAATTTCCATCGAAATCAGAACTCACCCCTCGGGTTGTCCCCTTTACTAAAACATTTGCACCTGGTAGTGGCACGTTGTTCTGGTCGGTAATTTTACCGGTTACCTTTACTTGTGCTAACAAAGGCGAAGTCAAAAACGCTAGCACAAATAGCATTAATACGTGTTTATACATTTCTTTTATGTGTTGGTTTTACCCCACAAAAGTATATAAAACTCGAAACAAAACAAAAGTTTAAATGTTAATTTTTTTGATTTTATTTTATTTAATTCATATATAGTTGTTTAAAAATATACTTCCCGTTTTTTTCTTATAGCCAAATTTAATTATCTCAATACAAATATGATTAATATCATTTCTTAGCTTATAGAAATAGAAAGAAAACACATTTTGTTAATCTTAAAAAAAAATAAAATCATCTTTAAAAAAATCTTTGTTCAAATATTTTGTTAAAGAAATAACAGTTTTTAAAGTGATTTGTTTCTTTAAAAACTTTCTTAAAGAAATGTAGTTTATTTAGAATTTATATAAATTGAAATGAAACAGAATAACTTTTTTTTGTATTTTAAGAATATGTTATACTTTTGTGTCTTGAATCAATAAATGTTTAGAGTTCAACTATCGAAATATTAGATAATATATTTTTAATATGAAAAAGGTTAAAAACCATAACTTGTTTGGTGTCAGTGTTTTCTCTATTTTACTGACATTCATGTTTTCAACTTCGGCTTTTGCACAGGGCGATCCAGCTAAGGGAGAGACTTTGTTTAAGGCAAACTGTATGGCTTGTCACCAGTTGGATAAGCGTACTATTGGACCTGCCTTGGGTGGAGTTACTGAAAGGAGAACCACTGAATGGCTTCATGCGTGGATCAAAAATAGTGAAAAATTGATTGCCTCAGGAGACGCTGATGCTAAAGCTATTTTTGAGGAATTCAATCAAGTACCCATGGCACCCTATGAAGACATTTTATCAGAGCAAGATATAAATGACATCTTAGCGTATACAGCTAATCCGCCAGTAGTGGAAGAGGTAGAAGAGGAGGTGTTTGTTCCTGTGGAACGCCCTGAGGTTGTTGCCGAAAGATCGCTCATCTACTTTATCACTATTGTTGGTATACTTGCAATTATTGTTGCGTTGATTGTTATTTTGTCGGTGTTGAATATGGCTTCCAAAGTTATTGCTGAAGGAAACATTACAACGGAAGAGTTTTCAAAACGTAAAGAAGGTTTCTTGGTTAGAGCATTTGCCGAAAATCCGTTCTTTGTACTGACTACGGTAACAATTTTGTTGTTCGGTTCAACCTATGCAATGTATGGATACTTTATGCAAGTAGATGTTAACCAAGGATATGAACCTATTCAACCGATTCACTTCTCTCACAAAATTCACGCAGGAGATAACCAAATTGATTGTAAGTTGTGTCACTCTGCAGCTCGTGTGTCAAAAACAGCGGGTATACCATCTTTAAATGTATGTATGAACTGTCATGAAACCATTTCAGAATATAAGGGTGAGCCAGATATGGTTAATGGTTATACACGTGAATTCTATTCTAACGAGATTAAAAAATTGTATGACGCAGTAGGCTGGGATGCTCAGAACTTCAAATATACAGGAGAGACGAAGCCAGTACGTTGGGTACGTGTTCATAATCTACCTGATTTCGCTTACTTTAACCACTCGCAACACGTAACAGTGGCGGGGTTGGATTGTCAACAATGCCACGGAAAAGTAGAAGAAATGGAGATCTTACATCAACATGCTCCATTAACAATGGGATGGTGTGTGGACTGCCACAGAAAAACCGAGGTGAACACTGATAATGGATATTATGAAAACTATAAAGAAGTTCACGCAGAGTTGGCTAAAAAACTTAACGTAGAAAAACTTACTATCGCTCAATTGGGTGGTTTGGAATGTGGTAAGTGTCACTACTAATTTTCGATTTATTATTTTTTAAAGAGTTAAATTTCAGAATATAACTAACTATGGCATCAAACAAAAAATACTGGAAAAGTGTAGAAGAACTTAATGAGAATTCAGTCATAGATACACTGAAACAGAATGAGTTTGTCGAAGAAATCCCAGTAGATGAGTTTTTAGGAGATAAGGCTACCTTAGAGTCCTCATCCACAACCCGTCGTGATTTCTTGAAATATGTAGGTTTCACTACGGCAGCTGCTACTTTAGCAGCTTGTGAAGGGCCTGTTCACAAAGCAGTTCCTTATGTTGTGTTACCCGAACAAATTCGTCCAGGAGTAGCTGACTACTATGCTACGGCAATTGCTGACGGATATGATTTCGCAAGTGTACTTGTGAAAACCCGTGAAGGAAGACCTATTTTAATTGAACATAATAAAGAAGCAAACTCTCATTGTGAGGCAAATGCTCGTGTGATTGCTTCGGTATTGAGCCTGTATGACAATCTCCGTGTAAAAAATCCAATTGCAAAAGGAGGTTCGGCTGTATCTTGGAATGATTTAGATGCAGAGGCTATGAAAGCCTTGGAGAAAGCAGTGCAAGAGGAGAAGCAAATTGTCGTATTCAGTCATACTTTAGCAAGTCCTTCAACCTATAAGTTAATTGAAAATCTCAAAGAAAAATATCCTACCGTGAAATTGGTGGAGTATGATGCCATTTCAGAAGAAGCTACTCTAAACGCATTTCAAAAAAAATATGGAGTTCGTGCAATGGCGGACTATGACTTTACAAAAGCAGACGTAATTGTTTCTTTTGGAGCTGATTTTATCGCTGATTGGCAAGGAGGAGGTTTTGAGGGAGCGTATGCCCAAAAGCGTATCCCAAAAAATGGGAAAATGTCAAGACACATTCAGTTTGAGTCAAATATGACTTTAACAGGAGCGAATGCTGACAAACGAGTACCTTTGACTCCTTCACAACAAAAAGTTGCATTAGCGAAATTCTATGGTTATTTAACTGGGATTTCTGTATCAGGAAATTTAGATGCTAAAGTAGAAGAGCAGGTTAAAAAGGCTGCTGAACAAGTGAAAAGAGCTGGAACAAGAGCCGTAGTAGTTTCAGGTATTCAAGACGAAAATGCTCAATTGCTAGTATTGGATATTAACGAAAGATTACAAAGCGTAGCTTTCAACACAAAGAACCCTATCAACGTTCGCAAGGGAAGTCTTGTGGCTTTGAAAGAATTGATAGCTGATATGAACAGTGGAAAAGTAGGGGTTCTGATTATCAATAATTTAAATCCATTATACACTTTGCCTAACGCAGCAGAGTTTGAAACAGCTCTACAAAAGGTAGCTTTTTCAGTGTCTTTTTCAATGAAAGCAGATGAAACGGCAATTAAAACAAATTATATAGCTGCAGCACCTCACTATCTCGAGTCTTGGGGAGATGTTGAATTCAAAAAAGGATACTATGGTTTAACACAACCAACAATCCGCCCTCTGTTTGACACACGTCAATTACAGGATGCATTGTTAAAATGGTCTGGATCAGACAAAACATACTACGATTTTATTAAAGAAAATTGGACAGCTTCCATTTTGGGTGAAGCTAAATGGAACAAAGCTTTACATGATGGAGTATTTGTTTCAGCTAAAGAAGAATTAGCAGTAAGTAATGAGGTTTCTGTGAATGAAGCACTTAACTCGTTGGCAAAAACTTCGACCAATGGGTTTGAATTGACTTTGTACTCAAAAATAGGAATTGGAGACGGACAACAAGCTAATAACCCTTGGTTACAAGAGTTACCAGATCCGATCACGAGAACTACGTGGGACAACTACTTAACCATGTCATCCTATGATGCTAAAGAATTAGGCATTAAAAACTGGCACGTAGCTACCGGAGCTTTAGACGGGAACTACGCGGAGATTACTGTAAATGGAATTACGCTGAAGGTTCCTGTACTTATTCAACCAGGACAAGCGAGAGGTTCTGTTGGTTTAGCATTTGGCTACGGGAAAAAAGAAGCTATGAAAAAAGAGATGCAAGTGGGAGTTAATGCTTACCCACTGTATCAGAACTTCGATAATGTACAAAGTGTAACCATCAAAAATATTGGAGGGACGCATGAATTTGCTTGTGTTCAGTTGCACAATACCCTTATGGGACGTGGGGATGTTTTGAAGGAAACTACTTTAGAAGAGTTTAACACGAAAGATGCGAAAGAGTGGAATGTAAAACCAGTGGTGTCATTAGATCACAAAGAGGTATTAGCTTCCAGCGTTTCTCTTTGGGAAACTTTCGATCGTTCCTCAGGGCATCACTTCAATCTATCGATTGATCTAAACGCTTGTACGGGCTGTGGAGCGTGTGTGATAGCTTGTCATGCAGAAAATAACGTTCCAGTAGTTGGGAAAGAAGAAATGAGACGTTCGCGAGATATGCACTGGTTGCGTATTGACCGATACTACTCTTCGGCTGATACATTCAAAGGCGATTTGGAGACCAAGGCGGGTATTAGCGGATTGAGTGCTGCTTTGACAACTTACGGCGAAATGGAAGACCCAGCTGAAAATCCGCAAGTAGCGTTCCAACCTGTTATGTGTCAGCATTGTAATAACGCTCCATGTGAAACGGTATGTCCAGTAGCTGCAACCTCACACGGTCGTCAAGGACAAAATCACATGGCATATAATCGTTGTGTGGGAACACGTTACTGTGCTAACAACTGTCCTTATAAAGTACGACGTTTCAACTGGTTCTTATACAGCAATAACGATGAGTTCGACTTCAACATGAATAACGATTTGGGTAAAATGGTATTGAATCCAGATGTAACGGTTCGTTCACGTGGGGTTATGGAAAAATGTTCATTCTGTATCCAACAGACTCAGGCTGTTATCTTGAAAGCTAAAAATGAGGGTCGTGCAGTTCGTGAAGGAGAGTTCAATAACGCTTGTGCTTGTTCAGCAGCCTGTGGAACAGGAGCTATGGTATTTGGTGATATCAACGAGAAAAATAGCGAAATCGCTAAATTGATAACCGACGACAGAGCGTATCATTTGTTGGAACACATCGGGACACGTCCGAATGTGGTGTACCAAGTGAAAGTAAGAAATACGAACGAAGCATAAAAATAATTTAATAACTAAGAAATAATATAATAAGGATATGGCGTCGCATTATGAAGCACCTATACGAAAACCCTTAGTAACAGGCGATAAATCGTATCACGATGTTACGGTAGATATCGCCCGTCCAGTAGAGGGTAAAGCGAACAGGTTATGGTGGATTGTATTTTCCATTTCATTAGTAGCTTTCCTTTGGGGGTTGGGAAGTATGATTTATACAGTATCAGTAGGTATTGGTACTTGGGGATTAAATAAAACAATCGGTTGGGCTTGGGATATTACCAACTTCGTTTGGTGGGTTGGTATAGGACACGCAGGAACCTTGATTTCTGCTGTGTTGTTGCTTTTCCGCCAAAAATGGAGAATGGCTGTAAACCGCTCTGCCGAAGCAATGACTATTTTCTCTGTAGTTCAGGCGGGACTCTTTCCAATTATTCACATGGGAAGACCTTGGTTGGCTTACTGGGTAATGCCAATTCCAAACCAGTTTGGGTCGCTATGGGTAAACTTTAACTCTCCGCTTTTGTGGGACGTATTCGCGATTTCTACCTATCTTTCGGTATCGTTGGTATTCTGGTGGACAGGTCTGCTTCCTGATTTTGCCATGTTGCGTGACCGTGCCGTAAAACCTTTCCAGAAAAAGATTTACAGTTTAGTAAGTTTTGGTTGGAGTGGACGTGCTAAGGATTGGCAACGTTTTGAAGAGGTTTCTCTTGTTTTGGCAGGTTTGGCAACTCCGTTGGTACTTTCCGTACACACCATCGTATCGTTTGACTTTGCTACCTCGGTAATTCCAGGTTGGCATACTACTATCTTCCCGCCTTACTTCGTTGCTGGGGCAATCTTTTCAGGTTTTGCGATGGTAAATACGCTTTTGATTATCATGCGTAAAGTATGTAATTTTGAAGATTACATCACCATTCAACATATTGAATTGATGAACATCGTAATTATGATTACAGGTTCTATCGTAGGATGTGCATACATCACGGAGTTATTCGTAGCGTGGTACTCAGGTGTAGAGTATGAGCAATACGCTTTCTTGAACCGTGCTACAGGACCTTACGCTTGGGCTTACTGGTTGATGATGGGATGTAACGTATTTTCTCCACAGTTCATGTGGTTCAAAAAATTGAGAAGAAGCATTATGTTCTCGTTCATCATTTCGCTTGTGGTAAACGTAGGAATGTGGTTTGAGCGTTTCGTGATTATAGTAACATCTTTGCATAGAGATTATTTGCCTTCATCTTGGACAATGTTCTCACCTACCTTCGTTGATATTGGAATTTATATCGGAACTATTGGATTCTTCTTCGTGTTGTTCTTGTTGTATGCACGAACATTCCCAGTGATTGCACAGGCTGAGGTAAAATCAATCTTGAAATCATCTGGCGAGAAATATAAAAAACTAAGAGATAACGACCCTAATCATTAATCATCATGAGTAAGAAAGTAGTACAAGCATTATATAATGATGATGATATTTTAATGGCAGCTGTAAAAACAGTTCGTTCTAAAAATCATCAGATTTCGGAAATATATACTCCATTTCCTGTTCACGGATTGGACAAAGCCATGGGGTTAGCTCCTACGCGATTAGCGATAGCTTCGTTCATTTACGGATGTATAGGGTTAGCTGTAGCTACCTTGATGGTTAATTATATCATGATCGAAGATTGGCCACAGGATATTGGAGGAAAACCAAGTATGACATTTTTACAAAATATGCCTTCTTTTGTTCCTGTCATGTTTGAGATGACGGTATTTTTTGCAGCTCACTTGATGGTAATTACTTTCTTTTTGCGAAGTAAATTATGGCCATTTAAAGAAGCAGAAAACCCTGATGTAAGAACTACTGACGACCATTTTTTGATGGAAATCGCAGTAACTGAAAACAATGTAAGTGAAGTAACAACTCTATTGAAGGAAACAGGAGCTGTTGAAATTAAAATAGCAGAAAAATAGGAGATATGAAAAATATAGTTAAAATAGCTTTATTCAGCAGTGTATCTTTACTTTTAGTATCTTGCTTTAACAAACGCGAGCCGAACTATCAATTTATGCCGAATATGTATGAAAGTGTTGGATATGAGACTTATCAACAATCACCGGCATTTAAGGACAGTATGCAAGCTCAACTACCTGTAGCAGGTACCATCAAAAGAGGATGGCAACCGTATGAGTACGCGGACACACCAGCGGATTTGTTACTTGCAAAAGAAGAACTGAAAAGCCCATTAGTAGCTGATACAGAAAACCTTGAACAAGGTAAGTTTTTGTATGACATCTATTGTGCTGTTTGCCATGGTGAGAAAGGTGACGGAAAAGGAATTTTGGTTGAAAGAGGTAAATTTGGAGGAGTGCCAAGTTATGCCGATAAGAATCGTGTTATTACACCAGGCGGAACGTATCACGTCATTTATTATGGGCTGAATGCTATGGGTTCGTATGCCTCACAAATCAATGAAAAAGAACGTTGGCAAGTGGCGTTGTACGTAGAAAAACTACGTGATGAGTTAGTAAAATAATTTCCTAAAAGAAAGATATTTAGATTATGTATACATTTTCAAATAAATTAAGACTTACAGCAATTGTCCTTATCATCATTGGGATTATTGGAATTGGAGTTGGATTTTTCACAGCACCCAAAACTGTAGAAGACGTTAAAACCATGGAACAAGCTCATCATTCTGACGCTCACGATGATGCTCACCACGATGATGCTCATTATGAACATGTGTTACATCAATTGCAGAACAAGCCTTGGGCTGCGGTTTATGTGGCGGCCTTGTTTTTCATGTTGATTTCTTTGGGAGTATTGGCTTTCTATGCAATCAATCGTGTGGCACAAGCAGGTTGGTCACCTGTGCTTTTTAGAGTCATGGAAGGAATCACAGCATACTTATTTCCTGGAGTGGTTATTGTTTTTACCTTATTGGTACTTTCAGGGATGCATTTCAACCATCTTTTTATATGGATGGATGAAACAGTGGTGGCTCACGATGCTCTTCTACAGGGTAAACAAGGCTATTTGAACGTGCCTTTCTTCTTGGGGAGAGCCGCGTTTTATATGTTAGGTTGGGTAGGCTACCGTTATATTTCGAGACGTTTGTCGATAGCTGAGGACACAGCAACCACTAATCGTCCTTTTGTTAAAAATTTCAAATGGGCAGCTGGATTCTTGGTGTTTTTCTTGGTTACCGAATCGATGATGTCTTGGGATTGGATTATGAGTGTTGATCCGCACTGGTTCAGTACTTTGTTCGGATGGTATGTGTTTGCAAGTTTCTTTGTATCAGGGATTACAGTCATCGCAATGATTACAATCTATTTGAAAAGTCGTGGTTTTTTACCTCATGTGAATAGTAGTCATCTGCATGATTTGACTAAGTTTATGTTCGGTTTGTCAATTTTTTGGACATACTTGTGGTTTTCTCAGTTTCTATTACTTTGGTATTCCAACATTCCAGAAGAGGTGACTTATTATGTTTCAAGAATTAGAGATTATAAAGTGTTATTCTTTGGAATGTTACTGTTGAATTTCATTTTGCCTTTGTTGGTGTTAGTTAATACAGATTACAAACGTATCAGCAAATTGGTTTTCGCTATGGGAATTGTAATTTTGGTAGGACACTACGTTGATTTTTACGTAATGATTATGCCGGCTACTGTTGGAGATCAATGGAGCATAGGAATTACTGAGATTTCCGCTGTATTATTCTTTTTAGGGTTGTTTATCTTTGTGGTGTTCACTGCATTATCCAAGTATCCGTTGTTGCCAAAAGGCAATCCGTTTATTGAAGAAAGCAAGCATTATCACTATTAGGATTCATAGTTACATTTTTAATATTTACTCAATAAGCTATCCGAAATAAGATTTGGGTAGCTTTTTGGTTTTTGAAATGGTGACTATAGTTGGTGTACTATAAATTTACGGATATCCTCAAAGAAAGAAAAAAATTCACTTTCAAATACGGATTCGTGTTCAATAAGGGGTTTGATTGCATATTGCATATTCGATTTAAATCCAGTTCGTCTGTCCATTTGGTAGAGAATCTTTTCCATGCCCTCTAATGAAGCATATGCTAAGAGCCAATTATCTTTAATCATATGTTGCATTATAAAAATAGTATGTTCATTCAATTTACTTTTCTCACATTCAAGGAGTTCATAAAATTGTTGAACATAGTTTTCTAGGCGGATGTCGGAATACAAGTTCCAGTTTTTTGCTAGAAAATAATCGTAAAAAACATCTGTAATCACTCCTGAATAATGTCCAAATTCAGGGACTAATCGTTTTCGGCTACTTCGAAAAGTGGGGTTAGTGTCAGTGAAAGTGTCTATTTGCCGATGTAATAAAATACCTTTTTGTATCGGTTCAGGGAAAGAAAGATACTGCTTTCCACGAACGGTATCCGCCATAAAATTTCCAATTTTTACTAAGTTGTCTTCTTCTCCCGATAAATAGATGTGTGCCAAAAAATTCATAGTCAACCTATTTTCTGGCAAAAATATAAAATACGTAGGAATTTATCTATATTTGCAATAATGATAGTTTATGAAAAATGAGGAAACGAAAAAGACAACATACCGCTAAGAAGAGAAAAGAATTTTCATGGAATAAGTTCCTCGTTGTATTTATTCTTTTTTTTAGTTTGCTAATTGGAGGGTTTCTTTATGTAAGAAAATATTATCCTGCACATTATCAACGAATATTAAATAAAGTTTTTTTGTCAAAAACGAATATAGATTATGAAAATAAGCGTATAGAACGGATTTCGTACAATTATAGAACCAAAACTTTTGGGATTGATTTATCCCATTACCAAGAACGAAATGATATTGTTTGGGACAGTTTATATTTGGAGCGAGGAAATATCCCTTTGAAATTCGCTATCTTTCGAGCCACAATGGGAAATAATACACGAGATAAAAATTTTCATTATTTTTGGGAACAAGCAAGAAAACAGAAGTTAGTGCGAGGAGCTTACCATTTTTATCGTCCTGATGAAGATCCTGTTCAACAAGCAACCTCTTATTTGCAAACGATAACATTGGAAAAAGGGGATTTTCTACCCATTTTAGATATTGAAAAACTGCCAAAGAAGAAAAAAGTAAAGCAATATCTTCAAGATATTCAAGTTTGGTTGGATATTGTTGAAAAAAAATACGGCCGAAAACCTATAATTTACACTTACATTAGTTTTTATAATGACTATTTACATGATAAATTCAAAAACTATCCTCTTTGGATAGCCAATTACAATAATGTACTCACCCCGACACATGTTCATAATTGGAAAATGTGGCAATTTACAGAAAATGGGATTACTCCAGGTTCTAAAGTGAAAATAGATTTGAATATCTACAATGGAAGCGAAGAACAGATGCAAGAACTTCTGATTCAGAAATAATGTTTTGATTGACGGTTCAATCAGCGTTATTGTCTTCCAATTAATGAATCTATATCCCAGCAAAACTCATATTATTGATTATATAAGAATAGACTCTCTGTAAATAACTAAATTATTGATTTTTTCAGAAAATAGTTCAGGTTGCGAAATAACAAGAGAACTTTTACCATAGGAGTCATCTTTTTGAACGAAAAAAACATTATCTTTGCCAAATGGAAAATAATAGACAAAAGAAAATAGCAGGGATTATTCAAGAGGAGCTTGCCAAAGTGTTACAGCAGTCTATTCGAGATGCAGGGCAACACAATTTAATTATATCGGTAACAAAAGTAAGTGTTACAGTTGATTTGTCGGTTGCTAAAGTTTATCTGAGTGTCTTTCCTGAGTCTAAAGCGGAGGATATCTTAAAAGGGACTATTTCAAATACATCTTTGATTAAGCACGAATTGTCGCAAATCACTAAAAACCAATTCCGACGTATGCCTGATTTGCTTTTCTATATAGACGATTCATTGCAATATATAGAAGGAATTGAAAAATCACTCAAAGGCGAAGAGAATCCTATTGAAAATCGTGAATTACTTTATAAACGTAAAAAATCATAGCCTTTGAAGGCAGTTTTTTACATAGCTAAACGCTACATGGTAGCAAAGAGTTCGCAAAATGTCATCAACATCATTAATCGTATTACGGCATTGGTGGTGGTACTTGGTGCGGTGTCTCTTTTCGTTGTTTTAGCAGGGTTTGCAGGATTGAAAAATTTTACACTTTCATTTTCTTCCATTTTTGATCCTGATCTAAAAATATTTCCCAAGACTGGAAAATACATCACTTTTTCTGATGAAGTAGCAAATAAATTATCAGACACTGATGAAGTTGCTTTTTTTAGTAGTATACTTGAAGAGCAAGTTTTTTTAAATCATAAACAGAAAAATCATATAGCCTATATCAAAGGAGTTGATGAACATTACCCGTTGGTGTGTGATGTTGATAGTATTTTGGTTTTAGGTAATTGGGAGATTCAAGCTCCTAATGTAGTAGTTGGAGCAACGATTTTTAACACCTTAGGATTAGGGTTTGTTGATACATCATCGCCTTTGCAAATTGTAGTTCCAAAGTCGGGTAGAGGAAGTATTACCCAAGAGGTAAAGCCTTATCGAGAATCGTTTGTAGTCGTTGCAGGAGTTTATCAACTTACCGAAGAATTAGATAAAAAATATGTCTTTTCATCACTTACCGAAGCTCAACAAATCCTAGGACTATCCTCTGACCAAGTTTCAGCTATTGAAATCCGCCTAGCGTCACATGTTTCTGAAAAAGAGGTAATTGAAAAAATTTACCAGATTTTTGGAGACACCGTAATCGTGAAAAATAGGATGCAACTCAATGATGCTCTTTATCGAATGTTAAACACAGAAAATATTGCTATTTATCTGATTTTTATATTAGTACTAATCATAGCATTATTCAATTTGGCAGGAGCTATTATCATGATGATTCTTGATAAAAGGAAGGATTTACATACACTGTATGCGTTAGGAATGAATGTTTCCCAAATGCGACAACTTTTCTTTTTGCAAGGAACGATGACTTCGGTTATCGGATCTTTTTTGGGAATAATTATTGGGATGTTGATTGTGTTTCTGCAACAGCAATTTCAGTTCGTTACTATTGGCGTTGGTTTGCCTTATCCTGTTGAAATAGAGTGGATTAATGTGTTTTTGGTTTTCTTTACTATAGTAATTCTTGGGGTGTTAGCTTCGTGGATAGCTTCTTCAAGAGTACGATTACAACATTAAAAAAAGGAGAAAATGAGTTGGTATGATTTTATAGGTTATGCGGCGTCACTTTTTGTAGTGGGTAGTTTTTTGATAAAAGATAATATCATCTACATACGCCTTACCAATTTGATAGGGTGTGTTCTTTTTGTGATTTATGGTGTCTTGATTAATAATATTCCTATTATTTTACCTAATGCGTTTTTGATGTTGGTACAAATATATTTTATTTTCTTGAAAAAAAAAGATAAAAAAAAACAGTCCTGTGATAAATAAAAAAAGGTCGTCTAATTTTTTAGACGGCCTCTCTCTGTCTTAAAGTCTATGAAATAGATATTTATTCCTTAAATGTTCCTTTAAAGTTTGACTGATATTCTTGAAAGTCAGCTCTTGTTTTTATGTTTTTATAGTCGTTATTGGCAACTAATTTTAAGAAAATTTCCAATTGAGTAGCAGGCATACCTCCTTGTACAGGCAAGATATACTCTCCGTTATCATCAAAAAATATCATTGTTGGGTAAGCATTCACTTGAAGGTAACCAGCAAAAGAGTGTTGGCTATTTCTTGTTTGAGCTTTCGAAGCATCGTATCCTTGATTTTCAAACTTTTGACCTTTGTAATTTACAACGTCATTTCCTTCAGCATTGAATTTAACAGCATAGAAGTTTTTGTTCATATACTCAACCAAGTCTTTGTTTTTAAACGTTGTTTTATCTAAATATTTACAGGGGCCACACCAATTTGTGTATACATCTACAAATATTTTTTTAGGATTTTTTTTCTGAGCTGCTAAAGCCTCGTCAAAACTCATCCAGTTAATTTCCTGAGCCGAAATAGTAGCCAATGTTCCCACCATTAGGGCAACTATTGCAAAAATTCTTTTTGTCATGATTGTTAAATATTAATTTTTATAGGTTTGAGACATCAAAAATAATGCCAAAATTGAGTGTTTTTAATCGTTGATTTTTAATGTTTTACAAATTTATCCCGTATGCTTTTAATTTATTATACAAGGTTTTTCGAGTGATGTTCAGAAGTTTTGCTGCTTCTGTCTTGTTGTAATCAACTTCTTTCAAAGCGTTGATAATCAAATCTTTTTCATTATCTTTAGTTGAAAAAGAAATTTTTTGTATGGAAGGAACTCTTGATGAGTTTATGATACTTTCAGGCAAATCATTCTCGGTAATATAGCTGCCTTGAGCAAGTAATGTTGCTCGTTTGATAGCGTTTGACAATTCTCGTAAATTTCCATGCCAAGAGTAAGAAAACATATGTTGAACGGCCATTTTTGTAAATCCTAATATGTTTTTATGTAATTTTTGATTTGCTAAATCCAAAAAATAAGACGCAAAAATCATCAAATCGTCTTTGCGTTCCTGTAATGAAGGTACTTTTATTGAAAATTCATTCAATCTATGATACAAATCTTCACGAAACTGTCCTTTTTCAACTGCTATAAGTAAATCTTCGTTGGTAGCCGCCAATACACGTATGTTTACATCAATTTCCTTAGAGCTCCCTATGGGTTTAATTTTCCGTTCTTGCAACGCTCTTAGCAATTGTATTTGATTTTCATAGCTTAGGTTGCCTACCTCATCTAAGAAAATTGTTCCTCCATTAGCCTCTTCAAAATGCCCTTTTTTATCTGAAATAGCTCCTGTAAATGAACCTTTTACGTGTCCAAAAAACTCACTTGACGCAATTTCTTTGGGAATTGCTCCACAATCAACAGCGATGAAGGGTTTACTGGCACGTTCACTTTTCATGTGTATTGATTTAGCTACTACTTCCTTACCTGTGCCACTCTCTCCAGTAATCAAAACAGACATGTCAGTTGGAGCAACTAAACGGATAAAATCGTTTAATTTTTTAGATGCAACACTGATACCTTCTACAAAAAGTTTTTGCTTTATCTTTTCGGAAGGAAGAACATCTTTATTTTCTGGTTTTGAAGTATTTTTAATCTGGAAAGAAGCTGATTTTTTGGCATTTGTAATTACATTAAGAACATCTTCACGTTGAAAGGGTTTCGAAATATAGTCAAAGGCTCCCAATTTCATTGCCTCAACAGCTGTCGAAACTTCGGCATAACTGGTCATTACAACCACAGGAATCTGTGGATATTTTTCTTTTACTTCTTTTAACAAAAGAATACCATCTCCGTCAGGAAGTCGCAAGTCGGTAAAAATCATACCCAACGAAGAGTCAAGCATTGTTAAAGCCTCTTCCAGCGTAGAACTTTCAACAATGTCATAGCCGTTTCTTTCTAAAAATCGAGACAGCATTTTTGAAAATGTAATGTCATCTTCTACTAAAAGTATCTTGTTCATTTACAGCGGTTTAAATTACACTATCTTTCTTCAAACCACAAAGTTACTATTTTTTGGTCAAAAAACGCTAAGCAAAGGTCAAAAAAACGAAAAGGTTCCTTCTTTCGAAGGAACCCTCTCAACAATGCATATAAATACTACTACTAACTCCTGATTTAATTCTTGATTAAATTATCAAACTTGAAAAAGCTTTTTTCATAAATTTTTGTTTGTAACAAGTTCGATAAAATCAATGTTTTGAAAAAAGTAATCTAGATGTTTTTTGATGATACATCTATGTGTAATTTAATATTTATTCAATAATTTCCCAACTATTGGTTTTAATGATAATTTTTATCTAACAATGTTTCTTATAGCAATTTTAAGTAATTCGTTTTTTTCGTTTGTGAACTAATCTTGATAGCAATAAATTTAATATGCATAAACATCATCTCTCATGGTATTGTTCGTACTTTATATTCTTCATGTTTACGTTCATTATATAGAAAATACTGTGCCAAAAAGGAGTGTAGTAAATCTTACTTTTGTAAATATCTAAAAATAAGTGTTTTATATTAAAGAGTGTAATTTTAACAATACACATAAGTGTGTAAAAAATGTAAAAGTGTAGCTTAAAAATGTGTATTTTTTACACAAATAAAATTTCATCTTCGTCTAACAGTTCTTCATTACGGAAACGAAGTAGAATTTGAGCCACTGTTACGGTATCTTTTTGGCAATAGTTAGCAATGCGGTCGATGTCTTTCTCTTTATAGAAAACTTCACGTACTTGGCTACCATCAATGTCATCTTTCGGGGATGGGATTCCCAAAATGTGAGTGAGTAGTTTCAAAGAGGTGAAATGCTTGTAGTCTCCAAACTTCCAAAGTTCGAGTGTATCTAAGTGTGGAACTTCCCAAGGCTTCTTACCAAATAGCTGTAATTTAGCTGGTATTGGTAATCTGTTGATAATCATTCGTCTTAAGATGTACGGAAAGTCAAATTCCTTGCCGTTATGAGCACATAAAACGTGGTTAGGACGTGAAAAATGTGATTCAATTAGCTGAGCAAAATCTTTTAAAATGCGTATTTCATCACCGATAAAAGAGGTTACGCGAAAGGTACGTTGCTGGTTCCGGAAGGAAAAGAATCCAACAGAAATACAAACAATTCTTCCAAATTCAGCCCAAATACCTGCACGGTCATAGAATTCCTCAGCACTGAATTCCTCTTTTCGAGAGTATTTCGTTTTTTCTTCCCATAGTTGTTGTGTCTCTTCGCTGAGTTCTTGGTAGCTTTCGAACAGAGGTACTGTCTCTATATCAAGAAATAAAATATCTTCTAATGGTATCTTATTGAGCATTTTGTAACATTTTATAGGCTTGATCAATGTATCCATAGATATCATCAGTAAAAGGATCTCCGAGTTTATCCTCTCCTTTTAGATGCCCCAGGCGTACGATTATGATTTTATCTTCGGGTTGCATGATTACATATTGTCCTAGATGTCCTCGCATCATAAAGAAATTTTTTCCATTTCGACTGAGTAACCACATTCCATAGCCATATTCTGGGCTTTCCGTAAATCTGGGTTGAATGGACTTCGCTACAAAAGAAGAATCAAGAAGTTGATTACCATTCCATTTGCCGTAATTCAGATAAAGTTTTCCCATACGGGCAAAATCACGAGCATTGGAAGCTATGCAGCAATAGGCTTTTTCTAAGCCTTTTTCCTCGCTATCAATTTGCCAAAAAGCATCATATTCGCATCCTAAAGGTTGCCAAAAGGTTTCTGAAAGATAGTTAGTTAGTTTTTTTCCTGTTGCTTTTTCCAGAACCATTGCTAAAAGTTGTGTGTTTCCACTTTGGTAAACGTATTTTTGTCCTGGTTCTTCTACAATCTTAACTTTTTCTAAAATGATTTTGCGAAGATCTTTATCATAATAAGCCTGTGTGGTTACAGAAAAAGCGTTGTAATACGATTCATCCCAATTGGAGCCTGAAGCCATGGAACTCAAATCACCCACTGTGAGGTCAGCTGCTAATCCAGTTGAAAACTCTGGAAAAAAATCACCTACTCGCTGATTCAAACTTTTGATGTACCCTTGCATAATAGCTTTTCCAAGCATTGCTGAAACATAAGTTTTAGCCATTGAAAATGAGTTACTAAGAGTTTTATGGCTATTGTCGTCAAAATATTGTTCATGCCACACACTGTCATTTTTGATAATCATGAAAGCGGTGGTGTGATATTTACCATGTAAAGCATCTAACTCCTCTGTGGAAGCGACCTCGTTATAATTTTTGTGAATATTCCAAGCCTGTGGTTTGCCACGCTGAATAGTACGGTTATCAAAATAAGTAAAATCCGACAGAAATGCCGTACGATGCCCACTACCATAAACCACACGAACAGCAGTGAAAACATAGCCATATCCCATAGCATAGAAGACTGTAATGGTAATGGCAATCAATAAAAGAAGTGCAATTAAAAACTTTTTCATAATCTCAATGGTTGATGCTTCACAAAGGTACAAAAAAAAATATGTACGAAGAGTATTTTGCATAAAGAATACTGATTTGTAGTTGAGGATGTTGTAATTTACCTAAAATACTCCCATACTTTTTTAGCACGATATCCAATCACAGCTTGTAAGTCCTCTAAAGAGGCTTCCTTAATTCGTTTTACCGATTTAAAATGTTTCAGTAAAGACTCTTTAGTCTTGTCGCCGATACCTTCAATATTATCCAATTCTGATACAATGGCTACTTTGCTACGCTTCTGTCGGTGAAATGTAATTCCAAATCGATGTGCCTCGTTGCGAAGTTGTTGGATTAGCTTTAAAGATTCAGATTTTTTGTCTAAATAGAGAGGAATGCTATCTTCAGGGAAATAAATCTCTTCCAAACGCTTAGCAATACCAATAATGGCTATCTTTCCCCGTAGATCTAAACTTTCTAACGATTTCAATGCCGATGACAATTGTCCTTTCCCTCCATCGATGATGATGAGTTGGGGCAGGGGTTCATTTTCTTCTAACAAACGTTTATAGCGACGATATACCACTTCTTCCATAGAAGCAAAATCATTTGGGCCTTCTACTGTTTTGATATTGAAATGGCGATAGTCTTTTTTGCTTGGTTTCCCATTTCTAAATACTACACAAGCTGCTACTGGGTTTGTTCCCTGAATGTTGGAATTGTCGAAACACTCTATGTGAATAGGAGGTTCCGATAGATGTAAATCTCGTTGTAATTGTGATAAAATTCGGTTTGTATGTCTTTCAGGATCAGCGATTTTAACTTGCTTAAAACGTTCTTGTCGGAAGTGTTTAGCATTGCGTAGAGACAGTTCCAACAACTGATGTTTTTCTCCTAATTTAGGAATAGTTAATTGCAAATTATTAGGTAGAGTTACTTCGAAAGGTGTGATAATTTCTTTGGAATTAGAGAAAAATCGCTCTCGGATATCCACAATGGCAAATTCCAGCAGTTCTCGGTCGGTTTCTTCCAATTTTTTCTTGATTTCGATAGTATGAGCTCTTACAATAGCACCATAGGCCACCTGTAGAAAGTTTACATAACCATATTCTTCATCCGAAACAATAGAAAAAACGTCTATATTGTTGATTTTTGAGCTTACAATAGTCGATTTAGCTTGATAGTTAGTCAAAATATCAATTTTTTCTTTGATTTGTTGAGCTTCCTCAAAACGTAAATCCGTCGCAAGTGATACCATTTCTTTTTTAAATCGTGCTAAGGCATCTTTGAAGTTTCCTTTTAAAATCTCGATAATTTCACTGATATTTTGCAGGTAATTTTCCTCTGATTGCAATCCTTCACAAGCTCCCTTACAGTTCTTAATGTGATACTCTAAACACACTTTAAATTTCTGATTTTGAATATTTTGTTCTGATAAATCGTAGGAACAATTACGCAGAGGATAAAGTTCTTTAATAAGTTCTAATAGTGTTCGGACGGTTTTTATGCTAGTATAAGGTCCAAAATAAAGCGAACCATCCTTGATCATTTTGCGCGTTTGGAAAACACGAGGAAATCGCTCTTTTTTAACACATATCCACGGATAACTCTTATCGTCTTTGAGAAGAATGTTGTAGCGAGGTTGATATTTTTTTATGAGGTTATTCTCCAAAAGCAAGGCGTCGCTTTCGGTGGCTACGACAATGTGTTCAATGCGAACAATTTTTTTTACCAAAACCCGTGTTTTTTCTGATTCATGTTTTTTTTGAAAGTAAGAAGATACCCGTTTTTTGAGATTAATTGCTTTGCCAACGTAAATCAACGAGTCCGATTTGTCGTAAAATTGATAGACTCCTGGTTTGGATGGCAAGGTTTGTAGCGTAAGTTCAATGGACATGCATATTATCTTTTTGAAACTCTATATCATCATAGCCAATACTCAATTCTCTCTTAATCACTAGCAACTTGAAGACTCGTTGCTTATGGTTCACTACCCCAACGTTACCATTTTAATGGCAGCGATGGCAGCTTCTACTCCCTTATTACCGTGTTTTCCTCCACTTCGGTCTAAGGATTGTTGCATATTGTTATCAGTGAGTACACAGAAAATAACAGGTATGTTTTCGGAAACATTCAATTGTGCAATCCCTTGTGTAACTCCTTGACAAACAAAATCAAAATGTTTAGTTTCTCCTTGAATGACACAACCAATCGCGATGATAGCGTCTACCCTTTGGGTTTTAATCATCTTTTTACTTCCGTAGATAAGTTCAAAACTCCCCGGTACTTCCCAACACAAAATATTTTCTTCCAAAGCACCACAATCTTTAAGGGTGTCAATGGCTCCTTTTTTTAACCCAAAAGTTACTTGCTCATTCCATTCGGAAGTAACGATACCAAACCGATAGTTTGCTACATTGGGAATTTTCGTTTTGTCGTATTGTGATAAATTTTTGTTTTCTGTTGCCATAATGTATTGTATTTAAAAGACACACCCACCATTTGTTCTAAGAAAATGGCAGGTGTGGAATCATATAAATTTATAAACTATGAAGAAATTTTATCTTTTCTTATAGTGACGCTTAATTGCTTATTTTACCAATAAGAATGTCGATAGTACGAGCTTCTTCGGAAGTTGGGTACTCATCTTTGATTTGCTCGAAAAGTTTACCAGCCTCTTTATTGTCGTTCAATAACATAGCTGTTATTCCAGCTTTTTTCAAATACATCGGTTTAGTAAATTCGTTATCACTATGAGTATATGCTTTTTTATAGAAATTCAATGCTTCCTGATTGTTTTTCAACTGTGAATAGGCATCACCAATGTTCCCTAAGGCTAAAACTCCCATCACATCGTCAGGTGAATCGAATTTTTTTAAATGGTCAATAGCTTTTTGGTATTCACCTTTATGCATGTAAGCCATTCCAGCTCCATATTGCGACAAATTAGCAGCCTTTGTACCGCTATACTCTTGGATGATTTCTAAGAAGCCGTACTTCCCTTTACCTCCTTCCAATGAAAGTGTGAAAAGCGAATCTTTTGCACGATCGTCAGTAGCGTTTAATGCTTCATTGAAAAATTCATTCGCGAAAAAGAATTCGTTTGCTCCTTCTTTCTCTTTTGGAGCAGAAACAAATTGTTGATATAACAGGACTCCCAAACCTACCACAGCTACAGCGACTAACACTCCAAGGATGGTTTTTTGATTTTTTTGTACCCAAGCCTCTGTTTTTGAAGCTCCTGCATCAAGACTGTCAAAAACCTCAGCCGTAGTACTCTCTTGGTGAAGTTGCTCTTCCTCAAGTTCGTCTAACTCATCTATCTTCTTTTTTCTATTAGGTCTGTTGTTTCTTTTTTTATAAACTGCCATGTCTTTTTTGATTAAAAGTTTGGCAAAAATAAAACTTTTATTTGTATTTGAAAAATGGTTTGACAAAAAAATATAAAAAATAACGAATTAACAATTATTCGTTTTGGAGTAATAGTTCCATTGTTCTGGTTAATAGTTTGTAAATCAGTGTTTTTAGAATATATTTTTGTTAAGATAAAAATATATTTTACTTTTGTAGGATATTTTCCACAGAATTCTAAAATACATAGCGTTATGACATTAGGCGGTATTTAATTCAAATTATCTTTTATGAATAAATTTATCCGAATCACCGAATATCTTGTTTTTTTGTACCGACTTTCCTTGGTATTCTTGTTCTATTTTGTAGCTCGACTTCTGTTCATAGCATTTAATATTGACGTTATAGATGGATATAACTTTCTGGCAGTGAGTAGGTTATTTGCGTATGGAATCCAATTCGACACTACAGCGATTCTTTATGTAAATTTATTGTTTATTCTATTGAGCATTTTTCCTCTGTGGGTAAACACTCGAAAGGGATACCAAAAAATGGTTTTTTGGGTGTATTTTATTCCAAATACTATAGCTTATGCGACTAATTTTGTGGATATGATTTATTATCCATTTAGTAAATCACGATTGACTACAGCTTCTTTTGCAGTGATTGAAAATGAACAAAATAAAACCGCTTTGTTTTTTACCTTTGTGGGGATGTATTGGTATGTTTTTCTAATATTTATCGCTCTGATTTTCTGTTGGATGTATTTTTACAAACGAATCAAAGTTCGTGAGAGTACGATTCATCCATTACCATATGTTTTTGGTTCGTTGGTGGGGTTAGCGGGTATAGGTACGCTGGTTCTGGCAGGGATTCGTGGAGGAACGCTCTCCCATTCATCGCGTCCGATAAATATTGTTGATGCTAGTCGATATGTGTCGGTCTCAGCTCATGCGGATGTTATCCTAAACACACCTTTCACACTTATCCGAACTATAGGAAAAAATAAGGGATTCAGAACCTATGATTTTGTATCAGAAGACTATATAGCGGAACATATCAAGCCTGTAAAGTTGTATTACCGAGAGGTAAAAAATAAACCTAATGTAGTTCTTTTTATTTTGGAAAGTTTTGGTCGAGAATATTGGGGATGTATGAACAAGGATAGAAATATCCCCGATTACAAGTCATACACTCCCTTTTTAGATTCTTTAGCACAGCATTCAATGGTTTTCGACAATGCGTATGCCAACGGTCGTCAGTCTATTCACGGAATGTCGTCTATCTATGGAGGAATACCGACCTTGCAAGTGGCATACACCTCATCGCCTTATGCTCAACAGCCTACACAATCACTGGTTTCAATCGCCAACGAATTAGGATACAACACCTCGTTTTTCCACTCAGCTCCCAACGGCTCAATGGGGTTTTTAGGGTTTTCCAACATACTTGGTTTTCAGCACTACTACGGCAAAACAGAGTATGGCAATGATGTTGATTTTGATGGAGTTTGGGGCATTTGGGATGAACCTTTTTTTCAATTTATGAATACTGTTCTTAGTCAAAAACAACAACCTTTTTTTGGGTCGATATTTACCGTTTCATCCCACCATCCTTTTAAAGTGCCTCAGCAGTACGAAGGTAAGTTCGATAAAGGAAATCTGGAAATTCACCAATGCGTTCAGTACACGGACCATGCGTTGAAGAAATTCTTTGAAAATGCTAAAAAACAATCTTGGTTTCAAAACACTATTTTCGTGTTTACGAACGACCATGGCAATCAAACGTATTACGACCTGTACAAACAACCTATTACTAAAATGGGTTCTCCAATAATGTTCTATAGTCCTAACGAAGAGTTTGTTACCATAGGAAAATCATCGGAAATTGCACAGCAAATCGACATCTATCCATCGTTGGTAGATCTAATGGGTTACAATAAGCCATTTCGTTCATGGGGGCGTAGTTTGTTTGCTGAAGCTAACGAAACACCACGAGCCTATATTTCTGATACACATGTCTATAGCTTGATGCAAGGTAGTTACATTTATGTAATGAATCAAGACGGAACGATGAACGGCATTTACGAACGTGAAGATGAAGGGTTGAAAAACAACTTGTTAGGAAAAGAAAATAATCCCGAAACAGAAAAAGGAATCCGTGATTTACAGGCTTTTATTCAAGATTATATGGATAGGGTAATTCACAAAAAGTTGGAAAATTAACTAAAAAATCACTGTAAAAATTCCTTGTCTGCATTAAGTTTTCGTGATTGCCTGATAATATGATTTTTCCTCCGTCTAAAATACATATTTCATCGGCTACTTTTTGAAGAGAATGCAGTCGATATGAGATAAAACTATCATAGTTTCTTTTTTGATTTTTTGTCGGTCATTAGTTATTAGAATTACTTACTTTGCTTTTTATATATCTTTCGCTTTTGGCTCATCAAACAAAAATAGCTTCCCATTATTACGAATATAAAAAACTTTTCCACTTCGTCATAACTTATAAAATAAGCAGCAGCTAATAAAGAAACAAATCCGAATACACCAAAGGAAATTTTTTGTGCATTTTGTTTTTCGAATGATATTGCAAACAAGGACAAGCAACCCATAGAAGCAAGTGCAAATGCTATCTTAGTTATAAATTCATACTCACTTAAGATAAAAACTACAGAAATTAATCCTATACACAGTAATAAATAGTTTAATAAACTTTTCATAGTAAAAAAATTGAGTCATACTTATATTATCAATCCAAAATAATACTAAAAACAAACACTATAACTAATTGATTAACAGGTGTATGTTTATGTTTTTTTTCGGATAACTACACTTTGTTTAAATCTAATTATCTCATTTTCGTTTTTTTTCGTTACAACATATAAAAATCAAATAGCTAATATAAAATCAATTAGCTCTGTCGTTTTATTTATTTTTCTCTTCTTTTATAATTTTAAAAATCAGAGCAAAAATAATTACCAATGCTGGTACAAGAAAAACATCTCTTACTATGGTTGTTTCCAAAATTTCGTTTGTTAGAACAATAAGAGATATTATTATAAGCAAACCTACCAATATTAAACCCAATTTCATATATTTCATAATACCACAATATGTTTATTAATAATATTTATCCAACATTAATCTGTGGAGCCTTTTCTATGGATACCATTTTATTTAAGTCTAATTGCTTTATTTCTTGTTTTTTTTATACATATTTATAAATATAGTACACAAAAGAGGGATTAATCCTAAAACTACAATAAAATTCAACCCTTTCCCCAAACCATTATTTGTTAAAATATTCACTAATAATATAATTAGAAAAAAAGCAGTAAGTATTATTATAGTTTTATTTTGAATATTCTTATTAATCAAAACACTCCGAATAAACTGCTCCTGCAGTAATTGCCATTGCTGTAAAAAAAACCGCAGGAACAAGGAATCCACTTACAAAAGCAACCGCAGCCAGTCCCCCTCCTATTAAACAGGCTCTCTCACTTGCTTTCCCTCCTTGAAGATTTTCCATTTGATTTAATTTTAACTTTTTCATAAGATTGTAATATAATATTAAGGTTAGACGGTTATTTAATTGATGGTAAAAATATCAGACTCAATTATGGATTTTCATAAAACTAGCAAACTTATTTCTAAACTCTACTAATTTAAGATCTTTTTTTCTTGAAACTATACGCAAAATATACGGCATTCATCGTTAAAATACCATACCGAGCGAATGGACTCAACAACTCTTGTAGCGAAAAGAAAATTATTTTATCTTCAAATAGAATAAACAGAATTGCACATATATTAAATAAATATAAAAATCTTTGATTCTTCATGATTAAATAAAAAATTAAAAACAATCTGAGGCTGCAGCAGCTCCAAATGAGGTAATTGCAAGTCCCCATCCAATCGGATTGAACACACCTATTACCGAGCCTACTACAATCCCTACTCCTAAAATACCACAATTTCTCTGACTTATTTCTCCTCCTTGCACATTTTCCATTTGATTTAATTCTAACTTTTTCATAACAGTAAAATTTTTAAAATAAATAATTCACTTAACGACTCATATAGTTTTTCCGGATAACTACAGTGTAAATCTAAAAAAAAGATATTACAATTCAAATAAAAAATAAGTTTTTAACTATATTTAACTTTAATGATATGTTTGTCAAGTTTTATTGTTATAAAAATGGTTTAAATATATGTATTTTTAATTTTAAGTGTTATTATTTTATGAATAATATAGCGTTTTAAAATATGAAATATACAATAAAGTTGTTGATTCTTTGATAAAAATTAATTTGTGCTATAATTTGAAAAGAAATTACTGAATGAAGAGTGACGGGCTAAAAAAATCAATGAATTAGTTTTTTTGTAACAATTAAAACACAAAAACAAAATGATACAAACAAACGCTACATCAACTTCTATTTTTCAATTCTTTGGCTTTCAAGAAAATATATTGAATATAAAAGTAATCGCCGAACCTAAATACAAGATAGCTTTGTGTTTTCTGCTCAAAAAATCTACCATAAAGAAATTGACCAATATGAGTAGTAATAAAACTATTGAATTCAGTACTTAATTTCATGTATTTTTTAATGGTTCAACACTGATTTTTCAGTATTTTGACCACTTTTCATCGGCATTGGAGATTTGGCGTTAAGAAAATCAACGAATAGAGCGTGGAAATTTTCCATTGTTCGAAGCGACCGTAGGAAGCAAGTTTGGAAAATTTTAGCGACATGAGTCTGATTTTTAGACAAATATCCAAAGCCTTGATTTTTGGTTCTTTTCATCTAAGGAAAAGAACAATATATGAAAATAAATAATGAACTCAATAAAACTATTTACAAAACAGTTTAACATTAGAATCCTTTACTTTACTTTTTATATATCTTTCGCTTTTGGCTCATCAAACAAAAATAGCTTCCTATTATTACGAATATAAAAAACCTTTCCACATCGTCATAACTTATAAAATAAGTAGCAGCTAATAAAGAAACAAATTCAAATACACCAAAGGAAATTTTTTGTGCATTTTGTTTTTCGAATGATATTGCAAACAAGGACAAGCAACTCATAGAAGGATAGTGTCAATAAATGTTCCTATTGAGGATTTTCACCGATATACCAACCCAATCTGTAGGTATAATCTAAATCTTTTGCGTAGGTGCTATCGTTTAAACATCTGGGAAACAAAAATTTAACCTTACTTGATTTTGTTAAAATTATGTCGGAGTGTGGAGCCTTATTCCACTTTAACAAATCATAGTAGGAAGAATAAACAAAGTCATCACCATAAAAAACACCATTTTTATTGTTTTTAAAACTGATAAGTAATCTTTTTTGACTTTAAAAATATTCTGTGAAGTAAAGCTATACCAGTGAATTCCAATTTTCGATTTTTTTCAAAAAATGAATTGTTTTTCTTTTCAAAGTTCCATAACTTTGCGGGTTCAGTAAAAAATATCAAATATTGATTATGAATAAAATAAAACATTCAAAAGTTTGGAACGAAATTAAAACAAACGACTCGTGGTCAATTTTCAAAACGATGGGCGAGTTCGTCAATGGATATGAAAAATTAAGTCTTATAGGGCCTTGTATTTCGATTTTTGGATCGGCTCGTATAAAACCTGGTACAAAGTACTATGAACTGACGGTTCGTATTGCTGAAAAAATTGTCAATGAAGGATATGGTGTCATTACTGGCGGAGGGCCAGGGATTATGGAGGCTGGAAACAAAGGAGCTCATATCGGGAAAGGAGCTTCGGTAGGGTTAAACATTGATTTGCCATTTGAACAGCACGACAACCCGTATATCGACAGTGATAAAAACCTGAATTTCGACTATTTTTTTGCTCGTAAAGTGATGTTTGTCAAGTATTCTCAAGCTTTTGTAGTGATGCCGGGTGGGTTTGGTACATTGGACGAACTTTTCGAAGCAATAACACTTGTACAAACACACAAAATCGACCGTATTCCAATCATTTTAGTAGGAACTGAATTCTGGCAAGGGTTAGTAGATTGGATTAAAGTCACTCTTTTGGAGCATTTTGGGAATATCAGCCCTGAGGATATAAACCTTTTCCATTTGGTTGATTCCGAAGATGATGTGATTGACGTAATCGAAAAATTTTATAGTAATTCAAATCAATTACGTCCAAACTTTTAAGAAAGTCGAACCTAAACTGAAATCCATTTTCCTTAGAGCCTTTTTTAATCTAAGAAAAAATGGAACAACAACAATACAGTTAACTACTAGATCTTAACTATAAATTATTACCATGAAACCTTACTTTTTATTATTCGCTATCTTGTTAATGGGTTGCCATGAGAAGAAAAATTTTCATTTCAACGAAGATGATTTGTTACTAATCCCGAAGCCTGAGCAAGTAGTGTTGAACAACGGATTTTTTGAGTTTACAGCAGAAACAAAATTCATAGCTAACGATTCGCTACACCCTGCTATTACGTTGATTACTGATAAGTTTCATCGTGCTTCAGGGTGGGATTTTTCTAAAAATACTGTAACAAATAGCGACGTAAAATCCAATTTCGTACAATTGATTGTAGATGAAAATCTACCCAAAGAAGGATATTCTTTTTCTTCCGATAGCGACAAAATTTTAATTTCTGCGTCGGATTACCGTGGATTTGTCTATGGATTGCAAACCCTACGACAATTACTACCAAAAGAAATTGAAAGTCAAAAAATCACAACAATTGACTGGGTAATTCCTTCTGTAAAAATCAACGATGCACCTCAATATGAATGGCGAGGATTGATGTTGGATGTGGCTAGACATTTTTTCCCGAAAGAATATATCTTGAAAACCATTGATCGAATGGCGATGCTGAAAATCAACACCTTTCATTTTCATTTGTTGGACAATGAAGGATGGCGAATTGAAATCAAAAAATATCCAAAACTTACGGAAGTTGGAGCGTGGCGTGTGGGTCAATTCGACCAACATTGGAATGCTCGCGTAACCAATGACCCTAACGAAAAAGGCACGTATGGTGGTTTTTTCACCCAAGAAGATATTAAAGAAATTGTAGCATATGCTGCAAAATATGGCATCACTGTAGTCCCTGAAATAGAAATGCCCGCTCATGTGATGAGTGCCATTGCGGCATACCCTGAACTATCTTGCCATAAACGACCTATAGCTGTGCCGTCTGGCGGAGTTTGGCCAATTACGGATATCTACTGCGCTGGTCAAGAAGAAACCTTTTCATTTTTAGAAGATGTTCTTACTGAAGTAATCGATTTATTTCCAAGTAAATACGTGCATATTGGCGGTGATGAAGCTACACACACTGAATGGAAAAAATGTCCAAAGTGCAAAGCTCGTATGAAAACCGAAAATTTGAAAAATGAACACGAGTTACAAAGCTACTTTATCAAACGAATCAATACTTTTTTAAAGTCAAAAAACAAACAGCTCATCGGTTGGGACGAAATCATTGAAGGTGGATTAGCTGATGATGCGGTAGTTATGGTATGGCGAGGTAACAACATCGTTAAAAAAGCTACTGAAAAAGGAAATCGTGTGATTTTGACCAGTCAAGGCTATATCGACCAATATCAAGGATTGCCTGATAATGAGCCTTTGGCAATTGGTGGATATTTGCCTGTAAGCCGAATTTACAATGAAGCATTTTCTGAAAAAGAGTTAAGTAGCGAGGAACGTTCTCGTATTTTAGGGGTACAAGCAAACCTTTGGGCAGAATATGTACCTAATGAAAAACATTCCGAATATATGTTATTCCCACGCCTACTAGCCATGTCCGAAGTATTTTGGAAACCTGAAAAAGAACGAAACTGGACTGATTTTGCACAACGTTTGCAAAAATCATTGGCTCGTTTAGAGATAATGGATATCAACTATGCCAAATCCATCTACCAAACCACAGGAAAAGTATTTGATAACGGCAATAACAGTGTGAAAATTAGCCTTCAATCAGAAACTCCAAATGCAGACATACGTTATGTGTTGAACCAGTCCGACTTTAGCAATGCAATCCCGTACACAGACACCTTGCGTATCAATGAAACTACCCAAATTCAAGCTGCAGTTTTCTTTGATAATAAACCACATACGGCTGTTTATAGCAATACGATAACGTTTCACAAAGCTATGGGCAAACCTACTTCATATAACCCAACTTACCACAAAAGCTACTCCGGACAAGGAAATAAAACACTAACCAATATCGTTCGTGGTACAAAAGATTTCCATGACAAACAATGGTTAGCTTGGTTAGTAGACAACGCAACTATTAACATTGATTTAGAAACTCCTCAGGATATAAGCAAAGTTGTTGTTGGAGCTATGGAGAACCAAGGTTCTGGAATTTATTTCCCTACCGAAATACGCCTTTTCACCTCTGAGGATGGGAAAAAATATACTCCAAAAGGAAAAATCGAACGTCCTTATTCAGTCAATGGATTTGCTATATTGCACGATTTTGCTTTAGAATTTCCTACAGAAAAAACACGCTTCATCAAAATAGAAATTAAAAACTTAGGAAGCCCACCCAAAGGAGGCGATGCGTGGCTATTCATTGATGAGATATTAGTTTTTTAATTTACCTACAAGAATAGAAGCGAAAATAGTCACAGTCCATAAATTTGGAGATGATTCTTTGCAACAGGTAAGTTTAAAAAAGGCTTAATAGAGATTTTTTAGACTCAAATTTCAGTTATAATTTTTATTTTGAGCAGAAAAACATAATTTTGTGCTTCTTTTCAGAAAATCAGCACAGAGCCAATGGAGAGAATTTACAAATCTTGCAAATATTACAAAAAAGAAAAGCAAAACCCCTTCATAGATTCGGATAAGTTAAAAGCTCGTTTCTGGGAAGGGGAGAAAATATTTTGTGAGGAATGTGAAGTAAACGAGAAGTATTACAACATCATGTTAAAAGAGCTTAACCTATCCATTAGAAAAGGAAATGTAACAGGTAAGTTGTTAAGTCCTTCAATGCCAATTGAAGAAAAAGTAATTTTATTCTTTATAGATTTATGGAATGGCAAATGGTTTCCTTATGAAATTGATGTGATTTTAAAATATTAATGCATAATTTATCCATAAAGCCTTACAAACAGTCAGCAGACTAAAATTAAAAACGACAACTTACCTTTAGAATGTTTTTAAGCATGAAAGAAAGTAAAGACTTATAAAATAACTCGCTCCAAAGCCATTCCCCTTGACCCCTTGATTAGTATAAGGCAATCTGAAAATTGTGAAAACGAAAATGCTTGTTTGAATTCATCAAATGTTTTAAATTGAGGGTGTTTGGTAGAGGTTTTTGCAAAATTTTCCCCTATAAAAAAAACAGCTTTCCAAGTATGGGATTCAACCAAATCTACGATGTTCTGATGCTCTGTCAGGGCAAATTTGCCTAATTCAAACATGTCTCCTAAAATGAGTACTTTTTTGTCAAAACTCTCAATTGTTAGCATGTTGTGTATGGCTGCGGACATGCTACTTGGATTAGCGTTGTAAGCATCTAAAAAAATGGTATTTCCCTCTAAGTTAATAATTTGACTTCGGTTGTTTGTAGGGATATATTTTTCAATCCCTCGTTTGATAGCCTCGGGAGGCAATTTGAAATATTTACCTACGGCAATGGCTACACCTATGTTCGAAAAATTGTAACTTCCTGTTAGATTCGATCTTACTACTGTAGTTGAATCAGTAAACTCATCTAATACACCAATTCCCAAAAGCGATGGTTTTTCTATGCCATCGGTCATTTTTCTTAGTGCTGAATTTTCAAAAATCACTTCTACAGGATGTGTATTCTTTAATTTTACTTTAGTATCTCCTTGATTTCCAAAAGAATAGACGTTTTCGTAATTTTTCAAAAGATCTTTTTGTAAAGTATCGTCATTATTCAAAAAAATTGTTTTGTTGTATTTTTTCAAATAATCATACAATTCTCCTTTGGTTTTAATAACTCCTTCAAAACTTCCAAAACCTTCTAAATGAGCCTTTCCAATACTGGTTATATAACCATAGTCTGGCTCAACAATGGAGCATAAAAAAGCAATTTCTTCAGGGTGATTAGCTCCCATTTCTACAATAGCAATATCAGTCTCTGCTTGGATTGATAACAAGGTAAGAGGAACCCCAATATGGTTATTCAGATTCCCTTGGGTAGCAACTACTTGAAATTTTTCTGACAGTACTGATTTCAACAGTTCTTTTGTGGTTGTTTTTCCATTACTTCCTGTAATCCCGAAAATGAGTGTTCCGAGTTTTCTGCGGTGATAGTTTGCTAATTGTTGTAACGTTTTCAGTACATCGTCTACTAAAACCATTTTATCCGAAACTTTCATACTCGAGTCATCTATAACGGCATAATTGGCTCCTTTTTCCAAGGCTTCATTAGCAAATTTGTTGCCGTCAAATGAATCTCCTTTCAAAGCGAAATAGATACAATTTGCAAATACGGCTCTACTATCCGTACAAACCCCTGTTGACTGGACGAACAATTCATATAGTTCTTTCATAAGCTATCATTTGTTTTTCGGTAGCAATATTACAAAAAAAAACGCCATAAATAAAATATATTTATAGCGTTTTTAGATTATTATTTAATAAAGGTATTATCCTTTTGGTCTTTTATTTGCTTTGGATGATTTAGAACCTACACGGCTCATTGCATTTCTAAATCCTATGTAATCCGTTGCTATGTACTGAGGTAAATATCTTCTTTGAGCTGGATCAATCCAATAGGCTCTATCTCTCCAAGAACCTCCTTTGTAAATACGTACTTCGTCGTTTATCAAGGTAGTACGTTCGTTTGATTTGTCATAGCTTCTGGCGATTCTGTTTTCCAACGAATCTCTTGAAATTTGGTGTTTAGGTGAATTGTACATTGAGTTTTTGTAATCCAAATCTCCTCCACTTAATTCACTTCCGCCACTTCTGTAGTTACGTGTTGACGATTTATCACCGTCATTATAACTTCTATTCTCACTACGTGTGAAGTTATAACGCAGATAGGTTTCGTTTTCATCAACTGGAACGGTTGCGATATTACCTGGAAGATTACGAGCTACGATTTTCCCGTTACTTAATGTGTCGTATTTAACATTTTCAGGCGTTACAATCACATGTTTACCATCCTCCCCAATAGAGTGTTTCATGTATACGTTACCACGATAATAGTTAAAATCGGTAACTTCGTCATCAACAATCGGACGATACACATCGGCAACCCATTCTGCAACGTTTCCTGCCATGTCATACAATCCAAAATCATTCGGTGGATACGTTTTTACAGGAACTGTAATATCGCCTTTGTCATCAGACCAACCTGCTAATCCGCCATAGTCTCCTTTACCTTGTTTGAAGTTCGCCAACTGGTCACCACGTGACGAGCGTTTTGTTGAACGTGTATAGGCTCCATCCCAAGGATATTTTTTTCTACCTTGCAAACTATTGTACTCACGAATACCATTTAACGATTTGGCTGCATACTCCCACTCAGCTTCTGTTGGAAGTCTATATTCTGGTAGTAATACTCCACTGGTTTGCTTAGCAAAAGTAGGCTCTCCTTCTTTGGTGACAGCCTTTTTACCTGCAAAATCAGTAGCTTGTCCTCCATAAGAGTCTGATGGTGTGTAAAGATACGTTTCTGTACTGAAAGTACTTCCAGCCTCTACTTGATAGCGTGTGTTTTTTTCAATATATCCTGTTCTTTCCAAAATAGCTTCATTTACGCGATCCGTACGCCAAGCACTGAATTGTACCGCCTGAACCCAGTTAACCCCAACTACAGGATATTCCGCATACGCAGGATGACGCAAATAATTCGTTACCATTGATTCGTTAAATCCAAGAGGGCTTCTCCAAACCAATGTGTCAGGTAATGCTCCAACATAAATGTTTTTGTATAGCTCTTCGGTTGGAGGAAAGACATGCTTTAACCAATCCAAATACTCCATATACATTTTGTTAGTAACTTCTGTTTCATCCATATAGAAAGACTGTACATGCTGCTGCGTTGGAAGGTTATTCCAATCGTGCATCACGTTATCTTGAACCTGCCCCATAGTGAATGTGCCTCCTTCAACCAAGATAAGCCCTGGTCCTGTTTCCTGCTCTTTGAAGTCTGTGTTGTATTGAAAACCTCCTTCTTTTGAGTTGATGCTCCAACCTGTTGCACTGGAAATATTTTTATTTGTCCCCTTTTTACAACCTGTCAGTGCAAACCCCGAAAAAATTGCTATGACGGCAAAGAATCTTAATAAATTATTTTTCATAGTAAAACTACTTTGTTAGTATAAAAATCGGGTGCAAGTTAGCAAAAGTTTCTCTAACTAAACACATTCGGCAAATATTTTAACTTGTTATTTTTAAACAACTTATTGTTTAAAACCAATTAAATATCTAATAATTAAAGAGTTAATTTTATAAAATCAAAGTCTAAAAACCTTTTTTATAGAAAAAATTAACATATTTAATTGTTGTTTTTTAGCTTTTCCAAATAAAACATGATTGCGTAAAAAACGATTATTCTTTGAAGGCTTTTAATTTAGAGATTAGTTCTGGGACTACTTTAAATGCATCTCCTACTACGCCGTAATCTGCAACCTTGAAAAAAGGAGCATTTTCATCGCTGTTGATGACTACTTTGATTTTAGAAGCGTTAACCCCTGCTAAATGTTGGATAGCTCCAGAAATTCCAATAGCGATGTATAGATTTGGTGCTACGGGTTTTCCCGTTTGCCCTACATGTTCACTGTGAGGTCGCCAATCCATATCGGACACAGGTTTTGAACAAGCAGTTGCTGCTCCGAGTACGTCTGCCAATTCTTCAATCATCGCCCAATTTTCAGGTGCTTTTAGTCCACGTCCTGCCGAAACAACAATTGCCGCATCATCCAACGATACTTTGCCTGTGTTTTTTTCGCTTCTCACTACCTTAATAAGTGGTTCGGGTACTTCGGTTGGAATTTCTTCTACGGTCATCGAAACAGGAGTTTCCTTTACTCCGTAGGCGTTCCCCGCAAGGCTAACCACCTTATTAACTGAATCTATTTTTATTAAGCCAACAGCTTTGTTTGAAAAAACATTGCTCTTCACCTCAAAATTATCAACACTCGCAGGTAGCGAAATTACATTTGCTACATAACCTGCTTTCATAACCACAGCTAACGAAGGAGCTATGTTTTTCGCGTAAGATGATGAACTGAATACGACTATGCTACTTGACTCTTTTTCTGCTGTTTTTCTGATGATTTCAGTGTACACTTTGGCTGAAAACTGATTCAGTTGGTCGTTGTTTACTACTATTGCTTTGTTTACACCGTACGTTTGCAATGGAGTGATGTCTTCAACGTTGATTGCTACGGCAACCAAATCAGTATTGTGCATATCGGCGAGAGCTCTTCCGTAGGAGGCTACCTCATACGCCGTTTTTTTTAACGTTCCTTTTTCGGAATCTACGTATATTAATATTGACATTTTTTCTACTTTTTTCAAAAATTAAATCACTTTGGCTTCGTTATGCAACAAATGGATAAGTTCATCTAAATTGTCCGATGCGATCATTTTAACAGGATTTTTGGCAGGTGTTTTTTCAAATCCTACTACACTGGTGGGGGCTGAAACGCTTTCGGGTTGTATTACCGTGATTTGTTTTGTGCGGGCAGCCATCAAATTCCGCATATTTGGTATCCGCAAATCTTTATCGTGAACCAATCCTTTTTGAGCTGCTATCACCGCAGGTAATTGAGTTTTGATTACTTCTTTACCTCCATCGATTTCACGAGATGCTTCAATGTCTATGCCGTTGATTTCTAAACCTATACATTTGTTAATAAAAGGGTAATCAAGTAGAGTTGCAAGCATCCCACCCACCATTCCACCGTTGTAGTCAATGGATTCTTTACCTGTAATTATTAAATCAAAACCTCCATTTTTAACAATTTTTTCAAGTTGTGAGGCTACGAAAAAACCATCTGTAGCAGTGGCATCTACTCGGATGATTTCATCGGCTCCTAGAGCAAAGGCTTTGCGGAGAATTGGCTCTGTTTCAGGAGTTCCCACATTCACTAAGGTTATGGAAGCGCCCAATTTTTCCTTGAGTTGGATAGCTCGGGTAAGCCCATACTCATCACTCGGATTGATGATAAACTGCACTCCTGAGGTATCAAATTTTTGATTGTCGTTAGTAAAGTTTATTTTTGAAGTAGTGTCAGGAACACTGCTTATACAAACTAATATTTTCATTATTCCTAATAAATTTTTATTTGAATACACTTAAAGATTGTTCTTTAGAAAAGAACAATCCTTGCAAAATTCAAAAAAAAAATGATTGTATGCAAATCTTTTTGCAGATTATCTGTTTTTTATCATTCTACATCATTCTATTTTTAATGAAAAATCAGACACAATGTGTTGAGATATAAGATAGTTAATGCGAATCAATGTAAAATGCCAAATTACATAAGAGCTACTCTTCCTGATGCATATTTAGTTAATGTCTTATTTTCTTTGTAGTGCAAAATATTATACGAATTGTTAATATGTTTGATTGAATGATATTTTTTGCTACTTTTGTCCGTCTGTGTAAAAAACAAGCAGTCAGTAGAGTGATATACAGCAAACTATATTAGGAAAACAAGGGATTTACTCTCATTTTTTAGGCAGGAGAAAATGTTATTTTAGTACTTTTTTTATTTATTAAGGCTAACAATTTTTTTAAAGTGGAATAAAAATGATCTCAAAAGCAACCATAGACAAAGTGTATGACCAGATGCGTGTTGAGGAAGTCGTAGGAGATTTTGTACAACTCAAACGTTCTGGTTCCAATTATAAAGGATTAAGTCCATTTTCTAATGAACGAACTCCCAGTTTTATGGTTTCTCCTGTTAAGCAAATATGGAAAGATTTCAGTAGTGGTAAGGGAGGAAATGCTATTGCTTTTCTGATGGAACACGAGCATTTCACTTATCCAGAGGCAATACGCTATTTAGCAAAAAAATACCATATCGAAATTGAGGAGACCCAACAGACGGATGAAGAAAAAGACAAGGCAGATGAACGAGAAAGCCTTTATATCGTTTCGGAGTTTGCTCAGACGTACTTTGAGAAAATCCTGACCGAGAGCGAAGTAGGAAAAGCTATCGGGATGAGTTACTTCAAAGAGCGTGGTTTTACATTGGATACCATTAAAAAATTCCGTTTGGGATATTCCCCTGACCAATGGAGTGCTTTTACAGACGAAGCTCTCAGCAAAGGATATCAACTTGAGTTTCTCGAAAAATCGGGTCTGACAATCGTTAAAGAAGATAAAAAGTTTGATCGATTCAAAGGGCGGGTGATGTTTCCTATTCACTCAATGAGTGGACGTGTATTGGGGTTTGGCGGACGTATACTTACGCAAGATAAAAAAGCCGCAAAATATCTCAACTCTCCCGAAAGTGAAATCTATCAGAAAAGTAAAGTTCTTTATGGGATTTATCACGCTAAACAGGCAATTGCTAAGGTAGACAATTGTTATTTGGTGGAAGGATATACGGATGTAATTCAACTACATCAAAGAGGAATTGAGAATGTGGTAGCCTCAAGCGGAACGGCTCTTACTCCTGAACAAATACGCCTCATTCATCGGTTAACCAATAATATTACCTTGCTTTACGATGGTGACCCTGCTGGGTTGAGAGCTTCCTTACGAGGGGTTAACCTTATTTTAGAGCAGGGGATGAATGTGAAAATATGTACATTCCCCGACGGTGAAGATCCAGATAGTTTTGCTCGAAACAACGCTTTGGAAGACATTACTCTCTATTTGGAAGAAAATACTACGGACTTCATACGCTTCAAAGCATCACTTCTGGTGCAAGAGGCTCAAAATGACCCCATAAAAAAATCAGAAACTATACGCGACATCATAGAGAGCATCTCAAAAATTCCTGATTCAATAAAACAAGAAGTGTACATCCGCGAATGTGCTGCATTGATGGAAATTTCCGAAGATGTGTTATTTGCTACTCTGTCGCAAATATTAAAGAAAGATATTTACGAAGGACAAAAGGCAGAGCGTAAGAAAACTCAAAAATTAGAAGTTACACGAACTAAAGAAGAACAAATAAAACTGTCTATTGATCGGTTACAAGTTTTGGAACACGATCTGATAAAGTGTCTGTTACTTTATGGAGATAGAAAGTATACATTTGTTGATGTCATATTAAAACCTGACGAAAAAGGAGGTGTGCAGGAATATAAAGTGCAGCAAGAGCTTAAAATATATGAAAAAATATATTTGGAGCTACAAGAGGATGAAATTCATTTTGCGAATCCGGAGTTTAGACATATTTATGAATTGGTGATGAGCAAATACGAGGACTCAACCTATCAGTTATCTACATTTGTCAATCAGCTTCCTATCGAATTAAGCGGAAGAGTAACTCAAATCATTATGGAAGATGAAAATTTGACATTACACGATTGGCTTCGCAAAGATATTGTAGTGAAAAACAAGGACGAGAATATAGACATTGCGGTAATAGATATTTTGTTAAATATCCGAAAACAGCTAGTGAGTAATTTGATTGCCGATATTATGCAACGAGTACAAACCTCAGTTGAGGTAGCCGAAAAGAACGAAGCTATGGCAGAAATTATGGATTACATACAACTCCAAAAAACATTGGCAAAGCGATTGAATAGGGTAGTCAATTAAAAATAGTTTTACTGTTGATTAACTAAATGCTCAACTAACTCATTTTCAATAATTTTGAAACCTAAAAATTTTGTAAGGCTGTTAAAATGAGGCGGTAAATAAAAAAATATTAACCTAACATCATGTTTATTAAATATTTAATTACTATATTTGCAGTCCGAATAAGTTAAAATATTAATATTTAAAAAGAAATATAAAATGACAAAAGCAGAAATCGTATCAAAGATCGCTGATAAGTTAGGTCTTGATAAAAACGACGTTCAATCAACGGTTGAGAACTTTATGGATGAAGTGAAAGCATCGTTGGAAAGTGGGAACAACGTGTATTTGAGAGGTTTTGGAAGTTTTGTTATCAAAACAAGAGCTGAGAAAACAGGACGTAATATTTCTAAAAATACAACTATTAAAATCCCTGCTCACAACATCCCTTCATTCAAACCTGCAAAAGTGTTTGTTGATGGTGTAAAAACAAAAGTAAAAGTAAAATCAGGAAAAAAGAAATAATTTTAAACTAATTAAATACATTAAGCTATGCCAAGCGGAAAAAAAAGAAAAAGACATAAAGTTGCTAACCACAAACGTAAAAAAAGAGCGAGAGCTAACCGTCACAAAAAGAAAAAGTAGTTTTTAACTACTTTTTCTGTCTTATGTAAAAACGTTCATTGAAAAAATAGTTTATGAAATTAAATCACTCATAAACAATGTAGTAGTTTAACAAAAAAATCCAAACAGAGTGAATAAAGAACTAATCATTCGTTCAGGTTCCTCTTATGTCGATTTTGCTTTGCTTAAAGAAGGAAGGCTCATTGAGCTCCACAAAGAAGAGGATGCTAATGGTGTAGGTGTGGGGGATATCATGCTTGCCAAAATCCGAAAACCAATTCCTGGGTTGAATGCCGCTTTTGTGGATGTAGGTCACGAAAAAGATGCATTTTTGCATTATTTGGACTTAGGTCCTCAGGTTTCGTCTTTACAAAAATTTGTCAAGATGATTATTTCAGGAAAATTAAAAGATTATTCTTTAAAAGACTTTCCTTTAGAGCCTGATATTAATAAAGATGGAGCAGTAGTAGATGTTTTGAAAGCAGGACAACCCATTTTGGTTCAAATTGTAAAAGAACCGATTTCGACCAAAGGTCCTCGTATCAGTTCTGAATTGTCCATCGCAGGGCGCTATTTGGTGTTAGTACCCTTTTCTGATAGAATTTCTATCTCACAGAAAATTGAAAGCAAAACCGAAAAAGAACGACTACGACGACTTCTGCAAAGCATTAAACCTAAAGGCTTTGGCGTAATTGTACGCACCGTAGCAGAAGGTAAAAAGGTAGCGGAACTGGATAAGGACTTACAGGGTTTATTCAACCGATGGGTTTTGATGTGTAAAAAAATTAACAAGGCTGTTTTCCCATCCAAGGTGATGAGCGAAATCAGTAGAACAGGAGCTATTTTGCGAGATATGTTCAACGATTCTTTCACAGGAATTCAGGTGGATAACGAGACTCTCTATGAGCAAGTTATCAAATATGTTCAAGAGATTGCCCCTGAAAAAGAAAGTATCGTAAAACTGTACCGTTCTTCAGTTCCCATTTTCGAAAAGTTCCATATTGAACGACAAATTAAGACGGCTTTCGGACGAACCGTTTCAATGAGCAAAGGAGCTTATTTGGTGATTGAACATACTGAAGCACTACACGTTATTGATGTCAATAGTGGAAATCACTCTAACAAAGCTGATAATCAAGAATCTACGGCTTTAGCAGTAAATTTAATTGCAGCAACAGAGATTGCAAGGCAACTGCGTTTACGTGATATGGGAGGTATCATCGTTGTTGATTTTATTGATATGTCCAATACGGATAACCGAAAGATTCTTTTTGATCATCTACGACAAGAAATGTCGGAAGATAGGGCAAAACACAAAATATTACCTCCAAGTAAATTTGGGTTAATACAGATTACGCGTCAGCGAGTACGCCAAGAACTAAACATCAAAACCAAGGAAGAAAATCCGAGTAAAGAAGGTGAAATTGAAGCACCTATTGTTTTAGTTGACAAAATCAACATAGAACTTGAAAGAATCATTAAAGAGAGTACCTATAAGGGTAGCATTGTGCTAAATGCACATCCTTTTATTGCAGCGTATATTACCCACGGACTAATGTCAATACGCTTTAAATGGTTTTTAAAATACAAACGGTGGGTGAGGGTAATGCACCGCGATGCATACTCCTATCTTGAATACCGTTTTAAAACCAAGGAAGGAACACCTCTTTAAAAAAACAAAGGCTTTGCGAGAAATTGCAAAGCCTTTATTATTTTCAGAAAAAGAGGTCTGTAGAGTTTCAAATATTTTTGTGTTCCTGACAAGCTACTTTCCAGCAAAGTTTGTTTCCGTTTTACAGATACAGCAAGAAAAATACTTTTGAAATAAAAACCAAAATCACAACTGAAAATTGAACTTTAAAATATCCATTAGAAACAATCGTCTAAAAAATAGCTTAATTTTTAGACATTATACCGAAAATATATCCACTTTACCTTGAGATATTACTACTATTAGCTCCTCCAAGTCCGATCACTTGATCATAAAGAGCGTTAGGAGCTCGGTAATAGACTAAAATGGTATAATTATTTTCTGTTTGTTGAAAATTCCCGCCAATTTCATTAAAATTTTCTTCGTTTTGCTCTTTTGTAGCAAATTTATAGTTATAAAATCCTTGTTTTAGCAGGATTTTTCCTTGATGAATTCTTTTTTCTTCATTGTAAGTAAGTTTGTAAATGTCTAAAAGCTCATAATTGGAGAATTTTCCGTATACGTATACTTCTTTTTTGCCGAAAGAGGCGGGTAATTCTAATGAAAAATGTATCCAGACGTAATCCGCTTCGTTATCCGGGTTGCGTCCGTCCAATGTGTTTATTAGAAAATCTCCGTTGATATCAGGATTGTAGGTGTAAACCCGATTCGCACGGCTTATATTTCCAAATAGAACGTGTTCAAACAGTTTGTTTTGGAATATTTGATACGTAGCACCTGAGGTTACACGTAACTCTTTACTGTCAAAGTAAAAATATTCATTACCTCCATCAAAAGCACTTTCAAGATCGTGTTTGTAAATAAGTTCTCGCCCTATTGTGAACTGAGGTTTGAGATTCGTAATAGCATTATTCCAGCAATAGTTTTGCAAGACAGCTACTTTAACATTTGATGTAGGATCTTGCAGATGTAACCCCAATTCTTTGATGGAGAATTGCACCACTTGTTTGGTGTCGAAATATTGTAAGTCGCGTGTGCGTTTGATTTCGGATTGAATGCTTACTAATGGATTGTAAACTACGAATCTACGGGAGAATAATTCCGTTCCAAATTTGTCAATAATAGAAAGAAGATAATTGCCTGTAAGGGTAATTTTTGTCAAATCATTGGGCAAATTAAGTCGATAGTGAGAGTAGGATTGCAAAGTTGCGTACGAATTGCTTTCGGGGCGTAGAGGTTGCTCATCCATCCCCTTAATATATTCGCTTTTTAGCAAATTGGAGGCTGTCCAGTCGGCGTTGCAATGCGTAATTTTATAGTAATATGTTTCCTCATCACCACTTAAGTCGTCGAACTGTAGAGTAAACATTTCATTGAGTCGCACAATTGGGAATTGGCTTTTATCATTTTCTGAAGCCTTAAAAATAATTGTTTTTATGAATTCTGGAGGTGCTTTTTCGGTAAGAATTTGAGCGTTGACTCCAAGACTGTAACCGAATAGAAAATATATAATTAATTGTTTCATACATATATTTTTAAAAATCAAATGTATGAAAAAAATCGTATAAATAAAAATTTTTTATCTTTGCACTCGCTAACTTTCAATCACATTTATGACAAATTCAGGAAAAATAGAGCTGATGGCTCCCGCAGGAAATTTCGAATCGTTACAAGCAGCTATTGACAATGGTGCTGATTCGGTATATTTTGGAGTTGACCAGCTGAATATGAGGGCAAGAGCAAGTATCAATTTCACCATTGATGATTTGGACGAAATTGCAAAACGTTGCCACCCAAAAGGTATCCGTACCTATCTTACCTTAAACACAATCATATACGACCACGATTTATCCATCATAAAAACCTTGCTCGACGCTGCAAAGAAGGCAAACTTAACCGCAGTGATTGCTATGGATCAAGCAGTTATCGCCTATGCTCGTCAAATTGGTATGGAAGTGCATATTTCTACCCAAATCAATATTACAAACATCGAAACGGTGCGTTTTTATGCAATGTTTGCCGATACAATGGTAATGAGTCGTGAATTAAGCCTTAGGCAGGTAAAGAAAATCGCTGAGCAAATCCAAAGGGAGCAAATTAAAGGTCCGTCAGGGAATTTGGTAGAAATCGAGATTTTCGGTCACGGAGCGTTGTGTATGGCGGTTTCAGGAAAATGCTATTTGAGTTTGCATTCGCATAATTCATCAGCAAATCGAGGGGCGTGTAAGCAAAATTGCCGAAAAAAATACACCGTAATCGACCAAGAAAGCGGTTTTGAAATCGAAATTGATAATGAATATATGATGTCGCCCAAAGATTTGTGTACGATTGACTTCCTCGACCAAGTGATTGACGCAGGAGCCAAAGTACTCAAAATTGAAGGACGCGGAAGAGCTCCCGAATATGTGGCGACTGTCATAAAAACCTATCGTGAAGCCATCGATGCGTATTACGAGGGGACATATTCAAAAGAAAAGGTTGAAAAATGGATGGAAGCTCTTTCAACCGTTTACAACAGAGGATTTTGGAGTGGATATTATTTGGGGCAAAAATTGGGAGAATGGAGCGAGAATCCGGGGTCAAATGCTACACAGAAAAAGGTGTATGTGGGGCAAGGAAAGCACTATTTCCCAAAATCGGGGATTGCGGAATTTCTCATCGAAGCCTACGATATTAAAGTGGGCGACAAACTCCTCATTACAGGGCCTACCACAGGCGTACAGGAGTTTGTTTTGGAAAATATGATGGTCAATGACGCTCCTGCACAAACAGCAACGAAAGGCGATTCTTGCACCATCAAAACCGATTTCAGAATTCGTCTGTCGGATAAATTATATAAGATTGTAGCTACGGAGTTTGCGAAGTGAGAAGTGAATTCTCTATTATTGACAAATATGCTGATGATTAGGAATTATAAGTACAGTTGAAGAAGTAAAAATTAATTTATAAAAATGGAAACAACGGAAAGATTATATTTAAAAAACTTTGGACCAATAAAAGAATTGGACATCGAAATAAAACCACTAATGGTTTTTATAGGTGAGTCAGGTAGTGGGAAAAGTGCCATTTTGAAATTAATGTCGCTTCTTCGTTGGGTGCATAAGCAGAATAATTTGGCAAATTTTTTCCAAGAAGAAATAAATAAGAATATTTTCTTTAAGAATCTACAAACAAGCGAGATAGAAGAGTTTATTTCTGAGAAAACAGAAATTGTTTTTGATTTAGGTTGTGCTAAATACCAACTAAAAAATGGAAAATTTGAAGTTACAAAATGTTACGATACTACTTTTGATAAAGTTATTTTTTTAAGTGAAAATAGAGGGATTTTGCCTAATATTTTCAATCAAGATTTTAGCTTAAATATGGAAATTCCGTATCATTTAGAAGATACTTTTTTTAATTTTAAAAATGCTATTAAACAAAAGAAAGATTTTTTTATAGAAGCTACGAAATTGACTTTATTTGAAAAGAAAGCAGAGTTTCATTCGGAATATTTCGTTAAAGGTGATGATTTTGAAATGAAATTTAAAAATGCTTCTAGTGGAACTAAAAATGCCTCTTTCTTGGAGTTAATTGTTAATTATATATCACAAAGATATGATTTTAATGAAGTCTTACAAAATGAAAATAAACGAAGAGGGTTAGGTGGTGGAAAGACAGGGAAAATCTTTAATAATGCTAAAAACCTCTCCATCTTCATAGAAGAACCTGAACTCTCTTTATTTCCCGCTGCACAAAGAAGATTGATAAATCGTTTAGTAAAAGACTGTTTTGTAGAAAACAAACAAGAAAATTGTACTACCCGATTGGCTTTCGCAACACATAGTCCGTATATTTTAACCTCTCTTAATAATTTGCTATTGGCAGGTGAAATAGCAAAATTGAAACCTGAAAAAGAGGAGGAAATAAATAAAATTATTCCGAAAGCATATTGGCTGACTATGGAGCAAATAGGTGTATTTTCAATAGAAAAAGGAATTGTAAAACCTGCTATTTATGAAGATGAAAATCTGATAAATGGCGATTACTTGGATAGTCTTTCGGAAGAAATAAGCGAAGAGTTTTCAAAATTATTGGATATTAAGTATGAAGAAGAGGGAAATTAAAGATGTACATAAAAATAGTTGTGGAAGCATTGCTACTTGTAAGGAAAATGGAAGGGAATTTGTTCTAAAAAATGCCAATGATTTTTATAAAGTGCGGATAGATAATGGTGTTGTTCCAAAAGGAGAAGAGCCTAAATGTTGTGATTATTATTTTTTCAAAGAAGATGAAATAGAAATTTTTGTAGAACTCAAAGGACGTAATACGGAAGATGCTTTTTCTCAATTAGAACAAAGCATAAATGATTTTTCGTACGGTTATCCAAAAAAATATGCTTTTGTAATTTCGTTAAATGGATTGCCTAAAACAAATACCAAATTACAAAACTTTGAAAATAAAATGAAACGAAAAAAAGTAGATTTTAAGCAAAAAACAAACCGATTAGAATGCTCTTATAATAGTGACTCAAAGAATATAGAAAATATAAAATAATTTTTTAATCTTTTGGAAAACAATTTGAAATTCGGAGGAAGCAAAGTTATGGTATCAGACACTCAAATTTAATGAGTGGATAACCAATTTCACACCAATTGTAACTAAACCTTGTCAAAGTTAACAAGACACCCTTCGGAGCAGTAAAACAACCCAAAGCACCACTAAAAAACTCTCCGAAGCATTTTAATAAGTCGATGTAGAACTAAAATAAACAGATGTACGACTAAAAAGCCTTCCGAAGTATTAAAATAGCAAAGGGAGACTCCAAAACATAAAAAGAATTCAAAGAATAGGAAAATAATTGTAAAAACACTAAAAAATGAAAACATATTATCTATCTAACGAACAAATGCTTCAGAATTTTGGAGCGATGTTTGAAAATCTGTCCAAAGAGGGCGATTTGAAAACAGAATTAGCAGAATACGGCTACGACGATGCCAAAATCGCTGAAGGAAAAGCCCTTTACGATGAGGCTCGTAAAACATTCGATGCCAATATAAAAGAAACACGCGAAGAGACATCGGCGTCATTGGCTTTTCAGGAAAAATATCAAAACGTACAGAAAAAATATAGTACACATCGCAAAAAGGCACGTATCGTCTTTGAGGACAACGAAGAAGCTCTTCGTCAGCTTAAACTCAAAGGAAGTGCTGCCCGAGCCATCGCCGCAGCTATGGAAGAAATGAGAGCGTTTTATCAGCTTTTGGATACCACCCCCAATCTTCTTACGCCACTAAAACAACTAAAAATCAACGAACAAGATGTCAAAAATCAGCTTCAAGAACTCCCCGAAGTAGAAAAAGCCTACGCTACCTATCTGCAAGAAAAAGGAGAAAGCCAACAAGCTACCCGAGACAAAAACAAAGCCTTTGAAACCCTCGATAAATGGGTATCGAAGTTCCATAAAGTGGCTAAAATCGCCCTTGAAGACCGTCCACAACTTTTGGAAGCTCTCGGGAAATTTGTAAGAAGCTAACGTATTTTTAGAAAAGACAAAATACGGGTTCAAATATAAGATGATTTGTTTTCTTAAAGAAATTTTCTAAATAAGTTGATTTATAAAATTGGAAAATGAATAAAGTATGATGGGAATAAAAAACGGATTTTTCCTACTAAGCTGAGCAAAGTCTCAAAAGCAAGTATATGAGCGAAGCTTTCAATAATTGTAATATAGAAAAAAGCAAACAACTCTGTCAGGCTGAGCGAAGTCGAAGCCTCGTGATTATAGAGCTTCGACTTCGCTCAGCTTGACAAAAAAAACAGCCTGACACGAAAAAATATCATCGTACTTTTATAACACAATTTAAAGATAAATAAATAATGGTAGTAGTAACCTTACAGCGTGATAAATGCATTGGGTGTAATTATTGTGTGGAAGTAGCTCCGGAGCAGTTCCAAATGTCGAAGAAAGACGGAAAAAGTGTTTTGCTTCGCTCTACAGAGAAGAAGGGGTTTTTCACACTCAAATCGCACGATGATAGTATTTATGAAAATTGTGCAGAGGCTCAAAAGGTATGTCCCGTTAAAATTATTTCAACTAAAAAAATATGATGTTTAACTAAAAAATATATGAATATGAAAAAAATATTATTTTTGCTATTTATTGGATTATTTTTCCAACAGGCAAAAGCACAGTATGTAGGGATTAAAGGAGGATACAATTATGCTTCATTAAGTGGAGATGTAAATCCTGGGGTTGAACTTTCCAGATATCACGGTTTTTACGGTGGAGTTACGATCGATTTTCCTTTGTCGAACTTGTTTTTCGTACAAACAGAGGGACTCTATACTCGCATAGGGGGAACTGTAAATGTTGCAGGAAGTGGTGTAAACGTTGCATTAGATTATATTTCAGTTCCAGTTTTGTTAGGAATGAAAGTTTATGAAAGACTTAGCGCTCAAGTGGGGCCACAGTTTAATTTTTTGGCTAAAAAATCAAAATTTTCGTACAAAAAGAACGAGGAAGAAGTGATTGTTGAGAAAGCATTCGATAACTTTGACTTATCGCTCGGTATCGGACTGAAGTACACTACTTCTTCAGGTTATTTCGTTGAAGCACGATTCAATCAAGGATTGACAAATATTGCGGATAGTTCCAATGAATCGTTAAAAAAAATGAACATAAGTTCCACGAATAATTTTAAAAATTCGTATATTTCCATTGGAATGGGATATAGATTTTGATGTGTATGAGAAAAATAAGAAAGGTTACTTTTATTTTGATGAGCGTTTGGTTTGTTTTTGTAGTGCTTTTTGCGTGTACAAAATCTAAAATTGAACGTAATCCGTATTTGCCTGAAAGTAGGTTTTCTTATACCATAAATTTGAATCTGCCTGTATATAACTCATTGAAGTATCCACAGAATACTATCTATATTTCAGAGATTGGACTTAAGGGTGTTTTTGTAACGCACGTTAGCAATAATCGGTATGTAGCATGGGAGGCAGCTTGTCCGAATCAATATCCGTCAGCTTGCGATCGATTGTATTGTGCTTCGAAGGAGGGAGAGAGGTTTCAAATCTGTACAAATAATTCCAATGCGTACATTTTTGTGATATGCCCTTGTGATGGTTCGGTTTATAACTTGGTGAATGGCAGCGTTATGGTGGCGTCATCGGAACGTAGCTATCCGTTGTTGAACTACAATGTGTCCGTTTCGGGGAATCAAATTACGGTATCTAACTAATTGATTGAAAATGATTTCTAATAGATTTGAAAATAGAAAACCCGCCAATTTGTTAGCGGTAATCTTAGCAGTAATTTTTGGACAATTGCTCTACGAGTTTTTTATTTTCGATACCATTTGGAATGTATGGCATGTTTTCAGAATCATTGGAGTAGCTTCTTTACTGTATGTTACATTGTATTTTTTAAATAAAATTGATCGTTGGAATGAATTGACTCAAGGAAACTCCTATTCATTATTGTTTTTTGGGGTATTCGTGATTCTTTTTCCTACTGCGTATACTAATTTGCTTATTTTAGCTTCCAATTTACTTATAACTATTGCAATATGGCGGATGTTATCATTGAAAAATGAAAGAAATATTCCTCAAAAGATATTTGATGTCTCATTTTTGATACTTTGTGCGGGGTTATTCAATGTTTATGCTTTGTTTTTTTTGCTAAACGTATGGATTTCACTTCTTTTGTACCGTTCTAAAAAGAAAAAATATTGGTTAATTCCTTTTTTTGCTATTTTTTGTGTTGGAATTTTATCATCTGCAATGTTTTTGGTATTGGATCTTACCTTTACAGTTCCTTCAACAGGAGATTTATGGGATTTTTCGTATCAAAAGGCATTGCACCCACCCATGTTATTTTCGCTAATTTTAATGGGATTCATACTCATAACATCATTGCTGGTCTATTTTTTTAAGAATAAATACCATAGCGGAAGCAGTCAATTGATTGTACAGATTTTGTCTGTAGGTCTGATTGTAACCTTTTTTTCAAAGGAACCGGTCTTTATATTCACGCCCCTTTCGATATTGTTTGCCCTTTATGTTGAAAAAATAACAAAAAAATGGCTAAAAGAAACCGTTTTGTGGTCACTGTTAACCATTCCTTTGGTGGTATTATTGTTGCATTTTATATCCGAAAGCTAAATCACCTGCATCTCCCAATCCTGGAATGATGTATCCTTTTTCATTTAGTTTGGGATCAGTGGTGGCAATCCACAGGTGAGTGTCCTCGGGGAAGTTTTTTTCTAAGTAATCTATTCCTTCTTGAGCACCAATAACAGCAAACAAATGTATTTCTTTGGGTTTTCCCAGGGAATTGAGTGCGTTGTAAACGTTTACAAATGAGCGACCTGTAGCAAGCATAGGGTCAGCTAAAAAAAGAATTTTATTTTCTAAGGAAGGAGAAGCTAAATATTCCACTAAAATATCAAAATCTGTTTCAGAGGTGTGTTTGCGGTAGGCAGAAATGAAAGCGTTGTCAGCATTGTCAAAATAGTTCATAAGTCCTTGATGAAGTGCTAATCCTGCTCGTAAAATGGAGCATATAACCACGTCGTCTTTAGGGATTTCTACTTTTTTCTCACCCAATGGAGTCGTTACGATTTCTGATTTGTACTGTAAAAATTTACTCATTTCATAGCATAGAATTTCTCCTATACGTTCTAAATTCGTACGAAAACGCATACGATCTTTTTGAACGTTCACATCTCGTAATTCGGCTACGAAGCGATTTAAAATCGAAGGCTTTTCGCCTAAGTGGTGTATGATCATATGTATCAGTATTTTTACATGTTTTGTCTTGCAAAGTTACAAAAATTAGAAGAAAGAAGAATGCCTTCTTTAAGAGATATTTCCGACATAAAATTTAAAATGAAGATAATCAGCAAGAAAAAGAAATTTTTACTTCTAAAAATAATTCGTTTTTCTTGTAAGTACGCAATAAAAAACGTATTTTTGCCTCCGTTTGACATGTCTTATGTCAAATTCATGTCTAACGCATAGTTTTGACATGTAAAGAGAGGGATGAACTTTTAATTTAGTTATATGAAGAAGAATAAGTTAGTAGCTTTGTGTATGTTCTTTCTGTGTGCATTAGGATTCGCTCAACAAGAATCACAGTACACACAATACATGTACAACACGATGATGTTTAATCCGGGATATACGGGGTCTCGTGGTGTTGATAGTTTTTTTGGTATATTCCGAGCGCAGTGGATTGGTTTGGATGGAGCTCCTCGCAGTGGAGGGATTAGTTATCATGCTCCTCAGGAGCGTTTGCGAAACGTGGGTTTGGGGTACTCGTTGTTCTATGACGCAATAGGGCCACAAACCAATACGAGTTTTATGTTAGATTTCTCGTATACTTTGAATTTTGATAATTCGAAGTTAGCTTTTGGTTTAAAGGGTACAGCAGAGATTTTTAGTTTGGATTATAATAAACTTCGTTTGTACGATCCATCAGACACACATTTTTCGGAGAATAGTACTATATTTTCACCGAATGTAGGAGCGGGTGTTTTTTGGTATTCGGATAAGTATTACATAGGTTTTTCGGTTCCTAATTTGTTGGAGACAGAGATTTACGAGTCAAAGGATCGTAGGGTTTCTGTATTGAAAAACACTCAACATTTTTATTTGATAGGGGGATATGTTTTTGACTTGAGTGATAATATCAAGTTCAAACCTGCTGTATTGTCAAAGATGTCTTATGGAGCTCCTTTGCAGTTGGATGTATCTGCAAATTTCATGTTTAATGAGCGTTTTGTGTTTGGAGCTGCTTGGCGTTGGTCAGCTGCAGTGAGTTTGATGGCAGGTTTTCAGGTGAATGATCGTTGGTTTATAGGCTACGGTTATGATTTTGAGACTACAGAACTTTCTCGTTACAACTCAGGTTCTCATGAAATCTTTTTACGCTATGAATTGGTGAAGATGTACAAAAAGGTTGTGTCTCCGCGTTTCTTCTAATTAAAGTTTAAATCTTGAAGGTAATCATACTATGAAAATATACCATAAATTATTGTTTTTTCTATTATTAGGAATAACGGCAAATATTTTTGCACAGGAAAAGGAATTACAGAAGGCGAATGATTTGTATCAGAATTATGCTTATGTAGATGCTATTAAGATATACGAAAGTATAGCTAAGAAGGGTTTTGTGAATCAGGAGTTGTTGGAGCGTTTGGGTAATTCGTATTATTTCAATGCTGATTATACGGCAGCATTGGTTTGGTATGAGCAATTGTTTGCCAATCCGGAGTATAAGTTAAAGCCAGAATATTACTATCGTTATTCACTTTCGTTAAAATCGGCAGATCGTTATGATGAGGCTGATAGGATGATGGTTAAGTTTGTTGAGTTGACAGATGCGAATGATACAAGAGCGGTATTATTCCAAGAGAACAGGAATTATCAAGAGATTATCAAAGATAATTCGAATCGTATGGATTTGTATCATACGGATATCAACACAGAGCATTCAGAGTATGGAGCTGCGTTCTATGGTGGAGATAAGGTTATTTTTGCAGCGAGTAATAGCAGTATGTTCAAGCAAACTTCACAATGGACAGGCGAGAGTTTTTACGATTTATATGAGGCTTCTCGCGACAGCATTTCTCTTGATAAAAAATCACTTTTCTCATCGGATATTAATACAAAATTCAACGAATCTACGGCTGTCTTTACTAAGGATGGCAATACCGTTTATTTCACACGTAATAATTATGTGAATAAAAAAGTGGGGATGAATAGTGAAAATACTATTCTCTTAAAAATTTTACGAGCGACTAAAGATGCTAACGGTAAGTGGGGCAATGTGATTGAGATGCCTTTCAATAGTAATGTTCATAGTGTTGCACATCCAGCGTTAAGCCCTGATGGGAAGTATTTATACTTTGCTTCAGATATGAAAGGAACATTAGGAAATTCTGATATATTTCGTGTCCAAATACTCAAAGATGGCTATGGAAAACCTGAGAATTTAGGAAATGTGATTAATACCACAGGGCGTGAGTCTTTCCCATTTGTTTCCGATGATAATGTTCTGTACTATTCATCAAATGGTTTTCCAGGTTTGGGAGGTTTGGATATTTTTGCGGTTAAGCTGTATGACAATGGAACAACTTCAAAACCAATCAACATTGGAAGACCTGGAAATAGTGCCGATGATGATTTTTGTTTTGTAATTGACAGTGATAAAAAGATAGGATTTTTGACTTCAAATCGTCCAGGAGGAAAAGGCAAAGATGATATTTATTCCTTTTATGAACATACACCGCTACGATTTGTATGTACACGAACTATGCGTGGAATTGTAAAAAATCAAGAAACCAATGAAATTATTCCTGATGCTAAGGTGACTTTATCAAATAAAGATATGGCGTTGTTGGGTTCTAAACAGGCAGATTCAAAAGGAGCTTTCCTTTTCGATGATGAATCCATAAACTGCACAGACGCACACTTCTACTTAAAAGGAGAAAAAGAAGGATTTGAAACAGCAGAGGTCAATGTAGTAGCAGGAAAAGATAAAGAAATTTATTATGAGATTCTATTGAAACCGCGTGTGGTTAAGGTTGGAGAAGGTACGGATTTAGCAAAAGTACTTCATATAGATAATATTTATTTTGATTTAGATAAATCGAATATTCGTCCTGATGCTGCGGTGCAATTAGCTAAGGTTCTTGAAGTTATGAAAGAATATCCGAATATGAAAATTGATGTCCGTTCACATACTGACAGCAGGGCGTCACATGCTTATAACTTGTCATTGTCCGACAGAAGAGCAAAATCCACCGTAAAATGGATTATTGATAACGGAATAGATAAGAGTCGTATCACAGGAAAAGGATATGGAGAAACTCAGTTAGTTAATGGTTGTTCGGATGGTGTTTCATGTTCTGAAGAAGAACACCAAGCAAATCGCCGAAGTGAATTTATTATCGTAGAACTGAAATAAAACTACGCGATAAAAAATATGAAAAAGAGACTGTTCCCAACAAGAATAGTCTCTTTTGTTTTTCGTACGTTAATTGCGTTTGAAAATTTCATTGATGTAAAAAAAACACTACATTTGTGGCTTAATAATCTCAATAAATGGACGTCAAAAATCAAATAGAACAGCTTAGAAACGAACTTAATCAGCATAATTATAATTATTATGTATTGGACAATCCAATTATTTCTGATTACGAGTTTGATCAAAAATTGAAGGAATTACAGTTGTTAGAAAATCAACATCCTGAATTCTTCGATTCTAATTCGCCAACAGTTCGTGTGGGTGGGACTATTACTAAAAATTTCAATACTATCACACATGAATTTCGGATGTATTCTTTGGATAATTCTTATTCAAAAGAAGATTTGGAAGAGTGGGAAAAACGTATCATTAAGCTATTAGGGAGTCAGAACCTCTCTTTTACTTGTGAATTGAAATATGACGGAGCTTCGGTTGATTTGCTTTATGAGAAAGGGAAACTAACCCAAGCTACTACACGCGGAGATGGTTTTCAAGGCGATGAAATTACTGCAAATGTACGTACAATTAAGAGCGTACCGTTGGTTTTGCAAAACGATTTCCCAGAGCGTTTCCATATTCGTGGAGAAATTATCTTACCTAAAAAAGGATTTGAAGAAATGAATAAAGAACGTATCGAAGCAGGGGAAGATCCTTACATGAACCCTCGGAATACGGCAAGTGGCAGTCTGAAATTGCAGGATACCTCTGAAGTAGCGAAACGCCCATTGGATTGTTTACTGTATGCATTAGTTGGTAGTGTAAATATAAAAACACAATATGAAGGTTTGGAAAAGGCTCGTTCCTGGGGTTTTAAAGTTCCCAAAGAATCAAAATTATGTCATTCCACCGATGAGGTAATGGACTTTATTAACTATTGGGATGTACACCGCCATGATTTGCCATATGAAATTGACGGTGTGGTGGTCAAGGTCAACGATATAGCTCTGCAAGAAGAGTTGGGATACACCTCAAAATCACCACGTTGGGCAATGGCATATAAATTTAAGGCTGAACAAGCGACAACTACCTTAGAAAGTATTTCGTACCAAGTCGGGCGGACAGGAGCCATTACTCCTGTAGCAAATCTCACCCCTGTATTGTTGGCGGGAACTATCGTAAAACGAGCATCCTTGCACAATGCCGACCAAATAGAAAAGTTAGATATTCGTGTCGGAGATACGGTTTTTGTAGAAAAAGGCGGTGAAATCATTCCGAAAATCGTAGGAGTAGCGCTTGATAAGCGTCCCTCAGGCTCTATGATAACAACTTATATTTCACATTGTCCTGAATGTCAGTCTGAATTGATACGTAACGAAGGTGAAGCACAGCACTATTGCCCTAATGTTGAAGGTTGTCCTCCTCAAATTACAGGCAGAATTCAACATTACATCTCGCGTAAAGCCATGGATATCGAAGGTTTAGGTGGAGAAACTATAGAGTTGCTATTTCGTTCAAAACTAATTGAGAATTACGCAGATTTGTATGAGCTTACAGTATCAAAACTTTTGCCATTGGAACGAATGGCATCCAAAAGTGCTGAAAATATTATCAAGGGTATAGAAAAATCAAAAGAAGTTCCTTTTGAGCGAGTGCTTTTTGCTTTAGGAATCCGTTACGTGGGTGAAACGGTGGCTAAAAAATTGGCTCGGCACTATAAAACGATTGATAACTTAGAAAAAACCACACTCGAAGAACTTATGCAAGTAGATGAAATAGGTGTTCGCATAGCTGAAAGTGTAGTTCAATTTTTTGACAATGAACAGAATAAAAATATTGTCAAACGACTAAAATCCTATAATTTACAATTTTCATTATCTGAAGAAAGTCTGGCAAATCAAACTGAAAAGCTTAAAGGATTCACGTTTGTGGTTTCAGGGGTATTTCATTTACATTCTCGTGATGAGTTGAAAAACATCATTGAACAAAATGGAGGAAAGGTAGGTTCGTCAATTTCTTCTAAAACAAGCTATGTGATTGTGGGTGACAACATGGGGCCAAGTAAAAAGCAGAAAGCTGAAAGTTTAGGCATTCCGATGATCAGTGAAGAGGATTTCATAAAAATGCTTTAGATTTTAATATAGAAAAACTGATGATGATTTCAGAAAAAATAAGGATTTTATTTATGATTGCTTTGGTTAATAATTCAAAAAGAAAAGATATTTTATAGGTTTTTAAAATTTTAGCAAAAAAAAATAAACTTATATTGTTACAAAGATTTTTTTTATTGTAATTTTGTAACGAAATAATAGTGTGAACTTAAAATTATGTACTAATGAAAACCGTTTCATCTGCCGTAGAGAATTATATAAAATCAAAACCATTCTTGCAGACGGCTCTATCACAAGGGATTATCAATTTGACTTCGCTGGCTCGTATCATTCGTAAAGAAATTCAAACTGATACAACCAGTAGGGAAGTGCGCAATGGTGCTATCGTTATGGCACTCAAACGACTTTCTACAGATATGGAATTTCGTTCGACACACCGCATTGTTAAGGTTCTTAAGAATATAGGTGAGATTATTGTTCGTTCTAATCTGACGGACTACACTTTTTTAGTTTCTGAAACTCTGTTAAATAATCAATCTGAGTTGTTGCGACAAATTCAAAATACGAAGGACGTGTTCTACGCTTCCTCGCGCGGGGTAAATGAAATTAGTTTGATTGTTAGTAATTCAGTAGAGCCTATTGTTGAAACTGTGTTTAGCACAGAAAGATGTACTCATAAATATAGTAATTTAGGTTCCATAAGCGTAAAACTTCCAGAAGAAAACGTTTCAATTCCAGGTATTTACTACTTTATTTTCCAGAGATTGGCATGGGAAGGAGTTACTATGAATGAGGTGATTTCAACATCTAATGAGTTTACAATTGTAGTTCCTGAAAGTCAGATAGATATAGCGTTTAAGGTAATTAAAGATTTGAAAATGCTGTAAAAAATATTAGAATTAAAAATAGGATTGTCCGAAGAGTTGTTATTTAAAAAATATTCTCCCACTTGAATAAATTTGTGTAAGTTTTTTAAAATAAATTTCTGAATGTTAATTATTTATATTTTTTGGCATTACTAATTTTTTTGTGAGCTAAACTTCAGATTACCGAAGTAAAAGAGGGTGTTTATTCTGAAACGCTCAAAGTTTAAGAATCCTCTTGCTTTTGAAATAACGGATTGTATTTTTCCATTCATATTTTCGTGCTTCCCGCTGGATGTTTGAGTAACTATCGCATTGATAATCCCTTGTAAATGATTATCAAAGGTCTTTATCACTTCATTTACAGCGGTTATGGATTGACTTATTGCATTATTTTTCCATAGCTCGTAATTGAATGATATACAATCCTTTAAACCAAATAAATACTTGAAATTCTCTCGTATTTGCCACGCCTTTGCCGTAAGTAAATTCTCACTAAGCATTTGCTCAAAGGCTCTTTGTTGCTCTTCTGTGCGATTTTCTTCGTTCTTTAATACGGTGTATTTCTGTCCTTTAAGCAATTCGGTTTCTTTTACCTCTTTTCTTCTGGTCTTGTCAATGGCTTGGGATAACTTCTTGAATAGATGAAACTTATCGTGTACAATCATCGCTTGAGGAGCTATATCCTTAATGGCGTTTATATAAGGTTTCCACATATCCATATTTACCCTTTTCAGGGAGGGCTGTTTTTCTTGTGAATTAATACTGAAAAACAAGGCTTTTACATTTTTTTCTTTTCTACCTTCGGTCATTTCTACTACACAATTTTTATCGCTATCGATAAGAATTGTAGCGTATTTATGTCCGTGAGAATATGCTTTTTCGTCTAAGCTAACATTCTCTAAATCATTTACTTCTCCTCGTTCCAAAAGTGATTTTTCTACGGCTGATTCCATAATGCTTCTTATCATATATGGGGTGGTATGCATCAGTTCTGCAACGGTGTTTTGTACCTTTACTTTATGTAAAGTCTCTATGACTTTGGCGGCGAATAAATGCGTGTATCCCTTGTATTTAGGTGCAAAATGGATGTCGATAACCTTAGGCTTACCATCCTCAGAAAGGTAACGAGGTAGACTGCAAACCAAGTAACACCGATAGTCAAACCAATTTAAATGTTGCCACTCTCGCTCGGGGGTGGTATCATACAGTTTGTAACGCTTTCCTTCTTTAACAAAATGGGTGTTAAGGTATTTCAAGTGAATTTTAATGATCTTATTTTCTTCGTCTTTTACTATCGAAGTGATCGCAAAATCATCTGTAATACCCAACATCTCTCTCAAAAAATCTACAAAGTCCATTCTTTTCTCGCAAAGTTAATCATAAAAATTTTACTAATGCCTTTTTTTTAAGCTTAAAACATTCTTCATCAAACTAATTAAACAATATAACAAAAAATCCAGCTTTTCGGACAGCTTCTTTCTCTTTTCATATAACACACAAATATATAGTAATTTTCATAGCTTTCGTTAAAAGTTAAATATAGGTTAAAACGCGGAAACTAAAGTCTCGTTTTCAGTTTCCTTGGTATATTTGCGCTGAAAAATTCGAACGATGGCAAAAGAACAACTCATTACAATAGCACGTGACCTTCTGATTGACTTAGGTATCAAATCCGTTACGATGGACGATATCGCCCGAAAAGCGGGAGTTTCCAAAAAAACGCTTTACAATCACTTTAAGGACAAAACCGACCTTATCCAAACAGTGGTTCTGTACGTTAGCAAGGAACTCAACGAGCAAACCAAAGCAATTATGACCAACAGGCAAAACCCAATTGAGCAACTTTACGAAGTGGAGCGTTTCTTTTCGTGTCAGCCTGTAATTGTGAACAATTCGCCTCAAAAACAGCTACAAAAATATTACCCAAAAATATACAAAGAGCTACAAAACAAGCAATTGCAAGAAGTTGGCGGATTAATTCTGGAAAATTTAAAAAGAGGCATCGAATTGGGAATGTACCGAAAGAATATCAACTTGGATTTTACGATGCGATTGTACCTACACATTATGATTGAATCGGGCAATGATTTGCTCTTTTTCAAGGATTATGACAAAAATATCATCTCGACAAGTTATTTGGAATATCACATTCGAGCCATCGCCACCCCGAAAGGAGTTACCACCTTGGAAGAAATTTTAAGAAGAGACAAAAAGAATTAAAAACTAAAAATCATACAATTAAAAAATTCATAATAAATACAATGAATCATAAATTTATTTTTATTTTACTGATTTTCTGTGGATTGTCAGGATTTTCGCAAGAAACTCAAATATATCAATTTTCATTGGAAGAAGCCGTTTCCTTTGCCATCGAAAATAATTTAAAATCCAAAAACGCCGCAGCTGACATTGAGGCTGCCCGCAAGAAGAAATGGGAAGCCACAGCCACCGGATTACCGCAAATCAATGCCAAAGTAGATTATCAACACTTTTTAAAACAACAAGTTACGCTTATTCCAGCAGAATTTTTCGGAGGACAAAAAGGCGACTTTGCCGAAGCCACTTTCGGAACCAAGCAAAACGTAAATGCTTCTGCTACGCTTTCGCAATTGATTTTTGACGGTTCTTATCTCGTTGGTTTGCAGAGTGCTAAGGTGTATTTACAGATTTCAGAACTTTCCAAACAAAAAAGCGATATCGAACTGCGAAAAACCGTTGTCGATGCTTATGCCAATGTACTTCTTTCGGAAGAAAGTATCCGAATTTTAGAAGAAAACAAACGTGTTTTGGAGAAAAATCTCGCCGAAACCAAAGCCATTTTTGAAAACGGATTGGGCGAAGAAGAAAATGTGGAACAACTCCAAATCACCCTTGCCAACATCAGCAATAACCTGAACAATACCAAGCGTTTGCACGAACTTTCTAAAAAAATGCTCAATATTACTTTGGGGCTGAATTTGGATGACCGCGTACAACTGAAAGACCATCTGGAAGGACTTATCACGTATACCGTAGCGGAAAGTATTGAAAATCAAACAGATTTTAATTTGGAATCGAATATTGATTTTAAAATTGCTTCCAATAGTGTGCGTTCGCAAGAATTGCTCGTGAAGTTTGAAAAAAGCCAGTCGCTACCTCGTTTGAGTGCTTTCCTCAACGGAAGTTACAACGCTTTTGACGATAAATTTTCATTTCTCGACACGAACAAAAGATGGTTCGGGAGTGCACTTTTTGGCGTGAGTTTGGAAATCCCGATTTTCAGTTCGTGGATGCGTTCAAGTAAGGTGCAACGCTCTCAAATTGAGCTTGAAAAATCAAAAAACGATTTGAATTTGGCAAAACAGCAGTTACAAATGCAACACGATAAAGCGTTGAGCGACTTACAGTTTGCCATTGAAGAACATCATACTTTGCGTGAAAATCTGAATTTGGCAAAACGCATCGAAAACAAAAATCAAATCAAATACACCGAAGGTTTGGCAACGAGTTTCGACCTGCGTCAAGCCCAATTGCAACTCTACGCCGCTCAGCAGGAATTTCTGCAATCGATGGTTAATGTGCTGAATAAAAAAGAAGTTTTAAAATCGTTACAGACAAATCAAAAAAACTAAAAAGACTAAAGAAAATCGAAAAATGAAATTTTGTTTAGAATAAAAGCGTTTTCTGCATAAAAATCAAAATTATGAATATCGAACCTACAAGTTATACCAATTTAGTTTCAGAAATAGGAAACTTGCTTAAAAAAGGAAGAGAACAAGCCGCTACTTCTGTTAATACAATTTTGGTACAGACCTATTGGTTGATAGGTAGATATATTGTAGAGTTTGAACAAAAAGGAAAAGAAAAAGCAACTTATGGAAGTGAACTTTTAGAACGATTATCAAAAGACTTAACTGCTGTGTATGGGAAAGGATTTAGCAGATCTAACTTATTTTATATGAGAAAATTATATGTAAGTTTCCCAAATAGTGAGACATTGTCTCACAAATTGAGTTGGTCTCATTATTTTGAAATTCTGAAAGCGGAACAGCCTTTGGCGATTAAATTCTATACCATTCAGGCTGAAAAAGACAATTGGAGTGTAAGGGAACTTAAAAGACAAATGAAAAGTATGCTTTTTCATCGTTTAGCGTTGAGCAAAGATAAAAAGGGTATCTTGGAATTGGCTGAAAAAGGACAAGAAATACACAAAGCCCAAGATATATTAAAAGACCCTTATGTTTTGGAATTTTTGAATCTTCCGATGCAACATCAATATTTGGAAAGCGAATTGGAAGGTAAATTGATTTCTAATTTACAAGATTTCTTGATGGAATTAGGAAAAGGATTTACTTTCGTTAAAAGACAATACAGAATTTCTCTCTCAGGAAATCATTTTTATGTAGATTTGGTATTTTACCATCGTATTTTAAAATGTTTTGTGCTTATAGATTTGAAAAGAGGAGAGGTGAATCACCAAGACATTGGGCAAATGAATTTATATCTAAATTATTTTCAAAAGGAAGAAAATGTAGAGGGAGATAATCAGCCAATAGGCATTGTATTAGGAGCGTACAAAGATCATATTTTAGTAGAATATGCAACTGAGAATATTAGTAATCAACTTTTTGTAAGCAAATATCAATTATATCTTCCTGAAAAAAAAGAATTGGAAAGGGAATTGGAAAAATTGTTGTAAAAACTATGGATTTTATTTTAAGTAAATTTGAAGATAAAGATTTTGAGCATTATTTTCAATTGGTTGGCGATATTCGTGTAATGGAGATGATTACCGAACGAGCCATTCCGTTGGAGGAAGCGAAAAACGATTTTGTAAAGGAATTGACAAAAAATCAAATACATCCCGATTTCGGAATTTTTAAAATTATAAATACTGAAAATCACTGTTTTATAGGATTTACCAAATTAGAGGTTGAAACATCAGAAAGCAAAGAAGCCGAATTGGGGTATATGATTTTACCCGAATTTTGGGGTAAGGGCGTCGCAGGAAAAGTCGCCAAATATTTGGTTGATTTTGCTCAAAATCATCCGCAAATAGAAGAGCTTTTTGCTATTATCGACCCTAAAAATATTCCTTCGAGGAAGATATTAATAAACAATCATTTTGAACATCAGGAATATAAGGATTTTGACGGATTGCCCGGAGAAATTCTTAGGCTGAAATTCAAAAATAAAACATAATTACAAAAATTATGAACCTAAAAGATATATTAAACTACCGTCGTGCTGTGCGTTTGTATGACGAAACCCAACCTATCGAAACAGAAAAAGTCCGCGAATGTTTGGAATTGGCACAGCTCGCTCCCACAAGCTCCAATATGCAACTATGGGAAGCCTATCATATTACAGATAAATCCGTTATGGCGAAACTAACCGAAGCCTGTTTGTCGCAAAGTGCCGCAAAAACCGCTCAGCAAATGGTGGTTTTCGTCACTCGGCAAGATTTATATAAAGAAAGAGCTAAAGCCATTTTGGAGTTTGAAAAAGGCAATGTACAACGCAACAGCCCTTCGGAAAGACAAGCCAAGAGAATAAAAGACCGAGAAACCTATTATGGCAAATTGATGCCTTTTTTATATCGCAGATGTTTCGGTTTGTTAGGTTGGGTTCGCAAAATAATGGTGCTAAGCATCGGACTATTTCGCCCGATAGTAAGACAAGTGTCCGAAGCCGAAGTACGAACCGTGGTACATAAAAGTTGTGCATTGGCAGTACAAACTTTTATGATAGCAATGGCTGAAAAACAATACGATACCTGTCCGTTAGAAGGATTTGATAGCAAATTGGTAAAAAAAGCGTTAAAACTTCCTTCCGATACAGAAATCAATATGATTATCACTTGTGGCATTCGAAAAGAGGGCGGCATTTGGGGCGAAAGATTCCGCGTTCCGTTCGAGGAAGTATATCATCACGTGTAAAAAACTCAATAGTAAAAAATGGAAAATAACATAAAAATATTTGAACAGAAAAAAGTACGTTCGCAATGGGACGAGCAACAAGAAAAATGGTGGTTTTCCATCGTTGATGTGATTGAGGTTTTAACAGAAAGTCCCAATCCGAGAAAGTATTGGAGTGTTTTAAAAACACGTTTAAAAAAAGAAGGAAGTGAGTTGGCTACAAATTGTAGTCAACTGAAAATGCTTTCTTCTGACGGGAAATATTACAAAACCGATGTTGCTGATACCGAACAATTACTAAGGCTTATCCAATCTGTACCCTCACCCAAAGCCGAACCTTTTAAACTTTGGTTGGCTCAGGTAGGTAGCGAACGTTTGGACGAGATGCAAGACCCCGAAATTTCCATAGACCGAGCTTTGCAGCAATATCTCAAACTCGGATATTCCGAAAGTTGGATTAACCAACGGTGCGACCCGCACAGGGAATTTGAACTAAACGAACCTTTAAAAATATTTTCAACTCATTCAAACTTTTTATCAGTATAGGTGAAGTTTTTTATAAAGAACACAATTACATTTTCAAGCTCATAAACTGGCATTGGAGACGAAGCGTTTAAAAAATCGATGAATGAAGCACAGAAAATCTCCACTGCCCGAGCGTTAGCGAGTTTGGAGATTTTCAGCAAAATGAATTGATTTTTAGCTGAGTATCCAAAGCCTTGAACTTTTGGTTCAAGCCAAAAGTACGAAGAAATAGAAACAAGAATAAATCAAACAACAAATAAAATCAGTTACAATGAAATACATTAACATTCAACTTATTATTTCCGCATTGGTATTGTTGGCATCGTGCGGAGAAAGCAAAAACCCATCGGTGGAAGAAGTCATCGCAAAAGGTTCAAAATCGGAAATCCGCCAGAAAAGAGATGAAATTTCTGCACAAATAAAGGAACTCGAAACGCAAATCGCTTCGCTTGATGCTTCACTCAGTAAATTTCCCGAAGAGGGTTCGGCTCAGGTGCTTGTATCGCTTTTGGAAGTGAGAGACACACTTTTCAACCACTTTTTGGAATTGCAAGGAACGATAAAAACCACTCAAAACATCACCCTAAATGCCGAATTCGGAGGAGTTTTGGAGAGAATATACGTGCAAAAAGGTCAAAATGTACAAAGAGGACAACTTCTGGCATCGATTCAAGATGGTGGAATTTCCCAACAATTATCACAACTTAAAATCCAAGCCGAATTGGCAAAAACTACCTTTGAGCGTCAATCGCGATTATGGGAAAATAAAATCGGGTCGGAAATTCAATACCTACAAGCCAAATCGGCTTACGAAACACAGCAAAGTGCGGTGGAGCAAATGCAAAAGCAGGTTGCCAAAGCCAACATTTACGCTCCGTTTTCAGGGGTAATTGACGATGTGATAACCGACGTGGGAACGGTGGTAGCTCCCGGAATGCCTGTGCTTCGGCTTGTGAACCTGTCGGATATGTATCTGGAATCGGAAGTGCCTGAGCAGTACATTGCCCACATAAAAAGAGGAACACAGGCGAAGGTGGACATTCCCGTTTTGGGGGAGCAGTTGGACACGAAAGTAAGTCAAGTGTCCAACTTTATCAATCCGTCCAACCGCTCGTTTGGAATTGAAATTCGTTTGCCCAACAAAAATAACGCCATCAAACCCAATATGACAGCTCGTTTGCAAGTGAATGATTATCAGAATAAAGAAGCCATTTTGTTGCCTCTTGATATCATTTCGGAAAATGCCAAAGGCGAGCAATATGTGTTTCTTGCCAAAAGCACCAATACGCAAAATCAGTACGTGGCTGAGCGGGTGGTCATCACCACAGGGAAAACACAAAACGGCTTTACGGAAATTCTTTCAGGGTTGAAAAAGGGCGACAAAATCATTAAAGAAGGAGCGAGAAGTGTGCAAGAAGGACAACGTGTTTCGACTTTGTAAGGTTCAGATTTTTGATTTGTCCAACAGAAAATGAATTTTTACTGATAAGAAATCAATTCTAACCGACAAGAAATCGATTCCGACCAACAGGAAATCGATTTTGACCGACAGGAAATCAATTTTATCCGACAGGAAATGAATTCCGACCGACAAGAAATCGATTCTGACTGAAAGGAAATCGATTTTGACCGATAAGAAATCAATTCCGACCAACAGGAAATTGATTCTGACCGACAGGAAATGAATTCTGACCGACAAGAAATGAATTTTGACCGACAGGAAATGAATTCCGACCGACAGGAAATGAATTCTGACCGGTAAAAATCCATTTCTGACAAGTAAATATTCAATTATTATTGGTAAAAATTTATTGATGAGCGGCAAAAATCGATTTATATCAGGTAAAAATCAGTTTATAAGTGGTAAATATATATTTTCACTTGGTAAAAATCGGTTTTAGGACGGTAAAAATGAAATCCGTAGTGGTAATCATAAAAATAAATACAAAATATGAACCCAAATATTCATCAAATACAAGTGAATACACGTGAGGATTTTGCAAAATTCTTGGAAATGCTTAAAAATAATCTCGAACACAATCCGCAAGATTGGGAAAATACCACTTTACCCGATTTTCTGGACGCTTTAAGCCGATATACGGAAGATATTCAGCAGTATTACGCAAATACCAATCAAGATATTGATGCAAATATCGCGAACTGGAGCGTTTTTGCTGATATTTTTAAAGGAGCAATGATTTATGAATGAGAAAAGTGCAGAAATAATCAACATAGTTAAGAAATAAAACCAATATTCTATTATGAGTAATATCAAAGATAAAGAGTTCAAGATGTCGTCTTGGGCAATTGACAACAAATTCACGATTTACGTGATGATTTTTATCTTTTTCCTTGCCGGAATGCTGGCGTATATGAATATGCCTCGCGAGAGTTTTCCGGAAATTAAGGACACGAAGATTTACATCAGCGTTGTCTATCCGGGCAATACCGCCGAAGACATTGAAAGACTGATTGTTGACCCGTTGGAAGAGAAACTCAAAGGAGTCAGTCACCTGAAAAAAATACAATCCTCCTCGCAGGAAGATTACGGAATGATAACGCTCGAATTCACCGAGAAAATCACCATTGAAAGTGCTTTGCAAAAGGTAAAAGACGAGGTAGATAAAGAAGTATCGGGCGAGGATTGGCCTACATTCAACGGAGCGAAAGTGGAACCAAACGTGTTCGACATTACCATTTCGGAATTTATCCCAATCTTGAACGTAAACATTTCTGGAAACTACCCAACTGCCAAGCTCAAAGAATTTGCCGAGCAGATGCAGAAGAAAATCGAAAATCTGCCCGAAATAAAAGAAGCAACCATTCGCGGAGCACAGGAAAAAGAGGTGGAAGTTGCCATCGATATGTACAAAATGATGGCTTCGCGGGTAAGCATTGACGATGTAATCAATGCCATCAGCCGAGGGAACGTAACAATGTCCGCCGGAAATCTTATCTCATCGGGGCAAAGACGTACCATACGAATGGTCGGGGAAATTGAGCAACCTACCGATTTGAAAAACTTCATCGTGAAGTCGGACAAAGGCGTTGTTTTCTTGGGAGATATTGCCGAAGTTTCTTTCCGAGATAAGGACAAAACCACGTATGCTCGTGAGTTTGGTCAGGGCGTGGTGATGCTCGACGTGAAAAAGCGTTCGGGCGAAAATATGATTCAGGCAAGTGAGAAAATCAAAGAATTGGTAGCCGAAATGCGAAGCGATTTTCCGAAAGATTTATCGATAACCATTGCCAACGACCAATCACAACAGACTGAAAATATGGTAAGTGACCTCAGCAACAACGTTATTTTCGGGGTGTTCCTCGTTGTGGGCGTACTGATGTTCTTTTTGGGCTTTAGAAACGCACTTTTTGTAGGGTTTGCCATACCGATGTCGATGTTTATGTCCTTTATGATTATCAATGCTTTGGGCTACACACTCAACACGATGATTCTCTTCGGACTGATTATGGGATTGGGAATGCTTGTCGATAACGGAATTGTGGTGGTTGAAAACGTTTACCGACTGATGGAAAAAGAAGGAATGAGCAGATACGAAGCCGCCAAAGCAGGTATCGGAGAGGTTGCCGTGCCTATCATCATTTCTACTTTAACCACCGTTGGGGCATTTTTACCTTTGGCAATGTGGCCTGGCATTATGGGAGATTTTATGATGTACTTCCCTCTGACGCTTTCCATTGTGTTGGGGTCGTCACTTTTTGTTGCCATCTTCTTCAATTCGATGTTGGTATCGGAATTTATGGATATCAACGAAAAAGTATTAAGCGTTAAGCAATTAGTAAAAATCAGTATTTTGCTTTTCGTTATTGGAACCTTCATTTTACTTGTTGGAGGAGCGGTTCGAGGCTTAGGAACGGTGATTTACTTCACGATTATTTCACTATGGGCGTACAAATATTGCATCAAAGGGCTTGCGGATAGTTTCCAAAAGAAAGTACTTACAAGAATGGAGGATATGTATGAGAAAACCCTTCGTTTTACACTTCGCGGAAAAAATCCGTATATAATGGTTGTTTCCACTGTGGCGTTGCTTGTTGTGTCGTTTGTGTTGTTTGGCTGGTCGGTTGGGACAGGGCGTACAAGTATAAACTTCTTCCCTGATAACAAACCCAATCAAATTATCGTTTACATCGAATATCCTGAAGGAACAGACATTGAGAAAACCAACGCAGTAACTCAAGACATTGAAAAACGAATATATACGTTACTCAATAGCGACCAATACCGCGATGGTGATTACAACTTTATGGTAGAATCGGCTGTGGCTCAAGTGGGTGAAGGAGCAGGAAATCCTTATACCGATGGAGCTTCGTCGGCTGAAATGCCTAATCGAGGGAAAGTGACGGTAACCCTCCGTGAGTTTAAATATCGTCGAGGGCAGGATTCAGAGGAGCTTCGTGCGAAAATTCAATCCGACTTAAGGGGCGTTTACCCTGGGGTTTCCATTTCGGTAGAAAAAGACCAAAACGGACCTCCTGCTGGGCATCCGATAAATATCGAACTTCGTGGCGAAGATTACAACGAACTGATTGTTACCGCCGAGCGTATGCGTGATTTTATCAAACAGAAAAACATAGCAGGGATTGATGAGCTGAAAATAGATGTCAACAAAAATAAACCTGCCATAGAGGTTGAAATCGACCGCGTAAAAGCAGGGGAATTAGGGGTTTCTGTCGGGCAGATTTCCAATCAGTTGCGTCGTTCCGTATTTGGGGAGAAAGCAGGGGTTTACAAAGAAAAAGGCGACGACTACGATATTTACGTTCGTTTTAATCAGGCAGACCGCTACAATACCAATGTTTTGTTCGACCAACATATCATCTTTAAAGATGCTAGTACTGGGGAATGGCGACACGTTCCGATATCTTCTGTAACGAAATATAAAAATACCTCGTCGTTCAGTACGATAAAACACAACAAAACCGATAGGGTGGTAACATTGTATTCGGCTTTAAGTCCTGGATTTAGCGATGCGAGTGCTATCGTACGACAAATTCAGCAAGAGATGAAAAACTTCGACCTTCCGCAAGAAATCAAAATTGATTTTACTGGACAGATTGAGGAACAAAACAAGGAAATGGCTTTCCTTTCAACAGCACTTCTTATCGCTGTGGGGCTGATTGTTTTCCTTTTGGTGTATCAATTCAATTCAATAGTGAAACCAACACTGATTTTCATTACGATACTACTGAGTTTCACGGGAGTTTTCTTGGGACTGATTATTACAGGACAGCCCTTCGTTATTCTGATGACGATGATGGGAATTATCTCTTTGGCGGGAATTGTGGTAAATAACGGAGTGGTATTGCTTGATTATACGCAACTACTCATCGACCGCAAGAAGGAAAAAATGGGCTTGGCGGTGTACGATAAAATAAACAACGAATCGGTTTACGATGCTATTGTAGCGGGTGGGAAGGCACGTTTGCGTCCTGTTTTGCTTACTGCTATTACCACCGTACTGGGGCTAATACCTCTTGCCATTGGGTTTAATATTAACTTCTTTACGCTATTTGATTCACTAAATCCGAATATTTACTTCGGAGGAGATAACGTTATCTTCTGGGGACCATTGGCGTGGACGGTTATCTACGGACTGGTATTTTCAACATTTCTTACGCTGATTGTCGTTCCGGTGATGTTCTACCTGACTTCAAAATTTTCAAACCGCTTTGGAAAGGTTTACAAACAAGATAACGAAGGAAATACAATTCTGGTAGAGAGATAAAAGAAAAAGAGCCAAGTATCAAGGGGACAAGAAACAAGTTAAAAGGATAAAGATTTGTACTTTGAGTTTTAAAAACCACATAGATAGATTAAAATAGACTCGAAATTATATGCCTATGTGATGGAATAAATTATCGGTAATAATCTAAAAATGAGCGCATTCGTAAACTTTCATTTTGTAATAAGAGGTTGAAAGTTAAACACAAAAAATCCAGTAGTTTTTATCGAAACTGCTGGATTTTTCTTTTTTGAGTACTTTTATTGACTTTGAAGTCTGAGGAAGGAACAGCACTCTGTAATAATTTTCGCACCCGCATATACACTCTAAAGGATTTTACCCCTATCACCAATATTGATGGACTTTCCCTTTGCATAGTAAATCGGTAATTTAACATAAAAGCAAGAAAGTAGACAAAGGTAGAAATATATTAAATTTTCCATCATGATTGGTAACATATCGCCCCGCTCTCCAATGACACAAGATTTTGTTTCATTCTTAAAAGATCACGAGACCATCCCTTTAGAACTATTGTTCTTATATACCGTATTAATAGCAAAAAAAATAAGCAACAATACAAAAATAATTGAGAAAGTTCCACAATAGAAACAAAAATCACATGCCGAAGATTGGATAATTTCCTTGGAAACTACCATACTTCCTTATTTTTGAACGAAGTAACTTTATCAGAAAGTTAACTTTACTTCATTTTAACCGAATCTCCAATAGTTGTCCCAATTTTGTCTCAATGGTAAAAAAACAAAGCGTAATAAATTGTTTATCAATTTATTACGCTTAAAAAGTAGCGGGAACAGGACTCGAACCTGTGACCTTCGGGTTATGAGCCCGACGAGCTACCTACTGCTCTATCCCGCGATTTCTGAGTGCAAATATACAACCTTTTTTGATACATCCAAAAAAAAAGTGATTTTTTTATTTCATGCATCACCAAGTTATATAGAAAAACCTGATATTAATGATATTTCTCTCTAATGTATAAAGTCCTAATTATGAATGCATTAATTAAAAAATCATTTTGAAGAGTAAAAATTTGGAGAAGATATTTCAGTAGCATCATTCGGTTAAGTGAATTTTTAGTGAGTTCCTCTAACCTTTTATTGCCTTATGAAAACTTCATTTCAAAACATTTTTATATTTTTGCGACTAAATAACACTTCATGTAATAATGAAAAAAATCATTTTAGCATCAGCGTCTCCTCGTCGTCAACAATTTTTTAATGAACTCCATTTGAACTATGAAATCGTTATAAATCCCGTTGATGAAATTTACCCTCAAAACTTGGTTCGGGAGCAGATTACTAATTTTTTAGCTGAACTGAAAGCAACACCTTTTAAAGACACCTTGAACGATGATGAAATTGTAATCACCTCCGATACTATTGTATGCATTGAAAATCAGGTATTAGGAAAACCTAAAAATTATGAAGAAGGTGTTGCTATGCTTCAATCCCTTTCAGGTAGACAACATGAGGTTATCACTTCGGTATGTTTCACTACTACAAAAACTCAAAAAACGGTACATTGCATCACTAAAGTTACTTTCAAAACTCTGTCCAAAGAAGAAATTGACTTTTATCTAACAAACTATAAACCATACGACAAAGCGGGAGCCTATGGGATCCAAGAATGGATAGGTTACATTGGTGTGGAAAATATTGAAGGTTCGTACAACAACGTTATTGGACTACCTACGCATTTGGTTTACAAAACATTACAAGAATTACTTTAATACAAAAGATATGCAACAGTTTCTGAGGATAAGTATCTTAAGACAAAAAAATATGTTAATTAATTTGCTAAGAATAGATTAAGTTGTACTTTTGAAACTCTAATTATATCAGTTATGGCAGAAAATATCAAAATCGACACCAATCAACACATTTTGTTTGAGGAAGCTCAAAAGCGCATCAAACAAAAAAAAATGCTTACATTCCACTTTTTTGTTTTTATCTTGGGATGTATCTTCATGTACGTAATTAATCGTATTTTGGATTATGGCATCGCCTACAATTGGTATATTTGGGGCATTATGATCTGGACGTTTCTTTTTTTACTACATGTGATTAACGTTTTCCTTATCAACAGATTTATGGGCAAAGAGTGGGAGCGTAAACAACGTGAACGTTTGGTAGAGTTACAGCAGAAGAAAATCTTAAAGATGGAAGTTGCCATAGAAAAAGAATTCGAGAAGCAAAAAGAACAAGTCGCAAAAGAACTCCTGAAAGAACAGAATACAAATCTTGAGCAAAACATTTCTTCTGAACAAAATACGCAAAGAATATGATAACACTCATTGCAGCGGCTTCTGAAAACGATGCCTTAGGGAAGAAAGGAGATCTACCTTGGCATTTACCCAAAGATTTTAAACGTTTCAAGGAATTGACCACAGGACATTGCATCATAATGGGAAGAAAAACTTTTGAAACCTTCCCGAAACTACTTCCAAATCGCACTCATATTGTCATCACACGACAGAAGGACTACTTTGCCAAAGGTTGTATGGTGGTTAGTACACTCGAAAAAGCAATTGAAGAAGCTTATCAATTGGATACTTCGCCCTTTGTGATTGGAGGTGGAGAAATTTATAATTTAGCATTACCCTTAGCCGACAGGATTGAACTAACAAGAGTACACGCTTCATTTGAGGATGCCGATACGTTTTTCCCAAAAATAGACATAAATGAATGGGAAATAGTCCATTCTCAACATGTTGAAAAAGACCAGCAACATCAATACAACTTTACTTACGAAACTTACGAACGAAAAAAGAAAAACGCAAAATGACACCAAAAGTAGCTATTCAGGGGATTAAAGGTTCTTTTCACTACCAAGCTGCCACGGAATGTTTAGGACAAAATATTGAGATTGTTGAGTGCGATTCTTTTGATAAAACGGTAAAAAGCCTTTTGAATAATTCATCTGATTTGATTGTAATGGCTTTAGAAAACAGTATTGCAGGATCTATCCTGCCTAACTATGCGTTGATTGATCGCTTCCAGTTGCATATTATCAAGGAACATTACATTGATATTCAACAAAATTTAATGATGTTTCCAAACCAAAAATGGGAGGATTTACAAGAGGTTCACTCCCATCCTATGGCTCTTTTGCAATGCAAACAATTTTTTGAGGATTTTCCAAACATCAAACTTGTAGAAGACACTGACACAGCATCGACTGCACGTCGTATTAGAGAACAAAAACTAAAAAACATCGGAGCAATCGGCTCAAAATCAGCTGCTGAATTGTATGGTTTAGAAATCATACAACACAGTATTCAAACGATGAAAGTCAATTCTACTCGATTTGTTGTATTGAGTCTTTCTGAAAACAAAACTGAGAAAAGCAAACTAACGAAAGCTTCCTTAAAGTTTCAGGTCGACCACAAACGAGGAAGTTTGGCAACGGTGTTGAATGTTATCAGTGACTGTAACATCAACATGACCAAAATTCAGTCATTACCAATTATTGAAACTCCTTGGAAGTATGCTTTCTTTGTAGATATTATTTTCGAAAAATACGAAGATTTTGAAAAAGCCTATAAATTGTTATCCATCATGGCAGAAAATTTTAGGGTTTTAGGAATTTACGAATCAAAAAATACAAATATCTCAAACATAGGTAATTAATATAAAGTTGTGGGTAAATATTATTAGGTCTACAATCTGCCTTTATAAAAAAGAAAAAAATGAACAAAGCTGTTATCATTGGTTTAGGACTCATTGGCGGGTCTATTGCATTAGAACTACGAAAACGATGTGGCTATACCCTTTGGGGTATAGATGCTAATCCTGCACATATTAACAAAGCTATGGCATTAGGAATCATCGACAATGAGGTTGATTACGAAGCTATTAAAGAAGCTGATGTAGTCATCATTTCGGTTCCTGTACATATCACTCCGCAAGTGGTTGCGAAAGCATTAGACTACGTAGGCGAACAAACCTTAGTATTTGACGTAGGTTCGGTGAAGGAGCGAATCTGTAAGCATGTTGAAAATCACCCAAATAGAAGTCATTTCGTAGCTGGACATCCTTTAGCAGGAACTGAATTTTCAGGGCCAGAGTCTGCTGTGTACGACCTTTTTGACGGAAAAGTAATGGTTTTGTGCGACACAGAAAAGAGCCACTGGAAACATTTGGATAAAGCGATTGAAATTTCTAAAAAACTGAACATGCGAGTAAAAATGATGCCTGCTCACGATCACGATTTACACGCCGCTTATGTATCGCATCTTTCACACGTAATTTCTTTCGTATTGGGACAAACTGTGTTAGATATTGAACGCAACGAACAACAAATTTTCGATATGGCAAGTACAGGTTTTGCATCGACTGCACGGTTAGCTAAAAGCTCACCAAGCACATGGAGTCCTATTTTTTTAGAAAACAAAAAACATGTGCTTAGATCACTGGAGGAGTACATCAAAAACCTTCAAAACTTCAAACAACTTATTGAAAATGAAGATGATGAAAATCTTAGAAAAACCATAAAAGAAATCAACTACATTAAAAAAGTACTACAAAAATAGACTCAAATCCAATATTTTATCTCTTAGGAATTTTGATGTAGTATACTTTTCCGGATTTGTTTTCCAACTTTCGGCTACGGAGCCACGAATTGTGGAGTTTTAGTTCTTTATAAGTGATATTATGTTTCTTTGCAAAATCCGTTAGATCTGTGATTGATGTATCAACCTTGACACTGTAAGTCGGTACTTCATTGTAGAGGTGTCTGGCTTCAAAATTAAAACCGTATTTCGCTGGATTCTTCATAATTTCTTTCACCGCTAAAATTCTAAAAACATAACGAGATGTTTCCGAATTTAGCCACAAATCGTAATAATCAGTTGTTTGCTGAGCATTCATCTGATTTTTCATTCCCGAAATTCCGGCGTTGTAGGCCGCAGCAGCCATTGTCCAGCTTCCTGTACTTTCTTTTGCCTTTTTTAAATAATCACAAGCTGCCTGAGTTGCTTTCTCCACATGATAACGTTCATCAACATTATTATTAACTTCAAGTCCATGTTCAATAGCAGCGGGTTTCATAAATTGCCAAAATCCACTTGCTCCTGAAGGAGAAACTACATCCATAAGACCACTTTCAATCAAAGCCAAATATTTGAAATCATCAGGGACATTGTTTCGTTTGAGAATCGGCTCAATAATTGGAAAATATTTATTGGAGCGTTTCAAAAACAGCAATCCATTTGATTGCCAGTACGTATTTACCAAAAATTCTCTGTCCAAACGTTCGTACACGTCAGGAATTTCAATAGGAACACGCTCCCCAGCAAAATCAAGAGAAGTAGGCAAATCAATAGCGTAAACGTTATAACGCTTTTCTACGTTTTGGGCGTCATACCCTTTTGATATATCGTATTGCGAATAATCTTCTTGCTGAAAAATATTATTTTTATCTTGCTTAACTGCTACGGCATTAATCAGAAAGCCGGACATAACAACAATGGCTAAGCAATAAAAAGAAGTACGAATAATTGCCATATTGATGGATTTTTTAAAGTTGAGTACAAACCTAACACTTACAACCGGCAAATTTCTTACTTTTTTTCGTATAAAAAAAATGGAAAACCAAAATTATTTCAGACGGTGAATTTAAAAAAACACAAAAAACGTCCATTTATATGATTATATTGTTTACTTTTGCAAACTAGGTTTACATCAAATAACGATTTTGCGATGAATTTAATCATTGATCAGGGGAATACGAAAATAAAGGTAGCCTTATTTGAAAAACAAACCCTAATAGTTAATGAGGTTTTTTCGGATGTGGACTATGCTGAAAAAATCAGCAATATCATTGATAATCATCCTATAAAAAAAGGAATTGTTGCTTCAGTGGTAAAAGATGCTGAAAGTCGTTATTCATTTTTGAATGCTAAAATACAACAACTTGTGTTTGTAAACTCCGAAACTCCAATGCCCTTTCTGAACGAGTATGCTACTCCAAAAACATTAGGTGTGGACAGACTCGCGTTAATGGCAGCGGCGGTCAATCAGTTTCCTAATCAGAATGTATTGGTCATTGACGCTGGAAGTTGTATTACCTTTGACATGATGACTTCTGAAGGTGTGTACGTTGGAGGAGCAATTGCTCCTGGAATACAGATGCGATTGAGAGCCATGCATGAATTTACGTCAAAACTACCTCTGATAGAGCAACAAAACTTCGACATTAGCCATTTTATTGGAAAATCGACAAGGGATTGTATGCTATCGGGTGTGTACCACAACGTGGTTTGTGAAATTGAGGGTGTTATCGCTCGATATGAGCAACAATTTAAAAATTTAACGATAATTTTAACAGGGGGAGACCATCTTTATTTGGTTGAAAACATAAAAAATCGGATATTTGCAAAATCTTTTTTTCTGTTAGAAGGATTAAACGCAATTTTGGAACAAACAAAAGAGAGATAGATACGAAAAAAAAGGATTTTTACTCAATATGAACAATAAAACAATAGCTTTTATCTTTGCACTCGTCACGACCATTTCTGGGGTCTACGCTCAACAAACTATTGAATCTCCTTACTCCTACTATGGAATTGGAACATTGAATACTGATGGCAGTATTGAAGAAAGCCTTATGGGGGGCATAGGAGTTTATGCTGATAGTACGCGTGTGAACATGCAAAATCCTGCAACATTAGCAAAATTGAAGTTTACCGCATTTTCAGCAGGTTTATCATTCGACACAAAAAAAATAGCTTCAAATCAAACAAGTGTAAAAAGTAAAGAGACTTATGCCAATTACGTTTCATTAGGATTTCCTATTGCTGAAAAATTGGGCTTCTCCATAGGTTTACGACCTTATTCATCTGTAGGATACCGATTGTTATCAACTCAAACCACTAACGGAGTCATTCGAAAAAATGAATTTGAAGGCATTGGAAATGTAAACCAAATGTTTGCCTCGGTAGGCTACACGGTTTACAAAGGTTTACGTGTTGGGGCTTCGTTCAAATTCAATTTTGGAAAAACTGAAATGACTGATAATTTAGCAATTTCAGACGTACAATACGTAACAAGGGAGTACAGCCAATCAGTACTAAGAGGTTTTTCAACAAATTTGGGATTGTTCTACGACGGTAAATTTGATAACAAATTAGGATATAGTCTCTCTTTAGCGTATACACCTGAGAGCAAATTGACTTCAAAAAATGAAAGAACCATCTCAACGATGGGATATATGGGAGGAAGTCAAAACAATAGTTTAAACGTAATAGACTCACAATCAATAGACTTATTAAATTTAGGCTTAAAAGAAACCAAATTAACGTTACCTACACAAATCGATTTTGGGGTGGGCGTAGGCGAATTTCGAAGATGGTTCGTAGGGATTGATTACAGTTATTCCAATATGAAACGTTTCTCAAATCCGTTCTTAACAACAACCCAAGTTGGTTATGAAGATGCGTACAAACTATCAATAGGAGGTTTTTACCTACCTCAATTCAATTCTATATCAAGTTATTGGAAAAGAGTCACTTACCGAGCTGGGTTACGTTTTGAGAATACAGGAATTGTATTAAAAAACGAATCAATTAATGATTTTGGCATATCTTTTGGAGTTAGCCTCCCCGTAAGAGGATTTTCTAATATCACAACAGGATTTGAGTACGGCAGAAAAGGTACGCTAAACCAAAATTTGATCAAAGAAAATTACTTCAACTTAAAAATAGGATTCACCTTGAATGACAAGTGGTTCCAAAAAACGAAATATCAATAATAAAATAAAAACAGACGAAAAGATGAAAAAAAGAGTTTTATTAGCTACTGCATTTGTTGTAAGCGCTTTCTATGTAGCAGATGTTCAAGCACAAGACTGCAAACAAGACCGCGAAATTTTACAAAATCTTTCCATATTTAACGAGGATGTAAAAGCGAAGAGATATGACGATGCTTATCCTGTTTGGAAATCAGTTTATGAAGCATGCCCAAACATAAACGCTGCTGTTTACGTGCGTGGTGAAGCTATTCTAAAACATAAAATCCAAAAATCAACAGGAGCAGAAAAAGATGGTTTCGTGAAACAATTGGTTAAGTTGTACAATGATTACCTTACTCATTTTCCTAATCGCATCACAAAAGCAGATGTTTTAACGAGAGAAGCCTTACTACTTTTTGATGAAAAAATAGGTTCTAACCAACAGATTTACGAATTGCTTCACAAAGCGTTTACTGAAGATAAAGCTAATTTTAAAAATGAAAAAGCATTGTACCTCTATTTCTCATCTTTGGTAACCATGTACGAAAGCAACGAGAAATCATTACAAGATGTATTTAACACCTATGATGATGTGAGCGAAAAAATTCAAGATGAGAAAAACATTTTGTCAGAAACTATCAATAAATTCATAGCTCAAGAAGAGGCGGGAACTATTGACGGAAAAGATAAAAAGATTTTAGAGACTTCACGTCAGCGTATGGATAACTACGAAACCATTGGAGAAAGTGTGGATGCTAAGTTAGGTAAATTAGCGGATTGCGATAACCTAATCCCTCTTTACAACAAAAACTTTGAAGCAAACAAAGAAAACGAAGAGTGGTTACGTCGTGCTGCCGGAAAAATGTCTGATAAAGATTGTACAAGCGATCCTTTATTCGTGAAAATCGTAAGTTCTCTACATACTTTATCTCCTTCAGCAGCATCTGCTTATTACTTAGGAGTATTGAATGACAAGAATAAAAACTCTGCTAAAGCTATTGAATACTATAACGAATCAGTTCGTTTGGAAAGCGACAACCTTAAAAAGGCAAGAATATTAACTAAAATTGCTTTTAAATATTCAAAAGCAAATGCAGTAAGATATGCACAAGAAGCTTTGAAATACAATCCTTCAAATGCTGATGCCTATCGAATAATTGCAAACGCTTATGCGGAAAGTGCTAACGAGTGTGGAAATTCTTCATTTGAGAAAAGAGCTATCTATTGGTTAGCTGCCAATACAGCTCGCAAAGGAGGATTAGAAAGTTTAGCGACTCGCTATGAAGCCTTAGCTCCTTCAAAAGTAGATATTTTCGAGTCTGGAATGGCAGGTAAAACGATTACTTTCAAATGTTGGGTAGGTCAATCAGTGAAAGTGCCTTCTTTGTAAAAAATGATTAACAAACGATTACATAAAATTAAAAGTATTGCCGTACTTGGTTGTATGGCAATACTTTTTTCGTGTACTACCGATTTGCGAACCCTACAAGAACTGAATATTACCCATAAATTTCCTCAGGGTGAAATTTATGATTTCAAATTAATTTATACGGACTCAACTAAAGTGATAGCCGTTTTGAGTAGTCCCTTGAGTAACGATTTCTCTAACCAACAATTCCCTTTCACTGATTTTCCAAGCGGATTGCAGGTTGATTTTTTCGATAAGGATAACAACAAAAATACGGTAGAAGCTAAATACGGAATTATCTACATGAACTCCCAAATGGTTGAGCTTCGAGACAGCGTGGTTCTGACTACCTACGATGGAAAAAAATTAACCACCGAACAATTATTCTGGGATCAAAAAACGGATTGGATTTTCACCGACCAAGAGTTCTCTTTTACCGATCATAAAAAAGGGACGGTTACTAAGGGAGTTGGAATGGACTTTGACAAAGCCTTTTCTACCGTAAAAGCACATAAAACCACCGGAGTTTTAGCTGTGGAAGAAAAGGAATAAATATTTTCTTTGATAACTTCACCGATTTTAGTTGAACATCAAAAAAATCACCTCCTTTGAAGAAAAAACTCAAAATAGATTTGTAATTAATATATAATTAAACAGTTTGTATTAAAATCACTGAAAAACCTGATCAATAAACTCGAAAACTAGTATTTTAAGCTCTTGCTAAAATCAAAATAATCATTTAAAAAAACATGAATACACGAATATTTTTTGAATACGCTTATCTGATTATCAGCATTTACGCTGCTTTTCAAGCATATCGCCTTTGGGATAGTACCGATAGAAAAGACTTTTATATGTACCTCATTTTTGGAGTAGTTGCCTTTGGGATGTTTCTTCTGAGACGATTTACCCGTAAAAAAGGAAACAAATAGTCAAATATTTGTTAAGGATAGGTATATCTTTCGATTATTTTGTATCTTTGCATCTCTAAAAAATAGGCTTTATGGCTACTTATAAATTGTCGAATGATTGGTTCGATGACACATTTAAATTAATTGCCATACATACTACTTTGGAAGATTTTCGGTTAGTTTATTTCTTAAACAACCACCTAAAAATCAATCTTTCAAGAAACAAAAAAAAGAAAATTGTAAATGAACAAAATTCAGTGCCATTTCCATATTTTGAATGGTATGACGAACTGTCGGACGTGAACTGGCATTGCATCTCCAATAAAGTAAATGTAGAAAATAACATAAAAGATAGCGGACTCTTGTTTGATTCCTTGTACACGGCTTCCTACCTATTGAAAGATAAGAAAAAGGTAGATTTTTTTCTAAAAATAGATTGTGACAATCGTTTTAAAACTCAAAATGTTTTGGACAAGGTAAATGAAATCGCACAAGTAACTGCTTATGAGATAGATACATATACATTAAATACAAAAAACAAATTAATACTTCAAGGATGTTAAATATTAAAAAGACAAAAATAGTCGCTACTTTAGGGCCTGCAACGGATTCCTTAGAAACGATTAAAGCGATGGTGGAAGCGGGTGTGAATGTGTTTCGTATTAACTTCTCACACGCTGATTATGAAGAGGTAAAGAAGCGTATCGGACTTATCCGTACGGTAAATGAGGAATATGGGTACAACACAGCGATATTAGCAGATCTTCAAGGTCCTAAACTCCGAGTGGGAGTAATGGAAGAAGGAGTTTTTGTAGCTCCCGACGACAGAATTACTTTCGTTACAGGAGAGCCTTTCGTTGGCACAAAAGAGCGTGTGTATATGAATTACAAAGAGTTTCCGAATGATGTGAATCCAGGTGAGCGCATTTTACTTGACGACGGAAAACTTATCTTTGAAGTAGTTTCTACTAATAACGTCAATGAAGTGGAAGCAAAAGTAATCCAAGGGGGAATCTTAAAATCTAAAAAAGGTGTAAACCTTCCTAATACAAACGTTTCATTACCTGCATTGACCGAAAAAGATGTGAAAGATGCTTTGTTTGCCATTACCCAGGACGTGGATTGGTTCGCCTTATCATTTGTTCGTCACAGCCGAGACATTCAGGATTTGAAAGACTTGATAGCTGAAAATGCAGGATATAAAATTCCGATTATCGCAAAAATTGAGAAGCCAGAGGCTCTGGTAAATATTGATAAAATCATGGCGAACTGCGATGGTATTATGGTGGCTCGTGGTGATTTAGGAGTAGAAATCCCAGCCGAAGAAGTACCTCTAATTCAAAAAGAATTGGTTCGTAAAGCAAAAATCAATCACATTCCTGTGATCATCGCAACGCAGATGATGGAAAGTATGATTTCGAGCTTAACACCAACTCGTGCTGAGGTAAATGACGTAGGAAATTCCGTAATGGATGGAGCTGACGCTGTGATGTTATCGGGGGAAACCTCCGTAGGGGCATATCCCGTACAAGTGATTGAGCAAATGAGCCGTATCATTCACAGTGTAGAACATTCTGATTTAATTAAAGTACCAATGATTACTCCATTTGTACGTTCTAACCGTTATGTAACGAACTCTATCTGTTTCCACGCAGCAACAATGGCTAACGAAATGAACGCCAAAGTAATTTCGACATTAACAAATAGTGGCTACACTGCAGGATTGATTTCTTCATATAGACCCAAATCTCACATATTAGTATTCACATCAAACCGACGTATTTTAACCCGACTAAGCCTATATTGGGGAGTAACTACGTTCTACTACGACCGTTTCGTTTCAACGGATGAAACTATTGAAGATGTGAACCATATCGCTAACGAAAAAGGATATGTAAACATGGGTGACATTATGATAAGCCTTGCAGCAATGCCTATTCAAGGAAAAGGAATGGTAAATACTTTACGGGTATCTGAAATTGACTCATGTGCGATTAGAACGAAATAAAAACTTTTTCGTTAAATGAAAAAATAAGAAATGCTAAATGCTTTAAAAAGGACTTTATACCTTTTTAGTTAGCGTATCTGTAAATATACAATAGGGATTAGTTAAATTAGTTAGCTAATCCCTATTGTACTTGTATGAATTAACTTCCTGAATTATTAAAAAAGTGATTGGGTAAAATTAAAATTTTGTAACTATCTTTGTCGCTGATTTATACAAAAAACGATTATGGCAGCACAAAAACCAAGCATACCAAAGGGTACACGCGATTTCTCGCCTACGGAATTGGCTAAACGATATTTTATTATCGATAAAATAAGAAACGAATTTACCAAATTTGGATTTCAACCCATTGAGACACCAAGTTTTGAAAATTACGACACTCTTATGGGAAAATATGGAGAGGAAGGTGATCGTTTGATTTTCAAAATTTTAAACTCAGGGAATTTCGCCGAAAAAGTAGATCCTTCCGATTGGGAAACCAAAAATGTAACAAAACTCACTCCTCAAATTTCTGAGAAGGCTTTGCGTTATGATTTAACAGTACCTTTTGCTCGGTATGTAGTACAGCACCAAAACGACATCACGTTTCCGTTCAAAAGGTACCAAATTCAACCTGTTTGGCGTGCCGACCGACCTCAAAAGGGACGTTTTCGTGAGTTTTACCAATGCGACGCCGATGTGGTAGGAAGCAACAGTCTTTGGCAAGAAATTGAATTCGTACAGCTTTACGATAGCGTTTTTACACAACTGAATCTCAAAGGGGTTACCATTAAAATGAATAATCGCAAAATTTTGAGTGGATTTGCGGAAGTAATTGGAGAAAGTGAAAAACTCATTGATTTCACTGTTGCTTTAGACAAATTGGATAAGATAGGACAAGAAGGAGTCATCAATGAAATGCTCTCAAAAGGGATTTCGGCACAAGCTATTGAAAAAATAAAACCTATTTTTCATCTTAAAGGAGATTTCTCTCAGAAAATCACAACTCTAAAAACTATCTTACAAACTTCTGAAATAGGAAAAAAAGGCATTGAAGAACTCGAATTTATTGAAAAATCAATCTCGGTTTTGCCGCTACAAACGGCTTTTTTAGATTTGGATGTAACTTTGGCACGTGGGTTAAACTATTATACAGGAGCTATTTTTGAAGTTGCCGCACCGAAAAATGTAAACATAGGTTCCATTGGAGGTGGAGGTCGATATGACGATTTGACAAATATATTTGGACTGAAAGGCATCAGCGGTGTAGGAATTTCATTTGGTTTGGACAGAATTTGTTTAGTCATGGAAGAACTAAATTTATTTCCTTCGGAAATCAGTGAGACAGTGGATGTGCTGTGTGTCAATTTCGGAGAGCAAGAAGCTTTGCAAAGTCTGAAATTAATACAACAGCTTCGAACATTGGGGCTAAAAGCCGAATTATACCCAGACAGTGCGAAAATGAAAAAACAAATGGATTACGCTAATAAACGTAATATTCCTTACGTGGTAATCATAGGAGAATCAGAACTCGAAAAAAAATCATTTGTAGTGAAGAACATGCAAACGGGTGAACAGTTCGAACATGGATTCAACGAAGTTAGCATCTCTACTTTCAAATAAACTTAATTTTTCAGTAGATACCAACTCAAAAAGGCATTTTTGAAACAAATAAAATAGAGGCTGACCCGAAAAAGGTTAGCCTCTATTTATTGATTCAATCATTTGTCATTTAATCATTCTGTTCTCCTCGCTTTGCATTAAAATAAAGCTTATACTCTTTTCCTCCTTCTTCAAAAAGGACGTAAAGTGTATGTCTTCTCGTATAAACATCTCTGTATTCCCAAAAATTTAATTCCCCCGTCATAATAGAGTTAGAACCCTCATAAACAATGAAATTAGTAATCTTTGCATTTTGATATTCAGGGAATACAATAGCTTTAATATTAATTTTGGAAATGTCTCCATTAAATTTCACTCTTAATTGTTTTTTGAAATATTTACTATTTTCGTGATAGACTTCTGCTTCTTGTATTCGCATTGTTGGATGTGTAGGTTTCGGCAACTCTACTTTGATAGTGATTGGTGTCTCCAGGCTCCCAAACGAATCTACGTTACTATCTATAAAGAGTTTATATTCCGTCTCTGCCAAGAAATTAAATGGGACAGTAAGTACCAAATTTCCTTGCGCATCTATCTCTTTTCCAATCATCGAAATCAATTCTTTAGAAGGAGTGCGACTTCTTATAGCTGTATAATGATTGATTTTATCTCGACCTCCGTCCCGTAGATCACCATGTGGATAGAATAAGTTTGATCCTTTAATCACCAAAGTTTCACCTTGTGTAACAGAAGTTTTTGAAACTCCCGTAACCACAGGAGGTTTAGGGATATACACTTTAACTGGCTCATTTTTATTGTTTACTAAAGGATAAGTATATTCTTTTCCTTCGTAGCGGATAACAAACTCAAAATCCTTACCTGTCTCCAATGAAGTATTTGGAAGCTCTAACGGAGCTTCTAGTATAATTGTTGTAGAATTAGTATGAAATCTTGCATTTTCTAATGGGAGATATTCTCCATTTTTCTTAATAAAGAAACTATGCTTTGCAAAGTCTTTTCTGTTTATACTCGCAAAAATTCCAAATTGCTCTGCAAGATAAAGCAAGGAATTAGGTGTTTTTGGCCCTCCGCCATTACTCGTAATATAATGAAAAACGGGGTTCCCGCCATGAAGCACAAAAGTATAGCTCATCGCACTATTGTTCTCTGCAATACGAACATCTAACTTATATATTCCGTTCAGATACGTATCTGGAAGTTTTACGTGTATTTTTTTGTTAGTATCATCTACTTTTTGGATAGTGAGTGGCACACTTGATTTTCCATCTTCGGTAACCAACGAAACCCGAATATCTTCGTGCTTTGGCAAAACATTCACACCAAAAGCAATGGTTCCTCCTGGAGGGACGTTTCGGAATTCTTCTCCATTAATTGATAAACTCAGCTTTGGCAAATCGTCAAAGATTACTGTTACAGTATATTTTAGAACCGTTTTTCCGTCTTCGGATGTAACGGTATATTCCACAGGTTTGGTGTAGTCAAGCGTTTGTCCTGCCTTCGGATGAATCGTTGCTCCCTCTGAAATTTCAAATACAGAGGTCAATTTGGTTACGTCCGTAGTTAAGGGAACTACTATTCTGATATCAGCATTTTTATCATGTTGATTTAAACTAGGATGCGGGTTGTAGTGATCACGTGACTTACCAACTTCTTTAAAATGCAATCGGTAGATATTACTTTCTGAAAGAAGTCGTTTGGTAACGATGACTTTATATTCCGCCTTAGTTCCATCCTCTGCCGTTATGGTGTAGACCACTGGGGTAGTATAGTCTCTTTTTTGCGTTGGATCGGGACTGATGGTAGCCTTGTCAGGAATACGAACTGTGGCTACCAACGCCTTAATATCAAACGGAGTTTCGATAACTGCCGTCACCACATTATCTTTTATTTCTGTGTTACGCCATTTTCCAGTGGCTTCATCAAACAAAGTAAAGTCTCCAAGGATTTTTTGAGAACTCAATTTTTGTTCAGGTTCGTTAGGAATTTCTCCTGTTGGGTTGTCCTTCCCACAGCCAATGACAAGCAATGTCATCAGCACTAAGTACTGTAATTTTTTCATCTCTTTGTTAATGTTTTAAAATAGGAGCAAAAGTAAAAAATCCGTTCTTAAAAAACTGCCATCACTTTCATAAAAAACCTAAAATTACTAATGAACCCCTATTACAAAAACGCTCTTCATCCTCCACTTTCGTAGCCCTGATTTGAGCAACAGTACAAATTAGATTTTTAAAAACAACAATTTTATTGAATATACAATTTGAAAAAATTGAAAATTGGAGTTTAATGGTTGTAGCTTTACTTCACAGAATATTTTTGTAGCAAAAAAGATTGCTTATCAGTTTTGAATACCACAAAAAGAGGCTAAAATTTGAACAAGTCGTGGTTTTATTTTGTAGATTTGTATCCTGTTTGATGTGAAATGAACGCTAAAATAGATAACCACCTAATAAAAATAATGGTATGAAAAAAATATGTTCTATAATGATATTTATCCCATGTTTATTGTTTGGACAAAAAATCAACATTTCCTATATTGATTCTCTTTTTCAGAAAGAATTTAAAAACGGAAAGTTTAGCGGACATGTACTTGTTTCACAAAATGATACCATCGTTTACGATGTTTTTTTTGGAAAAGCCGACTACGAAAAAAATATACCATTTACCCGAAATACGATTTTTCAGTTGGCGTCAGTTTCAAAACAATTCACGGCAACAGCAGTCTTAATTTTGGAACAACAAGGGAAATTGAAATTAGAAGATTACGTTAAGAAATACTTGCCGACTTATCCTTATAAAGATGTTAAAATCATACATTTATTGAATCACACTTCGGGTATGCCCGATTTTTCAAAAACGATGGTTCCCGATTTGAATATGAAAAAAATCAATGGTAACAAAGAGCTGATGAAAATGTTATCATCGGGGAAATATCCACAACAATTGTCGGCGGGCGATAAGTGGGATTACTGTGACATAGCATATTGTACTGCAGCCGTTTTAATCGAAAAAGTTAGCGGAATGCCATTTAAGGAGTTTATGCACAAGTACATTTTCAAACCTGCTCAAATGAATGACACTTCTGCCGAATATTACACCGACAAAAGATTAGTTACAAAGAAAGAAATTTGTCAGGGCTATGAACTTGATGAGCTAACGAAAACCAGAAAAATAGCCTATGAACAGCCTCATAATTCGTATGTTCGTGGTTTGGGTGGTTTTTATGGTGACGGATCGGTTTATTCCACAGCCTATGATTTGCTGAAATGGGATAAAGCTCTACATTCCGATGTTATTTTAAATCAATCAAGTAAACAGAAATTGTTTTCGCCTACGCTTTTAAACGATGGTTCCTACGCAAAAGATTTGGATTACAACTACGGATTGGGTTGGTATATTGGTGAAAATCCTCAATGGGGAACTTTTTATTTTCATCCAGGTGGTCAGGCGGGATATTGCACCAAATTTATTCGTTTTCCTAAGCAAAAAGTTGCCATTGTGATACTTTCAAATCTCACGCATATTGATTTTTACAGTTTTACGAATATTTATCATTATATTTTTGGCATTAGTAAAATTTTCATGCAAAAATAAACAAAAATATCTCGGAATAATCATTTCGTATCTATCACTACCTGAAGTCCAAAAATCCGTTTGAAAGAAAAACTCAAAATTATAGAATGAAATTCTTATTTTTGCACCGCAAAAGTCATTAGTAAATAGTTTAGAGGTGTCTAATTATTTAAAGTGTTTTTGCTCAAAGCCAAATAGAAATATGTTTCAAGAAAAATATGACGTTATCGTAGTGGGTGGCGGACACGCAGGAGCCGAAGCTGCCGCTGCTGCTGCCAATATGGGAGCGAAAACCTTGCTCATCACAATGCAATTGCAAAATATAGCACAGATGTCGTGCAACCCAGCGGTGGGAGGCATCGCTAAGGGGCAAATCGTTCGTGAGATTGACGCTTTGGGTGGGTATACAGGCATCATCACTGACAAAACTGCCATTCAGTTCAAAATGCTCAACCAGTCGAAAGGTCCTGCAATGTGGAGTCCCCGAGCTCAAAGCGACCGAATGCGATTTGCCGAAGAATGGCGTTTGCAACTCGAAAGATTGCCTAATCTCGACTTCTACCAAGATATGGTTTCCGACTTAATTATCGAAAATCATCAGGTGAAAGGCGTAAAAACCTCTTTAGGAATTCCTATTTATTCCAAATCGGTGATTCTTACTAATGGAACTTTCTTAAATGGAGTTATTCATATCGGAATGAAGCAGTTAGGAGGCGGAAGAGCCGGTGAAAAGGCTTCCAAAGGGATTACCGAATGCTTGGTTTCTCACGGATTTGAGTCAGGAAGAATGAAAACAGGAACACCTCCGCGAGTGGATAGCCGTTCGCTTGATTATTCCAAAATGATTCCGCAACCCGGCGATGAAAATCCGGAGAAATTTTCCTTTTCGGAAGAAACACAACCGCTTCAAATTCAGAAAGATTGCCATATGACCTACACCAGCGAGGAAGTACACGACTTGCTCCGCACAGGATTTGATCGCTCACCGATGTTCAATGGGGCGATTCAAGGTGTGGGACCGCGTTATTGCCCATCAATTGAGGATAAAATCAACCGATTTGCCGACAAAGACCGCCATCAGATTTTCGTAGAACCCGAAGGTTGGAACACGGTGGAAGTGTACGTAAACGGATTTTCAACATCGCTTCCAGAAGAAGTTCAGTTTGAAGCAATGCGAAAAATAGAAGGCTTTGAAAATGTGAAGTTTTTCCGCCCAGGGTACGCCATTGAATACGATTATTTTCCGCCGACACAACTCAAACACACGTTAGAGACAAAACTTGTTGAAAATCTGTATTTTGCAGGTCAAATCAACGGAACAACAGGTTACGAAGAGGCTGCCGCACAAGGAATTATGGCAGGAATAAATGCCGTACAGAAAATTCGTGAGCAAGAGCCTTTCATTCTGAAACGAAATGAGGCTTACATCGGTGTTTTGATTGATGATTTGATTACCAAAGGAACGGAAGAACCTTATCGAATGTTCACTTCCCGAGCAGAATATCGTACTCTTTTGCGACAAGACAACGCCGATGCACGACTTACGCCACTTGGTTTTTCATTAGGATTGGCATCGCAAAAGCGAATGGACGTTTTGGAAAGAAAACAAGCAAAAACCAATGCTTTTGTTGAGTTTTTTAAGGAAACGAGTATCAAACCCGAAGAAGCGAACCCAATTTTGGAAAAATACGACTCGTCTCCAATGAAACAAGGCGACAAGATGTTCAAAGTACTTTCGCGTCCGAACATTACCATTGCTGATTTGCAACAATTGGAGAGCGTAAAATCATTCGTGGAAGCCAATGAAATTGATAAAGAAATCATTGAACAAACGGAAATTGAGGTAAAATACGCAGGGTACATTGAAAAAGAAAAAAACAATGCCGACAAACTCAACCGGTTGGAAGACATTCGCATACCTGAAAACTTCAATTACGATAAACTAACTTCCATTTCGTTTGAATCTCGCGAAAAACTGAAAAAAATCCGTCCGACCACGCTCTCACAAGCCTCACGTATCAGCGGCGTTTCCCCCGCAGATATCAGCATTTTGTTGGTGTATATGGGGAGGTAAGTGTGAGCCGTAGGGTAATGATTTTTTAGGAAAAATAGAATTATAAACTTTAAAACACAATGCAAAAATATTCCGTAAATCAATATCTTATAGAGGTTATATTAGCATCTGTAAAGGCAGGTGAAATTGCGATTCCTGAAATTCAGCGTCCTTTTGTTTGGGATAGCTCAAAGGTTCGTGATTTGATGGATAGTTTGTATCAAGGTTATCCTATCGGATATGTGATTGCTTGGAGAAATCCAAATGTAAAACTCAAAGACGGAAGTTTAAGTGAGGGAAAGAAAGTTTTAATTGATGGACAACAACGAATAACGGCTTTAACGGCGGCTCTATTAGGGCAATCCGTTGTTAATAAAAATTATCAACGAGTAAAAATCAAAATTGCCTTCAATCCTATTGAGGAAAAATTTGAAGTTCAAAACCCTGCTATTTTAAAGGATAAAACTTGGTTACCTGATATATCACAAGCTATTAACGGAGATCTTTTTGAGATTGTTGATAACTATTTTGAGCTCAATCCAGAAGTTGATAAAAAGCAAGTTCGTAACGCTTTCTCTAATCTGATAAATATTCCTAAAAAGCAAATAGGACTTATTGAACTTGCCCCTGAATTGGATATTGAAACCGTAACCGAAATTTTTATCCGAATTAATTCAAAAGGCGTGGTATTGAGCCAAGCCGATTTTGCAATGAGTAAAATCGCCTCTGATACTGAAAACGGAGGAAATGAATTGCGAAAAGTGATTGATTATTTCTGCCATTTGGCGGTAGCTCCTGAATTTTATCAGCATATTTTGGAGAATGATAAAGAATTTGCTCAAACGGAATTTTTCAGAAAAATGTCTTGGCTTAAAACCGAAAATGATGATTTGTACGACCCCACTTACAACGATTTAATTCGTGTGGCATTTACTTCGCAATTTGGCAGAGGACGACTTTCCGATTTAGTTAGCTTACTTTCGGGACGAAATTTTGAAACTCGAACTTTTGAAACTGAAATTGCTGAAAAATCGTTTCAAAAATTGAAAAGGGGAGTTGAAAACTTTATCAATGAAACTAATTTTAAAAGATTTTTGATGGTTGTAAAATCGGCAGGATTTATTTCGCCCAAACTCATTCGTTCGCAAAATGCTTTAAACTTCGCTTACATTCTTTATCTGAAATTAAAAGAACTTCAAGTGAATCCCGTTTCTATTGAAAGTTACGTTAAAAGATGGTTGGTTTATTCTATCTTAACGGGAAGATATTCGGGGTCGCCAGAGAGTATGTTTGATTTTGATATTAAGCAAATTTCTCAAAAACCTTTTGAACAATATCTTAGAGAAAAAGAGGAAGCTGAATTGTCCGATGCTTTTTGGAACGCCTCACTACCACAAAGCTTAAATACCTCAGTGGCAAGTAGCCCTTATTTTTTAACTTTTTTAGCTTCACAAGTTAAGGCTAGCGATAAAGGATTTTTATCGAAAGATATTTCTGTCCGAGAATTGATTGAACACAGAGGCGATATACATCACTTATTTCCAAAAGATTACTTGAAAAAGAATGGATTGGAGAAAGGGCAATACAATCAAATAGCCAATTACGTGTATATGCAATCGGAAATAAATATCAAAATTGGGAATAAATCACCAAAAGATTATTTTGAATTGATTAAACAACATTCCATAAGCGGAATTTCAAACGAGCAAGAATTTTTGGGAAATCTAAAAATGAATTGTATTCCTACCGAAATTATACATATGAATATTGAAGATTATCAAGATTTTTTATCTTTGAGAAGAAAGCTAATGGCTCAAAAAATCAAAGAATATTATTTTTCACTATAATTAAACTCCTATCTTATCGGTGGTGCTTTCCCTGCAAAGGTTAGGGTCAATTTTGGTAACGATGTCATTTTTTATGATGACCATTTTTTATTTGAACAATGGAAAAAAGCAGCAAAAGTAGAACTTGATAGAACGAATTATTCAGGATATAGAAGAGCTCATAATCCTCTATATTACAGATTAGTTATGGATTTAGAGTACAGAAAGAAAATATTGGATTTGTGTGATTGATAACTATTTAGTTTTTTGATTATATGAAAACAACAAGCCTTACGTATCAGTAGAGTTTCCTCTTGTATGTATTAATCTTCTACTGGCTGAAGGCATTGGTTTTGATAGGTAGAGCTAACCTATATTGCATAATCATAGGCAAAAAATATAGAAAAACTTATAGAAATATATAATATATGACAAAAAAAATACTACTTTTGTTTGTTGGAATATTTTTCATGAATATTTCAGTAGCTCAGGAACTTCGTTTAGGTATAAAAAGTGTTGTCCCTCCGTTGAACGGAAGTTTAGCAAAGGCAATGGAGGATGAAACAGGCAATACCACTTACAACGGATTCATGAGTCGTATCAATATGGGCGTGTTTATCAATAATGCGTTCAGTAAACATTGGTCTTTACAGATAGAGATGCTCTACCGTCGGCAAGGATTCGAATACAAGAGTAGTGATGCTATCATAGACATTGCTCGGTGGAACGGTTCTTATAGGTTTGATTATGTTGAAGTTCCAATGTTGGTACGTTACAAAAATGGTCGAGATTTCGAGTGGTTTGTACAAGGAGGATTTTCGTCAAAAATTATATTACAAATCTATAATTTCGGCTATGAATGGGATTCTGAAATACATAGATACACGGAGAAATACGTAGGAACATACGCTACCGAGCGAGTTGATGAACATTTTCATCCGTCTTCAATTACAGCATACGGTGGGGTAGGGGTTATCTATAATTTTTCGGATAGTTTTTTTGCTATTGCAGAAACCAATGTCAGTTATGACCTGACACCTTTATCAAATAGGACTAAAATTCTTAATAAAAAATGGTCTTTTGATAAGGCAAAATTGTTTAATATAGCTTATTTTTCAATAGGTTTTGGATTTAAATTATAACCATAAAAAAATAAAAAATGATTGTTGCGCATTTAAACCATAGTGAGCGTTACGAAAAATTGCATCCAGCTTTCACAAAAGTATTTGCTCATATCAAACAAACAAACTTTTTAAATTTGGAACTCGGAAAAATAGAGTTCGATGGTGAAGATGTTTTTTTTATAAACGCGGAGCCTGAATGTCTTAGTAAAGAAAATCAGGTGTTGGAATATCATCAAAAGTATTTGGATATTCACGTGCTTCTAACAGGAGAAGAAACAATTGGATGGAAGAGTTTGACAGACTGTAAACATGAGAAAAAAGCCTTTAACACCGAAGAGGATTATGGTTTATATGAAGATCAACCTACGACCTACGTAACACTACAACCTAAACATTTTGCTATTGTTTATCCAGAAGATGCACACGCTCCCATCATTGGTCAAGGGAAAATACGCAAAATTGTGGTCAAAATTAAGGTTCTGTAAGCCTATACCGCATTCATATTATAGAAAATTCATTCCAGACGAATTTTAAAATTCTAAATAGTGAAAGTAACCACACGAATAAAACAACCCATACGAGAGGAAATGGAACTTTTTGAACAAAAGTTTCAGGAATCGATGTCGTCAAAAGTGGCTCTTTTGAATCGGATTACGTATTATATTGTAAATCGGAAGGGTAAACAAATGCGTCCTATGTTTGTATTCTTAGTGGCAAAAATGGTGTCGGGGACTGTCAATGAACGTACTTACCGTGGAGCCTCCGTCATAGAATTGATTCATACAGCTACTTTAGTACATGATGATGTAGTAGATGATAGTAACAAACGACGAGGCTTCTTTTCACTCAATGCTCTTTGGAAAAATAAAATTGCGGTGTTGGTTGGCGACTATCTTCTTTCAAAAGGATTGTTGCTTTCTATTGATAATGATGATTTTGACCAATTGAAAATCATTTCCGTGGCTGTGCGTGAGATGAGTGAAGGAGAGTTGCTGCAGATTGAAAAAGCACGGCGGTTGGACATTGTTGAATCAGTTTACTACGAAATTATCAGACAAAAAACGGCTACTCTTATTGCGGCCTGTTGTGCAATGGGGGCTTGTTCTGTTAAACCTGATGATCGCGAAACCATCGAAAAAATGCGACAGTTTGGTGAATATATCGGTATGGCTTTCCAAATCAAAGATGATTTATTTGATTACACAGACGATGCCATAGGTAAGCCCACAGGAATCGATATCAAAGAACAAAAAATGACACTTCCCCTTATCTATACATTGAATAATTGCTCCGAAAAAGATAAAAAATGGATAATTAATTCTGTTAAAAATCATAATAAAGATAAAAAACGAGTGCGAGAAATTATTGATTTTGTAAAAAACAACAATGGGTTGTCATACGCAGAGACAAAAATGAAGGAGTTTCAACAAAAAGCATTGCAGATTTTGAATGATTTTCCTGATTCAGACTATAAAGACGCCTTGATAATGATGGTCAATTATGTTATTGATCGGAAAATATAGAATTAGACTGAATTCATATTGCAATAAAAATTTCTAATAAAATACAAGGAAAACGTTTTCTTCTATAAAAAGACTTTTTTTGAGTCATTTGTAATATATTTTTTGTACCTTTGCCGACGGGTTTACCTTTTTCGGAGGGTTTAGTGTTGATAGTAGTAGTTAAAACGTTAATCCTTTGGAAGTTAGTGTGGTAAGCGTTTTCACACTTGGTTCAAATATGACAAAATAAAATAAACGAGATGAAAATAGTAGTAATAGGGACAGGATATGTAGGTTTAGTATCAGGTACTTGTTTTGCCGAAATGGGCAATACGGTTACCTGTGTAGATGTAAATGCGGAAAAGATTGAAAAACTAAAAAAGGGAATAATCCCTATTTATGAGCCAGGACTTGAAACTATGGTTTTGGATAATATTGCTAATAAAAATTTGTTTTTTACTACAGATTTGTCCCAAGCCATTGCCGATGCAGAAATTGCTTTCATAGCGGTAGGAACTCCTATGGGTGATGATGGCTCGGCGGATTTGCAGTATGTTCTTTCGGTGGCAAAATCTATCGGGCAGACCATGCAAGGCGAATTAATCGTTGTAGATAAATCGACTGTGCCTGTGGGAACTGCTGATAAAGTAAAAGCAACCATCGAAACAGAATTGAATAAAAGAGGTGTAAATTTTGAATTTCACGTAGTTTCAAATCCTGAATTTTTGAAAGAAGGCAAAGCTATTCAAGACTTTATGAAACCTGATAGAGTCGTGATTGGCTCTGATAGTCAGTACGCTATGGATAAGATGAAAACGCTGTATACTCCATTTTTTATGCAACATGACAGGTTTATCGGGATGGATATTCGTTCGGCGGAAATGACCAAATATGCAGCCAATGCTATGTTAGCTACCAAAATTTCGTTTATGAATGAAATTGCTAATATTTGCGAACGCGTAGGAGCTGATGTTAACAAAGTGCGTATTGGTATTGGCTCGGACAATCGAATTGGGTATAGCTTCATTTACCCTGGTTGCGGATACGGAGGTTCTTGCTTCCCCAAAGATGTACTAGCTCTTAAAAAATTAGCCGAAGAAGTAGAATACAATGCGGAACTCATTCAGTCGGTTGACAATGTCAATAATCGTCAAAAAGTTGTTGTTGCTGAAAAAATAATAAAAAGATACGGCGAAAATCTCTCTGGCAAAACTTTCGCAATTTGGGGATTAGCATTTAAGCCTGAAACAGATGATATGCGCGAGGCTCCTGCTATTTATATCATCAAAGAATTGGTAAAACGCGGAGCTAAAATACAGGCTTATGACCCTAAAGCCATTCACGAAGCACAAGCCTTTTATCTAAAAGGGATTGATGTTCAATACCTTGAAAGCAAGTACAACGCACTAAAAGGTGCCGATGCTATGATTTTGCTTACTGAATGGAAAGAATTCAGAGTGCCTGATTTTGAAGAAATAGCAAAACTTCTCAAAGAAAAAGTAATTTTCGATGGACGCAATCAGTACAACTCATTCGACTTGCCAAGTAAAGGATTCGAATACATACAAATAGGTGTAAAATAATATTAGTTTAATGAAAATATTAGTTACTGGAGCCGCAGGTTTTATTGGATTTCATACTTGTAAAATTTTATTAGAGAGAGAGCATAAGGTTTTTGGTATTGATAATATTAATGATTATTATGATGTTTCTTTAAAATATGAACGGCTTCTTCAACTAGGGATTGAAAAAAGTCATTGTATTGAAAACAAACAAGTTGTGAGTAGTAAATTTACAAATTTTTGTTTTCAAAAGACGGATATTATCAATAAAAATATTTTAGAGAAAATATTTGAAGTTGAAAAATTTGATATTGTTTGCCACTTGGCAGCTCAGGCAGGGGTACGATATTCTATTGAAAATCCGGAATCTTATATCCAGTCTAATATTGTAGGTTTTCTAAATATTTTGGAATGTTGTCGTCATTTTGATATACCTCATTTGGTATATGCAAGTAGTTCGAGTGTTTATGGAATGAATAGTAAGATACCTTTCCATGAACAAGACCTTACGGATACTCCTGTAAGTTTGTATGCCGCTACTAAAAAAAGCAATGAATTAATGGCTTATACCTACACACACTTATATCATTTTGCCACGACAGGATTGCGTTTTTTTACGGTGTATGGTCCTTGGGGACGACCTGATATGTCTCCCATCTTATTTGCAGATGCGATAATGAATAATCGTCCCATTAAGGTTTTCAATAATGGTGAAATGGAGCGTGATTTTACCTATATTGATGATATTGTTGAGGGAATTGTGCGTGTAATTGAAAAGCCTTTTGGAGATTTTCGTAATAAAAGTAAAGTTTATAATATAGGTAATAATAAATCCGTTAAGCTAGAAAACTTTATTTCGGAGATTGAATGTAATATGGAAAAAGTAGCCGTTAAAGAAATGTATCCAATGCAAAAGGGAGATGTTAAACGTACTTGGGCTGATGTAAGTGAACTTATAAAGGACTATGATTACAAACCTCAAACAAATATCAAACAGGGCGTTAAAAAATTTATAGAGTGGTATAAGAAATATTTGTAAAGTATATTAGACTCGTGGTAACAAGGATCAAGAAAATAATTAAAGGCAATAAAAAGATATTCGAAAATTTTTCATATTTGGCATTGGTACAGGTATTTAATCTAATGATGCCTTTATTAGTTTATCCTTATCTGATTCGTGTATTGGGAGATACATTATATGGAAAAATTGTTTTTGCACAGACCGTTGCTACGTATTTCTCAATTTTTATAAATTTTGGTTTTAATGTTTCAGGAGCCAAAGATGTAGCCATTCATAGGGATAATGCTTATAAAATCAAGGAAATTGTTTCTTCAATATTGATTATTAAGATTGCTTTTTGGTTTTTATCTTTGTTTGTTTTGATATTAGGACTTCTTTTATTTAATGTGAAAGGAAATGACTTTTGGTTATACGTATTTTCTTTTTTCATATGTTTGAATGAAGTGTTGTTCCCTCAGTGGTTTTTCCAAGGAATAGAAAAGATGAAGTACATAACAATTATTAATTTTTGTTTAAAGGTTCTTTTTTTTGTTTTGATTTTCGTTTTTGTTACAGGTAATGAGGATTTTTTATTAGTACCTCTATTGAATAGTGTAGGAGTTTTTACAGGAGGAATGATTTCTTTATATGTGATTTTTCAAAAGGAAAAAGTGATGTTTGGATTTCCGTCCTTTAATATAATAAGAACACATCTAAAAGATAATATAAATCTCTTTATCTCAGATGTTGTCATTTCTGTAAAGGATAGATTTAATATTTTATTCGTTGGAATATTTTTAGGAATGGATATGGTCGCTATTTATGATTTAGGTATAAAAATATTACTTTTAGTGATGCTTCCTATTTCAATTTTAAATAATGCTTTATACCCTAAAATGGCAATAGAAAAAGATAAAAAATTACTCTCAAAAATCATGAAATATTCCTTTATATTTTATATACTCGTTACTACTGTTCTTGAGTTTTTAGTTCCTCAGATTGTATATTTTTTAGGCGGAGATAATCTAATGAATGCTGTTACACCTACAAGAATCTTTTTATTATCAGCAGTAGTATATTCATTAGGTTTTCCTTTGGCACATAATGGATTATTGGTTTTTAATAAATATAAATTACTACTAATCGGAATGGTATTAACAACACTATTTTACCTTTTTTGTATCTTAATAGGTTATACTTTTTCCCTACTCGAAAATGTATCTATTTTTGCTATTATCACAGTGCTAGTTTATACATTTGAATTCATATACAGGTACATCGTATGTAAGAGAGAAAATATTGTTGTAAACAGAACTTTTTAACAATAAAATATATATTTTATGAACAAATATTTAAAAAAAATACAACCTTATACACTAACTTCTCATAAAGTATGGGAAATATCACCAAAAGATGAGAAATTTGCAAATATTTTAAAATTGGATTGGAATGAAGCTACAATTGCTCCAACTCCTTTGGTAAAGGAGTATATTTCAAAATTCTTGAATAATTATCATTTGAATTGGTATCCCGATGTTAGGAGAGAGGAAATTCTTGACAAGTTAGCTAAATATGTTGAACTACCCAAAGATTTTATACAATACTTTTCTAGTTCAGACGCTATTCACGAATATATAGCAACCATGTTATTGTCAACAATGAGTAAAGTGTTGATATTAGGCCCCACATATGATAATTTTCGTTTAACTTGTCAATCTAGAGGAGCAGAAGTAGTATTCTTTCAGTTCGAAAAAGATTTTTCTTTTGATGCCCATTCTTTTAGAAAAAAAATTCAGGAGGAAAAACCTACATTAGTATATATCTGTAACCCAAATAATCCTACGGGATACTTACATAATGTAGAATATATTGAAGCTCTGTTGAAAGAATTCAAAGATTCTATTTTCTTAATCGATGAAGCGTATTTCGAATTTTCAGGGATTTCTTGTAAAGATTTGATACAAAAATATTCTAATATTATAATAACAAGAACTTTCTCTAAGGCTTTTGCTATTGCTAATTTCAGAATTGGCTATATGTTAGCCCCTATAGAAATTATCAAAACTATCAACCTAATAAGAAACCCTAAAAACATTAGTAGTTGTACACAACAAGCCGCCATAGCAGTATTAGATGATATTGGTTATATGCGGTCTTATGTTGAAGAAGTCAATAAGAGTAAATCATTCTTTATTGATCAGTTACAAAGAGTTTTCCAAAATATTGCACAGGTTTATTCAAGCTCAGGTAATTTTATTCTTATTGACTTCCATTCATTGGAAGAGAAAAATAGGTTTTTATTTTTTTTAGAAGAAAATTCTATTTTTGTGAGGAACCTTAGCTTTTCTTACAGACAAGGATACTACGTGAGAGTAACTGTTGGAACAAGAGAACAGATGGATTTTGTCTTAAAGGTAATCAAAAAATTATATGAATGATTAAGGTAGCTCTTTTTGATTTTTGTGAAACATTGGTTAGTTTCCAAACAGCTGATAGGTTTGTAGATTTTGTCAGAAAAAAAACAAAATCAACAAGAATGTTGTTTTGGGAGTATGTCCGTTTTTTATTAGTAAAATTTAGATTTTTCAGAATAATAAGCATTTTTTTTCCTAAAAATAATTGGCACAAAAAGCTAAAAATGTATCAGTTAAAAGGCTTTTCGCAAAAAAAACTGAGAGAATTATCACAAGAATATTATACTTTTGAAATCCGTCCAAACTTGATACTTCCTATACAGCAACAACTGGAAGAAAAACAAACACAAGATATGAATATTTGTGTTGTATCTGGTGGCTTTTCTATATATATAGAGCCCTTTTGTAGAGAATTTGGTGTTTCAAAAATGGTAGCTACCGATATTGGCTTTACTCAAAAAGGAAGATGTACAGGAAGAATGAAAGGTGTTGATTGTATGCACGAAAAGAAAATCACACGTTTAAAAGAGATTTTGGATTTTAGTCAGGTTGACTGGGGTAGTTCTATTGCTTATAGTGATAGCATTACTGATTTGCCTTTACTTACAATAGTCGGAGAAGGAGTTGTAGTTTCTAGAAAAAAATCACAACAATGGGCTAAACAGCATAATTTGAAAGAAATAATTTGGTAATATAATGAAAGCACTTTTAAAAAAAATTTACAAAAGAACTTGGTTAGGTAAAGTTGCCTTACAACCATTTCTTAAAATATATCGTTATTTAGAGTATAAACTAATATCTGATGAGAGTTTTCTCAAACGAAAATTTGAACAAACCCAAGGCTTCCCTCTTGATTTGAAAAACCCCAAAACCCTTAACGCAAAAATGCAGTGGCTAAAAATCAATGATCTAACTCCTTTACATACGCTTTGCGCCGACAAATATGGTGTACGTGAATTTGTACAAAAAGAAGTGGGGGCAGAGTATTTAGTTCCTGTGCTATTTCGGACAAATAATCCTAAGGAACTGACAAAAGAAAATCTGCCACACAACACTAACTTTATTATCAAAACAACGCACGATAGCTCTGGGGGAGTTATTGTTAGAGGAGATAAAGAGCTTGACAAAATTGATTTTCAATTATTACAGAAGAAATTTACACATCTTCTCAAATCCAAACATTATCGAGGAGGAAGAGAAAATCAGTACAGAGATATCAAACCTCAAATCATTGTTGAGCAGTTACTTGAAGATAAAAAGGGGAAAATACCAAATGATTATAAATTTCATTGCTTTAACGGAAAGGCTAAGGTGGTATATGTTTCTGTCGATAGGGAAGGTAAGAATAAACGTAATATCTACGATATTGATTGGAATCCTCTCTATTTTACTTGGTTGGCTCCTGAGAAAGATGCCTCGAACTTGCGAGGAGAAGAGATAGAAAAACCTCAAAATTACGAAAAAATGATTCAAATCGCAGAGAAATTAGCTTCTCATTTTTTGTATGTTCGAGTTGATTTGTACAATGTTGAGGGTAAAATATATGTAGGTGAATTGACGTTTCATCATGGTTCTGGTTTTGAACATATTCGTCCAATAGAATGGGATTATAAGATGGGAGAAATGTTGAAATTACCTTTTGAATAATATCATGCATAGAATATCTGTTATAATGGCTATTTACAATGAAAAGATAGAATGGATGAGACAATCCATTGATTCTATATTGAATCAAACCTTTTCAGATTTTGAATTTATCATTATCAATGATAATCCTCAAAGAAAAGATAATCAATTACTTACTTCTGAATATTCTAAAAGAGACAAACGTATTAAAGTAATGCATAATGAGCAAAATATCGGTTTAACCAAATCACTTAACAAAGGGCTTAAAATAGCCCAAGGTGATTATATAGCTCGCATGGATGCTGACGACATAGCTCTTCCAAAAAGATTTGAAAAACAGGTTCAATTCCTTGATAAAAATAAAGAATGTATCGTTTGTGGAACCAATATTTCATACATAGGTGATAGAAATTTCTTTGTATTTTCTGATTGGATAAAGTACGATGATGCAAGTATAAAAGCTCAATTAATGGTAAATTCCTGCTTCGCTCATCCTTCGGTTATGATTAGAAAAAAAATACTAGTTGAAAATGGTATCGCCTATGATGAAGATTATAAACAGGCACAAGATTATAGACTTTGGGAAATTTTAAGTCATTATGGAGCGTTTGGCAACATTAAAGAAAAATTATTACAATATAGAATTTCTCAAACACAAGTATCTAAAAAACATTCGGGTGGTCAGCAAAGTTTAGCTCAAAATATCAGAAAAAGAATTTTGAATACTTGGTTACAGTCCATAGGAATAAGTGAACAAGAGGATAATATTTACACATATTTATTGCTAAATAAGAGACGTATAATAAAAGAAAAGGTTCAAAAAAAAGGTGTTTCTATGAAGTATTTTGATGCTTTTTTGAAATATATATATTTTTCACCAAGAGAGTCAAAATTAAAATTATTTTTATCATTCTACTTAACAGGAGATTTTTTGAGAATGGACATAATAACAAACATGAGGTTTGTAGCGTTTTTAATTAGGAGTGAAAGGAAAGACAATAACATATTTTTGTTAATTTAAAATTGATGATAATGCATATAAAAAAATATAATATTGTATTTTTTATACTAACGCTATTTTCCTTTTTTTTATATCTATTTGCTCCTAACAAATACGATCATCAATGGTGTTATGTTTGTTTTGGCTTATTTTTAATTTCTTTTCTACTTTTATTGAAGGTAAAGAAAAAAGAAAATTATTTTGATTTTGAAAATATATTTTTGTTTTCCTGTTTATTTGTCTACTTTGTTTATCCTTGTTTTGTATATCCTTTAAATCCAAAGATGTTTTTTATGTTCGATTTTCCATTTAATCACGATGTAATAACAAAAGGTACTTCTTTGGCATTATTAGGTTTACAAAGTTTTATATTAGGTAGTGTATGGAAGGGAAGTTATAAAAAAACTAAAGATTCATTAAAGCAAGACACTCTGAAAATATTTGATACAAAAAAAATAACTTTTGCTCTTTCTTTGTTTTTTGTGCTTTTTTTTGCAGTATCGTACGATTTCTTTTTAAGAAAAGTTTATAGAGGAGGTTTGGAAGGAAATACCGTATATGTATATCTAATTTATCAATCCCTTCTTACCATCGCTTTAGTATTAGAGTTTAGAAATTTATACATAGCAAAAATTCAAGGTATTGATTATAAAATTAACAAATTAGTGTTATTTTTTACTATTTTTACCATTGTAGCTTATTTATATTCTGGTTATAGAAGTGCCGCTATTTATATAATTCTTATATTAGGAATTTGTTATTCTTCCTTTTATAAACCTATAAAACTAAAACTTTTTTTAATATCGGTTTTTGTAGGAGCTTTACTTATGACATTCATCGCTTTGTCACGCTCTTCCTCAATTGAAGAAAATAATGATTTTAGAGGAGATAGTATTATTTTGGGTGCTACGATGGATTTAATTATCAATGCTAGGACATTATATGTTTGTGTTGATTATGTTCAAAACAATGATATTCTATACGGAAAAACAATGATAGCAACGTTCTTTTCGTTTGTGCCATTTTCTCAAAGAATATTATTCGGTTTAAATATTTTAGATATTTCAGAAGCCTCATCAGGTACTTTTTTTACAACATTGGATTTTGGAAAACATTCTACTTTTGGAGTAGGTTCAAATATTATAGCTGATATATTTCTTTCTTTTGGTATGATAGGTGTTATCTTTTTTATGTTTGCATTAGGGAGAATACAAGTAGTTTTTTATAACTTTCGTTTTAAAAATAATATTAAATGGTTTTTTTGTTATGCTGTTATCATGGGTAATGTGCTATATATGTCAAGGGGAGAATACTTTTTTTCAATGAAGAATATTTTTTGGGTAAATTTTATATTTATCCTCATGTACAATATCCAAAATCAATATAAAAGAATAAAATGAAAGAAAAAATTAGGATATGTCTTGTAACCTCATTATTTACAGGAAAAGGTGGTACAGAAAGAGCTTTAATTAATTTGGCAAACAATTTAAGTCGGCATTATGGTGTAGTGGATGTTATAAGTTTATTTACAAATAGCGAAGCAATACCTCAATATCATATCTTTCCTGAAGTTAATGTAAAGCATTTGAATCTTAAAGAACGTAATCTATTGCATCGTACTTGGAAAATGTTTAAAACACTTAGAATACATATAAAAAATTACGACTTTGCAATAGGTCAAGTACCTTTTATAAACTTGTCATTAGGGTTTTATAAATTTTTAAATCTTAATAAAAAGACAAAGGTTCTAGCAATAGAACATACAAGTTATTTTGCTGTTGGCAAAACCTCCAGATATTTAAGTTTCTGGTTGTATAGGTATTTAGATAAAGTAATATGTCTTACAAAAAAAAATGAAAAAGAGTTCAATAAAAAAGGTATAATCAAGACCTGTGTTATTCCCAATGCTGTACCAATGGAATATGAAAAAAAAACACAAGGAGCTGTACGTGAAAATATAATTCTTTCGGTGGGTAGATTATCTCACGAAAAAAATTTTGTTTACCTAATCAATACTCTTCAAAATGTTTTAAAGAACAATCCCTCTTGGAAGCTAGTTATTGTAGGGGATAAAGGTAATGATTCTGACAATATATACCAAACAATACATAAATTGGAATTAAATGAGCAAGTACTAATTAGTCCTTTTACCACAGACATTATTAGTAAATATTTATCTGCTTCAATATATGTTCTTGTTTCCAAATATGAAGGTTTTCCAATGGTACTTGTAGAAGCTAAGTATTTTGGACTTCCTATTGTAGCTCACAATTGTAATACAGGGCCTAGCGAAATAATAAATAACGAAATAGATGGGCTATTAACCCCATATATGGATTCAGAAGCCTTTGCTTTGGCTGTGGAATATCTCATATTAAACCAAGATATAAGATATAAAATGAGCCAACAGACTCTTCAAAGTATTAAAGAGTTTAGCTCAAGAGAAATATTGTCTAAGTGGCAGAATATTTTTAACAATCTAAAATAACAAACAATGCTTTTAATTGATGCAATATACATAAACACAGGCGGAGGCAAAATTCTACTAGACTACCTTGTAGAAGAACTTGAAAAAACACAAATACCTGTTTTTTATCTTTTGGATACTCGCATTCAAGACAATCCATATAGTATCAAATCGACCAATAAGGTTCAATATATGGACTCATCTTTGTTCAAAAGGTACATGTTTTATAGAAAAAACAAAAATTGTTTTTCAAAAGTTTTAGCTTTTGGAAATGTACCGCCTCCAATTAGGTTAAAAGCAGAGGTCTTAACTTATTTTCACGGTGCCTCATATATTTACGTATCATCTACCGATTTTTCTTTAAAAGAAAATTTTATGTATCTTTTGAAAAGAAAATTTATATACTTATCAAAAAGAAATACAGACAAGTGGATTGTTCAATCTCCTTATGTGAAAAATAAAATGATGTCATTATATTCTGAAAAAGAAGAAAAAATAGATATAATTCCTTTCTTTAAAGTATTAAAAGAAAGTTCTTTGTTAGTAGATAATTTTGAAAAAGAAAATCATACATATCTTTTCGTTAGCAACGCATACAAAAATAAAAATCATTTGAGACTAATAAATGCTTTTTGTGAATTCTATAAAAAACACGGAAAAGGTAAGTTAATTTTAACAGTAAGTGATAAATTTCCTGAAATAACTCGTCTTATCAATCGTAGGATAAAACAAGGATTTCCGATACAGAATATTGGATACGTCCCACAAGATGTTTTAATAAAATATTATCAGAAAAGTGAATACATAATATTCCCTTCTACTTCTGAAACTTTTGGTCTAGGTCTTATTGAGGGGAAAGAATTTGACTGTAAGATAATAGCGGCTGATTTACCTTACACATATGAAGTTTGTAAGCCTTCAATCACTTTTAATCCTTTTTTGGAAAATTCCATTCAAAAAGCATTAGAAAAAACAATATCATTAGATATTGTTGAACATGCAGAAATTATAATAGAAAATGAAATACAGAAGATTATAAAAGTTTTACGATGAAAGAAAATTTAGTATCAATAATAACTCCGATGTATAATGGAGCCAAGTATGTAGGGCAGACAATAGAGTCTGTTTTGTTGCAGAGTTACCAAAATTGGGAGATGCTTATTGTTGATGATGGCTCGAAAGATAACTCAGTAGAGATTGTCAGAGAATATACAGAAAAAGACAAGAGAATTAAGCTCATCCAACAGAAAAATGGAGGTTCAGCTTCTGCACGTAACAACGCTTTACGAAATGCACAAGGTCGGTACATTTGCTTTTTAGATTCAGATGATTTACTAGAGTCTTCTTTTTTTGAAAAACAGCTTAGTTTTCTCAAAGAAAAAAATGCAGCTTTGGTGTTTGCTTCTTATAACCGAATAGATGAAAATGGAAATCAAAAATTAAAACCTTTTATTGTTCCCGAAAAAGTTACGTATAATTCTCTTTTAAAAACATGTCCTATATCTTGTTTAACAAGTGTTTACGATAAAAGTGTAACTGGAGAGCAATTTTTTAGAGAAGAATTAAAAAGTTTGAGAGACGATTTTGCTTTTTGGTTAGAAATATTAAAAAAAATAAAAGTTGCCTATGGTAATAAAGAAGTGTTAGCATCTTATAGAGTTTTTTCTTCAAGTACGACAGGAAATAAGAAAAAAGTAATAAAACCCCAATTTCTTGTTTATTATAAAGTTGAAAAGTTAGGGCTTTTCAAGAGTTTATATTATTTAGCACATTGGGCAATTAACGGATTTTTTAAATATAAAAGGTAAAATATGGATTTAATTGTAGGAGCAGGTATTTCTGGAATTGCATACGCAACTTTCACCGACAATGATTATTTGATGATAGATAAAGACCAAGAAATTGGAGGCTATTGTAAAACCATCAAAAGAAATGGGTATGTATGGGATTATTCTGGGCATTTCTTTCATTTTAGAGATGAAAAACTAAAAGAATTAGTTTGTAGGCACATAGCATCCGAAACACTTAAAACAGTAAAAAAAGTAACAAAAATATATTACAAAGGTAAATATATTGATTTTCCTTTTCAAAAAAATATTCATCAGCTTGAAAAACACGAGTTTATAGAGTGTTTATATGACCTGTTTAATACAGAAAGTATTCAGGTAAAAACATTTAAAGATATGGTTTATGCTAATTTGGGTAAAAGTATATCTGACAAGTTTTTAATCCCATATAATGAAAAACTCTATGCTTGTGATTTGAATAACTTAGATGCAGAGGCTATGGGACGTTTTTTTCCAAAAGCAAATAAAGAAGAGATTATTTTGAATTTCAAGAAAGAGAATAATAGTTCATACAATGATAATTTTGTTTATTCATCACAGGGAGCGATAGAATATGTTAATTCCCTATTTAGAAATGTAAAACAAGAAAATGTTTTTTTACAAGAAGAACTACAACGGATAGATATAGTAAATAAGGTTGCATATACAAACAAAAGAGAAATTTCTTATGATAGGCTTATTTCAACAATGCCTTTCCCTAAGTTGCTCAAATTGTGTGATATTGGTTATGATGAGTCCATCTTTACTTGGAACAAAGTAATGGTATTTAACTTAGGGTTTGATAAAAAAGGGAAGGACAAGGAAAGTAGTTGGGTGTATGTTCCCGATAAAGATATTTGTTTTTATCGTTTGGGGTACTATGACAATATCATAAAGTCGGATAGAATGTCTTTATACGTGGAGCTTGGTTTTACAAAGGATGCCGTCATAGGAGATACAGAAAAGGTTTTGGAACGTGTTCTTTCTGACTTAAAGAAAATAGGTGTTGTTACCGATGAACAATTGGTGGATAACCATAGTGTGGTGATGGATCCAGCCTATGTACACATTAATCAAAAGAGTGTACAAATAGTGGAACACTTCAAACAACAGTTGGCTAACCATGATATATATTCCATAGGGCGTTACGGTAGTTGGACTTATTGCTCGATAGAGGATAATATCATAGAGGCGAGAGAATTAGCCTTAGAAAATTCGTTGAAAATAGGGGAATAGTTAATGTTTTGGGATTTATTTCTAATTGAATAGGTTTTTCAGGAGAAATACATTTCGATACTTCAAAACCCGACGGAACAATGAAAAAGTTAACCAATCCTTCAAAGTTACACCAACTAGGTTGGAAACATTCCATAGAGTTAGAGCAAGGAATCGAACTGATGTATGCGTACTATTTGAGATAAAAATCTTAAATTCCTTAGTTTGGAATTTTTAGAAATTATTTATACTTTAGCTACCTTAAAACAGAGTTATACATAATGGACAGAGAATTGAGAATTTCGGTTATCGGCAGTGGAAGTTGGGGAACCGCTCTCACAAAGATATTAACATATAACGTCTCAAAAGTATGCTGGTATGTTCACAACGAAGTTGCTATTGAGCATATTAAAGACACTTCGCGTAATTTGAACTACTTGAGCGATGTGGAATTTGATACCGACAGATTGATTTTAACCAACGACATCAACGAGGCGGTTGCCTACGGAAATTGTTTAGTACTTGTTACACCATCTGCTTTTTTAAGTTCTGAATTAAGTAAACTTACTGTATCCTTGGAAGATAAAACCATCTTCTCGGCTATCAAAGGGATTGAACCCAACAGCGGACTTATCGTAGGGGAATATTTACATAAATTTTATAATGTCCCGTACAGCAATATAGGTGTAATCGCAGGGCCTTGCCACGCAGAGGAAGTGGCTTTAGAACGCTTATCTTACCTAACAATAGCTTGTATTGACAAACAAAAGGCTAAAATCTTTGCCGAAGCAATGACAACATATTTCGTAAAGACGAAAGTTTCTGATGATGTTATTGGTATAGAATACGCTGCAGTGCTGAAAAATATTTACGCTATCGCTGCTGGAATTGCACATGGACTGGGATATGGCGACAATTTTCAAAGTGTACTGATGAGTAATTCCATACGTGAGATGAGACGATACATTAAACGCATCCATAAAATCAAACGAAATATTAACAATTCAGCTTATTTGGGAGATTTGCTTGTAACGGGATATTCGCTTTTCAGTAGAAACCGAACTTTCGGAAGCATGATAGGCAAGGGATACACGGTGAAAAGTACTATGATGGAAATGAATATGGTTGCCGAAGGGTATTATGCCGTGAAAAGTGCATATAAGATTAATAATAGCCACAAAAAGAAAAGTTACACTCCAATTTTAGATGCTGTCTATCAGATTTTATATGAAAATAGACGAGCTAAAAAAGTTTTTGCTGAATTAGTGAATCATTTAGATTAATCTTTTAAACATATATACATATGAAAAAATATTTTTATACGTTCCCTTTGGCACTTGCTTTACTGTTTGGATGCAATCAGTCCCATGAGCCAAAGTCCACTTCAACGGAGGAAACTTCTGTATCAAAAAATAAGGAGTTTACCTTTTCTACATGGATAACCTATAAACCTGAACGTACCGATGAGAGTTACCACGAGGAATTTAAAAAATACAATACACATGGTATTTCCGAAGTACTGGTAAATACCGAAGCCGATGTAGAAGGATTAAAGCGTTTGGTTCCGATAGCCAAAGAAGAAGGAATCAAATTACACGCTTGGATAATGACTGTAAACCGCCCTGGAGACAAAGAAGCTTTGCAACACCCTGAGTGGTACATGGTCAGTCGTGAAGGAAAATCCTGTTTTGACCATCGCCCATACGTGGATTACTATCAATGGCTTTGCCCCACTCGGAAAGAATCACGTGAGCATATTCTGAAACTGGTGAGTAATTTGGCGGATGTTGAAGACATTGCAAGTGTACATTTGGACTATATCCGTTTTCCTGATATTTATCTACCTATCGGATTATTACCTAATTATAACTTAGTTCAAGAAGAAGAATTACCACAGTTCGATTTTTGCTATTGTGATGTTTGTGTGGCAGAGTTTGAGAAAACGCATCACAAAGATCCACGAAAACTTAAAAACCCTGCTCTTGATTTGGAATGGCGACAGTTTCGCTTGAACAAAATCCGCAATTTGGTAAACGATGCCGCTGAAATTGTACACAATAAAGGAAAAAAAATAACCGCAGCTGTGTTCCCTTACCCTGAAATGGCAGGTCAAATGGTACGTCAACGTTGGGATAAATGGAACGTTGATCGTGTTTATCCTATGATTTATCACAATTTCTATAACGAAGAGGTCGACTGGGTTGGTTTTGCTACACAACAAGGAGTTGAAGATATGAAAGGCAAAGAAACAGAACTTCACACAGGGATTTACGTACCTCCTATATCTGCTCAAGAACTAAAACAAGCTATCGAACATGCCAAGGCAAGCGGAGCTACAGGAGTTTCATTCTACGATGGTCCAGATATTTCGGAAGATCAATTAAAAGTAATTCAGGAACTTAGTAGATAAGCTATTCTGAATACAAAAATTATATTCAAAGTTTTACATCATAAACCTCTGAAAAAACAACACTTTCAGAGGTTTTAAATTTATTCTTAATAATTCGATACGAATTTAAGCCCCACGATGGAACCTATCAACGTAGTAATAAAAAACAATCTCCAAAAAGAAGCTGGTTCTTTAAAAATTAAAATACCTAATAAAGCTGTCCCTACAGCTCCAATTCCTGTCCAAACAGCATAGGCCGTACCTAACGGAAGAGTTTGTGTAGCTCTCGTAAGTAAGTACATACTAACAAAAGTACAAGTAGCAAACCCCGCATACCAAGCGTAAGAAACATTCCCTACAGTCATCTTGGCTTTTCCCAAACAAAAAGTGAAAGCCACTTCAAACAACCCCGCAATGACAAGTATTATCCAATTCATTATAAGTATTTTAGGTATTTATCTTTTTAAATTTGGCAAAAAGTACGCTATTAATCCAATCAACGGTAAAAAAGAGCATAAGCCATACACGAAGTAAATATCGGTAAGATCTATGACTTTTCCTAACACAGCCGATGCCAGTCCACCCATTCCGAAAGCAAAACCATAGAAAAACCCTGAAATCATACCGATTTTCTTGGGCAACAATTCTTGTACGTACACTAAAATAGCAGGAAAAGCAGATGAGATAATAATCCCGATAAGTACTATCAAAATAGCTGTCCAAGTTTCATTTGCATACGGAAGCAGAATAGCAAAAGGAGCAGCTCCTAAAATAGAAAACCAAATCACAAATTTACGCCCAACTTTATCACCAAAAATTCCTCCGAGTAAGGTACCCAAAGCGGCAGCACCCAAAAAGTAAAACAAATACATTTGAGCCTGTACTTCGGAGACTCCAAACTTCTGAATGACATAAAATTGGAAATAATTCGTAATCCCAGCGGTATAAAAATATTTTGAAAATATAAGTACCATCAAAATTACTACTGACATATTTATCTGAAAAGGAGTTAAATTAGGTAGAACTACTTCCTTTTTCTTAGTCTTCCGATGTATCTTTAGTACATTACTTCGCCATTTCCCAACAAAAGCTAAAATGATGATGGCAATAAAAGCGAAAACCAAAAACCAAAGGCTATAAATTCTTCCATTGGGAATAATAATCAAAGCTATGAGCAAAGGTGCAATAGCGGTTCCTGAATTCCCTCCTAATTGAAAGATGGACTGTGCTAAACTACGTTTTCCTCCCGAAGCTAAGAAGGCCACTCTCGATGATTCAGGGTGAAATATAGAAGATCCTGTTCCTACCAACAAAACTGCGACCAACACCCAAGCATAGCTAGATGAGTAAGCTAAAGTAATAATTCCCAAGGCAGTGATGAACATTCCGAAAACCTGTGCATAGGGCATAGGGCGTTTGTCAATGTAATTGCCTACTAAGGGTTGAAAAATGGAAGCCGAGATTTGATAACAAAATGTAATGATCCCTATTTGGGTCATTGTCAAACCGAATTCTTGTTTCAATTGCGGATAACTTGCGGTGATAACCGCCTGAAGTAAATCATTGAGCATATGAGCTATTGCAATTGCAAAAAGAATGGAGTAGACAGTTTTAGGTCTTGTTTGTTCCATAAATACATTAAAATAAAAAACCTTAACTTGTTGGTAAGTTAAGGTTTTAGGTTGTGCGGGTGAAGGGACTCGAACCCCCACGCCGTGAAGCACCAGATCCTAAGTCTGGCGTGTCTACCAATTTCACCACACCCGCAAGTGGTGTTTTGCGGTTGCAAATATACGTATTTTTTTTATAACACCAAATTTTATTTAAAAAAGATTTTTAATTTCTAAAAAATTACGCGTTTTACCATCCTCCAACCCCATTCTTAACCAGAATTTTGTTTAATATTTTCCCTTCAATTAGCTTCTCTATTTTTTATTTTTTTTATAAATTTGCGAGTTGATAATATAAAATATGGCTCCAATATACAACCAATTATTAATTCCTTACATAATTGCGATGGCGTTGGCTATTACGATGGGAGGAAGTGGAACAGCTCCTGCATTTTCTGCAAGTTACGGAGCCGATGTGATTCGTAAAAGCTTGATTCCAGGTATATTTGGTATAGCAGTATTTTTGGGAGCTTTCATCGCGGGAAAGAATACGGCAAGTACTATGGGAGGTGGTATTCTTGATGCAAACTATATGACCTTCGTAGTAGTTTCAATCGCTTTATTTTCAGTGGCTATCACATTGTTAGTCTCCAACATTTTAGGAATTCCTCAATCAACAAGTCAAGCTGCCGTTCTTTCAATCGCTGCACCTGCATTCTACTTCGGAAAGTTAGACACCGTTAAATTGTTTGCTGAAATTATTCCATCATGGTTTGTACTTCCCATCATAGCTTATTTCTTGTCGTACTTAGCAGGAAAATACATCTACAAACCTATGCGAAGACGTGGTTTGACCATGCTCAGAGCTCAAAATGAGAATTTAAGACCCGTTTGGAGTACTATTTTAATTTTAATGTCGGTATATGTGTCCTTCGCCATCGGATCAAACAACGTGGCTAATGCTGCAGGGCCTATTTCAACAATGACTATCAACGAATTAGGCCTAAAAACAGAAAGCGACTTTACTGTAATACTGATGTTGTCGGCGTTGATTATTGCACCTTGCTTTGGTATCGGAAGCTCCCTATTCGGTCATAAAATCGTTAAAAACACAGGCAAAGAAATCATCTTATTCGGAAAGTTTGAAGCTGTAATCATTGCATTTATTTCAGGAAGTCTACTCTTATTAGCCTCTTTAGTTAAAGGAATTCCAACTTCCTTAGTTCAAATGAATGTAGCAGCAATTTTAGGTATTGGCGTGGCAAAAATGGGAGCTAAAAATATCTTCCGTAAGTCTCAAGTGAAACGCTTTTTCACTATGTGGATGATTGCCCCCACAATCTGTTTCTTCCTTTCTTTACTTTTAATCTATTTAGCAGATATATATGGATTCATTCTGCTACATTGATAAACTTCATATTCCGAAAGGTTTCAAAGTATGAAAACTTTGATAGCGATTTTAGTAGTTGGTAATAGTTCTAATCACTATACTAGTTACTATCTGTTTAAATAAGATTCTTTTGCTTTTTTGATTTGTACCAAACGATAGTTTTCCGTGGATATTGGAAAGGTTGCCAATTGGTTTTCACCGATTATTTTTTGTAATTCAATGATAACACTGTCGGCTGAATCTCGGTTTTGAAGCCCGTGAATTACGAACCACGTTTCCTTGACGTTATATACATCTTGTGAAATGCTGATTTTATCTGAAATTACTTTCAGTTTTTCGACAAGTTGCGTCTTTATTACTTCTCTTCTACCTTGTGGAATATCCATCAAAACGACTTTCCACGAACTAGCCTTAGCATCATCAACAAACGATTCTTTCTCAACGTCAATTAGATTTTCTAAAAGCTCTTTAGCTTGATTACTTTCGTCCGTCTCAGGGTAGTTCATCTGTATTTTTAAAAGCTCCTCTCGATACGGTAAGATACCTTCCAAACGAGCAACAACATTTGCCCGAAGCATATCCAGCTTTGAAACCATAGCTGTTTCCCTAAATGTGGTACCTTCCTCGTTCAATCGCTGTAAAACCTCGACTATTTTACCGTTATTAAACTCTACGGTAAGCTCTTGTAAATACTGTTGAGCTTCTAAATCACGTTGTTTTCGTGAGGTGTCATTCCCTTGCAGAAGCTGTGCATAATCTGATTGTGGATAACGTCCCAACAAGTGATTTTTCACAGTTTCTGCCTTTGGACTATTCAAATATCGGTAATTCTTATAAAGTTCATAGAGCACTGCAGACTCAACAATTGGTTCTGGGTTAAATCCAAGTACTCGCTCCAATCGATCAATAGCCAACTCGCTATCATTAAATTTAGCTTTGTACAAAATCCCTAATTGAAGTAACGCCTGATTTCTATCTCTTTCCAAACGTTTTATTTCTTCCTCATTTTTAGGTAATTGTGATAAATAAAAATCGGGGGTTATATCTTTTTTAGGTACATTTTCCTCTCGCCCTGTGGTGGCTGGATTTGTTTCTATTTCTGTTTGTTGTTTTGCAGACCAACGCCAATTATCTTCCAATTTTCGATTTCCCCAATACTGCTGAAATTGTTGCTTTCCGTAGGCAACCGCCATAGGATTGTAAAAATAAAATTTTCCTCCTTTTGTCTCAGTCACGTTTTGCAAAGAAAAGCCCATCCCTTGATTAACTGTTGAGGAACTCTTCATTTTTTGTTCTGTTTTTTTCTTTAGAGAATCAATATGTTTTTGAAAAAATGCAACTCTATCGCTATCCGACATTTTAATGATTTTCAGAATACTATCATTTTGTTTTACAGTATATTCTAATTCGGTGATTTTTGCTAAGTTTTCTTTCTTCCGCTCCACATAAAGATGTTCAAACGTATGCTCAGGAATATAAGCTAAGGTACTATCCAAATGGTGATATGCTCCTGTATAATCCTTCTGCTCAAAAAAAATATCTGCTAAACGTTCATGAGTTTTAGCTTTCAACGGATTGTTTTCCTTATTATTTTTTAAAGACCTGCGGTAGTACTCAATAGCCATTCTCCTACTATTCTCTTCAATGAGAAAAGCGTGAGTGAAATAAAGTACGTCCAAATAATCTTTATGTTCGTACCGATTTTCTAATTTAGTCAAATACGTTAGAAATTCCGTTTTCTCCTCGGGAGTAAAATCTCTGTTACGAGCTTTTCCTGCCTGAGCCTCAACCCATAGTTTACGAGGAATTTTCCAATTTAGTTTCACAACCTTTTCAAAAGCTATCGTTGCAGAATCACGTTGCTTTTGGTGCTCATAGAGTTGAGCGGCAATAAAATAATATCTCCCACGGAGTGTTTTGCTGGATGTATATTTACCTGCTAAATAAAGTGATTCGGCTGCCTCGGGATACATTTTTTGATTGATATACGCCTGACCCAAAGTAGCATAGGCTTCAGCTCGATCTTTTTTGCGTAACTTTTCTTTAGGAAGTAGTTCATTCAACTTTTCAATAGCAATTTTATCTTTGCCTAAACGCATATTGGTCTTTTGTGCCCATATCGCAGACTCGTTAATGCGTTCACTCTTCCCATAATTAGTAAGTAGGTGATTAAACGCCTCCAAAGCTGGTAAAAACCGTTCGTTGTAGTAACGAGCCTTACCAAGCAAGATATAGGCATCGTCAATCTTGTAGTTACGTTGTTCGCCTTTAAATACCATCGAGTGAAGTTGAATAGTTTTGATGGCTTTTTCTTCAGCACGTTCAAAATTTGGGTTCTCAACCCCTTCCAACTGAACTTTACCCGTCATACGTATGGGTTCTACTGGCAACAACTGACTGAAATCATCCTGATATTGCTCATGCAACTGTTTCAACCCCGATTCAAAAGCCTCTTCTCCATTGAAAAGCACATTGTATTTGGTTACAATCGGCTGCATCTGTCGATTGTAATAGGTATTTGCTTTGGTTGTACAAGCGTTGATTATCAATAAAATAGATATAAAAAAGACAGTATATATAAGACGATACTTCATTTTGACATTTTTACCAAGTCACGAAGTTACTATTTTTTCGGAAATAAAAAAGCAAAATCAGTCATAATATGTTGTTAAATCGAATTTACATATTGGCTTACAAGCTTTTAAAAAAACAATCCAGATACGTACTTATAATAATTTATCTTTCGATTTTATGATGAAAAAAATAGTTAATCCTCTAATTCACAATATTTTAAAATATTTTTTTACTTTAAACTCAAAAAAATTCTGTACGCTTCTTACTCCGCAGGATTATGTCATGTTTGTACAAAAAAAAGGAGTGCCTGAGGCACTCCTTCCGTATCAAAAAATTTCTTATTATGAAACAAAATCTTATTTGCTTTCTTCTGTACTGTCAACCAACACCTGACCACGATAGTATAATTTTCCTTCGTGCCAATGTGCTCTATGATACAAGTGATTTTCTCCTGTTATAGGATCTTTTGCGATTTGAGGAACAACTGCTTTGTCATGAGTTCTTCTCTTATCTCTTCTCGTTCTCGACTGTCTTCTCTTAGGATGTGCCATTTCTTATTTTTCTTTATCAGTTATTATTATTTTTTTTAAACCTTCCCACCTCGGATCAACGATTTCCCTTTCGTCTACATCCCCTTTGGGACTTAATTCTTCCAATTTATCTAATATATCAAGATGTAACGTACCATTTTGAACATCCGGATGAACGCGTTTGGCAGGAATTGATAATACTACTAATTCATAAATGTATTGAGCTACATTCACTTGATGTTCTCCGTGTGGTAGAATCAACAACTCATCGTCTTCGTCATTAAATTCTTCTCCAAATTTCACAACTAAGAACAACTCACTTGCTACCTCCAAATCAAAAGGTTCATTGGATAAATCGCAATTCACATTGACTGTTCCCTCATTTCTAAAATGGAGTTCCAACAGATTTGACTTTTTGTCTAAATCAACCGTCACCTTTTGATGTACATCATTCACATCGTCGTACGCAAACAAATCCAAAAAACTTTTGTCTAATTCATAAACGAACTGATGTTTTCCCAATTTCAAGCCAGCAAAAGATATGTTGTATTTCTTTAACTTATTCATTTTCTGCAAGTTTGATGAGACAAATAGTTTTTTAGCGTGTGCAAATATACAACTTTATTCTGAATGGCAAATATTTTTAATAAAAAAAGTACACACAAATTTACCTTTTAAGGGTTGATTCTTAAAACACAAGAAATCTACAGACTCAGTGGAATCAGAAAAAACTATCTCCCTTTATACATCTGGTCGTAATATTTTTGGTAGTCGCCACTGGTGATAGTATCTAGCCATTCTTGATTTTGCAGATACCAAGCTACGGTACGCTGAATTCCCTCTTCGAACTGCAAGGAAGGCTCCCAACCAAGCTCTTCCTTAATTTTTGTAGCGTCAATAGCATAACGAAGGTCGTGTCCTGCTCGGTCAGTAACAAACGTAATAAGTTTTTCCGAGCTTCCTTCAGGGCGACCCAACTGCTTATCTACTTCTTTGATGATGACGCGTATCAAGTCGATGTTTTTCCATTCGTTAAAGCCCCCGATGTTGTACGTATCGCCAATTTTACCCTTGTGGAATATTACGTCAATTGCTCTGGCATGGTCTTCAACGTAGAGCCAATCTCGCACATTTTCGCCACGTCCGTAAACGGGTAATGGCTTATTACTGCGAATGTTGTTGATGAATAAAGGGATTAATTTTTCAGGAAACTGATAGCTTCCGTAGTTATTGGAGCAGTTAGAGATAACTGTCGGAAGTCCGTAGGTGTCTTGATAAGCTCGAACGAAGTGGTCGGACGAGGCTTTCGATGCCGAATAGGGCGAATGTGGGTCGTACTTTGTGTTTTCTGTGAAAAGCGTGTTGTCCATCTGCAAAGCACCATACACCTCATCGGTGGAGACGTGGTAGAACAGCTTTCCGTCCCAATTGCCGTTCCAAACCTCACGTGCTGCCTGTAGGAGTGATAGCGTACCCATAACATTGGTCTTCGCGAAGGTAAAAGGGTCTTTAATACTGCGGTCTACGTGGCTTTCTGCTGCCAAATGGATAATTCCGCTGATGTTTTTGCTCTCTATGAGTTGTTTCATAGCCTGAAAGTCGCAGATATCAGCCTTTACGAACTCGTAGTTAGGTGATTTCTCTATATCTTTGAGGTTTTCCAAGTTTCCGGCATACGTTAGTAAATCCAAATTGATGATTCTGTAGTCAGGATATTTGTTTACAAACAACCGAACCACGTGTGAGCCTATAAATCCAGCTCCGCCTGTTATTAAAATGTTTTTTTTCATTTAAAGTGCTTTTTAAGTAACCAAAAACCAATTAACAAGTACCAAGTTAGTTTGATGTGTATTGATTTCTATTTTTTTAATTTCATTTTGTTATAGATTGAAGCTAAAATATTCTTCAATTCGTTACTCTCCTGTTTTAAAGTTTCCCAATCTGTCTTTTCATTATGGTAAATTGCAATGATAATTCGTATCCAATAGTTTGTCTCTCTGATTTCTTTTAGGCATAATCCTATTTTATTAGTAAAATCAGCCTGTGACACTGCTCCTTGTGCTTCCTGATAATTTGCTCCTACTGAGGTTGCTGATTTTATCAGTTGGTACGCAATTACCTTGTATTCTTTTTCATTGGGCAGTTTGCGAACTCCGTTAATTACACGGATAGAAAAATTAAATAATCTGTCTTCTAATTCGTTTGCCATTTGTCGTTTGATTTTCTTTCGGAAAACTTGTTTCTTGTTTCTTGTAACTTACTTTTTCCCTTTTAAAGCCTCTTTCCAATGTGAAATCGTATAATTAAAATCATTTTTTAGTTTTGATTTGTCCAAAACCGAATAACTTGGACGTTTTACCTTACTTGGGAATTCGCTCGACAAGCAGGGTTTAACCAGACAATCATTCCCTGACATACGAACGATTTCGGTAGCGAAATCGAACCACGAGCATACGCCTTCATTTGAGAAATGATACACCTCGCGTTTTTTGTACAAATCTTTCTCAATGATATGGACGATAAATGCAGCTAAGTCACGAGCATTTGTGGGTGTCCCAACTTGGTCGAAAACTACTTTGAGTTCATTGCGTTCAGAACTCAATCGCTGAATGGTTTTGACGAAGTTATTCCCAAAGGAAAGCGAGTACAACCACGAGGTTCTGATGATAAGATAATCAATATCCGCATTCTGAATGGCTTTTTCGCCCTCTAATTTCGTTCGTCCGTAAATTCCCAGCGGTTCCGTAGGGTCTGTTTCTGAGTAAGGTGTGTTTTTAGTACCTCCAAAGACGTAATCCGTTGATATATGAATAAGAGAAGCGTTGTTTTCCCTGCAGACTTCTGCCAAGCAGCCTACTGCGATGTTATTTATCAGGTTGGCGGTCTGTATGTCGTCTTCTGCCTTGTCCACGTTGGTATATGCGGCACAATTAACCACAATCTGAATGTTATTTTTCTTTACGAAATCCGAAATTGCCTGTCGGTCGGTAATGTCTAAGTCCGAAGCATCTGTAAAGAAGTAATTTTTGGTTTTTCCTTGAATATTCTGAATTTCAGAGCCTAATTGTCCGTTAGCTCCTGTAACTAATATGTTTTTCATCGTCTCAAATCGCATTATTCGTATAGGTTTACATCAAAATCGAAATGAAAAGTATCTTTCAGCAAGGGGCTTTCTTTGTCTTTTTGCGAAAGAATAATATTTTGATGAGAGATTTTCCAATCAATTTGCAATGCAGGGTCGTTCCACAGAACGCTTCCTTCCTCTTTTGGATTGTAGTAATTGTCGCACTTATATTGAAAAATGACTTCCTCGCTCAGCACAGCAAATCCGTGAGCAAAACCTCTGGGGACGAACAATTGTCGTTTGTTTTCGGCAGAAAGCTCAACGGCTACGTGTTTGCCAAAAGTAGGCGAACCCTTACGGATATCGACTGCAACGTCCAAAACTTTTCCTACCACTACGCGTACTAATTTTGATTGTGAAAACGGAGGTTTCTGGAAATGCAATCCCCTTACCACACCGTAACGCGATTTTGATTCGTTATCCTGTACGAAAGTTGTTTTACAAACTTGTTCCACAAACTTTTCTTGTGAAAACGACTCAAAAAAGTATCCGCGCTCATCACCAAAAATTTTAGGTTCAATGATGATAACGTCTTTTATTTCTGTTTGGATTATGTTCATATGTTGATTATAATCAGTAATTTAACTTAAAATAATATTTTTTTAGCCATTCTCGATATAGCGGGTCTTGAAAGGTTAGAATCCCCGCCATATCATCTAGAATATCCTTATCTACTAAAGCTCTTTTTAGCTTAACCACATTGGCTGAGGAACCTAATTTATAAGTATCCATCACTTCTTTGGAACTCAAATTCTGCTCTCCGTTAAGTAATGCCTTTAAAAACCCTAATTGAGTATTAGTTAAGGTTTCCGTCAGTGTTATGAAGAGTAAGCTAAGTTGTTGTATCAGGCTTTGATGGGTATTTTCTATAAGCTTTTTATTGCTTTTTTGTGTCGTTCTAAGCCATACTTGTTGAGCTAATTGCTGTACGTAATATGAATGATTATCAACAAGTTCTACAATATTTTTAGCTTGACTATCTGTGATTTGCTTATTGGTTTCTTCAAAACGTTGCTTAATGAAGTTTACCCATTCTTTAGTGTTAATTTTTTCAAGAAAAATAATATTACCAAACTTATAAAAAGGCATTGATGTATCTGTAAAAACTTCTATCAGCATATGTCGTTTACTACCATAAAAGCAGTATGAAACGTTCTGATGTCGCTGAAAATGAGCTCTTAATTTCTTTTGAAATGACAGACTATCTGAAAAAGAGGCTATATTCTGAAATTCATCAAAACAAACCACAATTTTGATACCTTTCTTTTGTGCGATATTCTCTGCTAAGTTCAAAATATCATCCGGATTTTTCTGTAATTCTTTCCACGAGATACCAAACTGTAAGGAAGTTTCATCGTTTGAGGCTAATGAAACTTGTGGTAACAATTGTGAAAGAAATTGCTTTGCATTTGTTACAAAATCATCCCACCGTGAAGAAGTAGCTTTTAAAACTGCGTTAGTGAAAGAGATATAAAACTCCTCTTCTGTACGTATATTAAAAAGGTCTAACTTGCATATTTTTAATGTTTTATCATTCTGAAATGATTCGGAAACTTTTTCTACCAAAGAAGATTTTCCCCATCTACGAGGAGAAATCAGAATTACATTCGTCCCTGACAAAAAACATTGTCTTAATAATTTTATTTCTTTTTGTCGATTGACAAAATCTGTTTTCAGAATAATTGTTCCAAACGTAAATGGCACATTTGTAAATTCCTCGTGCATAACCGATATTTTTGCAAAGGTAATAAGAATTTTACGTCTTACCAAAAGGTAAGTTACCAAAAGGTAAGTTGCTAAAAGATGAAGAAAAATTATTTCAATAAATTAATGAGATATTGCCCGTATTGATTTTTTAGCATTGGTTGGGCTAACTCTCGGATTTTTTCGGCAGAAATCCAACCTCTTCGGTAGGCAATTTCTTCCAAACAAGATATTTTAAGCCCTTGTCTTTTCTCAATAGTTTCCACGAAGTTGGAAGCCTCTGAAAGTGAATCGTGTGTACCTGTGTCAAGCCACGCAAAACCTCGCCCTAATAGCTGTACTTTCAGCTCGTTATCTTTCAAAAACTGTTGGTTTACTGTGGTGATTTCCAATTCTCCTCTTGCCGAAGGTTTTATGTTTTTGGCTACATTTACAACTTTATTCGGATAGAAATACAGTCCCACTACGGCATAATGCGATTTTGGTTTTTCGGGTTTCTCTTCGATGGAAAGCACGTTTCCTTCTGCATCAAATTCGGCAACTCCGTAGCGTTCAGGGTCTTTGACGTAATAACCGAAAACAGTTGCTTTACGCTCTTTTTCAGCGGTTTCAACGGATTGCAGAAGCATTTTGGTGAAACTTTGTCCGTAGAAAATATTATCGCCCAATACGAGGCAAACATCATCATTTCCAATGAATTGCTCTCCGATGATGAAGGCTTGTGCCAGTCCGTCGGGAGAGGGTTGCTCGGCATAACTAATTGAAATTCCGTAGTCGCTACCATCACCTAAAAGTCGTTGAAAACCAGGCAAGTCTTGTGGGGTGGAAATCACCAAAACTTCACGAATACCCGCCAACATTAGCACCGAAAGTGGATAGTAAATCATCGGTTTGTCATATATAGGTAGTAACTGCTTTGAAATACCTTTTGTGATCGGGTAAAGCCTTGTTCCTGAGCCTCCTGCAAGAATAATTCCTTTCATAATACTATTCTATTCCGTGTGAAAAACCTGTTCCATTGTGTGCCACCATTCGCCTTCCTTAAGTTCTAAGGGTTGTTGACAAGGATCGGTTTCCGCCCACCAACGTTGTGTTTCGGGATCGGCAGCCATTTTTTGCATATCTTCTCGAAAATTATCTCCAATATATTCAAAATATGCAAAAAGAAGCTCATCATTCAATAAAAAAATGGAGTAATTTCGGATATTACATTCGTGAATTTTATCCAAAACAGATTGCCACGGATTGGCATGTAATTCTCGATAATAAGCTAATTTTTCAGGTTTTACCTTGATTACTTGTCCGAAGCGTTTCATAATTTTAATTTTTACTATTTTATATTTTTAGCAATTCCTTTGGTAAAAAAATAGAAATGTGATTTCAATCTTTTGTAAAGATATTCATCTTAATTTACATGAAATAAGGGTAGTATGTATTTTCTTAAAATTACAATTATATTTTTTATAAACAGAACATACTACTAAACTCTTGATTATTTGTAAGATGGTATTTTTAAACTTACTCCGTCATTCGAGTTTTTCGTTTTTGTTCGTTGCGTTCAATTTTGTGGGTCGGACGAGTCCATTTTGGATTCTCACCCAAGTCAACATACTGAGAATCTTTAGCTTCAACCGTAACGGGTTGTTTATGTTTTTCAAAAGGTTCTTGGGGTCTAATTCCTAATATTTCAAACATTTGCATATCTTCATTGATATTAGGGTTTGGAGTAGTGAGCAATTTATCCCCCGCAAAGATAGAGTTTGCTCCTGCAAAGAAACACATCGCTTGACCTTCACGACTCATTTGGGTTCTTCCTGCAGAAAGACGCACCTGAGTTGTAGGCATTACGATACGTGTTGTGGCTATCATCCGCACCATATCCCAAATTTCAACCAATTCTTGATCTTCCAAAGGAGTTCCTTCCACAGGAACTAAGGCGTTGATTGGCACCGATTCTGGTTGAGGGTTTAAGGTTGATAAGGCAACCAACATCCCCGCACGATCTTCCAAAGACTCTCCCATTCCGATAATACCTCCACTACAAACAGTGATATTTGTTTTACGCACGTTCTCAATGGTTTGTAACCGGTCGTCATAACTTCGTGTAGAGATAATTTCTTCGTAATATTCCTTAGAAGTATCCAAATTGTGGTTGTAGGCATATAGCCCTGCTTCTGCCAAACGTTTTGCTTGGTTTTCAGTAATCATTCCCAAAGTACAGCATACCTCCATGTTCATCTTATTAATCGTACGCACCATTTCCAACACTTGGTCAAACTCTGGACCATCCTTTACATTTCTCCATGCTGCCCCCATACAAACACGAGAGGCTCCTGATGATTTTGCTCGTAGCGCCTGTGCCTTTACGTGTGAAACGCTCATCAATTGTTCTTCCGTTTCCACATGAGTATGATAACGAGCAGCTTGCGGACAGTAACCACAATCCTCGGAACATCCACCCGTTTTTATTGATAATAAAGTAGATACCTGCACAGTATTAGGGTCGTGGTATTTACGATGAACGGTAGCTGCTTCATAAAGCAAATCCATTAAAGGTTTGTTGTAAATCGCTATGATTTCTTCTTTTGTCCAATTATGTCGAGTTTCGCTCATATACCTAATTATTTATGTTCCGAAAGGCAAAGATAATAATTTATTTTAGATAACTGAATGAATATAGTTGAAACACACGAAAATTTCTAGCCCTACACTATTGGATTTATTAAGTTATTTTTAAGAGTTTCAAAACAATAAACAACCTACAAATAGTAAAAATATTTATTTTTTTTAACTCTTAAACTCTATAACCTTAAAAAACATACGCTCAAAAGTCTCACAAAAAATATTTTATACGAAGAATACGCACCTCCAAAATTCAATCATCTCGGAAATTCTATAACCTGAACATTCTTTATTTCTTCTTTCTCAATCTCAAACCGAATCATAGTACGAACGGTTTGCCAACCGTGTTTACCTACTGCTCCTGGATTTAAATGTAATAGCTGGAATTTCTTGTCATACATCACTTTTAAAATATGCGAATGCCCTGATATAAAAATTTTAGGAGGATTCTTCATAATCTCTTTTCTAGCTAAAGAGGTGTATTTGTCAGGATAACCTCCAATATGAATCATTAAAACTTCTATCCCTTCACAGAAAAAACGGTTCACTTCCGGAAATTGGCTACGAATATCGGCACCATCAATATTACCGTAAACCCCTCGCAGAGGTTTCTGTTGAGCAAGTGCTTTAGCAACTTCTATCGAACCGAAATCACCACAATGCCAAACCTCATCCACTTGTGAGGCGTGTGATAAGATTTTATCATCCATGTAAGAGTGCGTATCGGAAAGTAATAAAATTTTCATAACATCATTTATATCTAAAAACAAATAGAACTCAACAATACAAATTGAGATTGTCGATTATGGTGGCTATGCTACCAAAAGTAGAATTTTAAACAATAGATATGAGCTAAATACGTCGAAAAGTTTTCTTATGTATAAGTTTAAATCAGAATAAAGGTAACAGCATTATCTTAAAACCAAAACCAATACGCCATCGAAGATATAAATATGACACTCAATATGTTAAGTACGAATCCTATTTTGATCATATCATTTTGATTTACCATCCCAGTTCCATAAGCAATGGCATTTGGGGGAGTTGCCACAGGTAACATAAAGGCACACGAAGCTCCCAATCCAATGATGAGAGAAAGCCCTAAAGGATTCATTTCCAATTCTTGAGCTATGGAAATAAAAATTGGAACAAGCAAAGCGGCACTTGCTGTGTTTGATGTGAATTCTGTAAGAAAAATAATAAACACCGCTACCAATAAGCCTATCAGATAGAAATGTTTTCCTTCTATCAAAAAAACAACTCCATCGACCAAAGCTTTACTCGCTCCTGAACTGGTCAATACGGCACTTAAAGTTAATCCTCCTCCAAAAAGCAATAGTACACCCCAATCCGTATTATCTTGAACCTCTTTCCAGCTTGCAACACCTGAAAAACAAACCAATACGGCTGCAATCATAGCAACAAGAGCGTCAAACTCTGCAATTTTTGCAATTCCTAAAATGGAAGATATTGTACTATTTAAAAAATCTCCAAAAATCCAACTAAGTGCTGTGACTATAAAAATAATGATTGTAATATATTGTTTTCGGGTTAATTTGTCGACCAAGTTTTCTGTAGTCACTTTAATTTTAAAATTTGGTTTAAGTACGATATACATAGCCAGTAACATCAGTGGCATCAACCCCATCATTACAGGTATTCCGTATTTAAGCCAATCGGAGAAAGTCAAATGCAACTGCGAAGCTACGATGGCATTCGGAGGAGACCCCACAAGCGATCCCATTCCTCCAACACTCGCACTGTAAGCTACTCCCAAAATGACAAAAACATATGTGTTTCTGTTCGTTTGATAGTCCACATTTTTTAGCATCCCAATGGCTAATGGAATAATCATAGCGGCAGTAGCTGTATTACTTATACCCATTGACAATAAGGATGTTACGGAAAAAAGTAATAGAATAGCGACAACAAAATTACCCCGAGCCAATGAAATTACGCGATTGGCAATATATCGATCCAACTTTTGAACACTCAAAGCGGTAGCGATAACAAATCCTCCAAAAAAAAGGAAAATCGTAGGATTGGCAAAAGCCTGTAAGGCTGGTTTGGTCTGTTCAAGACCCAAAAGTATCGCCAAAATAGGAATCAACAACGCCGTAACAGTAATGTGAACAATTTCGGTAAGCCATAAAATAGCTATGAATACCAACAGAGCTAATCCTTTATTGACTTTATCTTCATAGGGAAGTAAATAATTCAAAAGTAAAGCTATGAGAATTGACAAACCTATGATAAATGCCTTTCGAAGAGTTTTTTGCATGGTCGATTTTTTTACGAATACACCACAAAGTTAAGATAAAATTTAGAAAATAAAAAAAGAGACTATCTAAAATTTAGATAATCTCTTTTTTATTCCTTTACTAATATCCTTCGACTATGCTTCAAATGGAACTATTGAAACATACGATTTATTGTCTCTTTTTTTCTCGAACTTAACGATTCCATCCACTTGAGCGTGTAACGTATGGTCTTTACCGATGTATACGTTTTGCCCTGGATTGTGTTGAGTTCCTCTTTGTCTAACAATAATATTCCCTGCGATGGCAACTTGACCACCATAAATCTTCACTCCTAAACGTTTCGAGTGAGATTCTCTACCGTTTTTCGAACTACCGACACCTTTCTTGTGAGCCATTTTTTTCTTTTTTTAAGTGTTAAAAATTATTTTTGAACGCCACCATTCAGTTCGTCCTGCCATTTTTTCAACTCATCCCATTTTCCGTCAGCTGCCAATTGTGCTTGTGCTGCCCATGTTTGAGGATCTAAGTGTGATAAAGTTGAACTTGCTTCTGTTAATATGGCTTTGATTTCGTCTACTGATTTTTTAGCCAATTTTGCGAAAGTATCCACACCAGCTGCTACGAGAGCCTCAGATGCTTTTGGTCCAATACCTTCAATTTTTTTCAAATCATCAGCCTTTGCAGATTTTGCTTCTTTCTTTTCAGTTTTTTCAGCTTTTACCGTTCCAGACGCTACGATATTTTCGATAACAATCTCTGTCAAATATTGTCTGTGACCGTTTTTAACTTTGAAACCTTTACGTCTTTTCTTTTTGAAAACAACGACTTTGTCTCCTTTTAAATGTTTTAATACTTTTGCTTCTACAGAAGCTCCGCTTATAGCTGGGGCGCCTACAGTGATTGCACCTGCATTGTCTAAGAGAAGAACGTTATTGAACGTAACTTTCTGACCCTCTTCATTTTGCAAACGGTGTACAAACACTTTTTGGTCTTTGCTTACTTTAAATTGTTGCCCTGCTATCTCTACAATTGCATACATAGCTTAATACGTTTTAATTAAAATTGGGTGCAAAATTACTACTTTTATTCCAATCAACCAAATGTTTTGGAATTTATTTTTAGGTCTGCTTCTTTCTTTCATATACCACTTTTTTACTAGTAAGAAAGTTTTTGGATGCGTAAGTCAAAAAAAGTATTTGCGAAATATTACAGATTATTTTTAAAAAAGTACCTTAAAAATTTGTTTGTGTAAAAAATATTACTACATTTGCACCTGAAAAGCATTAAAAATTAAATATCAAAAAGATTAAAATAGGAAATATTTTCTTTTTATTACAAATGAATTAGAAAAGAATTCTAAAACAAACAAAAAATAATAACGAAACAGAAAATAATACTAAATCAATAACTATGAGTAATTTAAAACAAGCAACAAAGGCACTTCACGCAGGACACAACGTAAAAGAACATAACGGAACTCGTGCCATTCCGATTTATCAGACAACGTCTTATGTTTTTGAAAATTCAGACAATGCTGCTGGACGATTCAACCTTACGCAACCGGGCTATATCTATACCCGATTGAATAACCCTACCAACGATATTCTTGAGCAACGATTGGCGGCCTTAGAAGGTGGTATCGGAGCGGTAGTTACTTCTTCAGGAACAGCTGCTATTTCAACTGCTCTTTTGACATTGTTAAGAGCAGGGGAGCATATTGTAGCGTCGAATAGTCTCTATGGAGGAACGTATAATATGCTGAATGTTACGCTTCCACGTTTGGGAATTACTACAACATTTGTTGATCCAAAAGATCCTAAAAACTTTGATGTAGCAGTAAAAGAAAACACCCGTGCGATTTTTATCGAATCGTTAGGAAACCCTAAATTGGATGTGTTGGACATCGAAGCAATAGCTAAAGTAGCTCACGCTCATAACCTTCCTTTGATTGTAGATAATACCGTCGCTTCACCTGCTTTGCTACGTCCCATTGAATATGGAGCGGATATCGTTATCCATTCTCTTACGAAATATATCGGAGGAAACGGAACTTCTTTAGGAGGAGCTATTATCGATGCAGGAAACTTTGACTGGAGTAGTGGGAAGTTCCCCGAATTCACACAGCCTTCAGCTGGATACCATGGGTTAGTACTTCACGAAGTGCTTGGAAATGCGGCATTTATTGCTAAAATCCGAATCGAAGGATTGCGTGATTTGGGAGCTGCACTAAGTCCATTCAATGCCTTCCAAATTTTGCAAAGTTTGGAAACCTTGGAAGTTCGTATCAAAAAACACAGTGAAAACGCATTAGAATTAGCTAAATGGTTACAGACTCAACCTGAGGTGGCATGGGTAAATTACCCTGGTTTAGATGATAGTCCATATAAAGAATTGTCTAACAGGTATTTACCAAAAGGACAAAGCGGTATCGTTACCTTCGGGTTGAAAGGAGGCTATGATGCAGCCAAGAAAACCGTTGATAACGTAAAGATTTTCTCTCTTTTAGCAAATATTGGAGATACTAAATCATTACTTATCCATCCTGCAAGCACTACGCACCAACAGCTTACGGAAGCACAACAGAAAACAACGGGCGTTACTACCGACCTTATTCGTTTGTCTATTGGTTTGGAAGATATCGAAGATTTGAAAAATGATTTGAAACAGGCGTTTTCCAGCGCTCAATAATTTTACAATGTACTGAAAAGGCTTGTTTTAGGGATTAATTACATATACTCTCTAATTCTATAGAAATAGAATTGATCCTTTTCAGTACAGCTTTCATACCTAAAATTGGTTACTAGTTTATATAGAGTATCGGCAGGTGTGAGATATGGAATGTTCATACTACACTCAGCTACAAAATAATTTATTTTGTAATTTTGCGATTAACCTGATTGTCTAAGAAAAACGAACATTCACAGATGGATACAAATTTTGAAAAAGCCTGTTCAGGCTATCGGTATATTGACATTTTAAATTTTTCAACTCTTTCGGGTGAACATTATAAAGAAATACGGTTGCAGTATCAGGTTTTTGGGCAAGAACTTGGCACTGCACCGCTTGTTGTGGTCAATCACGCTCTGACGGGTAATTCACAAGTGATGGGGGAAAATGGTTGGTGGAACGAAGCTATAGGGTACGGAAAGCCTATTGATGCTCAACGATATAGCATTCTGTGCTTTGATGTTCCAGGTAATGGTTATGGAGCTTCCATGTTGATTCAAAATCCCTACAAATGGGTAGCTCGAGATGTGGCTCGTATCTTTCTACAAGGTTTAGAAATATTGAATATTTCAAAGGCTTTTGCATTGGTAGGAAATTCGGTAGGAGGAGGTATTGCGTGGGAAATGATTGCTTTGGCACCAAAACTTTTTTCACATTTCGTTGCTGTTGCAACCGATTGGAAATCATCGGATTGGATTATTGCTAATAGCTTAATTCAAGAACGAATCTTAGAAACTTCATCTCAACCAATGCACGATGCTCGGTTACATGCAATGCTCTGCTATCGTTCGCCACAATCGTTTAAAATTAAGTTCAATCGTACGTTACATCATGAAAATCAGTCTCTTCACAACGTAGAAACATGGCTTTTACACCATGGTGAAAAATTAGAAAAACGTTTTTCTCTTGCAGCGTATAAACTTATGAATCAATTAGTTAAAACAATTGATATTACCAAAGATAGGGGCAATTTTGAACAAGTTATGCAATCGGTTGAAACACAAATACATATCATAGGAACTAACTCTGATTTGTATTTTGTTCCCGAAGAAAATATAGAAACTCATCAATTATTACAAAAAATGGGAAAACAAAGTACCTATCAAGAAATAAAATCTATCCATGGGCATGATGCTTTTCTTATTGAATATCAACAGCTTGATGTATTCTTGAAAAAGATTTTTTGATATATACGTAACCACAGATACCTACAATTGGACGCTAATTTATGGAATAGCATATACAGACCCTATTGTGTATGTCTATTTAGAACGAAAAACAAAGACGTGTGCAGTACGTTTGTAAGTGAAATTATAAATAATTGTATATCAATAGAATAAAAATATACTCATGAAAATATTAAAATTTGGAGGAAAATCCTTAGCTAACGGAAATGGATTGGACACTGTACTTAACATTATCCGTCAGAAAGTACAAAATAAAGAACAAGTAGCGGTTGTAGTTTCAGCACGAGGAAACGCCACCGATGAACTAATCACATTATTGGAGAAAGCTCGTAACGGGGTAGATTATCAATCTGAGTTAAAGTCATTTAAGTCATATCAACTATATAATTTTAATGACAATTATCAACAAGAAATAGCAGAAAATTTTGAGTTACTTGAAAAATTGTTGGAAGGAGTTTCCTTACTTGGTGATTACAGCCTAAAAATCAAAGATTTAGTTATTGCTCAAGGGGAATTAATTGCTGCTAAATTGATCGCTGAATTGTTGCGTGAGCAAGGTGTCAAAAGTTCGTTTGTGGATAGTCGAGATATTTTTGTTACGGATAGTGAGTTTGGTAATGCTCATATTATCAGTGATGTATCTAAAAAGAAAACTCAAGACCTTTTCTTAAGATTTTCCAAGGATGAAGTTCCCGTGGTTACTGGATTTATTGCTTCCACCCAAAAGGGAGAAACCACAACATTAGGCAGAAATGGGAGTAACTATTCCGCAGCTCTATTAGCTAATTTCCTAAATGCAACTGAAATGCAAAACTACACTCATGTGGATGGTATTTTTACAGCCAATCCAGAGTTAGTTCCCGAAGCTAAAATCATTCGTCATCTGTCGTATGAAGAGGCAAATGAATTAGCGAATTTTGGGGCGTCAATTCTACATGCTAAAACTATTATTCCACTGATAGAGAGAAATATACCATTACGTATTAAAAATACATTTAAGAATGAGGATTCAGGAACGCTGATTCACAACGAGAGTTCAGAAGATGGTATTAAGTCAATTTCTGTGATTGAAAATAATGCTTTAATTGTTTTAGAAGGCCGTGGACTATTAGGAAAAGTAGGGGTTGATGCACGTATTTTTCGAGCATTGGCAAACAAAAACATCAGTGTAAGTATTATTTCACAAGGGTCTTCGGAGCGAGGTATTGGTTTTGTGGTACATTCAAATGATGCAAATGCCGCAAAATTGGCTTTGGAAGAAGAATTTTCACAAGATTTTTACACGAATGATGTAAGTAGCGTTTCCGTAATTGATAACGTAGCGGTAATTTCCATCGTAGGACAGAATTTGGCTACGTTTCACTATCCATATAATGCACTGATTCGCAATCAGATAGTTCCACTGCTTATCAATAATGCTATTACAGGTAAAAATGTGAGTTTGGTGCTAAAAACTAATAAATTACACAAGGCATTAAACGTTATCCACGGAGAGATTTTCGGGGTGTCGCGTCGTATTAATCTAGTAGTTTTCGGAAAGGGAACGGTTGGAGCAACGCTTATCGATCAGGTGATAGATGCTCATGATAATATACTGAAACGTAAGAATATAAGTCTACGAATTGTTGCAATTGCCAACTCTTCACGCATTTTAACTGACGCTTCTGGAATTTCAACAAATTGGAAAGAACAATTTGAGCAAGAAGCTGTAAATTATGATTTCTCAATCCTGCAACAATTCATTGAAAAAAATCATTTGGAGAACCTTATCGCAGTGGATGTAACGGCAAGTAAAACTTTTGTAGAAAATTATATTCAGCTCATTAAGAGTGGATTTGATTTGGTTTCAGCTAATAAAATTGCGAATACCATTTCCTTTGATTTCTACCAAGAACTGCGGGAGAACTTGGCAAAATATCAGAAAAGCTATCTTTACGAAACCAACGTGGGAGCAGGATTACCATTGATTGATACTATTCGATTGTTGCACCATTCAGGAGAAAATATCACGCGTATTAAAGGGATTTTCTCTGGAACTCTCAGCTACTTATTTAATACATTCTCAGAGGAAAACAAGCCTTTTAATGAGGTATTGCAATTCGCTATCGATAGTGGCTATACCGAGCCCGACCCACGGGAGGATCTTTGTGGAAATGATGTTGGACGTAAACTGTTGATTCTGGCTCGTGAATTGGATTTAGGTAACGAATTTACGGATGTTAAAATCCAAAATCTTATCCCTGAGCATTTACGTGAAGGGTCTGTATCCGATTTTCTTGAACGTTTGGAGGAGTTCAATGCTCATTACCAAGACATTAAAGACGGACAAGCGGATGACCATGTGTTGCGTTATGTAGGAGATTTGCATGGTGATTTATCAGATACAGCAACCGCTAAGTTAGAAGTTTCTTTGGTATCTGTGCCGAAAAACAGTGCATTGGGACAGGTAAAAGGAGCAGATTCTATCTTTGAAATATACACGGAGTCCTATGGGAATAACCCTATCGTAATCCAAGGAGCAGGGGCTGGAGCTGCAGTTACTGCCCGAGGAGTTTTTGGCGATATTCTAAGATTAGCAGAACGAAATAATTTTTAGAAAAATAAAAAGGTTCAGTGTGAAATTCCGATTACATGCTGAATTTTTAGTTAGTTACTGATAGTAAAAACCGTGATTGAAAAACAAGATTTGCACAATGTTGGTCGTACTGAAACTATGATGTTGTCATGAAAAGGAAGTGATGCAATATGTGAAGTTTAGAAATTTATCACGATATTGAAACTTCCCCAAATAGTAGTATATTTCGTAGACATTTGGATGTTTCATAGAGAAACTGACTGGATAAGATCGTATGATGTACAAAAATTAGCTTCCTTTTTAGATGTTTATCGCTTCTACCTCGGTAAATCTTAAGTAGAAATAATATTTAGACATGAAAAAAGCGTTGTAATGAAGGTAGTTTCATCACAACGCTTATAACTTTAATAACAACAAGTTACGATGTTCTTAAATGTTATTTTTATTACATTTAGTAAAATATAAATTATTTTACAAACTCAATGGCTTTTTCAAGAGCTTGGTCGAGTCCTGCTGGATTTTTACCACCTGCCGTCGCGAAGAAAGGCTGTCCACCTCCGCCTCCTTGTATATGTTTACCCAGTTCGCGAACAATTTTACCAGCGTCTAAACCTTTATCGGCTACCAAATCTTTCGAAATATAGCAAAGCAATAAGGCCTTACTTTCTTCCTGTGTAGCTCCGAAAAGGATAAATGCTTTTTCGACTTCATTTCCTAACTGAAATGCCAAATCTTTCAGCGAAGCAAGGTCTAAATCCAATCGTTTTATTAAAGAGTTGATTCCATTTACAGGTTTAAACTCGGATTTAAGTTCTGATTTGAGATTTTTCGCTTGTTGACGTTTTAACTCTTCAATTTCTTTGGTCAAACGCAGATTTTCATTCTGCAAATGTGATATGGCTTTCAAAGGGTCTTGAGCGTTTTTAAGCCCATGCCTTATTTCTTTGACCAATTTCTCTTGGTCTTTAAAATACTGTAACGCTCCATGCTTGGTAATTGCCTCAATACGACGTATGCCCGAGGCTACGGCTCCCTCTGAAACGATCTTGAAATACCATATATCCGCAGTGTTTTTGCTATGCGTACCTCCGCAGAGTTCCTTGCTATCACCAAACTGAATTACGCGTACGTTATCACCATATTTTTCACCAAACAAAGCCATCGCACCCATGTCCATTGCTTGTTGGATAGGTAAATTTCGGTATTCTTGCAAATTGATTTTCTGTCCGATGAGTTCATTTACGCGGAGTTCGATGCGTTCTAATTCTTCGTCAGTGACTTTCTGAAAATGCGAAAAGTCAAAACGCAATGAGTGCATATCCACACGTGAACCTTTCTGTTCCGTATGCGTACCTAACACCTCACGTAATGCTTGATGCAGTAAGTGAGTTGCTGAGTGATTGGCAGCCGTGAGCGAACGCCCTAACGGATGAACTTCTGCTTTGAAAGGGTCAGTTACGTTTTCGGGAAGCGTTTCGGATATGTGTATAATCAAGTTGTTTTCCTTCTTTGTATCAGTTATATAGGTAACTTCTCCGTTTGCGGATTGTAGCGTACCTTTGTCGCCTATTTGTCCACCTCCTTCAGGATAGAATGGTGTGGTATTGAATACTAACTGGTAGTATGTTCCTTCTTTAGAACTTTCTACCTTTCGATATTTTACTAAGCGTACGAAGGCCTCGAGAGTATCATAACCGATAAATTCTTCTTCATCGTCATCACGAAGTACCACCCAATCACCTGCTTTAACCTGTGCGGCAGCCCGTGAACGTTCCTTTTGCTTACGGAGATTTTCCTCAAAATCTTTTTCGTTTAGTGTGAATCCTTTCTCGCTTAATATCAATGCAGTAAGGTCAATAGGGAAGCCGTAAGTGTCATAAAGTTCAAATGCTTTAGCACCCGAAAGTTCCTTGTCCATGGAATTATTCATCATGGCATCAAGCATCAACAAACCTTGTTCGAGGGTTCTAAGAAAAGAAGCCTCCTCTTCACGGATGACGTTTTCCGCCAAAATTGCATTTTTTTCTATCTCAGGGAAGGTTTTTCCCATCTGTTGAGAAAGAGTCGTAACAAGCTGATGGATAAAAGGTTCTTTTTGATTTAGGAATGTGAATCCGTAGCGTATAGCTCTTCGCAAGATACGGCGGATAACGTAACCAGCTCCGTTGTTAGAAGGTAACTGTCCATCAGCGATGGCGAAAGCCACGGCACGAATGTGGTCAGCAATTACACGAATGGCTATGTTAATCTGCTCTTGTTCATGTGATACATTATTTCCTATCACATATTTACTTTGAGTGATTTCTTCAATCCGATTAATAAGCGGAGTGAAAACATCAGTGTCGTAGTTCGACTGTACTCCTTGCAATACCATACAAAGTCGCTCGAATCCCATACCCGTATCTACGTGTTGTGCAGGAAGTTTTTCAAGAGAGCCGTCAGCCTTACGGTTAAATTCCATAAACACGTTGTTCCATATTTCAATAACTTGTGGATGGTCGTTGTTTACTAATTTCTTACCATCGATTTTTTGTCGTTCATCATCGGAGCGTATGTCAACATGTATTTCGGTACAAGGCCCACAAGGCCCTTGGTCACCCATTTCCCAAAAGTTATCTTTTTTGTTTCCTAAAAGTATTCTATCGGTTTCGATCAGATTTTTCCAAATGTCGTAAGCCTCTTGGTCAAAAGGTACATTATCCTGCTGACTTCCTTCGAAAACGGTTACATAGAGTCGGTCTTTAGGGATTTTATACACTTGGGTAAGAAGCTCCCATGCCCATTCGATAGCTTCTTTTTTGAAGTAATCACCGAAAGACCAGTTGCCGAGCATCTCAAACATAGTGTGGTGATAGGTATCTTTACCTACTTCCTCTAAATCGTTGTGTTTCCCCGAAACACGTAAGCATTTTTGAGTGTCTGCAATACGTTTACTATTTGGTTTTCCATTGCCTAAAAAATATTCTTTGAATTGGTTCATTCCCGCATTTGTAAACAACAAAGTTGGGTCATTTTTGATAACCATAGGGGCAGAAGGCACAATCGTATGTCCTTTGCTTTGGAAAAAATCTAAAAATTTCTGTCTAATTTCTTGTGAAGTCATATGCTTTATAATCAATAAGTTAGGAGGTTTTTGTGAATGAATACACTCTAATTACAGTTATCACTATCATTTAAACATTCCTAAGGTGCAAATATAGAAAATTTTAAAACATAACCAAAGTAGATATGCTATACGCTAATCAGGTATAAGGGTTCAGTACCACTTCAAAATATATAAAAGGTAAATTTTATTTTGTTATAAATGTAACTTTTTGTATGAAATATTTTTTTTATTTCTATATTTGCCTATCAATCAATATGAAATGGAAAGAAAACCAATTTTTAAGATATCTCTTTTTGAGGCTTTTTTACCGATTATCATCCTGATAGTGATGTTAGGATACAATGTTTTTTACGTTTATGGAGACAATGCTTTGGGTGGCTCGAATCAGTTTATTCTACTGTTGGGAGCTGCTATTGCAGTTTTTATTGGTTTTATTAATGGAGTACCGATCCGTACAATGACACATGAAATATACAATAACATCAAGTCCACCAGTGGGGCGATTTTAATCTTACTTTTGGTAGGAGCCCTTTCTGGCACGTGGCTTTTGAGCGGTATTATCCCAACAATGATTTACTACGGCCTTCAAATTCTGACGCCTTCTATCTTTTTACCAGCTAGTGTGATTATTTGTTCTGCCGTTTCGGTAGCCATTGGTAGTAGCTGGACAACCTCTGCCACCATTGGTATAGCTCTGGTTGGTATAGGAACGTCTTTGGGTATTCCTTTAGGACTTATCGGAGGAGCAATCATCTCAGGAAGTTATTTCGGAGATAAGATGTCGCCTATGAGTGATACAACAAACTTGGCACCTGCATTAGCAGGGACGGATATTTTTACTCATATCAAGTATATGACCTACACCACAGTACCTTCTATTATCATTGCTTTGATTATTTTTACTGTAATTGGGTTTACGATTGACACTCATGGGATTTCTGATACACAGGCAATTCAAAATGCTATCTTGGAACGATTCAACGTAACTCCTTGGGTATTTGTAGTTCCTGCGATTATCTTAGTTATGATTTACAAAAAGGCAGAGCCTTTGGTAGCTTTGTTCTGTGGGGTAATACTTGGAGCATTGTTTGCGTTGGTTTTTCAGCACGATTTACTCCTGGAATTGACACAAACCATGAGTATGGAATTTGCCTCTACCTATCGCCTTATGATGGAAACGATTACTACATCCACACAGATCCCTACAGATAATGAAATTTTGAATGAATTATTTTCTTCGTCAGGAATGAGTGGTATGCTTCATACTATATGGTTGATAATCTGTGCTATGGCATTTGGAGGTGTAATGGAAGCTATTGGAGCATTGGAACGGATTACGGATTTTCTTCTCAATTTGTTTTCGTCCGTTTTTGGACTGTTCGCCAGTACAGTCATGAGTTGTATGGCATTAAATATAACGACTTCTGATCAATACCTCTCGTTGGTGGTTCCAGGAAAAATGTTCTCAAAAGCTTATGCTAAAAAAGGGTTAGCTCCTGAAAATCTGAGCCGTACGCTCGAAGACTCTGGAACCGTAACTTCAGTTCTCATCCCATGGAACACCTGTGCAGCATATAATAGCGGTGTGTTAGGAATTCCAACTTTGACCTATCTACCTTATGCATTTTTCAACATCATCAGCCCTTTTATGACATTGATTTTCGTTGCTTTCCGAATAAAAATTAGACGAATTACTAACAAAAATATTTAAAAAAATCCCTCGCATGGATGAATTTTCTGTTGGTGCGAACCATACGTAGACAAATGAACCAAGCGAGGACATTATAAAAAAAGGGAGGTGATGTAAAAAGTATGATGCCTTAAAAAAGAAAGTGTCTTTGTCAGGCTGAGCGTAGTCGAAGCCTTGTAATTATAGGGCTTCGACTACGCTCAGCCTGACAGAAATATCCACTTTATTAAAGATATCATACTTTTTACAACACCTCCAAAAGAGTTTTAAAAATTTAGACAAGGTAGATTTATCTATTTGTGAATTAGTAAGTTGAAAACTATAACGTTATTTTAACTTTTTTAAGGTATTTTAATTGTTTCTAAAACCGAATATTTATGCTATTTTTGTAGTCTGGGATAGTGCGTTACAAAATTGAGTAAAAATGTATCAAATGTCAATTTACAGGCATAAAAAATGTTTTTCTCTCCATATATATTAGGACGATAGATTGAGGTACATTCCCAAATGTTGTTAAGATTTTCATTATACCAATCATACCATAATATATATTTGTATATAAAAATGAAGACTTTCAAAATAATAATAGCTCGTCAGTTGAAGAAATTAGGACACACCCCTCGGTGGTTGGTTCTCGTTATTGATCTACTAATAAACACTATTTCGCTGTGGATTACTGTTTTTCTTTTTGAAAAAATTGGGATTAAGGCTCAGTCATCAGGTTACGAAAGGATGGTGTTAATACTCGCGATAAGCTTTTTATTCTTATGGCTTTTCAAATCACAACGAGGGCTTGTCAGACATTCAACTTTTCGTGATATTTGGAAAATTTTTTTTATAACAATTAGTATTTTATTTGCTTCAAAGGCAGTTAGTTGGCTTTGGCAGAGAGTATATGGCTACCCAATTTTTTTAGACATACATTTGGTTGTAAATTTTGTATTGTCATTTTTCCTATTATCTTTCTTTAGGATAACCGTGAAAGAGTTTTTTAGGAAAATTAATGAGTGGAACAACGGAAAGAAACAGCATTGGAAAATTATAGCCTTAGGGACTGATACTGAAATGGTTTCCGTAGCTAAAGTCATTAGAGACAATCCATATACTCCTTACGATTTGGTAGGTTTTTTGGTAGATGGTAACATAGGGAAAGCTACTTTACTAGGTAAAAAAATAATAAAAAAGCAGAGCTTTCTTGCAAAAAGTAAAGCTCAACTACAAATAGATGGAGTTTTGATTAACCAAAATGCACTTTCACGGTCGGAAATTGCCGAGTGGACAAATATCTTTCTAGACAAAGGGCTGAAAGTACTAAAAACACCAAGACTTCAAAAAGTAAGGTCAAACCAAGATGTAAAACTTAAATCTTTACAAATAGAGGATTTGTTGCATCGAAAACCTATAATTATTGAAAATGAAGAAGTTATACAAAAACATTTTCAAAAAAATATATTAGTAACGGGAGGAGCAGGTTCTATCGGAAGTGAACTTATTCGACAGATAGCTACCTTTGAAACGGCTCAGATAGTGGTTTTAGACCAAGCGGAAACACCTTTGCACGATATTGAATTGGAATTAAAGGAAAAATTCCCTACAGTTTCGTTTAAATTTGTTCTTGCTGATATATCAAATAGAGAACGATTAGAAAGGATTTTTCAAAAGTATCATTTTTCAATCGTTTATCATGCGGCGGCGTATAAACATGTACCATTGATTGAAGAAAATCCTTATGAGGCTATTCTGGTTAACATTCAAGGAACTCGCAATGTGGCTTTATTGTCGAGTAGGTACAAAGTAGAGCGATTTGTGATGATTTCCACAGACAAGGCAGTGAATCCAACCAATGTGATGGGTGCTTCCAAAAGGACAGCCGAACTTTTTGTACAAGCGTTGCAAAAGGAAACTACCAACACAACAAAATTTATCACTACGCGTTTCGGGAATGTTTTGGGGTCGAATGGTTCGGTAATTCCTCATTTCAAACGACAAATAGAAAAAGGAGGCCCTATAACCATCACGCATCCCGACATTGTCCGTTATTTTATGACCATTCCTGAGGCTTGTGAGTTAGTGCTTCAAGCAGGAACGATGGGTGTGGGAGGTGAAATTTTCGTTTTTGATATGGGAGAACCTATCAAAATCTTGAATTTAGCTATTCGTATGATAAAACTATCGGGCTACGAACCTGAAACAGATATCAAGATTGTTTATACAGGACTTCGTCCAGGTGAAAAACTCTATGAGGAACTATTGAGTGATAATACAAAAACGTTACCAACACACCATGAGAAGATTATGATTTCAAAAGATCCTTCGGTGCCCTTTGACCAAATTAATCAATTGTCGGAAAAAATCGTAGCTGTCGCACAGACAGGAGATAAACTTCAAATGGTACGTGTTTTAAAAGAAATCGTGAAAGAATTCAAAAGCAATAATTCCATTTATGAAGAGTTGGATAAGTAATAAAAAGGATACTTATGGGCATAGGAACAAAGATGAAACTTAAACTAAGTAAAATAAATAAATTACTGATAATCATTCTGTTACCGCTATTTTTGCAAATTTTTGCTTCAATGCGACATGCTAATCGGTCAGTGAAAGAAGTCAATGTCAATCATTTAAGTGATGAGCAGTTTGTTACAGATGAATCTATACGGCGGATTTTACTCAAAGATCCACAGGCGCTTACGCCATTGCAATTAGTAGATTTGAAAGACTTAGAAGAAACCTTGAATAATCACCAAATGATTGAAAAAGCTGAAGTATTTTACACCATTGATGGAGTGTTAGAGGCTACGGTAAAACAACGACAGCCCATAGCCCGGATTTACGAAAATGGTGCTTTTTCCTATATGGATAGTCAAGGGAAATTAATGCCTTTATCCAATATTTATTCAGCAAGAGTACCTTTGGTGTACGGAAACGCTCAGAAATTTTGGGAAACTACCTATCAGCTGGTACAATTTATAAAAAAAGATGATTTTCTAACCAAAAACATTACCGAAATCAAAGTCACAAACAAAGGGGATTATCATTTTCGATTAAGAATACCTAATTTCGTAGTTATTTTTGGGAAATATGAGAATATTGAACAAAAAAAGGCAAATCTGAAAGCTTTTTATCGACAGATGGAGAAAGATGATAGGTTAAATGATTATAAAATTGTTAATTTAAAATATGCAAATCAAGTGGTTTGCACAAAATAATTATTTATCTTTGCAAAAAATTATTTTCTTGCGTAAAAAAATATTCCTACATTTGGGGATTAGAAAATAATATGGAAAAGACTTTAAAATAGAGAAAAAGGCTAAAAGACTCATTATCAATATGAAAAATGCTTTGAACGATAAAAAATATTATGTAGGTTTAGATATTGGCACCACCAAGATTGTCGCTATGGTTGGGACAAGAAATGAATATGGAAAAATTCAAATTTTGGGCTATGGACAATCAAAAAGCGATGGAATAACGAAAGGGGTTGTTCAGAATATCATTAAAACCACACAATCCATTTTAGAGGCTATCGCTGATGCTAAAACCAAAACTGGTTTGGAAGATATTCAAGATGTGATGGTTGGTATTGCAGGGCAACATATTTTGAGTCGCTCTCACAGTGATTATATCATCCGTCCAGATGCCGATAAATTGATAGATATTGATGATTTGGAGCAATTAAAACAGCAAGTTTATCGGATTGGACTAACTCCAGGTCAACGTATCATTCATGTGTTACCCCAAGAATATCGGGTAGATGATCAGGAACCAACGTCCGATCCCATCGGAATGATTGGCTCTCGGCTGGACGCTTCCTTTCATTTGGTAATTGGACAGGTAAGCTCCTCTACGAACATAGAACGTTGTGTGACATCTTCAGGACTTAATGTTGTTGATCTTACGTTGGAACCGTTAGCTTCTGCTGAAGCTGTTTTGACGGAAGAAGAAAAAGATGTAGGAGTAGCATTGGTAGACATTGGAGGAGGTACCACAGATGTGGCAATCTTCAAGGACGGAATCATACGCCATACCGCTGTAATACCTCTGGGAGGAAATATCATAACAGAAGATATTAAGGAAGGATGTGCTATCCTTAGTAGACAAGCGGAAAAACTCAAAGTCGAATTTGGTTCTGCTTGGCCAGGGGAGAATAGAGATAATGAGATTGTCGCCATTTCTGGAATTATAGGAAGAGAACCTAAAGAAATATCTCTGAAAAACTTATCCAAAATTATTCATGCGCGTGTAAGCGAAATTATCGGGATGGTTTATAACGTGATTAAAAATTATGGTCACGAAGAAAATAAGAAAAAACTCATCGCAGGGATTGTACTCACAGGAGGAGGAAGCCAGTTAAAGCACATCGTTCAACTAACGGAATACATCACGGGTATGGACGTTCGTATCGGTTATCCAAATCAACATTTGACCAGTAAACCCGATGCTAAAATAAGTTCTCCGGTTTATGCTACATCTATAGGGTTGGTTATGAGTGCTATAGCTCATGAATCCGAAAAATTGATCATGCAACAACTCGAAGAGAAGAAAAAGCAAGAAGCTGAGGAAAAAGAACGAGAGCAAGAGGCCTTAAAAGAACAAGTGAAACAAGCACAATTGAGGGTTGCTCTGGATTCGGAGGAAGTTAGAAAGGAAGAGGAAGCTCCAAAAGAAAAATCTGGAGGATTTTGGGGACGTGTAAGAAATCTCAAAGATAAAATGGATAGTTTTTTTAGTGAAGACTATGACGACGACAAAGATTATAAGTAAAGTGGAAAACGAACAATTATGAATACAAACGATACGGATAAAGATTTAGGATTATTTGATTTACCCAAGGGAAAAAGCAATGTAATCAAAGTGATTGGTGTTGGCGGAGGTGGATGTAATGCCGTGAATCACATGTTCTTAGAAGGAATCAAAGGCGTGGATTATGTGGTTTGCAACACCGATGCTCAGGCTCTTGAAAATAGTCCTGTTACCAATAAAATTCAATTAGGAGTTACTTTAACAGAAGGATTGGGAGCAGGGGCTGACCCAACCATAGGAGAAAAAGCTGCTGAAGAAAGTTTAGAAGAAATAAGCAAGGTGTTGGAAAACAATACTAAAATGGTTTTTATTACCGCAGGAATGGGAGGAGGAACTGGAACAGGAGCGGCTCCCATCATTGCTCGAAAATCCAAAGAATTAGGAATACTCACCGTAGGGATTGTCACTTCTCCTTTCATTTATGAAGGGTTAAAGCGAAGCCGACAAGCCAAAGCAGGAATTGAAAAACTGCGTGAGAATGTTGACTCCTTGATTGTGATTAACAATAACAAACTCACTGAAATCTATGGTGATATGGGAATTACCGAAGGTTTAGCAAAGGCTGATGAGGTATTGATGAAAGGCGCAAAAGGAATGGCAGAGGTAATCAGTAAGCACTACACACTAAATATAGATTTGCGTGATGCTAACACAGTCCTCAAAAATGGAGGAACTGCCATCATGGGGTCTGCCATTGGTGAAGGAGAAAATAGAGCATTTCAAGCTATTGAAGGGGCTTTGAATTCTCCTCTCTTGAACGATAATAAAATCACGGGAGCAAAAAATGCTTTGGTTCTCATTGTTTCGGGGTCAAAAGAAGCTACCACACGTGAGGTTGAGGAAATTAACTATTATATTCAAGATCAGGCAGGTGATGATATGGCCGACATCATCATGGGAGTAGGAAAGGACGATAGTTTGGGAGAAGCTCTTTCTGTAACAGTTATCGCAACAGGGTTTGATGCTGACCAACAACGTGAAATAGTGAGTTCTGAAACCAAAAAAGTAATCCATGTGCTTGATGAAACAAAACCAGTAGTTCATGACTTAACGGAGAGAAAAACGGTTCCCGTAGTCGATACTACTTGGGCAAAACCAGCTACCCATGAAGCTCCAAAAGCTCCTCAAAATCAGAGTGCGATTACTTCTATGGTCGACCTTTTTAATATTTGGGTGAGTCAGGAACTTGTTCTTCCAGAAGAAAAATTTACAATCATAGAAAAACCACAGGTTGCGAATAGACCACAGCAACACATGCAATCAGGGCAATCATCACGTGCTGTAGAGTCAACTAAAAAACAAGATTCTTCAGAAAGAATTGTACATCAGTTGGGTGATACTGAAGAAAATCAGCCTCGTAATTTCACAACCAAGGCTCACATAACTACTTCAGGAGAGATTCGCCATTCTTTAAATGACTATATGGAGTTAGAAGAAACTCTTACTCAAGCGCATCCTTCGGAAGTTTCTGATAATGAAGTTATTCTGTATAAAAGAGTGGAGCCTTTAAGCGAAGCGGGACAGCAAATGGATATGTTTACTGAGAGTGAGAGCAACGATCCTTTCAATAATCCCATTCCTGCAAATATCATGAAAACTCGTTCAAATCGCCTACAAGATTATAACTATAAGTTTAACACATCCAATTATACGGATAGTAATTCTCATTCAAGAACTTCTATCAGTAGAGACAGTTCGGGGGAGATTCAATTCAGAAAAAATAATTCGTTTTTACACGATAATGTAGATTAGCGATAAGATTTCTATACATAAACTAAACGAGGCTACCGAATATATTTCAGGTAGCCTCGTTTATTTGGTAGGACGTTATGCCTAAATTAAGCTAAAATCGTGTTTCTAATTTAATGTATTCTAAAAATTCTTTTCGAATCTGTGGGTCTTTGAATTTTCCGCCAAATTCTGCTGTCACAGTGCTACTTTCAATATCTTTAATACCTCGCGAATTGACGCAGAGGTGTTTCGCGTCAATCACACAAGCTACGTCTTCCGTACCCAAAGCTTGTTGCATTTCTTGAACAATTTGCATAGTCAAACGTTCCTGAACTTGCGGACGCTTTGCGTAATATTCTACTATACGATTCATTTTTGATAGTCCGATAACTCGACCATTTGAGATATATCCCACATGGGCTCGACCAATAATCGGCAACAAATGGTGTTCACAGGTAGAGTAAACTACAATGTTTTTTTCTACTAACATTTCACCGTATTTGTAGCTGTTGTCAAAGGTTGAAGCCGATGGTTTTCGGTCAGGATGCAATCCGCCAAATATTTCTTTTACAAACATTTTTGCTACTCGTTTTGGGGTTCCTCGCAGACTGTCATCATCCAGATCCAATCCTAAGGTGTGCATGATTTCACGTACATTTTTTTCAATTGCATCAATTTTTTCAGAATCTGATTTGTCGAAAGCATCGTTTCGTAAAGGTGTTTTTGCCGATGTACATACGTGGTTATCACCTAAAATATCTTCTTCAGAATTGTGTTTGTCAATCATTTCTAAAATATTAAACTTATGTTTTAAAACCGCAAATATAATCTTTTTCTCCCGATATATCTTTATTTTTCTAAAATTGATATACAAAAGCGTTGATGTTCATTCCTGCTCCAACCGAGGCAAACAATACTACGTCCCCTTTATTAATCCGATGTTCATCCAGTTCTCCTTTCATAATCATTGCCAGTAGCGAAGGTATTGTAGCTACGCTGTTATTACCTAATTTGTGAATCACCATGGGCATGACATTCTCAGGGGCATGTAAATTGTAGAGTTGATAGAAACGATTCACGATGGCTTCGTCCATTTTTTCGTTTGCTTGATGGATGATTATTTTTTTTAACTGTTCAATACTAAAGCCACTTTTGTCGAAACACTCTTTCATTGCTTGTGGCACGTTCGATAGTGCAAATTCATAGATTTTTCGTCCGTTCATTTTAATATATCGTACTGAAGGACAGCTATCTGTGTTATATGATTTTCCGAAAAATAGATAGTCTTTTTCTTTAGCAGTGAACGAGGCTGAAAGATGTGATTTCAATCCTGCGTTGTCATCACTGAATTCAATAACGGCCGCTCCAGCTCCGTCGGCATAGATCATAGTGTCACGATCATGGATATCCACCACGCGTGAAAGAGTTTCTGCTCCGATGACCAAACAACGCTTCGCGATTCCAGCCTTGATAAATGCATTAGCATGAATCATACCTTCTACCCACCCTGGACAACCAAAAATGAGATCATATGCCACACATGAACTATTCTCAATTCCCAATTTATGTTTTACTCGTGCTGCTAAACTTGGCAACATATCCGATTGAATGGTTCCGAAAGCTACGTCTCCAAAATTATGAGCAAAGATGATATAATCCAGCGTATTCGGGTCTATTTTTGCGTTTTCAATAGCTTCTTTTGCTGCAAGAAACCCTAAGTCAGATGTGTTTTGCTCTTTCTCTGCATAGCGTCTTTCCTCAATCCCTGTGATTTCTTTAAGTTTGTTTGCTATTGTAGAGTTGTCTTGTTTCAAGATATTTCCGCGTTCATCTAAAAAAAGGTAGCTATCGAAAAATACGTTGGTGATAGTTTGGGTGGGAATATAGTTTCCTACGCCTATAATTTTTGTTGCCATTTCAATAAACACTCTCTTCCATAAATCCCCTTCGTTAGGGAATCTCGTAAAGTGAACCACAAAAGTACTCATTAAATAAAAGCAACGTTGTTTTTTTAACGAAATTTATGAACTTTAATCAGGTACTTCCACGAATGTTCATAGTTAGCCATGTCTGTGAATCATTTTGTATCAAAATAATACCGTGTATGAATCCCGTTGATACTTAAAATCAATTTTATATATTCCTGATAAAAAACGATTCAAAACATTGTTTTTCTGTATGTTATATATTTATCTTTGTCACTTAACATGTTGTATTTAAAAATATTAGACAAAACATATAATATTCTTAAAAAAAATTGTAGCTTTGCTATTTTAATTTTAACATATTAATTTTATGAAAATCATAAGAGGTTTAGCAGTAGCTTTATTGCTTCCTGCTTTGTTGCAAACCACTATGGCAACAACCAAATTGGAAGAGCAGCATATTTCGGTGAAAGATTCCGTTTCTTTCAAAAAGCCACTTCCTTTTGATAATGAAGTGAAGGTAGGGAAATTACCTAATGGATTCCAGTATTTTATCCGTAAGAATGTTGAGCCTAAGAATCGTGTTACGATGTATTTGGCTGTGAAAGTAGGCTCGATTTTAGAAACTGAATCCCAATTAGGATTAGCTCACTTTTTGGAACATATGAACTTCAATGGCTTGAAGCATTTCCCTAAGAATGAATTGGTAAACTATTTGCAAAAAGTAGGAGTACGTTTTGGAAGCGATTTGAACGCTTACACAGGTTTTGATCAAACGGTTTATCAATTGCCCATTCCTTCGGATGACCCCGAAATATTGAAGAATGGATTGCAAGTGATGCGTGATTGGGCTCAAGACGCACTACTTACTGCTGAGGAAATTGACAAAGAAAGAGGTGTAGTACTGGAGGAAATGCGTGGAGGTCGTGGAGCGATGCAACGTATGCGGGATAAGTTCTTACCATTGATGTTCAATAATTCTCGTTACGCCAACCGTTTGCCAATCGGAACTGAACCTATTATTACTAATTTCCCATATGAGGAGTTGCGCAAGTTTCATAGAGATTGGTATCGTCCTGATTTGCAGTCTATAATAATTGTGGGAGATATTGATGTAAACCAAATAGAGAATGAGGTAAAACGGCTGTTTTCGGACATGAAAGAGAATCCTAATGCACCTAAACGTGAGAAGTATGAAGTGCCTTTTCTAAATAAAAATCAGTTTTTAACAGTTACCGATCCTGAAATGACTGCCGTAGTTACTCAGATGTTTATCAAACATCCGAAGACTAATATCAAAACTGAGGGAGATTACCGTAAATCATTATTAAAAGCGGTTTATAGCCGAATGATTAATAATCGTTTGAGTGAACTTCGCCAAAGTGCCAATCCACCGTTTTTATCGGGAACAATTTCTATTAGTGACTTCTTGGCAAATATGCAAACCTTCGGAGCTTCGATGGTTAGTAAACCAAATGAATATGAAGTTGGGTTTAAAGCTATTCTTCGTGAGTTGGAGCGTGTGCAACGCTTTGGTTTTACGCAGACTGAGCTTGACCGTGCCATCGCTTCTATCAGTAAAGGTAACGAAACAGCGTATATTGAGCGAGATAAAAAGAAATCCGATGAGTACGTAAACCGTTATTTGAACTATTTCTTGGAGGACGCTCCTGCGTTAAGCAATGAGGATTCATATAACATTACCAAGAGATTGTTACCAACATTAACATTGAAAGAAGTTGTTGCTTTAACAAAAGAATATTATACGGATGTAAATCGCGACATTATTATTTTGGCTCCTGATAGCCAAAAAAATTCGCTCCCAACAGAAGCTCAAATTAATCAATGGATTGCTGAGGTTGAGGCAGAGAAAGTAACTGCATATGAGGATAAAGTTTCTGATTTACCATTATTAGCAAAACAACCTGTTAAAGGAAGTATCGTAGCAGAGAAGAACTTGACAAAAGTTGCTGCTAAGGAATTGACTTTGAGTAACGGAGTTAAAGTAGTATTGAAACCAACAACTTTCAAAAACGACCAGATTCTCATCAATGCGTTTAGTCCAGGGGGAACTAATATGTATGCTGATAAAGACTACCATTCAAGCAGTTACGCTAGTAGCTTAGTAGGACAAAGTGGTGTTGGTCAAATGAACGCTATTGAACTCAAAAAATATTTGACAGGTAAAAATGTGCATGTAGGAACTTACATTGGTGAGCGAGAGGAAGGCGTTTCAGCTTTCTCTGACAAAGAGGGATTGAAAACAACTTTTGAGCTTATTTATGGGTATTTCACTGAGCCTCGTATTGATGAAGACATTTTCCAAGGAACGTTAGCAAATGTCATTTCAGGGATGTCTAACAGAGAAAATGATCCTAATTTTGTTTTCAGACGTGACATCACTAATAAGCTCTACAAAGGAAATATTCGCCGTGTACCTAATACGGAGGAAGATATTAAATCAATCTCCAAAGACAGAGCCTTGAATATCTACAAAGACCGTTTTGCAGATGCTTCCGATTTTGTGTTTGTTATCGTAGGTTCGTTCGATGAGAAGGATATCCGTCCGTTGTTGGAAGAATATATTGCCTCATTACCAAGTTTAAAACGTAATGAAAAAACACCAGATTTAGGCATCTATGAGCCTAAAAAAGGATTTAACTTAGTTACTAATAAAGGTAAAGAAGAGAAAGCTTTAGCAAATTTGAGATACTACGGTGATTTCAAATACGATGTGCAAGAAGTGTTGAATATGCAAGCTCTTCAAAGTGTTTTGACCATAAAACTTATAGAACGACTACGCGAAGATGAAGGAGGAGTGTATGGAACAGGAGCTCGTATCAATACATCTAAATATCCAAAAGGACGTTATAACGTGTCAATCACCATTGGGACAGGTACTGAAAAATACCGTCACTTAATCAACTTAGCATTGGAAGAAGTTGAGAAAATCAAGAAAAATGGGCCTTCACAAGCTGATTTGGATAAATTCAAAATAGAAGTACAACGCCAAAATGAGCTTATGGTAAAAGAAAACGGTTTTTGGCAAGGGCTTTTGTCGGGAGCGTATCGCAACCAGCAACCCATAGAAACTCCAGAAGAAATATTGAAACGTTTGGATAAAGTCAATATAAAATCGGTTCAAAAAGTAGCTCAAAAATACTTGAAAAAAGACCAATTATTTGAGTTTATATTACTTCCAGATGCGAAATAATCGCTTTTGAGAAATAGGAAGAGGCTATCTGATAAGATTTTCAGGTAGCCTTTCTTGTTTCCTAAAAAATCATTTGCATACCTGTCAAAAAAATATTATCTTTGGCTTCATCTAAAATAATATTCAATGAAACCAAAAATACCACTTTTAGGAATTGTAATCACCGTATTGATTTTTATCTCGGTGATGATGTTTGGATTACCAGTTTACAACGTGTGGCAACAAGAAATGGCTGGTAAGGCTGAAATGGCAAAAGCCGAACAAAACCGAAAAATTCTTATTGAAGAAGCCAAAGCTCGATTGGAAGCCGAAAAACTTAACGCTCAGGCCGAAATTGAGAGAGCAAGAGGTATGGCAGAGGCAATGAAAATCGAAAACGGAACGCTCAATTCGGTCTATAATCAGTATTTGTTTATCCGAACGCTCGAAAAATTGGCAGACAAAGGCAATCTTCCGCAAATTATTTATATGCCTTCCGAAGGATTAGTTCCCGTGATGGATGTAACAAAACATGAAATTAAATAATACATTAAAAATTATCTCAACATAAATATTTTAATAAATAATCGATTAATTGACAATGAAATACGTAAAACTTTTATTACTACTTTGCTCGGTTTCGCTTTATGCACAACAGGGCGGAATGTGGATTCCTTCACTTTTGGAGGGAATGAATGAAGAAGAAATGAAATCGCTGGGAATGAGAATGTCTGTTTCTGATATTTATTCCGTGAATAAATCAAGTTTGAAAGATGCCGTGCCACATTTTAACAATGGATGTACCTCTGAAATGATTTCCGCACAAGGGCTACTATTGACGAACCATCACTGTGGATATGGACAAATACAATCACATTCAACTCTTAAAAACGATTATCTTGCAGATGGATTTTGGGCAATGAGCAAATCAGAAGAACTTCCCAACCCAGGAACAGTTGCTACGTTTATCATTCGTATTGAAGATGTTACTGAGAAAATATTGAAAGGAACTGAAAATGTTTCTTCTGAAAGTGATAAATCTAATGTTATTGAAAAAAAAATCGCTGAATTGGTAAAAACGTCACCCAAAGAGGCGTGGCAGGAAAATCGCGTACGGGCATTTTACAACGGAAATCAATATCTATTGTTCGTTGTTGAAGTGTTTAAGGACGTTCGTTTGGTGGGGGCTCCGCCGTCTTCTATCGGAAAGTTTGGTTCTGACACCGATAATTGGCTATATCCCCGACATACAGGCGATTTTGCCCTTTTCCGTATCTATGCCGATAAAAATAATCGTCCCGCGGAATATTCTAAAGACAATGTGCCGTACAGACCTAAACACTTCTTCCCAATTTCGTTGGACGGCATTTCTGAGGATGATTTTACCATGGTTTTCGGTTACCCAGGGCGTACGCAGGAATATTTACCGTCGGTTGCTGTGGAACAAATCATCAATGTGGTGAATCCTGCTCGTATTGGAATTCGTGATGTGGTGTTGAAAGTACAAGACGGCTATATGCGTAAAGACCAAGCTATTAAGATTAAATATGCTTCTAAATACGCACGAGTGGCAAACTATTGGAAAAAATGGATTGGCGAGAGCCAAGGTCTGAAAAAATCAAACGCCGTTGCTATAAAACAACAGCAAGAGGCTATTTTTGTAAAAAACATCGAAAAAGATAAAAAAACTGAAGAATATGGAGCTATTTTGCCTGAATTCTCTAAAAAATATAAAGCATTTGAACCTTATTCATTGTCAAATGAATTGTTTAATGAGTTGATGCTAAGAAATATAGATTTCTTAACCAATGGATATCGTATGTATCAACTACAGCTGATTTTAGAAAAAAGAGGGCAACAATCTTTTAATGATAGAAAGAAAAATCTGTTAGAAACATTCAAAAATGTATTCAAAGACTACGAAAAAGTGGTAGACAGAGATGTTTTTGAAAAAGCCATCGTTTTCTATGCTGAAAATATGCCAAAGCAGTTTTTGGTAGAGAACCTACGTTCCTTTGACTCTAAAAAACTAGCGGATGAGCTTTATGGAAATTCATTTTTGGCATCTTATGAGGAAATTGAGAAAGTACTTTCGCTTTCACCACAAGATTTTGCCCAAAAGCTCAAAGATGATAAAGGAATGCAGTTTGTAACGCTTATGGCGGAAAATTATGTGAATAATGTATTACCTACTTACCAAAAATTGGATGCAGAAATTCAAGCGTTGCAACGTACGTATATGAAAGCCATTTTGGAGTTTTCAAAGCCTGAGGATAGAATTTTCCCTGATGCAAATAGTACATTGCGTGTCACTTACGGAAAAGTAAAAGGATATGCCCCTGCCGATGCGGTATATTATAGCCCTGTGACCTATTTGGAAGGTGTGATGGAAAAATACGTTCCGAACGATTACGAATTTGATGTTCCGCAGAAATTACGTGACTTGTATGAGAAGAAAGATTTTGGAGCTTACGCCGACAAGAACGGAAAAATGCCTGTTTGCTTCATCGCTACCAATCACACCACAGGCGGAAATTCGGGAAGTCCTGCTATTGATGCACACGGAAATCTCATCGGACTTAATTTCGACCGCGTTTGGGAAGGTACAATGAGCGATATTCATTACGACCCTGAAATTTGTCGTAATATTATGGTGGATATTCGTTATGTTCTATTCATTATCGATAAATATGCAGGAGCAAAACACCTCATTGACGAGATGAAATTGGTACATCCGAAAAAGAAAAATTCTTCTAAAAAATCGAAACGAAAATAAATCATAGGGACAAATCAAGTTTTGTCCCTACTCAATCCATAAGATTTAATTATGATTAAAAGTAAATTAGTGTTATTTTTTCTATTTTTTGTAATTTTTGGTTGTAGTTCATTGAAAAATACACAGACAAAAATTAAAAATCAGATTTCTTTGACAGAAACAGAACGAATAGTGTCTGTTCTTGCTTCAGATTCGCTTCAAGGTCGTTATCCTTTTAGTGAAACTTACGAAAAATCGATGTCTTTTGTAGAAAACTTTATGAAAAGTAATAAAATAAAGCCTTTTTATAAAGAAACGTATCGTGATGTGCTTATCCAAGGGTCAAAATCAGCAAATATTGTAGGACTTATTGGGGATTACGACCGAAATAAAGAACATATTATCATCGGAGCTCATTTAGATCATTTGGGAGTTTCAGAAGATACCTCGCAAAGAGATACGATTTTCAACGGGGCAAATGATAATGCTACGGGAGTTACGGCTGTGTTACTTGTTGCTAAAGAGTTGGCAAAACATACCTTTGATAAAAATGTAATTGTTGCTATTTTTACAGAAGAAGAACTTGGTTTGGTTGGAGCGAATCATTTGGCAAATCGATTGAAGAAAGAAAAAGTAAATGTTTCGTATGTCCTTAATTATGAAATGATTGGTGTTCCGATGTTAATTGGAGAAGATAAAGTGTATGTGACGGGATATAAAAAATCGGTCGTGTTTTAAAAAGTATGATGGTATAAAAATTTGACAATCAGGGAATAAAGTTGTATTTTTGTTGAATGCTAATAACAATTACACTCCATTGCCCCAATTGTCAAAGCACAAAGATAGTCAAAAATGGGAATAAAAAGAACAAAAAACAAAACTATCTTTGCAAAACCTGTAAACGCCAATTTATCGGCGATCATAATCTGACCTACAAAGGTTGGGCTTCGCATATTGCTGCGAAAATTCTCTTGCTTTTGGCAAGAAATGTAGGTATTCGTGATATTGCTGAAATTGAAAAAGTTAGCATCAAAAAAGTACTTTCGGTTTTGGTAAATTTCAATCGAGAAATCAAACCCAAACAAAACAAATACAAATCGTTACAAGTTGATGAACTTTGGACTTTTGTAGGAAAAAAGAAAAACAAAAAGTGGTTGATTTATGCTTATTCTGCTGAAACAAAGGAAATTGTAGCGTGGGTATGGGGCAAACGAAACATAAAAACAGCCCAAAAACTTCGTGAGAAATTGAAGAAATTGGGTGTTAGTTTTGATGAGATTTGTACAGATAATTGGGAAGCTTTTGCGTCTGTTTTTCAAGAATATACACATAAAGTAGGTAAAAAATACACTACTGATATTGAAGGAAACAACACACTTTTGAGACATCGGATACGCCGAGCGGTGAGGAAAACTTGTTGTTTTTCAAAAAAGTTTGAAAACCATATAAAAGCTTTTGAAATTGTGTTTTTCTACATCAATTTTGGATGGATTTGAGTATCATACCTTGTGTAACTCTACCCAAAAATCAAATTTGGCACAAGAAATGAATAAGGTTGCTGGAAAAGAGTTTGTTGTGTATTTGCCAGAAGACAATATGTACGGATTATTTGAAGCAGCTGATAATTTTCCTTTCTACCGAGTGTTAAATATTCCAAGTCATACTATTTCGAGTTATGATATAAAAAACTACGATCATTATCACAAACTCTCAGATGAGATTAATAATCTGAATATAAAACATTTGAATAACATTATTCAGAATTCGGTGGATATTATTTATAGAATGCTGAAAAATAATGTAAAAATTCAACTTTCTGATTTATAGAAAGATAATTATTTTTTAATTACATTCAAAAATGAAAAATTAATAAACAATAATACAATGAAAATAAATAAATTTATTGACCACACACTTCTGAAAGCTAATACAACTATTTCAGAAATTGAAACACTTTGTAAAGAAGCTGTTACGTATGATTTTTTCTCTGTTTGCGTGAATAGTGCATTTGTGCCGTATGCTAAAGATTTTTTAAAAGATACAGATATTAACGTATGTAGTGTTGTTGGTTTTCCTTTGGGAGCTATGAGTTTGAAATCCAAAGTTTTTGAAACAGAACAAGCTCTTGCAGATGGGGCAAATGAAATAGATATGGTAATTAATGTAGGGCTTTTAAAATCGGGAGAGGTTGATAAAGTTCGCGAAGAAATTGCTCAAATTAAGAAAACTTGTGTAAATAATGTGCTGAAAGTGATTTTAGAAACTTGCTATCTTACCGATGAAGAAAAGAAATTAGCTTGTAAACTATCTGTAGAGGCAGGTGCTGATTTTGTGAAAACTTCTACAGGATTTGGAACAGGAGGAGCAACTCTTTCGGATGTTCAGCTTATGAAAGAAGCCGTAAACGGAAAGGCTAAGATTAAAGCTTCAGGAGGTGTTCGAGATTTTCAAACAGCAAAACAATACATTGATTTGGGAGTAGAACGCATCGGAACTTCCAACGGAATTGCCATTGTCACAGGAGGAAAAGGTGAGGGATATTAAGTTATGAATACGATTGATATCATCCTACTTGTTGTATTAGGGTTTGGTTTGGTACGAGGTCTATGGAGAGGACTCATTATTGAGTTAGCTTCGTTACTTGCAATTATATTAGGAATTTACGGGGCTATTCATTTTTCGTTTTATATTGCTGATATCTTGAGCCAATATGTTTCTTTTGAAAAATCGACAATGGAAGTGATTTCTTTTGTTTTCACCTTGATTTTGATAATGTTAGGCGTGATGCTTTTAGCAAAATTACTTACAAAAGTAGTCAAATTTGCCTCGTTAGGATTGTTAAATAGATTAGGAGGAGGTGTTTTCGGGTTACTCAAAACTGCCATTATTGCAGGGTCGCTGTTCATTGTTTTGGAGAAAACATGGCAAACTGATAAATGGTTACCACAAGAGACCTTGAAAAACTCAGTGCTTTATGAACCCATAAAAACCATCGGTGGGGTTGTTTACGGCAACGTTTTTTAAAAAACAAACCTTTTGTTATAATAATTGGAAGGTAAGTTTGGAATATAACAGACTTTCATAAAGATATGTAAAAACAAATTCTGGTTACGTTAAAAAGGAATTAATCTCTTCTTAATAGTTCGGGGTTTGTTTTTTTATTTGGTAATAAAATAATACTTTTGCACAGTTTTTGAGAAAAAAAACATAGATAGAATGAAAGAAACCGATATAATCATTATAGGGGCAGGTCCTACTGGGCTTTTTGCCGTTTTTGAAGCTGGGTTGTTGAAGATGAAATGTCATTTGATTGACACATTGCCACAACCAGGAGGGCAGTTGGCGGAGTTATATCCTAAGAAACCGATTTTTGATATACCAGGCTATCCAAGCGTTGGGGCAGGTGAATTGGTAGATAATCTTATGGAGCAAATTAAACAATTTCAACCTGAATTTACATTGTCGGAAACAGCAGAAACCATTGATAAAAATGAGGATGGAACTTTTGTTGTTACAACCAATAAAGGAACCAAAATTAAAGGTAAGGCGGTAGCCATTGCAGGAGGATTAGGAACTTTTGAGCCTCGTAAGCCCGAGTTAGCTAATCTAGTTGATTATGAAGAAAAAGGGGTGGAATATTTTGTTAGAAATCCCGAAAGTTTCGCAGGGAAGCGTGTAGTCATTGCGGGAGGGGGAGATTCGGCTTTGGATTGGAGTATCTACTTGGCGAATATAGCAAAATCAGTTACGTTGGTTCATCGTCGTAACGAATTTCGTGGAGCTTTGGATTCGGTAGAGAAAGTAAAAGCATTAAAAGATGCAGGGAAAATCAATCTGATTACCCCTTGTGAAGTGGTTGAAATAAAAGGAAAAGGTAAAGTAGAATCATTGGTGTTGGATGTTGAGGGAAATCGACAAGAGGTTGAAACGGATTATTTTATTCCGCTTTTTGGATTGACGCCTAAATTAGGCCCTATTGCTAATTGGGGTTTAGAAATTGAGAAAAATGCCATTAAAGTGAATAACGCTTTAGATTATCAAACCAATGTGGAGGGTATTTACGCCATAGGAGATATTAATATCTATCCGGGTAAATTGAAATTAATTCTCTGTGGATTTCATGAAGCAACATTAATGTGTCAAAGTGTTTACAATCGACTCAACCCAGGTAAAAAATATGTACTTAAATACACCACTGTGTCAGGTGTAGATGGTTTTGACGGAAGTCGAAAAGAAGCTGAGAAGGCCGTAGTTAAATCAATAGAATAGTAGGAATTAAAACGAAAATAGGAGAGATGAAACGATTGAGAAACTTGATCATGTTCGTCATTTTTATGACAAACACGGTGTCGCTTTGGGGACAAATAGACACGATAAGCACTAAGACCTTGCAGTTGAAGGGAAATATAAAGCAAGTACAAGATTATTCGTATTCTTTAGAACCTGACAAAGAAGGGAAAAAGACAGTTGATAGTAAAAAGTATGAACTTATTCCTTTAACAGAAGATTGGAATATTGAACGTGATAAAACCAAATATTCTAAAACCAATATTGCTTATACGTTTGATAGGACAGGTAAAAATATGAGTGTAACAACCTATTTCACTGATAGAGTTCCTTTTGGAGGTATGACTTTCAAGTACGATAAAAAGGGAAAAGTGATTGGAAGTAAAACAATTTTTACTGCCGATGATGGAGATTTGGTAGTTGACAAAGGATATTTTTATAATGAGAAAGGGCAGTTAGTCAAAATTGATGAAAACGAAGGAGGTGAATGGCTTTTGACAACAACATTCAAATATGATGACTTAGGAAATTGCATCGAAAAAAATAAAGTAGCCAGTCTTTCTGTGTTAGAAAAAGACATCCAAGAGTATGAAGAGAAAAATCTTATTTTGGAGAAGAAAATACGCCCGGAGTATGTAAAGGAAAAACATTATCGTTACAACAAAGCTAATAAAGTAACTCATTCCGAAGAACTTTATCCAGATATCGGTGTATTCTTAAGAGTTGAAAATGAGTATGATAAAGAGGGATATTTAGTAAAATCTAAATTTACCAATGAGGATGATCAAGTAACTATTTGCGTCTATAAGTACAAAAAAGGAAAGCTAGTTCAGTCCGTATGTACAGCCATTGATGATCCAGATTTTTATATGGAAACAAATTTGGCCTACGCATCTTCAGGAGGTGAAACCGAAGTTATTAAGACTAAAACGGAGACTGTCTCTAAGAAAGTTTTCGATAAAAATGGACTGTTGATTTTGCATAGAACTCCTGATTTCGATCATCAGTACAAATATTCATTTGACAAATTCGGAAATTGGAAAGAAGTTGTTCTATACGAAAATAAGGTGCCTTCCAAAATTAGAACACGCAAAATAGAATACTATTAAAATGAGTGATATTACCTTGAAAATAACCGATAGGGAAGGGGTTCTTTTTGAATTACAAGCTCCTACGGATATGAATATGAATCTCATGGAAGTCATGAGGGCTTACGAAATTGCACAGGATGGTGAAATAGGCGTTTGTGGAGGTATGGCAATGTGTGCTTCTTGTCAGTGTTATGTACAGAATGATGTAACTCTTCCTGAGATGTCTGCTGATGAGGAGGCGATGCTTTTTGAGGCATATCATGTCAAGGAAAACAGCCGTTTAGGATGCCAAATTCCTATCACAGAGCAACTTGATGGATTAGAGGTTATTCTGGCTCCCTATCCGTAATCAGGTTCAGAAATTAGATAAAAAGAAGACTTTGTCATGCACTTATATTCTTTTCAGTGAATACAAATGTACGACAGAGTTTTTTGCTTTATCAGTCGAAATGACAGAAAATTTATTGTTAATAATAAACGTTTTAAGAAAAATACGTCTGATATTTTGAAAAATGTACAGAAGTTTGACATAGTAATTATTGGTGGAGGAGCTGCAGGTTTTTTTACAGCTATTAACTGTGCTGAGCGAAATCCAAACTATAGAATTGCTATTCTTGAGAAAGGGAAAGAGGTATTGTCCAAGGTGCGTATTTCAGGCGGTGGTCGGTGCAATGTTACGCATGCCGAGTTTATTCCTCAAAATTTGGTAAAGAATTATCCACGTGGTGAACGAGAATTGCTTAGCCCTTTTAGTCGATTTATGTGTGGTGATGTTATTGAGTGGTTTGAGAGTCGGGGAGTAGCACTCAAAACAGAAGCAGACGGACGTGTTTTCCCAAAATCAAACACTTCACAGAGTATTATTGATTGTTTTTTAGAACAAGTGAAATGTCTTGGTATTGAGTTGTTTAACTCTCATAATGTGATTGATTTCTATAGAGAAGATGCATATTGGGAAGTAAAAACATCTGATAGTATTTTTCGTGCTGAAAAACTGATTATTACTACGGGAAGTAATCCTAAAATATGGAATTTATTGGCAAAATTAGGACATACGATAGTTCCCCCTGTGCCATCTCTGTTTACATTTAACACTTCCGATGACTTTATAAAAGACATGGCAGGGATATCGACTACTGCTGAGGTTTCTTTGTATGACATACATGATAAATCTTTAAAAATCAAAAATATAGCTCCATTGCTTATCACTCATTGGGGATTTAGTGGACCTGCCATATTAAAACTATCGGCTTGGGGTGCCAGAGTTTTAGCAGAGCGTGATTATCGCTGTGTGTTGAAAGTCAATTGGTTATGTAATTACTTGCAACAACCTAGTAAAGAGGAAGTTCTGCAATATTTGCAGGAAATTAAACAAACGCAACCTAAGAAAATGCTTCAAAACACATCATTTCCTAATCTTCCTAAGCGATTGTGGTTGAGGTTGTTAGATAGGGCGGGTGTTTCGCATAGCATACTTTGGGCAAATTTGAACAAAACTTCTTTGCATTCATTGTCCGAAGTGCTAACATCTTCAAGGTTTGTAATCAATGGAAAATCCGTGTTTAAAGAAGAGTTTGTCACAGCAGGGGGAGTGGCTCTTTCTGAAATAAATTTTAAAACGTTTGAAAGTAAGATGTTAAAAAATTTATACTTGGCTGGAGAGGTCATAGACGTAGATGCGATTACGGGAGGTTTCAACTTCCAAAATGCCTGGACAGGAGGTTATTTGATAGCCGAAGCTTTGCAAGGATGAAAAAAAGAGTTTATTTTATAGTTTTGTAAAATAAAATTGCATTTGCCAGTTGAATCCGTCCAGGAAAGAAAATAATTCAAAAATTTTTTAGTTTCCATATATTATATTACCTTTGCGAACTGAATTTTTTTAGACTTAAATATTTTAAAAAATGAATATTACAAAAGAGCAAATTGATGCTTTGAACGCTGTGATTACAGTTGCTATTGAAAAGGATGATTATGCTGATAAGGTAGAAAAAGTGCTTACAAATTACAGAAAAACAGCAAATGTACCTGGATTCAGAAAAGGACACGTTCCTATGGGAATGATTAGAAAACAATATGGAAAAGCAATTCTATTTGATGAGGTAAATAAATTATTGCAGGATTCATTGAACAAATATATTGTTGAGGAAAAATTAGATATTTTAGGAAATCCACTTCCAAAGGAACAGCAAGATTTTAATTGGGATGCAGAAAGCTTTACTTTTGAATTTGAAGTAGGCTTAGCTCCTAAGTTTGAACTTGATTTACAGCCTCAAAACGGTATTACTCGATATGAAATCTCAATTGAAGATGAACTTATTGATCGTCAAGTGGAGCGTATTCGTAAGCAATTTGGAAAATTGATTTCAAAAGGCGAGATTTTGGATCAAGACGATATTGAAATCACAGGATCGTTTTTTAACGAAGAGAAAAAGATTGATAATCAAGCAACTTTCAAGTTGGAAGCCTTGAGTGCTGATAACCGAAAAGTGTTTGTAGGTAAAAAGATAGGAGATCAGTTACAACTGCAAACCAAAGGATTGTTTAATGATGAGCACGATTTGATGCACTTTTTGAAAGTGTCACATGATGATGTGCATCACTTGGACGTTACGGTAACTTTCACAATCGAAGAGGTTAATGTTCGTGAGGAAGCTGATTTGAATCAAGAGCTTTTCGATAAGTTGTTTCCCGCAGGAACAGTAACATCAGAGACTGAGTTACGTGAAGAAATCAAGAAAAATTCTCAATTTCAATATACAGAACAAGCAGATCAGCATTTTCTAAACCAAGTTACAGACTATTTGGTAAACACTACTCAGTTTGATTTACCAGCAGAGTTCTTGAAAAAATGGTTACGTACGGCAGGTGAAAAAGAATTGACAAAGGAGGAAGCTGACGCTGAATACGAGAAATCAGAAAAAGGACTTCGTTATCAACTTATCGAAGGTAAAATATTAGGAGACAATAATTTGCATCCTACATTTGACGAGTTGAAGGACTATGCTAATAGCTATGTGAAAAATCAATTGACTCAATACGGAATGCCTGTTGATGATGATTCGTACATAGATGGAATTGTAAGTAAAATCTTACAAAACAAAGAGGAAATACAACGCATCAATCAGCAATTAGTATTGAACAAACTATTAGAGTTTTACAAAGCTAATGTAAAAACGAATACTAAAAAAGCTACTTTCGATCAGTTCATCAAAGAAGTTTACAAAACAGACGAGGCATAGAAATTATTAGTGTTTTGACATACAAAGGCGTTAAATTTGGTTTAACGCCTTTTCATCGTAATATATTATCTTTAATTTTATTACCGTCTTGCATACATTTCAACAAACAGGGAGATTATCTCGAAATTTGACTTTAGTTGTCATTTTGTTAGTTTTATAAGTTTGTTTTTCATCACGCATATGCGGTTATACTGTTGAGGTTAAGAGTTTTATATTACTACAGAAAACGTTATTCTACTAAATAAAAATAAAATACTTCATACGGCAGAGTTTTTGAAGAGCTTTCCGTACAAACATAATAAAAATCCATAAACCTATGAATTTCAATAAAGAATTTAAAAAATACGCTACTAAAAAACATGGTATAAATAGTCTTTACTATGATAAAATCATATCAAGTATGACGCCTTATATTATGGAAGAACGTCAAATGAATGTGGCTCAGATGGATGTTTTTTCTCGTCTTATGATGGATAGAATTATCTTTTTGGGAACGGGTATTGATGACCATATAGCCAATATTGTAACAGCTCAGTTGTTGTTTTTGGAGAGTGTTGATAGTTCCAAAGACATCCAGATTTATATAAATTCACCAGGAGGAAGTGTATACGCAGGTCTTGGAATTTATGATACGATGCAGTTTATCAAACCTGATGTAGCCACTATCTGTACTGGTATGGCAGCTTCTATGGGAGCGGTACTTTTGTGTGCAGGAGCTGATGGAAAACGTTCGGCATTGCCACACTCACGAGTGATGATTCACCAACCTTCGGGAGGAGCTCAAGGAGTAGCTACTGATATGGAAATCAACCTAAAAGAGATGTTAAAACTCAAAAATGAGTTGTATGAAATTATCGCTACTCACTCGAAGCAGCCATTTGAACGAGTGTATAAAGATTCTGAGCGCGATTATTGGATGAAAGCCGAAGAAGCTAAGGAGTACGGTATGATTGACGAGGTTTTGGTTAGAAAATAAATTTAAAAACTCTGGTTGGTGTTCGGCATACGCCTTCCATTCTATTTACCAACTTGAAAGAAAGATAATATGGCTAAAAAACAATCAGATAATTTTTGTTCATTTTGCGGTCGTCCTGAGTCGGAAACTGAATTGCTTGTCAATGGATTAGATGCGCGTATCTGTAATCATTGCATCGAACAAGCTCACGGCATATTTTTGGAGGAAATGAATTTTCAAAATGTCAAAACAGCAGACCAAAATGAATTGATTACACTAAAAAAACCTAAGGAAATTAAGGAATTTCTTGATCAGTACGTCATTGGACAGGATGCTACAAAAAAAATTCTTTCTGTGGCAGTATACAATCACTATAAACGTTTGCAACAGCCCGATACGGACGATAACGTAGAAATACAAAAGAGTAATGTCATCATAGTTGGACAAACTGGCACGGGAAAAACGTTGGTAGCGAAAACCATAGCTAAGTTGTTAAACGTTCCTTTGGCAATTGTTGATGCTACGGTACTTACCGAGGCAGGATATGTGGGTGAGGACGTAGAAAGCCTTTTAGTACGTTTGTTACAAGCGGCAGATTATGATGTGGCTAAAGCAGAAAGAGGTATTGTGTTCATTGATGAGATAGACAAAATTGCTCGTAAAGGTGATAATCCCTCTATTACGCGCGATGTGTCGGGTGAGGGGGTACAGCAAGGTTTGTTGAAACTCTTAGAAGGTTCAGTGGTAAATGTTCCACCTAAAGGAGGACGCAAACATCCCGATCAAAAGTACATTGAGGTCAATACGGAGAACATACTATTTATTGCAGGAGGTGCTTTCGATGGTATTGAGCGTATCATATCGAAGAGGATGAATATGCAAGCAGTAGGATATAACACCTCAAAAAACACTCAGATTGATAAAAAGAATTTGATGCAGTACATTATTCCTAAGGATTTGAAAGATTTTGGATTAATTCCAGAAATTATAGGGCGTTTGCCTGTGCTGACGTATATGAATCCCTTGGATAAAGAAACCTTGCGAATGATATTGACCGAACCTAAAAACGCTATTATAAAACAGTATCAAAAACTGTTTGAAATGGACGGTATCAAATTCAGTATTGATCCAGAAGCTTTAGATTTTATTGTCGAAAAGGCAATCGAATATAAGTTGGGAGCCAGAGGATTACGTTCCCTTTGTGAGAGTATCCTGACCGATGCGATGTTTGAGCTGCCAAGTTCCAACAAAAAGAAGTTGGTTGTCACCAAGGACTATGCCAAAGAAAAATTAGATAAATCAGGATTGCAAGTAACATCTTAAACAACAAAACTCAACGCAAAAAAATGTGTTGAGTTTTTTTATTATCTATAACATTTTTCATTACCTTTGTAGGAATATTTCGAATCAGGATGTTAGCATTCAAAAGAAACATAACAGGGTTGCTTAAAGTTTTGATGATTGTTGCATTTGTCTATTTCTTTTGGCTTATGCTGAAAATCACTTGGCTTTATATTCCGATTCGGTCGGATGTTGCTTTTTTGATGATAAAACAGACCGAAGTGAACGCAGATTCGATGTATTTGCCTATTTTTTATATGCATGTCTATACGAGTATTTTTATCCTTCTGTTTGGATTTTTAGCCATTCTACGTAAAAATTTTGGTATTGCTAAATTGCATCGTTGGACAGGAAGCGCATACGTTGTCCTACTTTTGCTATTTGCCGCTCCTTCAGGTATTTATATGGGAATATATGCTAATGGAAATGTTTATTCCGTAGTTTCTTTTCTTATCTTAGGAATACTTTGGTGGTGGACAACTTTTATGGCGTATAGAACCGCAAGAGGAGGGAAATTTATCAAGCATAAACATTGGATGTGGCGAAGTTTTGCTCTTACCTTATCAGCTATTACTCTGAGAATGTGGAAAGTAGTTATAGTTCACTTATTTCATCTACCTCCGATGGATACTTATCAAATAATAGCTTGGTTGGGATGGTTGCCTAACATTATTTTAGTAGAATACTTAATTTGGAAGAAAATAATTTAAAAAATACGATTATGAAAAAATGTTATTTAATCCTTTTCATGGCTTTTTTTGTGTTAATAGGATGTAATGAATCTCCTAAGAATAAAAAACAAGAAAATCCAGAAGAAAATGCAGGTGTTCAGATAGAAAGACTACTGCCTGAAGTTACAGAAAGAGAGGCTTTAGCAAAAGAACACTATCCTGAGTTGTACGGAATTTATTCGGGCGATTTTATGATTCCTGAAAATGATGAAGAAATTAATTATTCAAGAGTAGAATATGGTGACTATAACAAGAAAATATCGTTGAAATTCAATAGAATAATCAATGATACGGTTTATGGGCATAGCATCACGGGAGGAAATCAGCGACCCTTTGTTGGAACGTATGACAAAACATCTAACGTTTTTATCCTTAATGAACCAGGAGATGACAAAACCGATGGAAAGTTTGAATTACAACTCAAAAATGACAGTATAGTGGGAGTTTGGCGAGTTTATCAAAAGAAAAACGTACGTATTCCCAAAAAAGAATTGCGTTTGCAGAGAAAAGTTTTTGCATATGATCCTAATTTGATGTTGGATAGGGATACGGATTTGATAGATTGGTCAAGCCCTAAAGAATTTATAGATAGTTTTGTTGATTCGGACACAGAAGAGGGAGAGGAAGAGAATTACTCAGATGTCGGGTATCGTGTTGCTTCAGAACTTATTTTTGAAATAAATGCTTCAACGCAAAAGCTGACCGAAAAAGATCTGAAGAATCTTAAAAAATTAGATTTGGAAATCATTCGAAATTCAGTTTACGCACGTCATGGATATTCGTTCAAGAAAGCAACTTACCGTTACTTTTTTGAAATGACAGATTGGTATATTCCTGTTTCTGATAATGTTGATGATCAGCTTTCAGTGTTGGAAAAGGAGAATATTGTACTGCTGAATCGTATGATAAAATATGCCGAAGATCATTATGATACTTTTGGTAGGTAAGTAGAGAATAGTAGTTAGTGATTAGCTTATAGTAATTAATTTTCAACAATATCAATAAATAATATGTATCCAATAAAATTTAAACCCATTTTAAAAGAACGTCTTTGGGGAGGAACTAAGCTCAAAACATTGTTTAATAAACCGATAGAAACCGATATCACAGGCGAGAGTTGGGAGGTGTCAGCAGTCAAAGGAGATATTTCCGTGGTGGCGAATGGCGAATTCAAAGATAAGTCATTGCAGGAGTTGATTGATTTATATCCGAATGAGTTGTTAGGCAAACATGTCTATGAAAGATTTGGTACAGATTTTCCAATTTTGATAAAATTCATTGATGCTCGTGAGGATTTATCAATTCAGGTACATCCTAATGATGATTTGGCAAAAAAACGACATAATTCTTTTGGAAAAACTGAGATGTGGTACGTTATGCAAGCCGATCCAGGTGCAAAACTCATTGTAGGGTTTAATAAAGATGTAACCAAAGAAGAATATCAGAAACACCTCACAGAAGGTACACTTACTGATATTATGAATTACGAAGAGGTGAGCGAAGGCGATACTTTTTTCATCAATACGGGTAAAGTTCATGCCATTGGAGGAGGAATAATCATAGCTGAGATTCAGCAAACAAGTGATATTACCTATCGGGTGTACGACTTCAATCGCAAGGACAAGAACGGTAATTTGCGTGAGCTTCACACCGAATTAGCCTTGGAAGCTATTGATTATCAGAAGAAAGATGATTTTAAAGTAAGTTACTCAAAATCAGAGAATACGACCAATAAAATGGTCGATTGCCCTTATTTTATTACCCATTATTTAAGTCTTTCGGAAGATTTTGAAAAGAAAATTGGAGCGGAAGACTCATTTCACATCTACATGTGTGTAAAAGGCAGTGGAATAGTTTCTGATGGAAAAACAGAACTATCTATAAATCAAGGAGAAACAGTGCTTTTCCCCGCAGTTTGTGATACGTTACAAGTGAAAACATCAGGCATTGAACTTTTAGAAGTTTCTTTGTGATAGAAAGGGTACGAATCTCAAAGTGAATATTCGTAAGGGAAAAAATTAGGTTGCATACAGCAATTTGTGTAAGTTAAAGAGTTATTGAGAATTTATAGAACTTAAAAAACGAAAATTTAACTAATGCTTCGGTATAGCTAAATAACTCTTTAACTTACACTCTTTTTTGGATAATCAAAAAGCTATTTCACAGGTGTAAACCATAATAATCTGTCCAAAGGAACAGTAAATTTGTACGATTTACCACCTTTATATACCTTTCCTTTGTCATCCTTCCACTTTCCTTTAGGAAGTTTTACACTTCGGACATTACTTTTCTCCATTATTGGAGCTACCAGATAGGTGTCTCCCAGCATATACTGGTCTTTACAATCTTCAAACCCTTGATTCGGGAAAGCGTATTCCATATGTTGAACAATAGGTTCACCTGTTTTAGCAGATTTTTTAGCTTGTTGTAATATATAATCGCCTAATTGTTCGTGCCATTTTGCGTATTTCAAGCATATTTCAAGATTTTCTTTACTCAAAATTCGCCAAGGAGCTACCGAAAACTGCATCATTGGCATCATTGAATGAATCTGACAAGAACGAACAATCAAACTTTGGTCAAATTTTGTAGGGTCAATACCTTGAAAACTAGAAAATTCACCTCCTCCAATCATATCAGGACAAGTATAAGCATATCCAAGGAGTCCACAAGCAATCATATCAGGGACGAGTCGCGAAACGCCATCCCAAGAATACGTTTTATCTCCCAAGCGTTGTACTAAAGGTTGCCCTCCCATTTGCCAACAAGCACGATACTCGTTATAAGGGAATTCCAAACCGAGTTTTGCCCAGAGGAAAGTCTGTTCTACGTCAAATGATTGTTTGTCAAAAACATCAATCTCCTCTTCGAGGTAACGCTCTGGGTCACCTGCGTCAAATTTAAATCCGTCGATGCCGTAATCCTTTTGCATCTTTTTGAGTATCTGGGTAAAATGATCAAAAGCATTGGGGTTACTAAAATCGTAACAAGCACTGAATCCATTCCACCAACGTAATAAGGCTGCGTATTTGCTGTTTTTTTTCTTTACAAGGAAACCTTTACGCTGTAAGTCTCTAAATTCTTGTGAATCAGGTGATACGAAGGGACTAACCCACAGTAAAACTTTGAATCCCATTTTGTGGAGTTCATTTATCAATGCTTTAGGATTAGGAAATTTGTCTGGACGAAATTCAAAATTCCCGTAGTATTTCTGCCAGTTATCGTCAATCATCAAAATACCTGCGGGAAAACCGTTTTTCACGATATTTCGGGCATAATTTAGGATATCTTCTTGATTTTGGTTGTAAACTAGTTCAATCCACGTGTTGTATTGAGGTTTTGAAAAGAAGAGTTCAGGAGGGATTTTTCCTGATGATGGAAAGTATTTGTTACAGGCAGCCAGATAAGCCTCACGGAGGGTATTTCCACCAGTTCCTAGTTCAATTTTCCACGTGTGGTTTTTACTTTAATTTGATTTTCTGTGAATTGAAACTCCATTGGTGCTTCACTCCAAAGATAGCGCCCTTTGTTAGACACAAAAAGGGAGACAGTTTGATTGTTGAAATTACGAGTTCGCAAGTCGATGACTTTTGTTTCTGAAAAAGGCATTGAATTACCAAAGCTGGTAGCTCCACCCCACCATTTTTCACCTGTGAGCAGGTTGATTTCCTTCTGCTCTTGTGCTGAAACTACTAACGTTAAGCAAAAGAGACTAATAAAACTGGAAAAATTTTTTATCATCTTTATTCTTTTTTATTAGACCAAATAATAGGAAGTGATGGGTGGTTTTAGTCAATAGAGATTAACAATTAAGTGATTATACTTTTTGAATCTTAAACGTTATCTTTTATTCTAAATCGAATGTAAGTAATCGGTTTATTTTGAGATAGATAAAACTGCTCGTAGAACGTTTGAATTTCTGTCACATCTGCTGGAACCCCATCGCTGTTGTAGATATTATGATTTGCATAAACCACCTCATGTCCCAATCCATGAAGCAGTCCTAGGGTATATCCATGCATAAATTCGCTATCCGTCTTCAAATGGATATAACCTTCCGATGAAAGTATGTTTTTGTAGCGGTTTAAAAAATCCATATTTGTAAGCCTATGTTTGGTGCGTTTATATTTGATTTGTGGATCAGGAAACGTAATCCAGATTTCACTCACTTCCCCAGGAGCGAAACAATGTTCAATAAGTTCAATTTGTGTGCGTAAAAACGCTACATTAGGTATGTTTTCTTCAATAGCAGTTTTCGCACCACGCCAAAATCGAGCTCCTTTAATATCAATACCAATAAAATTTTTATTCGGATTTTTCTTTGCTAATCCGATAGAATATTCTCCTTTACCACACCCCAATTCTAATACGATTGGCAGATTATTCTTAAAATATTCTTGATGCCATTTGCCTTTAAAAGCGAAGGATTCGGCAAGTAGCTCATCCCGTTTAGGTTGCAGTACATTTGAAAAAGTTTCGTTCTCTTTGAAGCGTTTTAGTTTATTTTTACTTCCCACAGCTATATTTTTTAGATTGAATAAGGATGTCTGAAATGATTATTTCGTTTGAATTATAAAGGTTGTAACGGGTTTATTCTTCTGTATATTAATTTTTTAGATCGCTAAAATGTGATTTTTCAGCAGGTTAATAATCTTATAATTCAAGAGGCAAAAATACAGAAAAAAGAAGATTTGAGAAATTTTATATCTGTTTTTCGTGTAACTTTTCTATAATTTCATTTCTTTTTTCAAATATAATGCTCCTAATAGCCGTTAAAGGAAAATACCTCAAGAGAGTGGATTTATTTTGATTTTAGGTTAATATTTTTATTTAAATTCATTCTACATAAAAATATTTTTTTATATTTGCACCGATTTAGTCTAAATCATTAGTGTAAGTAATTGTAAATCATTAATTTGAGAATAAAATCAGTTAGATGAATAATATATACATTCGTTTTCTTTTTTTTCTATTGACGTACGCCAGTATAGGTGTTTTCCCTATCATCCATGCTCAACAACCTCCTAAAAATCGTGGAATGCTCATGGGGAGAGTTGTTTACGCTAATGGAGCGCCTGTGGACATGGCTACGGTTGTTATTCGTAGTTTGAACAGGCATACGTCCACTGACGAAAAGGGAATGTTCCGACTTGAAAACTTGGCATTAGGAAAAGAATATATAGTTGAAGTAATTCCTTTTGGAGGACAGTCAGTTCAATTGAAAGCCGATTTAAGAAGAAAATCAACCGAACTGTTCGTTCGTTTGAAATACGACGAGGCAATTACCCTCAGTCAAGTAGAAGTTTCGGGGAAAAGTAAGGGCAGACAATCCAAAGATCAAGGCTATGCTATGAATGTTATTAGCACTAAAGATGTGTTGATGCAAAATATTCAAACTACAGAGCTTTTGGGGCGTTCGGCGGGGATTAAAATCCGTCAGTCAGCAGGGATGGGTTCGGATATTTCTTTCAATCTGAATGGTTTATCAGGAAATTCAGTGCGTATTTTCATTGATGGCATTCCGATTCGCAATTATGGACGCTCGTTTTCGCTTAGCAGTATTCCTCCCTCGATGATTGAACGTATTGAGGTGTACAAAGGTGTGCTACCTGCGGAGCTTTCCGAAGATGCTTTGGGCGGAGGAATTAATGTCGTCTTGAAAAAAGATATGCGGAGTAACATCATGACTTCCTATTCCTACGGTTCGTTTAACACTCACCAGTGGGATTTGAACGCAAGTCACCGCGATAAAGAAATGGGATTTTTAGCAACTTTATCCTCTTTTTATAATGTTACGGATAATAGCTACAAGGTTTGGGGCGAAAATGTGTATGTGACTGATAACAAAACAGGAGAAAAGAAGTCAGTTGTGGCAAGACGTTTTCATGATAAATACTATTCGTCGGGGATAAAATTCAATACAGGATTTACAACACGTAAATGGGCTGATGAGTTGCTGTTGGGATTGATGTTTTCTGAGACCAAAAAAGATATTCAAACAGGAGCTTCTATGGAGGTAGTTTACGGCAATAGAAAAACCCAATATAACAGTGGTATGGCGAGTCTGCAATATAAGAAAAATAATTTGTTTACAAAAGGGTTGGATGTGAATACCTTTACTACTTATTCACATACTTTCAGGCAATTAATTGATACTACAGCCTATGTATATAATTGGGAAGGGAAAATAGCCAGAGGATATGATGGTAAATTACTGAAATGGAATACAGGAGCTGAGGCTAACTATCCCACTTTGGCAGATAACAGGGAGATTATTATTTCCAATAGATCAAATATGCATTATCATTTCAACAAACAACATTCTATGGGGATTAGCTATTTATTTAACACATTTACCAGAAAAGTAGATGATCCTCTTATGCATAATGAAGCCAGAGAAGCTATGGACAAACGTAAGTATCGAAAGCAGATACTTTCATTTAATTACGATGCTGATTTTTTTGATGGTAGGCTTAAGACTAGTTTACTATATAAGTTATATCAACAAAATGTAGAATTAACTGAAATTATCCGAAATAGACTGCCTGACGGCAATTATCACAACAAAGCTATAAAGCACGATCGAACTATACAAAAAGATGGATATGGACTCACCCTATCTTATGCCATAACCCCAAAGGTTGTAGTTTCTTTATCGGCAGAGAAAACTACGCGATTACCAGGAAGTACCGAACTATTGGGTAACTTTAGTGAGGGAATTTCACCAAGTACTTCATTAAAACCTGAGTATAGTAACAATGGTAATTTAGGTGTTTCATTAGGAGTATTCCAAATGAGGCAACATGAACTATCTTCCGAGGTTAATCTTTTTATTAGAGATATTAGAGATCTTATCATAAGAGGGATACCACGACCAAAAGACGATTTTTTCGGGTTTGAAAACTTAGGCAAGATTATTAGTAGAGGAATCGATGTAGAAATGCGATATGTTTGGGACAAAAAGTTGTTTCTTACTGCAGTGGCTTCGTATTTTGACGCTCGGTTTAATTTGAGATATGATGAATATGGAGTGGAATACGGACATTATAAGAGTCGATTACGGAATGCACCCTATTTTACAGCCAACATGAACGGTGAATATATATTGAATAGTGTTATCCAACCCAATTCGAAGTTAACCTTGGGATATAATTTTGGGTATACACATGAATTCTTTAAGGAATGGGAAGCATATGGTTCATCGAATAAAGCTATCATACCATCCCAGCCTTTACATGATTTATCTTTAAAATATGCCTTTCCCAACAGAAAATGGACATTATCATTCGATGCAAAAAACATTTTCGATACCCAAGTTTTTGATAATTATGCGTTGCAAAAACCGGGGAGAGCTTTATATGGTAAATTGACCTACACTTTGTTTTAATAGATCAAGAGCACAAGGGCGAAGTAATATATTATTGTATTCATAGAGTAAAAGTAATTTTAAACTAAATATTAATGTTAAATATAATCAAAATGAAGAGAGAATTTTTTAATTTTAGATGGTTACCAATTGCTATGATAGCAGGTGGCTTATTTTTGCAGAGTTGTCAAAAGAACGATGACGACACTCCTAATGGAGGAGAGGGTGTGTTTCATGTTGCTAAGGAGGTAAGTACTCCAAATAAAGCTACTTATGTATCTAAGTTGAGTAATTTGCGTGAGGGCAGTGTTTCGGCAAACAAAGGTTATTCCTTGGAAACGGTAGCTTCTAACAGATTGTACGCTTCCTCTGATGGTAAGATTTTGTACAACTTGAAGTATGCCGTAGGTACTATTGAAAAATATACATTTTCTGAAAAGCCTGACGACTACATAAAAGAGAAAGATTTAGATATTTCGGGTATTGTAGGAAATAAAAACCTTCGTTGGAAAGTAGTTAATGACCAAGTTGCTCTTGCTTATAATGTTAGCGTGGAGCATAAGAAAGATGATCAAGGTAATTATCAGAACACGTCTTCAACATTGCATATTGTCAATATTTCCCTGCCTGATTTCGTCTTAGGACAAAAGAAGGAAATAGTAATGCCTAAATTGCCAGAAATAGAAGGTCTACCGAATCCTCATATTTGGCGTGTTGACAACCCTGTTATTCACAATAATAAAGTATACATAGGCTTGGCAATGAGAGGATATGATGGTGCTAAAAACGTAAATGCTACCAATTACGGAGAAGGCAAAGTGTTGGTTGAGACCCCTGCTTCAACCTTAGTGCTTGATTATCCAACCTTTGAAAATCCACGTGTTATAAGCTCTGGATTGCCTAAAGGTATAGGAGATACTTATGGATATCGTACACCAGCATATTTTGTAGCAGAAAGTCAAGATGTTTATCACGTAAATATGCAAAATTCGCATATTTTCAAGATAAAAAATGGAGAGTATGACAATACCTACGATTTTGATTTAGCTAAAGCATTGGGTGTTACAGGAACAACCATAGGAGGTACAGGTATTTTCTACGCAGGAAACGGAATTGCTTTCGTCCCTTATTATGATCAATCCAAAGGAAAGAAAGAAGCTGCTTGGTCTATAGCACGTGTTGATATCAATAGAAAGACGGCTATCAAAATGAATTTCCCTGAAAACCTTGATTTATCAGTGTATCAAAATGCTAAGAAAGGAAAGGATGGGAAGGTATATTTTGCCTTGGTAGCCAGAGGAAGCCAAAGCGGAAAAGTATATATTGTTGACCCTACGAAGGAAAGCCCAAATGCTTTTGAAGAAGGTACTTCTCTTCAAGTGGCGGCAGGAGTTTCTTATGTAGGTATCTACTAAGGTGCGATTGTATTTTTTGATCTAATCTTTTAACATTTCTCCAATAGCTAAAAGACGAAATTGAAACAGGGGAGAGTTGTATTAATCCTACTTCATACTGAATTATAACTAGTGAAAGGCTATCCGAAAATAAATCGAATAGCCTTTCTTTATTTAAAAAGCAAATCATAAGCCGGATTCTGTAATCTTTTTGTAAAGACGCTTATCATTTATCTTGATTTACAATTACTTGTAAACTCAAACCGCCTACCCTCCAACATCGAACGAGCCGCTCTCAAGTGCTGGTTTACATAGCGTTGCACCGCATAGAGTTTACCTGATTTCACTACAACCGTATTGTACATCCTTTCTGTTGCACTGGTCCTCGCCTTACGACGGACGGGCGTTACCCGCTATGCTGCTCTATGGTGTCCGGACTTTCCTCTATAAATAGCGATAAGCCGATTTGCTCTCAGGGGCAAAAGTATAAAATATATGGAAAATACACAATAGAATCTGCATTGACATATATACAGAGAGACTAGGTATTATTGAGAACAAGTTAGTGTACAGTATTTCTTCAGAGGAAAAGACAGAGGAGATACTTTAGAAAAATTGCTACTCAAGTATCTGGTTCGGTGCTAATAGCTGAATACAAGGTATTGTTGTTCTATTCCAATAAATTTGAAGCGCAAATAATATCAAAATGAGATTTTTATGATAAAAGTTAAAAAGAAGATAGAAAGTGAGATTTTAAAGGTACAAATAGAGTTCGAATAATTGCAAGTTTAAAAGCTAATACCGTGCGGAGCAAAATGTACTAAAAGAAAAGTTAAAAAAAAATTATTTTAACGTTAAAAGATATGTTACTTCGATAAAATTATATCTTTATGTTACAAAAAATCGTAACTTTGCCCCGTTCTAGAAGGACAATAATATATAATAACTAAAGAATTATGCAAAAAAAGTGTTTACTTTTAGTAGTCTTGTTGTTTTCTTTTTTAGGAATACAACAAGTTACGGGACAGATTGATATCAAGAATCTAGTAAATGAATTTGCTGATGGATATCAGATTGTAGAGAAAAATTTCGAAGGGGGGAAAGCCACCATTGAGATTGACTTCACTAATGCGGGAACTGCTTCTATTGAAGTAGCTTTGCCTGCGGGGGTAACCATCAAGAATGGTCAAATAAACAACGAAGGAGTAGGGACTATCACTTCGCTGAATGCTACCACTTCGGTTGTGACGTTTCAAGTGACGGGCGTTACTGCCAATTCAAAGGTAAAGTTTTCCTATATACGTGTACTATCTCCTACGTCGCATCATAACCATATTAATGGAACGCAGATGAAGGATGTAATCAAGGTAACACAAGGGGGAGCAACTGCACAAAAGGATACACCTACCTACGGTTATCAGTATCCGCAACTTTCAGTACCCACAGGTACTGATTTGCAACCTAATTTAAATCCTTTAACAGGAGTTAATGCAACCACTTTTAAATTGCGTGCTGGTGGAAATGGTATTGCAAAAGACGTGTACTTCTCGGTAGAATACCCAGTAGGTACGAGCTACCATAAAATTTCGCATAACGGAACTCAATTGACACCTTTGACAGCTTCAACAGCTCAAAAGAAACTGTTTAAAATAACGGTACCTGCAGGTTTGAGTAATGGACAAGAACTCCTTATTAATGAAGAATACACCATAACCGAGCGTTGCATTATTGGCGATAAGGAAATTACTTATATGGTGAACTGGGGTACGGACACGGCTCAGTTTCAACCCAATGGTACAGGGAATACCTCAAAACGTACCATACAAAAAACTATAGGAACCGCTAATATTAACTTTGTAAACGATAATAACCTAACCTATTTCACAAGGGATAAGGGATATTGTGCTGCTATCGGAGAAAAGATAGGAACCATACGAGCAGCATATAGAAATGATGGTGTTGGTAGTGGGGCCGATGCGGATAAAATTGTGATACGTTTGGCAAAAATGGGGCGATATAATCAGAAAGCTACGTTCAAACCTGCCAATGTAAGAATCATCAACCCGGCAACACAAGTGGCAACTCCTTTACCAGCCGGTGCCTTGGTAGCGACTACGCATCCTAGTCCAACTTTAACAGGGGCTGACCGTGTGTTTGATGTTAATTTATCAGCATTGAACAGTGATCCTGATGGACCTGGAGGGTTAGAGGATCTGAATAGCGATGGTAAATATGATGATTTGGGAGCAGGGCAAACTCTGCATATTGAGTTTGACCTAATGAAAAATGCGGAATTCCCTAAGACAGATTGTGCTGGTGAAGATTTTTTTACTGCAAATTTTCACTTGGAATACAATTCTTTCGTGTATTATACAGAACGCTGTGGAGTGCGGTATGACCAAACAACTCCAAATGCAATTCAAACAGTAAAGAATTCTCGTAGATTTCAGATATTGTATAAGCGTTCTTATCTGACAGATACAGCTTATTTTCCACCAGTCTTGTATCTAGGAGATGACTATTCGGATGCTCAAATTTCTTTTGGGGAATATGTTAGTTTTATACAAACTCACAAAGCAGGGACACCGACCTACGGTGTACGTTATAAAATTGAAGCTATAATTCCAGATGGAATTGAGCTTGGAGATGTTAAATTTTACAATGCACAGGCTTATCCAGCAGGAGCAGCTATAGCTCCGCAGGAACTAACTATTTCACCTGATAGAAAAAAAATAACTGCCATACACCATACTTTAGGACATTTGCGTTTGAAGGTAAAAGCTAAATGTCCAGCTACTTCTTCACAACAAATTACGTATAGATTTTCTGTTATAGACGACTACAACACTCCTCAGCAATGTGAACTAAAATTACGTTGTTTTACCAAGACAGTCCAAATTGTTTGTGACGACGATTGTTCCAACAATGGACCTGTGTTGAGGGAAGTTACTGCACGAAGAACGGAAAATTCATTAGGGTGGACAGACGAGACGATGACCACACGGCTTACGTATGCAAATCCGTTGACCGAGGCTCAAGAGAAGTCTTCTCGAAGAGCTTTGTATTTGGATGAAATTGAGCTACGAGCCAAAGGAGAGCAAAAACGGGGTCAGGCCAATAATTTGTATTATAAATTAAAATTGACCCGAGGGGTTTTTGTGGCTCCTGTAAGTCTTCAGTTTACCTTTACCAGCGGTGTGCGTTCGGGGACGAGTGTTACCATTCCGGTATCCGATGTACAAACAAGTACAACATTAATTGGTACAGAAACACCGGATAACCCTGCAAAAAGGGAAATTCTTTGGAATTTCACGAATGCCTTAAATTTAAACACACAACCTTTGAATCAAGGGGATAAATTCGAGGTATATGCAATCTTCAAAGTGGATAAAAACTTGGTAAAACTACCATCACCACATACCTTAGAGTTTGCAAAAGACTTGCGGATGACAGAACAAACTTATTTCTTTATGTATGAAGGAGCAGAAGAGAAGTATTGTGGTACGACTCGTTCACCAGAGATGTTTGTTGCTAATACCTATGGCTGGGATCAAACCAATCCTTATAATGTAAATAGTTGTTCATCAACTAATATAGGATCCAATATGATGTTCCTTTCACGAAGATTTAATAGTAGAGGGAAATATTACATAGGAGAACATCGTCCGGGGCGTTTGATAAAAGAATTCACATTTACGCTTCCTAAAACGTATAAAGTTACCGCCGTAGATTATAGACGTTCTGTAGTTAATTCAGTAGGAACAGTTGAGGAAAAAACTATCACTATTCCAATTGCAGATGTGCAGACCAGTGTGGAAGGGGATAATATTCAGTACAGATACGAAAATCCTATTGAAGGTGGAAAATATAAATTATTACCGGGGATGATATCAGTACACAATGGATATGGTGACTATATAAGAGTTTGGGTTCAGGCAACTTGTGGTTCGGGGATTGTTGCAGAACAAGCAAACATAAAAGGTCAGTTTTATGATTATTACTATCACTATGGTTTAGCAAGTAACGGAGGGTCGCCAGGAGGAGCTCCTTTGGTGCCTATGAATAATAAAGACAATGAACCTGACCCTGAAGGACACACATACCCCATAGTATTCAATAATAGACCAGCAATAACACTCACACCTCTGACTAACGTAAGTGTTAAAATGACGGATCAGGTGCGTACTCTTGGGCTTACACTTAAAAGTACTGGAGGTAGTGCAGCACCGTACACTTGGATTTCGATCCCAGATGTTTCTGGAGTGGAGGTAGTTGGTTTACTTGATGGTACTACAACATTGACACATATAGCAACCATTTCAGGGCAGAAAATGTACCATTTAGAAGCTGCAGGTTTAGCCGTAGGTGCAAGTAAAACCTATAATTTAAAGGTACGCCTAATCAATTGTGCCAGTGCAACAATGACGGTTTATTCAGGTTGGAATTGTGCTGAATTTTCACAAGGCTATGAGCATGCAGGTACATGTAGCGGTTTGCCAAATACCTTTGTTACGTATAGCTTAGAAAACGAAAATAGTTTAGTACAGTTAAAACGTAAGGCTACACCTAATAGCACTGAAACAGGTGAGCAGGCTGTCGGAAAACTAAGAATGTGTGGAGACAACTGGTATGAGTATGAAATTAACAGTGGAGGTTTAGGAGCTGTAGTATCACCTCGTTTGGCAATCAGTACCCAAGATGGTATTGATATTGCAGAAGTGCAGTATTTCTACCCATATGACAGTACTATAACAAATACTGTTGTGGGAACTAACGAAGTAGTTGACGGTGAAAATGCGAGGGTATATAACTTGACACCATATCTTTATGGAACAGAAACTCATCCAGGTGAAAATGACAGACAAATACGTGTACGCATCAACGTACGACCTAATTGTGATTTCAATGTAGGATCTTCGTTCTGGGTGCATGTATTGGGGCAAAATCCGTGTGGAGGTGCTTTGCAAGGAAATAGAGACAACGCCATTACAGCAAGTATTGACGGGGTAGCTGCAATGACTTACCGTATGGATAACACCTTGATATACAAAAATGGTAACGCAAATAATTGTGTTACAGGGGCGAGTGCTATTTATGAAGGTAGGCACCAAGCAGTTACACAGTCAGGTTTGGGAAGTATTGGAACAGGAGGCTATGTGGTACTTCGTATTCCATCAGGGTACGAAATCGTTCCAGGGTCATACAACCAAGTGGAAGCAAATCCGTCTACGTTATCTACTTCATTAGCTGCAACTTCAACACCAACCGCATCGGGAGCTACAGAGTATCGAATTGCAATACCAAATATGGCTCACGGTAATTGGTTTAAATATCAAGTTGGTGTCAGACAAAAAGCAGGTACTCCAGCAACAGATTGTGGAATAGAACGGCAAATCGAATACTACACTGTTGACCAAGCAACTAATATAGCTTGTCCTGCAGATGGCACTACTTGTCCAGTGCTTACGACTTTGACATCAGCAACAAAACAAGTCAAAGTAGAATCACAGAGAGCCTCACTCCAAATTGAAAATGTGTCAGTAACCGCAGCTGCACAGGGAGGAAAAGAGCGTGTAACATTCAAATTTGATGTAAAAAATACAAGTGGAATAAGTTATACAGGAGACTTAGTAGTTTCATTCTATGAAGATACTGTTTTCGATTCAATGGTGGGTACGGGCGATAATAAGGTCGGAACAATAACTTTTACAGGAACCACTATCAACGCAGGAGCTTCTGTTAATTTAACAGGTTCGTTGGACATTCCACAACAAAACGTGTGTAGGCTTCGTGCTATCATTGAAGGTAGTAGTAATAGTTGTTTGTGTGATATGTCGGATATTCAATTGGCAGTGCCTAATCCCATAACAGGTTTGGTAACTGATTTGACCGTTTGCGAAACAGGTTCAGCAGTTTTTGCTTACAATGCAGCAGCTCCAATTTATACATCTTATAAATGGACTTCGTCCACTGCAGGTAATATGAACTATCTTTCAAATGCGGATATCCAAGTACCTACATTCAAGTATACAGGGACACCATTGACAGCAGTAACAACTTTCACCTATTCTTTGACGGTAACACGTTCTAACGGATGTACAGCGTCACAGGAGGTAGTTGTTACGGTGAATCCAGCACCTGCACCAACGTCAATTTCAGGGGCGTTCTGTGGTTCACCTACTGTATTGAATTTGAAAAACAGTGTGAATCCAACAAATCCGTCAGTGGTTAGAGTTTATTTAGCATCATCACCTCTTGCGGATACTGATAACTTGATAAATGGAAATACGTATGAAGTTTCAGTAATCCAAGGGACTTGTGAAAGTAGAAGAGCAAGTGTTTCTGTAGTAATTTCTGCTATTCCAACTCCAATGGTAACCGTAGTTAATGCGACTTGTTTAGTAGCAGGTTCAGCAACTATTGCTAACTATGAAGCTACATATACTTACACATTTAGTGATGCAGCGGTAACCCATACAGGGGCGACCATTACAGGTTTTGCTTTAGGAACAACCTATACCATGACCGTTTCTAACGGAACATGTTCGGCTACTACAACTTTCGTGGTAAACAACACTTGTACTATTGATGCTGTTGATGATCCTGTTACAGCAACTTCGACCACTACACCAGTGGTGGCAGGTAATGTGTTAGGTAATGACACCATGACCAGCGGAACAGTAAGTACAAGCAATGTAGATATTTTTATTGTTACACCGGCTACGGGAGCTGTAGTTCCAAGTGTTCAAACAGGGACAGGTAATATCATTGTACCTCCGAGTACGCCAGCAGGAACCTATACTATTGTTTATAAAATCTGTTCAAAAGTAGTTGCAGACACTTGCGATACAGCAACAGTAACGGTAGTGGTACCTCCGTTTATAGAAGCTAATGATGATGTTTATACTGTAACTTCTACAACGGGAGGATTGGTTAGCAATGTATTGAGTAATGATACCGCTAATGGTAGTCCAGCTACAGTGGGTACGGTTAGCATTACAAGTGTAACGCCATCTCCATTACCAAATGCACCGATATTAGATGCTGCGACGGGTAATGTTACAGTAAGTTCAACGACTCCATCAGGGACTTACACCATTACGTATGAAATTTGCCCATTGGGAGTAGCTTCAGCTGATGTAAGTTGTGATACAGCAACAGTAACAGTAGTAGTACCTCCGTTTATAGATGCTAATGATGATGTTTATACTGTAACTTCTACAACGGGAGGATTGGTTAGCAATGTATTGAGTAATGATACCGCTAATGGTAGTCCAGCCACAGTGGGTACGGTTAGCATTACAAGTGTAACGCCGTCTCCATTACCAAATGCACCGATATTAGATGCTGCTACGGGTAATGTTACAGTAAGCTCAACGACTCCATCAGGAACTTACACCATTACGTATGAAATTTGCCCATTGGGAGTAGCTTCAGCTGATGCAAGTTGTGATACAGCAACAGTAACCGTAGTAGTACCTCCGTTTATAGAAGCTAATGATGATGTTTATACTGTGACTTCTACAACGGGAGGATTGGTTAGCAATGTATTGAGTAATGATACCGCTAATGGTAGTCCAGCTACAGTGGGTACGGTTAGCATTACAAGTGTAACGCCGTCTCCATTACCAAATGCACCGATATTAGATGCTGCGACGGGTAATGTTACAGTAAGCTCAACGACTCCATCAGGAACTTACACCATTACGTATGAAATTTGCCCATTGGGAGTAGCTTCAGCTGATGCAAGTTGTGATACAGCAACAGTAATAGTAGTAGTACCTCCGTTTATAGATGCTAATGATGATGTTTATACTGTAACTTCTACAACGGGAGGATTGGTTAGCAATGTATTGAGTAATGATACCGCTAATGGTAGTCCAGCCACAGTGGGTACGGTTAGCATTACAAGTGTAACGCCATCTCCATTACCAAATGCACCGATATTAGATGCTGCTACGGGTAATGTTACAGTAAGTTCAACGACTCCATCAGGAACTTACACCATTACGTATGAAATTTGCCCATTGGGAGTAGCTTCAGCTGATGCAAGTTGTGATACAGCTACGGTAACTATAGTAGTTACAGCTGTAACAACCCCTACGGTAATCACCGCTACTGATGATGTAGTCACCGTAACGACCACAGAAAGTGGAACAGTAGTTAACGTATTGGATAATGATAAAATTGGTACTAATACACCAACAACATCTGATGTAACGATAACGGTAACGTCAACCCCAACGGGAACAATCGTACCGATATTAGACCCATCGACAGGAGATGTAACCGTACCATCAGGAACACCATCAGGAACGTATGAAATTGGTTATAAGATCTGTACAAAAGTAGGTATAGTAACTTGTAGTACAGCCACAGTAACGATTACAGTTACAGAGGTAGTAACACCAACAGTGTTAATCGCTAATGACGACCCAGTAACTGTAACGACCACTCAAAGTGGAACTGTAGTTAACGTGTTGGATAATGATAAAATTGGCACGAACACACCAACGACATCTGATGTAACAATAACGGTAACGAAAACTCCAACAGGAACAATCGTACCGATATTAGACCCATCGACAGGAAATGTTACGGTACCATCAGGAACACCATCAGGAACGTATGTTATAGGTTATAGCATCTGTACAAAAGTAGGAACGATTACCTGCGACACAGCTACGGTAACTGTAATAGTTACTGCGGTAACAACCCCTACGGTAATCACGGCTACTGACGACCCAGTAACTGTAACGACCACTCAGAGTGGAACAGTAGTTAACGTATTGGATAATGATAAAATTGGCACGAACACACCAACGACATCTGATGTAACAATAACGGTAACGAAAACTCCAACAGGAGCAATCGTGCCGATATTAGACCCATCGACAGGAGATGTAACCGTACCATCAGGAACACCATCAGGAACGTATGAAATTGGTTATAAGATCTGTACAAAAGTAGGTACAGTAACTTGTAGTACAGCCACAGTAACGATTACAGTTACAGAGGTAGTAACACCAACAGTGTTAATCGCTACTGACGACCCAGTAACTGTAACGACCACAGAAAGTGGAACAGTAGTGAACGTGTTGGATAATGATAAAATTGGCACGAACACACCAACAACATCTGATGTAACGATAACGGTAACGTCAACCCCAACAGGAGCAGTTGTACCGAACTTAGACCCTGTAACAGGAAATGTTACGGTACCATCAGGTACACCAACAGGAACGTATACGATAGGTTATAGAATCTGTACAAAATCAGGAACGATTACTTGTGCTACGGCTACTGTAGTAATAACAGTTACGGAGGTAGTAACACCAACAAATACGACTGTAGCGAAGGATGACTTTAGAACTACTTATGTAAATACTCAAGTTTCAGGAAGTGTAGCAGCGAACGATTTAGATCCTGAGGGAGATACGCAAGTATGGACAACACAAACAAATACATTAGGAGGACATAGCTTTGTGTTGAACGCAGACGGAACATATACGTTTACTCCTTCTACAGGTTTTGTAGGAACAGTATCTTATACATATGAAGTATGTGATAATGGAACACCTCAAGCATGTGCAACGGCGACGGTTTACATCTCAGTGAAGCAAGTAGCTACGCCTACCGCGACGTCAGATACGTTTACAGCAACGACCTCGACGAATACGCAGACAGTAGGTAACGTACTGAACAACGACCGAATCGGTACGAACACACCGACGACATCTGATGTAACGATAACGGTAACGAAAACTCCAACAGGAGCAATCGTGCCGATATTAGACCCATCGACAGGAGATGTAACCGTACCATCAGGAACACCATCAGGAACGTATGAAATTGGTTATAAGATCTGTACAAAAGTAGGTACAGTAACTTGTAGTACAGCCATAGTAACGATTACAGTTACAGAGGTAGTAACACCAACAGTGTTAATCGCTAATGACGACCCAGTAACTGTAACGACCACTCAGAGTGGAACAGTAGTTAACGTATTGGATAATGATAAAATTGGCACGAACACACCAACGACATCTGATGTAACGATAACGGTAACGAAAACTCCAACAGGAACAATCGTACCGATATTAGACCCATCGACAGGAAACGTAACCGTACCATTAGGAACGCCAACGGGAACATATACAATTGGTTATAAGATCTGTACAAAAGTAGGTACAGTAACTTGTAGTACAGCCACAGTAACGATTACAGTTACAGAGGTAGTAACACCAACAAATACGACCGTAGCGAAAGATGATATTAACAATACGTATGTTAATACACCGGTTTCAGGAAGTGTAGGAACGAACGATTTAGATCCTGAGGGAGATACGCAAGTATGGACAATACAAACAAATACAGTAGGAGGACATACCTTTGTGTTGAACGCAGACGGAAGATATACGTTTACTCCTTCGACAGACTTTGTAGGAACGGTATCTTATACGTATGAAGTATGTGATAACGGAACACCGCAGGCATGTGCAACAGCTACGATAAGTATCCAAGTATTACCGAAAGGAATCAATAGTTTGGTTGCGAATGATGACACAGCTGTTACTAAAGTAAATACAGGTGTTTTGATAAGCGTGTTGTCGAATGACTTTGATCCAGAAGGAGATACTTTCAGTGTAACGAAACATACGAATCCATCTCATGGAACAGTTGTTTTGAATGCTGACGGAACATTCACATATACACCAACAACAGACTTTGTAGGAGAAGATGAGTTCACTTACATCATTTGTGATGGTAATGTAACGTCTACTTGTGCAACAGCGAGAGTACATGTGTCTGTGGTATCTACAACAACTAATATTACAGTTGCTAATGACGATGCTTACAATACAGATGTTAATGTAGCAGTAGTAGGAAATGTGTTGAATAATGACACCGACCCAGAGGGCGATACAGTAACTACTACAGTGGTAACAACTCCTTCTAATGGAACGTTGAGTTTGAGTACAGATGGTACGTTTACGTATACACCGACTACGAACTTTGTAGGGACAGACTCCTTTACGTATAGAGTTTGTGATAGTGGAACTCCACAGGCATGTGATGAAGCTACGGTTTACATTACGGTTAAAGGAGTTGTAGCTACGCCTACAGCGAACTCGGATACGTTTACAGCCACGACTTCGACCAATACGCAAACAGTAGGAAACGTATTGGATAACGATAGGCTTGGTACTAACACACCAACAACATCTGATGTAACGATAACTGTAACGTCAACCCCAACGGGAGCAATCGTACCGAACTTAGACCCTGTAACAGGAAATGTTATGGTGCCGTCAGGTACGCCAACGGGAACGTATACGATAGGTTATAGCATCTGTACAAAATCAGGAACGATTACATGCGATACTGCTACAGTAACGATAGTAGTTACAGAGGTAACAACTCCAACGACACCTGTAGTAGCGAAAGATGATGTTGAACAGACGGTAGTTGATACACCTGTTACGGTTAAAGTAGTATCTAATGATGAGCATGTACCTACGCAAGGAACCTTGACTATTGTTACGCAACCTAAAAACGGAATGGTTGTTATCAATAACAATGGAACGACTAATGCTCCGTCGGATGATGAGGTTGTTTACACACCTAACCGAGGTTATGCAGGAGTAGACAGTTTCGAGTATGAGCTTTGCGATACGATGGGTAACTGTTCTATAGCTAAAGTAACGATAACGGTGTTGAATGATGTAATTCCTCACAATGGTATTTCTGTAAATGGAGATGGATTGAATGATTACTTCCATATTCAAGGTATAGAGAGATATCCTAATAATACGGTTCGTATTTACAATCGTTGGGGAGTTAAGGTATTTGAGACGAAGGGCTATGATAATGTTAGTAGAGTATTCCGAGCGATTTCAAACGGACGAGTAACGATTGAAGCTCCTGAGAAATTGCCACAAGGTACGTATTACTATATCATTGAATACACCGATAACAACAACAAGAAACATACGAAAGGAAGTTGGTTGTATATTAAGAAGTAATAATTATAATAAAGCAGTAGGTGATGGAAAATACTGTTGCCTACTGCTTCATCATTAACATAAATAAGTCGATATGAAAAAAAGAAATCTTTTTTCAGTGGTGATGTTGCTGTTTGCCACAATGGTTTTTGCTCAACAAGAATCACAGTACACACAATACATGTACAACACGATGATGTTTAATCCGGGATATACGGGGTCTCGTGGTGTTGATAGTTTTTTTGGGATATTCCGAGCACAGTGGATTGGTTTGGATGGAGCTCCTCGCAGTGGAGGGATTAGTTATCATGCTCCTCAGGAGCGTTTGCGAAACGTAGGTTTGGGGTACTCGTTGTTCTATGACGCAATAGGCCCACAAACCAATACGAGTTTTATGTTAGATTTCTCGTATACTTTGAATTTTGATAATTCGAAGTTAGCTTTTGGTTTAAAGGGTACAGCAGAGATTTTTAGTTTGGATTATAATAAACTTCGTTTGTACGATCCATCAGACACACATTTTTCGGAGAATAGTACTATATTTTCACCGAATGTAGGAGCGGGTGTTTTTTGGTATTCGGATAAGTATTACATAGGTTTTTCGGTTCCTAATTTGTTGGAGACAGAGATTTACGAGTCAAAGGATCGTAGGGTTTCTGTATTGAAAAACACCCAACATTTTTACTTGATAGGGGGATATGTTTTTGATTTGAGTGATAATATCAAGTTCAAACCTGCTGTATTGTCAAAGATGTCTTATGGAGCTCCTTTGCAGTTGGATGTATCTGCAAATTTCATGTTTAATGAGCGTTTTGTGTTTGGAGCTGCTTGGCGTTGGTCAGCTGCAGTGAGTTTGATGGCAGGTTTTCAGGTGAATGATCGTTGGTTTATAGGCTACGGTTATGATTTTGAGACGACAGAACTTTCTCGTTACAACTCAGGTTCTCATGAAATCTTTCTACGCTATGAATTAGTGAAGATGTACAAAAAGGTTGTGTCTCCGCGTTTCTTCTAAATTAAAGTTTAAATCTTGAAGGTAATCATACTATGAAAATATACCATAAATTATTGTTTTTTCTATTATTAGGAATAACGGCAAATATTTTTGCACAGGAAAAGGAATTACAGAAGGCGAATGATTTGTATCAGAATTATGCTTATGTAGATGCTATTAAGATATACGAAAGTATAGCTAAGAAGGGTTTTGTGAATCAGGAGTTGTTGGAGCGTTTGGGTAATTCGTATTATTTCAATGCTGATTATACGGCAGCATTGGTTTGGTATGAACAATTATTTGCCAATTCAGAATACAAAATCGAACCAGAATACTACTACCGTTATTCACTTTCGTTAAAATCGGCAGATCGTTATGATGAGGCTGATAGGATGATGGTTAAGTTTGTTGAGTTGACAGATGCGAATGATACGAGGGCGATATTATTCCAAGAGAATAGAAATTATCAAGAGATTATCAAAGATAATTCGAATCGTATGGAATTGTATCATACGGATATCAACACAGAGCATTCAGAGTATGGAGCTGCGTTCTATGGTGGAGATAAGGTTATTTTTGCAGCGAGTAATAGTAGTATGTTCAAGCAAACTTCACAATGGACAGGCGAGAGTTTTTACGATTTATACATAGCACAACAGGACAGTATTACTTTGTCAAACAAACATCTCTTTCCTTCGGATATTAATACAAAATTCAACGAATCTACGGCTGTCTTTACTAAGGATGGCAATACCGTTTATTTCACACGTAATAATTATGTGAATAAAAAAGTAAGAATGAATAGTGAAAATACTATTCTCTTAAAAATTTTACGAGCAACTAAAGACGCTAACGGTAAGTGGGGCAATGTGATTGAGATGCCTTTTAACAGCAATGCTTACAATGTGGCACATCCAGCGTTAAGCTCTGATGAGCAGTATTTATATTTTGCTTCGGATATGGAAGGAACTCTGGGAACTTCTGATATTTTCCGTGTAAAGATTTTAGAAAATGGTTATGGAAAACCTGAAAATTTAGGGAATGTGATTAATACCACGGGACGTGAGTCGTTTCCTTTCATTTCAAAAGATAACATACTGTATTATTCATCAGATGGATTTCCAGGTTTGGGAGGGTTGGATATTTTTGCGGTTAAGCTCTATGACAATGGAACAACGTCAAAGCCAATCAACATTGGTATGCCAGCTAACAGTGCCGATGATGATTTCTGTTTCGTAATTGATAGCGATAAAAAGATAGGATTTTTGACTTCAAACCGTCCAGGAGGAAAAGGAAAAGATGATATTTATTCGTTTTATGAGCGTTCTCCTTTACAGTTTTACTGTTCAAAAATCATGCGAGGAGTGGTTAAAAATTCAGAAACTAATGAGATTATTCCAAATGCAAAAGTTTTATTGTCAAGCAAAAATATGACATTATTGAAATCCGAAACGGCTACCGAACAAGGAGCTTTCTCTTTCGGAGGAGATTTAATCAGATGTGAAGAACCTCATTTCTACTTAAAAGGGGAGAAAGAAGGATTTGAAACAGCCGAAGTAAAAGTAACTACAACGGGTAATGATAGAGAAGTGTATTATGAAATCATGTTAAAACCACGAGTTGTTAAAATTGAGAAAGACGTTGATTTGGCAAAAGTACTGAATATTAAGGAAATTTATTTTGATTTAGATAAATCGAATATTCGTCCTGACGCTGAAGTGCAATTAGCTAAGGTTCTTCAAGTTATGAAAGAACATCCGAATATAAAAATTGATGTTCGTTCGCATACCGACAGCCGAGCGTCACATGCCTATAACTTGTCATTGTCCGACAGAAGAGCCAAATCTACAGTAAAATGGATTATTGATAACGGAATAGATAAGAGTCGTATTACAGGAAAAGGATATGGAGAAACTCAGTTAGTTAATGGTTGTTCGGATGGTGTTTCATGTTCTGAGGAAGAACATCAAGCAAATCGCCGAAGTGAATTTATCATTATTGAGATGAAATAGTTATTGTTTTTTTATTACACCAGAAGCCTCTGAAAGTATGTTCACTTTCAGAGGTTTTCATTTTCGACTATTTAATATTGAATGCTACATTCCCCTCAATAATAATCATTTGGAAAATTGTTACACATTTCTTGAAGATGGGTAAATTATCTCAGGTTGATAATCTAAGTGACTTTGAGCTTCTTCAATGGAGTTAAAAAATCCTGTTGCTTTAAAAACATACATCGATGATCCTAAAACAGTGGTTTCCTTCTGTTTGATTAGTCTTATCGGTAAATCACAAATATCGGCTCGTAGCTGATTCCATAGCTTGTTTTTTGTGCCTCCTCCAACGCAAGTAATGTATTCAGCTTTAAAATTTCCTGCCTTTTCAACAGCTTGTAGGGCTTTTTTTAATTTATGAGCCAAAGCTTCTAAGGTAGCTCGATAGATATGAGCTCTTGTAGTTTGCAGGGTGATGCCTATAATAGCTCCTTCTGAACCATTTTCTTTATCCAGAAAATCTGGATTCACGCGTACTCCCTCGCATCCCATCGGAATTTTTTCGGCCTCTGAAATCATCACCGAATATACATCTTCCTGAGGAATATCCATGTAAAACATTCGTCGAATCCATTCTAAAACTCCTGATCCTAAATAATTTACACCAATATTGTAGGTGTGTTCTTCGGCGTCTAATTCTGTGGTCAGCCCTAAGCCAAATTCTGCTTCAGAAACAGTATAGTGCTGGGTTCGAGACATCAAAATTTCCCACGTACCTGAACTGAGTACAGGTTGGTTCATTCCTACTCCTGAACCAATGATAGCAAACTGGGTGTCGTGTCCTGCTAAAAAAACAGGTGTATTTTCAGGAATTCCTGTTTCAATAGAGGCTCGGGAGGTTATACTCCCAACTTTTGTTCCCGCTGAGGCTGTATCTCCCATAAGGGATATTTGAAGTTCGAGTGCATTGAATATTTTTTGTGAGTAGTTCCGTTGTGATAAGTCAGTAAGCATTGATGTTCCTGACATTGTGCTGTCATTCAATTTGTTACCTGTTAAACGGAAATTTAGTAGCGACGGCATATAAAGAAATTGAACTTTTGGATGCTGTAGCAATTCAGGGTGATTTTCTTTAAACCATATTAATTTATTAATGGTATTGAAGCTGTACGGTAAAATTCCTGATGTTGTGTATAGTTCCTTTACAGGGATATAATTACCGATGTTTTCCATAATGGAGTCGGTGCGTTTGCATTGCCAAGAGATGACGGGATAGAGCAATTCACCTGATTCGGCTACGAGCGTTCCGTCCACGCCGAAGGTTGTGGTAGCAACCCCTACAATTCGAGAGGTGTCGATTTGTGAAGTTACGATTTTAGCAGCCTTGCACAGTTTCTCCCAGATAGCGTCAACATTCCAAATACGTCCGCCTTCGTAATGAGGATCGGCTTCGGTTTGGTTAGGATAGGATTGAGAAGCTTCAATATTTCCGTGTATGTCCATGGCTATTACACGTACATTAGTAGCTCCACAATCAAAAAGTAAGGCTAATGGATTTTTCATCTTTTTAAAATTTTATAAAGGAAAGTAAGTTTGAAGTTATTTTTTCATCTTTTCACGTGAAAAAGTTGCGATAAAATTCAATTACATCCTTTGGTTCAGTTCAAAGCAAAGATAAGAATAATAAATGGATTTACATTGGCATTCAGACATTAAATTTGTAGCTAAAATCTATAAAGAAATACAATCTCCTAAAACACACTAAAAATAAACTGCAATTTGGTTTTAACTACTTTTTTGTACATTTGCATAAAATAGCAGTTCAAGAAATGAAAACAATTTTAGAAATTCGGCAATTAACAAAAAAGTTTGGTAGTTTCGTAGCCGTAGATAACGTTTCGTTCCAAATTGAAAAAGGCAGTATATACGGGTTGTTAGGGCCTAACGGAAGCGGGAAATCCACAACTTTGGGAATGATTCTCAATGTGGTGAATAAAACTTCGGGTGAATATCAATGGTTTAATGGAAATATATCTAATCAACAGGCTCTAAAACGTATAGGAGCCATCATCGAACGACCGAATTTCTATCCGTATATGTCGGCTTATGAAAATCTGCGTTTGGTTTGCAAAATTAAGGGAGCTACAACCGATAAAATCCAAGAAAAATTGCAATTAGTAGGCTTGTGGGAAGTCAAAGATCGTAAATTTTCAGCTTTTTCATTGGGAATGAAGCAGCGGTTAGCAATTGCTTCTGCACTCCTTAATGACCCCGAAATCTTAATTTTAGATGAACCTACCAACGGTCTTGATCCGCAGGGAATACACCAAATTAGAGAGCTAATACGCTATATTGCATCTCAAGGAGTAACCGTGTTACTGGCATCGCATTTATTGGATGAGGTAGAAAAAGTGTGTACACACGTGGTAGTACTACAACAAGGAAAGATGCGTTACAACGGACGTGTCGACGCTATGTTCAACGATTACGGATTTTTTGAGTTAGCTACCCAGCACAATGAAAAATTGCAAGAAGCTTTACGAGATTTCACGCAATTTGATAAAATTACCATTGAAGGAAATTTAATTCGAGCTTATTTGAAAACCGACATTCCTTCTGAAGAATTGAATAAACGACTTTTTGAAAAAGGTTACGTACTTTCCCACTTAGTAAAACGAAAAGAAAGTCTTGAAAATCAATTCCTTAAATTAACTAATCATACAAATTAAAATTATTATGCTTCGATTATTACAAATAGAACTTATAAAAATATGGAACAGCAAAAGTAGTCGTATTTTAATAATAGCCTACTTTGGTTCACTCGCCTTTTTAGCCTTATTTGCAACCGTAAAAATTGACTTTGGAGCTTTCGTTTTTCATTTAGCAAAGCAAGGTATTTTTGATTTCCCATTTGTATGGCATTTCAACACCTACATGGCAGCTTTCTTTAAATTATTTTTTGCTATTGTAGTGGTTTCTATGGTTGCTAATGAATACAGTAACAAAACCTTAAAGCAAAACCTTATTGATGGTTTGAGCAAAAAAGAGTTTGTGTATTCGAAGTTTCTGACCATAGTATTATTTTCTGCCATATCTACACTTGTAGTCTTTTTAGTTTCCTTAGTATTAGGGTTAATTTATTCAAAATATGATGAAATACTTATCATTTTTTCTCAATTAGAATACTTATTAGCTTATTTCGTAAAATTAGTTGGCTTCTTTACAATGTGTTTGTTTTTTAGCGTACTGACCCGAAAATCAGCTTTTTCTTTAGGTTTTTTGGCGTTGTGGTATGTTATTGAGCAATTTTTAGCTATTTTTTCTCAAAGATACGAAAGTTTAGGAATCATCAAGCAGATTTTGCCACTGGAAGCCATGTCCAACCTTATCAAACAACCTTTTACCCGAATGAACGGTATCAAGGAGTTTGCTAATGAAACGGGAATAAATATTCCGTATGATTTTTCAGTGCAAATTTCTGATATTCTGATTGTTTGTTGTTGGACAATTCTTTTCGTATTAATGTCCTACAAAATCATAAAAAATAGAGATTTATAAAAAACGAAAGAATTATCCCAAAACTTGTTTTTTGTTAATTGATATATGCTTCTTTATGGCATTGAGTACAAATAAAATCACATTTAGAGGTTAATTTTCTAAAAAATATTTGGGTGAAATATTTTTAATTATTTTACGAATAATTTATACCTTTGCATTCTTGATTTGTAAAATACCGAAAACATATGGTAAGAGTTCGATTTGCACCCAGTCCAACGGGAGCTTTACACATAGGAGGCGTACGTACCGCATTGTTCAATTACTTATTTGCTAAAAAACATGAAGGAGATTTTCTTCTTCGTATTGAGGACACAGACCAAACTCGTTACGTAGAAGGAGCTGAGCAGTACATCATTGAGGCATTAAACTGGTGTGGCATTCCGTTTGACGAAGGCGTTGGTAAAGAAGGTAAACATGCTCCCTATCGCCAAAGTGAACGAAAAGAAATTTATAAAAAGTATGCTGATGAGCTTATTCAGAAAGGAAAAGCCTATTATGCGTTTGACTCGGCTGAAGATCTTGACAATCAGCGTAAAGAATACGAATCTGCAGGAAAAACGTTCATTTATAACTGGCAAACTCGTCTTCAACTAAAGAATTCATTATCCCTTACAGAAGAAGAAGTTAAACAACGCCTTGACCGTGGTGATGAATTTGTGATTCGTTTTAAAATGCCCGAAGAGACATTGAAAATGAACGATTTAATACGTGGAGAAGTAGTTATCGACACCAAAACCTTGGATGATAAGGTATTATTCAAAAGTGATGGAATGCCGACATATCATTTGGCAAATATTGTAGACGACCATTTGATGGAAATTTCACACGTTATCCGTGGGGAAGAGTGGTTGCCATCCTTGCCTTTACACATGCTATTATATCGTGCTTTTGGATGGGAGGCTCCGCAGTTTGCTCATTTGCCCCTAATCTTGAAGCCCGTAGGTAACGGAAAACTCAGCAAACGTGACGGAATCAAGTTGGGATTCCCCGTTTTTCCACTAGATTGGACAGAGGGAGATGCTCCACTCAAAGGGTTCAAGGGGGAAGGCTACTTTCCTGAGGCATTAGTAAATTTCTTAGCACTTTTAGGCTGGAATCCAGGTACGGATCAGGAAATATTTTCTTTGAATGAATTGATAGAACTATTTGATTTGGAGCGAGTTCATAAGGCAGGGGCTCGTTTTGACCCTGAAAAAATCAAATGGTTTAACCACCAATATCTACAGAAGAAGTCTGACAGAGAATTGGCAGACGATTTCTCGAAAATCCTTATAGAAAAAGGGATTTCTATTGCTACGGATAAGGTCGAAAAAATCGTTCATTTGATAAAAGAACGAGCTACGTTTGTGTCCGATTTTTGGGAATTAGGAAGTTATTTTTTCCAAAAACCATCCGTTTACGAGGATAAAGCGATGAAAAAGCAATGGAAAGAAAATACAGCTCAAATTTTGACTGAAGTAGCTCAAATTATCAAAGAAACTTCCAATTTTTCATCTGTTCCGTTAGAAGAAGCTGTAAAAAATCATATTACAGAAAAAGGATATAGTTTCGGACAAGTTATGCCTCCATTACGTTTGGCGTTAGTTGGTGAAATGAAAGGTGTTCACATTTTCGACATTATGGAAGTAATCGGAAAAGAGGAGACTCTACAACGAATAGAAGCTATTAAATCAATAAATGGATAAAAAAGATGACAGCGTTAAATTTTATATGGAACTCTGATGAGATTTTCTTTTCTATCGGAGGAATTGCCGTTCGTTATTACAGCCTGATGTTTTTAGTTGCATTCAGTCTCGGGTGGTACGTAATGAAAAAGATATATCTCAATGAGGGAAAAACATTACAGCAGTTAGATACCTTATTGATTTATACTGCTGTGGCTACCTTAGTAGGGGCTCGTCTCGGGGATTGTTTTTTCTATAATTGGGATTATTTTCAACATAATATTTTAGAAATTTTCCTGCCGATTCGTAAAAATCCGAACGAAAGTCTTTTTGGGATTATCAAAGGATGGGAGTTTACAGGATTTGCAGGTCTGGCAAGTCATGGAGCAGCCATAGGAATTATTGTTGCAATGGTTTTTTATATACGTAAGTATAAAGATATTACCCTTTCATGGGTGCTGGATCGTATCGTAATTCCGATTACCATAGGGGGAATGTTTGTTCGTTTGGGGAATTTCTTCAATTCGGAAATTAATGGAAAAGTCGTAGATTCAAGCTATCCATTAGGGGTAAAATTTGTACAAGGAGGCGAAATCTCATCCCGACAAGCCATGGAGCTTACAGGACAAAGCTCTCCTAAAGAAGCCTTTCATCTCATTGCTAACGATCCGCGTTTTTCTGAGGTGTTGGTAGCTATTCCATATCAACACCCCGCACAACTTTATGAAGCGGTAGGCTACTTCCTTTTGTTCTGGGTTTTGTGGTTCACCTACTGGAAAACGGACAAAAGAAAACAACCTTTCTTCATTTTCGGGTTATTTTTGGTGTTACTCTGGGGTATTCGTTTTGCAGTGGAATTTGTCAAAGAAAGTCAAGGCGGATTTGAAAGCACCTTAGGGCTTTTGTCAACAGGACAATGGTTGAGTTTGCCTTTTATTGTAGTAGGATTTTATTTATTATTTAGAAAAAAGGTGTAGAAATGGAATTTTTTAGAAAATATTTTGTTCCTTTAGCATTAGGAATACTTGTAATTGCAGCTTTAGCATATGTTTTACCCGCTTTTTTTTCAGGAAAGGAGCAAGAAGCAATGACTTTTTCTGAAATCAAAGAGGTTGAAATAGAATTTACTAAAGAAGCGGAAGTGTCGATTTTCAAACAAGGGGAATTGGTACGTAAAATAGATATAGAATTGGCTGATACACCTAATGAAAGGGCCTTAGGGTTGATGTATCGTAAAGGAATGGACGAAAACCAAGGAATGTTTTTTATTTTTAAAGAGGAGGAGCCTCGTTCCTTCTATATGAAAAATACAGAATTTTCGTTGGATATTATCTATTTAAATAAAGATTTGCAGATAGTTAGCATTGTAAAAAGAGCTAAACCCTATGATGAGTCGTCAATGCCTTCAGAAGCACCAGCAATGTATGTTCTGGAAATCAATGGCGGGTTGTCCGATAAATGGGGTATTGATGTAGGGGATAACATTACGTATCAACTTATAAAATAGGTAACGTTTTTTTCGAAAACTTCATTTTTTTGTAGAATTCTATTTTGTTTAAATTACTGAAAATCAAAAATAAAAAGCATATCTTAAACTTACATGAGTGTAAGAAACCAATCAGATAATTAGAGGATTAACCTAATATTTTGGGAAACGACTCTTTTACGTAAGAATAAAACATAACCCCATGAAAACTATGGAAGAGCGAGTGATATTAGTTGATGAAAACGATAATCCAATCGGGTTGATGGAAAAAATAGAGGCACATCAAAAAGCTTTGCTTCACAGGGCTTTCTCGGTGTTTGTGATGAACGCAAAAGGCGAGATGATGTTGCAGCAACGTGCATTACATAAGTATCATTCCCCAGGGTTGTGGACAAACACTTGTTGTAGTCATCAGCGTGAAAATGAGAGTAATATCGAAGCAGGTAAGCGACGACTACAAGAAGAAATGGGCTTTACCACCGAATTGGAAGATGTTATATCGTTTATATATAAGGCGCCTTTTGATAACGGACTTACAGAGCATGAATTTGACCACGTATTGCTTGGTTTTTACGACCACGCACCTCAAATCAATTCTCAAGAAGTTGCCGATTGGAAATGGGAAACCCCTGAAAAGGTGAAAATTGATATTGATGCAAATCCTCAAAAATACACCGAGTGGTTTAAAATCATCTTTGAAAGGTTTTATGATTACTTAATTGTTAATAAGTAATTTAAGGTTCTGCGGGTTCTAAGACATAAATATATAAATCTTAGATTCTTGCAATGTAGGTTTTAATTGAAAATACGAATCTTTATTTTTAAAATAGATTATAAAAATAAAATTGATATACTTATGAAAGCATATATTTTTCCAGGACAAGGAGCTCAATTTGTTGGTATGGGACTTGATTTATATGAGAAGTCAACCGTAGCCAAGGAACTTTTTAAACAAGCCGATGACATTTTAGGTTTTTCAATCACAGAAGTAATGTTTAACGGGACAGAGGAGGATTTGAAACAGACGAAAGTGACGCAACCTGCCATTTTTCTACATTCCGTAGTGTTGAGTAAGGTTTTAGGGGAATCATTCCGTCCTCAAATGGTTGCAGGGCATTCATTAGGAGAATTTTCGGCACTGGTAGCTAACAAAACTCTGTCATTTGAAGACGGACTGCAACTCGTTTCCAAACGAGCTTTGGCGATGCAAAAGGCATGTGAATTACAACCAGGAACAATGGCTGCCGTATTAGGTTTGGATGATGCCGTAGTAGAAAAGGTTTGTGAATCCATCGAAGGTATTGTAACTCCTGCAAATTACAACTGTCCTGGGCAATTGGTGATCTCAGGTGAATTGAGTGCTATAGAAAAAGCCTGTGAAGCCATGAAAACCGCAGGAGCTAAACGAGCATTAGTGCTACCTGTAGGAGGGGCTTTCCATTCAGTATTGATGAAACCCGCCGAGGAAGAATTAGCAAAGGCTATTGAGAATACGCACTTTAGTAAACCTATATGTCCTGTGTATCAAAATGTAACAACAACAGCCGTCAGTGATGAAAACCAGATCAAAAAGAATCTTATCCAGCAACTAACTGCCCCTGTGAAATGGACACAGAGCGTACAGCAAATGATTCAAGATGGGGCTTCTGAATTTATTGAAGTGGGGCCGGGCAAAGTGTTGCAAGGGTTGGTTAAAAAAATTAATAAAGACGCTGTAGTAAGTTCAGCTGAGTAGTTTTACAAAAATGTATTTATTACCGTAATAAAAACAAATGGGATTTAGCAGAAATTCATAAATCCCATTTTTTTGATAAAAACAATTGTTTAACGAATAGTAGAAATCTTAAAAATTAGATTTCAATTACTTATTTTCCTATTTTTCAATATAATTCCATATATTTGTTCCTTGTTTGATTTCATGTATTTTTGCATATCCAAATAGGAACGCATCTGTAAAAAAAATATACAAAAGTGTCGATTGCTTATATCTTTAAAACCGCTTGGGAAGTTTTCCGCACCTCTATCTTAGTAAACGCTTTAGGGATGTTGGTTTTGTTTCTGGTCATAACTGGATTATATATTGTTATTTTCCCGATGCTGTTAGGCATTCCTTTGGAAGAGATTTCTCGTTTTACTATACAAACACCTGAACAACTTCAAAGTATTCTTATTTCACCTGACTTTCAAATTAAATTCACAGTATTTATGTTGCTCATCAACTGCATAATAGCTCCTATGACTGCTGGGTTTTATAGCATTTTTGGGTCTGTGCAAAAAAATGAGCTTCCAACGATGAAACAATTATTTTCATTTTACAACTCTCCTTATACGGCTCGAATTTTAGGTTCTGTTTTGGTGATCACAGCCATAAAAACGATTATTTCCATACTTTTGAACTTTCTGGGTTTAGAAGTAGCAAACGTTTCTATTTCCATATTAATTTCATTGTTGGTAACACTAACAATCCCTATAATAATATTTGAAAATCTATCACTGGTTGATGCTATGAGACAAAGCTCAGCACGTATTGCACCGTTCATGTTCACGGTTTTGTTAGCATTAGCTTTTGGAATCATTATGGGTTTTTCCGGAATCTTAGTTTTTGTTGTTGGAATATGTTTTACTCTACCATTCTTCTATGCCATAAATTACGCTTTGTATGCAATAACTAAAAGATAGAAATCAGCTTTATGGTTTAGCAAAGTTTTTATAAAATAATAGAATAATATAAAATTGAATAGTATGAAAAAAATCGCTTTACCTCTGCTCTTTGTAGCATCGTTTACATTGAATAGTTGTGCTGAATTGCAGCAAGTTATCAATTCAACATCTTCAACCACAGGTTTTAATATTACTGATGGATTGAAACAGGCTTTAGAAATTGGTGTTTCTAACGGGGTAGACTTACTTAGTAAGGATGGAGGCTATTTCCAAGATCAAGCCGTAAAAATTTTACTTCCTGCCGAGTTGCAAAAAGTGGATGCTACACTCCGAAAAATCGGTTTAGGAGCCTTAGCTGATGAAGGACTAAAGGTATTAAATAAAGCTGCTGAAAATGCCGTAACTGAGGCTAAACCCATTTTTGTTTCCGCCATCAAAAATATGACCATTAACGATGCTATGGGTATTTTGAAAGGAGATAATAATGCAGCAACTACTTACTTGAAAAACAACACATTTAGCTCTTTAGAAGCTGCTTTTGCACCCAAAATACAGAATTCTTTAAGCCAAGTGGGAGCTGACAAAATTTGGAGTAACTTGATAAATCGTTACAATCAATTGCCTTTAACAACTCCTGTTGAAGCCGATTTAACAACTTATGTTACCAAACAAGCTATCAACGGACTTTTTACAAAAGTAGCCGACAAAGAGAAAGAAATCCGAACCAACGTGGCAGCACGTACCACTCCATTATTGAAATCAGTTTTTGCCTTGCAAGACTAATAAAACTATTATGTTCATGAAAAAAAAGATAATAACTTTATGCACTATCGCTTCATTCGGTAGTTTACAAGCTCAACAATCTATGAGAGAACCCATCTTTACAACATCGTACGAATCGGCACCTTTTAGTGCGTTTAAGGCAGAAGATTTTAAACCTGCTATCGAAAAAGCCATCGCCGAAAGTCTAAAACAAATTGATGCGATTGCCAATTCAAAAGAAAAACCAACATTCCAAAACACTATCGAAGCGTTGGCTTACAATGGTGAAGAATTGGACAGAATCACAGCTATTTTCTTCAATTTAAACAGTGCCGAAACTAACAAAGATTTACAAAAAGTTGCTCAGAGCATTTCTCCTTTGTTGAGCGACTATTCCAATGATATTCGATTAAATACAAATTTATTTCAGCGAGTTAAAAAGGTTTATGACGGACGTAAAAAATTAAAACTATCGTCCGAAGAAACCACTTTATTAGAAAAAACATACAAAGGCTTTACTCGCAATGGAGCCAATCTATCAGAAAAAGACAAAGAGCGTTTGCGTGAACTTGATAAAGAAATGTCGCGTTTACGTCTGCTCTTCGGGGAGAATGTATTAGCTGAAACACAGGCTTTTGAATTGCACATTACGGATAAAAATGACCTTAAAGGATTGCCTAATTTTGCTGTTGAAGCTGCAGCTCAAATTGCTACTGACCGCAAAAAACAAGGCTGGGTATTTACGTTAGATTTTCCAAGCTACAGTGCTTTTATAAAATATGCCGAAAACAGAGAGCTTCGCAAAAAAATGTTTATCGCTTTTGGAAGTCGTGGTTTCCAAAACAACAATAACGACAACCAAAAAATAGCTTTAGAAATTGCTAAACTACGTCATGAACGTGCCAATTTATTAGGTTACAAAACTCATGCTGACTTCGTTTTGGAAGAAACCATGGCTGAAAATCCAACTACAGTAAATAATTTTTTGAACAATTTGTTAGAAAAAGCGAAACCCACAGCTCAACGTGAATTGGAAGAACTTAAAACTTTTGCTTTGGAAAGAGATGGCATTCGAGATTTCCAAAAATGGGATTACACGTTTTATAGTGAAAAACTAAAACAGAAGCGTTTCAACGTTGACGATGAAAAGCTAAAACCTTACCTCAGCCTTGACAATGCTGTTAGTGGAATGTTCCAAGTAGCTAACAAACTTTACGGGCTGAATTTCGAGAAAATAAATACTATTGAGAAATATCACGAAGAGGTTGAAACCTACAAAGTTACCGATGAAAAAGGGAACTATGTAGCACTGTTCTACACGGACTTCTTCCCAAGACCAGGAAAAAGAGCCGGTGCTTGGATGTCCTCTTTCAAAAATCAGTATATTAAAGACGGAGTAAATTCTCGCCCTCACGTGATTATCGTTTGTAACTTTACACGTCCCACTCAAACCCAACCTTCATTGCTTAGTTTCTACGAATTGCGTACGCTTTTCCACGAATTTGGACATGCTTTGCACGGAATTCTTGCCAATACCAAATATCCTAATCTGAGTGGAACCAGCGTTTCGCGTGATTTCGTTGAGCTCCCAAGCCAAGTATTGGAGAACTGGTGTTCGGAGGAAGAAACCTTAGCATTGTTCGCAAGACACTATGAAACTAACGAGCTGATTCCCATGGAACTTGTCCATAAGATTAAAGAATCATCTGCTTTTATGGAAGGATTACAAACCATGCGTCAGTTAGGTTTTGGCGTTTTGGATATGGCGTGGCACAATTCAAATCCGAATACAATTAAAAACATTAAATCATTCGAGGATAAGGCTGTTGCACCAACGGAATTATACCCAAAAATTGATGACACTTGCATTTCGACCGCCTTTTCACATATTTTCCAAGGAGGATACGCCGCTGGATATTACAGCTACAAATGGTCAGAAGTATTGGATGCAGATGCTTTTCAAGTGTTCAAAGAAAAAGGAATTTTCAATCGAGAAGTAGGAAATAGTTTTAAAGAACATATCCTCAGCAAAGGAGGCAGTGAAAAATCAATGGAACTTTACAAACGCTTCCGCGGAAAAGAACCTTCTCCCGACGCTCTGATGAAACGTGCCGGACTTGTAAAATAAAACATAATACATTCATAATCAAAATCCAACTTTGTCGAAATCTAACAACTTCGACAAAGTTTTTTTAAATGATTTACACTCTAAAAATATATTATCGGTTAATTTATTAAAAAAATGAAACAAATTTTATCTTTAATCATATGTTTTTGTATATCAATAGTTTGCGGACAAAACAAAATCTTGAAAGGACAAATCGTAGGAGAAAAAGGAGAGTCGGTTGAATATGCGAATATTGGTGTTGTTGGAACATATAAAGGAGTAATTTCCGATGAAAAAGGATATTTTAGCATTGATATTTCAACTCAAAAACCGATAGATAGTGTCTATTTTTCCCATTTGAGTTATCATAGAAAAGCAATAGCAATTAAAGATATCCCTTCAGATTCCAAAATAATCTTGAAAGAAAATCACATCGAATTGACCCCCGTGGTGGTTTTTGATAAAGAGCCTAAATTGCGAACCATCAAAGGTAGAGGCACTCGTTTCCCTGGTGCAACAATAAGTTTTGGGAAATATTCGGAAAATGACAAAGAAAATAGCTCCTCCCACGAGAAAAGTAATACTACTTATAAAGCAACACAAATTAGTGTCGGTGATTTTGTAACCCTAAGCCAAGAGTATGTTGCACGAGAATTTCATATTACATGCTTGAAAAATATCTCTGGTAAAACGCTGTTTCGTTTGAACTTCTACAAGGTTGAAGCTGATGAATCACTCGTTCCTCTGACCGAAAAACCCATATATATTGATTTTCTACAAATCACAGAAAAGACTGATTTTTCAGAAAAGATCTATGTGAATTTACCCAAAGGAAAAATTTGGATAGAATTATCATTAGTTGATATTCAAGGGGATAATTACAATATTCTCTTCCCGATAGCATTCTCAGGAGGATGGGTTAGATATGACGGCAAGTTTCAAAAAATTCCTTTAGGACTCGGAATGTCTTTTGCAATCAAAGGTCATAAAACAAAGATTTAAGTAAAAAGCATGATTCATGGTAGATTTGGTTAAAAAAGTAATGACTACACTCAAAAGTCTACCCAGACTCGCAAAGCTATAAAAAACATTTTTAAAAGTCAATATTAATTTTAGAAATGTTTTTTATAACTTTGGAGAAAATCAAAAAACATTTTTTATTGAACAGAAAACGCAATTAAAAGGACTTATATTCTATTGAATTTCAATAAAATAATAACTAAGCTACGAGTTATATCCTTGTACGAAGCCAGTGCAAAAAAATAAAATTTTATAACTAAATTGATTGATTATGAACAAATTTCTTTTCGGTATAGGCGTTATATTAACTTCAATAATTTCCTATTTTGCTTTTCTTTGGTTTCATATTTTTAATCATTCCAATAGCAGAGAGGAAGCTATCGAATCTTTCGATAAAAATATTCCAGATCTTATAAACAACACTATCGGTATTACCGCTTTTTGTATCCTATTAGGATTTATTTCAATTTTTTGTTTTTACTTGTCTGCAACAAAAAGTAATGGTATTTTTAAGAAAATTAACTTTCTTCTCTTATCCTTAAGCCTTTTTATATCTCTTTGGTATATTTGGACCTTATTGTAGATTTAACTTTTTGTGATTGTTCGTTTTAGAATTATATACTATAAAAACCTCTCTAAAAATAACACACAGATAAAATACTGAAAATAAACCACATAGGCACATAGTTTTTCTATGCATCTATGTGGTTTTCCTTTAGCCCTTCCCTCAATTCCAAAATAGTAATTAACATATGTTCCTCTTTCGTCTAATCAAATTATAAAAAAGAGACCGCCCTTTTGGGGACAGCCTCTTTTAATTAATAATTGAAATATCTCGATTTTTTAGAAACTCCTATCTTAGGTTTGTGAAAATCACAAAAAACTTGCTCAAGCTCCTTAAAATGTAAAGAAAGCAGTGTGGTAGATAAAGCAATAACAGAGATTCGCGAGACATTTTTTTATATCCTTAGAAATCAATATAACTTCACAAAGGATTAGTCAACGAAAGCGTGTCTGTATTTTTTAACTTTGTTCCAAGCTCCACGCGTAAAATCAGGGATTTCAACTGGTGCACTTCCGTTCTCTAATGACAATTTAGAAAGAGGCACCAAGCAAGACCATTCTGCTAAATCATACACATCCATATCCAAAGGAAGTCCATTTCTTAGACAGTACACCAAACGATAGTCCATGATGAAATCCATACCTCCGTGTCCACCCACCTTTTTAGCTTGTTCTTCCAATTCAATATGGATTCTGTGTTTGTATTTTTGCATCAATGCTTTTTTCACATCTTCAGGTACAAATCCATGAGAATTCAAATTTTCGTGATTAGGTACATCATCTTTTGAAATATTCTCAGGTTCAATAGTGTATCCTTGTGTAGGATATTTGTTAGCAAATCCTTGTGTCCCAGTTAGTTGATACATACGTGAATACGGACGAGGAGTCATTACATTGTGCTGAATTTGCATTGTTTTTCCTTTTTCCGTTTTAATCATTGTCATAGTATGATCTCCGTTTTGGAAATTATCTCCATTTTTGCCTGTCAATTGCTCATATAACTTCTTCCCTTTGAAAGGTTTGGTGTCAAAAGAAACCAAATAATTCATTTTATCACCTCGGTGAATGTCAAGAGCTTGACAAGCAGGTCCCATTCCATGTGTAGGATATACATCGCCACGGTGTTTTGCATTGTAATCTAAACGCCAATTATTCCAATAAGCTTTCCAGAAATCATCCAAACTATGGATGTAAGACCCCTCGGCATGGATTACTTCACCGAATAGCCCTTGCTGAGCCATATTAAGTGAAGTCAATTCGAAATAGTCGTACACGCAATTTTCAAGCATCATGCAATGCAGACGTTTTTTTTCAGCCATATTAATCAAGGCCCAAATATCCTCCATAGTCATTGCTCCTGGCACTTCAATGGCTACATGTTTTCCTTGCTCCATAGCATATAAAGCCATAGGGACATGCGTTTCCCAGTCAGTTACAATGTAAACAAGATCTACATCCTCTCTTTCGCAAAGAGCCTTCCAAGCGTCCTGTGAACCGCTATAACCTGGAACCCTTGCTAAACCAGCTTTTTCTAAGATTTGCTGAGATTTTTCTACTCGTTCAGGACGTATGTCAGCAAGAGCTGCTATTTTTGCTCCAGGAATGTGTGTAAAACGTTGCACAGCACTAGGTCCTCGCATTCCCAATCCTATAAAACCTACGCGAACAGTTTCCAGCTTGGGAGTTACTAAATTTACCACGTCCGTTTGACCTGCAGGACGTTTTGGAGTTTCAACCTTGATAGGCTGATACACCATTTTGTCCATTGAAGTGGCTCCCACTTGTTTAGTTTTACAAGCCACAAGGCTTAGGCAGAGCATACCGCCTAAAAGCATTCGATTGATTTTTTTGAACATCTTATTATATCTAAAAGGTTAATAACAAATTTTAGCAAAGGTACTGATTTTAAAGAAAAATACAAAATTTTTAAAACACTTCATAACAACCTTTATTCAGGTAATTAACAAGTGTTCTTATTCTTCTGCTAAATATATTGAATGTCAAGATAAAAGGAAAACATATTATTTTGTTCAGATACAATTTATGCTTGTAACGGCACCAAATTTCTTAGTTACATGAATTTGTTGTTAAAAAAAACATGCTTCGTTAGGGAATTATATTCTTATGTTTTATGTGGAAAAAAAGCATAAATTTATCTTTCGTAATGCAGATAAATATATAAAGTATTTTTTGTCGTTATTAAAAAAAGGAAGTATCTTTGCGTTTATAAAATCGACGACCTATGTTAGACACAAACAAACTATCCATTGGAATTCTTTTGCCGATTGAGTCCTATGAGGGGGCTATCCCAAAAATGGAAAATCAAATCCGACTTATTCAACAAGCCGAGGCTTATGGTTTCGAGTCTATCTGGGTACGAGATATTCCGCTTAATAATCCTGAATTTAAAGAAGTTGGACAAATCTACGACCCTTGGATTTATCTATCACATGTGGCTACATTAACTCGATCAATCAAATTCGGAATCGCTAGTGTGATTTTACCTTTACGACATCCGTTGCATGTTGCTAAAGCTAGTGCAAGTTTAGATGTGTTATTTCCGAATCGCTTTCATATGGGAGTTGCTTCGGGTGATCGCCCCGTGGAATATCCTGCATTCAACAAGCCCTTTGAATTAAGGAGCGCTCAGGTTTCTGAACACATGCGGTTACTCAAGGAGCTATGGTCAAGGGATTTCCCTGTTTACAATAACGACTATGGAACACTGATGGAAAATGTAGGAGATGTTGTACCTAAGCCCATCAAAAAAAGTATTCCTATGTATGTCACTGGACATGTGGGAGGTGTGAATTTGGAATGGATTGCGAAGAACTCAGATGGATGGATTTACTATCCCCGAGAGTTTACTTTTACAGGAAAAATCGTAAAGGATTGGCAGGATACGTTGGATAAAGAAGGTCAACCCCGAAAACCTTATATCCAACCCGTATACATCGACCTGATGGAAGACCCCGATTTTGAACCTCAAAAAATGGACTTAGGATTCCGCTTGGGTCGAAATTATTTAGTGGATATGTTCCTTACGTTGCAGAAAATAGGTGTAAATCACGCTATGTTGGTGCTAAAATATAGTTCTCGCCCAGTAGATGTTATTTTGGACGAAATTGGACGAGAAATTTTGACGCAATTACGTTAATTTAAAGTGTATTTTGTAGTTTTTTATTTGAATACAAATATCTCCACACTAAGTATAAATAAATACGAAGAAGAAATTTATTAAAGTAAATCCTAAATCTATGACAATCACTCAATTTCAATATGTGTTAGCTGTTGCTAAACATCAGAATTTTTCGACTGCTGCTGAAAATAGTTTCGTTACACAACCTACATTGAGTATGCAAATTCAAAAGTTGGAAGAGGAATTGGGGGTTATCATTTTCGATAGAACAAAAAAACCTCTGCAACCCACAGATATAGGTAAACAAATTATCAAACAGGCTCAAATCATTGTGAATGAATCAGAACGAATGAGCGACATTGTTGCACAGCAAAAGGGAGTTATCGGCGGTGAATTCAATGTGGGAATCATACCAACTGTATCGCCTACTTTGTTACCTATGTTCTTAACAAATTTCATCAATAAGTATCCTAAAGTGTCTCTGAAAATTGAAGAACACAGTACCAAAACCTTGATAAACTACGTAGAAGATGGAACCTTAGACGCAGCCATATTGGCAACTCCTCTGCATCGACCTAACATTGTTGAAAAACCCTTGTTTTATGAACCTTTTATGGCATATATTCCTAACAATCATAAACTTCAGAACTCAAAAACTATTACCTCTGACGATTTAGATATCAACGACATATTAATGTTAGAGGATGGTCATTGCTTCAAAGATACTGTATTGAATATCTGCAATCAGGACATCGTCGATTCTAAAAAACGATTTGAACTCAAAAGTGGTAGCTTCGAAACTCTAATACGATTGGCAAATGAAGGCTTAGGAATGACTCTTTTACCATACTTACATACACTTGAGCTGAAAGAAGAAGAGAAAAAAAATATCCACCACTTTGCGACTCCATATCCTGCAAGAGAAATCAGTTTAGTACATCACAAGAATGAGTTGAAAGCCCAAAATATCAAAGCCTTGCATGAAGTGATATCGGGTGTGGTTCGAGGTGCTATCGCTTTTCACGATGTCAAAATAATTAGTCCTACACGAAAATCACTCGCTTAAAAAGAGATAAAACAAAAGATTTTACTATCAATAAAAACAACTCTAAAATACAAGATGTTAATTTTTTTATAATTAACACTTTTCATTCCCTTTGAAACATAAACATTGTTATTAACTATTTTTAACTAATATATCTCTGTACTAAGGTTAATCGGAACAAATTAATGGATAATTTCATTTTAAACATTAACAATTCAACTTTGTTAAAATTAAAACAATTCTTGAATAGAAGAGGCTTCATAGACTTTATATATTGTCTAAAATAAAAAAAAGAAATAAATTTGCACCTAGTAAAGAGATGATATATTATGCCGTTATTTGAAACTATTAATGTAAATGAGAAAACTCAGCTCTATATCTGGAAAGTTTCCGAAACATTAGAAGACCTAACTGAGGGAGTTGTTCTCAATGGAGAACATCAATCTAAGTTTGACTCATTGAAAGTTGAATCCGCAAAAAAGAATTTTATTGCCGTTCGCCGAATTCTAAAAGATTTAGGGTATTCTTCTGATGATTTGTTTTATAACCATGAAGGGAAACCATACCTAAGAGATGGGAAAACAATTTCCATAAGTCATTCGTTTGACATGGTGTGCTTGATTGTTGGAGAAAAGCCCGTGGGTGTGGACATCGAAAAAAAGCGACGAAAAATCATTGATATTTCCGAAAAATTCACACAATGGGATTATCGAAGTACTTCTTTCTCGCAGAAAAATGTTTTACAAAAACTCACGATGATTTGGTCTGCAAAAGAGGCAGGATATAAAGCCCACGGGAAGTCTGGAATTACAGCAGAACATATTTTGGTGAAAGATTTTTTCCCGAATGATTCTGAAACCAAAATCAAAATTGAAAAAACGTTCTATGATGTTTCTTTCATAAATGTTGAAGATTATGTTCTGGCATACTGCCTGTAAACAATCAATTAGAAATAAAAATCACGAATTGTAAATTGTTAACAATTCGTGATTTTTCTATTTATCAGGCAGAAATAATGTCTTTTTTCATAGCACTTTTAAATTCCCCAATCGGCTTTATATTTTTGATAATTTTCGGGATTTATTGAGCGTATACCATTGTCCAACAAACGCACTTTGTAACCCAATGAAAGTGCATCATTCACGCTATATGCCACACAAAAATCACCTGCCAACCCACAGAACGTTAGCTCCGTAATGTTTTTATCTTTCAAAAAACCGTGAAGCCCTGTATTATTACGTTTATTGTTATCAAAGAAAGCACTGTAACTATCCACCTCAGGATTCATTCCCTTACGGAAAATAGCGGCTATGCGATGTGTGTCCAAATCCTGATGTAAACTGGCTCCAAAAGTATCCTGTACGCAATGGTCTGTCCACAGTACTTGATCAATTCCATGTAAGTTAATCACTTCAAAAGGTTTTCTACCTTCATGATTGGAAGCAAAACTTTGATGGTTTTGCGGATGCCAATCTTGAGTGGCTACCACTAAATCATAGCCTTTATAAATTTCTTGATTTATGAACGGAACGATTTGATCTCCCTCTGCAACAGGCAACGTTCCTGAGGGCATAAAATCATTTTGTACATCAATGATAATAAGAGCTTTCATCTGTATAAAAAATTATCAATTAGAAAAACGAAAAATTTAATCAATGCTTATTTCGTCAACAAACAAAAATGCTAATTTACCTTTTGCTTGTTGGTGCCATTCAGGAATACTTCGTTCCGAAGTGATTTTTACTTTCACATAGCGTGTTTTTAAAGGTTCAAAACCTAAACTGTGCGTACGTATTTCTTGAATGTGTTTCGATTCTTGTGAATATTGTTCTGATGCAATTTCTTTAAAATTAACACCATCATCAGAGACTGCTACCGAACAGCTACGTGCATCATATATCCAATCGCCTGTAATGACATTCGTATTGAACGATACTTTGGAAATTTCCTTAGCTTCACCCAAATCAATTACTGCCTCTAAATCATCACCTGAAAAACCTATCCAGCGTCCTGTTCGGAAGTTATTTGTTCCTACGTTACCATCGACCAATACGGAAGCTCCTTTGTATTTGTAGGATGGATAGATGTTTGTCAACATTTTGATGGGACGTGCCGTTGCTTTATTGAATTTGAAATCCTCGGAGAAAACACGGGTTTTTCCATTTTTACGAATTCCTACCGCGCGTACTTTAGCATCTTGATTGATTTTAATAGGTTCAGTGTACTTTGTTGATTTCTCAGAAGGTTCAGAACCGTCCAAAGTATAGTAAACCGTCGCATTATCTAAAGTTGTAAAAGCTACTTGTATCGTTCCTTCACTTTCTAAAGTTGTTATATCTACCTTCAAATCAAAAATATGTGTCGCATAGTTATAGCCTTGTGCATCATAAATTTTGATAATAGAAGGTATGCGTTGTAGAAAATCGTCATAATTTTTCTTTTCAGGTTGTGTCCATTGTACTTCTGCAAGTGCTGCAAAACGTGGCAAGGTCATGTACTGAACGTGTTTAAACGTTTTTATATACTCTGTCCAGGTATTAGCCTGTACTCCAAGTATTCTCTTTTGTTGCTCAGGAGTAAGTCCCTCTGGAATTGGCTCAAAACTATATACTCTTTCCACTGGCACATAACCTCCTATAGCAAGTGGTTCTTGATCAATATCTTGTGATTGATAGTAATCAAAATACATAAACGACATTGGACTCATAATTGCATCATGTCCTGTTTTCGCTGCAAATGTACCACCTTCGATACCTCTCCATGACATTACCGTAGCGTTCGGAGCAATTCCTCCTTCCAAAATCTCATCCCAACCGATAATTTTTCTACCCTTACTGGCTAAAACTCTTTCAGCAAAGGAAATTACATGACTTTGCAGATATTCCTCAGCTGTATGCTTATCATCGCCTTTTATTCCTAATTCTTTGATTTTTAACTGACAATCTTTATTCGTTTTCCACTGTACTTTTGGACATTCATCACCACCAATGTGGATATACTCCGAAGGAAAAATCTCTGTAACTTCCTCTAAAATAGTTTGGATAAATTCATATGTTTCTGGCTTCCCTACATTCAAAACATCGTCTGAAACTCCCCATTGCCCCCATACACTGTAAGGGCCTTCGTGGCAACCCAATTCTGGATATGAAGCTATCGCAGCCAACATGTGTCCTGGTAAATCAATTTCAGGAATAATAGTAATATGACGATCTTGAGCATATGCTACCAATTCTTTCAATTCATCTTGAGTATAAAATCCTCCGTGTGGAATACCATCATATTTACCTGAATTTCTACCAATTACAGTTTGTGAACGTGTAGAACCTACAACCGTAAGATTTGGATATTTTTTTGATTCTACACGCCATCCTTGGTCATCGGTTAAATGCCAATGGAACGTATTGATATTGTGCAATGCAAGCATATCAATAAAAATTCGAATAGAATCGGTTGTAAAAAAATGACGTGCCGAATCCAAGTGAGCTCCACGATACGCAAATCGAGGTGCATCGCTGATTTCGACTGCATTAAAAACCACTTTTTGTGTTTTCTCTAATGGAATTGACTTACGAAGTGTTTGCACCCCGTAGAAAGTACCCGCCGAAGAAGCCCCTTGAATAGTAATTGATTTATGGTTTACAGTAAGCTGATACGCCTCTTTGTTATCAGAAGCTAACCCTCTCAACAGTTTGATGACATTGGTCATATCAGCAGTTTCTTCCATTACAGAAAGAGCCATACCTGTTTGCTCCTTAATGTATTCCGCTAAAAACTCTGCATTTCTCTTCAAAGCCTCGTCTCCCTTAGTGTAGGTAATTTTTGTTGAAGGATTGAGCAAAAAAGGTTGCTCATTGGTCGTTTGCTGAATCGAATTTGGCAGAGGAATTACATGATAATCTGCCGAAACACTTGATTCTTTGCCCATATCACAGGACACAAACATCGCTGTGATAGCTAAACTTGTAAGTACACTTTTTATTTTCATATTGGTTATAACTTTTTATATTGTTATTCCGTTAAAATATTTATTGGTTTCACAAAAATTTGAGTCAAGACAGCAACATAAATTCTTGATTCCAGGGAAACCTGTTTTTATAACACAAATCCAAAACTTTGTCAAAATCTTTTTGATTTTGACAAAGTTTGATATGTTGATCTATTTCACGCCGTGCATCCAACGGGTAATGAATGGACCCATTAGGAAGAGCACTATACCACAACCAATGGCAATAAAGCCTAACATGGTGAATACAGAAAGTCCTTTATTAAGTGACTCGCTTTTAATAACGTTAGTTACTGAAATACTCGCCGACTTTTCAAATAGTTTTTCATAATCAGCCAAAGTTGCTACCTCTGTATTTACTTCGCTTCCTTTGAAGGATAAAAACTCTTGTGAGGCAGATTTAATCATTTTCTGTCTTTTCATTCCACTGTAGTTTTCAGCATCTTGCAATACTTCTTTTACAACTACGATCGATTTTGCATATTGTTTCTGCGGATTAACCTCATTCATCCGTGCAATGAAATCATTTGAAACTAATAGTTTTTCAATAGGAATAGCGTGTGTTTTCTTTTCCTCATTGTCAGCTAATCTATCTTTGAATTCATTCTCAGACAAAACAGCCTTAATATCCTTATCAATATCAGAATTTTGGAAAGCACTACTTTCAACTATTGTTTTTTCGTTTACTGTAGTAAGTTTAGAGATGTGTTTTCCTCCTTGATGTGCAATGGATGAAGACAAAAACCAAATTCCCATCATAAAAGCCACCATATGTTTAGGTGAAAGTTTCGTTACTAATGACAAACCTACTGGTGAAAGTGTTAGTTCCCCAAGTGTATGTAATAAATATAAGAAAACCATAAATATAGCTGGTACCATTCCTAATTTAGCGTAGCTACCACCGAATTTAAGCACCAAGAAACCAAGCCCAAGCAATAGCAATCCTGTTCCAAATTTGTATGGAGCTGCTGGCTCTTTATTCAAATTAGATAGTTTTATCCATATCCAAGAGAAAACGGGAGCAAAAAGCATTATAAACAATGGATTGAATGATTGGAAGAAAGTTGTTTTAATTTCTATACCCAAAATTTCTTTATGTACGTTACGTGCTGTAAATAAGTTAAGTGCTGAACCCGCCAACTCGAAGAATGTCCAAAATATAGTTGTAAACAAAAGTAATAACACCACAACCCAAATACGTTGTTTGGCAACCACTTCCATTTTACTTGCTTGATATAACAAATACCCGATGATAATAGCAGCTAAACTCGCTAATAAAACATCTACAACATCGTTATATTGAATTAAAATCCACGAAATTATAATTAGAACTACAATAGTAGCATAAGGAAGCACACTATTGGGGACGAAACTTACAACATTTTTAGTTGGTTTTTCATCAGGAGCTAATCCTACTTGCTGGAAAACACTCGTTCTACTGGCGAAGAAGAATATAATGTATCCCAATAACATTCCGATACCGGCTGTTAAGAATCCATATTGCCAACCTTCATTCTCCCCAATAGCACCACAAGTTAAAGGAGCTAAGAATGCACCCATATTGATTCCCATATAAAATAAAGTGAAGGCTCCGTCACGTCTTTTATCTCCGTCAGCATAAAAACGACCAATCATTGAAGAGATATTCGGTTTGAAGAAACCATTTCCTACCACAAGTAAAGCTAACCCGATGAAGAAAGTAGTTTGATTATTCATAAACAAAGTAAATTGTCCCGCTGCCATTAACAAAGCTCCGATAACAATTGCTTTGCGAAAACCAATAAGTTTATCAGCGAAGTATCCACCAAGTATTGGCGTGAGGTAAACTAATGCCCCATAAGCTCCGTAAATTCCGAAAGCTTTTGCATCATCAAACTGGAACCCGCCATCAATTAAGTTCGCAGTCATATAAAGGATAAGGAGTGCCCGCATACCATAGTAGCTGAAGCGTTCCCATAGTTCCACCATAAAAAGGGTAAAAAGGGCTTTAGGGTGAATTTTCCGGTTGGAGAAAATAACAAACCCTACCCATAGCGCGACTCCAAGCCACGCTATTAACATCAATTGATAATCTGGATTTAACATAGTATATTTATTATTTATTATATTAATTTATTCTACCATCAAGTTCTTCTTTTGTTGCAATATTTTTTTTATTTCGGAGGTTTTGAGCACTACTATTTTGTCATCTCGCATTACTACAAGTTCTCCTTTATTTTTTATTTTCTCTTTTAACAAGCGTACATAAGAGCGTTTCAATCCCTCTTGAATTTTAATTTTCATATCCTGAAAATATGTTTCCTGTTTATTCATCGCTATACAGTTTTAAGTTGTTAAATTTAGGATAGTCTATTATTTTTAACTGTTTTTCATTACTCTCTGCAATAAGGTGAGGCTCATCATCTGAATTATCAAAAATTAATGCACTGTTTACTATAGGTAAGTAAATCTTAAAGAGATTTTGTATTCCTTTTGTGTATCTTCTTTCAATTACATGACTATCAATATAATGTCCTCCTTCCTTTACACGAGATAGTACCCTTTTCTTTGCCATAGTTACATCTTTTAACCAAAAGAAGAGCAAAGTCACGTGATAATTTTTCTTTTGAGCTGATAAAACGGTATTTCTATATGAACGAGTCGCTAATGTAGTCTCGAAAGCAAAGTTGATACCTTCATTTAGTAATTCCTTGATACGATTTAGCATTAATCTACCCGCTTGAACAGCTACTTTTTCGGGCTGAAAGGGAGAAAGACCTTTAGCTATTTCATCAGCATTTACAAACTCTTTACAATTTAGTATCTCGGGCAAAATAGTAAATGAAGCTGTTGTTTTCCCAGCTCCATTACATCCTGCTATGATATAAATTTGTTTAAGCATCAGTTATTTATCAACTTTTGTACAGTTCAAAACAAAAAAATCCATATTTTTCAATTATCAGATACTCTTGTAAAACACAGTCCTCTTTGCTTTTACAGCGTGACTGAACTTGATTCTACAAAGATTCCTTCTAATTAACTCCTTTTTCTTTTAAAGCTCGATTGAGAGACTTCAATATAGAAAGGCCTATCAGCGTGGCTATTAATAACAAACCGAAGTTTACCCAAAAGAATGTAGATTTGTGTTCGTATCCGTACCACATTCCGGCAAGTACACCCGAAAGTTTATTTCCAATGGCTGTCGACAAGAAAAATCCTCCCATCATAAGAGCAGTAATACGAGGCGGGGAAAGCTTTGATACTAATGAAAGCCCCATAGGTGAGAGGCAAAGTTCTCCCAAAGTAATAACACCATAGGCAACAACTAACCATAATGCTGAAGCTTTCACCATTCCGTTGTCAGAGGCATATACAGCTGCTACCATCACAAGGCAACTCAATGCAGAAATGAACATTCCTAATACAATTTTTGCAGGAGTAGTTGGTTCGCTTCCTCTTTTACGTAAAAACATAAATAAACCTACTACCAAAGGTGTGAAAACAATTACCCAAAATGGATTAATTGATTGAAACAACTCCGGATTATATAAAAACACTTTCTGATTAGGGTTCTCAGTTAGTTTAGCTTTTTGTTCCTCTGGAATATTTCGGAAATAGATGTCTTTTCCTATTTCTTTCTTAGGCTTATCGTTTTCATCTTTTACAATTCTATATTCCGAATCGTACATAGTTATTTCCTTGTCTTGAAAATCTTTCACTTCAACAAGATAAATACTTTCCATAGGCTTCTCTATAGAGGTTGGCACACTTCGGTCAGTATAATACTTCGCCCACGTGGTAAGTACAGTTCCGTTTTGTTTGAAAACCGCCCAAAACATTAAACTTACTGCAAAGATTGCTAATAAAGCACCAATAGGTTTTTTATCGCTCTGACTGGCACGTGCATATAATGAGAAATAAAAGAAAATTACTGGAATACAAGCAAAAATGAAAGCATCTGTACTATCGCTTCCCAATATGTTTCCTGGAATTACCCAACCAATCACACCCGTTATAATAGCTGGTAAAAATACCTTTACAAGAACTGAAGTAATGGTTGTATCGCCTTCCTGTACTGGTTTTAAAACGTTTGCGTGAATGATGTGTTTTCTTCCTAAGGTAAAGATAATCAATCCTAAGAACATTCCAACACCTGCAGTTATGAATGCTTCACTCCACCCAAATTTGTTACGCATAAAGGCAGCAATGATATTACAAATAAATGCACCAATATTAATTCCCATATAGAATATATTATATCCTGCATCTTTGTTTTCTCGGTATGGCTCTTCAGAATAAAGATTTCCTAAGAGTGTAGAAATACTTGGTTTGAAGAATCCATTACCTACGATGATTAATCCCATCGAGGTATAAAACATTGCAAGGTCTTGGAAGAGTCCTAAACCTATGTATCCCAATCCCATTAAACTTCCTCCAATGTAAATAGCTTTTACATATCCTAAAATTCTATCAGCTAAAAATCCTCCTAAAAAGGGAGTAAGATACGTAAGCGCAATGAATGTTCCAAAAATATCATAGGCATTTTTATCATCTATGGCAAGACCTCCTGTATTTTTAGGGTCAATCATATATAAAACAAAAATTCCGAGCATTAAATAATACCCAAAACGTTCCCACATTTCTGTGAAAAATAAATAAAATAGTCCCTTAGGGTGTTTTCTGTTATTCGTCATAATTCGATTTATATGTTATAATTTCTCTAAGATATAATCTGTCATTTTTTTGTAAAGTTGCAAACGGGTGTATCCGCCATAAATGCCGTGGTCTTTATCAGGATAGATCAACCAATCAAAATCTTTATTAAGATGAACTAATTGGTTAATCAGTACCATTGCATTCTGCACGTGTACGTTATCATCGGCTGTTCCATGGATGAGCAAATAGTTTCCTTTTAGTTTTTGAGCGTGTGTAATAGGGGAATTTTGGTCGTACCCTGAGGGATTTTCCTGTGGCGTTTGCATGAAACGTTCGGTATAAATGGTGTCGTAAAAACGCCATGAAGTTACAGGAGCTACTGCAATGGCTGTTTTAAAAACATCAGCTCCTTGAAAAAGGCAATTACTCGACATAAATCCCCCAAAACTCCACCCCCAAATCCCGATACGAGTTTTATCGATATAAGGTTGTTCAGCAAAAAAACGAGCTACAAAAATTTGATCTTCGACTTCGTATTTTCCAAGTTCTTTATACGTACATTTCTTAAAATCAGCACCTTTGTAACCAGTCCCACGACCATCTACGCAGACAATAATATAACCCTTTTGTGCTAATAAATAATGCCAGTAATCATTAGACGAATGCCAAACGTTATTTACCTGTTGGGAACCTGGCCCTGAATACTGATACATCAAAAGCGGATATTTTTTATTAGGGTCGAAATCAGCAGGTTTTATTATCCATGCATTAAGTTTATCGCCTTTTTCGTTCGTTATTTCAGTAAACTCTTTATCAGAGAAACCAAATTGCTTGATATTGTTTTTCAGAGATTTATTGTTTAGAATTTCTTTTACTTGCTTCCCTTTTTGGCTATCGTTTAGCGTGTAAATGGGTGGCTCAGTGGCACTGGAAAATTGATTGATATACAACGAAAAATCAGGGCTAAACGTAGCCTTATTCATACCTCTTTCGGCAGAAAGCGCTTTTTTGTTTTTTCCACCTAAATCAATGCTATACACGCCTCTGTTTATCGAACCGTTTTCCGTAGATTGGTAAAAAATACGTCTACTTCGTGGGTCATAACCATAGTATTCTGTAACTTCCCAATTGCCTTTGGTAATTTGTTTTTTAAGATTACCGTTTTTATCATAATGATAAATATGGTTGAAACCGTCTTTTTCCGAAGTCCAAACAAAACTATTATCATACAAAAATGTCAAATTATCAGTAATGTCGATATAAGCCTTATCTTTTTCCTCCAGAATAGTTTTTATCAATTGATTCGAAGCGTTTATAAATTGTAATTTCAGATGATTTTGATGTCTATTCATCGTCTGAACACTCAAAATATCATTCTCTTGCGTCCATTGAATGCGTGGGATGTAATAAGCGTCCAGCGGAATTTCGACTGTATTTTTTGTTTTTACGTGGTAGATGTGTAGAGAAACTTTTGAATTATTTTCTCCTGCTTTAGGATACTTAAATACCTGTTGCTGAGGATATAATTCATTTCCATAAACATCCATTGAAAATTCAGGTACTTCCCTTTCATCAAAACGAATATACGCCAAATAATCCCCATTTTTACTCACATCGAAAGCTCGTACAAAAGAAAACTCTTCCTCATAAACCCAATCGGTAATTCCATTGATGATTTTATTTTTTGCTCCATCCGAAGTTATAGCTGTTTCACTTTTGGACTGTAAATCAAAATGATATATGTTATTTTCAGCTACAAAGAACACCGATTTTCCATCTGGAGAAAAAACAGGTTCTTGGATTTTTTTATCACTTACTCTCTGAAGAGTTTGATTTTTAATATCATACACATAAAAGTCAGCTATGAACGAGTGTCGGTAAATGCTTTGAGTATTGGTTGCTATGAGTATTTTTGATTCACTCTTATCAAACGAATAATCGCTGATAGACTTTATCTCCAGCTGAAAATTTTTCGTATCGAAAATCGTTTTTACTTTTTCAAGAGTCGCAAAATCATACAAATCAATCTGTTGGGAGTTTGATTGACGGTCGTAATTAAGTACCGTGTATTGATTCGTATTCTTCATCGCCGAAAGGTGAGCCATTCGCTGTGGATAAAGTACACCTTTTGCCCAAATGTCCTCCAAAGTAATGGAAGTTTGAGCGAACAGCCCAGCAAAAGATATTCCTAAAATAAATGAGGTAAGAAGAGTTTTGAGTTTCATTTACTTACGTTTTACTAAATTTGAATGGTCAATAATACTACTTTTTTTTCGTCTATTATAATTTTTTTAGTGATATTTGTAACATATAATCATTTATATTGATACAAAACATTGATTTTAAAGAATATATCTTTGTTAATAAAAAGTAAATCTTTTTCACGTTTTTCGTCTATCATTAGTTTTGTTTGGAAAATATTCTCTGTTTTTCTCATAGGATTAACCTATTGAAGTAGATACTCCACATCGGAAAATAATTATAAAATGGGCATAGAGCTATCATATCATAGAGAACTATGCTTTCTATCAAACACCAAAGATCCAAGATTTTTACAACCTAACTTTGACCACCACAGGAAAATGATCAGATGGATACAACCCCTCCAAACGAGTTTCTAATATCTTAAAGTCAATGAGTTTCACCTTTTGTAAAAACACATAATCAATATTTTGCACTACAGGTGTTGATAAATTAAAATCATTGTAAGTCCCCAGCATAGGTGTCATATTTTTTTCAGAAGTTTGGGTATTGTATAGTTTTTGTGAGATTTTAGCAATGGCTGGATTGTCAGGGGTCATATTGAAATCTCCCATCAATATCACTTTATTTTTTTCTGCTATCTCGCTGATTTTATGCAGTATGAGTTTGGCACTTTCTTGCTGAGCAACTTTTCCTTCATGATCAAAATGAGTGTTGAATACAAAGAATATTTTATTTTTATACTGCAATTTTACCCATGTACAAATTCTATTACAACAAGTAGCATCCCAACCTTTTGAGGGTATCATAGGCGTTTGAGAGAGCCAAAAATGACCTGTATCCAAAAGCTTGTACAGATCTTTCCTAAAAAATATAGCTGCATACTCTCCCGCTCTGTCGCCATCATCACGCCCTACACCTACTCGATGATAATCCGTGAAATGCGATTCGATAAATTCCAATTGATGATGCAATACTTCTTGCAATCCAAAAACATCAGGTTGTTGTTCTTGAATCATTTTTAATACCTTTTCCTTCCTATTTCCGTCTGTCCATGAATTAATACCATCGTGGGAATTATCATAACGAATGTTGTAGGTCATGACTTTGATTTCTTGTGCTGATGCCAACAGGGTAAAACCATAAAGCAATACTAAAAATATCTTTTTCATTGCAAAAAAACTTAAAATTTTCCCAACAAAAGTACGAGTTTTTATTCTTATATGCAAAGAAGAAATGAAGTTTTCTTGATCGGCAAATTCAATCCCAAAGTGCAACTTTTTATGCCACGAATTTATAAAATATATGAGGAACACAATAATTTTTATTGAATTTCTTTAATCTTTTCTTTGCTAATTTTCTCAAAATAAGTATCTTAGGAATATATTGTCGTATAAGTTAGTTGGTGCTTTCACTCAATCCTCGCTCCCAATAACAATACAGATTGGCAAAATAAAAATCACAACTTAATTCCTTACTAATATACTGATTTTCAGAAAATTATCTACTGTTTTTTTTAAGTGTTCACGAATACTTCGTATTTCAAATTCATTATCACTCGTAATGGGTTTTACAAAATCTTTATAAGAAAGCAAAATGCCTATCATTACTTTTGCTAAACTTTTTGTATTCTTAGTACTTAACGTCTTCATTATTAGAAATTTTGTTTTTCTTTCTACAGTAGTTAAAATTGCTCATTTATGTTCTGCTCCCAAAATTAAATCTACCTCAAAATGTCCAAAGACCTAAAAAATAAGTAATTATTTTGTCAATTAAGAACTAATATTTATATTTGTAACCTATAACTAAAAAACAGAAATAATGGCAAAAGTAAAATACACCCGATTGCAAACAAGTCTACATCCCGAAGTGATTGAGATGCTCAACAAACAAGTGAGCATGGAGGCTGAAGCGAGTTCAATTTATTTGGCGATGGCATCTTGGTGTGAGGTAAACGGATTTCCTCGAAGTGCTGAGTTTTTCTATGGACATGCCGTGGAAGAAAGAGATCATATGATGAAAATTTTCCGTTTCTTGAACGAAAATGGAGCAAGAGCATATGCTCCCGAAGTTGGAAAAGTAAAGCAAGACTTCGCTTCATTGCAGGAAGTTTACGAGAAAACGTTGGAACATGAAATTGAAGTTACGAAAGCGATTTTTGCAATCTTCAAAAAAGCACGTCAAGAAAGTGACTATGCCAGTGAAAATTTCTTGCAATGGTTCGTAGAAGAACAATTGGAAGAAGAACGCTTGGTTCACAGTATTTTGGATTTGTTTGAGTTTACAAACGAAAAAGACAGTCCATTGGCTCTTAAACTAATTGACGAACGCATTCCTTTAGGAGAGTAATGATTTTAGTAACGGGAGGAACGGGGCTCATCGGTAGCCGATTGTTATTTCATTTAACTAAAAATGAAAAATATAAAGTACGTTCTATCTATCGTTCTGAGGATTCTCTTAAAAAAATTAAAAGGATTTTTAAAAACCTGTCCGATGAAGGGGAAAAGCAATTTTCTCGTATTGAATGGGTTAAAGCAGATATAAACAACATCCCTGAATTAGAAAAGGCTTTTCAGGGTGTTGTTTTCGTATTCCACGTTGCTGGATTTATTTCATTCAAGCCTACAGATTTCGACAAACTTATCAAAATCAATGTAGAAGGTACCGCTAATATAGTAAATCTATGTATTGATTTTAAAATTAAGAAACTATGCCATGTGAGTTCCATTGCAACGATTACTTCGGTGGATGGAAAAATACTTGATGAGAACAGCGAGTGGAATCCAGAGGCGAGTAATAATGATTATGCCATCAGCAAACATGGTGGCGAAATGGAAGTTTGGAGAGGTTCACAAGAAGGTCTTAAGGTGTTGATTGTCAACCCTTCCGTAGTATTGGGAGCTTATTTTTTGGATTCAGGTTCTGGAACGTTATTTAAGCGTTTAGCTAATCGTTTCCCTTTTTTCCCCACTGGGGGTACGGGTTTCGTAGATGTAGATGATGTTGTTCGAGCGATGATAGCACTTCAGTTTTCAGAAGTTGAAAATCAACGTTTTATATTAAACGGAAGTAACCAAACCTATCAGCATGTAATGAAAACGATTGCAACACACTTAGGAGTTCTCCCACCACATAAGAAAGTAAGTCACAACGTACTTCGATTACTTGCTAGAATTGACGGATTACTCAGTTTCCTACAACTTAAGAAAAGAACACTCACTCTTCGAAATGCCGATTCTGTGAGTTTAGTTTCTTCTTATGATGGAAGTAAAGTTTCGCAATTCATAGACTTTCATTACACTGATTTTGAAGAATCTATAAAAAACATTTGTAAACAATATCCATTAATTCATAGATAATTTCTTAAAACCCTCTGTTTCAAAGGTTTTTATCTCATTATTTTCGTTGTTATAAACCAATAAAACATGCAAATTTGTGTGTTTTTCTAAGAATTTTTTGCTTTCTTCCAAACCTAATACCATAAGCATTGTAGCATAACCATCGGCGTACATTGATGAGTCAGTTATCACTGTAGCACTCAACAAATTACTTTGTTTGGCAAGTCCTGTTTTCGGATTGATTGAATGCACAAATTTTTCCCCAGTAAGCGCATCTGTCCGAATTTTTCGATAGTTCCCTGAGGTTGCCAAACCTTGATTCGAAAATTGCACTGTAGCAATCAATTGATTTTCATCCACTAAGGTAGGATTCTCAATTCCTATCGTCCATTTTTTATTTTCTACGGTGTTTTGTCCACTTAAAAACAGTTCGCCGCCCACCTCAACTATGAAATTTTCAATTCCTTTTGATTTTAAAAAATCAGCAATGACATCTACCGTATAACCTTGTGCTATGGCATTAAAATCAAAAAAAATGGCAGAATGTTGCTTTTCGATGTATTTCCCGTCCGTCAAACGTATTTTTTCAAATCCTACGAATTGTTTTAGACTATCTATTTGATTTTCAGTAAGATTTCTCGAATGTTTTTCTTTACCAAACCCCCAAGCATTTACCAACACACCCACCGTTGGATCGAAAGCTCCTTCACTTTGTTGCCAAATGATTTGTGAAGCTAAGAATACTTTTTCAAAATGTGGGTCAATAGTAATTCTCTCTCCTCTATTTATTTTTGATATGAGAGATTCAGGTCGGTATGTAGACATCGACAGATCAATGACCTCTAAGATAGAATCAATAGCAGGTTTTAGTGCTTCATCGCTGTGCGAAACATATTTAATAGCGTACGTACTGCCTTGTGCCTCACCTCGCACCAAATGTATTTTATCCTTTGGAGTACAGGAAAATAAAAGAAATACACAAATAGAAATAATACTGATAAAAGGTTTCATTTTGAAATAATTTTGTAAAGTGGATTCATGTAAAGCTTTTGAATGAATTTTGCACAAGTTGGTACCGAGTCGTTACACAATTTCCAGCAACCCCTTGAAATTGACTTGATAAGGCTGATTTTTATAAATAGGAAGTGTTGTATTTTCAACATTGATTAGTCCCACTCCTGCAAAATAGGTTTTTGCGTTATGTTTTTCGGCATGTTGTCGGACAATTTCCATAAAAACAGCATCATAGGCATCAGGGTTTTCACCGTAAAGGACTGCACGTACAATGATAAAATAACGTTGCTTGTTTTTATCAATACAAACAAACTGAGGGTCTTTTTTCAACTTGCTATTAACCAGCAAAAATTCCCATTTTAATTCATCGCGTAGAGCTGCTCCCACGATATTCATCGCTAAATTATGTAATTCTTGCTCTGTTAGCGGAGTGAACTGCATACTTAAACGTTTTTGGCTATTTGGTTCAATCCGAAATGAATCAATTTTTCAACTGCTTTTTGAGTATCTTCAACAAATGTTTGTGTAGCTCGGTTAGCAATGATAACATTCAGTGAAACGGCTTGATGCCCTAACAACTTTGACAGTCCGTAGATGGCTGATGTTTCCATTTCTAAATTAGTCATTCGATGCCCGTTGTGGTTAAAACTGTGCAATTTATCATTCAATTGAGCATCTTGTACTTGCAATCGCAACACGCGTCCTTGTGGACCATAAAACCCAGGAGCCGTTCCTGTGATACCTTCAAAAATTTCGGAAGTTAATAATTTGTTTTTCAGCTCCTGACCACAACCTACGATATATGGACGACCTTTATTTTCACTCCATTGTGTATGCTTGATAAAAGCGTTTTCCATCTCACTTTCAGCCACTTTGTCTAAATCTCGATAGCTGTGCATCATATTATCCATTCCCAACCCGTAGGAGGATAGCACAATACTTTCCACTGGGATGTCAGCCTGTAAAGAGCCCGAAGTACCAAAACGAATGAAGTTTAATTGTGTATGCTTCTCCTTGATTTGGCGTGTCTGCAAATCAATATTGAAAAGAGCGTCCAATTCATTGATCACAATGTCGATGTTGTCAGGCCCTATTCCTGTGGAAATCACGGACAAACGTTTTCCTTTATAAGTTCCTGTATGTGTACAAAATTCTCTTTTCTGTACCTTATGTTCAATGGTATCGAAATGAGCCGAAATACGTGCCACTCGGTTTTGATCACCAACCAAAATAATGGTGGTAGCAACCTGTTCAGGGGTCAAATCAATGTGATAAATACTCCCCTTCGGACTTAAAATAAGTTCAGATTCTTTTATCATTTTTATTCCGTTTTTTTATAGGGTTTTACTTTATTGAAAGGTTTCCCAAAAAAATTAAAACTCTCCTTTTTGTTCATCAGACGAAGATACGATATTTTTTTTAGAGTATAAAATTAACTCTCAAAAAAAATTATGCGTATTGCCCAAGTTTAGGAGATGTAATAGCGAAAAAAATCTCACACCGATTTGATTTATATTCTTTAAAATCAGTGTGAGATAATTAAAAAATGTCCGAAAAACTAATATTGAGCAAAAACTTGATCTAAAATTTGTGTTATTTAGCAGATTAACAGCTATGTAACATCACTAAATATGGTTTTTCGGACAATTTTGTATGTTGTTAGAATGGTAAATCGTCGTCTATAGCCTCTTGTTGATTCACATTGGTTTGTGCAGGTGGCATTTGCTGAGGAGCTTGTGCGTATGGTTGCCCTCCATAAGGCTGTTGGTAAGGCTCTTGCTGGTAAGGTTGTCCTTGTGGCGGATACTGCTGTGCCATTTCCATATTTTCAATACGCCAACCTTGCAATGAATTGAAATATTTTGCTTCTCCTTGTGGATTTATCCACTCCCGTCCACGTACATTGAAACTGATTCGCACCAACTGTCCCGGTTGAAATGCATCTAATAAGCTACACTTGTCTTGGGTAAATTCAAAAACTACATGCTGAGGGTATTGTTCTTCGGTGGTGATAACGATCTCCCTCTTTTGGAATCCATTTGTTCCAAATTGTTGTATTGGTGATATTAATTTTATACGTCCTTGCAAATCCATAGTATGATATTTTTACGTTCTTAATTTTACAAAAGTAGGGAATTTATATTACAAAAATACAAAGATGCTGAGTGTTTTTTTCTAAATCTGTATGTTTTACAGATTTAAAGGTTCAGCATATAGGTCATAATCAGCTGAATCTATGATTTTTACATCGATAAATTCACCTAATTTCACATAGAATTTTTTAGCGTCAATCAGCACTTCGTTATCCACATCGGGGGAATCGTGTTCGGTACGACCTACAAAGTAATTCCCTTCCTTCCGGTCGATAAGACAACGGAATGTTTTTCCGATTTTTTCTTGATTAAGTTCCCACGAAATTTGTGATTGTAGCTCCATTATATCGTTGGCACGTTGTAATTTAACTTCCTCAGGAACATCATCTTCCAAACTATAAGCATGAGTATTTTCTTCGTGGCTATAGGTGAAACATCCTAAACGATCGAAACGCATTTCTTTTACAAATTCTTTAAGGGTTTCGAAATCCTCTTGCGTTTCTCCAGGGTATCCTACAATCAACGTTGTGCGGATAGCCATTTCTGGAAGTTTTTGTTTAAACTCTTTTAGTAACTTGGTCGTTTTTTCTTTGGTGGTGCCTCTTCGCATACTTTTGAGGATGTTATCTGAAATGTGTTGTAGCGGAATATCCAAATAATTACAAATCTTCGGTTCTTCTTTCATCACATCAATGACATCCATCGGGAAACCTGTCGGAAAGGCATAATGCAAACGAATCCACTCAATACCCTCTACTTTAACTAAGGCACGAAGTAAATCGGCTAATTTTCGTTGCTTGTAAAGGTCTAATCCGTAATAAGTTAGGTCTTGTGCAATCAGAATCAGCTCCTTCACACCTTTGGTTGCGAGTTTTTCGGCTTCCTGAACCAAATCTTCAATGGGAGTGCTACGATGGCTTCCTCGCATTAGCGGAATAGCACAAAAACTACATGGGCGGTCGCAGCCTTCGGCTATTTTAAGGTAGGCATAATTCTTTGGTGTTGTAGTAAGTCGCTCACCGATAAGCTCGTGTTTGTAGTCTGCCCCCAGTACTTTCAACAAAGCAGGTAAGTCGCTAGTACCAAAATACTGATCAACATCAGGGATTTCTTTTTCCAAATCAGGTTTGTAACGTTCGCTTAAACATCCCATCACATAAACCTTGTCCACTAAACCTTCCTCTTTACGTTGCACATAATCTAAAATAGTGTTTACGCTCTCTTCTTTGGCATTATTGATGAATCCGCATGTATTGATAACCACAATATTACCTTCTTTTTCGTGTACAACTTCCTTTCCACCCGCTTTGAGTTGTCCCATCAAAACCTCACTGTCATAAACGTTTTTGGAACATCCTAATGTAACTACGTTTATGACATTTTTCTTTATTGATTTGGTTCTCATTTTTTTGATTTCCCTGTTTTATTTCGGGTGCAAAGGTATTTATTTTTTGTATTTCAATGAAAGGTTTTAATTTAGAAGGAATATAAATTATAAAAAGAAAAGATAATATTATAACTCCTTTAGAAAAAATATTATCAATTGATAAACCAGATATGGAATGAGGAATTCATTTTTTTCTGTGAATCTTATTTTTTAAGACTTCCCACAACCAAATATTTTTTCTACTTTTGTAATTCACTAAATCACAATAAAGGTAAAAGATGAAGATCGGAATCATAGGAGCTATGGAGCTTGAAGTGAGCACATTACGAGCTAAATTAAACAATGTAAAAACAACTAAAATTGGGCGTTTTGAATTTTATGAAGGTGAACTTTACGGACTTTCGGTAGTTGTGTTGCTTTCGGGTATTGGTAAGGTAAGTGCTGCAGTGGGAACAACTTTACTCATAGAACACTTTGAACCTCAATTGATTATAAACACAGGAACAGCAGGAGGATTGGGCGACACTGTTGTTTATGACATTATCTTAGCTGCCGAAGTTCGCCATCACGATGTAGATGTAACGGCTTTTGGTTATGAAATAGGACAACAAGCACAAATGCCTCCAGCTTTTTTACCTGACAAAAAATGGTTTGATTTGGCGAAAAAAGTAGCCGAAAAACACAGTAATCAATTGCATGTGGGAATGGTCGTTAGTGGTGATTCATTCATTTCTGAACCTCAGCGACTAAAAATAATTGAAACGAATTTCCCGAAGGCAAAAGCTGTTGAAATGGAAGCTGCGGCTATTGCTCAAACCTGTTATATGATGAACATACCTTTCATTATGCTTAGAGCTATTTCGGACAAAGCGGGAGAAGGAAATGCGGTTTCCTACGAAACTTTTGTTCACGAGGCGGGAAAACTCTCGGCTGAAATCAATATTGACCTATTAAAATACTTTTCAGAGCTGCAAAATTAAATGGAAACCGTAAAAACATATACCGTTGAGGAAGCTAAGCGAAGAATGGAGCTTTTTTGTGCCTATCAGGAGCGTTATCAAGCAGAGGTAGTCGAGAAACTACGTCAGATGCGGATGATTCCATTGGCAATTGACGAAATTATGGTGTACTTGATTCAAAATAATTTTCTCAATGAAGAACGTTTTGCTAAAAGTTTTGTTCGTGGAAAATTACGTTATAAAAAATGGGGAAAGATTCGTATCAAGCGGGAATTGAAATTCAGAGGATTATCAACTTACATCATCAATTCAGCAATGGAAGAAATTGACGATGAGGAATATGAAGAAATTTTTGATTCTTTAGCCGAGAAAAAACAAGCCGAAATTAAAGAAAAAAGCGTGTACAAAGCCAAAAGAAAATTAGCTGATTATTTGCTTTATCGAGGATGGGAATCGGAATTGGTTTACAACAAGGTTCATGAACTTTACGAAGATTAAAAAGTACTTAAAAATAGGATAAACAATGGAAAGATTAGTATTTTATCGCAAAGAATCCGTGGCATTTTTTGAATCGTACGGGCTTGAAAATCATTGGGCTGTGTTTGTCCAATCCATCGTAATTTTGGTATTAATTTTCACCTTAGCTTATTTGGTTGATAGGGTTTTAACTTTTGTAATGCGTAGGGTTATTCCGAAAATTGTAGGATACACGGCCAATCAATGGGATGATATTTTTATGGAAAATCGCGTATTCTCCAATTTTGCTCATTTCTTCCCGGGTATTTTAATGCAAAATTTACAAGACTTAATATCTTCATCATCAGTTCGTTGGTTTGTATCAACTTTTATTGGTGTCTATTTCATTGTGGTTACTGTTTTGTTTTTAAATGCATTGCTCAATGCCATTCAACAGCTTTTCATTCATTTAAAAGGAGTGAGTGCAATTGTCAAAATATATATCCAATTAGGAAAAGTAGTGTTATATTCTTTAGCGGGGGTAGCCATCATATCCATTTTTGCGAATAAAAATTTTATGGATATTTTAGCAGGATTGGGAGCCATGATTACCATTCTTTTAATCGTTTATAAAGATATGATTATGGGCTTTGTTGCTGGTATTCAGCTTTCGGCAAACAAGATGGTGTACGTAGGTGATTGGGTAGAACTTCCTAAAGATGGTGCAGATGGTATCGTGATAGATATAGGCTTGACTACTGTTAAAGTACAAAATTGGGACAGAACTATCACTACCATACCAACATATAAACTAACGTCTGAATCCTTCACTAACTGGCGAGGAATGCAGGAATCGGATGGACGACGCATCAAACGTCATGTCAATATAGACATGGAATCTATCCATTTTCTGTCGGAAGAAGAGATAAATACTTTCCGAAAGATACGTCTTATATCTGAGTATATTGAGGATAAAATTAAAATCATCAATCAAGTAAACGCTAATGAACCAGAGCAATTTAACCAACGGCGATTGACAAATATCGGTACGTTCCGAAAGTACGTAGAGAATTATTTGCGTGAATCAGGGTATGTGAATTTAGACATGATGTTCTTAGTCAGACAGTTACAAGCTACAGAAAAGGGAGTCCCTATCGAGATTTATATGTTCTCAAAAATTAAAGAATTTATCATTTACGAAGGAATACAATCGGACATTTTTGATCATATTATAGCCATCGTGCCAACGTTTAATCTGCGATTATTTCAAGAACCAACAGGGCATAACTTCTCTGCAATAAGAGAGATTAAAAATCAAACAGCCGAATAAAATACTGCCAAATCAAAAAAAAACTTTATTTTTCTTGCATTGTGTTTAGAAAATTTTGTACCTTTATGGGGTATTTTTAACATAGGTTCTATGCTAAGTATAGAATCTGAACTTAATATAAAAAAATATTCAAAATGAGTTACAACACAAATAATATTCGGAATGCGGTTCTTTTAGGACACGCCGGAAGCGGAAAAACATCGTTGGTAGAAACAATGTTATTTGAATCGGGAGCTACCACCCGAATTGGAAATGTTGAGGAAGGAAATACGGTTTCGGATTTCCATGATATGGAAAAAGATAAAAAACACAGTATTTTCAGTTCACTGATGCATGTGCAATGGGGCGACGTAAAAATAAACTTGATTGACACCCCAGGGTTTGATGATTTTATTGGTGAAGCCATTTCAGGATTAAAAGTTGCTGACACTGCCGTAGTAGTCATCAATGCTAAAGAAGGAATTGAAGTACAAAACGAACTTCATAAAGACTATATTGATGAATTCGGAACGCCCACTCTATTTGTTATCAATCAATTAGATCATGAAAAGGCGAATTTCGACAAATCGCTCCAAGATATCAAAACTACTTTTGGTGATAAAGTCATTGAGATTCAGTTTCCTTACAATATAGATAAAGGCTTTCATAAAATAATCGATGCCCTACGAATGGTAATGTACACTTTCGATGCCAACGGAGGGAAACCTAAAAAAGAGTCCATCCCTGCTGACGTACTCGACCGAGCAAAAGAACTTCATAATAAATTGGTTGAAGTTGCTGCCGAAGAAGAAGAAGGTCTGATGGAAAAATATTTTGATCAAGGAACTCTCAGCGAAGAAGATCTTACCAAAGGATTACAATTAGCCATGGGTAAACAAAACTTCTTCCCCGTCTTTTGTGTTTCATCTAAAGAAAATAAGGGAACAGGACGCGTGATGGGGTTCATTCGAGATATTTGTCCGTCACCTCTGCAACGTCCAGCCAGAATACTACAAAATGGCGATACTCTTGCCCCAAAAGCTGATTTACCGACTTCTATTTTCATCTACAAAACACTGAACGAAGCCCAAATCGGAGAATTGAGCTACTTTAAAGTGTACAGTGGAACACTTAAAACAGGTGACACACTCACAAACCAAATGAATGGCGAAGATGAGCGTATCAATAAAATTTTCGTCGTAAATGGAAAAAACCGCGAAGCTGTCGAGGAATTGGTTGCGGGAGATTTGGGAGTTACCATAAAACTAAAAAATTCACATACTAATAATACACTCAATTCCCAAGGACATGAAGGAGTACAAATCCGAAAAATTAAATTCCCTCAGATGAAAATACGTATGGCTGTGGTACCGCCATCAAAATCAGATTTTGAAAAACTGACCAATGCGTTACATGTTATTCAGGAGGAAGACCCTACCTTTACATTGCAATATTCACCTGAATTGAAACAAACCATCATTCACGGACAAGGGCAAATGCATTTTGATGTGGTGAAACAACGTATAAAATCATTGTACAATATTGACATGGAGCTAATTAGACCAAAAATTCCATATCGTGAAACTATTTCAAAAACAGCAGAAGCTCAATATCGACACAAAAAACAATCAGGAGGAGCTGGACAATTCGCTGAAGTCCATTTACGTATAGAACCTTACGAAGCAGACCGACCGCTCCCTACCGATTTGAATATCAGAAAAGAAGAACTTATCGAATTGCCATGGGGCGGACACCTGCATTTTCTATGGTGCATCGTTGGAGGAAGTATAGACACTCGCTTCATTGGTGCCATCAAAAAAGGAATCATGGCAAAAATGGAAGAAGGGCCTCTCACAGGCTCATATTGCCAAAACATTCGGGTAAGCATTTTCGATGGAAAAATGCACCCAGTGGATTCCAATGACATCGCATTCCAATTGGCAGCATCAGCAGGATTTGCTGAAGCGTTCAAAAATGCTTCACCAAAAATTATGGAGCCTATTTACGAACTCGAAGTACTTTGTGACACCGTAGCTATGGGCGATGTGATGACCGATTTACAAAGTCGCAGAGCTGTAATCACAGGGATTGATAGCGTACGGCAGTATCAGCAAATCAAAGCCTTAGTACCCATTGCCGAAATGTATGGCTACTCCACTTCGTTGCGTTCCATCACTCAAGGAAAATCGAAATTCAACCGACATCTATGGGGGTATCAAGTGATGACCCATGAGGTTCAAGAGAAATTGCTGTTATCAGGAATTAAGGAATAATTATAAAGGATTGATAAAGTAAAGTGTTTTTCGCAGGAAATAAGAGAATTACATTTACTTTTTATCTAAACTTTGTCGTACATTTGTATTCATTGAAAAAGAATATGAACATACGACAAAGTTTTTAACTTTTATGTTTTACATTGTTATTCATTTTTTATAACAAAATATTTTGTAATAATCTGAATTGAATATGAAAAAAATAATTTTAGGAATGTTGTTATTTCCTCTATGGGGAATCGCACAAGAGGTTGTTTTCACCACCCAAATAGCCGAGAAGTTAGCAAGTTTGCCTCTACATTGCATTGAAGAAGAATATCCAAACAAAACCGGACATGGCATCAATGCGGAAAAAGACGCTCGACTAACTCCCCGCGAGTTACATCCTGTTTTTTACGGTTGCTACGATTGGCATAGCTCTGTCCATGGTCATTGGATGTTGGTTAGAATTTTAGAGACAATGCCCGAAATAGCTAATCGAGAAATCATCGAAACGGTATTGGATAAATCATTTAATAAGAAAAAAATGGAAGCCGAAGCTGCTTATTTCACTACATACAAAGGAGCTACTACATTTGAACGTACCTATGGCTGGGCATGGATTCTAAAATTGGACGAGGAGTTAGCCAAAGCAAAACACCCTAAGGCAAAACAATGGCATGATAATTTGAGTCCCTTAACTCAAAAAATAAAACAACTTTGGTTAGATTTTCTTCCCAAACAAACTTATCCTAATCGTACGGGTGTACATCCTAATTCAGCATTTGCGATGGGATTTGCCATTGATTGGGCAAGAACGGTTGGCGATAAAAATTTTGAAAATCAACTTATTGAAAAGTCGAAAGCTTTTTACTTAAAAGATAAAAATATCCCTGCCTATTTAGAACCTAATGGCAGTGATTTCTTTTCACCAAGTTTGGAAACTGCCAATTTGATGCGACGTATACTACCTAAAAAAGAGTTTACAAAATGGTTAAATCAGTTTTATGACAAGCGTAGCTTAAACAACATCAAAGAATTACCAATTATCAGTGATTTGAACGATTATCAAATTGTGCATTTGGTGGGATTGTCCTTTTCGAGAGCATGGTGTATGAAAGCTATTGCTAAAGAGCTACCTCGGAATCATCGCTTGAAAAAGGAATTTGATTTATCTTCTAAAAAACTATTAAACAATGCTTTACCATTAGTTTTCCAAGGTAATTACGGAGGAAGTCATTGGTTAGCGAGTTTTGCAGTGTACGCATTGAGCGAGTTCTAAGTATAAAAAAACAGTCCCAAAAAAATTAGTAAAAACTCTTGGGACTGCTAACTCCCTTGAAAAATTACTTTTTACCTAAAAAAAGGCGTTCCAATTCATCCAACTGCTGGTCGTTCATTCCTTGTGGTTCAAAACCTGCAGCCCACGCCATCAACAGCATTTTAGCTCCTTTATTTGCAACATCCAAGTAGTCAAAGGCTCGTACCACATCTTCACCGGTAGCTAACACACCGTGTTTTTCCCAGAGAATAACATCATGGGTTTTAAGTCCTTCGATAGTAATATCGGCTAAACTCTCTGTACCCGAAAGTGCATACGGACAGCAATGTACTCCATTTGGAACGAACACCCTAATTTCAGGGCATAATTTCCACAATGAATGATTTAACTTGGCTTCATTGTAAAATAAGTCATGGTGGCTCAGTACAATAAGTTCGATAGCATGGGTATGTAACACTGTTTTATGTGTAGGTTTGTACTTTTGATTGAAACAGTGAATTTTAACATGTGAAATCAGTTCACTCGTAGGTGCAAAAGCTTCACCTTTTCCTCCCCAAATTATTGCATACGAATCAGCAGTTTCGTTAATATGCAAAATACAAGCCGTTTTGTTAATATCGTGGATTAATGATCGTAAATAACGTCCTGTTCCCGTCACAAAAATGACTTTTCCCGCCGATTCTTTGGGAAGTTGCACACATGGCACATACTTTTTCGGCGTGGAATTAATCAACTCTTCGGTGAAGTGATCCGTCAAATCTATCGAAATGTTTCCAGCATTGCGCTCTGCCCACTCACGTTGCCATAGATAACTCGCTACTTCGCTTACTTTTTTAATTTCTTTTCTAACTGACTTTGGTAACTCCTTAGTTTTCATGTATTTTATGTGTTTTTTTAAAATTATTATACATAAGTTCAACCCCACAAAGTTACAAAATATCTTTTGAATTAAAAATGATCAAGATCATAATTTTAAGCGTTGATATTTTAGAGTAAGAAGCAGTGTTCACTAATTTGTAATATCTCAACCGTTTCACAAATTGGAAGGATACAATAAAACTATCTTTCTAAGATATTCATTTTTTACATTTAATTTCTAACTATATACATGATAAAAGGTTAGTTATGTGGTTACAAGGGAGCAGCCCTATCAAAGCATTAGCAAACCAAACATTTTATCCATATACAGATATGCTTTTGCACGATATGGGCGAAGATTTGGCAGATGGTCGTCCAGACTTTTTAGCCAACGGGAATGAATGGAAAACACGTCCGCTTTGGGGTATTGGATTACAATTTTTAGTAAATGGGCATACCGAATTTCTTCACGATGGACGTGCTAAAAACGTAACCGAAGCCATTTTATGGCACGGAGGAGAAGCTAAAGATACCAAAGAAAAATTCAAACAACTCTCAAAAAAAGACCGAGAAGATTTATTGGAGTTTATAAATTCAATATAAAAACTGTTTAAAGACACCTCCTACTTTATTCTCAAATACAGTATTACCTGTTAAGTTGTGTTTACTGTTTTTGGGAATGTTTATTATAAATTTTTCTCTATATATTCCTTAAATAGTGTTCACTAACTGATTTTTCGAGATGAGTATGAAATCACAAACAAGTGCAGAGTATTAAAACACTGCACTTGTTATTTTTTGTCTGAAGCTGATTGAGACCTTTGTAAGAACCATTTTCTGGGCCAATTTAATCAAAATTATTTCTGTTTTTTTTTGCTTTTTCAATTTTGAGGTTTTGTTCTAAATAGAATAAAGTTTTTTAAGATATATTTTGTGTGTAAAAAAGTCTTTTCGAGAGCATCTTTGTATGTACTAAAAAGACAAGAGCAGTAATAGGTAGGGTTGAGAATCGCGTTTCAGAACAAAATACAGAATAATTAATAATCAATCATTTATTATCTTTATTTCTTATTTTTTATCTTGTAAAGGGAGCTCATTTAGGTAATTTGTCCCCAATACTTAGTATTCCTTTTTGAATGAGTTGTAATTGTTCCTTCTGAACCAGTTTAATTGAATTGCACATAATCAAATGTTTTTATATTTTGTAAATTATATTTTGTTGTTTGATTTTTTAAATAAGTCAAGAAAGCATCTGTTCTTGATGTTTTAACATTACTTTTTTGAGTAAAACTAAGGTAGTTTAGAACAGATTTTCTTAATTCTTTTTGAATACTCTCTTTTTCATAATTCTTTTCATAAAGATGTAAAAGAAAATATATAGCCTTTTGCAGTATCTCTTCGGCTCTGTTCAAGTCCTTAACTTCTTGATAACAATTTGCCAAATTGTAACACGAAATAGTATACACTTGTACGAAAGGCACTTTCATACGAATACAGTCTTGCAAATTATTGCTGAGTACTTCGGCTCTGTACAAGGCATTGAGATAGCTATCCAAAGCCAGTTCGTACTTTTCTTGATTGAAAAAATTATTAGCCTCTTCGGTTAGTAACTTCCAATAATTTTCTATGTGATTTATACAAATATCGCTCATATTATTTCAGATTTTGGTTAGCAAAATTCCAGTTCACTAATTCCCAGAAACCTTCCACGAATTTAGGTCTTGCATTTCGGTAATCAATATAGTAAGCGTGTTCCCATACATCAATGGTGAGAATAGGCGTTTTGTTTTCCGTAAGCGGAGTATAGGCATCTTTCATTGGCAGAATTTCTAGTTTTCCTTCTTGATTTTGAGCCAGCCAAGCCCAACCTGCACCGAATAATTTTACAGCAATGGTAGAGAATTGTTCTTTAAAATTTTCAAAACTTCCGAAATCGCGGTGGATGAGTTCGGCTATTTTTCCCGTAGGATTTTTTCCGCCATCGGGCGACAGGCAATTCCAAAAAAAGGAGTGATTCCAATGTTGAGCTGCATTGTTAAAGATGGCTACATTGTTTTCGGCGTGGCTTTTTCGGATGATGTCCACGATGTCTTTTTCCTCCCATTCGGTATCTTTTACCAATCCTGCAAGGTTGTTTACATAGGCAGCGTGATGCTTCCCGTAGTGATAGTCAAAAGTTTCTTCGGTAATAATCGGGTTTAGAGCGTTTTTATCATACGGAAGCTCTGGAAGTGTGTGATTAATTTTCATTTTACTTACAATTAAATTAGTTAGTTTATTGGTTTTTAGTTTTTTAATATTATCAGTCTCTTATTTTTTTAGATTAGCAAAAATAATAATTTAGACTTATCTAAAAAATAAAAATAGTAATTTTTTTATTTATTTTCATAATATAGTTTTTAATAAATTGTAAACCAAATATATAGAATAATTTTTAGTGAATAAAACAGCTTTACTTATTAATTTGTATTAAGTTTTTTTGTTTTATTTTTAATGGCATTTCCATGCATTCGTTATTTTCTAAATCACATTCTCAATATTCCTTTTATGTTACAGCATACCCTTCATATGGTCAAAAAATATTCCTTTGAAAAACAAATATTTACTACGGAAATAACTACTTTGTGGAAAAAAAACAGAGGAATTAATCGTTTTTTTTGGGAAAAAATTAGTACTTTTACCGAAACTAATTGTTCATAAACAATATTATGTATAGTACTTATGGAAAAATATCTATTTGACCGTTTAACCTCTCCAATTTATAAATTCACAAAACAGGCGAAATCGGGAGGTATTGTTTTGGGAATCAACGTAATTCTCGCTTTATTTTTAGCAAACTCTCCATGGTCTGATTCCTATTTTCATTTTTTTGAGCATCATTTCGGATTTGTTTTTGATGGGGAACCCTATTTAAATTTTACGGTTCATCATTGGATAAACGACGGATTGATGTCTTTGTTTTTCTTTGTTGTTGGTTTGGAACTGAAACGAGAAATTGTAGCAGGTGAGTTGTCAAATCCTCGTGAAGCGATGCTACCGATTGCGGCAGCTCTGGGAGGAATGATTGTACCCGCTATCATTTATTTAGCTTTAAATCCTTCAGGAGAAGCCCATAGTGGATGGGGAATCCCTATGGCAACGGATATAGCTTTCTCATTAGCAGTGCTTTATCTTTTGGGAGATAAAATTCCATTATCATTGAAGGTGTTTTTGACAGCCTTGGCTATAGTTGATGATTTGGGAGCCGTATTGGTAATTGCATTTTTCTATACATCTGAAATATCATTCGCTAACTTAGGTTTAGGTTTTGCATTGTTATTCTTACTTTATTTAGGAAAACGCATAGGCATACGTCATGTGTTGTTCTACGCTTTGATCGGAATTGTCGTTTGGATTGCTTTCTTGCTTTCAGGTGTACACGCTACCATATCGGCTGTTTTAGTTGCTTTTATGATTCCAACCGATGTGCAGATGAAGGAAAGCGAATTTGTTCATAACATTCAAAGTTATTTAAAAAGATTCAAGCGTTTAGACCCTAATAACACGCGTCCAACATTGACAGAAAAGCAACTACATCTTTTAGAAAAAGTGAGTATTGACACCCGCAGATCAATACCTCCACTACAACGACTTGAACACGCTATGCACCCATTCGTAACCTTTGTCGTGATTCCGATTTTCGCTTTGGCAAATGCAGGAGTTTCTTTGGATATTGAGTTAAGCACACTTTTTGAAACTAATGTGGCTCTTGGTGTTGCTTTGGGCTTATTTTTCGGAAAAGTGATTGGTGTTGTAAGTTTTACCTTATTGATGGTAAAATTAGGGCTGGGAACTTTCCCTCGAGGAATGAATTTACGTAATTTGTTTGGTTTGGGACTTTTAGCTGCTATTGGGTTTACTATGTCGTTATTTGTTACCACTTTGGCATTTAAGAATCCTATGCTCATTGATCAAGCTAAAATCGGAATTTTTGCAGCATCACTGTTTGGTGGTATATGTGGATACTTAGTGTTAAATAAGAAAGAAAAAGATAAGATAGAAGTTGAAGAAGTGTAGAATAAGTCCATAATTTTTCGTTTTTATCATAAAGAAAAGGCCATCTTATAATTTAGATAGCCTTTCTTGTTTTTTACTAATTTAAAAAGGATAAACTCTCGTCTACATCTATATAGACGATAAAAAAAGTCAAATGTTACAAAAAAAATGATTTTTTTTTTGAATATTTTTTATGCTCTCATTCATTGATAAGGAGAGTAAAGAATTACGGAGTTCAAATTATGTAAACTTTTTACCAAAAAGTTTAAAACTCCACAAATGGAAATCGTTTTTTCAGTAGAGTTATTTTTTTATGTAGTTGTTCTTGAAAAGAGATGAAAGACTTACTGTTGGTGTTAAATGGACGGTGTTGTAATCTTTTTTGGATAGCGTCAACTTCTTTCAATATAGATAGACAATCTGGAGAGAAGTAGCTTTCAGTAAAACGTTTCCAAATGTAGTCAATAGCTACATCAGATGGGTGTAACATATCATCGGCATAAAAACGATAATCCCGAAGTTCATCCATCATAATTTCGTAGGCCGGGAAATAGGAAGTATGACTACTTTTTTTGATAACAGAATGTAGAGAGCTTATTAATAGAGATTTACTAATATTATTCTCAGTGAATCCGTCTTTTAAGTGTCGCACGGGCGAAATGGTACAGATACAATGAATTTTTGGATTTATAATATTAACTAATTGAAATATAGATTGTAAGCTATTCTCTATTTCTGAGAAAGAAAGCAATCGTTTTGAAAAATGTTGTTGTGGAACCTTGTGGCAATTAGCAACTACTTTTCCCGTTTCATGCGTGTAAACCCAAGCAGTTCCGAGCGTAATAAAAATAAAATCAGATGATTGTAAAGCCTTTTGTGAGATTATTAATTGCTGGTTGGCTCGTTCCACAGCAGAATCTAATGTTGGTTGGCTCAATTCGGAATGTAGGTCAAAGCAGAGCCATTTATCATCATGAAAAAAGAAATCTTTTTCTGTAAATAATTCATTTTTAACAGATTTACGAATAACCTTTTCAATGGCCAACGGATGAAATAAAATCCCAAACGGATTAGAAACTGTTCGCATTTTGTGATAGCCTAATTTCTTAGCCATATTTAATGAAAAGCAAGAACCAAAACTGACAATTTTAGATTCAAATTGGATTTGAGCTTTATTAGGGTGGATGGGAACGATGGTTCTGAACATTCTTTTTTTGGGCAAAGATACGTTTTTTTCAAAAATAGATGATAACGAGATAAATAAACAAAAAAAAGTACGTACTTTTGCCAACCGTTTTCAGAAAAAAAATATATAAGAGATGGATTTAATAGATCAATTGATGTCAGCCGTATTGATGCTGGTAACCTTTGCGATTGGTAGTTCCTTAAAATTCAAGGATTTTGAAAACATATTTACTCATGCAAAGGCTTTTACAGTAGGGTTGACTGCACAGATGGTTTTTCTACCTCTGTTAGCTTTTGCAATAGCCTACTTTTCGGATTTACCTCCAGCATTAAAAGTAGGATTAATCATTGTAGCCATATGCCCTGGTGGAACTACCTCTAATTTTGTTTCCTATTTAGTTAATGCTGATACAGCTTTGGCGGTAGCTTTAACTTCAATCAACAGTTTGTTGATGTTTTTCACCATACCAACTCTTACCAACCTTGGTATTTCGATTTTTATGCACAGTTCATCTGAGTTTTCTCTATCAATGACCGAAACCTTTTGGGAAGTAAGCAAAATCATCATCATACCCGCATTTTTAGGACTGTTGTTCAATCGCTATTATCCGAATTTAGCTCTAAAAATAAAAATCCCCTTAAAGATTATCAATACGATTTTATTAGGATTGGTATTTATTATTAAATTTTTCGCTGATCAGGAATCAGGAGGAACAGGTATTGTGTTTGAGGAAATTCTAAGCATATTGCCCTATGCCTTAGCAATACATTTGCTTTCCATGGTGCTCAGCTACATCATATCAAAAAAGACCTTTGGTATATCGAACGTACAAGCAACTACCATAGGTATTGAGGTAGGATTACAAAACACTGTACTTGCCATATATATCGCTGGATTGGTGCAAAGCGTAGAAATGGCAAAACCAGCGTTAGTTTATGCCATGTTCTCCTTTTTCACAACATTAGCCTTCGCTTTCATAGTGATGGGACGAAGATATAATCAATGATAAACAACCAGATGTGTAAGGTTGTATATTTTACGTTACTTTTTAAAGATTTATTTAACCACAGTCAATCAAAAGGAGAAAGAATAATCGTTTAAAGGTTATTTTCGTACCTCAAAGATTAACTGTAATAAACAAGAAGCAGAAAAACTGACTAAAAATTGAAAAAAGTTACAAAAACAACTTTTTTTATTTTTTTAACAAAACAACTTTTTTTAATATTCTGTTTATTAAGTTCTTATGCTTTTTTGTTTATAAACAAGTTCTGTTTTTTTATTACAGAAATAAGATGAAAGAGGGTAGGGGATTAGATGTTGTACATAAATTAAAGTATTGATTTCTTGGTGTTTTAAAAATAAAACAATACTTTTGCACCCTCAATTAACGGGAGAATTAATTAAATTATTTTATAAATTAAATTATGCCAACAATTTCACAGTTAGTACGAAAAGGAAGAACCAGAATTACCAAGAAGAGTAAATCGGTTGCTTTGGATTCGTGTCCTCAACGTAGAGGAGTGTGTACGCGTGTTTACACCACAACACCTAAAAAACCAAACTCAGCGATGCGTAAAGTTGCTCGTGTACGTTTGACAAATGGTAATGAGGTGAACGCTTACATTCCAGGAGAAGGACATAACCTCCAAGAGCACTCGATAGTATTGGTACGAGGCGGAAGGGTTAAAGATTTGCCTGGTGTTCGATACCACATCGTTCGTGGTGCGTTAGACACAGCGGGAGTAGCAGGAAGAACGCAACGTCGTTCTAAATATGGGGCTAAACGTCCAAAACCAGGACAAGCAGCAGCAGCTCCAGCAAAAGGTAAGAAAAAGTAATTAAAAATCTTTTAACTAAGAAAAAATGAGAAAAAGACAGGCTAAGAAAAGACCTCTTTTACCAGATCCGAAATTTAATGACCAATTAGTTACGCGTTTTGTAAACAATCTAATGTGGGATGGTAAAAAGTCAGTGGCTTTTAAAGTGTTCTATGATGCTCTTGATATCGTAGATCAGAAGAAAAACAACGAAGAAAAAACAGCTTTGGAAGTGTGGAAAGACGCTCTAACGAACGTAATGCCTCACGTTGAGGTACGTTCTCGCCGTGTAGGAGGGGCAACATTCCAAATTCCTATGCAAATCAGACCTGATAGAAAAGTGTCAATGGCTATGAAATGGTTGATTGGTTATGCTCGTAAAAGAAATGAGAAATCAATGGCTCAAAAATTAGCTGGAGAAATTTTGTCAGCAGCAAAAGAAGAAGGTGCGGCTGTTAAGAAAAGAATGGATACGCACAAAATGGCAGAAGCAAACAAAGCATTCTCACACTTTAGATTTTAGTATATAATATGGCAAGAGATTTACAATATACAAGAAACATTGGAATTGCGGCTCACATTGACGCAGGAAAAACTACGACAACGGAGCGTATCCTATTCTATACAGGAAAGACACATAAATTAGGAGAAGTTCACGATGGAGCTTCAACAATGGACTGGATGGAGCAAGAGGCTGAGCGTGGAATCACTATCCAATCAGCTGCAACCACTTGTACGTGGAACTTCCCAACAGAAAACGGAAAACCAACAGCAGATGCCAAAGAATATCACTTCAATATCATTGATACCCCAGGTCACGTGGATTTTACCGTTGAGGTAAACCGCTCATTGCGTGTATTGGATGGTTTGGTGTTTTTGTTTAGTGCTGTTGATGGTGTTGAACCTCAATCAGAAACTAACTGGCGTTTGGCAGATAACTACAAAGTGCCACGTATTGGTTTCGTAAACAAAATGGACAGACAAGGAGCTAACTTCTTGAACGTTTGTAACCAAGTGAAAGAAATGTTAAAATCAAACGCTGTGCCTATTGTATTGCCTATAGGAGATGAGGTTGATTTTAAAGGAGTAGTTGACTTGGTAAAAAATCGTGCTATTGTTTGGCATGAGGACACACAGGGAGCTACATTTGATGTAGTAGAAATCCCTGAGGAGATGAAAGACGAAGTGCATCAATATCGCTCTCAATTGATTGAAGAGGTTGCTGCTTATGATGAAGGTCTTCTAGAAAAATATATGGAAGATGAAAATTCTATCACAGAAGAAGAAGTACATAAAGCGTTAAGAGCTGCTGTGATGGATATGGCAATCATCCCGATGGTGTGTGGTTCTTCTTTCAAAAATAAAGGTGTTCAGTTTATGTTGGATACGGTATGTCGTTACTTACCTTCTCCTTTAGACAAAGAAGCTATTGAGGGAACGCACCCTGATACAGGAGTTGTAGCTTTAAGAAAACCATCAGTAGAAGCACCTTTTGCGGCATTAGCATTTAAGATTGCTACAGACCCTTATGTTGGTCGTTTGGCGTTCTTCCGTGCTTATTCTGGACATTTGGATGCAGGTACCTACGTATTGAACGCTCGTTCAGGAAATAAAGAACGTATTTCTCGTATCTACCAAATGCACGCTAACAAACAAAATCCAATTGAATTTATTGAAGCTGGAGATATCGGGGCAGCGGTAGGTTTTAAAGATATCAAAACAGGAGATACTCTTTGTGATGAAAAACACCCAATCGTATTAGAGTCTATGGTATTCCCAGATCCAGTGATTGGTATTGCTATTGAGCCTAAAACAAAAGCAGATGTTGATAAAATGGGTATGGCATTAGCTAAATTAGCTGAGGAGGATCCAACATTCCAAGTAAAAACTGATCAGGCTTCTGGGCAAACTATCATCTCAGGTATGGGAGAGCTTCACTTAGATATTATCGTTGACCGTTTGAAACGTGAGTTTAAAGTTGAAGTTAACCAAGGACAACCACAAGTAGAGTACAAAGAAGCTCTTACAGCGGTAGCTAACCATCGTGAGGTTTACAAAAAACAATCAGGTGGACGTGGTAAGTTTGCAGATATTGTCTTCCGCATGGAACCAGCAGATGAAGGTAAAGTAGGCTTAGAGTTTATCAACGAAATTAAAGGAGGAAATATTCCAAAAGAGTATATCCCATCTGTTGAGAAAGGATTCAAAGAGGCTATGAAAAATGGACCTTTGGCTGGATTTGAAATGGATGCAATGAAAATTACTTTGGTGGATGGTTCGTTCCACGCAGTCGATTCAGATTCATTGTCATTCGAGTTGGCAGCTAAATTAGGTTACAAAGAAGCTGCTCGAGCTGCAAAAGCGGTGTTGATGGAGCCTATTATGAAACTAGAAGTTATCACTCCAGAAGAAAATATGGGTGATATCGTAGGAGACTTGAACCGTCGTCGTGGACAAGTAAACAACATGGATGATAGAAATGGAGCAAAAGTTATCAAAGCAAGCGTTCCATTATCAGAAATGTTTGGTTACGTAACTTCATTGCGTACATTATCATCAGGTCGTGCAACATCAACAATGGAGTTTTCTCACTACGCTGAAACTCCGTCGAATATTGCAGAAGAAGTTATTAAAAAAGCAAAAGGTAACTAATTTTTAAGGAAATGAGCAGTCAAAAAATCAGAATAAAATTGAAATCTTACGATCATAGCTTAGTTGACAAATCAGCTGAGAAGATTGTAAAAACAGTAAAAGCAACAGGAGCGGTAGTAACAGGGCCAATTCCATTACCAACGCACAAAAAAATATTTACTGTATTGCGTTCTCCCCACGTGAATAAGAAATCACGTGAGCAGTTTCAGTTGAGCTCTCACAAACGTCTTTTAGACATCTATAGCTCTTCATCAAAAACTATTGACGCTTTGATGAAATTGGAATTGCCAAGTGGAGTAGAAGTTGAAATCAAAGTTTGATAACTTCTAACAAGAGCGTAATTCGAAGTTAAATAACTTCATAACTTGTCCCGAAACAGTTTGTTAGGGAAAAACGGAAAAAAATGATTCAGGGTTGAAAAGCCAAGGCATTTTTTGACCCTGAATTTTATGAATAATAGTAATTAATATTTTAAATTAAATTTATGTCTGGGTTAATTGGAAAAAAAGTAGGTATGACCAGTCTATTTGATGAGAACGGGAAAAATGTTCCTTGTACAATCATTGAGGCAGGGCCATGCGTAGTTACCCAAGTCAGAACCGTAGAGGTTGACGGGTATGAGGCTCTTCAACTTGGTTTCGATGACAAAGCAGAACATCGTGCTAACAAAGCAGAGTTAGGACATTTCAAAAAAGCAGGAGCTTCTGTTAAGAAGAAAGTTATCGAATTTCAAGGATTTGAAGGAGTGTACAAATTAGGTGACACTATCACTGTGGATCTTTTTGAAGAAGGAGAATTTGTTGACGTGACAGGTATTTCCAAAGGAAAAGGGTTCCAAGGGGTTGTTAGAAGACACGGTTTTGGAGGTGTTGGTCAATCAACACACGGTCAGCACAACCGTTTAAGAGCACCGGGTTCTATCGGAGCATCATCCTACCCGTCACGCGTTTTCAAAGGAATGCGTATGGCAGGAAGAATGGGGGCAGAAAAAGTAACAGTACAAAACTTGAAAGTGTTGAAAGTGGTTGCTGAGAAAAATCTTTTAGTTGTTAAGGGATGTATTCCAGGTCACAAAAATGCTTACGTAACTATTCACAAATAATGGAAGTAGCAGTATTAAATAGTCAAGGAAAAGAAACAGGCAGAAAAGCGGTGCTTTCTGATTCTGTATTCGGAATAGAGCCTAATAATCATGTGATTTACTTGGATGTTAAACGCTATTTGGCAAATCAACGTCAAGGTACTCATAAGGCAAAAGAAAGAAATGAAGTAGCAGGGAGTACTCGTAAAATTAAAAAACAAAAAGGTACAGGTACGGCTCGTGCAGGAAGTGTAAAATCTCCAGTGTTTGTAGGTGGAGGACGTATTTTTGGTCCAAGACCTAAAGATTACACACAAAAATTAACCAAAAATGTAAAGCGTTTGGCTCGTCGTTCAGCTCTAAGTGCAAAGGCACAAGCTCAAGCTGTTTTGGTTCTTGAAGATTTGAATTTTGATACTCCAAAAACGAAAGAATTTACTAATATTCTGAAATCTTTGGGGTTAGAGAATAAAAAATCACTTTTTGTGTTGCCAGATACAAATAATAACGTATATTTGTCATCTCGAAATTTAAAAACATCGAGCGTTGTAACAGCTTCTGAATTAAATACTTACGATGTGGTTAATGCTACAAACGTGGTGTTATTAGAAAGTTCTGTTGAAGTTTTAGAATCAATTTTAACAAAATAAGAAGAAATGAGCGTATTAATTAAGCCAGTAATTTCGGAAAAAGCAACAGCAAACAGCGAGTTAAAAAACTGTTACACTTTTGAAGTTTCCAAAGATGCGAATAAAATTCAAATTAAAGAAGCTATTGAGTCTGCTTATGGAGTTGAGGTTGCATCGGTTCGAACATTGAATTACGGTCCTAAGCGTAAAGTTCGCTACACAAAAACAGGTTTGCAAGTAGGAAAAACAAACACTGTTAAAAAAGCGGTAGTGCAAGTGGCAGAAGGAGGGACTATAGATTTTTATAGTAATATATAATAGTGTTTAATAAATAGACAAAAAATGTCAGTTAGAAAATTAAAACCGATTACCCCTGGGCAGCGTTTTAGAGTAGTAAACGAATTTGACACCATTACTACTGATAAGCCGGAGAAAAGCCTTTTGGTTCCGTTGAAAAAGTCCGGAGGTAGAAACAATCAAGGGAAAATGACCATGCGTTACATTGGTGGTGGTCACAAGAAAAAGTATCGTTTAGTCGATTTCAAACGTAACAAGTTTGATGTAGAAGCTAAAGTAGTTTCAATCGAATACGATCCAAACAGAACAGCGTTCATTGCTTTGGTTCAATACACCGATGGTGAAAAACGTTACATCATTGCACCAGCAGGTTTAAAAGTAGACCAAACCATTGTTGCAGGTATGAGTAATGTTGCTCCAGAAATTGGAAATGCAATGCCGTTATCTCAAATTCCGTTAGGAACTGTAATCTCTTGTATAGAGTTACGTCCAGGACAAGGAGCAAACATCGCACGTTCTGCGGGAACTTTTGCTCAGTTGATGGCAAAAGATGGAAGATATGCAACTGTTAAATTGCCTTCAGGTGAAACTCGTATGATTTTGTTGACTTGTTTAGCAACAATCGGAGCTGTTTCTAACTCAGATCACCAGTTGATTGTTTCTGGTAAGGCAGGTCGCTCACGTTGGTTAGGAAGAAGACCAAGAACGAGACCAGTTGTAATGAACCCAGTTGATCACCCAATGGGTGGTGGTGAAGGTAGAGCTACCGGAGGACACCCAAGATCAAGAAAAGGTATCCCAGCTAAAGGTTACAGAACTCGTTCTAAAACCAAAGCAAGTAATAAGTATATTGTAGAACGTAGAAAAAAATAAAACACTAAGAAATGGCACGTTCATTAAAGAAAGGACCTTATGTTCACTATAGTTTGGAGAAAAAAATCCAACAGAACATTGAGTCAGGAAAAAAGACTGTTATTAAAACTTGGTCAAGAGCGTCTATGATAACTCCTGATTTTGTTGGTCAAACAATAGCAGTTCACAATGGTCGTCAGTTTGTTCCAGTTTATGTAACTGAGAATATGGTAGGACATAAGTTAGGCGAATTTTCACCAACTCGTTCGTTTAGAGGACATGCTGGTGCAAAAAATAAAGGTAAAAAATAATAGAAGGCTATGGGAGTTCGTAAAAGAGAAAAAGCAATACAAATTAAAGAAGCTAAAAAGAGCTTGGCTTTTGCAAAGTTGAATAACTGCCCTACTTCGCCACGAAAAATGCGTTTAGTAGCGGATATTATTCGTGGTCAACAAGTAGATAAAGCCCTTGCTATTTTGAAATTTAACCAAAAAGAGGCTGCCTCTCGTTTAGAGAAATTGCTTTTGTCAGCGATAGCTAACTGGCAAGCTAAAAACGAGGATGCTGATTTGGAAGATGCAGGATTATTCGTTCAAGAAGTTCGTGTGGATGGTGGTACAATGCTCAAAAGATTGAGAACAGCTCCACAGGGAAGAGCAAACAGAATTAGAAAGCGCTCAAATCACGTGACTATCGTGTTAGGAGCTAAAAATTATAACACAGAAAGCTAAGATAAACTATGGGACAAAAGACAAATCCAATCGGAAATCGCCTTGGAATTATCAGAGGATGGGAGTCTAACTGGTACGGAGGTAATGACTACGGAGACAAACTTGCTGAAGATGACAAAATCAGAAAGTATGTACAGACTCGTTTATCGAAGGCTAGTGTTTCGCGTGTAATTATTGAGAGAACCTTGAAACTTGTAACCGTTACTATCACTACGGCTCGTCCAGGAATTATCATTGGAAAGGGCGGTCAAGAGGTAGACAAGTTGAAAGAAGAATTGAAAAAAATTACGGGTGGTAAAGACATTCAGATTAACATTTTTGAAATCAAAAGACCAGAATTAGACGCTAATTTGGTTGCTGCAGGTATCGCTCGTCAAATTGAAGGGCGTGTTTCATATCGTAGAGCTATTAAAATGGCGATTGCGGCTGCAATGCGTATGAATGCCGAAGGAATTAAAGTGATGATTTCAGGTCGTTTGAATGGTGCAGAGATGGCACGTTCTGAAAGTTATAAAGAAGGAAGAATTCCGTTATCGACCTTCAGAGCTGACATAGATTACGCTCTTGATGAGGCTCACACAACCTATGGACGTATGGGAATTAAAGTGTGGATCATGAAAGGCGAAGTTTATGGAAAAAGAGAGCTTTCTCCTTTAGTGGGAATGACTAAGAAAACTACAGGAGGAACTGGAAAATCTACGACAGAAAAGCCTTCAGGGGCTCCAAAAAAAGCTCGTCGTAAAAAGTAATTTTTTAAAGAAGTAAAGAAATGTTACAGCCAAAAAGAACGAAATATCGTAGAGTACAAAAAGGCAGAATGAAAGGAGTTTCACATCGTGGAACTTTACTTTCAAACGGTACGTTTGGGATTAAATCATTAGACTCAGCTTTCATCACTTCACGCCAAATTGAGTCAGCTCGTATTGCAGCAACTCGTTTTATGAAACGTGAAGGTCAGTTATGGATTAAAATTTTCCCAGATAAACCAATCACTAAGAAGCCTTTAGAGGTACGTATGGGTAAAGGTAAAGGTGCCGTAGAATATTGGGCAGCTGTTGTGAAACCGGGAAGAATTATGTTTGAAGTAGGTGGTGTGCCTTTGTCAGTAGCCAAGGAAGCCTTGCGTCTGGCTGCACAAAAATTGCCTGTAAGAACAAAATTTGTTGTAGCAAGAGATTATCAAGATTAATTAAAGAGCAATGAAACAGTCTGAAATTAAAAAATTGACAATAGCTGAGCTACAAGAGAAGCTTGGTGAATATAAAAAATCGTATGCAGATTTGAAAATGGCTCACGCCATTCAACCAATTGAGAAACCAATTCAATTACGTCAAGTAAGAAGAACCGTTGCTCGTTTAGCGTGTGAGCTTACAAAAAGAGAATTACAATAATTCTATGCTGCCTTATGGAGAAAAGAAATTTAAGAAAAGAAAGAATAGGGGTTGTTAGTAGCAACAAAATGGAGAAAACCATCGTAGTTTCCGAAGTGAAGCGAGTGAAGCACCCTATGTATGGTAAGTTCGTGTTGCGTACAAAAAAATATGTAGCACACGATGAGAAAAATGAGTGCAACATTGGTGATACAGTGAAGATCATGGAAACACGTCCACTAAGTAAAACTAAATGTTGGAGATTAGTAGAAATCATTGAAAGAGCGAAGTAATTATGGTACAGCAAGAATCGAGATTAAAAGTAGCCGACAATACAGGAGCGAAAGAAGTGTTGACTATCCGTGTTTTAGGAGGAACGAAACGTCGCTATGCTTCAGTAGGTGATAAGATTGTGGTTACCGTTAAAGAGGCAACTCCAAACGGAAACGTAAAAAAAGGGCAAGTTTCAACTGCAGTTGTGGTAAGAACTAAAAAGGAAGTACGTCGTGCTGATGGCTCTTACATACGTTTTGACGAAAATGCTTGTGTTCTTTTGAACGCAGCGGGTGAGATGAGAGGGACGCGTGTTTTCGGTCCTGTTGCGAGAGAGCTTCGTGATAAACAATTCATGAAAATTGTGTCATTAGCACCTGAAGTGCTTTAATTTTTAATAAAATAAGTGATGAAACTAAAAATTAAAACAGGAGACACAGTACGAGTAATGGCTGGTGACCATAAAGGGTCAGAAGGCAAAGTGCTACGTGTTGATCGCGAGAAAAATAAAGCGATTGTTGAGGGAGTAAATTTAGTGTCTAAACACACAAAACCGAATGCTCAAAATCCTCAAGGAGGAATCGTTAAAAAAGAGGCTTTTATTCACATTTCAAACTTGGCTCTAATTGATGCTAAAACGAAACAACCAACACGCGTTGGATTTGAGGTTAGAGACGGTAAAAAAGTGCGAATTTCTAAAAAATCTAATGAAGTAATATAGTTATGGCGTACGTACCTAGACTAAAACAAGAATATAAAGAGCGCATTATCGCGGCTCTTAAAGAAGAATTTGGCTATAAGAATGTAATGCAGGTTCCTAAACTTGAAAAAATAGTTGTGAGCCGTGGAGTTGGTTCAGCTGTTGCCGATAAAAAACAAATCGATTATGCAGTAGACGAATTGACAAAAATTACAGGTCAAAAGGCAGTTGCAACCTATTCTAAAAAGGACGTAGCTTCTTTCAAACTTCGTAAAGGAATGGCAATCGGTGCTAGAGTAACTTTAAGAGGTGAGAGAATGTATGAGTTTTTGGATAGATTAATCACAGCGGCTTTGCCACGAGTGAGAGATTTCCAAGGAATCAGTGCGACTGGATTTGATGGTAGAGGAAATTACAACTTGGGTGTTACTGAGCAAATTATTTTCCCTGAAATTGATATCGATAAGATTAATAAAATTGCAGGTATGGATATCACCTTCGTAACTTCTGCTAACACGGATAAGGAAGCAAAATCATTATTAAGCGAATTAGGATTACCTTTTAAAAAGAACTAGTATATGGCTAAAGAATCAATGAAAGCCCGTGAGGTTAAGAGACAAAAATTGGTAGCTAAATATGCAGCAAAACGTCAGGCTTTGAAAGAAGCAGGTGATTACGATGCGTTACAAAAGCTACCTAAAAACGCTTCTCCTGTACGTTTGCACAATCGTTGTAAATTAACAGGAAGACCGAAAGGTTATATGCGTACGTTTGGTATTTCGCGTGTATTGTTCCGTGAGATGGCTAATAAAGGATTAATTCCGGGCGTTAAAAAAGCAAGTTGGTAATAATTAAAAGGACAAAGAATATGTATACAGATCCTATTGCAGATTATTTAACAAGAATTAGAAATGCGAATAATGCAAGGCATAGAGTCGTTGAAATCCCTGCTTCTAATTTGAAAAAAGAGATTACCAAAATCTTATTTGATCAGGGGTATATTTTAAGTTATAAGTTTGAAGATGATACTGTTCAAGGTACTATCAAAATAGCTTTAAAATATGACAAAGTAACGAAAGAGCCTGTCATTAAGCACATTGAAAGAGCAAGTAGACCAGGATTGAGAAAATATGCTGGAGCTGATAATCTTCCTCGCGTGTTGAACGGTTTGGGAATTGCTGTTATCTCAACCTCACAAGGGGTGATGACAGGTAAAAAAGCCAAAGAACTGAACATCGGCGGAGAAGTAATTTGTTATGTTTACTAATAAATAAAAGACAAAAAAATGTCAAGAATAGGTAAAGCACCCATCAAAATTCCTGCGGGAGTTACAGTAACTATCAACGGAGCTGTTGTTACCGTAAAAGGAAAGTTAGGCGAATTGACCCAAGAGGTTAAAGACATTGCTGTTAAGCAAGAAGATGGACAATTAGTGTTAGAAAAAACAGCTGAAACTAAAGACCAAAATGCAAAACATGGTTTGTACAGAGCTTTGTTAAACAATATGGTTGTTGGTGTTTCAGAAGGGTTCACTAAAGAATTAGAATTAGTAGGGGTTGGATACCGTGCTTCAAACCAAGGTCAAAAATTGGATTTAGCATTAGGTTTTTCTCATAACATTATTTTAGAGTTACCGCAAGAGGTAAAACTTGAGACTGTGAATGAGAAAGGTAAAAATCCAATCATTAAATTAACTTCTCATGACAAACAATTGGTGGGACAAGTAGCGGCTAAAATCCGCAGTTTCCGTAAACCTGAACCTTACAAAGGAAAAGGTGTTAAGTTTGTTGGTGAAGTGTTGAGAAGAAAAGCAGGTAAATCAGCTTAATAGTTAGAACAATGGCATTATCAAAATTAGAAAGAAGACAACGTATTAAAAGCAGAATCAGAAAAGTTGTTAGTGGTACTGCAGAGCAACCTCGTTTGGCTGTTTTCAGAAGTAACAATGAAATTTATGCTCAAATAGTGGACGATACCAAAGGGACTACTTTAGTGGCTGCATCTTCAAGAGATAAAGAAATTAGTGCTGCAAAAGCAACTAAAACTGAAAAAGCAGCATTGGTTGGAAAGGCTATTGCGGAAAAAGCTTTGAAACAAGGTATTGAGAAAATCGCTTTCGACAGAGGAGGTTATCTTTACCACGGGCGAGTGAAATCATTAGCTGAAGGAGCAAGAGAAGGCGGACTTAAATTCTAAAAACTATGTATCAGAAATATAAAAATGTAGAATATGTAAAACCAAGTGGTCTTGAATTAAAAGACCATTTGGTAGGAGTTCAACGTGTTACTAAAGTAACAAAAGGAGGACGTGCATTCGGTTTCTCTGCTATCGTTGTAGTAGGTGATGAAAATGGAGTTGTTGGTCACGGATTAGGAAAATCAAAAGAAGTTGCTGAAGCAATTGCTAAAGCAGTTGAAGATGCAAAAAAGAATTTGGTTCGTATTCCTTTGAACGGAACAACATTGCCTCATGAGCAAAAAGGTAAGTACGGAGGAGCTCGTGTTTATTTGCAACCTGCAACTGAAGGTACTGGAGTAATTGCTGGGGGAGCTGTACGTGCCGTTTTGGAGGCAGTTGGAGTTCACAACGTACTTTCAAAATCACAAGGTTCATCGAACCCTCACAACGTGGTGAAGGCTACTTTTGACGCACTATTGCAGTTGCGTTCAGCAAAAACAATTGCTGCTCAACGTGGAATTTCTTTAGAAAAATTGTTTAAAGGTTAATATTGGAACAATGGCAAAAGTTATAGTAACACAAGTAAAAAGTAGTATCAAGCGTCCAAAAGACCAAAAATTAACTTTGGAGGCTCTTGGTTTAGGTAAGATAGGAAAAGCGGTTGAGCATGAAGCTACACCAAGTATCCTTGGTATGATTAATAAAGTAAAACACTTAATTTCTGTTGAAGAAGTTAAATAATATTTTTATACAAAGTTATGAACTTGAGTAATTTACAACCTGCAGAAGGTTCAATTCACAGAGAAGGGAAGCGCGTTGGTCGTGGGCAAGGTTCCGGTAAAGGAGGTACTGCTACACGTGGACACAAAGGAGCGAAATCTCGTTCAGGCTATTCTAAAAAGATTGGTTTCGAAGGAGGGCAAATGCCTTTGCAAAGACGCGTACCAAAATTCGGTTTCAAAAATATTAACCGTAAAGAGTATGTAGGAATTAACTTAGGACAATTGCAAGACTTGGTTGATTCAGGAAAAATTACTGATACAGTTAATATGGAAACCTTAGTTCAACTCCACATAGTTAAGAAATCGGATTTAGTTAAAATCTTGGGTGGAGGAGAATTAAAAGCAAAATTAAAAATATCTGTTCATAAGTTTACAGCAAGTGCCAAATCAGCAGTTGAGGCTGTTGGAGGTGAGGCTGTGACCTTGTAATGTATCGAATTATTATGAAGTTTATCGAGAACCTAACCAATATTTGGAAAATAGAAGAGTTAAAAAATCGAATTATCTTAACTCTTGGAATTTTGTTAGTTTATCGTTTCGGAGCACATATCGTTCTTCCGGGGGTTGATTCCGCTCAATTACATGAGTTGGCAACGCGTACCTCGGGAGGCGGCTTGCTTGATATCTTAAATGCGTTTACTGGGGGAGCTTTTGCTAACGCCTCAGTTTTTGCGTTAGGTATTATGCCATATATCTCGGCTTCGATTGTTGTTCAATTGATGGGGATCGCAATTCCATACCTTCAAAAACTGCAAAAGGAGGGGGAAAGTGGTAGAAGAAAGATAAACCAAATCACTCGATGGCTTACCATTGCAATATGTGTTGTTCAAGCTCCTGTTTATCTTTATGGTATTGGACAATTGGGCGTTCCTGACAGTGCTTTTATTCTAGGAAAAGGTCTTGATTTTATGATTCCAGCGGTGCTAATATTAGTAACAGGAACTGTTTTTGCGATGTGGTTAGGGGAGAAAATCACTGACAAGGGAATTGGCAACGGTATTTCGTTGCTCATCATGGTCGGGATTATTGCACGTCTTCCACAGGCATTTGCTGCTGAGTTTGATGCTCGTGTGGCCCAATCAAATGGAGGCTTGATGATGATTTTGATTGAAATCATTATTTGGTTTGTCATTATCTTGCTTTGTATTTATTTGATTAAAGCAACTCGTCAAATTCCAGTTCAATACGCAAGAAGAACTGCTGATGGAGGAACTGTAGCTGAGAAAAACATATTTGGTGCACGTCAGTATATTCCTTTGAAGTTGAATGCTTCAGGGGTAATGCCAATCATCTTTGCTCAAGCGTTGATGTTTATTCCAGCTGCTGTTGCAGGTTTGTCTAAATCAGAAACTGCATTAAGCGTTCAACAGGCATTCAGTAATATGTTTGGCTTCTGGTATAATTTGTTGTTTGCAACAATGATTATATTGTTCACCTATTTTTATACTGCCATTACGGTGCCAACCAATAAAATGGCTGATGATTTGAAACGTAGTGGAGGCTTTATTCCTGGTATTCGTCCCGGAAAAGAGACAGGAGATTATCTTGACAAAATCATGTCATTGATTACATTGCCTGGTTCCATTTTCTTAGCCTTAATAGCGATTTTCCCAGCTTTATTGAAGGTTATTGGAATGCAAGATTCTTGGGCGTTGTTTTACGGAGGTACATCGTTACTGATTTTGGTAGGGGTTGCCATTGATACGGTACAACAAGTAAATTCATATTTGTTGAATCGTCACTACGATGGTTTGATGAAAACAGGTAAAAATAGAAAGGCTTAATTTTGATATATGGCTAAACAGGCAGCAATTGAACAAGATGGAACTATTGTTGAGGCGTTGTCCAATGCAATGTTCCGAGTAGAATTAGACAACGGACACGTAGTGATTGCTCATATCTCGGGAAAGATGCGTATGCATTACATCAAATTGCTTCCAGGGGATAAGGTGAAACTTGAAATGAGTCCGTATGACCTAACAAAAGCTCGAATCACATATCGCTATTAAGAGGGATTATCTGGTAATAAATTCCATATTTTATAGAAAAATAAAAAACTTTGACAAAGTTTCAAGGCTTTGTCAAAGTTTTGTAAAGAAGTAAGGTGTTGAAAATCAAATATTAATTGGTTTTTAAGCTCTGTCTGTTTTGATTTTATAAAAATAAAAGTGGTATTTATATAAAAAAACACATATAAATTCAAAATATTTTGTAGTTTTGCAAACTCTATGATATAAACAAAAGGAAATGAAAGTTAGAGCATCAATTAAAAAAAGAAGTCCCGAGTGCATCATTGTGCGTCGTAAAGGGAGATTGTACGTAATTAACAAAAAGAATCCTAAATTTAAACAAAGACAAGGATAATTATGGCAAGAATTGCAGGTATTGATTTACCAAAAAACAAACGTGGGGTTATTGGACTAACCTATATTTTTGGTATCGGAAAAAGTAGAGCTAAAGAAATTTTAGAAAAGGCTCAAGTAAATGAAGACAAAAAAGTAAACGAATGGAATGATGATGAAATCAGTAACATTCGTGAGGTCGTAGCTTCTTATAAAATTGAAGGAGAGTTACGTTCAGAGATTCAGTTGAACATCAAACGTTTGATGGACATTGGATGCTATCGTGGAATCCGTCACAGAATAGGGTTGCCTTTGCGTGGTCAAAAAACGAAGAACAACTCTCGTACAAGAAAAGGTAAAAGAAAAACTGTTGCGAATAAGAAAAAAGCAACTAAATAATAAGTAGTTAGTATGGCAAAATCAAATGCAAAAAACGCAAAAGTTTCTAAGAAGAGAAAGGTTGTTGTAGAATCGGTTGGTGAAGCACACGTTTCCGCAACTTTCAACAATGTGATAATTTCTCTTACGAATAAAAAAGGAGACGTAATTGCTTGGTCATCAGCAGGTAAGATGGGCTTTAGAGGGTCTAAAAAGAATACGCCTTACGCAGCGCAAGTGGCAGCAGAGGATGCTTCGAAAGTGGCTTTTGATGCAGGTTTGAAGAAAGTAAAGGTATATGTAAAAGGACCAGGAAACGGTAGAGAATCCGCTATCAGAACTATCCACAATGCTGGAATTGAAGTAACTGAAATTATTGATGTTACTCCATTACCTCACAATGGTTGTCGTCCACCAAAGAGACGTAGAGTTTAATTAATTTATTATTAAATAACGAAGGGTTTTTTGATTATCGAAGGAATGCCTTAATTCATAATCCCCTTTTATTAGAAATAAGAAAAAATGGCAAGATATACAGGACCAAAAACAAAAATAGCTCGTAAATTTGGTGAAGCCATCTTTGGCGATGATAAATCTTTTGAGAAAAAGAACTATCCACCAGGGCAACACGGGATTGCTCGTCGTAGAGCAAAACGCTCTGAATATGCTATTCAGTTGCAAGAAAAACAAAAAGCTAAATATACTTACGGTATTTTAGAGAAACAATTTCGTAATTTGTATGAAAAAGCAAAAAGAAGTAAGCACGTCACAGGTGAGGTGCTGTTGCAGTTGTGTGAATCACGTTTGGATAACGTAGTTTATCGTATGGGAATTGCCCCTACACGCAGTGCTGCACGTCAGTTGGTTTCGCATCGTCATATCACGGTAAACGGAGATATTGTTAATATTCCGTCTTATTCTTTAAAACCAGGTGATGTGGTTGGTGTTCGTGAGAAATCAAAATCTTTGAGCGTTATTGAAAGCTCATTATCAGCAAGTAGTGCTGTTTATGAGTGGATAACTTGGAACACTGAAAAATTAGAGGGTACATTTGTTGCCGTGCCTCAACGTATTCAGATTCCTGAAAATATTAAAGAACAGTTAATCGTAGAGTTGTACTCTAAATAATAAATAAGACAGCAGTCAAATTATGGCATTATTCAACTTTCAAAAACCCGATAAAGTTATAATGATTGAATCATCTGATTTCGAAGGACGATTTGAATTTCGTCCTTTGGAACCAGGATATGGTTTAACAATAGGTAACGCATTGCGGAGAGTTATGTATTCTTCATTAGAAGGTTTCGCAATTACTTCTGTAAAATTTGATAAAGTAGGACATGAATTTTCTACGATTTCAGGTGTAGTGGAAGATGTAACCGAAATCATCTTAAATTTGAAACAGGTACGTTTCAAGAGACAAATTGAAGATATAGAAAACGAAACGGTAACTATTGCCGTTTCAGGTAAGAAACAGTTGACTGCGGGTGATTTTCAAAAATATCTTTCTGGATTTCAAGTACTAAACACGGATTTAGTAATTTGTAATATGGAGTCTTCTGTAACTTTCAATATGGAAATTACTATTGAAAAGGGTAGAGGATACGTTCCAGCTGAGGAGCATCTAAATCAGAACACAGCTGTTGGAGTTATCATGACCGATGCTATTTTTACTCCAATCAAAAATGTGAAATATTCGGTTGAAAACTATCGTGTAGAGCAAAAAACTGACTACGAAAAGTTGGTTTTCGAAATCAAAACAGATGGGTCGATTCATCCTAAACAAGCCTTGACGGAAGCTGCTAAAACGTTGATTCACCACTTCATGTTATTCTCTGATGAGAGAATTACTTTGGAGTCAGATGAAATAGCTCAAACAGAATCATACGATGAGGAGTCATTGCATATGCGTCAGTTATTGAAAACCAAATTGGTTGACATGGACTTGTCGGTGCGTGCGTTGAATTGTTTGAAAGCGGCAGAAGTTGAAACTTTGGGTGATTTGGTTTCATTCAACAAAGTTGATTTGATGAAATTTAGAAACTTTGGTAAAAAATCACTTACAGAACTTGATGAATTAGTTGCCAACAAGAATTTAACTTTCGGTATGGATTTGTCAAAATATAAATTAGATAAAGATTAACCCGCTTTTGCGTATTTAATTAAGGAAAAATGAGACACGGAAATAAAATTAATCATTTAGGAAGAAAAACTGCTCATAGAGAGGCTATGTTGGCAAATATGGCTTGTTCGTTGATTGAGCATAAGAGAATAAACACTACTTTGGCAAAGGCAAAAGCTTTGAAATTATTTGTTGAGCCATTAGTTACAAAATCAAAAGAAGATACAACGCATAATCGTCGTATTGCTTTTAGTAGATTGAGAAATAAATATGCTGTTACTGAGTTATTTAAAGAGGTTTCAGTAAAGGTGGGCGATAGACCAGGAGGATATACTCGTATTATCAAGTTGGGAAATCGTTTGGGAGATAATGCTGAAATGGCATTGATTGAGTTCGTTGATTATAACACTACCTACAACGTAGAAAAATCAGCAGCTAAAAAGAAATCTACGCGTCGTAGTAGAAAAAAAGCTGAGACAACTTCAGCTTCTGAGACGGAAACTACTGCAACTGAAGAGTAGTTAGAAGTGTAAAGAAAAAACAAGCCATCTAATTTTTTAGATGGCTTGTTTCGTATTTGAATGTTTTAAGCGTTTTGGATATGATAAGATACAGGGCTTAAATTCGTTCTTTTACTTTGTAGCGTTTTTCTTTGCGTTTGTTACGTAGGATAATTTCGCCTAAAAATCCTGCAACAAAGAATTGGGTTCCAATAATCATTGTTGTTAATGCCATGTAAAATTCAGGTCTGTTAGCAATGAGTCGGTTGCTAGGGTTTATGAACAGTTTGTCTACTCCTAGGTAGAAAGCAAATAAAAAACCAATAAAGAACATTAAAACTCCTAAAGCGCCAAAAAAGTGCATTGGTCTCTTACCAAAGTGGGAAATAAAACTGATAGTAATTAAATCCAGAAATCCGTTGATGAATCGGTTCATTCCGAATTTTGTTTGCCCGTATTTTCTTGCTTGATGGATAACAACTTTTTCAGTTATTTTTTTGAATCCAGCATTTTTTGCTAGTACAGGAATATAGCGGTGCATTTCGCCGTTTACATCAATATTCTTAACTACTTCATTTCGGTAGGCTTTCAGTCCGCAATTGAAATCGTGGAGCTTTAGCCCTGATGTTTTTCGTGCTGCCCAATTGAATAATTTAGAAGGTAGATTTTTAGTTAATTTTGAGTCATATCGTTTTTTCTTCCAACCTGAAACTAAATCAAATCCATCGACTTTAATCATTTGATATAATTCGGGAATTTCATCGGGGCTGTCTTGTAAGTCAGCGTCCATTGTTATGACTACATCGCCTTTTGCTTTTTTGAATCCGATGTTCAAAGCCTGTGATTTTCCGTAATTTTTGAGGAAACGAATACCAACAACACAAGGGTCTTGAGATTTTATTTCTTTGATGATCTGCCACGAGTGGTCGGTACTCCCATCATCTATAAAAAGAATTTCGTAAGAAAATTCGTAAGAAATCATTGTCCGACGAATCCATTGATGTAATTCAGGCAATGATTCTTGTTCATTTAAGAGGGGAATAACAATTGATATGTTTGGAGTTTGATTCATACAGACACAGATTACTTAAACACGAATTCCTACGGAAAGCATTCCTTGATATTCTTTGTTTTTTCTGAAAAAGGAAACCGCTTTTGAGCAAGTTGGAACTACTTTTAATCGGCGTTCGGCTATGTTTTCGAGTACTTTTTTCATGAAGTCATCAAAAAAAGTGGCTTCAGCATTTTCAGGAATATATATTCTTGTTAAAAAAATCTTGATGTCTTGCACCGAGTATTCAATGAAGGCGGTTTCATTGTTAACTTTTGTTTGAAACTGGCGAGAAAATTCGCTGTCAATAATTTCAATCATATTTATTTTAATTCGTATGATTAGTGATTAATGAAGTGTCAATGTTGTTTTTGATTTTGATAAAAAAAATAGTATTTTTACGTCCTGAAAAAAAAACAAAAAGCCAACTTCGGCACAAAGTTACAAAATAAAATTTAATTTAGAATGGAAAAAAACAAAAAGCATATTTATCTAATGCCAGGAATGGCAGCAAGTCCTAAAATTTTTGAATTTCTTGAATTTCCATCGAATTATGAAACTCATTTATTGGACTGGATTTTACCGATTGAGGAGGAATCTCTTTCGGAATATGCTTTTCGTTTGGCTCAGCAAATTACACATCCGAAACCTACTTTATTAGGGGTTTCGTTCGGAGGAATTATTGTACAGGAAATCGCTAAAATTATTGATTATGAAAAAATTATCGTAGTTTCAAGTGTAAAAACTAAATATGAACTGCCTAAAAAAATGCTATTGGCACGTTATACAAATTTGCATAAATTGTTGCCCGTTGGTTTAGTTAATTCATTGGAATATTGGAAGCAATTTTCTTTTATTGATTCCATCACAAAGCGTATAGAACTTTATGAAAAGTACATTGGGATGCGATCAATCTCTTATTTGGACTGGAGCATTGATAAAATTGTAAATTGGGAGCAAACAGAGCCTTTACCGAACACAATTCATATCCACGGAGATAAAGATGCAGTTTTTCCAATGAAATATATTTCTGATGCTATTGTAGTAAAAAAAGGCACACATATTATGGTTATTAATCGTTACAAATGGTTTAATGAGAATTTTTCGAATCTGTTGTAATAATTTCCGTATACCATTTCTACTTCAATTTTGCTGAGATAAAAGGAATAGTAAACGCTTTGTTTTAGGATGTTTATTATTATGGAAGAATGTTTTTTGTAGGGAAGTTTTGTATATTTTGTTTCATAGTATCAACGGTATTTTACAGTTGTTTTGTGTTTAGAAATATTCTATTATTCTGCTGTAGTTTTAAAAATCTGTGAAAATAACCCTTTTTTTCTTGCAAATCTTCAAAAAAAATAGTAAACTTGCACAATGTTTCGAGATTAGAAAAACTCGAATTTAATTCATTAATCAAAAAAACTTCTTATATTTTGAATGAACTTGTTTTAGAACTAACCGATATTCATCCACGGCAGTTCTTCGGCGAAGATGAGGTAAATATTAAAAAGATAAAATCTTGTTTTCCGAAATTGAAGATTGTAGCCAGAGGTAATAAAATTTTAGCTTTTGGAGAGGAAAACTTGTTAAAAGATTTTGCCAAAAAAATAGAATTATTGCAGGCGTATTTCAGTAAATACAACCGATTGGATGAACGTAGCATTGATAGTATTTGCAATGCTGATGATACTGAGCCTATAGAAACAATAAATCAGAAGGAAACCGATGTGATTGTCCATGGAGTGGGGGGGAAGGTTATTCGTCCGCAGACCAAAAATCAATTCAAGTTGGTAGAGTTGATGAAAAAGAATGATATGGTTTTCGCTGTGGGCCCCGCAGGAACAGGAAAGACCTATGTAGGTGTAGCACTTGCAGTTAAAGCACTGAAAGAAAAGCAAGTAAAACGAATTATTCTTACCCGACCTGCAGTGGAAGCAGGGGAAAATTTAGGGTTTCTTCCAGGGGATTTGAAAGAGAAGCTTGATCCGTATATGCAACCTCTTTATGATGCTTTGCGTGATATGATTCCTTATGAAAAACTTAGTGGTTTTATTGAATCAGGGGTAATAGAAATTGCTCCCTTGGCGTTTATGCGTGGGCGTACGCTTGATAACGCTTTTGTGATTTTGGATGAGGCTCAGAATACTACCCATGCTCAAATGAAAATGTTCCTCACACGTATGGGACGTAATGCTAAGTTTATGATTACGGGTGACCCGGGTCAAATTGACTTACCTCGAAAGGTATCTTCAGGGCTGAAAGAGGCTTTGTTGATTCTGAAAAATGTCAAGGGGATTGGTATGTTACATTTAGATGATAAAGACGTGGTTCGACATCCGTTAGTACGAAATATTATTGAGGCGTACAAAAGTATTGAAAATATAGAATAAACGTAAGTGCGATTCAGTAAATGACATCAGAACATTTAGATATTAAAATTCAGAATGTTATTTCACGACGTGTAACATAAATTTTTCTGCACCTTAAGAGCTAAATAATTGAAAAATAATATAAAACATAAATATATTACATAAAAATATGAATACAACATTAGTAATTTTAGCGGCAGGTTTGGGGAGTCGCTTTGGTTCCGACAAACAATTAGAGGAAATTCATAACGGAAATGCTTTGTTTGATTATGGGATTTATGATGCGATTGAAGCGGGGTTTTCGGACGTAGTTTTGATTATTAGAACCCAGATTGAAGAGCTTACTAAAAAACATTTAGAAAATCGTTTCAAAGGATTGCCTGTTTCCTTCGTATATCAAGATTTACAAAATCCAGAAGGCATTGTGCGTCAAAAACCTTGGGGTACAGGACATGCAATGCTCTGCGTAAAAGACGTGGTTAAGAATCCGTTTTTGATTATGAATGCTGATGATTATTACGGAAAAGATGCGTTTTCATACATGGTAAAAGCCTTAAAATCAGGTAAAGAAAAAACTTTTTATTCAGCAGGTTATTTATTGAAAAACACATTGAGCGAAAATGGGACAGTTTCAAGAGGAGTTTGTAATGTGAATGAAAATAATCATCTGCAATCGATAGTTGAGGCTACAAAACTCAGAAAAATTGACGAAAATATGGCTATTGATGAAGAAACAGGCGAAAAATATCCTTTAGGAACGTTCGTTTCAATGAATTTTTGGGGATTCACACCAGAAATTTTTCCAATGGCACAGAAATTATTTGCTGAATTTGTAGAAGCTAATAAAGAAAATCCAAAAGCAGAGTTTTTCATTCCGTTAGTGGTACAACATGCTATTGAAAAAGAAGGGTATACTTTGGAAGTGTTGCCTAATAACGATGCTTGGTTTGGAATGACCTACCGCGAAGATTTATTGAAAGTACGAGAAGAAATTAAAAATTTGACTGTAGCAGGAGGATATCCGGAGAATTTCTAATTAAGGAATCAAATTTCTTACTTGCTCAACTGTGAAGGTTTCACGAGATTTTGACTTATTGAGATAAGGAGTTTATTCCATTTTGCTAAAATTAGAGATTTTTTTTAACTCTCAACTAGTGTTACAATCTCTGAATGTCGAATTTACATAGATTTTTTTGTTATACGCAAAAATCTTCATATACATTTGATTTACCAATTAAAAATATAAAATAAAATGAAAAATACAGCTGAAAGAATTGCTCCTTTGTTTGATTTTAAAGGAGATATCGTTTCCGTTGAGCCTTTTGGAAATGGGCACATCAATTATACTTTTTTAGTGAAAACTACTGAACAAGAGTATGTGCTTCAGGGAATTAATACCAATGTGTTCAAAAAACCACATGCAATCATTAAAAATATTGAATTGCTTTGGGAAACTGTTGCTGATAACACTATTATTTTGAATATGTTACCAGTCAAAACGGGAGGTTTTTCGGTAGAAGCAGACAATGCTTTGTGGCGTGCGGTTCCGTTTGCGAAGAATTATGTGGCATACGAATTTGTTAAAGAAGCATGGCAGGCTGAGAAAGCTGCATCGGCTTATGCAACGTTTATCAAAACATTTGAAAAGATAGATACTTCAAGATTGGAGGATACTATTCCTGATTTTCATAACGGGATGAAGCGTTTTCAACAATTAGAAGATGCTTTTGCACAGGCGAAGTCCGAACGCATCGAAAAGGCACAACATCTCTATGATTTTGCAAAGTCGCACAAGGTAATATTTGATGAAGTACAGAAAGCTGTGGATGAAAAACGCATCCCTATTCGTGTTACTCATAACGATACAAAAATAAATAATGTATTGATTCACAAGGATAATCCGAACGATTTCAAAGTTATTGACTTGGATACAGTAATGCAAGGAATTTTATTGTATGACTTTGGAGATATGGTGCGTACCTCTGTGAGTCCTACTAATGAAAATGAACCTGATGATTCAAAAATTGTGTTCAATGAAACTTTCTTTGAAGCCATTTGTAAAGGATTTTCAGTGATGAAAGACGTAATGACAGAGACCGAAAAACGTATGGTTTTGGATGGTGCTAAATATATGATTTTTATTATCGGAGTACGTTTCCTTACGGATTATTTTAATAATGACATTTATTTCAAAACTTCATTCCCCGAAGAAAATTTTGTTAGAGCAAGAAACCAATTTGTTCTATTACAACGTTTAGAAGATAAAGAACCTGCATTGAGAGCAGTTGTTGATAAATGGTTTAAATAAAATAAACAATAAAAGGTAAAAACTGTCTGAAAAAAGTGTACATTTGCAACTTGGTTCAGACAGTTTTTTTTATGATAAGAAATATTTTTGTACTCCTATTAACCATTCTTCCCATTTATATTTATTCCCAAACTCAAGTTTCAGGTAAAGTTATTGATGATCAAGGAAAACCACTTCCTTTTGCGAATATCATTTTTGTGAATTCTACGAAAGGAGTAGTGTCGGATGCTTCAGGAAAATTCTCCTTATACTCAGAGAAAAACCATAATTATATTGAAGTTTCTTCCTTAGGGTTCACATCTAAAAAAATACGATTACAACATAAAATCACAAAAAATCTTATTGTAGAACTTACTGAAGGAGAAGAGCTTGAAGAGGTTGTTGTAGTAGGAAAACCAACCAAGTCACTTTCGAAAAAAGAAAACCCAGCCTACACAGTTCTACAAGGTATTTGGAAAAATAAGAGTAAAAAAGGACTTAAAAATTCACAAGCATATGAGTATAAGAAACATAGTGTCTCAGAGTTGGGTATCAATCAATTAGATACGATTTTCCTAAAAAAGGTTTTAGGAAATGATTATGCTGAGTTTGAACAAACTCTTATGGAACGAAAAAACAGGGGCTTTTTTTCAATGCCGATTTATATTAAAGAAAACGTACAAAAGGTCTACGGTAACAACCAAATCAATAAACAACGAGTTGATACAGAGGCAGAACGCTCACAAGGAGTAGCTCAAAATGGTTATGGTTTAGAGCGAATCACCAAGGCATTTGATGAATTTGACATCTACGAAAATTCATATTTGATTTTAAATCGCCCATTTGTAAGCCCTCTCTCGGAATATGGCTACGGGACGTATCACTATGTTTTAAAAGATACTTTAGTAGAAGAGAATCGAAATTTCTATCGCATTTATTTTTTTCCAAAAATAGATGCTGATTTGGCTTTGGAAGGAAATTTTATTGTGGATACTAAAACTTTTATTATCAAAAGTATAGAGATGAAAACTACTCCCAAAACCAATTTGAATATGGTGCGGGGATTGTTTTTCGAAAAGCATTTTACCATTGAAAATGATAGTATTTATTATCTTGAAAAAGAAATTCAAGAAGCTGATTTTACGATTCTTTCTAAGGACATAGAAGAGAAAGGCTTGTACATTCGTAATATCATAGGATACTCTGATGTGGTCCTGAATCAACCAAAAGCGACTCTTTTTTATGAACAAAAAATAGTTCAAAAATATAGGGATCAATTTGTTAAAGGGGATACATATTGGCAACAAGCAACCGTGAAGTCGGCAAATATTTCTAAAACAACTCGGTTGATTAAGGAAGTGGCTGATAATCCGAAAGTTAAATTAATTACTACACTTGCAGATATTATAGGTACAGGGTATGTATCGTTAAATTCAATCCCTTTGGGTAAAGGACTGCAATTCGGTACATATTGGCAGGTGTACGAATCAAACGATGTTGAAAAGCATCGATTTAGATTAGGTTTCAGAACATTTAATTCAATTGAAGATCGTTTTCGCTCTTATTTTTACGGAGCTTATGGCATTGGAGATAAACGGTTTAAGTATGGATTAAGTGCTAAATATTTACTTTCGGAGGAACCTCGAGTGACGTTTGGAGGTGCTTATCAGGATGATTATTTGCAATTAGGAAACTATTTGATTCACGATGATGGTAATTTCACATTCCGAAGAGGAAGTAACGCCATTATTAATCGAGGAGAAAACTATTTTTTGACCAGAAATCAAAAGACATCAGCGGCTATAACGTATGTGCCGTTAAAAAACATTGAAGTTAGTGTTTTTGGAGTATATCAGCACTCACAATCTGCCGATCCTGAACATTTTTTCATAGCCTTTCGAGATTTGAAGAATAATCAAACATATACCAATTATACCGATTTCAACACAGGGTTGAATATCAAATTTACCCCAGGAAGAAACGTCTTTGGCTATGGGGTGGAGCAACGTTATGGAGAGAAAATACATGATACTTACGTGTTAAAATATACTAAAGGAGCATCAGGAGCTTTAGGAAGCCAATTTGACTATGATAAAGTACAGGTTTTAATCAAAAAACCTATTACTGTTTGGAATTTAGGAATGCTGAACACAACTTTTGAGGCAGGGAAAATTTTTGGTACCGTACCGTTGACTATTTTGACACCAACGCCTGCCAATCAAGCCTATTCGATTATACCTCAGTCGTTTGCGTTGTTAGATTATTATGATTTTATAAATGATACCTATCTTAATGGTTATTTTGAGCATCATTTTAACGGGTTTATTTTGAATAAAATTCCACTTGTCGACAAAACAAAATTACGAAGTTTATTATTTGCTCGTTTTGCTTATGGTACTATAAGTCAGCAAAATAGAGATGCTCACCAAACGAATCTAATATACAATACGCCTGAAAAATTGTATTGGGAATACGGTTTTGGTATTGAAAATATAGGTTTTGGAAATATTCGCCCGTTTCGTTTAGATTTTATATGGCGTGGTGATTTTAATGATGTTAACGGTACTCGGAATCCCAAGTTTGGCATTCGTTTTAGTGTCATGCCTAATTTTTAATGTCAGCAGTACAAAAATTATTTTTCGACTAAAATACTCACAGCATTTCCTCCAAAACCAACAGCGTTAATGAGTATTTTTTCTATTTTTTCAGGTTTCTTTTGTTTTTCAACATAAGGAACGCTATAAACTTCCTGTTTTTGGAGCATACATATTGCCATTTCAAGACTCAAAGCACCACTTGCACCAAATGTATGTCCTATTTTCCATTTATTATTAGTCATAAAAGGAACAGATTCTTTGAAAACTTCTCGGATAGCTGTGATTTCTGCTAAATCTCCTTTAATAGTACCTGGAGTGTGGGTGATAATAACGTCTATATCACAAACGTCTGTATTTCGTAAAGCCATCAGCATAGATTTTTGTAAGCATTCGCCATTGGCCGAAAGAGATACATTGTGAGTTAATTTCTCAGAAGCAAATCCGAATCCTGTTATTCCTGCTAATCGATTGTCTTTCAATCCATTTTCTAAGCAAAAAACAGAAGCTCCCTCGCCTAAAACCATTGTATTTTGTTTTTTGTGTACGTCCATTGCTCGACAAGGGAAATGATCCGTGAGACTGCTATAAATTTTTAAAGCTTTGGCTTGAGCTATAGTAAAGGGAGTTAACGGAGCTTCGCTTCCACCGACTAAAAATCGCTGTTCCATACCACTTTGAAGCCATGCAATACCATTAACGACAGCGTGTAAAGATGTTGAACAGGTGATGGAATGAGACATTTCAAAACCTATACTCCCTAAATCTTGACCAACCCACGAAGCAATATTTCCTAACGTAGTAGTTGGAGAAGCTAAAGTTTCACATGCTTTATTTTCAATGAAATAGGAGTGATGTTTTTCAAAAAGAGTTGTCGCTCCGCGAGAAGAACCGATATTTACACCAAAATTACCATCACGCCAATTAGCCTGTTTGACTGCTTGTCGGGCTGATGTAATTGCAAATAAAACTGTATCGTCCAAGTTGGTATATGCCGGTGATGATAGTCGTAAGTTGTTTACAGCAGTCAGACCGCTTTCAGAGAGTTTTCCCATGGGAACCTCACCATAAGGCTTTAATAAAGATATTGGATTTTGATATGACAGGCAGACTTCTGTAAAAGAATTTCCTAAAGCAGAAATCGAACCCATTCCGACGATTGATATGTTCACAGTTTAAAAGTTTTATATGCAAAAGTAAGGAATTTTTATTATTTAGGATTTGAAAAGTGTTTTTTTAAAAAAAATATGTTTTTATCTTGCTGATAATCATTGGATTATTATTGTTGTTTATTTTTTATAAGATTTAAACAAAAGAATAATAGTATCTTAATTTTGTAGTCTTGTTTTCTTTTGTTATCTTTGTGCCATTAATCCTCATAAGTAGAGTAAAGTTGATACTATTTTCTTTTGTTTGTTGTAAATTTGCTTTCTTATTCATTTAATTGCTTAAATAAACAATTTGATTTTGTAAAAACACTCTACTACGAGGATTGGTAAAAAAAATAGACCTTTTGATGCCCCACATCAAAAGGTCTTATGAAACTAATTATTAATCATAAAATGTAGATTTATGAATGAGAAAAAACAATTAGTTTGTTTTCGTAAGTTTAAACACTGGCGAAGCAAAAAGATAGTTTATCTATCTAAGCCGTTCTGCTTTTTGTGTAAAAAGCACAAAAAGTAAATTCTGATAACCAAGATTACTTACCTTATAATTAGGTAACTAGTCTTGGTTTTTTCTTTAAAAAAGCCCCGCAGATAGGCGAGGCACTAGATGTTTTCACAACGGAATAATCCTTATTGTAAATTGCTTTCTGCTACAAAGATAGAAAAAAATAATTGAATATCAAAAATAATTAACTTTTTATTTGTATTTTTATACCCGTTAATTTTTAAACTATTAATTATGAAAGATATACTCGGTCTTGATTTAGGGACAAATTCAATTGGTTGGGCTTATGTAAAAGAAGCCGAAAACGATACTGAAACTTCGGAGATTGTTGATTTGGGAGTGAGAGTAAATCCGCTAACAACCGATGAAAAAACAAATTTCGAGAAAGGGAAGCCCATTTCTACCAATGCCGATAGAACCCTGAAACGAAGTGCTAGACGCAACCTGCAACGCTATAAGCTCCGTAGAAAAGAACTCATCGAACTTTTGAAAGAACATCAACTCATTTCTGAAAATACAATTTTAACAGAAAACGGTAAAGGAACCACCTTCCAAACATTAGAATTACGAGCAAAATCGGCTAAAGAAAAAATATCTTTGGGGGAATTGGCTCGTGTTTTTTTAACGATTAATAAAAAAAGAGGTTATAAAAGCAGTCGAAAAGCTAAAAATGAAGACGAAGGGCAACTGATAGACGGAATGGAAATTGCCAAAAGACTTTATGAAGAAAACCTTACTACAGGACAATTATCTCTACAACTTTTAAAAGAAGGTAAAAAATCATTACCTGACTATTATCGTTCTGATTTACAGTTTGAATTGGATAAAGTTTGGAACTTTCAAAAGCAGTTTCATTCGGATATTTTGACCGATGAATTTTACGCTCGACTTAAAGGTAAAGGACAAAGGGCAACCAGTGCTTTGTTTTTGGCAAAATACCAAATCTATACCGCTGAAAATAAAGGAAGTAGAGAAGATAAAAAATTACAAGCCTATCAATGGCGAGTAGATGCTCTCTCAAAGAAATTGACAAGGGAAGAATTGGCTTTTGTCATCACCGAAATCAATAATAATTTAAATAATTCTAGTGGTTATTTGGGAGCAATTTCAGACCGAAGCAAGGAACTTTACTTCAATAATGAAACCGTAGGCGAGTATCTTTGGAAACAAATTGCAGCAAATCCGCATACTTCGTTGAAAAATCAGGTGTTTTATCGCCAAGATTATTTAGATGAATTTGAACGAATTTGGAATACCCAAGCTCAATTTTATCCACAAATTTTGACCGAGTCCCTAAAAAAAGAACTTCGAGATGTGGTGATTTTCTACCAAAGAAAACTGAAATCGCAAAAATCATTGGTGAGTTTCTGTGAATTTGAAAATAAGGAAATAGAGATTAAAAAAGAAGATGGAACGAGTACCAAAAAAGTAATCGGTCTTAAAGTAGCTCCAAAATCATCGCCTCTGTTTCAAGAGTTTAAAATTTGGCAGAATTTAAACAATGTCTTGATTCGTAAAAAAGGAAGTAAAACGAAAAAAGTAGCTAAAAATCAACAAGCAGTTCTTTTTGAAGAAGAGAAAACAATTTTCGAATTGGATTTGGAGGCAAAACAAGCATTATTTAATGAGTTAAATCTCAAAGGAAATCTCAAAGCGGATTATTGCTTGGAAATTTTAGGGTATTCTCCCAAAGAATGGGAGATGAATTATTCTGTTTTGGAGGGCAATAGAACAAATAAAGCATTGTATGAGGCATATTTGAAAATTACTGATTTAGAGGGATATGATGCAAAAAATCACCTCAAAGTAAAATTGAATAAAGATGAGGTGGAGCTTGATGATTTGAAAGTTCCTGCATCGGAAATCAAGGATATGGTTCAAGCGATTTTTAAAGAGGCAGGTATCAACACGGATATTCTGCATTTCAATGCTGAATTAGACGGTAAAGATTTTGAAAATCAAGCAAGTTATCAGCTTTGGCATTTGCTGTATTCTTATGAAGGCGATGATTCTAAAAGTGGTAACGAATTGCTTTATAAATTATTAGAAACAAAATTCGGTTTTAAAAAAGAGTATGCTCAAATTTTAGCGAATGTTTCGTTGTCAGATGATTATGGTAGTCTATCGACCAAAGCGATGCGGAAAATTCATCCATATATTAAGGAAAATAAATTCAGTACTGCCTGTGAATTAGCAGGTTACCGCCATTCTAAACATTCATTGACCAAAGAAGAAAACGATAATCGTGTGCTGAAGGATAGTTTGGAAGTCTTGAAAAAGAATAGTTTGCGTCAACCGGTAGTAGAAAAGATTCTAAATCAGATGATTAACTTGGTCAATGCGCTTTTAAAGAAATACCGAACCGAAAACCCTAACTTTAAATTCGATGAAATTCGTATAGAATTGGCTCGTGAACTGAAAAAAAATGCGGAAGAAAGAGCCAATATGACGGCAAACATCAATAAAGCGAAAACCGAACACGAGAAAATCATTAAGATTTTGAAGAATGAGTTTGGTTTACCAAATCCAACAAGAAATGATATTATCCGTTATCGTCTGTACGAAGAATTAAAAGCGAACGGATATAAGGATTTATATACTAATATAAAAATTCCACAAGAAAAATTATTTACTAAAGAAATTGATATTGAGCATATTATACCAAAATCAAGAATATTTGATGATAGTTTTTCAAACAAAACACTTTCTTTCAGAAAAACCAATTTAGATAAAGGGGAACGGACGGCATTTGATTATATGGAAAGTAAATTTGGAGCGGATAAATTGGAAGAATATGTGGCTCGTGTGGAAGATTTATACAAAAACAACATTATTTCTAAAGCGAAGTACCAAAAATTATTGAAAAAAGAAAGTGAAATTGGAGATGGTTTTGTGGAAAGAGATTTGCGTGAAACACAATACATTGCTAAAAAAGCCAAAGAAATACTTTTGCAAATTACTCCAAATGTGCTTTCTACATCGGGAGGTATTACGGATAGATTGAGGGAAGATTGGGATTTAATCAATGTGATGAAAGAACTCAACTTGCCGAAATACAGAGCCTTGGGACTTACCAAAATGGAAGATCGTAAGTATGGTCAGCAAGTGGAAGTTATCATTGATTGGACAAAACGAAATGACCATCGCCATCACGCAATGGATGCTCTTACGGTGGCTTTTACCAAACACAATCATATTCAATATCTTAATTATCTGAATGCTCGTAAAAATGAAAAACATAAGGAGCATAGCAATATTATGGGTATTCAGCAATTGGAAACCATAAAAGTAACCGATAAAAATGGTAATGAAAAAAGAGTTTTTAAAGCACCAATGCCCAATTTCCGTCAGGTAACCAAAGCCTTTTTGGAAAATGTTTTAATTTCTCATAAGGCTAAAAATAAGGTAGTTACCAAAAACAAGAATAAAGTTGCGGGAAGTAACAAAGTTCAGGAAGTTTTAACTCCTCGTGGACAATTGCATAAAGAAACAGTTTATGGGAAATACCAGTATTATGTACAAAAAGAGGAAAAAATTGGAGGGAAATTTGATTTGGAAACCATCAAAAAAGTAGCCAATCCACTGTATCAATCCTTGTTGAAAAAAAGATTAGAAGAAAATGGCGGCGATCCGAAAAAGGCTTTTACAGGTAAAAATTCATTGGCCAAAAATCCTATTTATTTAGATGATGCCCAAACAGAACAACTGCCTGAAAAAGTGAAATTGGTATGGCTAGAAAATAGTTTTTCCATCCGAAAAGACATTACTCCTGAAAACTTTAAAGATGAAAAGCTAATCGACAAAATATTAGACGAAGGGGTAAAGAGAATTTTGAAAGAACGACTACAATCTTTTGGAAACGATGCTAAAAAAGCCTTTTCAGATTTAGAGAAAAATCCGATATGGCTCAATAAAGAGAAAGGAATTACGATAAAGCGTGTAACCATAAGCGGTGTAGCAAATGCCGAGCCTTTGCATACCAAAAAAGACCATTTAGGCAAAGAAATTTTGGATAAAGAAGGTAAGCCTATTCCTGTGGATTTTATCAGTACGGGCAGCAATCATCATGTAGCGGTTTACCGTGATGAGAAGGGAAATTTACAAGAAAAAGTAGTATCGGTTTTTGAAGCTGTGGTAAGAGCCAATCAAGGATTACCTATTATAGACAAAACATACAATCAGCATTTGGGTTGGGAATTTTTGTTCACAATGAAACAGAATGAAATGTTTGTTTTTCCGAATGAATCAACAGGATTTAATCCTAACGATATTGATTTATTAGACCCTAAAAACAAGAGAATAATAAGCCCGAATTTATTTAGGGTACAAAAGTTGGCTACTAAAAATTATATGTTTACACATCATTTAGAAACAAAATCAATTGATGGAGATATGTTGAAAAATAAAAAAGAATTGTCAGGAATTTTATATAATTTCATACAAACTCCTCAGAAACTATATGGTATCATAAAAGTTAGAATCAATCATTTAGGTGATATTGTTAGTGTAGGAGAATATTAATTAAAAACGATGAAATTATGCTCTACCGCTCCATTTACATTGGTAATCCAGCGTATCTGAAGTTGAAAGACCAACAGATGAAAATCGTTTGTCCCGAAACCAAAGCAGAGAAAGGGAGCGTTCCGGTAGAAGATTTGGGTTTGTTGATGCTCGATCACTTTCAGATTACCATTTCCCATCAGCTCATACAGTGGCTGATGGGAAACAATGTGGTGATTATCAGTTGCGATGCCCATCATCTCCCACACGGACAAATGCTACCTCTGCACGGAAACGCCATTTATTCCCAACGCATAAAAGACCAGATGGAAGCCAGCGAACCGCTCAAAAAACAGCTGTGGAAACAAACCGTAGAATGCAAAATAGCCAATCAAGCCGCTGTTTTGGAACGACTTGGAACTTACGCCAGTCCTATGTATGACTATCTCAGCCAAGTGAAATCGGGCGACACCAGCAATATGGAAGGCATCGCTGCACAGCACTATTGGAAATACCTCATTCACCCCGATTTTTTACGCGAACGCTACGGCGATTCGCCCAATCAGTTTTTCAATTTTGGTTATTCCGTATTGAGAAGTATCGTGGCAAGAGCCATTGTAGAAACAGGCTTACTGCCCGTTTTGGGGATTTTTCACAAAAACAAATACAATGCCTACTGTTTGGCAGATGACCTAATGGAACCTTACCGTCCTTTTGTGGATTTATTGGTCATCCGATGGTTGGAAAAGAATCCTGAAGCCGAAGAACTGACCAAAGAAGCGAAAGCTTATTTTTTGCAAATCGCTACCAAAGATGTGAAAATAGACGAACAGGTGCGTCCGCTATTGGTTGCGGTAAAATCTACCGTTTCCTCTCTGTACAAATGCTATACGGGCGAAAAAAGACAAATTTCTTATCCTAAAATGTTATGAATTCCGAACGATTTAACGCTTATAGAATTATGTGGGTAATGGTTTTATACGATTTGCCAACCGAGACCAAGGCAATGCAAAAAGCGGCGAATCTTTTCCGAAAACGTTTGGAAGATGATGGATTTTCTTTATTTCAATTTTCTATCTATTTGAGGCACTGTCCGAGTAGAGAAAATGCAGAAGTGCATAAAAAACGAGTAAAAATGATGCTTCCCAAATACGGGAAAGTAGCCGTAATGACGATTACAGATAAGCAGTTTGGTGATATGGAAATATTCCATTCTAAAGTACGCGAAGATCCGCCACCTACTTACCAGCAGCTCGAGTTATTTTAGAAATAGAATGAAAAAAATGGATTTACTTAGCCCGATTTATTCTTTTTTTGCTCAATTTTTTATTTCTAAAAACAAAAATAATCCTCTGTCTGTCAGAGGATTATTTTTTGAGGTTGTAACTAATCACAAAGTTACGGAAAATTGAAAGCAATTTACAACGCAATAGCGTTAGAAATGTTTTTTTTTGCTGTTGTAACTAATCACAAAGTTACGGAAAATTGAAAGCAATTTACAACAAGCGATTTGAAGAGTCGGGAAAAATTGTGGTTGTAACTAATCACAAAGTTACGGAAAATTGAAAGCAATTTACAACAAAAATGATTTAGTATGTAATCTCTATGTTGTTGTAACTAATCACAAAGTTACGGAAAATTGAAAGCAATTTACAACCAATTGCTCGTCGTCGGAAGCAGAAACCCCGTTGTAACTAATCACAAAGTTACGGAAAATTGAAAGCAATTTACAACCTTCCAGCAAAAGAAAAAATACACTGATTTGTTGTAACTAATCACAAAGTTACGGAAAATTGAAAGCAATTTACAACGATTGATTAGAATAAATTTTCTCAGTAAATGTTGTAACTAATCACAAAGTTACGGAAAATTGAAAGCAATTTACAACACTTTGCTTATACCTCTCTACCACTTGGATGTTGTAACTAATCACAAAGTTACGGAAAATTGAAAGCAATTTACAACCCAAAGGCTACATTTGGGACGGTGCAAGTGGTTGTAACTAATCACAAAGTTACGGAAAATTGAAAGCAATTTACAACTATAGTGTCAATGGTAAATATTTTAAACCTGTTGTAACTAATCACAAAGTTACGGAAAATTGAAAGCAATTTACAACATCATCATTAATATTAAAAACCGAATTTGGGTTGTAACTAATCACAAAGTTACGGAAAATTGAAAGCAATTTACAACAGTATTTGTAGGTGTATGAAAATTATTACCGTTGTAACTAATCACAAAGTTACGGAAAATTGAAAGCAATTTACAACGTAGAAGTGGTAACTTTGAAAGGTACACAAGTTGTAACTAATCACAAAGTTACGGAAAATTGAAAGCAATTTACAACAGCAGATATATGAAGAAGTGTATTACGAAAGTTGTAACTAATCACAAAGTTACGGAAAATTGAAAGCAATTTACAACAATAAAGTAAATTCATCGCCAACCTCAAATGTTGTAACTAATCACAAAGTTACGGAAAATTGAAAGCAATTTACAACAATTCTGCTGTATTAATCCAAAATCCTAAAGTTGTAACTAATCACAAAGTTACGGAAAATTGAAAGCAATTTACAACCACAATGTCCACCAGAGCTTTCATATTTTTGTTGTAACTAATCACAAAGTTACGGAAAATTGAAAGCAATTTACAACCCGTGACGTTCATAGGACTTGGAATATCAAGTTGTAACTAATCACAAAGTTACGGAAAATTGAAAGCAATTTACAACCCATACATCTGACGGAGGTAAAAACCGAGGGTTGTAACTAATCACAAAGTTACGGAAAATTGAAAGCAATTTACAACGTAAGTTCCGCAGTACCAGAAACCATACCCGTTGTAACTAATCACAAAGTTACGGAAAATTGAAAGCAATTTACAACGCAAGGGCGGTTCTTGGATTCGATGGTTGGGTTGTAACTAATCACAAAGTTACGGAAAATTGAAAGCAATTTACAACCCAATTTCAGTTGAACCACTTGGAGTATAAGTTGTAACTAATCACAAAGTTACGGAAAATTGAAAGCAATTTACAACTCATTTACTGTTGCAGGTGTTGGCGAGGGAGTTGTAACTAATCACAAAGTTACGGAAAATTGAAAGCAATTTACAACGCGTTTATGTTTTCGCATTTTGCGTATAGTGTTGTAACTAATCACAAAGTTACGGAAAATTGAAAGCAATTTACAACGGCAGGCAAGGCGGGGGAAACGCGAAAACCGTTGTAACTAATCACAAAGTTACGGAAAATTGAAAGCAATTTGCAACCCGATCCCTGAAAATAATTCTATGATTTTCGTTGTAACTAATCACAAAGTTACGGAAAATTGAAAGCAATTTGCAACTATTGTTCCACAAGAATTCAATGGTCTTATGTTGTAACTAATCACAAAGTTACGGAAAATTGAAAGCAATTTGCAACAAATTTTTATTATACAGCTGCACAGCCGTCCGAAAGTTTTTTGAAAACTCATAAAATTCCTTGTCAACCCTTTATTTATAAGGGCAGACTTGTTTGTTGTGCGGAATTATCTCTGTCAAAGAGTGTGTTTTCAGGTGGTTTTTTTGCTTTTTTTACAATCGGTTTCAGCTCATTGCATACATAATTCAAGGTTAAATAATGCATAAGGCACACCCTTATTTTCTCGCAAAAATTACTAAATGCCGTCTTTTTATCGCTATAAAATCGCTTTATCAACTCCAACAGAAGATAGCAAATCAAAGATACATAAATCTGTGATTTCACCGCATTTTCACTCGTTCCAAGAAAAGTTTTTATCTGTAAATTTTGCTTCATCGCCTTGAAAAACAACTCAATATCCCATCGTTTTTTGTACAAATCCGCAATGGTTCTCGCCGTCCAATCCATATTATTGGTGATGATTTCTATGGTTTTGTTGCCATCTTGCTTATAAACCTTTACCAAACGCAATTTCTCTTGATCAATACCACTTTCTACCGCCTTTTTTGAGGTCAAAACGATGATTTCATCTTTGAGGATGTCGTGGTCTTTTTCATCAGGCAGGTCTCGTTCTTCGAGACTTTGGTAGAGCGTGTTGGACTTAATTCGCGTAACAAAAGTATTTTGGCAATGGATTCTGCCCAGCATCAAACTAAAATCAAAATAGCCTCTATCCTCAACAATGATGGTGTTTTTCGGATAGATATTTTGTTGTAATCCTTTGCTATCGTGTGTTTTAGCTTCGGTGATATTGACCATTTCAGGCAATCCAAGTTGATCGTCCCAAACGGTGTGAATTTTGAGTCCGCCTTTAGCTGTCCGATATTTTGCCCAGTTGAAAAGGCTTAAACACAGGCTAATGGTAGTACTGTCAATGATTTTTATTTTGTGGTTTTGGATTTCATCGATGATATGACTTTGATGTTTGGCTTTTAAAGAGTGTTTGTAATACTTTAAAAGACTAGAATACAAATCTTTAAATACTCCATAATGTCTTACTTTGTTTCCATCACTCATTGTTGATTTTGCGGGACTTTGTTTGAGTTGGAGATCGCTTAGGAAAGTGCTACTAACTGATAATCCGCAACTTATGTCGGATAGCGTATAGCATTTATTCAGCTGTCCGAAAGTTAGTGCCACCAATTGGTCGCGAGTTTTATAGGTAGACTTTCCCTTATCGGACTGATGTTTAGCGATTTCCGCTCTTAAAATATGCGCAGGAATGAGATCTAAAATTTGTCTGATTACGGGTTTATTTGTATTTTTGCTTCGCCTGAAGAGTGCCATAATTGAAAAAAAAATGGGAATTTTTCAAATATACGACATTCTCAGGCAACTTTTATTTTAAAAGTTTCGGATAGTTGTGATACAGCTGCAAATATAAAGTTGTAACTAATCACAAAGTTACGGAAAATTGAAAGCAATTTGCAACCAGCAAAGTTTGGTCATTATAGAAAATTAGGTTGTAACTAATCACAAAGTTACGGAAAATTGAAAGCAATTTGCAACTAAAGTTCTGAAAAATAAAATCGACAATTTGTTGTAACTAATCACAAAGTTACGGAAAATTGAAAGCAATTTGCAACTATGGCGAAAATGCAGACGAAATAGATGCGGTTGTAACTAATCACAAAGTTACGGAAAATTGAAAGCAATTTGCAACCGCTGTATCTCAAACATTTTATCCATTATAGTTGTAACTAATCACAAAGTTACGGAAAATTGAAAGCAATTTGCAACTAAAGTTCTGAAAAATAAAATCGACAATTTGTTGTAACTAATCACAAAGTTACGGAAAATTGAAAGCAATTTGCAACTACGAATAAAACGCATAATTAATTTAAAAGGTTGTAACTAATCACAAAGTTACGGAAAATTGAAAGCAATTTGCAACACGACCGCTACAGGTCAGACTGCTCCTATTGTTGTAACTAATCACAAAGTTACGGAAAATTGAAAGCAATTTGCAACAGAGAAGATAAACAATGCTAAAAGTTTGCCGTTGTAACTAATCACAAAGTTACGGAAAATTGAAAGCAATTTGCAACAATCTAAGTGCGTCTAAATATTTCATATTAGTTGTAACTAATCACAAAGTTACGGAAAATTGAAAGCAATTTGCAACTTGTGGCAAGTTTTGTGGCAAAAACCACATGTTGTAACTAATCACAAAGTTACGGAAAATTGAAAGCAATTTGCAACATTTGATTGATGATCACGCGCGTCACGCTAGTTGTAACTAATCACAAAGTTACGGAAAATTGAAAGCAATTTGCAACGCGTTGAACTTGGCAAACACACGACATTTGGTTGTAACTAATCACAAAGTTACGGAAAATTGAAAGCAATTTGCAACTTTTGCTTCGCCTTTGAGCCAACCTCGTTGGTTGTAACTAATCACAAAGTTACGGAAAATTGAAAGCAATTTGCAACACGACCGCTACAGGTCAGACTGCTCCTATTGTTGTAACTAATCACAAAGTTACGGAAAATTGAAAGCAATTTGCAACAGAGAAGATAAACAATGCTAAAAGTTTGCCGTTGTAACTAATCACAAAGTTACGGAAAATTGAAAGCAATTTGCAACAATCTAAGTGCGTCTAAATATTTCATATTAGTTGTAACTAATCACAAAGTTACGGAAAATTGAAAGCAATTTGCAACTTGTGGCAAGTTTTGTGGCAAAAACCACATGTTGTAACTAATCACAAAGTTACGGAAAATTGAAAGCAATTTGCAACATTTGATTGATGATCACGCGCGTCACGCTAGTTGTAACTAATCACAAAGTTACGGAAAATTGAAAGCAATTTGCAACTTATTTTAAAATGAACAGAAATGAAGTACTGTTGTAACTAATCACAAAGTTACGGAAAATTGAAAGCAATTTGCAACGCGTTGAACTTGGCAAACACACGACATTTGGTTGTAACTAATCACAAAGTTACGGAAAATTGAAAGCAATTTGCAACTTTTGCTTCGCCTTTGAGCCAACCTCGTTGGTTGTAACTAATCACAAAGTTACGGAAAATTGAAAGCAATTTGCAACCTTTTACGGAGCTAACCCTAATGCTTTCGGGTTGTAACTAATCACAAAGTTACGGAAAATTGAAAACAATTTGCAACAGGGAAAAAAAACAAATGACACAAAATAGTGTTGTAACTAATCACAAAGTTACGGAAAATTGAAAGCAATTTGCAACAGGGAAAAAAAACAAATGACACAAAATAGTGTTGTAACTAATCACAAAGTTACGGAAAATTGAAAGCAATTTGCAACGGCTACATACTCCGTTGAAAAAAACTGATAGTTGTAACTAATCACAAAGTTACGGAAAATTGAAAGCAATTTGCAACACAGAATGTGATAATAATGGTAGAATATGTGTTGTAACTAATCACAAAGTTACGGAAAATTGAAAGCAATTTGCAACTTAGAACCCTACATTGAAGAATCCTTGCGAGTTGTAACTAATCACAAAGTTACGGAAAATTGAAAGCAAAGGAGTATCCCATAATCTGTGTAAGTTGAAAAGTTATTCTGAAATTTTTTGAGCCCTTAAAAGCTCAAAAAAAATTTCGGAAATAACTTTTTAACTATTTTTGACCCATAATTTAAACAGATATGATTAACAAGGAAGAATTGCTCAACAGCAAAGAATTTTACAAGTCATTTAAGACTGCTGAGGACTTGACAGGTTTCTTTAAAGAGCTCCACAAAAAAGCGGTGGAACATATGCTCAATGCCGAACTCGAGGTTCACTTGGACAACGAAAAACACGACAAAACTAAAGATGGAAATTATCGTAACGGACACACTTCCAAGAAGATAAAAACTTCCTTTGGCGAAGAACAAATCCAAGTTCCTAGGGATAGAGACGGTAGTTTTAACCCAATGTTAGTCCCTAAACGCAAGAACGTTATCGATGGTTTGGAAAACATCATCGTATCGTTCTATGCCAAAGGAATGAGCGTGAGCGACATCGAAGAACAAATCCAAGAAATGTACGGCTTTGAAGTATCAACTTCCACAATATCAAGGATTACCAATGCGGTTACCAATGAAATGGTCGCTTGGCAGAACCGCCCGTTGGACGAGCTGTATCTGATTGTTTGGATGGACGGCATCGTTTTTAAAGTTCGTGAGAACTCAAAAGTTGTCAACAAAACCATTTACCTTGCTGTGGGCTTGAATCGAGAGGGAAAAAAGGAAGTTTTAGGAATGTGGCTCGGAAAGAATGAAAGTTCCGCCTTTTGGATGAGCGTTCTCACTGATTTAAAGGCTCGTGGAGTGGAAGATATTCTCATTACTGCCACCGATAATTTAAACGGATTTACGCAAACCATTCGCACGGTTTTTCCCCAATCACAAACGCAAATATGTGTGGTACATCAGATTAGGAATGCTTGTAAGTATGTGGTTTACAAAGACAGAAAAGAATTTACAGCCGATATGAAACACATTTATACTGCCCCTAACAAGGAAGCTGCCAAGGTTGCTTTGGAGGATTTTGCCCAAAAATGGGAGTCAAAATACGGCTATGCTATCAAATCTTGGTATGACAATTGGGACGAATTGACCGTATTTTTCGATTTTCCGTTAGAGATAAGAAAAATTATTTACACAACCAATCTTATTGAGAATCTGAATGGTAAGATTCGGAAATACACCAAAAACAAGCTGTCTTTCCCAACAGACGAAGCTGTGCAAAAGTCCGTTTTCTTGGCTTTGAGAGAAGCTACCAAAAAGTGGAGTATGCCTATCCAAAATTGGGGGATTGTCTTAAACCAATTTATGCTTATATTTGCACAAAGACTCAAACTATAAAAACTTAACCCCAACTTTTTAACTTACACACTTAGAGGGATAGTGTCGAAAGCAATTTGCAACCAGTATGTTAACGCTCTTCAAAACCACATTGTTGTAACTAATCACAAAGTTACGGAAAATTGAAAGCAATTTGCAACTTAAAGCCTTTGTAGGTTCCATCCGTAATTGTTGTAACTAATCACAAAGTTACGGAAAATTGAAAGCAATTTGCAACAAAGTATCTCAAGCAACAGCCTATCGGGATGTTGTAACTAATCACAAAGTTACGGAAAATTGAAAGCAATTTGCAACTAAAAGTAGCAAGCTCAATAACATCTTTTTGTTGTAACTAATCACAAAGTTACGGAAAATTGAAAGCAATTTGCAACATCAACCATCGGCATATATACAACACTGCGGTTGTAACTAATCACAAAGTTACGGAAAATTGAAAGCAATTTGCAACTAAACCATCAACAGGTCTATTCTTTTCAACGTTGTAACTAATCACAAAGTTACGGAAAATTGAAAGCAATTTGCAACCCGTTGCTTGTGCCATCGGGCGATGTCTTTGTTGTAACTAATCACAAAGTTACGGAAAATTGAAAGCAATTTGCAACACACTGCAAATGTATGAAACATTTTTGTTTGTTGTAACTAATCACAAAGTTACGGAAAATTGAAAGCAATTTGCAACCCCCGAACTGTCAATCAATTGCGGATATTTGTTGTAACTAATCACAAAGTTACGGAAAATTGAAAGCAATTTGCAACTCACAAGCTCTTTTAGACAAATACGACACGGTTGTAACTAATCACAAAGTTACGGAAAATTGAAAGCAATTTGCAACGGATACGTTTTCTTCCAACCTTGGGGCATAGTTGTAACTAATCACAAAGTTACGGAAAATTGAAAGCAATTTGCAACAAAGCGTTTAGACAATGGAAAAACAGATATGTTGTAACTAATCACAAAGTTACGGAAAATTGAAAGCAATTTGCAACATCGAATTGGAGCGAAAGAAAGAAACGGTAGTTGTAACTAATCACAAAGTTACGGAAAATTGAAAGCAATTTGCAACCAATGTACAAATTGTAACTATCTTCATCGTGTTGTAACTAATCACAAAGTTACGGAAAATTGAAAGCAATTTGCAACTGAAGGAATTGACATTATCACCGCAGGTTTGTTGTAACTAATCACAAAGTTACGGAAAATTGAAAGCAATTTGCAACTAGAACCATCATCTCCTTTTACATAAAACTGTTGTAACTAATCACAAAGTTACGGAAAATTGAAAGCAATTTGCAACACACATCACCGACGGCAACATCAATCAAATGTTGTAACTAATCACAAAGTTACGGAAAATTGAAAGCAATTTGCAACTGAAGGAATTGACATTATCACCGCAGGTTTGTTGTAACTAATCACAAAGTTACGGAAAATTGAAAGCAATTTGCAACTGAAGGAATTGACATTATCACCGCAGGTTTGTTGTAACTAATCACAAAGTTACGGAAAATTGAAAGCAATTTGCAACTATTTCTTTTAATTGTACCGCTATTTCATAGTTGTAACTAATCACAAAGTTACGGAAAATTGAAAGCAATTTGCAACTTATGGTATACTTCTAAAAAGTATACCATAGTTGTAACTAATCACAAAGTTACGGAAAATTGAAAGCAATTTGCAACGTTGTACAAAACGGCGGTCGGCTTTGTTGAGTTGTAACTAATCACAAAGTTACGGAAAATTGAAAGCAATTTGCAACGGCTACATACTCCGTTGAAAAAAACTGATAGTTGTAACTAATCACAAAGTTACGGAAAATTGAAAGCAATTTGCAACTTCGAGCGTAGAAGTATTCACGTCTTCTGAGTTGTAACTAATCACAAAGTTACGGAAAATTGAAAGCAATTTGCAACTACGGTACGGGCTTAGCATCCGTTGGGGCAGTTGTAACTAATCACAAAGTTACGGAAAATTGAAAGCAATTTGCAACAAACCCTTTTGCGAATGATTTACACATTAAGTTGTAACTAATCACAAAGTTACGGAAAATTGAAAGCAATTTGCAACTTGTGAGCCCCTGTGTTGCCTCTTCCGAAAGTTGTAACTAATCACAAAGTTACGGAAAATTGAAAGTAATTTGCAACCGTTGCTTATGCCATCGGTCAATGTCTTGTGTTGTAACTAATCACAAAGTTACGGAAAATTGAAAGCAATTTGCAACATCGGGTTTGGAGCGGTCGTCTGCTTTGAGGTTGTAACTAATCACAAAGTTACGGAAAATTGAAAGCAATTTGCAACACCGCCCTTCAAATCGATACGAAATATTTAGTTGTAACTAATCACAAAGTTACGGAAAATTGAAAGCAATTTGCAACCGCTGTACAAAACGGCGGTCGGCTTTGTTGAGTTGTAACTAATCATAAAGTTACGGAAAATTGAAAGCAATTTGCAACCGCAAGTCCCACCATGATGATTTCTGCATTGTTGTAACTAATCACAAAGTTACGGAAAATTGAAAGCAATTTGCAACCGAATGCCTGTGCCGTATTTGGAAAAAAACGTTGTAACTAATCACAAAGTTACGGAAAATTGAAAGCAATTTGCAACCGTTTTCTTTTTTTAAGTCTTGTACATTTTGTTGTAACTAATCACAAAGTTACGGAAAATTGAAAGCAATTTGCAACCGCTGAGCCTTTAACAATTCTTTTTGGGCTGTTGTAACTAATCACAAAGTTACGGAAAATTGAAAGCAATTTGCAACATCTATGTTATACTGCTTAATTTTTTTCTGGTTGTAACTAATCACAAAGTTACGGAAAATTGAAAGCAATTTGCAACCGCTGTACAAAACGGCGGTCGGCTTTGTTGAGTTGTAACTAATCATAAAGTTACGGAAAATTGAAAGCAATTTGCAACCGCAAGTCCCACCATGATGATTTCTGCATTGTTGTAACTAATCACAAAGTTACGGAAAATTGAAAGCAATTTGCAACCGAATGCCTGTGCCGTATTTGGAAAAAAACGTTGTAACTAATCACAAAGTTACGGAAAATTGAAAGCAATTTGCAACACGCAGAAAATGCAACACGGCTACTGCTGTGTTGTAACTAATCACAAAGTTACGGAAAATTGAAAGCAATTTGCAACTAGGCAGTAAGCTATACGCCTAATGCCAATGTTGTAACTAATCACAAAGTTACGGAAAATTGAAAGCAATTTGCAACGAAAGAGAAAGTTTAATAGAGATGTGTGATGTTGTAACTAATCACAAAGTTACGGAAAATTGAAAGCAATTTACAACAAATACAAACAGAAAAAACGAAATAGAAGAGTTGTAACCAATCACAAAGTTACGGAAAATTGAAAGCAATTTACAACCACATCGCTATCTACGGCAATTTTCTCGCAGTTGTAACTAATCACAAAGTTACAGATTTTGAAAGGATTTTACAACACAGTCAAAAGCAATTTAGAAAGTTGTTTAGTTGTAACTAATCACAAAGTTACAGATTTTGAAAGGATTTTACAACCCAAAAAAGGCAGTACTTTAAAGTTTCCAAGTTGTAACTAATCACAAAGTTACAGATTTTGAAAGGATTTTACAACACGAAGTCTATAAAGTTCCGTTTCTATATCGTTGTAACTAATCACAAAGTTACGGAAAATTGAAAGCAATTTACAACTATGGCAAGGATAGTAATAAGCACTTCTTTGTTGTAACTAATCACAAAGTTACGGAAAATTGAAAGCAATTTGCAACGATTTCTCGCATGTTATCCATGTTGATATTGTTGTAACTAATCATAAAGTTACAGACGATTTAATATGCCCGCTCTTTGTACGACTTCAAATAATGAAGGTTTAAAGTATCCATTACAAAAGATTTCAAGCAGTAAATTATGTCCTCGTCCTTTTTCAGACGTAAGATGTCGAGAAAGATGATAAAAACCATCCTCTTGCTTTTCGTATTTGATTTTTTTTAGCCAAAATCCTGAACGTGTTATGTATAGCCAATCTTGAAATTGGAAAGGTGCATAGCGACAGTCCCAATCAGGAGGATAACCTTGAAGTAATGTTCTGTACTCTATGCTGGAAAGACGAAAGTCGATGCATTCTTCTGCTTCCCAATGCACACTATCGGGATTTGGGTATTGGACTCCGTAGATGATTATATTATCTTGCTTATTCATTTTATAAAGAATTAAGGTTTTTATTTTCAACGTGTTAACTTTCGTGTTTTGGAATTTAGAACTAAGGTTTTGTTCGTTTGCTATTGAACTTTAGAGAACTTGTTTGTGTAAATTTAGTTGAGCATCAAATGTTTTTATAGAAAGGAATTTACATAAACTTAGAGATTATTAATATAAGATATTAGTTCAATGGGTTTACGACTCACATTAAGTTTACAATTCCAAAAAAATCGCTGCGAATAACGGAAACTCCAGTATCTTTGACTAATTGGAATTGAATTTATTTTTGTTATCAAGGAAGGCTTATCAATCCATGCTACAAAAAAGGTTGTGTTTAAATATTGATCTGCCTGGAATTTATTATAGAGATATTCAGAATCATTATGCAGGTTGATGTCTTGGGTTTTTAGCCAGTTGTCGCGTTCTTTTGTTTTATGGGAAAAATAAATTTGCATATGAATATCACCTCGTAGTTGCTCTATGCTATCATTCCCTCTTTTAATAAGCTTTATGTCTCTTTTGGAAATGGTAGTAGCGAGGTTTTTGTCTGCGTCGGGGATAAGAGACGTTTTTAACTCTATATTTTTACCCTTTACCAAAAAATCAATATCTATGTTTTCCCCATCTTCCAAATAATTCGTGGAGCTTAAAGTGATATCATTATTTGCAAACCATTTTGCAATCGCTAATTCTCCAATATATCCACGCAATTTGCAATCAAACTGAACATTTTTATGTCTGTATCTGAGATTGTTAATAAACTCGTGCTTTTTTGTTTTTTCAATACACAATATAACATCCTCTTTTGATATTTCTAACTTGATTATGTCTTCTATTGTGACCATATTCATTTTATTGGTATAAAATTCATTATTTTTGTCTTCAATTTCATGTAAATTGCAAATCTAAATGTACAAGAAAAGAAAGTACATTTTTTTTGAAAGTTACGCTCCACGTTAGCAAAGATATGCAAAAAATAAAGAACATAATCAAAAAATCCTTTTTGTTTGGTGCTTTCATTTTAAGTAATGCTACTGAGATGTAAACCTAATTAACTCGTTAATAATTTTTTAGCTTTTCCGTATTTTAAATACACTTTTATTTCATACCTTTGCTCCGAAGTTAAATGTTTATATTTCATCGTCTTAAGTAATTATTCGATAAAGGAACTACAACCAAGAGACACATTTCAAAATTATGTTAGATTTAAAAATTCCTCCTATCGTTGTTCTTTCTATTTTTTCGGGAGTAATTATCTCCATTCCTTTTGTTTTTCCTTTTTATGAAGTGAAATCCATTTGGTTATCTACTATTTTTATTATTTCGGGAATAGTAGTTGCACTGATGGGAGTTTGGGAATTTAGAAGATTAAAAACAACGGTTAATCCTACAACGCCTGAAAAAAGTAGTCGAATGGTTAGTACAGGAATTTATAGATTTAGTCGAAATCCGATGTACTTAGGAATGGCATTTGGATTGGTAGGATTGGTTTTTTATTTTGGAAATTGTCTTTCATGGTTTGGAGTTGCAGGGTTTGTAGCATACATTACCTATTTTCAGATTATTCCTGAGGAAGTGGTTTTAAAAAGAATCTTTGGCAAATCATATGAGGATTATTGTCAAAAAACAAGGCGTTGGTTGTGAAAAGAATAGATGAAATACCATAAAAAATATAGATTATCAAGAAATGGAATTAGCAAAAGAACTTGAATTTATACTAACCTTAGATAAACTCAAAAACGTACAGCGTCGCAATTATAATTTAGACGATACACGTAGAGAAAACTCGGCAGAACATTCATGGCAAGTGATGGTTTTGGCTCAAATAATGTATCCGTATGCCAAGAATAAGGAGCAAATCGACTTGTTTCGTGTTATGAAAATGCTTTCTATTCACGACATAGTAGAAATTGATGCTGGAGACACCTTTGTCTACGATGAAAAGGCGATGGTTGGAAAGTACGAACGTGAATTGGCATCAGCAAAGCGTATTTTTGGGATATTGGGAGAGCCTTTGAGTGCCGAATTTTTAGCTTTGTGGGAAGAATTCGAGTCAGGAGAATCTGCTGATGCAATTTTTGCTTCGGCAGTGGATAGAATTATACCTTTTATACTGAATGCCCACACTTCAGGTAAAAGTTGGAGGGAGGCCAAAGTGAGTGCCGAAAAGGTACGAAATATTGTAGGGGCAGCGGTGGAAAAAGGTTCCGAAGAGCTAACCGAATTATTTGAAATTCTATTACAACGAAGTATTGATACAGGAAAAATCGTACATATAAATAACGATTAGACTTAGTGAGATTCAAGTAAAACATTCAAAAAAAGGTCGTGTTTTAAAAAGTATGATGGTATAAAAATTTGACAATCAGGGAATAAAGTTGTATTTTTGTTGAATGCTAATAACAATTACACTCCATTGCCCCAATTGTCAAAGCACAAAGATAGTCAAAAATGGGAATAAAAAGAACAAAAAACAAAACTATCTTTGCAAAACCTGTAAACGCCAATTTATCGGCGATCATAATCTGACCTACAAAGGTTGGGCTTCGCATATTGCTGCGAAAATTCTCTTGCTTTTGGCAAGAAATGTAGGTATTCGTGATATTGCTGAAATTGAAAAAGTTAGCATCAAAAAAGTACTTTCGGTTTTGGTAAATTTCAATCGAGAAATCAAACCCAAACAAAACAAATACAAATCGTTACAAGTTGATGAACTTTGGACTTTTGTAGGAAAAAAGAAAAACAAAAAGTGGTTGATTTATGCTTATTCTGCTGAAACAAAGGAAATTGTAGCGTGGGTATGGGGCAAACGAAACATAAAAACAGCCCAAAAACTTCGTGAGAAATTGAAGAAATTGGGTGTTAGTTTTGATGAGATTTGTACAGATAATTGGGAAGCTTTTGCGTCTGTTTTTCAAGAATATACACATAAAGTAGGTAAAAAATACACTACTGATATTGAAGGAAACAACACACTTTTGAGACATCGGATACGCCGAGCGGTGAGGAAAACTTGTTGTTTTTCAAAAAAGTTTGAAAACCATATAAAAGCTTTTGAAATTGTGTTTTTCTACATCAATTTTGGATGGATTTGAGTATCATACCTTGTGTAACTCTACCCAAAAAAAGATATATTATGAAAGTAACTTATTTAGGACATGCTTGTGTCAATATTGAGATTAACGGCAAGTTCTTCTTGGTTGACCCTTTTATTTCGGCCAATCCTTTAGCTAAACATATTGATATTTCCGATGTTAAAGCAGATTATATTCTACTTACACACGCACATCAGGATCATATTTTGGATGCCGAATTTATTGCTAAAAGAACGGGAGCAAAACTGATTACCAATCCAGAGATACTGGCTCACTACAGATCTTTAGGTTTGGACGGACACGAAATGAATATTGGAGGTTCATACCGATTTGAGAATGGAACTGTGAAAATAAAAATGACAAAAGCTGTACATTCGTCTTCGTTTTCTGACGGTAAGTATGGAGGAAATCCCGCAGGTTTTTTGATTAACTATGAAGGCTTAACAGTCTATATTTCAGGAGATACAGCACTACATTTGGATATGACCATTATTCCAAGCCAATATAAAGTAAATTTAGCGGTTCTTCCAATAGGGAATAATTATACAATGGGAGTCCGAGATGCTTTAACAGCGGCCAAATTCGTAGATGCTATCCATACCCTTGGAGTGCATTATGATACTTTTGATGTTATCAAAATCGATCGTCAAGCGTCAATAGATAAATTTGCAGCAGAAAATAGGAAATTACATTTGTTAAATATTGGGGAAAGCTTTGATGTAAAGGATTTTAGGTAATCTCTATGGATTAAAGTTTATGTACTTAAACACAAATTGTCTAACTATTGGAAGCAAAATATCTTTTGGTTCTGAAAATAACTTTTTTAGTTAAAAGTTTCATTTTTCAGACATAAACTTGTTTAGCTTCTGTAAAATATGTAAGAAACATTTTGAATACAAAAATTAGTAATTTAGCTTTAGTATTATCATTGATTATTAGTCAAATGGCTATATCGCAAGAGGTGAATCATCAACATCGTTTGGATACGATACTGCCTATTATTGAAAAGATTGAATACAACCGATATGGGAGTGCGTTATCGAAAATGTTTGAAATTGACGATAAAGACCAACAAGGTATTTTTAGACCATCGGAATATCGACCAATTTATTTGATACCTTTTCGTTGGACAGATAGAATGAATCGGCAACCACAAAATACCAATCCACTTAGGGGAAATCCGCCATATCGGGATTTTCAGAATGTAGAAACGAAATTTCAAGTAAGTTTGAAAACCAAAGTTTGGCAGGATTTTTTAGGTTCCAAAGGAGATATTTGGGTAGCTTTCACACAACAGGCATATTGGCAGGTTTATAATGGAGAATTGTCCCGTCCGTTTCGGGAATTAAATTACGAACCCGAGGTCATGTATTTAATTCCTTTGAACTTATCCGCGGGAGGCTTTAAATGGCGTTTGACGGGACTTTCTTTAAATCACCAGTCTAATGGAAAGGAACATCTCTATTCCCGAAGTTGGAATCGAATTATTTTAATGAATGCTTTCGAATGGGGAGATTTTATGTTTATAACCCGATTTTGGCGACGTATGAGTGAAAAGAAAAATGATAATGATAATCCCGATATAATTGATTATGTAGGAAGAGCTGAATTAAATGTGTTTTACATGGCTAAAAGACATCAAATTCTATTTTTAACACGTAACAATCTGAACTTCAAAAACAATAGAGGATTTGGCGAGTTGACTTATGTACATTCTGTTGGTAAAGGAGGATTACGACTTTTTGCTCAGGTATCCACAGGCTATGGAGATTCGCTCATCGAATATAACCACAAACAAAATACAATTGGGGTAGGTATCATGCTCTCCAGCTTTTAATAAAAAGTTAGGGTGAGATAAATTTATAATAAAAGAGGCAGTCTAATTTTAGACCGCCTCTTTCCATTTTTTCTATTTGGTTGGATTTTGAGTAAGTTTTCCTTTATATGAATTTATAGCCGTTTGTGGTATATAATACACTACTCTGTAATCATTAGCCGAAATATCTTCCATGGCACTATGAGGGCCTGGATAATGGCGAGTAAGAGATTTTCCATTTCTGAATACATCATAACTGCGTTCTGCTTGGAAAGCTAACTCCAGTTGTCGTTCTTTATCAATGCGTTCCGCTGCATTAGAAGCGTCCAAAGAAGCGTAACCACCTCCTATGATTGAACGTTCTCTGATGATATTCAAGTTCGTAAGAGCTTCTCCATAGCGTCCAAGTTTAGCTAGAGCCTCAGCTTTGTTCAAATAGATTTCTCCTAAACGAGAAATCACAGGAGAATGCAAGTGGCTGTCCTCTCCCTCACGAGAGCATTTTACAATGTAAAACATCGGATAAGCACGATTTAATCTCATTAGGTTGTCAATGACTCCTTCATAAACATCTCCTTCATAACTGATAGTGTATATGCCTTGAGCAATGTTTACACCAGTAAGGGGGTAAGTTGTGTCTACATCCCCTGCTTTTATCGTGCAGGTTGGAACTCCTGAAGTTAATTCCAACTGGTTGCTTTCATAGTTGTAAGCAACCGGAGCTTGAATGTATCTATAACCTGTTTGTTTGCCGTTTTTATCCTTAAGTTTTGCGATAAAGCGGAATACTTTTTGGTGGTAGTTAACACCGTTTACGGTAACAGAAGGTTTGGTGTATTGAGGTTCAATAAAACTGGCTCTTGCATCAACGATGATGTTGTTACTCCAGTCATTACGTCCCGTTTCATTCAGTAAATCAATGTATTTGGCACTGGCATACATTTCTCCCCAGCCCATACCACCGATGTTAGCATACATACCACCAACACCATAATAGTGGTCGTAACCTGAAAACTCTGAAGCTACCCTCTTAACTACGAATATGGATTCTTTATTACTTTCAGGGACAAAGGTGTTATACTTCATGAAGTTTTGTCTGTCAAGAAGTACATATTTATTAGAATTGATAACCTTGTCAGCATACTCAACAGCCAATTGAGCGTAATTGGTATTCGGTGCTTCATATGTACCGGACATATAAAGATATATTCTTGATAAAAGGGCTTGAGCAGCCTCTCTTGAAGCATATGCATTGCCTCTATTACGGCTAATCAATTGCTCTGCTTTTAGCAAGTCTTTGATAGCTTGGTCATATGTTTCCTTAACAGTAGATCGGTCAGGCAGTGTTGTGTTTACCAAATCTTCAGGTGTTCCATTAACGATAGGCACTCCCAAATTAGTTTCAGGTGATTGTGCATAGGGGCGTCCATATGCTCTACATAGATAGAAATACATCATCCCTCTAAGAAAGTAACATTCTCCTAATTTTGTTTTGGTTTCGTTAGAGGCTTTATCCTCAGGGAAAAGGCTGATGATATTGGATGTTTGAGCAATTACCTTGTATCCACTATCCCAAAATGATTGTAAGCGATAATTATTGGGAGTGCGGGAGTACGAGATGAATTCATAAAAAGCATCGGTTGAGCTTCCTCGAATCATCATATTATCACCTGCATATTCACCACATCGATGCATAACGTCCGCCCAACCTTTCATCTGAGCGTAACATCCGTTAAGTAATCCGTCCAGAGAACCATCGGGGTCTGATGTTATTTTTTCTGCCGCCATTTGTCCGTGCGGAAATCTTTCTATATCGCAAGAGGATAAAAGAACGATGGAAATTGTTAAAATGTATACGATATTTTTCATGATTTCAAAAATTAAAAATTAGCGGTTATTCCAAAAATAAATTTACGTGTTGAAGGATACACCGAAGGCCCTGATGAATTTATGATAGCTCCGTTTCTTGTAGGAATTTCAGGATCAACACCTGAATAGTTCGTTATGGTAAACAAGTTTTCTCCTGAAATAGACAATCTCAGTTTAGGGAGTTTATATTCAGATAAATCCAAATTGTATCCTATTGATAATGAGCGAAGTTTCAAGTAACTGCCATCTTCCAAGAATCGAGAAGACACTTTGTTTGAATTACTTTTGTTTTCGTAGGTAGCTTTTGGGTGCGTTGCATCATCACCAGGTTTTTGCCAACGTGACCACCCGCTCATTAATTTCATTTGATTTCGGTCGGTATAAGCCCCATCAGAGTCATATTCAGTTCGTGAATAATTATATATTTTTCCACCGTAAGCAAATCCGAAATTAGCTCTGAGGTCGAAATTTTTATACGTGAAAGCCGTTCCGAAACCTCCAAAGAAGTCAGGGGTTGCTTTTCCGACATCCACTTGGTTGGCTTCGGAATATTTTTTTGTTACTTCACGTGTTACGTTTCCATTGGCATCAGTTACGGACTTGTACCACAAAGGAGCTCCCGTTTCTTTGTCTACTCCCGCCCATTCTCGCATGTAGAAAGTATCGCTATCGTACCCTGGTTTTAATATTTTGTTTGCAGAACCTGCTATTCCTGCTCCATCCGACACAATGATTTCTTTTCGGTCGCCATATAAGTTTTTGATTTCATTGGTGTTTTTACCGAAGTTTAAATCGACTTCCCAATGAATGTCTTCATTTTTGATGATGGAAGCCCCTAAGGTGATTTCGATTCCTTTGTTGGACAGTTCACCTACGTTACGCCAAACGCTGGTAACTCCTGTAACACCCGAAACAGGTACAGGATACAATAAATTACTGATAGCTTTATCGTAGAAATCAACGGTAAGTGAAACCCTATCGAACAAAGTTGCATCGAAACCCAATCCTGTGGTGTAGGTAGTTTCCCAAGTCAAATCTTTATTTCCTTTTTGGGAGATTAAAGCTCCTGAAATTTGATTGTAGCTAGCTCCCGTAGAAACAGCGTATAAATCATACTGCCCATACAAAACGTTGGGTTGAATACCAACAGAACCATATGAAGCTCTAAGTTTCAGACTATTAACCCATTCAGGAGTAAACCATTCTTCGTTGTGAACGTTCCAACTTCCACTTACTGAGAAGAAATTTCCATATCGTGCGTTCGCTCCAAAGTTAGAAGCCCCATCACGGCGTAGAGAACCCTCCAATATGTATCGGCTGGCGTAATTGTAAACAAATTTAGAGATAAGCGATTGTGTAGCAGATTCAGTTAAGCTACCTTTCGTGCTTTCAGGTTTGGTAACAACGTCCAATACTTCAAATCCAGGGATGAATCCAACCCCTTGTGCGGAGATAACTTTTCCCCAATAATCTTTATATTCATACACCAAAGTTGCGTCAAATGAATGATTATCAAAAGATTTGTTGAAATTCAAAATCTGGCTGGTATATCGATTTATGACATTACTTTGATATTCATACAAACGACCTTTTACACTTTCTCCCGCAGAGGAGCGAGGGTCACTGTAAGAGTTTGAGTGATATGTGGACAGGCGGTAGTTGTTGATAGAAGAGAATGTAAGCCAATCATAGAATCGGATTGTGAAATCCAAGCCTCCCATTCCTTGGAAGGAACTTCCTTTGCTGTGATTCCATTGTAAATCGTACAAATAGTTCGTTGAGTTGCTGTTAAACCATCGAGGAGAACGATGCGGAACAAGGTTTCCTTCTTCATCATACGGACTATCCCAAGGCAAATTTGAATACATTGCTCCTACAGAATGCTGTTTGTCATCGGATTGTCTAAAACTACCAGTAACATTTGGTTTGATGGTCAACCATTTCACAGGAGTATAGTCCGTTTTCAATCGGAAGTCGTATTTGTCATATTCATAGCCTTTTACCGCTCCCTGTTCACTGTAAAAACCTACGGAAAAATAAGAACGAAGCATGTCCGAACCTCCACTAATTGATGCGGTGTAATCACGAACAAATCCCGCACGAGTTGCTTCTTCCCACCAGTCAAAATTGCTATTGCGAAGCTCTAGATTCCAGCGAGGTGCACTTATGGTTGAAGCATTGGAAAATGATTGAAAGTAATCATATAGCTCAGCTCCATTCATTACCTGTAAATTTCCGTTGTTTAGAGAAGTAAGTCCTTGTTTAATAGATATTTGTGTTTTTAATTCTCCTGTAACAGCCTTTTTGGTAGTAACGAGAATTACCCCATTAGCTCCTTGTGAACCATAAATGGCGGTGGAAGCAGCATCTTTTAAAATGGACATCGTTTCGATGTCCGCAGGGTTTACAATGTTCGCACCTGTTCCCATAATAACGCCATCAACAACCCAAAGAGGGGCGGTACTTCCGTTGATGGTTGATTTTCCACGAATGATAATAGCCCCCGTTTCCCCTGGACGACCTGAACCTGGAGCAACGAACACTCCCGAAACCTTTCCGCTAATCATGTTCTCAATCGTGGGAGAAGTTATGTCTGTCAGTTTTTCCTGCTTTAAGGTTTGCATAGCTCCTGTTAGACTTTCTTTACGCTGAGTTCCGTATCCTACAACAACCACATCTTCAAGTTGTTCGGCGTCTTCTCTAAGCAAAACATTGATAATCAGTGTTTTACCCCCCCCCATAACTTTTTTAGTCTGTGTTTGGAAACCCATAAAACTGAACTCAAGTTCATTACCTACCTGAGCTTCAATTTCGTAGTTTCCATTGAAATCCGTAGCGACTCCCTTAGCAGAACCTTTAATAATGACAGTCGCACCTGGCAGTGGACTATTATTTTCGTCGGTAACTTTTCCTGTCACTTTCACTTGTGCCATTAGTGGTAAAGCTAAAAATGTCAGCATAAGTGTGGTTAATAATTGTTTTAGCATATGGTGTTAATTTTTATGATTACATGCGTCAAATTTATGAAAAAAAAGAAGAATAAAACATGATTTCTGTCATATTTTTTTTACTTTTTTCTCCCACATTTATATTGATTTAAATAAAATTGTCTTAAGAGCATTAATAAATATAGGTGTATTATTTAGCTTTACTTTTTATTTCTTAACTTTTTTAGTGCTGATAGAGTTTAAGTAAAGAAATTTAATAGAAGAATTAGTCTCTAATTTTTATTTCGTATTGAGAATCTGTAAAATAGGGTAGTATCTTTTTTTAAAATCGTTATAAATTAGGTTTTGTAAAGTTTTTTAGTTGTAGATTAACTGTTAAATACGTAAATTTGTATTCAATTTTAAAAAACTATAAACAAATAATTAACAGTTAATAATGGCAGCACTATTTAAAACATCTATTGCTCGAAAGGTGGCGATGGCTCTGTCGGCACTTTTCCTGATTGTCTTTTTGGTGATACACTTGGCGGTGAACTTTACTTCGGTTTTTAGTGCCAGTTTGTTCAACGATTTATCACATTTTATGGGAACCAATCCCTTGGTTCAAGGCGTGATGCAACCCATTCTGATGTTGGGAGTTATTTTCCACTTCGTGATGGGTTTTGTTTTGGAAATCCAAAATCGCAAAGCCCGTGGAGCTAACGCTTATGCCCGTTACAACGGAGCGGCAAACTCCACTTGGATGTCACGTAATATGATTATCAGTGGTGCGTGTATCCTCCTATTTTTGTTATTTCACTTGAAAGATTTTTGGGTACACGAAATGACCGTGAAGTATGTAAACGGAGATATGTCAGGCTTGGCAGCCGACGGAGGTTTCCGCTACTATACTGACCTTATCGTAGCTATGAGTAATCCTATTCGCGTGGCGGTGTACGTGTTAAGTTTTGTTTTCTTGTACCTACACTTGATTCACGGATTCCAATCATCATTCCAATCAATGGGTTGGAAAGATGATAAACGCAAAAAAATCATCAGCAAATTAGGTAGCATCTATTCTTTGGTGATTTGTGGCGGATTTGTTTTCGTTGCTTTGTTCCATTATTTTAATCATTTATTAGGGAAATAACTATGAAGAAATTAGATTCAAAAATTCCAGAAGGTCCTATCGCGGAGAAGTGGACAAAACATAAAAATAAAATCAATTTGGTAAACCCTGCAAATAAACGTAATATTGATATTATTGTTGTAGGAACGGGGCTTGCAGGAGGTTCTGCTGCAGCTACATTGGCTGAATTAGGTTATAATGTTAAGGCGTTTGCTTATCAAGATTCGCCACGTCGTGCTCACTCTATCGCTGCACAAGGAGGTATCAACGCTGCGAAAAACTATATGGGTGACGGAGACTCTAACTACCGACTTTTTTATGATACGGTAAAAGGGGGTGACTTCCGTGCTCGCGAAGCTAACGTATACCGTTTGGCTGAGGTTTCAGGAAATATCATCGACCAATGTGTGGCTCAAGGAGTTCCGTTGGCTCGTGATTATGGAGGATTGTTGGACAACCGTTCGTTTGGAGGGACGCAAGTTTCCCGTACTTTCTATGCAAAGGGACAGACAGGACAACAGCTTTTGCTTGGAGCATATTCAGCAATGAACCGACAAATAGCTCGTGGAAAAATTGATATGTACAATCGCCATGAAATGTTGGATGTTGTGGTAGTTGACGGCAAGGCTCGTGGAATTATTGCTCGTGATTTGGTTACAGGTGAAGTAGAACGCCATTCAGCTCATGCTGTGGTAATTGCAACGGGAGGTTACGGAAACGTATATTTCCTTTCTACCAACGCCATGGGCTGTAACGGAACGGCAGCTTGGAAGACTCACAAAAGAGGAGCATTCTTCGCGAATCCTTGTTTTACGCAAATCCACCCAACTTGTATTCCACGTTCGGGAGATTATCAATCAAAATTGACATTGATGTCTGAATCGCTTCGTAACGACGGACGTATTTGGGTGCCTAAAAATATGGATGATGTGTATGCTATCCGTGAAGGACGTAAAAAACCAACTGAAATTGCAGAGCAAGACCGTGATTATTACTTGGAAAGACGTTATCCTGCTTTCGGAAACTTGGCTCCGCGTGATATCGCTTCACGTGCTGCTAAAGAGCGTTGCGATGCAGGTTACGGAGTGAATGCAACAGGCGAGGCTGTGTATTTGGACTTCTCTTCTGCTATTGAGCGTTACGGAAAGGAACAATGTAAAATCCACGGAATCGAAAATCCTTCCAAAGAAGAAATTATAAAACGGGGAGAAAAAATTATTGAAGCAAAATACGGAAACCTTTTCCAAATGTATGAAAAAATCGTTGATGAAAATCCGTATAAAACGCCAATGATGATTTACCCTGCAACACACTACACAATGGGTGGAATTTGGGTAGATTACAATTTAATGACTACAATTCCGGGTTGTTACTGTATTGGTGAAGCGAACTTCTCCGACCATGGGGCGAACCGATTGGGAGCTTCTGCTTTGATGCAAGGTTTGGCGGACGGATATTTTGTTCTTCCTTATACAATAGGCGATTATTTAGCAGCAGATATTCGTACAGGGAAAATCTCCACCGATTTGCCTGAATTTATTGAAGCAGAGCGTGTTGTAAAAGAGCGTTTGGCATTTTTCATCAATAATAAAGGAACGAATTCAGTAGATTATTACCACAAAAAACTTGGAAAAGTGATGTGGGATAAAGTGGGAATGGCACGTAACGCACAAGGGCTTAGAGAAGCTATTCAGGAAATTCGCGAAATTCGTGAAGACTTTTGGAAAAACGTAAAAGTTACTGGAGAACTTACAGGAATGAATACCGAGCTTGAAAAAGCAGGTCGTGTAGCTGATTTCTTGGAACTTGGAGAGCTTTTTGCCAAAGATGCTTTGGAGCGAAACGAATCGTGTGGAGGACATTTCCGTGAAGAGTATCAAACTCCTGACGGTGAAGCACTTCGCGATGACGAAAATTATGCTTATGTAGCGGCTTGGGAATACACAGGGAACCCTAATGAGGTGAAATGTACCTACAATCCAAGCGAGGAAATTATGCATAAAGAAGAATTAGAGTTTAAAGATATAAAATTAGCACAACGTAGTTATAAATAGGAGAAAGAAGGAATAGAAAAATAGAAAGATTAGAAGAATATAAAGATTATAAGGAGATAGGTTTGTAACAATGTTAAATAAAGTTACGTCATATAAAGAATTAGTCGTTTGGCAAAAATCAATGGATTTAGTCAAGAGAGTATATGAAGTAACTCGCTTATTTCCTGAGGAAGAAAAATTTGGGTTAACAAGCCAAATTCGCCGAAGTGCAGTGTCGATACCATCCAATATAGCAGAAGGTTGGGGACGAGCCTCTTTGAGAAGTTGCTTAAACTTTTTAAGAATAGCACAAGGCTCTCTTTTTGAATTGGAAACTCAAATATATATAGCAAAAGGATTGGGTTTTTCATCGGACAGTCATATAGAAGAACTCATTTCTGAAATAGGAAAAATGATAGGTTCGATGATTTTCAAAATGAAATCCAGAGATAATATCCAAAGCGACCCAAAAAACTGAAAATTCTATATATCTAATCATTCTTACTTCCTAATCTCCCTAAATCCTAAGCACAATGAATTTAACATTAAAAATTTGGAGACAGAAGAACGCCAACGAAAAAGGTCGTATGGTAGAATATAAAGTAACCGATATTTCCGAGCATATGTCGTTCTTGGAGATGATGGATATACTTAATGAAAGTTTGGTAGCCAAAGGTGAAGAGCCTGTTGCGTTTGACCACGATTGTCGTGAGGGAATCTGTGGTATGTGTTCGCTTTTCATCAATGGGGAAGCTCACGGGCCTGACCGCGGAATTACTACATGTCAGTTGCATATGCGTATGTTCAACGACGGTGACACTATCACTATTGAGCCTTGGAGAGCAACCGCTTTCCCTGTAATTAAAGACTTGATTGTGGACAGAACTGCTTTCGAGCGTATCCAACAAGCAGGAGGATATATTTCAGTAAATACTTCGGGAAATACGCAAGATGCTAATGCGATTCCAATTCCGAAATTCGATGCTGACCGCTCAATGGATGCCGCTTCTTGTATTGGTTGTGGAGCTTGTGTGGCAACGTGTAAAAACTCATCAGCGATGTTGTTTGTAGCGGCAAAAGTGTCACAATTTGCATTGCTTCCACAGGGACGTGTAGAGGCTGCTGATCGTGTGATGAACATGGTACACCAAATGGATTTGGAAGGTTTCGGGAACTGTACCAACACAGGAGCTTGTGAGGTAGAATGTCCGAAAGGTATTTCTTTAGAAAATATCGCGCGTATGAACCGTGAGTATTTGAAAGCAAGTTGCCGATAGATAACCATTAGAATAAATCGGATGGGTAGAGAGCATAAAATATTCCCTATTACATATCAGGGGGATGTTTTATGCTTTTTTTGGATTGCTGTCAGAAATACTTAACATTCACTTAATATATGATTTCGTGAAAAGATGCATTTTTGTCGCATCAAACTAACTTTAATATTTAACACAAACAAAATGAAAAATTGGTTTTTAAATTTAGCCTTAATTTTATGTGCTACAATGACTTATGCTCAGGGAATAGTTACCGGTAAGGTCATTGATGGCGAGTTTAACGCACCGCTCTTGGGAGCTAATGTACTCATTCAAGGAACTACCAAAGGAGTATTTACCGATGCTGATGGAAAATTTTCATTGCAAGTGGACAGTGACAGTGGAGTTTTGGAAATCTCTTATTTAGGATTTGTTACAAGACAAGTACCTTTCAAATTGACAAGCGGTAAGGCTAATATCAATGTAACCTTACAATCCGACGCTGAGAGTTTGGGAGAGGTTGTTGTTACTGGGAGTGTCTTATTGGATATAGCGAAGGAAAGACAAACGCCTGTAGCGGTTTCTACCATTCGTGCATCTGAAATTGTTGAAAAATTAGGAAATAAAGAATTTCCCGAGATTTTAAACAGAACCCCATCAGTTTATGCTACCAAAGCAGGAGGTGGTTTTGGAGATTCTAAAATTAACATTCGTGGTTTTGGTAATGAAAACATTGCTGTGATGGTCAACGGAATGCCCGTGAACGATATGGAAAATAGTAAGGTATATTGGAGCAACTGGGCAGGTATTTCGGAAGTCGCTTCGGCAATGCAAGTACAACGTGGTTTAGGAGCTTCTAAATTAGCCATAGCTTCGGTTGGGGGAACTATAAATATCATCACACGCACTTCGGATATGAAAGAAGGAGGAAGCGTTTTTGGAAGTTACGGAAACAATGATGGTAACCACGAAATGAAAATAACTGCCGCATATAATACTGGTAAAAGCGAAAAAGGGTGGTCATCTTCCATTTTATTAAGCCGAAATGCAGGAGAAAAATACGCAGACCGAACTGAATTTGAAGGATACAATTACTTTTTTGCATTGGGCTACACCCCTTCGGACAAACACAATTTTCAATTTATGATGACGGGAGCTCCGCAGTGGCACAACCAACGTTATTCGTCAGTGACGATTTCCGATGCTATCAAATTTGGTTCTGCTGATAAGCCAAATCGGAAATACAATTCTGATTGGGGATATTTGAATAGTGAACCTTATGCATATAGTCGCAACGCTTATCACAAGCCAGTGATGATGCTTAACTGGGATTGGAAAATGAACGATTATTCTGCTTTGAGTACCGTAGTTTATGCTTCATTCGGACGTGGATTTGGTTCAGGAGATTATGGAGGTATCAACAGAAAGCGCCTAAGAGATTTTAGAAATGCCAGCACAGGTCTGTACGACTTTGATAAAATTGTAGAAGCAAACCGAACTTCAACAGCAGGTAACCTAGTGCGTACCGCCAATGTAAACTCGCACGACTGGTATGGTTTCCTAACCAATTTCAACCATAAAATTGATAAAAATTTCACGTTCAATATGGGGCTTGACGGAAGGTATTACTACGGATACCACTATCGAGTGATTACTGACCTTTGGGGAGCACCTTCTTTCAAGGAGACTAAAAATGAAAATGTTGTAGGTGGGTATCAAGTTTCTACTACTTACAGTGACAAACCCAGTTTCAATCCGTTTGCAAGTGTTCATCCTTTGGAAAATCGTGTAGATTACAGCAACGATGGAGAAGTACGTTGGATGGGAATGTTTGCCCAATTAGAATATTCTGACGATGATTTTTCTGCTTTCTTACAAGGTTCTTCCTCTATACAGGGTTTTCAGCGTATAGATGAATTTATAAAATCAGGTAAATTGGCTGTTCGAAACAATCCTACTACGGCGATGGACAGAAAAACAGGATTTAAAGATATTTTAGGATATAACATCAAAGGAGGAGTAAATTACAATATCAATGAGCAACACAATGTTTTTGCTAATATTGGTTACTATTCAAAACAACCTTTTTTCAATGCTGTGTATCCGAACTATAAAAACTTTTTAAACCCTAACTTAACGAACGAAAAAGTCTTGGGTATGGAAGCTGGATATGGCTTTAAATCGAGTTTTGCTAATGTGAACTTGAATGCTTACAGAACTTCTTGGAAAGATCGTTTTGTAAGAAAATCAAAAGTCTTGCGAAACGTGCCAGATAGTTATGCAAACATATTGGGCATTACCGAAATTCATCAAGGAATTGAGTTAGAAGCAGATGTAAAGGTAACGGATTATCTTCGATTTAAAGGAGCTTTATCATTAGGAGATTGGTTCTATGAAGGTAATGCACAGGGTAGTCTATTTAATGAAAGTAACGAGTTGATTGACAAAAACGGCAACGTGCTTTCTGATGGTAGTACTGAATACATTACCCTGTTTTTGGATAAAGTGAAAGTGGGTGAATCAGCACAAAAAACAGCATCATTAGGAGCTACCGTTATCCCTTTTGATGGATTAAAATTCAATGCTGATTGGCGTTATGTAAGTAATCTTTACGGAACATTGAACGTAACCAGTTTTGATAGTCAAACTCAGGCGGATAAAGGAGCTTTATTGTTGCCAAGTTACAATTTGTTTGATTTAAGTATGTCATATAAATTAAAAATAACTGACAGCCAATCAATTACAATAACGGCTCATATAGATAACTTATTTGACACTTACTATATTGCGGAATCATATGATAACATTCACGCAAACGATGTACCTAAAACATACAACAATGCACCAAATTCCAAAACCTATGACGAATTAGGAGAAACATACAAAGGTATATCCACAGTCAACCGTGTTTATTTTGGATTCGGACGTACTTGGAGTTTCGGGTTGAGATATACATTTTAATAGCAAATAGGCAATAATATTTTGAAATAGGCTTCGACTACCCTTAGTTGACACACAGTGATTTGTCAGTTTGGTGTAGTCGAAGTCTTTATTAATAACAAATTGAATTTGGATATAAAAATCTTTGGAAATGTTGCGACAGGTCATTTCATTTAACGATTTCTATATTTTGGTGCATATACTCAAAGTATTTTAATTTAGAGATAGTCAACGACTATTGAATGACTTTGGATTAATAGTCGATTATGATATGACACATTTTCGATATTGATTTGAAAATTCATATAACTATTTACAAATTTAATTCACATGAAAAAAATATACTTTCAAAGATTTATTTTTTTATTAATTTCATTACTTTTCATTGGATGTAACCCATCTAAGACAGGTGTCAGTAAGGTCGAGGAGAACTATGTGCTGTTTGTATCTTTCGATGGTTTTCGACACGATTATGCAGAAAAGTATAATCTTCCTAACTTCAAGAAATTAGCAAAAGAAGGAGCTACAACTCCAATGCTATTATCTTCATTTCCAAGTAAAACTTTTCCAAACCATTATTCTCTTATCACAGGTATGTATCCTGGTAATCATGGTATAGTAGATAACAAATTTTATGATCGTGGTCGTGATGCAGTTTATGCCATCGGTGATAGAGCTAAGGTACAAGATGCTCATTACTATCAAGGATATCCACTTTGGCAATGGTTACAGTCCAAAGGAATGAAAACAGCATCTTATTTTTGGGTTGGTTCAGAGGCTCCTATTCGAGGAGAATATCCAACCTATTACTATGATTATGACGGAAAAGTATCCAATGAAGCTCGGATTGATGAAGTAGCTCGTTGGTTTCAATTACCTAAAAATGAACGTCCTCGATTCGTCACACTTTACTTTTCATTGGTAGATACGGAAGGTCATAATTCTGGGCCAAACTCTCCAAAAATGCGAGAAACCGTACAGGAAGCTGATCGATTGTTAGGACTTATTATGCAAAAAGTTAAAGACATCAATCTGCCTATTTACACCATTGTGGTGTCTGACCACGGGATGATTGAAATGGATTCCTCCCAAGATATTTTTATAAATTTGGAAGAAGTCATCAAAGCAACTAAAGACAAGGCGAATATCATTAGCAATGGGATGCACGCTCAGGTTTATGTCAACAACCCTGCCGATAAAGCTGAGGTTTACAACCTTTTGAAAGCTGAGTTACCTGCAAAGGTCAAGATATACTACAGAGAAGAAACTCCTGCTCACTGGCATTATTCAAAAAGTTCACAGATTGGAGATATTATTTTAGTGGTTGATGCTCCTAATTATATGATTCACAGAGCAAATCATCCGCTAACACGATTGAAAAATAAATGGGGAACACACGGTTATGACCCTTATGTAACGCCTGATATGGGCGGTATATTCTATGCTATAGGGCCTAAAATCAAGAAAGGTTACAAAGTTCATACCTTCGAAAATGTCAATGTATATCCATTAATAACCAGAATTTTAGGAGTAGATAATCCTGAAAATATTGATGGGAAACCAGAAGTTTTGGCTCCCATATTGAAGTAAGAATATTTTTTGTACCTTTGCCTTGCTCCTGACTTTGATGGGGTGAAACGAAGGTCGGAATTACATTTTTTTTGTAGCCTCGACTTATGTACTGTTTCTGTTGATTATTCTTCAACAGTTTACATAGGTCGAGGCTATTTATAATAATTACATAATAATCTTTTAAAAACAAAATCTATGAAAATAGTAAAAAAACTTTTGAAAATCACAGTTATTTTTGTTGTGCTACTTGTGTTGGCTATGGTAGCTATTCCATTTTTCTTCAAGGATAAGATAAAGGAAAAAGCCATTAGCTTGGTTAATGAAAATATCAATGCAACAGCCTCATTAGAGGATGTTTCTCTCAGTTTATTCCGTAGCTTTCCAAAGGCTGATGTTACCCTCACCAACTTTAGTATAGTCAACAAAGAACCGTTCGTAGGGGATACTTTATTTACAGCACAGAAACTAGCTGTTAAAGTAAGTGTGACCGATTTGTTGTCAGGTAATTACAACATATTAGGCTTCGATTTGAAAGATGCGTCAGTTTTCATTCATATGAATAAAGAAGGGCAGGGAAATTTTGATATAGCTTTGCCTTCAGAAACAACACAAAAGGAAAGTCAGTCCACCCCATTCAAGTTAGGGATACAGTCTTATAATATTGAAAACATGAAGTTTACATTCAAGAATGACGATGGTGATATGCATTTGCTTTTGGATGAACTGAACCATACTGGAAAAGGAAATTTTGAAAACGAAGTATTAGATTTGAATACGAAGACCGATCTGAAAATATCATTTTCGATGGACAAAAGCAATTTTATGAATAGAATTCCCGTTTCGTTGGATGCTATTTTAGGAATTGATTTGAATCAGCAAAAGTATACGTTTAAGGAAAACAAAGCAATTATTAATCGTTTGGAGCTCGTTTTCGATGGATTTGTAAAATTATTAGAAAACGGACAGCATTATGACCTAACTTTTAATGCTCCGTCAAACAGTTTTCAAAGTTTCTTAGCGTTAATTCCAGAGGCGTATTCCAAAGAAATTGAAAAAGTGAAAACTACTGGCGATTTTACACTAAAAGGAAATGTCAAAGGGGACATGGTAGGGGATAAAATACCAACATTTGCTATGGAAATGACCTCTCAAAAAGCTTCATTAAAGTATCCTGATCTACCCAAAAGTATACAAAATATCAACATTGATTTGAAAGTAAAAAATACAACGGGAATTATGAATGATACTCAAGTCAATTTGGATAAATTTACAATGACTATTGATCAAGATCATTTTACAGCTAAAGCCCATGTGTACAACGTAGTTGACAATCCGAAAGTAAATGCTGCATTGAAGGGAACGGTAAATTTAGCAAATCTTTCACAAGCCTATCCTATATCTTTAGACAAACAATTGAAAGGAATTTTTAAAGCCGATATAACCACCGAATTAGATATGAATTCGGTTGAAAAACAGAAGTTTGAAAATGTTAAAAATCAAGGAGTTGCATCTTTACAGCAGTTCGTTTATGAAGGTGAAGAATTCGTGAAACCTTTCCATATTGACGAAGCAAACTTAGATTTTTCAACGGCTCACATTCAATTGAGTAAATTTATTTCACATGTCGGAGATTCTGATTTAAAACTTAACGGGCGTCTGGATAATTTATTTGGATTTCTATTCAAAAATGATGTTTTGAAAGGGAATTTTGCTTTGAAATCTAATAAAATAGTAATAGCAGATTTTATGCAACCCGCAACCAATCCAACAGAAAATCCTACGAAAGGTCAGTCTAAAGAAGTAACAACAGCTTCATCAACAACATCAGTTTTGAAAATCCCTTCATTTTTGGATTGTACATTTACTGCAAATGTTGAAACGGTAATTTACGACAATTTAGAGTTGAAAAACACTTCTGGAAGATTGATTATCAAAGAAGAAAAAGTACGTTTGGAGAATTTAAAAACCGATATCTTCGGAGGAAATGTAGCCATCAGCGGAGATGCGTCAACTAAAGAGGCTGTGCCAACTTTTGCAATGGGCTTGGATATGTCGAAATTAAATATTGTAGATGCATTTACAAAGATGGAAATGCTGTCAAAAATAGCTCCAATTTCTAAGGTTTTGCAAGGGAAAATAAATACAGTAATTAACGTTACAGGGAATTTGAAAGATGATATGACCCCCGATTTGAATACCCTTTCAGGGGATATTTCCGCAGCTTTGGTCGATTCGAAAGTTAAGAGCGAAGAGTCTAAACTATTGACTTCCTTAGCTTCAAATTTTCAAAGTTTGGATTTCTCAAAATTGAGTTTGAAAGATTTGAAAGTAACAGGGAAATTCAAAGATGGTAAGGTAAATGTAGAACCGTTTAAAGTGAAATATAAAGATATGTCGATTGATGTAGCTGGAACGCATGGTTTTGACCAAGTGATGGACTACAATGTGGTGTTTAACCTGCCACCACAAATGTTGGGAAGTGAAGCAAGTGCAACATTAACCAAACTCACAGGAAATCAAGCTAAGGTAGATAACATTGCCATAACTGCCTTACTTGGAGGGACATTCGACAACCCTAAAATTTCAACCGATATGAAACAGTCAGTGGCCAATTTAGCTTCTCAAATAGCTAAAAATCAAATTAATAATCTTAAAGATAAAGGAACAGATGCCCTCAAAGGATTGATTTCATCTAAAACAGATTCAACTACTGCAGGAAAAGCTAATCAACTTATTGAGGGATTGACAACAAAAAGAGACAGTACTATAAACAAGGTCAAAGACGATGTCAAAGAGAAAGCTAAAGAGGAAGTTAAAAATCAAGCAAAAGGACTTTTAAAAGGTATTTTAGGAGGTAAAAAAGAAGAAAAATAGATTTAATATAGCTCTCATTCTGGGGGTGTTATAATATTAAGCAGATAAAGAATCATGTTTTTTCAGCGCTTGCAACTGTTTTTGCCTTTTATGTAGGAAAACGGGGGAATATGAGGAAGTATTGAAATGAACTAATGATTTCGTTTTCCCTCTCCAAAGGCTAAACTTCGGAGAGGGATTTTTGTATGAGATAGGTTTATAGTTTGCTTTTCTTTAGCCTTAAACTGTTTCCTACCACGCTTACAGAACTCATCGCCATTGCTGCACCGGCAAGCATCGGGTTGAGCAGAAAACCGTTGATGGGATAGAGAACCCCTGCCGCAATGGGAATACCGATGAGGTTGTAGATAAATGCCCAAAATAAATTTTGACGAACGGCTGCTACCGTGTGTTTTGATAAGCGAATAGCTTGTGGAATTTTGGTTAAATCTGATGAAATGAGCGTCATTTTGGCAACATCCATTGCGATATCAGAGCCTTTTCCCATTGCGATGCTCACATCTGCCGTGGCAAGTGCCGTACTATCGTTGATGCCATCGCCTACCATGGCTACTACTTTTCCTTGAGATTGCAGTTTTTTTACAAAGTCTGCTTTGTCTTGTGGCAAAACTTCTGCTTGATAATGTTCGATGCCCGTTTGTTGGGCAATAGCTTTTGCTGTAGCCTCGTTATCGCCCGTGAGCATATACAGTTCAATCCCCATTTGCTGCAATTCTTGGATAGCTTGGACGGAATTTTCCTTAATTTTATCCGAAATTGCCAAAACGCTCAATGCTTTTTCACTATCGGCAAACCAAATTACGGTTTGGGCTTGGTGTGTCCATTCGTTGGCTTTTTCAAGTAGCTTTGCATCAATATTGATATGATTTTCGAGCAGCAATTTTTGGTTGCCTACGAAATACATTTTATCATTAAATATTGCTTTTGCTCCTTTTCCTGTGATGCTTTCAAAATCAGATATTTCAACAGTGGTTACCGAGTGGAGTCTAAGTGCAACCGCCTCTGCTAATGGATGTTCGGATTGTTTTTCAATGCTTAGAAGAATACTTTCAGCAGAGCTATCGTTATTTAGCCAAAGGACATCAGTAACTTGCGGTTTTCCTTGCGTAATCGTACCCGTTTTATCAAGGATAACGGCATTAATTTTATTAGCAGTCTCCAAACTTTCGGCATCTTTAATCAAGATACCGTTTTCGGCTCCTTTGCCCACGCCTACCATAATGGCGGTGGGAGTAGCCAATCCCAAGGCACAAGGGCAAGCGATAATCAATACCGTAACGGCGGAAATTAAACCTTGTACCCATTGATTTTCAGTACCTAAAACTACCCAAAGTACAAATGTGAGTACCGCAATAGACAAAACCGTAGGAACAAAAACAGCAGCGATTTTGTCTGCTAATTTTTGTACAGGGGCTTTACTTCCTTGGGCGTCTTGTACCGTTTTGATGATGTGAGCAAGGAGCGTTTCTTTGCCCACTTTCACTGCCTGAAACTGAAAACTTCCTTTTTGATTGATGGTTCCTGCATAGACTTTTTCGCCTTCTTTTTTCTGTACCGGTACAGGTTCGCCACTCAGCATACTCTCATTTACAAATGAGTTTCCCTGCGTTACGATGCCGTCTACTGCAATTTTTTCACCGGGTTTCACGAGGATAATATCCCCTGTATTTACCGCTTCTATCGGTGTGATTTTTTCGGTATTTTCATGGAGTACTACCACGGTTTTGGGTTGCAATCCCATTAGTTTTTTGATAGCGGTAGAGGTATTTCCTTTGGCTTTTTCTTCCAAATATCTTCCTAATAAGATAAAGGCGATAATCACCGATGCTGCTTCAAAATACACATGAGGATGGATACCTATTTTGTGTAGATGCTCGGCAAAAATCATCATTACTACGCTAAAAAGATAAGCGATTCCTGTGCTGAGTGCCACGAGTGTATCCATATTGGCGGTGCGATGCTGGGCTTGTTTCCACGCATTCACAAAGAAATCTTTACCCAACCAAAATAGGACAGGGGTAGCAAACAACCACGAAATTTCGTTGCCATAGGGCATATCCATAAAAAACATCCCGATAATCACCACAGGAAAGGACAGAATAATCGCCCAAAACGATTTGAATTTCAGTGATTTGAGCTTGTATTCGTGAATGGCTTCGAGGGTTTGTTGTTGTTCTTTTTCCTCTTCGATGAGCAGGTCGTATCCACCTTTTTGCATTGCTTTTTGGATTTCGGCAATGTTTGTTACATTCGGAAGATATTCCACCGTGAGATTGCCCGTAGCAAAATTTACCGAAGCCGATACGATGCCTTCCGCCTGATTTACAATATTTTCCGCTCCGCTGGCACAAGCCGCACAGCTCATGCCAAGGACGGGGTATGTTGCTTGAGTAATGGGTACTTTATAGCCTAATTTTTTTATTTTTTGTACTGCCAAAGCTACTGATTCTAGGTTTTTGGTATCTAGTACCACCCGCTGATTGTTGATTTCTACTTTAGCACTTACAACGCCTTCTATTTGTAAAAGTTCCTTTTCGAGGAAAGAAGTTGGGTCGGCGAGGAGGTTTGGAATAGGGATTTGTATTGTCATTTTCTGCTTATTGTTAACTTATTATACGTCTACTCAGTTTTTTTCGTTAGAGTTTTTACGAATTAAATTCTGCTTCAAACTCTAATTTTTGAGCAAATATCGGAATAATATTTCAAAAATGACTATTTTAGATTTTCTAAGAATTATAAACTTACCAAGGTTTATATGACACATGTTAGGGAAATATAGGTAAATTTTGAGAGATTTGTAGATAAGTATATACTTATTCCTTTATATTATTACTCATATATAAGATAAGCTGTCATCATTAAATATACAATGATAGTTGTTTATCTTTTGAAAACTCAATAACTAAATAACACCCAATCCCGTATTGAAAAGTTTTTGACCCAAGAATAAGTTATTTTACGGTATTAATAAGTATTTTAAAGAGTAACATTCTAATTTTTCATTTACAAGTTTTTGATAATAAGTATGATAAGATAATATATGAGAAATATTTCAAAAAAACTTTACAAAACTTTTGGTGTTTTATAAAAAAGTATTACTTTTGCACCCGCTTTGGAAGGCAGTTAGCTATTAGCTTATGTCGTATAGCTTACAGCGCGAAGCAAAACGCTCAAAAAAATATTTTGAAAAAAAACTTTGCAAAACTTTTGGTAGTTTAGAAAAAAGTATTACTTTTGCACCCGCTTTGGAAAAGCAGTTAGCTATTAGCTTATAGCATATAGCTTACAGCACAAAGCAAAACGCTCAAAAAAAATTTTTGAAAAAAAAACTTTAAAAAGTTTTGGTAGTTTATAAAAAAGTATTACTTTTGCACCCGCTTTGGAAGGCAGTTAGCTATTAGCTTATGGCGTATAGCTTACAGCGGAAGCGAAAAGTTCAAGAAAATATTTTGAAAAAAAGTTTGCAAAAGTTTTGGTAGTTTAGAAAAAAGTATTACTTTTGCACCCGCTTTGGAAGGCAGTTAGCTATTAGCTTATGACGTATAGCTTACGGCGCGAAGCAAAACGCTCAAAAAAATATTTTGAAAAAAAGTTTGCAAAAGTTTTTGTAGTTTAGAAAAAAGTATTACTTTTGCACCCGCTTTCGAAAGGCAGTTGGTTATTAGCTTATGGCGTATAGCTTACAGCGGGAAGCGAAAAGTTCAAAAAAAATATTTTGAAAAAAGTTTGGAAGTAAAGATAAAAAGTTATTATCTTTGCACCCGCTTTGAGAGCTAATAGCTGTTAGCTAGTAGCTAAAAGCGAAGAGTAATAAAGTTCATTGAAAAAATTGTTGACAGCACAAGAATAAGATTTAAAGAATTATCCTAAGAGTCGATTACTTATTTGTTAAAGGTTACGATATTAAAGATTTTTAACGATGAAGAGTTTGATCCTGGCTCAGGATGAACGCTAGCGGCAGGCCTAACACATGCAAGTCGAGGGGTAAGGAGAGCTTGCTCTCCCTAGACCGGCGTACGGGTGCGTAACACGTGTACAATCTACCTTTTACTAAGGGATAGCCCGAAGAAATTTGGATTAATACCTTATAGTATTATTTTATGGCATCATTAAATAATTAAAGCTACGGTGGTAAAAGATGAGTACGCGTCCCATTAGCTAGTTGGAGTGGTAACGGCACACCAAGGCTACGATGGGTAGGGGTTCTGAGAGGGATGTCCCCCACACTGGTACTGAGACACGGACCAGACTCCTACGGGAGGCAGCAGTGAGGAATATTGGACAATGGTCGGAAGACTGATCCAGCCATGCCGCGTGCAGGATGACGGCCTTATGGGTTGTAAACTGCTTTTATACAGGAAGAATAAGGTCTACGAGTAGATTGATGACGGTACTGTATGAATAAGCATCGGCTAACTCCGTGCCAGCAGCCGCGGTAATACGGAGGATGCGAGCGTTATCCGGAATCATTGGGTTTAAAGGGTCCGTAGGCGGGCGTATAAGTCAGAGGTGAAAGCACTGAGCTCAACTGAGTAACTGCCTTTGAAACTGTATGTCTTGAATAGTTGTGAAGTAGCTGGAATGTGTAGTGTAGCGGTGAAATGCATAGATATTACACAGAACACCGATTGCGAAGGCATGTTACTAACGACCGATTGACGCTGATGGACGAAAGCGTGGGGAGCGAACAGGATTAGATACCCTGGTAGTCCACGCTGTAAACGATGGATACTAGCTGTTTGGTTTTCGGACTGAGTGGCTAAGCGAAAGTGATAAGTATCCCACCTGGGGAGTACGCACGCAAGTGTGAAACTCAAAGGAATTGACGGGGGCCCGCACAAGCGGTGGAGCATGTGGTTTAATTCGATGATACGCGAGGAACCTTACCAAGGTTTAAATGGGGAACGACGTACCTAGAGATAGGTATTTCTTCGGACGTTTTTCAAGGTGCTGCATGGTTGTCGTCAGCTCGTGCCGTGAGGTGTCAGGTTAAGTCCTATAACGAGCGCAACCCCTGCTGTTAGTTGCTAGCGAGTTAAGTCGAGCACTCTAACGGGACTGCCGGTGCAAACCGTGAGGAAGGTGGGGATGACGTCAAATCATCACGGCCCTTACATCTTGGGCTACACACGTGCTACAATGGCCGGTACAGCGAGCAGCCACTGCGTGAGCAGGAGCGAATCTATAAAGCCGGTCACAGTTCGGATCGGAGTCTGCAACTCGACTCCGTGAAGCTGGAATCGCTAGTAATCGGATATCAGCCATGATCCGGTGAATACGTTCCCGGGCCTTGTACACACCGCCCGTCAAGCCATGGAAGCTGGGGGTACCTGAAGTCGGTTGCCGCAAGGAGCTGCCTAGGGTAAAACTAGTGACTGGGGCTAAGTCGTAACAAGGTAGCCGTACCGGAAGGTGCGGCTGGAACACCTCCTTTCTAGAGAAATACCTTTATGAGAGTAATTGTAGGATATTCTTTAAATCTTGTGCAGTCGATATTTCTAGGCTAATTAGAGGTTAGTGATTAGTGTTTAGAAGTTATATAGACTAATTGCTATTTGCTGATAGCTAATAGCTAAAAAGATGCAGTCTCATAGCTCAGCTGGTTAGAGCGCTACACTGATAATGTAGAGGTCGGCAGTTCGAGTCTGCCTGGGACTACAG
>NZ_CP022381.1:397500-692500 GCF_002302535.1 Capnocytophaga sp. H2931 | reverse complement strand
TTCAATAATTTACACCCTATCCTAGCATGGACACTTCGGTTAATCGTGATTCTGCCAATATACCAAATTACGTTGTTAATAGTAGGAACTCTTTTGGGACAATTCCGTTTTTTTTGGGCATTCGAGAAGAAAATGCTCGGCATCAGGCCCAAAAAAATAGAGAACCCTCAGGAGCAAATTGAGGAAAAAGATTCGAAAAAAACAACACAAATACATAATTAATCTATTAAATTTTACAAATTTCATTTTATTACGGAAGTTCTAAGATTTGTCTTGCGATAGCCTACTCTTTTCGAATTTATGAATCGGTTGAATTATAACAAGATTTAGTTTTTTAGGTTTTGCGTTTGAAATGAGAAAATAAAAATGTTTACAAATGAAAAAGCACTTACTTTTATGGCTCTTCGTGGGTTCTTTAACGACTTTTGCTCAGCAAGGAATCACAAATCAATCGAATGTTGGTTTAAAAAAAATCACGATTGAAGATGCAATTTTCGGATACTACAAAAATCCAGATGCACCACAAGGATACAGTTTGTTATATCCAGAAAATTATTATGATTTACAATGGATAAAAAATACGAACCAATGGATTCATAGTTCTAACGGAAAGTTTAACATCATCGATGCTAATGGTAAAACAATTAGAACCTTGGGAGATGAACTGATGAAAAACTATCCACAGTTAAAGCGTTTACCTTCAATCGGGTATATTGACGAAAAAGAGTTCATCTTTGAAGCTGACAACACGTACCATATCTATGACTATCAAAGCGATAAGAAAACTGGGAGCATTCGCATCCCACAAGAAGCTGATAACAAAGATTTAAATAGAGAAAGGAATGCGGTAGCCTATACCATCGGAAATAATTTATACCTCGCGATAGCTAATAATGAAAAAATTGTGATTACCAATCACTCTGATAAAAATATCGTTTCAGGGCAGTCTATCCATAGACAAGAGTTTGGTATCAAAAAAGGTACATTTTGGTCACCAAAAGGTAATTTTTTGGCTTTCTATCAGAAAAATGAGAGTAACGTAACCGATTATCCGCTCGTAGATATCAATACGCATCCAGCAGTTCCTAAAATTATAAAATATCCGATGGTAGGACAAAAAAGCGAACAGGCATCAATCGGAATTTTTAACGTTGATACACATAAAACGATATATTTGGATATTGACACCACCGATGAGCATTACCTGACTAACCTATCGTGGTCTCCTGATGAAAAATATGTACTCATCGCTGAAATCAATAGAGATCAGAACTACTATTGGTTAAATAGATACGATGTTGCTACTGGAAAAAAGGTAAACGCACTTTTTGAGGAGAAAAACGATAAATGGGTGGAACCAGAAAATCCCGCTGTATTTCTGCCAAATAAGAATAATGAATTCTTGTGGATGAGTGAACGTGACGGATTTATGAATCTCTACCACTACAACACGGAAGGAAAACTGATCAAAAAATTAACAAGTTTCAGATGGGTAGTGCAAGATATTTTAGGGTTCGACAGCAAAGGGAAATACGTATACATCTCTGGAACAGGAACTGACCCTCGAGAGAAACATACGTTTAGAATAGATTTGACTAATCCGAAGAAAATTCAACAATTAACAAAGGTAAATGGGACGCATAAAACCCAACTCAGTTCGGATGGAAAATATTTGATAGACGTGTACAGCAGTATTTCCATTCCAAATAAAATTGACATAATTAACACAGAATCAACTAAAAGCATCACTATTTTAGAGGCTAAAAATCCGCTAGAAGGCGTAGCTGTGGGCAGTACCGAATTTGTAGAAATAAAAGCCAACGACGGTACAATACTGTATGGAAAGATGCACAAACCAAGGGATATTGACGTAACAAAGAAGTATCCTGTCTTGTTGTATGTTTATGGAGGCCCTCACGCTCAGTTAGTTACTAATTCATGGGGAGTTGGTTCTTATCTTTGGATGCCTTTTTTCGCTGAAAATGAACAATATATCATATTTACCATAGACAACAGAGGAAGTGCCAATAGAGGTTTTGCTTTTGAAAGTGTAATTCACCGCCGATTGGGCGATATTGAAATTCAGGATCAGCTTACAGGAGTGGAATATTTGAAATCATTGCCCTACGTTGACGATTCGCGGATTGCTGTTCACGGATGGAGTTTTGGGGGATTTATGGCTTCAAGTTTAATGCTTCGTCACCCCAATGTTTTTACGACTTCCATAGCAGGAGGAGCTGTTACCGATTGGAAGTTTTACGAAGTAATGTATGGCGAACGCTACATGGACACACCCATTTCAAACCCTGAGGGATACGAAAAAAGTCGTGTGGGGAAATATTTGGATAACCTAAATGGAAAATTACTCTTCGTTCACGGAAGTGTTGATGATGTTGTTGTACCTCAACATGTAATGTCTATCATACAAGAATCAATCAGCAAAAGAAAAATGGTTGATTTATCGATTTATCCAATGCATGGACACGGCGTTAGAGGGGTTGATAATGCAAATTTGGTTATCCGAATGTTGGAGTATATCAAACAGCACAACAAGTAGTTTACATAACAAAAAGTATTGAGAATTTTTTATTCATTAAACTCAGACTATGGCATACATCACTGTTTTTTACGGGTATTGCCATAGTCTTTTGTAGCTAAATAACAAAACTAATCCGAATGAAAACCCAAGAAATCATCATAAAAGGGGCAAAGCTCCATAATTTAAAAAATGTAACGGTTGGCATCCCTCGCAATAAATTAGTGGTTGTCACAGGGCTTTCGGGATCAGGAAAGTCAAGTTTGGCGTTCGATACGCTCTATGCAGAGGGACAAAGACGTTACGTAGAGAGTCTGTCTTCCTATGCAAGGCAATTTTTAGGACGATTGGACAAACCTAAGGTCGACAACATTGTAGGCATCGCTCCTGCAATTGCCATTGAACAGAAGGTGAATACCTCTAATCCACGTTCCACCGTAGGGACTTCTACTGAAATATATGACTATCTGAAACTGCTTTTTGCTCGTATTGGAAAAACTTTTTCGCCCATTTCAGGACAAGAAGTTAAAAAACATACCGTTACGGATGTTGTTAATGCCGTTCTGGCATATCGCGAAAGGGAAAAATTATTACTGCTGGCTCCTATCCATATTCCGAGCGAACGAACGATTTATCAGGTATTGCAAATGCTACTGCAACAAGGATTTCTGCGGATTTTGTACCAAAATGAAATCCTTCGGATTGACGAAATTCAAGAAGGTCAAGTGACTTCTGATTTTTCGTTAGTTGTGGATAGGGTAATCGTACAACACAATGAGGATTTTCAACATCGACTGGCCGATGCCGTTGAAGTAGCTTTTTTTGAAGGTAAAGGAGAATGTTTTATACAAGAAGTTGAAAGTGGTAAACGAATTAGTTTTAGTAATAAATTTGAATTGGATGGGATTGATTTTTTAGAATCAAACGTTCATTTATTCAGTTTTAACAATCCGTATGGAGCATGTCCCAAATGTGATGGTTATGGAGATGTGATTGGTCTGGATGAAGATTTGATTATCCCTAACACGGGTCTTTCGGTCTACGATAATTGTATTTTTCCATGGCGAGGCGAAACAATGAGTTGGTTTAGAGATCAACTGGTTAACAATTCCTATAAATTTGATTTTCCAATACATAAACCGTGGTTTGAACTTACGAAGGAAGAAAAAAAATTAGTCTGGAAAGGCAATAAGTATTTTACGGGGTTGGACGACTTTTTTAAAGAACTTGAAGAAAAAAGTTACAAAATCCAAAATCGGGTGTTGTTGGCTCGTTATCGGGGAAAAACGAAATGTTCAGAGTGCGAAGGAAAACGTCTACGCAAAGAAGCTGAATATGTAAAAATCCAAGGTAAGAGTATCTCTGACTTGGTTGATATTTCGATTGAGGAATTACAGATTTTTTTCAAAAATTTACAACTTACTGGATATGAGAAAAATGTAGCTAAGCGTTTACTTATTGAAATTGAAAATCGATTGCAATTTTTATCGGATGTTGGCCTGAACTATTTGACTTTAAACCGAAAATCGAACAGCCTTTCGGGTGGTGAAAGTCAGCGGATTAATTTAGCTACTTCACTGGGGAGTAGTTTAGTAGGCTCCATGTACATCTTGGATGAACCCAGCATCGGTTTACATCCCAAAGACACGGAAAAACTAATCGGCGTACTAAAATCATTGCGTGACTTAGGAAATACGGTAATCGTGGTGGAACACGATGAAGAGATTATGAAAGCCGCCGACCATATCATCGATATCGGCCCAAAAGCAGGTACACACGGTGGTGAGGTAGTGGCTCAAGGTTCATATGAACAGATACTTACAGCCGATTCACTTACAGGGAAATATCTCAGTAAGAAGATGAGTATTGAATTGCCAAAGCGAAGGCGTACCTCTCCGCACTATATAAAATTGATTGGTTGCCGTGAAAATAATCTAAAAAACATCGATGTAACTCTTCCTTTGGATATGCTCACAGTAGTTACGGGAGTTTCAGGAAGTGGAAAATCGACTTTGATAAAGAAGATTTTATATCCGGCTATGTTGCGAGAATTGAATATAAACGGAGATAAAGCAGGGCAATTCACTAAACTCGAAGGAAAATACAAACACATTCAGTCGGTGGAGTTCGTTGATCAAAATCCGATTGGCAAATCGTCGCGTTCCAATCCGATTACCTACTTGAAAGTGTATGACGACATACGGAATCTGTATGCTTCTCAAAAACTATCAAAATTGCGAAATTTCCAAGCAAAACACTTCTCATTTAATGTAGATGGTGGACGTTGTGAAGTGTGTAAAGGCGAAGGCGAAGTTACTATCGAAATGCAATTCATGGCAGATGTACATTTACCGTGTGAAGCATGTGGTGGAAAACGTTTCAAAAAAGAGGTGTTGGAAGTTTCGTTCGAAGGCAAAACTATTGATGATTTGCTCAATACTACCATTGACGATGCTATCATTTTCTTTGACCAACATAAACAACATAAAATTAGTGCAAAAATAAAACCTCTGCAAGATGTTGGACTAGGATACGTAACTTTGGGACAATCATCCTCAACGCTTTCGGGTGGAGAAGCTCAACGTATTAAATTGGCCTCATTTTTGGTAAAATCGGAAAGCAAAGAGAAGGTGTTGTTTATTTTTGATGAACCTACCACTGGTTTACATTTCCACGATATACATAAATTGCTTTCCTCTTTTCAAGCTCTTATCGAAAAAGGACATTCGATAGTAGTTATCGAACACAATTTAGAAATGATAAAGTCAGCTGATTATGTGATTGATTTAGGGTTAGATGGAGGTGATAAAGGGGGTACGGTTATTGCCGAAGGAACTCCTGAAGAATTGATTAAAAACAAAATAAGCTACACAGCAACGTATTTGAAACAGGTGATGTAAGAGAATGAAAAAAGAGGGTACTGATTCTTTCCAGTACCCTCTTTTTTATTTTCATAAATAAAACTAAGAATTTTATTTTTCCTTTTTCAACAGACGTTGAGCCGCATCGGAAGCAGCTATCAAACCTCCCGCTGACATGATTATGTCTTTCAATACTAAGCGACCAGCACCTGAAAGATAAGGAAATCCATGTTGTGGTGTTGGCATATCACCTCCTAAATTTGGCACATATACTTCAGGAGTTGTGATTAAAAATGAGAGTGTGACAATTGACATTCCAAAAGTTAACAGTCCTCCCCAAAGTCCGATTTTTGGAGACCATATTCCTAATAAGGTCAATAACCCGATGAGGCAAATCATAGCTCCCAGCCCATAGGAAAAAGTATATGTCCCGTTTTGTTTGTGCCATTCAATATTTTTAGCTACCATTTTTCCTTCTGGATTTTTGTGTAAAACATATTCAGGAACAGTTTCTCCTTTGTCATTTACGGCTGTTTTGCCTGTATTGTTATAAAAGAAACTCATAAAAGGGCTATTTGTTACAAACGGAACAATGCCATCAGCCTCATATTGATAGACTTTCAATCCTCCAATCCAAGCCATCACGATAAAGATTGCTACTCGGATGTAATTTACAAAATTACGCTGACTACCAGCTAAAAACGTAAGTAATTGCTTCATTGTATTATAAATTTATATGTTACTAATTTGGTTTGCAAAAGTAGTTATATCGCTAAACATACCTAATGGACAAAAAAGGGTTTTACATAGATTATTTTGCTACAACAGAAATTCCTACCGTTTCCCGAAAATGCTTTGGAGACAATCCAACGGCTTTCTTGAAAAACCGACTGAAATAAAACTCATCTTCAAAATTCATTTCAAAAGCAATTTCTTTGATTGACTTACAGGTCAAGTGCAATTGTTTTTTAGCCTCTAAAACAATGCGTTCTTGAATGAGTTTGGCAGGAGATTTTTCAAATAATTGTTTAATTTTTTTACTGAAAGTATCCACCGAAAGATGAGCTTTATCGGCATAGAAAGCTACACTACGTTCGGTCAGAAAATAAGTTTCTAAGTTTTTTTGAAAATCCAACCCTATACTGTTATTTACTTTCAGCATTAAATCTTTCAAAATTAAACTTTTCTCTTTACTTGAAAGTGCCAAAATCAGCTGTAAATATGATCGTAACACCGCCTGAGAATACGTCGTTTTCTCTCCTAATTCGGTTTTTATCCGTTTAAAAATTGACTTTATTTCGCTGAAATGTTCTTCCGATAGTTGAATGTGAGGTTGCATATAAATATTATTGAATAACAGTCCGTTACACGCCACCTCTTCCTTATGGTATTCAATACAATAAAAATCGCCATGGAACTGCAACACTTCAACTTCTCCGGGTATTTCTTTCAAAAATTCTATTTTTTGATAGGGTGATAAGAACAAAATCGTATGTCCATTATATTCAAAATGAACTGAATTTACAGAAAAAGCACCGCTACCTACAAACAAAAAAATACAATAATTTTCTACGCTAAACCCTTCTCTGAGTTGTTGTGTGATATTATTTTTTATTGATATATTCATACGCAATAAAATTTCGTTGAACAAAAATAGTTTTTTTTAGGATTTTGGCAAAATTTTTGAATGAAATATACTTTGATTTTGAAAATGAATACTTTTTTAATTCTTTGTCTATGTAGCTAGGAATATAAACATATAACGGAGATAAACATCAAAAAAAAGATCTCAATTTCAAAAATGAACCCCCAACAAAAAGAAGTTTATACAGATTTTCCTGAAAACGATTGAATTATATTACTAAAAATAGTCATAGAACTAAAAAAATATATACCTTTGCAAAAATATTTTAATTATATCAATAAAAAAATACAATGAATACTCAAAAATCTTTATTAATGATTGCAACAGCTTTCGTTTTAGCGAGTTGCAGTTCTGTGTCTAAGGTGAGCAAATCTTCCCTTGATGTGGCTCCAAGTTCCTATACATCTGTAGGGAAACTAGCTGATGACAATTTAAAAACATGGCCTCATGAAAGTTATTCGGCCAACTTACCGGGGATGAACTTGGGTGGGGCTTATGATTTGTTGAAAAAAATGAAGCCAAAGCAAAAAGTGATTGTTGGGGTGATTGATTCTGGAATTGACATTAATCACGAAGATTTGAGAAATGTGGTATGGACAAATCCAAATGAAATTGCAAACAATGGCATTGACGACGACAAGAATGGCTACGTAGACGATATCCATGGATGGAACTTCTTGGGAGATGTTAACCATGAAAATTTAGAGTATGTTCGTATCTATAAAACCAAGGACAAAAACAATCCTTTGTTCGAAAAGGCAAAGAAAATGTACGAAAAAGAACATAACGAGACTTTAGAAGAAAAAGCTTACATGGAACAATTGTATCAGATGATTTTATCAGCTGATGAAGTGTTAGCTAAGGAGTTGAAAAAAACGAACTATACCAAATCTGACCTTGCTCAACTAAAGACATCGGACGATACTATTGCTCAATATGTTGAATTTATGCAACAAATGTTTAATCGTGTACATGATGTAAATGTTTTAAAATCAGATTTTAATAATGCTGCTAAATACTACGACTCAAAGTTAAAGCATCATTTGAATTTGAATTTTCATCCTCGTAAAACGATTTTAAAAGATGATGAAAATGATTTTTCCAAAAAAGGCTACGGAAATAACAACGTAATAGGGCCTGATTTGGAGGAGTCATTACATGGAACACACGTAGCAGGAATCATTGCAGCTGAACGTGGCAATGGTATTGGAATTGATGGAGTAGCAAATAATGTACAGATTATGGCTTTGCGTGCCGTTCCTGATGGAGACGAATACGATAAAGATATTGCTTTTGCCATTCGTTATGCAGCTGATAATGGAGCTAAAGTAATCAATACAAGTTTTGGAAAAGGGCTTTCTCCTCACAAGGATAAAGTGTATGAAGCTATAAAATATGCCGCTTCAAAAGATGTGTTGATTGTAAATGCAGCAGGAAATGATAGCAAAGATATTGATGTAGAAGATACTTATCCGAATGATGAAATAAATGGTAAAGAAATTTCAGATAACTTCTTGACTGTAGGAGCTTTGAACTATATGTTCAACGAAAATCTAGTAGCTTCATTCTCAAACTTCGGAAAAAGAAATGTGGATGTTTTTGCTCCAGGAGTGAAAATTTACGCACCTGCACCTGACAATAATTACAAATTTTTACAAGGAACTTCTATGGCTTCGCCTGAGGTGGCTGGAATTGCAGCTTTGATCAGAGTTTACTTTCCAAACTTAACAGCGGCTCAGGTGAAACAAATAATTATGCAATCGGGAGTTAAACCAAATTTAGAAGTAAAAGTAGGTGAGGGAGAGAATAAAAAGAAAGTTCCTTTCTCTGAACTTTCAACCTCCGGTACTATTGTTAACGCTCGTAATGCTATCATCTTAGCTGCGAAAATGAGTTTACGAAAATAGGTATAAAAAAAATAGAAAGAGGCTGAAATCTAAAAAAATCAGCCTCTTTCTTTGTTTTTGTGATAAGAATCACTTACGTCGATTTCTTCGCTCCTGTGATATTTTTTCAAAATCAATAAGGAAAGCGGGATCTTGCTCCTCCAATTCCTCTCGAGCAAAAGCTCTAAGCAAAATTTCCTCGATCCAATAATCCTCTTCAACTTCGGCAGGATTATATTCACTTTTTAGTGAAATATCATACAGCCATGCAGTGTTGTTATACCAAAAGGCATTCCAACCGTTTCGAAGTTCTTTTACTAAATTAAAGGCGGTTCTTCCCGTTTGCCGATGAATCAGTTTTACTAAAATACGCCCCTGTGAACGAGAAAGTTGCTTCAATTCGTCTGTAAATCGGTCTTCAATATATTTTTGAGTACGCTTAACATACATTTTTTTTGTGCGATTATTTTTCATCGTATCCATCGTTTGCTCCATAACATACAACCGATCGGCTGCCATTTTCGCATACGGATACACCTTTCTAACTCGATTTCGTAAAATTAAATATTGCTTTCGAGCCTCTTCATTGGGAAATGTGCGTTCTGCTCGCTCAAAAACATACACATCACTCAAACGGATTGTATCAATAAGTTGATAATGTGGTTTTCCAATCGTATCATGCTGTGCGTAAGCATGACTAAAGAAGACAAACCCCAATCCATATATCGTCAAAAGTATTTTTTCTCTCATATAAAATTATTTCAGCCAACAAAAATACAAACTATAATGCGAAGTACCAAAAATCACACCATATCCATTTTTCTGTTACAAAATTCATTTTTTTCAAATGTTTTTTCGAAATAAAATTGTATATTTGTTGTCGGGATCTTAGAAAAAAATGTTTACGAAAATGTATTTTGCTTATGGATAGTTTATTTTCACCGATGTATCTCACGTTATTCATTTTGGCTTTAGCCTCTTTCTTTTTTATGCAAGGAAAAGTACGTTCTGATTTAGTAGCAGTTTGTGCTTTGCTGTGTTTGATGTTTTTTAAGATACTTTCTCCAGAGGAGGCTCTGGCAGGATTTTCAAATTCAGTAGTCATCATGATGGTGGGGCTTTTTGTGGTTGGAGCAGGTATTTTTCGCACTGGATTAGCAAAAATGATAAGTAGCCGTATTCTTCGTTTGGCAGGTAATAACGAGAATTTGTTGTTCTTTTTGGTAATGTTAGTAACAGCTTCTATTGGAGCTTTCGTGAGTAATACAGGTACAGTAGCGGTGATGATGCCTATTGTTGTGAGTATGGCTGCGAGTGCTAACTTGAATCCCTCTCGCTATTTAATGCCACTGGCATTCGCTAGTAGTATGGGATTATTCACACTAATCAGTACCCCACCAAACTTAGTTATCCAAGATGTACTCACCCATGGAGGTTACAAGCCACTTTCTTTCTTTTCTTTTGCCCCTGTGGGACTTATTTGTCTGGTAGTGGGTGGAATAGGAATGTTTTTCTTGAGTAAATATTTAGTAGATACTAAAACAGACGGAGCTACAAACTCTACGAAAAAAGGAAAAACATTACAAGAATTGGTCGATGAATACCGATTGAATCATCAGGCTTTCCGATTTAAAATTCCAAAGGATACGCCATTACTAAACCAATCATTGGCAGAGTTGAAAATTGCCACGAATTACGGAATCACTGTTACAAAAATCACTCGCAAAACCAGTGCTTCGGGCTTCGGTAAGAAATATTTAGAAATAATGGCAACTCCCAACTCCTTAATTTTGCATGGAGATGTTGTCTATTGCAATGGGAGTGAGGAGAATATTCATCGTTTTGCAACAGAAAATGGACTTACGATCGAAGAAGATAAAGAGGGAACTTTTTCTGATTTCCAAGAATCCGGTATCGCTGAAGTGTTTGTAATGCCGAACTCAAAACTGATAAATCATACCATTCGTGAAGCTCGTTTTCGTGAGGAATATAACGTTAGTGTGTTAGGCATAAAAAGGCAAACAACATATCAGCGCGATGATTTTCAAAACATAAAACTTCATTCAGGTGATGCTTTACTGATTCAAGGTACTTGGAAAGACATTGCGGAAATAGGCAATTTACAGGATGATTTGGTTTTGTTAGGGCAACCATTAAAAGAGGCTGCTAAAGTAACCCTTGACCAAAAAGCTCCAATTGCTGCACTGATAATGTTGGCAATGGTCGTAGCAATGGTAACTAACGTTATCCCTACTGTCACTGCAGTTTTAGTAGCATCGGTATTGATGGTCGTCACGGGCTGTTTACGAAATATGGAAGAGGCTTACAACAGTATCAATTGGGAGACCGTTGTACTGATAGCAGCAATGTTACCGATGGCAACTGCTTTTAAAAACACTGGAGCTGCTTCCCTAATTTCAAATGGATTGATTCATCAACTGGGATCTTTCGGGCCTTATGCTTTGTTGGCAGGTGTATACTTCAGCACGTCTTTACTTACTCTTTTTATCAGCAACACAGCCACAGCTGTTTTATTTGCTCCAATTGCTTTAAACGCCGCGGAAGGTATGGGAGTCAGTCCCTATCCGTTTCTGTTTGCAGTTGCCATAGCAGCTAGCTTATGCTTTGCCTCCCCCTTCTCAACTCCTCCAAATGCGTTGGTAATGCAGGCAGGACGATATAGCTTTATGGACTATGTTCGCATAGGAACTCCATTACAGATTATTATGGGAATCGTTTTTGTGTTCCTGTTACCTTTGTTGTTCCCTTTTTAATGAGGTTTCAACAACAATTTATTTAGTTGGTTTTATTTTAGTTTCCGAAAACTGTACACTTAGCTAATTTTAGCACATACAGTTCTCAATTTTTAAAAATATTTCAACTTTATTTTTTGTTTTTTAGAAAAAAACGTATCTTTGCACCTATAAACGAGGATGGGAGGGGACATAAAGTCCCCTCTTTTTATACAAAATGAAATTAATAGAAAAGGTTAAAGAGTTAGTAGACAATGCTTTAAGTGAAAACCCAGCATTGTTTTTGATAGATTTATCAGTGTCGAACGACAATGCCGTTCGAATTGTAATTGACGGTGATAACGGCGTAGGAATTGACGATTGCATAACCTTAAGTCGTTCTGTGGAACACAATTTAGATCGTGAAGAGATTGATTTTTCAATCGAAGTGACTTCATTCGGAGCTACGGAACCTTTCCATTTGGAGAGGCAATATCAAAAAAACATTGGTCGCACTGTGGAAGTGTTGAAAAATGATGGTAAAAAACATGAAGCTCTGCTTAAAGGTATTGTTGATGGGAATGTAATTTTAGAAACCGAAACACGTGAGCCTAAACCTGTGGGGAAAGGGAAAATAACTGTAAAAAGAGAGCTTCAGATAGCTCTAAGTGATATAAAAGAAACGAAAGTAATCATTAAATTTTAATCGAAATTATTATGGACAATCTTGAATTAATAGAGTCTTTTTCAGAGTTTAAGGATAATAAACTTATCAACCGTGAGACTTTAATGGCGATTTTGGAAGAGGTATTTCGCAATACTTTGAAAAAGAAATATGGTTCAGATGACAATTTTGACATAATCATTAACCCAGATAAGGGGGACTTACAGATTTTTAGAAATCGTGTGGTTGTGGAAGATGGAGAAGTGAAAGACCCTAATCAAGAAATCGAATTATCGGCAGCTCAAAAAATTGAGCCTGATTTTGAGGTGGGAGAGGATGTATCAGAGGAAATTAAAATCAACGACTTGGGTCGCCGTGCTATCTTAGCATTGCGTCAGAATTTGATTTCAAAAATTCACGAGTATGACAGTACTACCATCTATCGTAAATTTAAAGATTTAATTGGTCAAATTTATATCGCTGAAGTTCATCACATTAGACATAAAGCTATTATCCTTTTGGACGACGAAGGCAACGAAATCGTTTTGCCAAAAGAGAAACAAATCCCATCGGATTTTTTCAAAAAAGGTGAACACGTACGTGGAGTGATTGAAGGAGTGGAACTAAAAGGTAACAAACCGTCAATCATTATGTCGAGAACATCACCAGTGTTTTTGGAGCGTTTGTTTGAACAAGAAATTCCTGAAGTAGCCGATGGACTCATTACTATTAGCAAAGTGGTTCGGATTCCTGGTGACAAGGCTAAAGTAGCTGTAGACTCATATGACGACCGTATTGATGCGGTGGGTGCATGTGTTGGTGTTCGTGGAGCTAGAATACATGGAATAGTTCGTGAGTTAGGAAACGAAAATATTGATGTTATCAACTATACAAGTAATCCAAATTTGTTGATTGCTAGATCACTGGCTCCTGCAAAAGTAAATTCAGTTACGGTGGATGAAGAAAATAAAACGGCTCAAGTATTTTTATCACCCGAAGAGGTGTCAAAAGCGATTGGGAAAGCGGGTTACAATATCCGTTTGGCTGGTCAATTGACAGGATACGATATTGACGTATACAGAGATGGCATAGATGACGAAGAGGATATTGAGTTAGAAGAATTTGATGACGAAATCGAAGGATGGGTGATCGAAGAATTCAAAAAAGCAGGATTAGACACCGCTAAAAGTATTTTGGAATTAGACATCACTGAGTTAATGAAACGTACTGATTTAGAGGAAGAAACCATCCGTGAAGTTATCAGCGTCTTACAAGACGAGTTTGAATAGACCGTGCTGTGAAAGCGAAGTTATATGGCACATAAGGAGTGCTTAAAACATAAAATTAAAAGTAAGCCATAGGTTCAAATCCTAAGCCTATCGCTTATAGCGTAAAGCAAATAAATATAATATATGAGTGAGGGAAAAAATATACGATTAAGTAAGGTTCTAAGGGAATTTAATATTTCTTTAGAGACAGCTGTGGATTATCTTAAAAAGGATAAGGGAATTGAAGTGGAGTCGAATCCGAATACAAAGATTTCGGAAGACGCATACAAAATGCTTTCTGACAAGTTCAACGCTGATAAAAATAAGCGCGAGGCTTCCAAAGAAATCGTTCAAGACCAACGAAAAGAAAGGGAAGCTATCCGAATTGAGCAAGAAAAAGAACATGAGGAAAAACGCAAACAACAAGAACAGGAGGTTATCAAAGCCCGAGGTACAGTTGTGGGAATCAAAACGGTAGGAAAGATTGATTTAGAGCCTAAAAAAGAAAATAAATCATCTGAAAAAGTTGTTGATAAAATTAAACAATCTACTGAAAAAGAAACTGTTGCACAGATAGAAAATACACCTCAACCTGTTGAGAAAAAAGAAGAAAAGCCTCAAGAAATAGTAGCTACTCAAGAGGAAACTGTTATAGAAGTTACTGAAAAAGAGTCAGTTACGTTTGAAAAAAACAAAAATAAACAAGATAGCAAAAAAGAATTCCCTCAAAAAAACAAATCCCAAAACACTCAAAACGATAAGTATCAATCACTTAATCAACATATTATAAAAGATTCAAAACCCCAAAACGATACTGCCAAAAATCAGGAAAAGGAAGAGCCTGAAGTAGGTGTAATCGAAACACAATATCAAAAATTGACAGGGCCGAAGGTTGTAGGAGAAAAAATCGACCTAAGTCAATTCGATAAGAAAAAGAAGAAAAAGAAAAAAGACAAAGCTAGTAAAGACAAGGAAAAAGTCAATACAGATGCTCCCAAAGAGGATGAAAGTGGCGATAAAAAACGCAAACGTAAGCGTATCAAAAAAGATGATGTAGCCTCATCATCACCTCACAAAGACAAAAAAGACGGTAAAGGAAAGGATAAAAAACAGAAAACTTTTGCAAAAGTAGAACCTACCGAAGAGGAAGTACAAAAACAAGTACGTGAAACTTTAGAAAAATTACAAGGAAAAGCTACTAAGTCGAAAGGAGCTAAATACCGAAAAGAAAAACGCGACTTACACCGTCAGAAAACCGAAAGTGAGTTAGCTCAATTAGAACAAGAAGAAAAAATCTTAAAAGTAACAGAATTTGTTACTGTAAATGAGATAGCTACGATGATGAACGTACCTATCAATAAGGTTATTGGAGCGTGTATGTCACTGGGAATTATGGTAACGATGAACCAGCGTTTGGATGCTGAAACATTGACCATTGTAGCAGATGAATTTGGCTATGAGGTTGAATTTGTAACCGCTGATATTGAGGAATCTATCCCTGTGGAAGAAGATGAGGAAACGGATTTGATTCCAAGAGCTCCAATCGTAACTGTTATGGGACACGTGGATCACGGAAAAACATCACTTTTGGACTACATTCGTAAGGAAAACGTGATTGCAGGAGAAAGTGGGGGGATTACGCAGCACATTGGTGCTTACAGCGTAAAACTTGAAAGTGGGGAAAGAATTACGTTCTTGGATACCCCGGGACACGAAGCCTTTACAGCGATGCGTGCCCGTGGAACAAAAGTTACGGACATTGCTATTATCGTAGTGGCTGCCGACGATGATGTAATGCCACAAACCAAAGAAGCTATCAGCCACGCACAAGCAGCGGGAGTTCCTATTATATTCGCTATCAATAAGATAGATAAACCTACAGCAAATCCTGAGAAGATTAAAGAACGTTTGGCTGGAATGAATCTCTTGGTGGAAGATTGGGGAGGAAAAATTCAATCGCAAGACATTTCTGCTAAACAAGGAATTGGCGTTCAAGAACTATTAGAAAAAGTACTACTTGAAGCTGAATTACTGGAGTTAAAAGCCAATCCAAACAAACGAGCTTTAGGAACTGTTGTAGAAGCATCATTGGACAAAGGTCGTGGATATGTTTCGACAGTATTAGTTGAAACAGGAACTCTACGGGTTGGAGATTATGTATTGGCAGGAACAAACTCTGGAAAAATCAGAGCGATGCACGACGAACGCGGTAAAAAAGTAAAAACTGCAGGTCCTTCAACTCCGATTTCGGTTTTAGGTTTAGATGGTGCCCCACAGGCAGGAGATAAATTCTATGTGTTTGAAGATGAGCGTGAAGCAAAACAAATCGTAGCTAAACGAGCTCAATTACAGCGCGAACAATCAGTACGTACACAACGTCATATCACTTTGGACGAGATTGGCAGACGTATTGCTTTGGGAGATTTCAAGCAGTTGAATATCATCTTAAAAGGAGACGTAGACGGTTCGGTAGAAGCCTTGACGGATTCATTCCAAAAACTTTCAACAGAAGAAATTCAAGTGTCAATTATTCATAAAGGAGTAGGAGCAATTACCGAATCAGATGTATTATTAGCATCAGCTTCGGATGCGATTATTATCGGATTTAATGTCCGACCAATGGCGAACGCTCGTGCATTAGCTGACAAAGAAGAGATAGATATCCGCACTTACTCAATTATATATGATGCAATTAATGACCTCAAAGATGCTATGGAAGGAATGCTTTCGCCTGTATTCAAAGAGGAAGTTACCGGTACGGTCGAGATTCGTGAGTTATTCAAAATTTCAAAAGTTGGAACTATTGCAGGATGTATGGTTACCGATGGAAAAATCTATCGCAATTCAAAAATACGTATTATCCGCGAAGGCGTGGTTATTTACACGGGAGAACTGTCTTCGTTAAAACGTTTCAAAGATGATGTGAAAGAGGTTTCTAAAGGATATGATTGCGGGTTACAAGTGAAAAACTATAATGACATCAAAGAAAACGATGTATTAGAAGCATTCCAAGAAGTCGCTGTGAAAAAGAAATTGTAAGATTTTTGTAACCAAAAAAAGACTTTCCAAGACATTTGAAAGATGTCTTTATTCTCACGAATAGAAAAGTATGGAGTATAAAACTATGATGAAGTAATCTTTACATTATTGATATATTCATAATTAGAGATTACTTCTCTTCAACTCCTTTATGTAGAATCTGTTACAAATTGGTTCTAACGGAATTTTGATTCTTCTGTATGAATACAGAACTTATCTAAAAAATGTCATTTTTAATACAGGACACACTTCTATCTTTAAGTTTTTCTTTAACATTAAAGATAAGATATTAAATATCCTTTTTTACGTTAATATTTGGGTTACATATACGAAATCTTCCCATGACAACTGTTCTGGACGTTTATCAAAAATAGGATTATTTTTTATTGATTCATCTCTGAGAAAGGATTTAAGGCTATTGCGAAGCGTTTTACGCCGTTGTTGAAATCCTGTCTTAACAATAGTAAAAAATAACTTCTCATCGCAATCCAAATGAAATTTTTGTTTGCGAACTAATCGCAGTACCCCACTTTTTACTTTTGGGGGAGGATTGAAAACCTGCTCTGACACCGTGAATAAATATTCGGCTTCGTAAAAGGCTTGTACAAGTACTGACAAAATACCGTAGGTTTTTGTTCCCGCCTTTTCGCAAATACGTTCAGCAACTTCCTTTTGAAACATCCCACTAAATTCGGGTATTAACTCTCTTAATTCTAATGTTTTAAAGACAATTTGTGAAGAAATATTATATGGAAAATTTCCTATAATGGCAAAAGGCTTATGATTGAAATAAGAAGCAATATCATAGCTTAAAAAGTCAGCAGCGATAATTTTATTCTCCAATTCAGGGAAATGTTTTTGAAGGTAAGCTACCGATTCACGATCGATTTCTACCACGTGTGTATCAATGTTTTTTTGCAATAGAAATTGAGTTAAAACTCCCATACCCGCTCCTATTTCCAGTACCTTTTCGTACCCCGAAAGGGATAAGGTATCTGCTATTTTTTGAGCGATATTTAAATCCTTTAAAAAGTGCTGTCCAAAGTGTTTTTTTGCCTTAACGGTATCCATATATTTTTGTCTTTCTGGTAATAAAATACGAAGATTACTTTTAAATCACTCTACTCCAAAGAAGTTTTCTAATTCTTTCAAGGTTTGGTCAGAGGTTTGTATATCTTTAACTACTATTCCTTTGTTTAGAGCTACAATACGAGAAGTTACTTCAACCGTATGAAGCAAATCATGGCTTGAAATAAGTATTGTAATATTGTTATTTTCAGATAGTTCTTTAATAATACGTTTGAGGCGTATTTGAGTTGTTGGGTCAAGATTAGCAAATGGTTCATCAAGGATCACAACTTCAGGGTTGCCGATAAGTGCAGCAATAATACCCACTTTTTTCTGATTTCCCTTGGAAAGGTCGCGTAAATATTTTCGTGAACCTAAAATCTCATCATTGAAAAACTCTTTATATTGCGTCAAAAAATCATTAACGTCAGCTTTGTTTTGTCCGCGAAGTTCTCCAACAAAATAGAAATACTCCTCAGGGGTCAAATATCCGATAAGAAAACTCTCATCAATGAAAGCAGTAGTAAACGGTTTCCATTCTTCATTAAGATTTACTTGAATACCACGATTAGTGATACTTCCCGTCGAAGGTTCAATAAGATCGAGTAGTAGATTAAAAAAAGTGGTTTTTCCTGCTCCATTGTTACCTACAAGCCCGAAACTTTCTCCTTTGTTAATAGTCAGTTCGGGAATATTCAAAACAGTTATTCCGTTATACGTTTTGCTGAGGTTATGTACTTGTATCATAAAGGTTTATGCTTGTTGTTTAAATCCGTTAATGGTAATGTATTTTCTTGATTTGTACTTGTTTGCAATAAATTCAAAAAAGTATTCTCTACATAAGAAACCTATGAATCCTAATCCTGCAAGAATGATGATTGCCCATGTTTCATCGAAGATTGATTTACATAGCCAACCTATCAATAAAGGAAAGACGAGAAAAGGAATCGCTAACAACCATTGAACGATTCCCATTCCTTGGTAGTTCATCATGGTAGATTTGTCCAAATCAATTCGTTTTTTGTTAAATGCACCCATGTAAAGTAGTATGGGTACGTTTACACCAAGGTTGTACAAGGCTGTAGCTAAATTCACCAGCAGAATATGTTTTCCAAAATATACGTAGGGAATAGTAAGTAGTGTGAGCAACAATATAGAGCCATAAATCAAGTATGCTTTGGACTTAACATACTGTTTCATAGGGATATTCTGAGCCATCAGCATTGAATAATAAGTACTGTCCCATGCAGGAATAAACTGCCCGAAATTGATTAAGAAGACTCCTGATAAGAAAATTCCAATAAAAATTGAAAACAAAAAAGACTTACCTATCTCAGGATTTGGATAAAAAAGAAGTCCGTAAAAAACGAAAAACACCATCGTCCAAATAACAGATTTACTACGCTTATTCCGCCAAATAAGCTTCAAATCAAGCTGTAAAAACGGAGCTATATCCCCAAAAAGTCTCACCCAACCGAAATCGGCAGTACTTACGGTTTTGTTCTTTGATTTTAATACGTTATCTAAGTAAAAACTTTTACGTAAGTGATTGAAAATTAATTTGTATGTAAGAAAACATAAGGCTATTGGAATAACAACAAAATAAAATTGTTCTAGCAATATATCCATTAAATTTCCTATAAAATGAGATGTTTTAAATATATCAAAACGCTCTAATCCTACCAGAATTAGGACAATTGCAACGTATGGGAACAATTTTTTGATATTGTCAGAGAAATATCTATTCAACAGAAAGTTCAGAAAATTAGCACTAAACATCAATGACAAAATGGCTATCCACCAGCACAAAATGCTGACCAAAGAATAATCTCCTACATAAATGTTCCACACCCCAAAAGGGAATATTAACAAAGGAGTAAAAAAATTAAATGGTGAAAAGAGAGTTTTTGTCAGTAAAAATCGAATGATTCTTTTTTTATTTATATTATTGATTAATAAAGGTTTAACGTTTATAATAGGAAGTGATTGCCACATGAACCTAACGAAAAATTCTGCTAAGAACCAATAAACTACGAACATATTGACAATTAGCATCGGTTTTTGTTCAGGAAATGCTTCTTTCAAGAGTGGATACAGTCCTATTCCTAAGGAAAAAAATATGATAATAAAATAAATAGTTGAAAAAGCCAATAAAATCTTTACTGCCAAGTTTTTACTGAAACTAGCTGAACGCAAAAATGATTTCCATTCGAGAAATAAAAAACGTTTAAACATATTTTAAATGTAAAGGTGTAAAGGTTATTATTCGTGTATTGGTACTTCATTAAAGCACTATTTTTATGCTTATAAATTAAACTTTTAGGACTTTAAAAAAATCGGTTGGATTCTGAAAAATAGACTACTTTTCGGCAAAAGTAGTTTTTTTCTCTAACAAAATCAATTCTTTTACAAATATTTTGGTATCTTTGTGGGATGCTTATAAAATACGGAAATGTACAAAAAACTAAACTTTTTTGAGAAAATACTTTTTTTAACCAACGTATTTTTTGTGCTATGGCTTTTGGTGTCATACCTCATTCCGTACCTGCCTCCAAAGCGATTTTCAATCATTTCAGTATTAGCCTTGTTAACTCCTATTGTATTGATTGTAAACGTTTTATTTTCTATATATTGGTTAGTAAGAAGAAAGAAAATATTTCTTCTTTCAACCGTAATTTTGTTGTTTGGTTACGAGTCTCTCACACGATTATTTCAGATATTAAACACTTCAGCCGAGGCAGGAAATGGTCTTTCTTTAATGTCGTTCAATGTACGATTATTCAACCACTATCGTTGGCATCCCGACCGAAATCTAAAAGATAAAATAATTGAATTTGTTCAAAAACAATCGGCTGATATAATTGTTTTTCAAGAGTTTTATAACCATAAAAAATATGACATCGCAGGATATCCACATAAAAAAATCATTACTAAAACTCCAAAAGATAATATTGGTCACGCTATCTTTAGCCGGTTTCCAATAATCAATGCAGGATCATTGAACTTTCCGAACACGAGCAATAATGGTGTTTTTGTGGACATCAGGGTACAAAAAGACACTCTACGTATTTATAGCTTACATTTAGAATCGCTACATATAAAACCTGAAAATGAGCTGATTAATCAAGATAAAGAACGTCTTATCAAAAATATTAGTCGTAGGTTTGTACTGCAGCAAGAGCAAATGGAACTTTTCAAAACCCATCAGAACACATCTCCCTACAAGACTATTGTTTGTGGAGATTTTAACAACACTGCTTATTCTTATATTTATCGAAATATCAGAGGCGAAAACCTAAATGACGCTTTTGAAGAGAAAGGTGTGGGATTTGGAAAATCGTTTAATTTTAACTTTTTCCCTTTTCGGATTGACTATATTTTGTTAGATAAATCATTGAATATTCAAGATTTTAACACATTTAGCGAAGTGTTATCAGACCACCGTCCAATGTTAGTGAAATTTTCTATGGAGTAATAAAAGGCGTAAAGACGCAAAATTTTGCGTCTTTACGATGATATTTTAAATCATTTCTGCTTCAAAAAGCTCTTGGAAATATTTGATAATCTTTTCTTTAACCTCTTCTATAGCTACTTCTTTTTGACCTAATTCCAAGTTGAGCGAGGTCACTGCCTTACCACGTATTCCACAAGGGATAATATTATCGAAATAGCCCAAATCTGCATTTACATTAAATGCAAATCCATGCATAGTTACCCAGCGTGAACTGCGAACTCCCATAGCACATATCTTACGAGCAAAAGGCGTACCTACATCTATCCAAACTCCCGTTTCACCTTCGCTCCGAGTTCCTTTAATGCCATAGTCTTTCAGAACTAAGATGATGGTTTCCTCTAACAAACGTAGGTACTTGTGAATATCTGTAAAAAAATTATCTAAATCTAAAATAGGATAACCTACAATTTGCCCAGGTCCATGATAGGTAATGTCTCCACCACGATTAATTTTATAAAAGGTAGCTCCCTTTTTTTTGAGCGTAGCCTCATCAATTAGTAAGTTTGAAATATCTCCACTTTTTCCTAAAGTGTACACATGCGGATGCTCTACAAAAAGGAAGTAATTCGATGTAGGTTCATTGGTATTATTTGCTCTGTTTTTCCGTTTCTTTTCAATGATAGATTCAAAAAGAGACTCTTGATAATCCCAAGTTTCCTTATAATCTTTCGTTCCTAAGTCTTTGAATATGATTTGTTTATTCATTTTTAATGCGTTTATATTCAAACATATAATCTAAAATACAGCAGGATTTCATGTCAACCCTAATTATTTCAGACACTTACATATGTTGCTTGAAATACAAAAAGTGTTATTTTTTATAATATTGTCGGTATTTCCAAAATGAAATCGCCCCTGAAATCAGTACAAACGCTACCGAATAGTAAACAAAGGAAGGCGTAATGATTTTGTCTCCACTTGCATAACTATGCAGTCCTGAAAGGTAAAAATTAACCCCGAAATAAGTCATAAGAATACTAAAAAGAGCTATCGTGCTTGCAAAACTGAACGCCCAACGCCCACGAAGCCCTGGAACCAAACGCATATGGATTACAAAGGCATATACCATGATGCTTACCAAAGCCCATGTTTCTTTTGGATCCCAGCCCCAGTAACGTCCCCAGCTCTCATTTGCCCACATGCCTCCTAAAAAGTTTCCGATAGTAAGCATGACTAATCCTACGGTTAGTGATAGTTCATTTACAATCACTAACTCCTGAGTAGCTAATGACATACGTTCTTTATTTTTATCGGTCGTAAATATCATCAGGTACATGGAAATAATTCCCAGAATAGCTCCCAATACAAAAGGCCCGTAACTTCCGACGATGATTGCCACGTGAATCATTAACCAATAGCTGTTCAACACAGGTTGCAAGGTACCTATAGAAGGATCCATCCAATTCCAATGTGCGATCATCAGAATCATCGATGTAACGAAAGCAGTGGCAGCTAATGACAACAGTGAACGTTTGGCAAATAGTAATCCCATACCCATAGTTGCCCAAGCTACGTAGATCATACTTTCATAAGCATCACTCCAAGGTGCATGTCCTGAAATATACCAACGACATATCAAACCAAGCGTATGAAGTAAGAATAAAATTAAAATCAAGTATTTACATATACGAACCGCGATATTCAAGAAAGGTTTTTTTGAAAATATATCCACAACTAAGAGAATGAACATCACTCCTCCTACGTATAAGTACCACTGAAACAATAGGTTAAAAACATCTATTTTATTATAGAGAATCTCGGCTTTTATCTTACTTTCCGATGGAAGTACCTCCGCTCCGTGATTTTGTTGGTTTTTCTTAAGAGCTTCTAACAATTTATCAGGATTTGAATAATCTCCCGTTTGAATGGATTCACGAAGCATACTCAAATACATCGGCACTGCATTGCTTATAAAATTGGCGTACAATGAATCTTTTTCCAAACTTCTGTCACTACGAAATTCAACACCTGAAACCCAACGGTTATTAGGGTCGTTCAACAAGGGAAATATTTTTAACATTTCACCCGATAAAGCTCTATTTATCAAACCTATGCGTTGATCAGCGTTCTTAAAATCTTTTTGAAACTGATTTGGAGTGTTCGTTGAATAAATTTCATGTAAATAGGGACTTAATTTATAGCTCATATTTTCGTCAAAGAAATCTGCAAAACGAACGTACTTTGTACCTTTTTCTACACCTAAAAATGAGTGTAAACTGTCATTTTGTTTCTTTACGAAAATAAAATCGACCTGTGTCCAAACTCCAGGGTGCAACATCATAGATAGCAGGGCTTGGTTAGGATTCATCCCCCTAAAATCATCAAATTTGGTCATCTTACGCATTAACTCCGAAGCGAAAGTATGTACGGGTTTCATACGCCCTGAATCTTGGATTACCAACTCACCGAACTTTTCAGCGTGTTCTTTGCTTACGGTCGTAGCTTTCAAAATCGAATCAATTTCAGCATCCGATGGTCTTACGGAATGTTGCCCAAACATTACAGAACTTCCTAAAAGAAATAATAGAACACTTAATTTTTGTCGTTTCAATTGCACATCTCTAAGTTGTTTTGCTAATTTTATGAATCGTGATTTACCTACAAACATAAAAGCAATTAACCCTCCGTAGAGTAAAAAATAGCCTATGTAAGTAATCAGCGTACCCCAATAATCGTGGTTAACAGACAATACGGTACCTTTCTCATCGGGGTGAAATTGTGCTTGGAATAATCGGTATCCTTTATAATTCAGAATGTTATTCATGAAAATATCGTAGTTAAATCTTTCGTTTCCATCGGTTACCGTAACTTTACTTTTGAAAGCGGCGTAGCTATTTTCTGTTCCAGGATACTTATCTGCAATAAAGTCATCAAGTTTTACCGAAAAAGGAACCTCTACACGACGTGAGCCATAGCTTAGATGGAAGTCTAATCCATTTACACTGATGCTTTTTGGTGGATGTATAATTCCTTTGCTTCCCATGACAGTAACTTCTTTGCTTTCGTCCCCCGAATTGATTTCGAGTACTACCGCATTCGAACTTTCTTTAGTAATTTCTTTTTCATCCAAGGCAACCACACCTTCATAGCCTCTTACCATAAACTCTGGAACTACAAATTGAATACCTTCCAGTGAATAGAGTGAGCGCATCATGAAAGGTTGCAAACTGTCCTTAGCAACAGGGGTAAACTCTTGAGTAGCCATTGTCATATATTTCCCTTCAAAAGGAGTGCGAATCAATTGTTGTTTATCGTTAATGGTGAGATTTATAGCTCCTTCGGTCGGTCGATTTAATGCAAAAAGTATGTTGTGAACATTAGTTACTTCACCATCTTTCAAAAAATGTTCGTGACGTGTTCCTCCTGAAGATTCCACTAACTTTAGGTATAGCGCCCCTTCAGGTGATTCTACGAATCCTTCCTTAGCTCCACGGATAAATTTTTTGTATTTAACATCAAATCTTTTTCCTTTGAAATCATCATTCCAATGATATGAATTCCGAGTATAGGGTGAAAAAAGAACTTCAGTTTGGTTGCTTTTACGGAGGGGTTGTCCATCATGTTGTCCATCGACAAATACAGATATGTAAGTTCGATCAGATACATAAAAATTGGCTGTATCCCCTTCACGTATTGACATCAATCCCTCGTCACTCATATAGCGGGTAATACCTGCACCAACAATAATAAAGACCCACGAAAGGTGCAACACCAAAACCGCCCAATTTTCTCTTTTCAAAAGATTGTAGCGTTTGATATTACCAATAAAGTTAACGGCAAAAATAAGCATGATTAATTCGAACCACCACGCATTGTAAATCCAGATACGAGCCGTGTCAATCCCATAGTCGTTCTCAATAAATGTCCCTAACCCTAAAGCAATACCAAATACGATGAAAAAAATCGCCATCAAACGAGTTGAAAAAACGAAGTTTACGAATGATTTTAACATAAATTTATTGATAAGTAGTGTTTCGCGCAAAGATACGATTTTAAACCATAAAAAGCAGGAAAATACAGAAAATATTTCCAGTTCTAAAAAATATTATTACTTTTGCCTTTCAATTAAAATTATCATAGACATGAAAAGACTTATTATTGTATGTTTGGCTCTTTTTTCAGGGAAAGCATTTTCACAGGATTACCCAAAGAATCAAATAAACTTGAATGCCTTAAACGCTATTGCTATCGCTTCGGTTGAGTTGGGTTATGAACGCTATGTCGACTTCAATCAATCAATTGAAGTTGAAATGTTTTTTAACGACCGTTTTTCCTACTTTCCAAAAGGAGATAACAGAAAATACAGTGCAACGAGTATCAAAGTAGGATATAACTACTATTTTGATTTAGATAACTTATCAGGCCCCTATATCAATCCGTTTATCAAGCAGCGTTTTGGTAGTTTTAAAGAAACTGTATTGAATGCTGACAAAAAGGAGGTTGTAGAAACGACTAAGCTGGATAGTTTTATTTTTGGAATCGGAATTGGGTATATTTGGAATTATAATGATACGTTTGTTGTGGCTCCATACGTAAACATAGGACGTAATTTCGGTAAAAAAATTGTTGAAAACAAGTATTTTTGGGCTATTGAACCAAACGCAGGTATCAAGATAGGGTATAAATTTTAGGATCATTCCCTTTAATAAAAGTAAAAAAGGCTGTTTAGTAAATTACTGAACAGCCTTTTTTATAAGTACACTTTTATGACTAAGCATCGATTTTTGCATATTTTGCATTCTTCTCAATAAACTCTCTGCGGGGAGGTACTTCATCTCCCATTAACATAGAGAAAATTCGATCAGCCTCACTAGCGTTGTCGATAGTTACTTGACGGAGCGTTCGCTGAGCAGGATTCATAGTTGTTTCCCACAGTTGTGGAGCATCCATCTCTCCCAAACCTTTGTATCGAGTAATGTGAGCCCCTCCTCCAAGTTCCTCACTCACACGGTCACGCTCTTTCTCGTTCCATGCGTAAACTTCTTTCTTGCCCTTTTTCAATGAATAAAGTGGAGGTGTAGCAATATAAACATACCCTTTTTCAATTAACTCACGCATATAGCGGAAGAAAAATGTCAAAATCAGAGTTGTAATATGTGACCCATCGACATCGGCATCACACATGATAACCACTTTGTGATAGCGTAACTTCTGTAAATTCAAGGCTTTAGCATCTTCTTCTGTGCCAATGGTTACACCCAATGCTGTGTATATATTTTTGATTTCATCATTATCAAAAATTTTATGCTGCATTGTTTTTTCTACATTCAATATCTTACCTTTTAGAGGAAGAATCGCTTGATAGTTTCTGTCACGTCCTAACTTAGCTGTTCCCCCTGCGGAGTCTCCCTCCACCAAGAATATTTCACACTTTTCAGGATCTTGTTCTGAGCAATCGGACAACTTTCCTGGAAGCCCACCACCACTCATCGCGGTTTTACGTTGCACCATTTCACGAGCCTTCTTTGCTGCCTGACGTGCTTGTGCAGCTAAAATTACTTTCTCAACAATGGTTTTAGCATCGTTCGGATTTTCCTCTAAATAAGATTCCAGCATATCGGATACCGCTTGTGAAACAGCCGATGTAACTTCGCGGTTCCCTAACTTAGTTTTTGTTTGCCCTTCAAACTGAGGTTCAGCTACTTTCACCGAAATGATCGCTGTTAACCCTTCACGGAAATCATCTCCTACAATTTCAATAGGATTCTTTTTATCTTTACTTGCTTTTTCCAACAAACCGGATTTATCCGCATAGTTTTTAAGCGTACGTGTCAATCCCATACGGAATCCTTGTAAGTGAGTTCCTCCTTCAGTAGTATTGATATTGTTTACATAAGAGTGTAAATTCTCGTTGAACGAATCGTTATAAATCATCGCTACTTCCACAGGAATCTCATTTTTTTCTCCTTCCATAGAGATTACGCGATTGATGATAGAAACCCTGTTTCCGTCCAAATATTTAATAAACTCAGACAATCCATTTTCGGAATGAAAGGTTTCAGAGATATATTCTCCTTTTTCATCCTTATTGCGGAAATCCGTTAAGGTAATGGTAATACCTTTGTTTAAATATGACAATTCACGAATACGAGTAGCTAAGGTGTCGTATTTATATTCCGTTGTTTGTTGGAAAATTTCCTCATCGGGATGAAACGTTACACGTGTCCCTCGTTTGTCCGTATTGCCTATCTGTTTGACGGGAAAGAGTGCTTTCCCTCTTGAGTATTCCTGTTCCCAAACTTTTCCATCACGGAAAACAGTTGCTATCAGATGCGTAGAAAGTGCATTCACACACGAAACTCCCACGCCGTGTAAACCTCCTGAAACTTTGTATGAGCCTTTGTCAAATTTACCTCCAGCTCCAATTTTAGTCATAACCACTTGTAAAGCGGAAACACCCTCTTTTTTATGAATATCCACAGGAATCCCGCGACCATTATCTTCAACAGTAATGGAATTATCCTCATTAATAGATACAGTGATTCTATCGCAGTGTCCTGCTAATGCCTCGTCGATAGAGTTATCCAAAACCTCATATACCAAATGGTGCAAACCCCGTGTACCCACGTCTCCAATATACATCGAAGGACGCATACGCACGTGTTCCATTCCTTCCAAAGACTGAATATTATCCGCCGAATATTGACTTTTGTTTAGTTCTTCGCTCATAAGTTATTTTTGTATTCTATAAGTAATAATAGTCTACAAAGGTACAACTTTTTTCGAAATTAGACAATACGTTCTCAAAAATGTAACCCTAAGAGATGTGAGTCGAAAAAAAGAATATAATAACAAAAAAACTGCCTGAAAAGTTTCAAGCAGTTTTTATTATTTACGACCATATGGAGAACTATTCTCCTAAAATTCTGAATTCTGTACGACGGTTTTTATGATGTTCTTGCTCTGAACACTGAACTCCGTTAGCACATCTGTTGATCAAACGAGTCTCTCCGTATCCTTTTGCAATCATTCTTGAACGTTGTATACCTTTAGAAGCCAAGTAGTTAACAACTGCATTAGCTCTTTGCTGAGATAACGACATGTTGTAATCGTCGTTTCCTCTTGAGTCAGTGTGAGACATGATTTCAACACTTGTGTTTTTGCCATTCAATAGAGGGAATAACATCTCATCAATGATTTTTTCAGAGGCTTTTGTTAATTTAGCACTATTGTATTCGTATAAAATAGGCAACATTGTAGGCTCTAATAATTTACAATCAACTTCTTCCCAAACGGTAACTCCTCCTTTTTTTACCAATACTTGTCTGGTAATAGTTTTGTACTCAGCAGGAACTTCCACTTTACGAGTTGTTGCCTCTCTATCAACTACTTCACGCTTGATGGTAGCATATTCAGCAGGGATTTCAATTTCCTCAACACGAGCAGGGGTTTTAACAACCTGACGTTTGAAAGTAGCCTCAATGCTTGGAATTTCTCTTTCTGTAGTATGAGCGTCTTTCACCAAAGTAACAACATCTACGCTCTCGAAACGAGCAGGTCTTTCAACGAAACATGCAGTAACACAGGCATCTTTATTGATTGAAGGACAGTTGTCTAGATGTTTGTACTCCCAACCTGAAGTTTTAGGATACACTTCCAAAGTTTTAACATCTTTACCAAAAGCAGCAGGAACTACAGTTAATATATTACCAGCTTCTTTTTTCTCATAAGGAACTTGAACCGTCTCATAAACAGCTGGTACGTAGACCAATTTTTTACTTGCTTCTTTTACTAAAACACGCTCTTCAATCGTTTTGAACGTACCAGGAATTACTTCCAATTTGCTGTAAGCGGGAGCAATCTGGATTCTCTCTGTCTCTTCACGAAATTCATCTTTCGTGATACATTTTACATAACACTTACCTGGAGCCGGATTTGCTGGTAAATCTTGTGCAGACACATAGCCCACAAATGAAAGTGCAACTAAACTTAAAGTTGTTTTTTTCATACTCTAAATATAAATTATTTTGTTTAAAATCTGTGGCAAATTTCGGGATTAAAATCGTATTAAAAAAAAAATTAACAGGACTTTATGCTTTTCAACGAAAACTCCTACTATTACTCAATATTTCAAGGTATACTAAAAATTACATACATATCGTGTTTGCTTTTTAAATACCTAAAAATCAACATTAATCATATAATACTAATCATTAAAAACAAGCCTATTTGTTGTTTTTCAATTGTTTAATTTTTATGGCTATACTAAAATTTTTGTGAAGATTATTAAATCTGTATTTTTTGATTTTTAAAAATTTGTGTTCATTCTGTACATTTGTGGTCAAATTCAAACCACAAATACACACAAATTTTCACAAATATGCTTTCAATAAACTAAAATCACTAAAATTATAAGGACTATTTTTTTGAAAGGTCACCACAAAAATTTTACTAATGCCATTTTTATTTAATACTTAATTTAATGTAAGTTTTGAGTAGATATTGATATCTGCTCTACATCTTGAAACTGCTCTTAATTCTCTCAACTTCTGCCCCGATGTCACCTGCTCCAACAGTAAGCAATAACTTGGGCTGTTTTTTGGTTAGTAACGGAATTAAATCCGATTTTGAGACCAAAACTTTCTGTTTGCTTTGAATTTTTTCTAACAACACTTCTGACGTGATTCCTTCAATGGGCAACTCTCTTGCAGGATAAATATCCAACAATACTACATCGTCAAATTTGGATAAACTCTCTGCGAATTCGTTCATAAAATCGCGAGTTCGAGTAAACAAATGAGGCTGAAAAACAATGGTTTTTTCAATTTTTGGATACATTTCGTCCACCGCTTGGAAAAGTGCATTGATTTCCGATGGGTGATGTGCATAGTCGTCAATGAAAACGAAATCCTTTTCTTTGATGATGTATGAAAATCGACGTTTTACTCCTTTAAAAGTTGCCAATGCGGACAATAATTTTTCAGCAGGAAACCCCGCTTGTACACCCATCGCCACCGCCGCCAAAGCGTTCGACAAATTGTGTCTGCCCGGTTTTGGAAACACATAGTTTTTAAGAACGTTGTTTGCATAATGGAAATCAAAGTGATACACACCATTTTCGATACGAATATTTTGAAAGCTGAAATCAGAATTACCTTCCAATCCGTATGTTTTTCCGTTTATTTTCAGTCCGTTACATATAATCCGATTTTCATCAGATTTAATTTTGTCGGCAAAATCACGAAACCCTTTTTCAAATTCCTCTTTACTTCCGTAGATGTCCAAATGGTCGGCATCCATTGAAGTAATACACGCAATATCAGGAGATAACCTTAAAAAAGAGCGGTCGAATTCGTCGGCTTCAACAACGGTAAATTTACTTCCGTTAAGAACTAAATTGCTGTTGAAATTTTCGGCAATTCCACCTAAAAAAGCACTTACCGAAGCTCCACTTTCCACTAAAATATGAGCCAAAATGCTTGATGTTGTGGTTTTTCCGTGCGTTCCTGCCACCGCTAAACAAAAACTATTTTCAGTAATCATTCCTAAAATTTCGGAACGCTTAAAAACTTGATAACCATTCTTTTGGAAGAAAACAAGTTCAACGTGCATTTTCGGGACGGCAGGTGTGTACACTACAAGAGTATTTTCCACATTTTTGAAATCTGATGGAATATTTGCTTCATCTTCCGTAAAGTGGACTTTAATTCCTTCGTTTTCAAGTGTATCGGTAATTTCTGTTGGTGTTCGGTCGTATCCGCAGACATTCTTTCCGATGGCTTTGAAATAACGAGCCAATGCCGACATTCCGATTCCACCAATCCCGATGAAATATACGTTTTTTATGTTATTGAAATTGACTTTCATTGCGTTTTTGTTTAAGGTTTTGAAAGATTAAAAGATTTAAAAATTAAATGATTAAAAGATTAAAAAAACTATTTGTTGTTTTTCTTGTATAAAACTATTCCAACTCGCTCAATATGAGCTTTCAATTCACTATTATCTATATTGTTAAAAACCGATAAATCTACTTTGTATGGTAGTAGTAATTCGTCAATCAAAAGTTCTATTTTAAGTAAATCATCATACGAAACTTCTCCGATGATGCTTAAATCAATATCCGAATTGTATCTAAAATTTCCTTTCGCTCTTGACCCATATACAATCACTTTTTCAATATTTTCAAATTTTTCAAAAATATTTTGGAACGATGTTAAAACGGCAGCTTCTAATCCAAATTGTTTCGTTTTCATTGTGAAAGTGGCTTCATTTTTTCTTCAAAATCTTGAAAAGCAAATAGATAATCTTCTTTGATTTTTTTTAAAATATCCGTTGCCGTACTTTGGTTATAGGTATGGCTACTTTGATTACGGCTGATAATCATCTCTCGCCAAACCATCTGATTTTTTTCATTGATTAACCCCATTGCAAAGGCTTCACGAATGGCATCGCGTGAACCTGCCACGTTTGTAATCCCTTGATATATCGCGTAGTCTTTCATTAAATTCCACGCTAACTCAAAAGAAAATTCGAACGATTTGATTACCGATATTCCGATTATTTCCAAAAAATCATTCTTCTCATTTTTTGCGTTTTCCTCAAAATAGTATAGGGCTTTTTTGAGTTGCTCCAAAGCCTTAGTATAATTGGCAAATCGCTGTTTATATCTGATGTCAAGCTCCATTTCGTTTAATAATTTAAAAAATTAAAAATATTGAAAGATTTAAAAATTAAATGATTAGTTATTGTTTTTGTATTCCATCAAAACAGAGGTTAATCCATTTTTTGTAACTCGTTCTCTTATAATGTTAAATCCTAATTTTTTGTATACTTCAACTGCACTCGTTGATGAGTTAACGATGATGTGATTTGCTTTTGTGTCATTTTGAGCAAATGCAAACAATTTACGTCCAATCTTCAAGCCTTGATATTTTTTATCTACAAAAAATAAGGAAATGTGCTGACCATTTTCTTTAACTCCGATAATCCCCACAAGGTTTTCATTGATAAATGCTCCGTACATTGATAATAAAGAGACTTGTTCCTTATTTTCAATATAACTATTAAAATGGCGATAGCCCTCATCGTTATAGTCCATTTTGTTGCATTTGGTAAAGACTTCTAAGGATAATCTCAAGCCTTTTGCTATCAAATTTTCCGAATTTAATTTCTTAATGATTACCTCTTTCATTTCAATTTTTTTGATTTTTTCAATCTTTTAATCTTTAAATCATTTAATCTTTGAATAATTTAAAAATAATATCTACGATGTCTTTAGTTGCGTTGGGTTGAGCTAATTTTTTTATGTTTTCAGAGAGATTTTTCTGCTGATTTTCGTCAAGAATTAGCTGTGAAAATGTTGTCTCAAATTGGGCGTCTAACTCACTTTCGCGTATTAAAACACAACCTTGTTTTTTTGCTATTGCTTGTGCGTTTTTGGTTTGATGGTTTTCCGCGACATTGGGTGACGGAATGAAAATTACGGGTTTACCCACAATGCAAAGTTCACTTACAGAACTTGCTCCTGCTCGGGAAATAATTACATCGGCTGAGGCGTACGCAAAATCCATTCGGTCAATGAATTGCAATACTCTAATATTTTCAGAGTTGTACTTTTTATATTCTTCAAAATAGAGTTTCCCACACTGCCAAAGTACTTGGATATCAAGCTTTTCAAAAAGAGGCAAATCACTTTCAATGAGCTGATTGATACGTCTTGCTCCTAAACTTCCGCCCAAAACCAAAAGCGTTTTTTTATTTGGATTCAGAGAGAAAAAAGTTTGAGCTTCTTTTCTTTTTTCGGAAATGTTGAGCAAATCTGCCCGAACAGGGTTCCCCGTTTTCACTATTTTTTCTTTCGGGAAGAATTTTCCCATATCGTCATAAGCCACACATATTTTTTCCGCTTTTTGGCATACCCATTTGTTGGTCACTCCGGCATAGGAATTTTGCTCTTGAATTATCGTAGGAATGCCGAGCCATTGAGCCGCTTTAAGGGTTGGGGCAGAGGCATATCCGCCTGTTCCGATAACCACATCAGGACGAAACTTCTTTATGATTTTCCGAGCTTTCCACAAGCTACTGACAAGTTTCAGCGGAAACATCAAGTTGTCAAGCGTTAGTTTGCGTTGTAAACCCGAAATCCACAATCCTTCGATGGGATACCCCGACTGAGGCACTTTTTGCATTTCCATTCGGTTTTCAGCTCCCACAAACAGAATTTCGGCATCAGGCAAACGACGCTTTATTTCATTCGCAATAGCAATGGCAGGATAAATATGTCCGCCTGTACCGCCACCTGATATGATGAATTTAGGTTTCATTAATCTTTATATTTTTTTACGACATCTAACCATGTAAATTTCAATATAGCTGTGGTTAAGGCAAAAACGGCAATTGACCACCACATTTTGGGATAATCTCTGATTAACAGGAAAATAGGAATCAAAATTTGGCTCGATTGCCACACTATTCCAATAACACAATTGCCCATATCTTTCCAAAAATCAGTATTTTTGACAGCTGTGCTATCCTCTTGCTTTAACTGCACATACACGGGATGCCACAAGCCCCACGGACGAATGTTTTTGTAAAAGTTTACCAATACACTCATCTTTGTTGGTTTTGATAGATAAGTACCTAAAAAACAGCCTAATAACGAAAATACAAAGAAAATAGGAAATAAATAAATAGGAGGAATATGTGCTAAGCTATATAACCAAGTTCCTTCTGTGAAATTGGCCTTATTGATATCTAAAATGAATTGAGCAGTAGCGATGAGTAAACCAGCTAACATACCCCAGAAATAGCCCCAACCATTGAAACGCCACCACACCCATTTGAGAAAGTTAGCAGCTACGTACCCCCCATACAAAGCACTTGTAATCCACAGAGTTATACCGTTTATCGAATCGGCAAAAAAGCCCATAATTACTCCAAGAATCACAATCGCAAATGACGCCCAATAAGAAGCATGAATGTAATGTTTCATCGAGGCTTCAGGTTTGAAATATTTTTTGTAAATATCATTTACGATATATGCAGGACCTGAATTTACGAACGCTGAAAAGGTAGACATAAACGCCGCCAACAACCCAGCCAACAACAGCCCTTTGATTCCTACAGGTACGTGGAAATTCACTACTTTTGGTAATATAGTTTCTAAATCGTTGTTGGTAATACCTGTTAACATTTGAGGAGCAATATGTACCAATGCAATCACTACAATTCCTCCGATAAGTAAATATCTCGGTATGAATAAAATAATATTCGTAAATCCACTCATGTAGGAAGCCTCTTTCACATTGCGTGTTGAAAGGATTCGCTGCATATCGTAGCTCGGCGTAGGCCCTGCTACACTAGCAAAAAATCCTTTTAATAGGGACATCCCTATAAAAGCTCCAAACATTTTATACCCTTGAGTATCAATAAAATCATTGAACGCTTGATACTTCGAATCCCAAAATGGTGTGAGCTCTGTGCCGAAGAAAATGTTTTTCCATTCTTCGGGAATAATGGCTGTGATTTGCGCATCCGAAATAGTAAAGAAAGCATATCCTGCGACCAAGATTCCTGCTAATACCATAATTCCGTATTGTAGAACTTCAGTAGCAACCACAGAAAACATACCTCCTTTAATGGTGTAAATAGTTGTAAGAAAGATGATTAACAAAGAATAGCTCTGTTCTGAAGTTAGAAGTACCGAGTTTCCAAAAGCGAGAGTCATATCCCATGGAAGGATGATGGACATAAACTTTCCTACCCCTTCAAAAAAATAGGCTATGAACCCAACCGAAGTAATGATAGCAAAAATAGCGATAATCAAATGCGAGGCTCGTCCTGCTTTATCATTACCAAATCGAGTTAAAATCCATTCGGAACCTGTCATAATATTTGATCTGCGAATCCAAGCTGCTAAGAAAACCATTACAAAAATTTGATTCCATATTGGCCAAATCCACATAAACATAAAACTTTTCACACCATAGAGAAATAAAATCCCTACCATCCAGGCTGTTCCTGCCACATCAAACATCCCAGAACCGTTACTCAGCCCTAAATAATACCATTTTATGGAATTTCCGCCTAAAAAATAGGAATCCAATCCTTTTGATGCTCGTTTTGAAATCCAAACACCTACCCCAATGGTTAAAAGAATGTACAAAACAACGATTAAAACGTCAATAATACTCATAATACCAATGTTTTTATTTTAAATTTTAACTCATTACAAGCACAAATTCCCTATTTGTACTCTTTTATGCTAATTTCGAATCGATTGAATACTCACAGTGATATTGTTCAACTAAAATATTGTCCAAATAATCTGCTAATTTTGGAATGTCGCGTACATGATTTTTAATTTTTTCACTATCTTCTGAAAATAAGTCGGAAAGATGTACGCGATAAGATAAATAAATAATGTTTTCGGAAATCCCAAAATGGTAGGGACTGTAAGGATGTGAAAGCATATACTCGTATAACGGAGCTAAATTCTGTTTCGGTAGCTTCACTAATGGCGAAGTGACAATCAAGTAGTTACTTCTGAAAATAAACATCCGTATCAATGCACTACCCTGATGAAACTCCCATACATCACGTCCAGCACGACACAAAATAGGATTTGCTCCCATGTCAGCGATTGCCGACTCAATGAATGTGGCAAAATTGGACAGTTCAAATTCCTCAAAAACAGAAGCATTCACTTTATTTCCACACTGTGGGCAAAATTTGGTTTCTGTTTCAATAAAATGATCACATGAATTACACTTCACCCTAAAAACATTATCCGAAAAGGTGAAATCACGTAACTCCTTGATTACTTCATTGAAGTGAATAGCAAACCCTACATTGTCCGCCTCTGTAAATTTTGAAGTTGTAACCCCTACCAACATTCCGTCTTGATTCAGCATTGGACCTCCTGAATTACCAGGATTTACGGCAGCATCCGTTTGCACGTAATGGCGATTGTTCATCGGCTGATTTGTGGACGAAATAATTCCTTCCGTGATGGTAAAAGGCATTCCGAAAGGAAATCCATTGATAAACACTTTCTGCGTATTATGTATTTGTAAATCAGGGTTTATGGTGATTGAAGTATCTGCTAATGAAATTCCCTCAACGTGCAAAAAAGCTAGATCTAATTCAGGGTTTGCCATTACCACACGTGCAAAGTAACGATTTCGCTCTTGGTCTTCTACTGCCAACGTTTTTGCTCCTTCCACCACGTGATAGTTTGTAATTAAAAAATCATAACCCTTAACTGCAAAACCACTACCTGTTCCTCCTGAGGTAATGATTTTAAAGATATATTTTTTATGTTGTTCCATGTTCAATTCTTGATTTTATCCAAACAACCGAGCTAAAAAGCCTTTTTTGGTTGTTGTTCCGTTTTTGATGTTTTTCGGTAAGGTTTCATTGAGCAAATGATCAAAAGTTTCCAAGTAAATAGTGGCTGCCTTTTCGTAGGCTTCACCCGAGGCACGTTCAAGTGTTCCGATAATAAAGTCCTTGTAATTTTGATCTAAATTATAGAAATACATCAATCGTAAGTAGATGTAATTCAGGTAATAAGCTACGTTGAAGTGATCGTTCGAATTTTTATACTTGCGTATCTGCTCTTCGAAGTCGGTTACATATTCTTGGATGATTTTTGAAGAAGATCGCCATTTGAGTCCCATCAAGGCTTTTGTGTAATAGATGTCCTTCATAAGATCTTCTTGCGATTTCTCCATCAATTTTTTAAAGAAATTTCTTCCTCGGTCAATGCGGTAATGAAAGTCGATTCGATTATTGCTTATATTTTGTATATATTCCTGTAAATCAACACGCAGAACTCCTTGTATACACGGCATATTTCCTAATTGTAGCAGACTAATCATCAAAATATCCCACTGACTTTCCGACCAGCGTTTCTCTTGAAAATAGTCCATGAAGAGTTTGTATTCATCTAAAATACTTTGGATTTTCTCCCACGCCTGTTGTTTTTCTTCTTCATTAAGATGTTCAATAACAGGAGATTGCACATATTCTACATTGTATTTTTCGATAAATTCATCATCAAAATCATCAGCGGTTTCACAAATTTCACGCAATGCTTCATAGATTTTATTGGGCTGACACACATAGAGTGGAGCTTCGAATTTAAACCACAGCATTTGGTTTTCGAGATGAATCTGAGGGATAGTCAAGTGCGTAAAATTCAGTTCATTAACTTCACGAAGTAAAGCGATTTTGTTTGATTTTTCTGTAATTTTAACGAAAGGTGATTCGATATAAAAATAATCGTTTCGCACACCAAAGGTAACACGAGAAGACCCTTGTGGATACTCAACAGAAAAATCGCCCGAGGCAGGTACTTGCTTTGCTACCTCTGGATTGATGTAGTCCAATAACTTTCGTAAAGATTCTGCATAACGTTTTTCTTCAAAAGCATCGACCGCAGCATACCAACTATCCACTTGAGCGATAGGGTCATTGATGTTTTTTATAGGCCTGTGATACTTCGGGATTCTATTTCTCATATATATATGTTTTCGAAGCAACAAAAGTACTATTTTTTTAGGTTTTGCAAAAATTATGCACCCACGATTTTCAGAAAATATTTTGTTTACTGAGTATGGGCATTGAGGAAAAAACATCAAATGAGAAAAATATCAAAAAAAATCTTTTTATCTGTATTTTAACAATAAAAATTTGAACCACGTAATTACAATGTTAAAAAAATATCATATTAATAAAATTGTTTTATTTTTATTATGTTATTTATGTCATTATTTTCTTATTATTTGAATGATTGTAAAAAAAACTATAAAAATATTTTGTTATTTCAAATGTTAATTATACTTTCGTACCGTTGAATATGCATAATCAATAACATTTAATTAGGTAGCGTATTATTAATTGAAGACCATAAAAATCCAATAACTGCCTTCAAGTTTGGTAAGCATTTAGGATGTTACAATTAGATTCTTATTGAATTTAAAACAGCTTTTATTTTAATAAACTCTTAACAACATATATTTTATGAAAAAACGTTTTTTACTAATCCTCGGATTGTCATTTTTGTTATCGTCGTGTCAATGTACTTTGGTACGATTATTATTTGTTAAAAAATCTGCTGTTAAACATAAAAGAGTACTCGTAAAAGGTGATCAGGAATTTATTTTTATTCCCATGGTTCATTTGGGTAAGCAACAGTACTATGACGAAGTTAAGGAATATATAACAAAAAAACGCTCGGAGGGATATAAAATCTATTATGAAGGTGTTGGGATAAGTCGTGATTCTATCAGTGATGAAAAAAAAGATACTTTAGAACGAAAACAACGAAAAATATTAGGATTTCACCTTACTGTATATAATGATAAAGACAATCAATCGTTGCCTCGATGTGTGAAAAAATACGTGGGGCAAACATTGACGAACACAGGAATCATTCCCGAAATAGATACGAATGCTGACTTAAGCACCGAAGAACTTATAGAAAGATTTGAGACTAAATATGGTAAAATTTTATTAAACGAATGTGATTTTACTACTCCACTGAAAGCCCCGTACGAGTGTAATAAAGAAATGAGTAGGAGAGAATTCTCAAATATAAATTTTACATACACTCACTTGCTACGTGATTCTCATTTGGCAGAGCTTCTTAAAACAACAAAAGACAAAAAGGTGGTCATCGTTTTTGGAAAAAAACATTGGATTATGGGGGTTTACCCTACTCTAAGAGATGAAGGTTTTGAGCTTATTGAAGGGAAAATTTAAGCGACATTCCCCCAAAAAGTATATTATGGGATACTCACAAAGTATATGTTATTTATGAAAAAACGTTTTTTACTAATTCTCGGATTGTCATTTTTGTTATCGTCATGTCAATGTACTTTGATTAAGTTATTTAACGTACAAAGGTCAGCTCTCAAACATAAAAAAGTATTTGTACGAGGAGATCAAAGTTTTATTTATATTCCGATGAATCATTTGGGTCGCCAGCAGTATTATGATGAAATCAAAGCCTATTTAGAAATAAAACGTTCAGAAGGCTATACAATTTATTACGAAGGAATGTATCTAAGTAGAGATACCATAAATCAACAGCGGAAAGATACTTTACTATTAAAAAGAAGAAAACTTATGGGATTTCACCTCACACCTTCCTATAGCGACAAAAACAATCATTCGCTGCCAAAATGTTACAAAAAATATGTTGGGCAAACGATGGAAAACACAGGAATCATTTATGGAACAGACGTGAATATTGACATGACTACGGAAGAAGTCATTGAGGCATATGAGGCTAAATATGGAGAAATTCCGTTGAATGAATGTGATTTTACCACACCTTTGAATACTCCTTACAAATGTGAGCAAATAAAAGGGGTGCACCCAACAAATTTGCTTTATAGATACTCTCATACATTCCGCGATGAACATCTTGAAAACTTTATAAAAACCGTAAAGGACAAAAAGGTAATTTTAATTTTTGGAAGAGCCCATTGGCATCACGGTATTCGCTCTACTTTAATAGATGAAAACTTTGAAATGATTGAAGGGAAAATCTAAAAATCCTTTTAGTGGTTTTTTGTATTTGTCATGCCACTCATCCCTCCACTGAGGGCAAATTCCATAGCCTTATGAGCGGAAAAGCCTTCAGCTGGTTTTATATTGTTAGCATTGGTGACAATCACCCAACCCGAAATCGCATAGGAATGGGGTAGGTAAACGCTAACCATATCAGGCATATTTGCCAAGTCCATGTTTTTTTGAGTTAAAAAGCCAATACGCCAAGTTTCGGGTTTTTCTTGTACTTTAACCCACACAGGATTATTGAATTTCCGTTTATCACCTACAAATGAAGTCAGTACATCTTTGATAGAGGAATAGATAAACTTGATACCTGGGGTATGCTCCAATAGATAATCTAAACTATTGACAAGTATCCGTCCTAACAAAAACTTATTGCCTATAAATCCTACCAAGGTAGTCCCAATAGTAATCATAAAGAATACCAGTCCAGGGTATTTTTTTGATATATCAGGTATTAGATTGTCTATGCTCGAAAAAATAGACCATATAATCCATATGGTGGCACTCAAAGGCCCTAAAATTAAAATCCCTTGTAGGAAATAGCGAATGAATGTGGCAAAATGATTGTTTTTCATATTTTTTTGTAGCAAAAATAAAATAAAAATCACTACGGATATGTTTTCCGTAGTGATTTTTTAGATTTTTTTCATTGGATATGAGTTATTCTTCCCATTCAATGTCGTCAAAAACAATTTGTCCCAAAGTGGATTTTATGGTAATGACCACATTTCCAGATAGATTAACATCTATTTCTTTGGTGCCACCTGCATCTTTGGAAAAATCGTCTTCTGGACCGAATGCAGTTGTACTGTTTTCATCTCCATTCAACACCACGAATTTTCTATTGGTACCTCCTGTTAAAGCTCCTTTATAACTGAATTTCAATTTCTTAACTCCATTAGAGAATGTAATTTTGATGTAAGGTGATGCCGATGAATTATGCAACATCAATCCTTTTCCGTTGATAGCATAATCCGTACCTCCTTGTACTAAATTCGTACGTGCTTTGTATTCCAATTTGGCATTATTGACAGTGAGAGTAGCCGTTGACCCATAACTTGTTGAATTGGTTGTAACATTTTCAAAATCAAACTTATTTGCGGGAGGTGTTACGGTACATACTTGGTAAGCTTCCGTAAAATTAACATCGCCTAAATTTCTTATTATAAGCTGAATATCAGAAGAGTATACGGCCATTACTCCAGTAATTGTTCCTCTTTTATCACTTACAGTTTCATTTGCAAAGACTGCTTTATTTCTGGTATAAACTTTCAACGCATTGTCACAATTCGTAGTGATAACCTGTGTTCCTTTGTAAGTTGTCGAAGTAACTTTAAACTGAGCATTTTCAATACGCACCAATTGGCTTTCGTAGTTTCCTGTCAAAGCATCTGCAATAGTGATTGTTTTCGGAGTAGGAGCTACCGCGCTGGTATTTGTATTGATAACGTTGCTAACTTCGAGACTTTCAATTTGTAATAATCCACTGTATTTTTTCAGTTTAGTACCTTTTAGGTTTAATTCTAACTCAGTACCCAATGCATAGGAATGATCTGAAGTAAACCGCAAAGCAATACCCGCTGTGTTGTCCTGAGCAAAAGCGTTTGTCTGTGGCACATTTTTCCCGTCTTTATCAGATGTTATTACTACTTTGATTTTGAGGTCTTCCGCTATATCAACATCCGCTGAGGTATGCATATCACGGATTTGTTTCACGGTTTTCTCCTCATACGTAGGCGTACTCGGGTCTCCTGAGTCGCCACAATCTTGATAGGCTTGCGTAAAGTTTACATCGCCTATGTTTCTCATTATGAGTTGAACACCTGACGTATGAATGCCCATAACTCCCGTAATCGTACCTTTTTTATTACTCACATCTTGATTTGCAAAGGTTGCTTGGCTTCGGGTGAAAACATTCAAAGCATTATTACAATCCGTAGTGATAACTTGTGTCCTGTTGTAAACGTTTAAAACATCTTTAAACTGAGCGTTTTCTATACGTACTAACTGGCTTTCGTAGTTCCCTGTTAAAGCTTCCGCAATAGTAATTGTTTTGGGGGTAATAGGTGTCGCACTATTGTTTTTGCTGAGTACGTTACTGGTTTTGAGTCCCTCGATTTGTAATAACCCATTATACCTTTTCAATTTAGTACCTTTCAAATTTAATTCTAATTCCGTACCCAACGCATGGGAATGTTCCGAAGCAAATCGCAAGGTAATTCCCGCTGTATTGTCTTGAGCAAAAGCGTTTGTCTGTGGCACATTTTTCCCGTCTTTATCAGATGTTATTACTACTTTGATTTTGAGGTCTTCCGCTATATCAACATCCGCTGAGGTATGCATATCACGGATTTGTTTCACGGTTTTCTCCTCATACGTAGGCGTACTCGGGTCTCCTGAGTCGCCACAATCTTGATAGGCTTGCGTAAAGTTTACATCGCCTATGTTTCTCATTATGAGTTGAACACCTGACGTATGAATGCCCATAACTCCCGTAATCGTACCTTTTTTATTACTCACATCTTGATTTGCAAAGGTTGCTTGGCTTCGGGTGAAAACATTCAAAGCATTATTACAATCCGTAGTGATAACTTGTGTCCTGTTGTAAACGTTTAAAACATCTTTAAACTGAGCGTTTTCTATACGTACTAACTGGCTTTCGTAGTTCCCTGTTAAAGCTTCCGCAATAGTAATTGTTTTGGGGGTGGGCACTCCTGCATCTACTTTTTTATTAATAAGGTTGCTGGCTTTGAGTCCCTCAATTTGTAGCAAACCACTATATTTTTTCAGTTTAGTACCTTTCAAATTCAATTCCAATTCCGTACCCAACGCATAGGAATGCTCCGAAGCAAATCGCAAAGCAATACCCGCTGTGTTATCTTGAGCAAAGGCATTCGCACCTGGCACGTTTTTCGCATCTTTATCAGATGTTACTACAACTTTGATTTTTACGTCTTCTGTAAACTCAAAAGTTTCTGCTGTAAGTAACTCACGGATTTGTTTCACGGTTTTCTCCTCATACGTAGGCGTACTCGGGTCTCCTGAGTCGCCACAATCTTGATAGGCTTCCGTAAAGTTTACATCGCCTGCATTTCTCATTATGAGTTGAATGCCCGAAGTATGGACGCTCATAACTCCCGTAATCGTACCTTTTTTATTGCTCACATCTTGATTTGCAAAGGTTGCTTGACTTCGGGTGTACACAATCAAGCGGTCGCTACAATCCGTAGTGATGGTTTGAGTTCCGTTATACGTTTTTAAAACATCGGTAAACTGAGCGTTTTCAATGCGTACTAATTGACCTTCATATTTCCCTGTTAAAACCTCCGCAATAGTAACTGTTTTTGGTGTAGGCACTCCCGCATCTGCTTTCTGGTTGATAAGGTTGCTGGCTTTAAGTCCCTCGATTTGCAATAGCCCATTGAATTTTTTCAAAGTCGCACCTTTCAAATTCAATTCCAACTCCGTACCCAACGCATAGGAATGAGCCGAAGCAAATCGCAAGGCAATACCCGCTGTGTTATCTTGAGCAAAGGCATTCGCTCCCGGTACGTTTTTCGCATCTTTATCAGATGTTACTACAACTTTGATTTTTACATTTTCCTCAAAAACAAAAGTTTCTGCTTTAAGTAATTCACGTATTTCTTTTACAGTTTTGAGAGTTGCCTCTGTATCAGGATTATCGGGAGTATCTCCTTCACATTTAGTGTAATCATTTTCAAATTTCACATCATTTATATTTCTCATTATGAGTTGAATGCCACTGGAATGAACTCCCATTACCCCAGTGATTGTACCTTTTTTATCGCTAACGTCTTTTCCTGCAAAAGATGCTTCTTTTCGGGTGTATACAACCAAATGATTGGTACAATCCGTAGTTATAGTTTGAGTTCCGCTGTAGATTTTTAAAACATCCGTAAACTGAGCATTTTCAATACGCACCAATTGGCTTTCGTAGTTCCCTGTTAAAGCCTCTGCAATAGTAACTGTTTTTGGTGTAGGCACTCCCGCATCTGCTTTTTTATTGATAAGATTGCTGGCTTTAAGTCCCTCGATTTGTAATAGCCCATTGAATTTTTTCAAGGTAGCTCCTTTCAAATTCAATTCCAATTCCGTACCCAACGCATAGGAATGAGCCGAAGCAAATCGTAAAGCAATACCCGCTGTATTATCTTGAGCAAAGGCATTCGCTCCTGGTACGTTTTTCGCATCTTTATCGGAAGTTACTACAACTTTGATTTTTACGTCTTCTGTAAATACGAAGGTTTCCGCAGTAAGTAAGCCACGAATTTCTTTCACGGTTTTCAAAACTACCTCAGTATCAGGATTTTCCGGTGTTCCTCCTGCATTTTTTTCTATATGTACGTTTTGCAATTGAACCGTTGTGCTTATTTTTCCACCACTTTCGTACACAAAGGCAATATAAATCTCTCCTTTTGGAAGTGCAATCGCAGCAGACTCTTCGTAGTTGTTGTCATATCTTCCACTGTTGTTTATCAATGCCTCCACTGCTGATTTTCCTATTTCTCTCCATGTAGCACCATTGACATCGTTACTTCCGTTGTAATCACTGCTGTAATATATTTTTAACGGATTTCCATTTTGATGAGCGTCTGCTAATTTAATTTTTAGAGCCAGATCTTCAGTTGTAATGTTAAATTTTGGCGTAATTAGCCATGTAGTTACATCAATCACAGCATTTTGCTTAAATGCCGACATTTGTACATAATTAACTTTATTGAAAGTTTTTATTTCCCACAGTCTATCTCCCTTGGTAGCAATAGTTTTCCATCCTTTAGGCATTCCTGAAGAGAAGGATTCATCAAAAGGGAATTGCGAAATGGTAATTTGTTCTGTTTCCTCCTCATTATTTCCTTCTCCAATAACCTTAATATCACTGGTTGAACTTACCATAAATTGATAGGATGAGCCATATTTTGTTAATACTCCTGTGACATCTAAAATACCTGCAGGTACTTTCTCATCAATAAAATTAGCATATCGGCTGGTTCTAAATGTAATTTTTTGACCTTGTTTGTCTATCAAATTATAGTTTGTTCCTTGCTGTGCATCATTGGCTTTTAAGTGATAGGTTTTTCCGATTGCAGCGGTTTGGAAAGATACATTTTTTAATGTAATTAATTGATTTACATTAGAATTTACTTTTAAAGTCTCAATAGAAGCATCTGCTTTTGCTAACTCTTCAACGGTTTTACTCTGATCCTTTAGAACAAAAAGATGAGATGAATAAACGGCAGGGGGAATACTTCCCACACTCACTCTTCCACTGCTACTTGTATAAGTTTTGTAGCCAATTTCCAATCCTCCGTTGTTAATCTGAGTGCTAAGTCCTTTCAAACGAAGTTGTACTTTACTTCCAACAGGGAACTCAGTGTACAAAGCAGTTTTATCAATACTTACTGCTACTCCAGCTGTTTTTTCTTCGTTCTGGATATACAACTTCTTATAAAAGTTACCTCCTTCATCACTTGAAACGATATATCCTTCAATAGCCTCATCTTTGGCATAGTCAGTAACTTCGGCTGTAGCTGAGCTATTTGCTTTTGTGAAACTCACAATCTCTCCATTAAAAGGAGTTAGTTGTCCTTTGTCATAATCTGGAAGTTCGTAATCTGTATCTTTTACACAGGCAACAATTGCAACCAATGATAGTAAAAGCATACTAAAAATAGAAATTATTTTTCGAGATTTCATAATCATTTTCTTTAAAGGTTTATATACTTATAGCTAAATTAATCATATAGGTTCGTCCGTAGCCCAAAAAGTAACGAGGGCCAAACGATGGTACGCCGTGAGCATTGTCTCTGAGCATACTTCCGTAGTTAGCAGTGCGTGACTGTTCGAAGCCTCCTGAGACGAAATTTTGACCGAATAAATTGTTGACACTACCAATTAGGCTCACGTACGTTTTTTTAATACGCCATGATTTTCCTCCTACAACATTTACCAAAAAAACATCTTGTAAACGTTCCTGTTTTAGTAGTTTGCGAGCGAGTTCTTCATCAATATCTGTAAATGTTTTTCTAGTATCTGGATTGATAAAAAAACCGCGTGTTCTATTAATAGCAGATATAGATACGTAATTATCAGTCAATAGATTAGCAGTAGCAGATACCCACCAATATTTTTTATTTCGATGCTCGATCCCTATGGAATAAGCCTGTTGCGGCCCACTTGGAACACGGTAGTTCTTCAACGATACTTTATCTACTTCAATTACTCCTATTTCTCCCGATGACACATACATTTTAGGATTATTGATATATGTATGTTGTCCGATAGCTGCGGCTGCTGTAACCTTCCACGTAGGAAAAATCTGAGCCTCCGCACCAAATTCCAAACCAAAATGTCGTTTTTGAATGTTGTCAACCGTTTGTGAAATAAAATCACTTGAAATTTCATCGGTCAAAGCCATTTCTGTAAAGAAAAAGTTGGTTTCAGAAGTATTTTCAACATGAGTGTAGTATCCTGTCAAGCGTGATTTGAAGTAAGGTACTCGGAGAATATAGCTTCCATCAAAAGTGTAGGCCGTTTCATTTTTTAAGTTCGGCAGTATTCTGTTGGAATAACGAATATTAGCAAAACTATTTCGTATGGATTGTGGAGTATTAAAATAGCCGGTATTCAGCTGGAAAATATGTCTTCCTGTGAGAGCATAAGTCAATCCAGCTTTGGTACTCACGCCTCTAAATATTTTTCGGTCACCCTTGCCAAAAGAATCCGCAAAAAGAGCATAGCTATATTTTCCTTCGCGTTGATATTCAGCATGATGTAGCCTACCTGTAACAAAAAAATCAACCTTATGAAACTTAAAATCCACCTGCGAAAAGAATTCTCCTAAAGAACTTTTCAATCCGTATTCATAATTCCATTTATCTCCTTTGACTTTTTGTAAATTAGTATCATTCTCATCATACGGTTTATTCGCAAAATAGTCGTAATTCATAAAGAAAGAACCTCCCAACAAATCATCTATCTGTGCATAATTTTCAGAAGTTATATTTCGGTAGACTAATCCTGATGTCCATTGAATGTTTTCCTGTAGAGGAGTTGAAAAGTTTACATTAGCAGAAAACGTACGTTCATCATTCACATCATTACTGATAATGAAAGCGCTACGATCATTACGAGTATTCATATTGGCACGGTACAACGATGACCAATCCAATTGTTGATGCTTCAAAAAATAATCCTTTTGCAAATTTGCCATTTCCCAATTTGGCCCCGTACGTTGGTTTATATAGTAACTGGGTAAATTTCGGTAATAATTTGGTTCAGGATTAGACGCATTACCATAGCTGATACGTGTGTTCCCCATATTTCCAAACTGATAACCCAAATCAACATTCAAGCGAGTATTATTCTTATGAAAATCATACGACAATATAAAAATAGGTTCATCAATTATTCGATTTCTTGAATTTCGTATCTCTCCTGCTTGATTTCCCCAGTAAGGGTTGTATTTATATCCTGCCAAATCAATTACCTCACGAGTCAATGGAGCTGTTTTTCCTCTTCGAGTAAGTGAATACATTCCGAGGAGCGTAAAATTATGGTGTTGATTTAGGTGATATTCAACCGCACCAAATGAGGCATATGAATTATAGAGCGTTCCATCAATGTACGACCTATTTCCTGCCCATCGACGCGATGTGGAAAAAGAATAGGCGAATCCTTTTTTAGATAATCCCGAGTTGTAGGTGTACATAATCCGCCCAGCATAGCTTCGATTTCCTGCGGAAGTTGTAAATCGGAATCCTGGACGATTCAATGATGGTCGTATGTTGATATAATTTGACCCTGCTATTCCTCCGAAAGTATAATCTGATTTGGCTATACCGTGCTGTGACTCTTGGGTTCTTGTGACATCGTTAAGCCCCCCCCAATTACTCCATTGAGCCCTTCCATTTTCTATACGATTCATCGGGATTCCATTCATTAAAACTGTAACATCTTTAGAATCATATCCTCGAGGCTTAAAAAAAACAGCACTAAAATCAAAAGCTGCCCGACGCATAAAAATGTCCTGTGAACTATGTAAAAGTCCAGACATAGAATCAGCACCGCTTTCATCATCTTCCAATTCACTTTCGGTGATAACTGCCATTTGTTCAGATTCATGGACAAAATCGGCATCCATAAAAACTACCGGCAAGGTAACTTTCAATCCAGAGAGTTCTATCAACATGCGTTTTTCAACATAAGATTCCTTTGAAAAACGCAATACATAAGATCCTTCCGGAAGTTCAATACTAAAAAAACCGTTGATGTCCGTAACCCCAACAATGGTAGTACCCTCAACACGAACCTTTACATCTTGTAATGCATTTTTCATTTGATAATCAGACACATATCCCTCAATAACTGATTGAGAAAATATAGGTACTGACACCAAACACAACAAATAAAAACAGAGTGTTTTATACATGATTTTATTTTTTTAAGTTTGTAAAAATCTGAAATAAATTACTCCCACAAAGGTAACATAAAAATAACAAATAACAAATTATTGAAGTTTGTTTAGCCTAAAAATTACCAAATTTAGAAGCTTTCTTTCTATTCTAATGGAAAATAAAATTTAGAAGCTAATGTACTAAAAAATCTCTTTTAAGGTAAAACTTATTGATAATAAGGCGTTAATATCATCCGATAGTACAGAAAAAATGAAAAATAATTTTTATATCTATATTTTTTTTCTATTTTTGGCGAGAAAAAATATGTCACATTATGAAATTACGTAAATTAATCCCTATGACAGCTCTGATATTTTCAGGAGCTGTTTTCTCATCAGGAGAGCTATATGCTCAGAAAAAGAAAAAAGAAACCCGACAAGCTAAAACAGAAAAAGTAAATTACGGAAGTCCCAGTGAAGTTAAAGCCAATGAAGGAGCCTTTAAAATCGTACCTCTAAACTATGGTTACGATGCGGTTAGTTCTTACATTGACCAGGAAACTATGTTCATACACTTTTCGAAACATTACGTAGGATACTTGAACAATCTAAACAAAGCTGTTGAAGGCAAAGCTCAAGCAAATCAATCCATTGAACAAGTGCTTAAAACTTTGGATATGAATAATGCGACCTTACGAAACAATGCTGGAGGCTATTATAACCACAATCTCTATTTTGATGTAATTTCTCCAAAAGGAGGAGGTATGCCAACAGGAACTTTGGCAACAGCTATCAACAATGAGTTCGGAAGTTTTGAAAATTTTAAAAAACTTTTTGCAGAGGCAGGAGGTAAACGCTTCGGATCAGGATGGGCGTGGCTAGTTGTAAATAATGGTAAATTACAAATCGGAAGTACAGCTAACCAAGATAATCCTTTGATGCCAGGATTGGAAATTTCTGGAACACCTATCTTAGGAATGGATGTGTGGGAACATGCGTACTACCTAAAATATCAAAATAAAAGAGGAGATTACATTCAAAATTTCTTTAACGTAATTGATTGGAATAAAGTAGCAGAATTATATAATAAGGCTAAATAAAGATATTTCATCCGTAAAAAACAATACCTCTGGATTTGATTCTTACCAAATTTTCAGAGGTGTTGTTTTTTATGACATATCTTTCTTTTCGAAACCTCCTAAAAAATGGTGTTTTTAATTTGGTATATTTCATATAATTTAGCCGAATGAAATGTACCAGATGCGAATCGTTAAATAAGATTAAGGCAGGTTTTGTTGGAGGAAGACAGTAATATAAATGTAAAGAGTGTGGTTATTTTTTCAGTGTTGAGAAAAAATATGATGTAAAACGCCAGAACAAAAGCGTCTTGCTTTGCAAATGTATTTGGAAGGATATTGAATATTGTGGCAAGCAGTATACAGAAACTTTTTTGAAACTTTGGCAACAATTGAAAAGCAGAGATATCAATGGTTTTTGTAGCGATTATTGGAAGAGTTATTCAGGGGTAATTCCAAGTGAAAAGCATATGGAATCCAAAGCAGAAATCTTTACAGTGGAGGGATATAATAACAGAATAAGACATCATTTGGCAAGATTTAAAAGAAAAGGAAAATGCTACTCGAAGTCAAAAAACAATGTTAGAAAACTCCTTGAAACTTTTATTTTTGAAGCTGAATAATCAATTAAATATATAATAATTCAAAAAAAACTTTACTCTCCACTCTTTGCCTTTGTGAGGCTCGGCAGGTTTACAATCTACGAATATTTTTGCCCTATTGAGGGCTTGAAGATTTTTTGAGTGATTTTTAGGCATTTTTTTATTTAGGCTAAAATCGTTTTTAGCCCAAAATCCTTGTGACACAAATCTGACACAGTTATTTTAAAAAATCAAGCGTAACAAACTGAATTACAATTTATTACGCTTAAAAAGTAGCGAAGACGGGATTTGAACCCGTGACCTTTGGGTTATGAATCCAACGCTCTAACCAACTGAGCTACCTCGCCAATTCATATCACTCCATCCGAGTTTGCGGGTGCAAATATAGGATTTTTTTTTATTATGACAAACTTTTTTAAAAGATTTTTTAGTTATGCAATTATTTATTACCTTTGCGGACATAAGTTAATGAATAAAAAGCAATGGATATACTTAGGTTTTTAACAGCAGGAAGTGTTGATGACGGAAAAAGTACATTAATCGGAAGGCTTCTTTACGACAGTAAAAATATATTGATAGACCAAATGGAGGCCTTGGAACGTAGTTCAAAAAACCGAGAAGACGGAAGTGTCGATTTAGCACTACTGACTGATGGGCTTCGTGCCGAGCGTGAGCAAGGTATCACCATTGATGTGGCATATAAATATTTTTCAACACCTAAGCGTAAATTCATTATCGCTGATGCACCAGGACATATTCAGTACACTCGAAACATGGTCACAGGAGCTTCAAATGCTGATCTGATAATTATCCTAATTGATGCTCGAAATGGAGTTATTGAACAGACTAAGCGACACTCCATCATAGCTTCTTTGTTAAATATTCCTCATGTGATTGTTGCTATCAATAAGATGGATTTGGTAGATTTTTCACAAAATCGTTTTCAAGAAATCAAGCAAGAATATGAAGAAGTAGCCAATGCCCTGGAACTTAAAGGAGTAGAATTTATACCCATTAGTGCCTTGAATGGAGATAATATTGTTGAAAAATCAACAAGAATGGATTGGTACAAAGGTTCTTCATTGCTTAATCAATTAGAAAACATTGAATTAGCCACGTCCACTAACTTGACAAATGCTCGTTTTCCCGTGCAATTGGTGTTAAGACCACAAACGGAAGAACTTCATGATTATCGGGGATATGCAGGGAAAATTGAAAGTGGCATATTTAAAAAAGGAGATAAGGTAGTGGTTTATCCTTCCAAAATAGAGGCGACCATTTCCGCTGTCGAAGTTAATAATCAAGAGGTTGTAGAAGCATTTGCTCCCCAAAGTGCTGTACTTCACTTGGAGGAAGATGTAGATGTCAGTCGGGGTTCATTAATTGCTAAAGATGATGAACTTATCAAAGTTTCCAATGAGTTGGAGGCCACCATCTGCTGGATGGATGAACGTCCGTTACACCTTGGAGGGCGTTATTTATTGCAACATAATACCCAAGTGGTTAATGCTATCGTTAAGGAAATTAGAGAGCGAATTGATGTGAATACTTTAGAGCGGTTTGGAGGCGTTTCGTCCGTTTCGTTGAATGAGGTAGTAACTGTAAAAATCAAAACGTCAAGTCCTTTAGCATATGACAGCTACAAGAAAATACGAGAAACAGGAAGTGCAATTCTGATTGATACTACAAGCTACGTAACTGTGGCAGCTGTCCTTTTGAAGTAGGAGTAAAACATCTGATAAAAATCAAAAAAAGAGGTTGTCTTGAAAAAAGAACAACCTCTTTTACGTATAATTATGGAAACAATTCTTATTTTCCTTTAGCGTAAAGTTCCGCTACTTTCTCCCAATTGATAACATTAAAGAATGCTTGAATGTAATCAGGACGACGGTTTTGGTAATTTAGGTAATAGGCATGCTCCCAAACATCTAACCCTAAGATTGGCAATCCCCCACAGCCTATGTTAGGCATTAGAGGGTTATCTTGATTTGCAGAAGAACATACTTCAACTTTGCCACCCTTGTGAACGCAAAGCCAAGCCCATCCTGAACCGAAACGTGTAGCTGCTGCTTTTGCGAACGCTTCCTTGAAAGCTTCAAAACTTCCAAAAGCCTCGTTAATAGCGTTAGCCAATTCGCCCGTAGGTTGTCCGCCTCCTTTTGAAGACATCACTTCCCAAAATAGGTTGTGATTGTAGAAACCACCTCCGTTATTGCGAACAGCTCCGTTGTTCATATCTAAGTTTTTCAAAATTTCTTCGATAGACTTTCCTTCTAAATCCGTACCAGCAATGGCTGTATTTAGATTAGTAGTGTAAGCATTGTGATGTTTCGTATGGTGAATTTCCATAGTACGTGCATCAATATGAGGCTCTAAGGCATCATAAGCATAAGGTAATTTTGGTAATGTAAATGACATAGTGTAATGTTTTTTTATGTGTTAAAACGCAAATATAAGTATAAAAAATGAAAAATCAAAGAAGAATTTTCAAAAGTACTGGATTTAGTTTGTTAGTCTTCGGATGGAAATAATCCTGACAGGTTCTTTTAATAGTTGTTCCTGTCCGTATCCCTCCCATAGAACGGTTTTGCCTTTTTGGATTTCTTTGACAATCTTCATCCCTTTGACTACTTTTCCAAACACAGCAAATCCATATCCATCAGGATTTCGTTTACCACCGTAGTCCAATTGGGGTTGATGTTGGTTGAGTACGATGAAAAATTCTGTTGTAGCACTGTCGGGAGAACTTCGAGCCATTGAAATAGCTCCAATTTTGTGTGATAATCCTGTCTGTTGGGTAGTTTCGATTTTAATGGGAGGGTAAACGTTGAGAGTATCGTTATAGAATCCTCCTTGAATTACCTCAATAGGATTTGTACTTTGTTTCTGATTATTAAGCCTTACAACCCGATAGAAACTTTTTTCGTCATATCGTTTTTCATCGATATATCTAAGGAAGTTGGCTACTGTTTTTGGAGCTTTTTTGGGGAATAATTTCACAATAATATCGCCTTTTGAGGTTTTTATGACCACTTTTTGAGCAAACGATATTCCCGAAATAAGCAATAGAAAAGTAATAATAAGGGGTTTCATATTTACAATTTTTTATTTATAGCTTCATCAGGGTAAGGTACTTGTTTTCCAGTAATTTGAACAGTTGGCATTTGAGCTTTTGCCTCTCGTAAATAATTTGCTAAATCATGAGCTAATTCCTCTGTTTTAGTCTGATTTTCAGTAGCTATATTATGTTTTTCACTAATATCTGTTGTTATGTTATAAAGTTCAAAATCTTGAGAGTCATGGTAATATATGAGTTTGTAATTACCTTTACGAATAGCACTTGATGCTCCCAACCCTAATGTGCGATTGTAACCAAACCAATTATTAGGCAAATGCCAGTAAAGATTTCTTTCAGGAATGTTTTTAGTTGGGGTAAAAAGTTGATTTACAAAGCTTTTTCCGTCAATAGTTTGTATGATATTTTCTTTTTCTATATTGCAAATTTCTAATAATGAAGGGAAAATATCTTCGATACTTACAATATTATTATTTGTTTGATTTCCAATGATTTTTCCTTTCCAAGATACCAAAAATGGAATGCGGATGCCTCCTTCTTTTAACGAACCCTTGCCGCTTGCCAATGGATGGTTAGCACTGTTCTTTGACAAGCCTCTTGCCCAAGCGTCTAATCCACCGTTATCGGAGATAAAAATAATGATTGTATTTTCACTTAACTCTTCCTGTTCTAAAAAATTCATCAAGTCTCCTAAACTTTTGTCCATACCTTCAATTAGGGAGGCATATTTAGCTTCAACAGGATGCATTCCTTTGTCTAAATATTTGTTAACAAAACGTTTGTCCCCCATTATTGGAACATGAATGGCATAGTGTGACATATACAAAAAGAAAGGTTTCTCTTTCGGGCGTTTCTGAAGTTTCTCAATGGCTTTTTGAGTCAAGGCTTCTGTAACGAAAATATCTTTTCCATGAAATTCTTCTAGATGCGGGACGGCAAAAATGTTTTTTTGTATCGTGTCGTTCCCAAAGTTGTCTACTCCTTCATAAGATTTCAATCCACCTGCTGCATGTCCACCCACATTCACGTGGAATCCCATGTTAATAGGATCTTCGCAGGGAGTGTCTTTGGCAGCAAAATGAGCCTTTCCTATATGAATGTTATGATATCCCGATTTTTGTAGTAGCTGAGGTAGGGTAGTGGAAACAAATGTACGCGGAATGCCACTTTCGGTAGCAATGCCATTAACGTTCCATTCCGGATAGGTAAGTAAAGTATCTTTTTGATCCGTAGAAGTGTCTCTAAGCAGAGTCCAGTTCGTTACTCGATGTCTTGCTGCGTTTGTTCCCGTGAAAAGACTTACTCTCGAAGGGGAACAAATTGGGGTAGCGTAAGCCTGGGTGAATTTCATTCCTTGTCTCGCTAGCCGTTCCATATTAGGAGTTTCGTACATGTGATTGAAATCCGTAGTTTGTTCAAAAAAATCAACCGAAGTATCCTGCCACCCCATGTCATCAACTACAAACAAAACAATATTGGGAGGTGTTTCAGTTTTATTGCACCTCAAAAAAAGAATTGGTAAAAAGGCGATAATTGATAAAATGTATAGCTTTTTCATAAAAAATAAGAGAAGACAAAGGTACATTTTTTTGGTGAGAATACAAAGAATGGGGAGCCGTAAGGAGACGTATTTTTCAGAACAATAAATTTCAAAACATTTTGGATAAAATAAAAAAAAATAGTAACTTTGTCCCAGTTAACTTAAAAAAATAAAAATATGATAGGATTAATCATTTTAGGGGTTGTTGTAATATTGATAATTTGGTACGTGATGACCAACAATAGATTGGTTGCTTTGTCAAACAATCGAGAAAATGCCTTTGCCGATATTGACGTTCAGTTAAAGCAACGTCACGATTTAATTCCTCAGTTGTTAGGAGCGGTTAAAGGATATATGCAACACGAAGCCGATGTTTTGACTCGAGTGACGCAAGCCCGAAGTAAGGCCATGAATGCTACAGACGTCAATTCAAAAATAGCAGCTGAAAAAGAATTGGGAATGGCAATGTCGGCATTTAATATTCAGGTAGAAGCATATCCCGATTTGAAAGCGAATACTAATTTCATGCACTTACAGCAAGAGATAGCTGATATAGAAAACAAATTAGCTTCGGTGCGAAGATATTTCAATTCAACGACCAGAGAATTGAATACAGCCATTCAGTCAATTCCTACCAATATTGTAGCGGGAATGAAGAAAATGACTGTACAGCCATTCTTCGATTTAGGAACAGAGCAACGAGCAACCCTCGACAAAGCTCCAGAGATTTCATTCTAAATCCAACGAAATGCAGTACGTCGGAATACAGTCTCAGATATCCCGAAATAATTTTAAATCCATACTTTTAATAATTGCCTTTCCGCTATTGGTGTTATTGGAAGTGTACGCTTTCTTGTATTTTACAAACGAGCAAAATGTTACTACTACCAATAGCTTATTTGTAGGAGCGACACCTGTCGTCTTGGTTGTTGTTGGAGTTTGGTTTCTAATATCCTACTTTTTTCATGCACAAATGATTCAATTCGCTACTAATTCCAAACCTTTGGAACGTAGGAATAACATGAGGGTTTACAACTTGACCGAAAATTTGTGTATGTCGGTTGGTATGCAGATGCCCAAACTGTACATCATAGAAAGCGAAGTTTTGAACGCATATGCCTCAGGAATCAATGAAAAAACATATGCAGTAACCCTTACCCGAGGACTTATAAATACACTAGATGATGCAGAATTAGAGGGGGTTATAGCACACGAGCTGATGCATATACGTAATCGAGATGTACGCTTGCTAATAGTTACTATTGTTTTTGTAGGTATTTTTGCTGTTTTGGCAGATTTAGCTTTTCGTATGCTCCTGAGCAATGGACTTTCTTCAAGGAAAAAAAGCAGTAATGATAAAGGTGGAGGTGGAATGATCATATTAATCTTTTTGATAATAGCTTTTGTCGTATACATACTATCTATGGTCTTTAAATTTGCTCTATCTCGAAAACGAGAATATATGGCAGATGCAGGAGCCGCTGAAATGACTCGAAACCCTTTAGGTTTAGCCAGTGCTTTACGTAAAATTTCAGGAAACTCAGAGCTGGATATCAAAAATGATGAAGTAAAAGAGATGTTCATAGAACATAAAAGCAAAGGGATAATGTCATTATTTGCTACACATCCACCCATTGAAAAACGCATTCAGGTGTTGGAGCAATTTTAGAATCAGATACAGCGGAGGGTAAAGTTTCATTTTTGTCGTAGCTTTGGTAGGCAGAGAATTAATAGAAATATGATAGGGGGGGAGTTAATTCATTCTCTTTCAAATGATGATTTTTATAACACTCTGTATGCAAATCTTTTTTTATATAAAATATTGTTTTTCAGTGTTTTGTGTAAAATGATGGATAATTATGAGTAAAAAAAACGTAAAAAATTTTGCTAACAAAAAAAATATATATACATTTGCACTCCGTTAGAAATAACGAAAGAGTTATGCCGATATAGCTCAGTTGGCCAGAGCACGTGATTTGTAATCTCGGGGTCGTGGGTTCGAATCCCTCTATCGGCTCGAAAGTTCATACTTTTAATAATTGTGGCAAAGGGAAGATACTCAAGCGGCCAACGAGGGCAGACTGTAAATCTGCTGACTATGTCTTCGCAGGTTCGAATCCTGCTCTTCCCACCAAAAAAATGCGGGAGTAGCTCAGTTGGTAGAGCGTCAGCCTTCCAAGCTGAATGTCGCGAGTTCGAACCTCGTCTCCCGCTCACAGAAGGCTATAAGCCGGTGTAGCTCAGGGGTAGAGCGCTTCCTTGGTAAGGAAGAGGTCACGAGTTCAAATCTCGTCATTGGCTCTTGAATTGCACACATTTAACACTGAATTATATAACTAAGATTTAAAAAAAAATTATTAATCATGGCAAAAGAAACATTTGATCGTTCCAAACCCCACTTGAATATTGGTACTATCGGACACGTGGATCACGGTAAGACAACTTTGACAGCTGCTATCACTAAAGTATTATCTGATGCAGGTCTTTCTGAAGCAAGAAGTTTCGATTCAATCGATAACGCTCCTGAGGAAAAAGAAAGAGGTATCACCATCAACACTTCACACGTTGAATATCAAACAGCAAACCGTCACTACGCACACGTTGACTGTCCTGGTCACGCGGATTACGTTAAAAACATGATTACTGGTGCTGCTCAGATGGACGGAGCAATTCTAGTAGTTGCTGCTACGGATGGTCCAATGCCACAAACTCGTGAGCACATCCTTTTAGGACGTCAGGTAGGTATTCCTCGTATCGTTGTTTTCATGAACAAAGTGGATATGGTAGACGACCCAGAATTGTTAGAGCTTGTTGAGCTTGAAATGAGAGAGTTGTTGAGCTCTTATGACTATGATGGAGATAACGGACCTATCGTTCAAGGTTCTGCTTTAGGAGCTTTGAATGGTGAGCCAAAATGGGTTGATACAGTTATGAAACTAATGGAAGCTGTTGATAACTGGATTGAATTGCCAACTCGTGATATTGATAAGCCATTCTTGATGCCAGTTGAAGACGTGTTCACTATTACAGGACGTGGAACTGTAGCAACAGGACGTATTGAAACAGGGGTTGCTAAAACAGGTGAGGCTGTTGAAATCATCGGTATGGGAGCTGAGAAATTGACTTCTACAATCACGGGGGTAGAGATGTTCCGTAAAATCCTTGACAGAGGAGAGGCTGGTGATAACGTAGGTCTATTACTTCGTGGTATTGATAAAAAAGATATCAAACGTGGTATGGTTATTTGTAAACCAGGTTCTGTTAAGCCTCACGCTAAATTCAAAGCAGAGGTGTATATCTTGAGCAAAGAAGAGGGTGGACGTCATACTCCATTTAAAGATAAATATCGTCCTCAGTTCTATGTACGTACAACTGACGTAACAGGTACTATCTCATTACCTGAAGGAGTTGAGATGGTTATGCCAGGAGATAACGTAACAATTACAGTAGAGTTGTTACAAGCTATCGCTCTTAATGTAGGACTTCGTTTCGCTATCCGTGAAGGAGGACGTACAGTAGGTGCAGGTCAAGTAACTGAAATTCTTGACTAATAAGAATTGATATTTCAATTTAATAATATTAAAGAGGTTTTGAACTTTATGGTTCAAAACTTCTTTATGAAAGACGGGTGTAGTTCAAGGGTAGAATAGCGGTCTCCAAAACCGTTGATGGGGGTTCGAATCCCTCCACCCGTGCAAAAACGATAAGATAATGGTAAATTATATTAAAGAATCTTATGAGGAATTAAAAAATCACGTTACGTGGCCAACCTTAGCTCAGGCTCAAAAGGAAATGGTTATCGTAGTGGTTTTTTCAGTTTTGTTTTCACTCCTAATTTGGGGAATGGATTCTTTCTTTGAGTGGCTAATGGCTTGGTATTTTAACTTTATGAAGTAAAAAAATAACGGGATGTCTGGAATATTAGAGAAAAAATGGTACGTTGTTAAAGCTGTTACTGGACAAGAAAATAAGGTTAAGAACTACATAGAAAATGAAACTACTCGTTTGGGGTACGCTGATTATGTGGAGGAGGTTTTGGTGCCTACCGAGAAAGTTGTTCAGATTCGCAACGGAAAGAAAATAAATAAAGAGAAAGTGCATATGCCGGGCTATGTTATGGTAAAAGCAAACTTAGCAGGTGAAGTTATCCACATAATCAAATCAATTCCAGGAGTTGTTAGTTTTTTAAGTGAAACTAAAGGAGGAGATCCGCTTCCACTGAGAAAATCAGATGTGAACCGCATGTTGGGACAGGTCGATGATCTTGCCGAAAATGTAGAAGCTGTTGCGATTCCGTATACGGTTGGAGAAACAATTAAAGTAATTGATGGGCCGTTCAATGGTTTTAATGGAACAGTTGAAAAAGTAAATGAGGAAAAACGTAAACTTGAGGTAATGGTTAAAATTTTTGGACGAAAAACGCCACTTGAGTTGAGTTATATGCAAGTAGAAAAAGTATAAGACAAAAAAGTGTAATTTTATTTACACTTTAAATTTTTTAATTAATAATAAACAATGGCAAAAGAAATTAGTAAAGTAGTTAAGCTACAAGCTCGGGGAGGTCAAGCGAATCCGTCGCCACCAATTGGACCCGCATTAGGTGCTGCCGGTGTTAACATTATGGAGTTCTGTAAGCAGTTCAATGCTCGTACACAGGACAAACAAGGGAAAATTATCCCAGTTGTTATCACTGTTTATAAAGACAAGTCATTTGACTTTGTTACTAAAACCGCACCTGCTGCAGTTCAGCTATTGGAAGCCGCGAAGATTAAAGGAGGTTCAGGGCAACCTAACCGTAAAAAAGTAGGAAGCATTACTTGGGATCAAGTAAGAGCTATTGCAGAGGATAAAATGGCGGATTTGAATGCGTTTACTATTGAGTCTGCAATGAGTATGGTTGCTGGTACAGCACGTTCTATGGGTATAACAGTAACTGGTGATAAACCTTTTTAATCTGAAAAATTATGGCAAAATTGACAAAGAAACACAAAGAGGCTTTATCAAAGGTTGATTACAATAAATTGTACTCGTTGGCTGAGGCTTCTGCACTATTGAAACAAATCACATATACAAAGTTCGATGCTTCGGTTGATATTGCAGTTCGTTTGGGTGTTGATCCTCGTAAAGCAAATCAAATGGTTCGTGGTGTGGTTACGCTTCCACACGGAACAGGTAAGGACGTGAAAGTACTTGCGTTGGTAACTCCAGACAAAGAGGCTGAGGCCAAAGCTGCTGGTGCTGATTATGTTGGATTGGATGAATATCTGCAAAAAATTAAAGACGGTTGGACTGATGTTGACGTAATTGTTACAATGCCAAGTGTTATGGGTAAATTAGGTCCTCTTGGGCGCGTTTTAGGTCCTCGTGGTTTGATGCCTAATCCAAAAACAGGAACAGTAACAATGGAAATCGGGAAAGCAGTTCAAGAAGTGAAAGCAGGTAAGATTGACTTCCGTGTTGATAAAACAGGTATCGTTCACGCTGCTATTGGTAAGGTATCTTTCTCAGCGGAGCAAATTATTGACAACGCTCATGAGTTGATTCAGACATTAATAAAATTGAAACCTACTGCAGCAAAAGGAACTTATGTGAAGTCTATCTATTTGTCTTCAACAATGAGCCCAAGTGTGCCAGTAGATACGAAATCAGTTTAATTGGTAGTTAAAAAAGGAAATTATGACAAGAGAAGAAAAATCATTAGTAATAGAGGATTTGACTGCACGGTTAGCTGAGAATAACGTAATCTATGTTGCTGACCTAACTGGTTTGAATGCAGATGAAACAACAAACTTACGTAAGGCTTGTTTCAAGGCGAATATCAAATTGGCAGTTGTTAAAAATACGTTGCTTGCAAAGGCAATGGAGGCTTCTGAAAAAGAATTTGGTGAATTGCCGTCAGTTCTTAAAGGAAATAGTACTTTGATGTTTTCAGAGGTAGGAAATGCCCCTGCGAAACTTATCAAAGAATTCAGAAAAAAATCAGATAAATTGGTTTTAAAAGGTGCTTTTATTGAGGAAGCTATCTTCGTTGGAGCAGACCAATTAGAGACTTTGGTTGCAATCAAGTCGAGAGAGGAGCTTATTGGCGATATTATCGGATTGTTGCAATCACCTGCTAAAAATGTTGTTTCAGCTCTTAAATCAGGAGGTGGAAAATTGGCAGGTATTATTAAAACTTTGTCTGAAAAATAGTAGATTGAACGCACAAAATTAAATTTTATAACAAACTTAAAAAACGATAGAAAATGGCAGATTTAAAAAATTTCGCAGAACAATTAGTAAACTTAACAGTTAAAGAAGTAAACGAACTTGCTCAAATTTTAAAAGATGAGTACGGAATTGAGCCAGCAGCTGCAGCGGTTGCAGTAGCAGCAGGTCCAGCAGCAGCAGGTGAGGCTGTAGCTGAAAAAACAGAATTTGATGTATTCTTGAAATCAGCAGGTGCTAACAAATTAGCTGTTGTTAAATTGGTTAAAGAATTAACAGGTCTTGGACTTAAAGAAGCTAAAGAAGTAGTTGATGGAGCTCCTTCAAAAATTAAAGAAGGTGTATCTAAAGACGAAGCAGAAGGTCTTAAAAAGTCTTTAGAAGAAGCTGGAGCTGAAGTAGAATTGAAATAATTTTACGAAGTTTAACATATAAGGTTTAGGTCTTTTCTTGTACAGAATAGGCCTAAACCATTTTGCGTATTATATCGGTAATAAACTATTAGTTACAAAAACTTAGCTTTAATAGCTTGATAATTAATATGTTATTTCGTTGATTTATAGAAATCAATATTTGGGTTTTGAACAAAAAGTTTTAAAATCTGATTTTTTTTAATAAGGTTGCATATTGTTGTAACTTTAAAACGTTAGGCTTAAAGAATTAAATTTATAAAAATAGATGCTTACGAATCAAACTGCAAGAATCAATTTTGCTTCTGTAAAACACACACCAGACTATCCCGATTTTTTGGATATTCAGATTAAATCGTTCCAAGATTTTTTCCAATTGGAAACTAAATCGGAGGAGAGAGGCAATGAAGGGTTATATAACACATTTAAAGAGAATTTCCCAATAACAGACACGCGTAATCAGTTTGTGTTGGAGTTTTTAGACTATTTTATTGACCCACCTCGCTACACTATTCAGGAGTGTATCGAAAGAGGTTTAACTTATAGTGTGCCGTTAAAAGCAAGATTGAAACTATATTGTACAGATCCTGAACACGAAGATTTTGAAACTATTGTACAAGATGTCTATTTGGGAACTGTTCCTTATATGACTGCCAGTGGTACGTTCGTTATCAATGGAGCTGAGCGTGTAATCGTTTCACAATTGCACCGTTCACCAGGAGTTTTCTTCGGGCAGTCGTTCCACGCAAATGGAACAAAATTATATTCAGCCAGAATTATTCCTTTTAAAGGTTCTTGGATTGAATTCGCTACAGACATTAACAATGTGATGTATGCGTACATTGATAGAAAGAAAAAATTACCTGTAACAACTTTGTTCCGTGCTATTGGTTTTGAGCGGGATAAGGATATTTTAGAGATATTTGATTTGGCTGAAGAGATCAAAGTTTCTAAGACAGGTTTGAAGAAATATATTGGTCGTCGTTTAGCTGCTCGTGTGTTGAATACGTGGCACGAAGACTTTGTTGATGAAGATACAGGAGAGGTGGTATCTATTGAGCGTAATGAAATTATTCTCGACCGAGATACTGTTTTAGATAAAGATAATATAGAGGAAATTGTTGAAGCTGACGTGAAAACTATTCTTCTCCATAAAGAGGATAGCCAAGCAACAGATTATACAATTATTCATAATACTCTACAAAAAGACCCTACAAACTCTGAAAAAGAGGCTGTAGAACATATTTATCGTCAGTTGCGTAACGCTGAACCACCTGATGAAGAGACAGCTCGTGGCATTATCGATAAATTATTCTTCTCTGACCAACGTTATAATTTGGGAGATGTAGGGCGTTACAGAATTAATAAAAAATTAGGAATAGATATTCCAGAAGATAAGCAAGTTTTAACAAAAGAAGATATCATAACAATTGTTAAGTACTTAATTGAGCTTATCAATTCAAAAGCGGAAGTTGATGATATTGATCACTTGTCAAATCGTCGTGTGCGTACGGTAGGTGAGCAACTTTCGGCTCAGTTTGGTGTTGGACTTTCTCGTATGGCTCGTACGATTCGTGAACGTATGAATGTTCGTGATAATGAGGTGTTTACTCCTATTGACTTGATTAATGCTAAAACACTTTCATCGGTAATCAATTCGTTTTTTGGAACGAATCAGCTTTCTCAGTTTATGGATCAAACCAATCCACTCGCTGAGATTACGCACAAACGAAGATTGTCAGCTTTGGGGCCAGGAGGACTTTCACGTGAACGTGCAGGTTTTGAGGTGCGTGACGTTCATTACACACATTACGGACGCCTGTGTCCTATTGAAACTCCTGAGGGACCAAACATCGGTTTGATTTCATCTTTGGCTGTGTTCTCAAAAGTAAATTCAATGGGATTCATTGAAACTCCTTACCACAAGGTTACTAACGGGAAGGTAGACTTGAAAGACATGACCTATTTGAGTGCTGAAGAGGAAGAAGGACTTAAGATCGGTATGGCAAACATCAGTTTGGATAAAGAGGGTAATATTACAGAAGAGAGAGTTGTTGTAAAAGAAGATGGGGATTTTCCTGTAATTGAACCTAATCAAGTGGAGTTTATTGACGTTGCTCCTAATCAGATTGCTTCTATTTCGGCTTCGTTGATTCCTTTCTTGGAGCATGATGATGCTAACCGTGCTTTGATGGGATCGAATATGATGCGCCAAGCGGTACCTTTATTGAAACCAGAGGCTCCAATTGTTGGGACAGGTTTGGAGCGTCGCGTGGCATCCGATGCACGTGTTCTGATGAACGCAGAGGGTGATGGTGTAGTAGAATATGTTGATGCTGAGAAAATTATAATTACATATGACCGTACTGAGAATCAAAAATTAGTGAGTTTTGAGGAAGAACAAACGGTTTATGATCTTATTAAATTCCAAAAAACGAATCAAGGAACTTGTATCAACTTGAAGCCTATCGTTCGAAAAGGAGATAGAGTGACTAAAGGTCAGGTACTTTGTGATGGATATGCTACTGAACAAGGGGAGTTAGCCTTAGGGCGAAATATGAAAGTAGCGTTTATGCCTTGGAAAGGATATAACTTCGAGGATGCTATTGTTATTTCAGAACGTGTGGTTCGTGAGGATATTTTTACGTCTATCCACATTGACGAGTATTCGTTGGAAGTTCGTGATACTAAGTTAGGTGCAGAAGAGTTGACCAACGACATTCCAAACGTTTCAGAAGAAGCTACCAAAGATTTGGATGAAAATGGTATGATTCGTATCGGTGCAGAGGTGCGACCTGGAGATATTCTTATTGGGAAAATTACTCCTAAAGGAGAGTCAGATCCTACACCCGAAGAGAAATTGCTTCGTGCGATTTTTGGAGATAAAGCAGGAGATGTAAAAGATGCGTCGTTGAAAGCATCGCCTTCGCTTTACGGGGTTGTTGTAGATAAGAAATTGTTCTCACGCGTTGTTAAAGATAAGAGAAAGCGTGGAAAAGAAAAAGAAGATGTTGCAGTGGTTGAGGCTTCTTACAATTCTAAATTCCAGGCTCTAAAAGATAAATTAATCACTAAATTGTTTACACTGGTTGAAGGAAAAACATCACAAGGTGTAACCAATGATTTGGGAGAAGAAATTATCCCGAAAGGTAAAAAATATTCGGTAAAGGCTTTAGAAGCAGTTGACGATTATGCTCATATAGTTTCTGGTGGTTGGACGGATGACAAAGAGGTGAATACGTTGATTGATGACTTGTTGCATAACTACAAAATTAAGTTGAATGACTTGCAAGGAGCATTACGTCGTGAGAAGTTTACTATCTCAGTGGGGGATGAGTTACCAGCAGGAATTTTGAAATTGGCGAAAGTGTATATAGCCAAAAAACGTAAGCTGAAAGTAGGAGATAAAATGGCAGGTCGTCACGGAAATAAAGGTATTGTAGCTCGTATTGTTCGTGATGAAGATATGCCGTTCTTGGAAGATGGAACTCCTGTGGATATAGTGTTGAACCCTCTTGGGGTACCTTCTCGTATGAATATCGGACAGATTTATGAAACCGTTCTCGGTTGGGCAGGTCAAAAATTAGGTCAGAAGTACGCTACGCCTATTTTTGATGGAGCATCGTTGGAGCAAATCAATGCATTGACTGACGAGGCAGGTATTCCACGTTTTGGACATACTTATCTGTATGATGGAGGAACTGGAGAGCGTTTTGATCAACCTGCAACTGTTGGGGTTATCTATATGATTAAACTCGGACACATGATCGATGATAAGATGCACGCACGTTCTATCGGGCCTTATTCGCTTATTACCCAACAACCACTTGGAGGTAAGGCTCAGTTTGGAGGTCAGCGTTTTGGAGAGATGGAGGTTTGGGCATTGGAAGCATATGGAGCTTCAAGCACATTGCGTGAAATCTTAACCGTGAAGTCCGACGACGTAATCGGTAGAGCTAAAACGTATGAGGCAATCGTTAAAGGAGAAACAATGCCAGAACCAGGGCTTCCTGAATCGTTCAACGTATTGATGCACGAACTTAAAGGTCTTGGACTTGATATAAGATTAGAAGAATAAAAAAAAACAAAATTCAGAAACTTTGCCAAAGTATTCCTTTGGCAGAGTTTTAAGTGTTTCTAAGATTATTAAAATACTCATTTTTGATGAATATCGAAGAATTGCGTGAATTTTGTCTGTCGCTTAAAGCTTCTGAAGAAAGTTTTCCTTTTGATGATAATATTCTGGTTTTTTCAGTTAAAGGGAAAATGTTCTGCTTGGTAAACATCACAAAATATGAGTTTATAAATATCAAGTGTGATCCTGAAGAAGCGGTTGAGCTTCGTGAACAATATGCAGAAGTTACTCCAGGTTGGCATATGAATAAAAAACATTGGAACAGTGTCCAAATTAATGGAAAAATTTCCGATAAATTACTTAGAAAATGGATTTTCAATTCATATGAGCTTGTAGTAAAGAGGTTACCAAAGAAGGTTCAAGAAGAATTATTTTAAAATTGAATATTTTTTTAATAAATCCTCTAAAATTAAAAGTTTTAAAAACCTTTTAAAGGTTTTGCAAAAAATAAAAAAATAAAATTCATACCGCATAATATATTATGGCAAGAGTAAAAGACAAAGTTACAACGACGAAGTTTGACAAAATTTCTATTGGGTTGGCATCGCCTGAATCTATTTTGGCAGTTTCGCGTGGTGAGGTTATTAAACCTGAAACGATTAACTATCGTACGCACAAACCTGAGCGAGATGGGTTGTTCTGTGAGCGTATTTTTGGGCCTGTTAAGGACTATGAATGTGCTTGTGGAAAATATAAACGTATTCGTTACAAAGGGATTGTTTGCGACCGTTGTGGGGTAGAAGTAACAGAGAAAAAAGTGCGTCGTGATAGAGTAGGGCATATCAACTTAGTGGTACCGATTGCACACATTTGGTATTTCCGATCATTACCGAATAAAATCGGATATTTGTTGGGATTGCCGTCCAAAAAATTGGATATGATTATCTACTATGAGAGATATGTGGTTATCCAACCAGGAATTGCAAAAGGACCAGATGGCGAGGATATCCAACCGATGGATTTTTTGACGGAGGAAGAATATCTAAATATTATGGAAACTCTTCCTGTTGAGAATCAGTATTTAGAAGATACTGACCCGAATAAATTCGTTGCCAAAATGGGAGCTGAATGTCTTTTAGATTTGTTGCAACGTTTGGATTTGGACGAACTTTCGTATGATTTACGCCATAAAGCTAACAGTGAAAGTTCTAAACAACGTAAAACAGAGGCTTTGAAGCGTTTGCAAGTGGTTGAAGCGTTTCGTGAGGCAAAAAATAATCGTGAAAATAAACCTGAATGGATGATAATGAAGGTAATCCCTGTGATTCCGCCTGAGTTGCGTCCGTTGGTGCCGTTGGATGGAGGGCGTTTTGCAACTTCTGATTTGAATGATTTGTATCGTCGTGTGATTATTCGTAATAATCGTTTGAAGCGATTGATGGAAATCAAAGCACCCGAGGTAATTTTGCGTAACGAAAAACGTATGTTACAAGAATCTGTGGATTCATTGTTTGATAACACACGTAAATCATCAGCAGTAAAAACGGAATCAAATCGTCCGTTGAAGTCATTGTCTGATTCATTGAAAGGTAAGCAAGGTCGTTTCCGTCAGAATTTACTTGGAAAACGTGTGGATTACTCAGCACGTTCTGTAATTGTGGTAGGGCCTGAACTTAAATTATACGAGTGTGGTTTGCCTAAAAATATGGCAGCAGAACTTTACAAACCGTTTGTTATCCGTAAGTTAATTGAGCGCGGAATTGTAAAAACAGTTAAGTCAGCTAAGAAAATTATCGATAAGAAAGAGCCTGTAGTTTGGGATATTTTAGATAACGTGATTAAAGGGCATCCAGTGCTTCTGAACCGTGCTCCTACGTTGCACCGTTTGGGTATCCAAGCATTCCAGCCGAAGTTGATTGAAGGTAAAGCGATCCAGTTGCACCCATTGGTGTGTACGGCGTTTAATGCTGACTTCGACGGTGACCAAATGGCGGTACACTTGCCGTTGGGGCCTGAAGCTATTTTGGAAGCTCAATTGTTGATGTTAGCATCACATAATATCTTGAATCCTGCGAACGGTTCCCCAATTACAGTACCTTCTCAAGACATGGTTCTTGGCTTGTATTATATGACCAAAGGAAGACGTTCAACACCTGAGTATCCAATTAAAGGAGAAGGCTTGACATTCTATTCTGCGGAAGAGGTAAATATCGCCTACAATGAAAGAAAGTTGAATTTGAATGCCTTTATCAAAGTACGTGTAAGAGATTTAGGAGAAAATGGTGAAGAAGTTTACAAGGTAATTGAAACTACCACAGGTCGTGTATTGTTCAACGAAGTGGTGCCACGTGAAGCAGGATATATCAACGAGGTATTGACCAAAAAATCGTTGCGAGACATTATTGGACATATTTTGAAATCAACAAGTATTCCAACGACAGCGGAATTCTTAGATAAAATTAAAAATATGGGTTACAAATTCGCTTTCCAAGGTGGATTGTCATTCAGTTTAGGGGATATTATTATTCCACAAGAAAAAGAAAAGATGATTGCCGAGGCAAACGGATTGGTTGAAGGTATTGTAGCCAACTATAATATGGGACTTATCACCAATAACGAGCGTTATAATCAGGTAATTGATGTGTGGACATCTACTAATGCTCAGTTAACAGAATTGGCTATGAAGCGAATCAGTAGTGATCAACAAGGGTTCAATTCTGTATATATGATGTTGGATTCAGGAGCGAGGGGTTCAAAAGAGCAGATTCGTCAGTTGACAGGTATGCGTGGATTGATGGCAAAACCTAAAAAGTCGACTGTAGGAGGAGGTGAGATTATCGAAAACCCAATCTTGTCGAACTTTAAAGAGGGATTATCAATCTTAGAATACTTTATTTCAACTCACGGAGCTCGTAAAGGTCTTGCCGATACGGCTTTGAAAACAGCGGATGCTGGTTACTTGACTCGTCGTCTGGTGGATGTATCGCAAGATGTAATTATTAATACAGATGATTGTGGTACATTACGAGGAGTCGAAGTTCGTGCTTTGAAGAAAAACGAAGAGGTTGTAGAAACTTTAGGAGAGCGTATTTTAGGACGTGTTTCATTGCACGATGTTTACAATCCATTAACCGAGGAATTGCTTGTTAAAGCAGGAGATGAAATTACTGAAAAAGCTGTAGCTAAGATTACAGAAGCTCCAATTGAAATGGTGGAAGTACGTTCAGCACTTACGTGTGAAGCAAAACACGGAATTTGTGCAAAATGCTACGGACGAAACCTTTCAACAGGTAAAATGGTACAAACGGGAGAGGCTGTCGGAGTTGTTGCTGCACAATCTATCGGTGAGCCAGGTACACAGCTTACGCTTCGAACATTCCACGCAGGGGGTACAGCAGGAAACATCTCTGAGGAGAGCAAGTTAGAAGCTCGTTTCGATGGAGTCGTTGAAATTGATGATTTGCGAACAGTAAAAGGACAAGATTATGAAGGAAATCCAGTGAACGTTGTCATTTCACGTACTTCGGAGTTGAAAGTGGTTGAACCAAAGTCAGGTTTGGTACTACATACTCATAATATTCCATATGGGGCACACATTTTTGTTAAAGACAAGCAAGAAGTTAATAAAGGCGATGTTCTTTGCCAGTGGGATCCATATAATGCCGTGATTATCTCAGAGTTTTCAGGGAAAATTGCTTATGAAGGTATCGAACAAGGGGTCACTTACCAAATCGAAATTGATGAGCAAACAGGATTCCAAGAAAAAGTGATTGTTGAATCAAGAAATAAACGCTTGATTCCAACGTTATTAATTCAAGATAAAGACGGAGAGACCTTCCGTTCCTACACTTTGCCAGTTGGTGCACACTTGATGGTGGACGATGGAAGTAAGATTAAAGAAGGTAAGGTATTGGTGAAAATCCCACGTAGATCAGCGAAATCGGGTGATATTACCGGAGGTTTGCCACGTGTTACTGAATTGTTCGAGGCACGTAATCCTTCCAATCCAGCAATCGTTTCGGAAATTGACGGGGTAGTTTCTTTCGGAAAAATAAAACGAGGTAACCGAGAAATTGTTATTGAATCCAAAACAGGTGAAGTTCGCAAATATTTGGTGAAGTTGTCTAACCAAATTTTGGTACAAGAGAATGACTTTGTACGTGCGGGTATGCCTCTTTCTGATGGTTCTGTAACTCCTGATGATATTTTGAATATTAAAGGACCTTCTGCCGTTCAGCAGTATTTAGTAAATGAAGTTCAAGAGGTATATCGTTTGCAAGGGGTGAAAATCAACGACAAACATTTTGAGGTGATTGTACGTCAGATGATGCGTAAGGTTGAAATTCAAGATCCAGGTGACACCCTATTCCTAGAAGGACAATTAGTTCACAAAGATGATTTTATTGAGGAGAACGACAAATTATTCGGACAGAAAATAGTTGAAGATGCGGGAGATTCTGAAAACCTTAAGGCAGGACAAATCGTTTCTTTACGTCAGTTGCGTGATGAAAATTCCTTGCTAAAACGAGGTGATAAAAATTTAGTAGAGGCTCGTGATGTGATTCCTGCAACGGCAACGCCTGTACTACAGGGAATTACAAGAGCTTCGCTACAAACAAAATCGTTCATTTCAGCAGCATCATTCCAAGAAACAACTAAAGTCTTGAATGAAGCAGCAGTAAACGGAAAAGTGGATTTCCTTGACGGATTGAAAGAGAATGTAATCGTTGGGCATAGAATTCCAGCGGGTACAGGTCTGAAACGTTACGAGAAAATTATCGTAGGTTCAAAAGCAGAGGAAGAAGTGGTTGTTGAGAAGAAAAAATCAAGATAGGACAATGAGTAGCATAAACGAAAATGCAGAAAATCAGTTGAGTATTGAATTGGATGAAAAGGTAGCTGATGGGGTTTATTCAAACTTGGCGGTCATCAATCATTCATCGACTGAATTTGTTGTGGATTTTATCAATGTGATGCCAGGAATGCCCAAAGCACGGGTTAAAAGCCGTATTATATTGACTCCACAACATGCCAAACGTTTGTTAAACGCTTTGTCAGAAAATATCCAACGTTTTGAGCAATCACATGGTTCAATTCACGAGAATGAACATCATCCTGTACCTCTTTTCGGATTGAAAGGGGAAGCATAGATAAAATGTAAATAGGCTATTCAAAGAGTATTGGATAGCCTATTTTATTTTTACCACATAGCCTTAAATATGAAGAGTGAAGTTTATCTGTTACAGACTAATCCCCCATAAAAAGATTTTGCTACTTTTTAAGGGGGATTATTTAGTATTAGTGCTACTTATCTGATACTAAGTAACTTGATACAAGCCAATGGTTTTGTTGGTCTCCAGTATTGGCGGTAGCAGGAATTACAATTTCGATAGTATGTTTTCCTTTTTTGAGCGTACCAAGTGATACGTTCTCAGGAACTACTGCTGAGCCAGGGCACCAATTGGAACGTGATAAATCGGATGAAGCTAATCGTTCTTCAACGGCTTTCTTTACGCGTTCGTAGTTTTCGTTATATGCAAAAGCAGTGTCCTTGCGCGTCCATACACCTGATGAAGGATTGAATCTTCTGAAAGCAGCACAATCATCACGCCAAGGAATGAAGTCAATCACTTTTTTACTATTAAAAAAAACAGAATTTTTAATTTTGATGAACTCATCTCCACCGCTATGTCCTCCATGTCCAGTAGTGATGTAGTATAATTCAGCATTTTTTACATCTTTTTTAAGGGTTATGTCATGTTTTAGTGTAGTTTTAGCAAATAAATCGGGGATTTTTTGTCCATTTACATAGTAAATAGTGTTCACCAACGGAGTAACCACTTTTTTTGGTCGTGGTCTACCAGAGTAAGTTAGCGAAACATCTGCCAAATATCCTTTGTCAGTCCACGTGTCGATCCAAATGCCGATGTAAAAAGTGCCCGTTAGGAGAGATTCTAACTGAGAAACGTCCTGTTGCCAAACAACTTTATCTTCCCATTTTGGTACAGATACAGGGCGACCATATTTCATGTTTGGATATTTTTGCTCATCGCTGAAATGTCCCACTCCGAAAGGAGTCATAAATCGGAGAATTTCTATCGGCAGGTCATACGATGAAACTGCTTTGATTCCGTGGTAGTTATTGTCAGTTCCACTTTCATTAGGTAATTGTTTCGAACCCTGAGCCACGTTGATAACGTTAATCAAGTCTTCGTTTTTAAAGACGAAACAAGAACCTGATTTGTCCCAAGGATCGCCGTTGGAACGAATGGTTATTTCTACAGAAACATCAGTTCCTTTACGATATTCAGGGATGTGTATTTTTTTTACCAGTAAACGTCCGCTTTGCAAACGAATAACATCTGCAGGAGCTTCCCCTTTCTCTGAAAAATTAACCAAGGCATTCTCAAAGACTTTTACAGTCTTTGCATTTTGCCCGAATGAATAAATACTCGAAAATAAAAATAAAGCTACTAATATTTGTTTCATATATCCGTTATTTTAAATTCTAAAACTACAAAAAATCAATTTACCAAAACTATTTACTTTACGACCACTGTTTTGATATTTGCAAACTCATACATTCCAAAGGAAGAGAGTTCCCTGCCGTAACCGGATTTTTTAATACCTCCGAAAGGTAAATTCGGATCACTAATGAGCATTTCGTTGATGTACACAGCTCCTTCTTCAAATCGATAAGCCTGTGATTTTACGAACTCTGTATTCTTTGAAAAAATAGATACACCTAATCCAAATTCAGACTGATTGCTAAGTTCTACAGCTTCGTCAAAAGTACTGAACGTGGTGATAGCTGCCACAGGGCCAAAAGTTTCTTCTTTAAAAATTGCCATTGATGGAGTTACCTCAGTGATAATTGTAGGTTCATAGAACGCACCTTTACGGTTTCCTCCACAGATAAGTTTTGCTCCTTCTTGAATACTCTCTGTGACCATTTTCTCTAATTCTATAGCCAAATCCTCACGTGCCATTGCTCCAATTTGCGTTGTTGGATCAAATTTATCTCCCGTTTTCAGCGCTTGAATCTTGCTTCTATATTCATTTATAAAAGTTTCAGCGATATTTTCGTCTACCAAAAAACGTTTGGCGGCAATGCAACTCTGTCCTGTATTTTGCATACGAGCCATTACAGCTACCGATGTAGCTAACTCTAAATCAGCATCTTTACACACAATAAAAGCCGCACTTCCGCCCAATTCCAAGACTGATTTTTTGAGATGTTTTCCCGCGTTTCCGGCTACAGCTTTTCCTGCATTTTCGCTTCCTGTGAGTGATACACCCTTAATGTGTGGATGAGCGATAATATCGGCTACGTATTTGCTGTCTAAGAATAAGTTTTTATACAACGGAAAATCAATTTTGTCTGAATTGAAAATCGTTTCCAGTAAATTTGCCGATTTCGGCACATTCGAAGCGTGTTTAATAACAAACAAATTCCCTAAAATCATATTTGGAATTACAAAACGAAACACTTGCCAAAACGGAAAATTCCAAGGCATTACCCCCAATAGAACTCCTATCGGTTCAAAATTTACCCGACTTTCCGACCACTGTGTTTTTACCAACCTTGGAGCAATAAAATTTTCTGCATTGGTGATGTAATAATCACACAAATAGGCACACTTATTTACCTCAGCAATGGCTTGAGTGATTGGTTTGTTCATGTCTTCAGTAATGGCATGTGCGTATAACGATGTGTTGGAGAGCAATTTATCTCGTATTTCCTGAACGATTGTTAGGCGCTTTTTTAAATCAAACTCTTTCCACCGTTTGTAAGATGACTGTAAAGTCTCGATTCTTGAAAAAGCGTTTTCCAAAGTTGTGTGTGTCATTACAAATTTATTTTGTATATTCTTTAATAATTTATTGATTTTCAGTTAATTTATTTTCAAAAGTTAATTCTATGACATAGTCAGGAGCGGTTGGCACCTTCGGAAATTTAAGCCAAATTCCGTCTTTATCCTGCGAGAACTGTATATTTTTTTTGCTATCGAATTCTATTGCTTTTTTTAGTTTATTTCCTGCGTATGGCAAAAATAAAGCTTTATCTTTCCAATCAAGTACGTGAACGTAGAGCGTTTTGTTTCGTTGGGTGGTTACTCCCCAATCGCGTGGTGTTATAACGCCTCCTCGTGTACCCTGAATGGTAGGAGCATATTTTTTCATCCATTCTCCCATTTCTTTAAGACGTTGCACAGCCACAGCAGGGAGCATTCCATCGGGTTGAGGTCCAACATTCATTAGTAAATTTGCATTTTTACCTGCGGCTTTTACTAAATATTGAATGAGTGTTTCAGTCGATTTGTAATTCTGATCGATGATTTTGTATCCCCACATTCCATTCATAGTTTCGCAGGTTTCGAGAGGTAATTTGCTGATATCTTGTCCTGAAAGTCCTGCTTTATTTTCTCCGGGGAGGTCTCGTTCAAATATTTGTATGTCTTCACCAGCAAAAGGTATCAGATGATGGTTATTACCGATTAAACAAGCTGGTTGTAGGCTATGGATGAGTTGATATTGCTCATGCAAATTCCAAGTTTCAGGTGTCATACCGTCAGGATAGATGTCTTTATCCCACATTCCATCAAACCAAATGGCTCCAATCTCACCATAATTAGTGAGTAGTTCTGTTAGTTGGTTATTCATAAATTTATGGTAATCTTCCCATTTCCCGTGTGTGGTTCTGCCTGTACCTTTACCCGTTCTTCCCAGAGGATAATAGTCGTTGCGTCTCCAATCCAAATGAGAGTAGTACAAATGCAATCGGATTCCTTGCTTTTTACATTCATCGGCAATTTCTTTGATGATGTCGCGTTTGAAAGGTGTGGCTTTCACTATGTTATAGTCACAATATTTTGTGTTGAACATGGAGAACCCATCGTGGTGTCGAGTAGTGATCGTAATATATTTAGCTCCAGAGGCTTTAATCGCTGAGACCCATTCTGCAGCGTTGAACTTAGCAGGGTAAAATCCACCTGCAAGTTTTTCGTATTCTTGCCAGTGTAAGTTTTTGTTGTGCATAACCCACTCACCGTCAGCAAGCATTGAGTAAAGCCCCCAATGGATAAATATGCCGAATTTATCGTCCTGAAAATTACTTCGAGCCTTTAAATTTTCGGCCGATGGTTTGTAATTCGGCTGTGTCCAAACAGACAGGCTACCCATTATTAATGCAACTAAAAGGATATTTTTTGTTTTCATAATATATTTATAATTAGTTGGTTATAAAATTTAATCATCTAAAAGGTTTTCATCACCATTTGATTTGTTTTTCATATAGGAATACATCAAATATGCTAAGATTACAAGCACCACGAAAGGAAGCATATTCCCGATGAAAATCCCGATGCTGTATTGTTCATCAGGGGCTTCAGCTAGTTTTTGTTTTATGATGTCGATATTATCTTGTTGTTGTAATAGTAATTGTATTCTCATTGATTTTTAAATTTAGAGAGCATTGATTTGGTTTGTTCAGAAAGGACTAATTTCCCAGATATTTCAGCATTTTTCGGTAACTCTTCGAGCCAATGTTCGGTGTGTTGCCATGTGATTCGTTTCATTTCGGTAAGTGCCATAGGATTTGCCTGTAGTAAACGATCTAAGAAGTGACCTAAAGCTTCGTCCATTTCTTTGATATTTTCAAACACTCGTGCATAAAGTCCTTTTTGTTGAGCCCAGTAGGCATTTTTCCATTGGTCAGGAGCCATAAAAAGCTCATTCAAAGTAGCCTGTCCTGTTTTTCGTAAAATTACGGGAGCAATAACAAAAGGCCCTATCCCAAGTGAAAGTTCTGAAAGTTTGATAGTTGCGGCTTCCGTTGCGAACACATAGTCCATAGCAGCCACAAGCCCGACTCCTCCGCCAACGGTTTTTCCTTGCACCCGACCTATAATCAATTTTTCACATCGACGTATGGCTAAAAATACGTTTGCGAATCCGTTGAAAAATCGAGTGCCTTCGGTTTCATTATCAATGGTCAAAAGTTCGTCAAAAGAAGCTCCAGCACAAAAAGCTTTGTCACCTTCGCTTTTGACTACAATCAGACTGACATCTTTGTTTTCAGATAATAAATCAAATTCTTTAGCCAAGCGTTCTAATAACTCAAGCGGAAAAGAATTCGCATGAGGATGTCCAAATTCGATGGTTGCTACGCGATTTTCTATTTTAGTGTATAATGAACCGTTTATTCTATTAGTTCCCATAATTTTAATTTTCCCCAAAAGTAAAAAAAAATATCGAAAATAGATTATTTATCCAAAAAAATATTTTACCTTTGCCCCAAAGGGGATGTAGCTCAGTTGGCTAGAGCGTTTGGCTGGCAGCCAAAAGGTCGTGGGTTCGAGCCCCATCTTCTCCACAACAAGTGTTGAAAATCAAAAAAATGTACTAATTAAGGACTAATACTGAGGCTACTCGGTTTTAGTCTTTGTTTTTTTCTAAAATAAGCAATTAACCTGAATAGGAAAGCGGGAATATCTTAGGCTATTCTCGGATAGTAAAAATATTCAATTATAATCATGAGTAAACTGAAAAAACTATTCAAACATACGTTCGTCTATGGACTGGCTACCGTACTGCCACGTGTTTTAACTCTTCTGTTGACAAATTTTTATACACATAAACTTGAAAAACAAGATTTTGGTATTTATTCGGGGTTGTTCGTATATTTGATTTTAGGGAATGTGTTGCTTTCTTATGGGATGGAAACCGCTTTTTTCCGTTTTGTGAATAAGGAAACCGATAAAAAGAAAGTACAATCTACGGCGCTTACCTCAGTAACAGTTAGTTCTTTTCTGTTTTTAGTGGGAGCTATCCTTTTGCAAAATCATATTGCCGAGTGGTTGAATTACAAGGTAGAGTATATCCGATTGGCTATCTACATATTGGTATTGGATGCGTTGGTTGTAATTCCGTTTGCGTGGCTTCGCAATGAGGGGAAATCGGTGATTTATGCTTTGATTAAGATTGGAAATGTAGTGGTAAATTTACTACTTAATCTGTATTTTTTCTTGGTGTTAAGCAATCATATTGATAAAACAGATGAAGGGGTTGTTTTTATTTTTATGTCTAATTTCATAGCGAGTTTACTTACTTTTTTGGTGCTTCTTCCTCTTTATTTCCGAATTAAATTCAGTTTTTCTGTTGCTTTATGGAAACAGATGATGCGTTATGGCTTCCCTGTACTCATTGCGGGAATCGCTTTTGCTGTAAATGAAGGTTTTGACCGTGTTTTTTTGCGGATGCTTCTTCCCGTTGATACTGCTGATGCTACTATCGGTGTTTATTCCGCATGCTACAAGATGGGGATGTTTATGACACTTTTTGTAACAGCGTACAAATTAGGTGTTGAACCTTTCTTTTTCAGTAACGCACAAGACAAAAATGCACCAAAGACCTACGCTTTGGTAACGGAATATTTTATTCTCTTTGGAGCTTTCATATTGTTATTTATTACTGTTTTTATAGATGTATTAAAGTATATAATTGTATCAAATTCAGAGTATTGGGAGGCTTTGTGGATAGTTCCTGTCATTTTGTTGGCAAATCTTTGTTTGGGGATTTATCACAGTCTTTCGGTGTGGTACAAGGTCACTGATAGAACCAATTTCGGAGCATATGTATCTGTTTTAGGGATGTTTATTACCGTGATTGTTAATTTCCTGTTGATTCCTTTAATAAGTTACAAAGGTTCGGCATTAGCTACCCTTGCTACCTATTTTGTTATGATGTCGGTATCTTTTTGGGTTGGACAAAAAAAATATCCAATACCCTATAATATTAAAAAAATAGGAATATATTTGGGATTTAGCATAATATCTTCATTTATAGTATTCTATGTTTTTGATAAAAACATTTATATAGGGACTGTCTTTTTATTGCTTTATGTTCTATTAGTTGTAAAACAGGAAAAACAGCTAATTAGGCATTTAAAGCGTTGATTTTGTTTTTTAGGTTAGAAAGATGTACATTTGTGACTAAAATATGTTAAAGTAAATATAGGCACCTTTTTATGGAAACACATCCGTTGCGAGCAGCTATTCATTCGGTTGAATCTTTTGGAAATATTGATGGGCCAGGCATACGCTATGTTGTTTTTTTTCAGGGGTGTATGTTGCGTTGTAAGTATTGTCATAATCCTGACACTTGGGAATTGCATAATGACGATGCAAAGATGATAACCACGGATGAATTGGTTAGCGATATTGTTAAGTATAAAACTTTCTTTCAAGCTAGTGGAGGAGGAGTGACTCTCAGTGGTGGTGAGCCTTTATTGCAGTTAGATTTTGTTTTAGAACTTTTTACAAAATTAAAGTCATTAGGAATAAGTACTTGCGTAGATACCTGTGGTGGGTTTTATGCTAATACCCCGATTATCAATGAAAAAATTCTTAAGTTAATATCTCTTACCGATTTGTTTTTGGTGGACATCAAACATATTGATGATACACAACACCAACGTCTTACCAAACGACATAATAAAAATATTATCACTTTCATTGATTTTTTAAGCCAAAATGGAGCTAAAATGTGGGTTCGCCATGTGTTAGTACCTAAATGGACCGATGATGATGTATACTTACAAAAACTTCGCGATTATATCGACACTTTACAAGGAGTAGAGCGTGTTGAGGTTCTTCCCTACCACGATATGGCTAAATTCAAATACGATGAATTGGGAATTGATTATCCGTTGAAGGATATTGAGCGTCCGTCGAAAGAGCGCATTGAAAATGCTATTAAAATTTTAGGCGCCAGGTATGATTTGGATTGATTTTCTGCCCACAACTCATCATTCCCACATATCGGATATTTTTCTTCATAGCTAATAAACGTTTTCCTCTAAATTTATATTGAAATCCCAAACAATCTGTTAACTAAAATTTGCATATATTTTTATACTAGGTTGATCAATTTTATATAGGGTTCAAGAATTTTTACGGAGGAAAAACATTTGTATTTTTTAAAAGTGCTGATTTTCAGATAAATGTAATGTTTAAAAAATCACATTAAAATCTTTTTGTTATATTTATGTAGAAAAATAGTTAAAAAAGTTTTTTGTTAACATAAATTTCTTTATTTTTGTAGGGCAGATATTTTAATTACTTAACCAAAAACATGTACAATATGAAAAGAAAGTTTTTAGTAACATTTGTGCTAACGATGGTTTTTTGTTTCCATTGGTTGTATGCACAAAATCGTACGGTTAGTGGTGTAGTTACCGATGAATCAGGGATTCCACTTTCAGGGGTGAGCGTTTTAGTTAAAGGAACAACCCGAGGAGTGTCCACCGATTTTGATGGTAAGTACAACATTCAAGCTCAAGCAGAAGAAATCCTTATTTTCAGTTCCATGGGATTTGTTACGCAAGAGAAAAAAGCTAACGTGACCAAACTCAATGTTATGTTGAAAGAAGACGCTGAAGAGTTGGAAGAGGTTGTTGTAACGGCATTAGGTATCAAACGAAGTGAAAAAGCTCTTGGATATGCTTTACAGGAAATTGACGGAACAAAGTTACTTGAGGCTCGTGATGCTAACGTAACAAATGCTCTTTCAGGGAAAGTATCTGGTTTGCAGATTGTTAAAGGAGCGGGAGGTATGGCTGGTTCTTCAAAAATTGTGTTGAGAGGGCAAAATTCACTCACAGGAGATAATCAGCCACTGATTGTTGTAGATGGTGTGCCAATAGACAATAAAGCTAGTGGAGCTGCCGATATTTGGGGAAATTCGGGAATGGATATGGGGAACGGACTTTCCGATATCAATCCGGAAGACATAGAAAGCCTTACTGTTTTGAAAGGAGCTTCGGCAGCAGCACTTTACGGTTCTCGTGCTGGAAATGGAGTTATTCTGATTACCACCAAATCAGGAAAGGAAAAGAAAGGACTTGGAATTACATTTTCAACGACTCTTGCCACTGAAGATATTTTTGTTAAACCAGCATTGCAAAATACTTATGCACAAGGGGTTGATAATTTATACGATCCTAAAACAGCTCGAAACTGGGGGCCAAGAATTGAAGGACAAACAGTAACTAATTGGAATAACAAGCAAGTGAAATTGGAGGCGTATGATAATATGAATAATTTCTTTCGTACAGGAATTACAGCCACACAAGTTCTTTCTTTCCAGCAACAAATAAATAAAACTTCGGTATACGGTTCTGTTAACTATATGGATAATACCAGTATGGTGCCTGAAACGGATATGAATCGTACATCAATGGCATTGCGAACTACAACTAATTTAGGAGCAAGTGATCGTTGGAAAGTAGATTTTAAAATCAATTATGTGAACACTCAGGCTCATAATCGTCCAATTCAAGGTTTGAACCAGTCAAATGTATTTAAAACCTTGACCATATTCCCTCGTACATTGGATATTCGTGAATTCAATCCACCGATAGTTAACGGACAACAAGTGTGGTATGATACGCAAACATTGCCCGACGACAACCCTTGGTGGACTCTTAAGTACAATACAAACAACGACGTGCGTAATCGTTATATCAGTTTTGGAGCGGTAACCTACGAATTTACAAATTGGTTACGAGGAGAAGTAAAAGGAGGATTGGACTACTACAACACAAAAATGTATCAACGCAAACATTCGGGAAGTTTATCAGTGCCAAAAAACGGACAATATGCAGAGGCTTCCAAAGAATTTTCTGAAAAGAACCTTAGCTTTCTGTTGATTGCTGAAAAAAGTGATTTACTGAAAGATCTTAACGGAACGTTGACCTTTGGAGGAAATCTAATGTCACAGCATATTTCAGAGATGAATGCTAAATCAGGAGATTTATTGATTCCTAACATATTCTCATTGAACAATGGTAAAGAAAAACCAACTGTAACCTCATTGATTACACAGCGAAAAATGAATTCATTATACGGTTCAGCACAAATCGGATGGAAAAATAGTTTGTATTTGGACGCAACTTTTCGTAACGATTGGTCTTCAACCATGAGTAAAGTAAATCGTTCCTATTTTTATCCATCTTTGAGTTTTTCTGGGGTGATTTCAGAATTGATAGAATTACCTGAATGGGTAACATTTGCCAAAGTAAGAGCTTCCTATGCTGAGGTGGGGAACGATTTAGAGCCTTATATGTTGTATAACAGTTACTCAGTTGCGAAAGACTATTGGGGTGTGCCAACAATTTCAACTAATGAAATTTTGTATGACCATTCAGTGCGTAGTGAGTTAGTAAAATCATATGAAGCTGGGCTTGATTTAAGACTTTTTAACAACCGAGTGCGATTAGATGCAGCTGTATATAAGACCAATGCTATGCGTCAATTATTACGTTTACCGATGGATGAAACTAGCGGATATAAATTCAAAATAATCAACGCAGGAAATATTGAAAATAAAGGAGTTGAACTTTCGTTAGGAGTAGGTATTTTACAAAATCCTGAAGGATTAAATTGGGATACAACGGTAAACTTTTCTAAGAATGAAAATCAAATTATCGACCTTTACCCAGGGGTAGCTTCCTATGAATTGCTTACAGTTGATGAGATTATGGTACTTGCTGAAGTAGGTAAAGAATATGGAGCAATTTATGGCTCGGCTATCCGTAGGGTCAATGATGCGAACAGTCCTCACAACGGAAAGATGATTCTTACTGCGGAAGGATTGCCTCAGCGAGATGCTGTAGCATTACATTATCTTGGAAATCAGCAACCTGATTACTTGTTAGGTTTTAGCAATAGTTTCTCATGGAAAGGAATTAATTTAGACTTTCTTGTAGATGCTCGTGTAGGAGGAAAAATGTTCTCTATGACACGTAATTTGCTTACAGGCTATGGAATGGCAGCAGAAACAGCTGTTGATGGTAAGCGAGATTCATTTGTTGTAGAAGGTGTAATAGCCAATAGCTCAGGAGGATATGATGTAAACACAAAACAAGTAACACCTCAACGTTATTGGGGAGCATTGGCCCAAAACAACATCGGAATCACTGAAGCTAATATGTATGATGCTACATCGGTACGTTTAAGAACCCTGTCATTAGGGTATACGTTTGGTAAAAAACACTTGGAAAGCATTGGAATCCAAAATCTCAAGTGTTCCTTCACGGCGAATAATCTTTGGTTGATTCACACTAACATTCCAGGAATTGATCCAGAATCAGTTTCAGGAACAGGCACAAACGTAACAGCATTGGAGTTTGGAGCGCCACCTACAAGCCGTACGTTTACGTTTAATATTACTATCGGACTTTAAAACAATGTGTGTTATGAGAAAATATATATTAAAATTCGCTATTATATCTATAGTTGCATTTTCATCGTACGCTTGTTCGGACTTTGAGGAAATCAACAAAGATCCCAATGCAGCTGATCGCAATTCGGTACTGGTTGAAGGGTTGTTTAATGCTTCGGTCGCTGATGCACAGCTTAGCTGGTGGAATCGGGATATTCTTTTTCACCGTACTTGGCTTTGGGGAGCTCGGTACACGTATCGCCCTATTCACGGGCCACAGGTGTTGCAAGATCAAAATAATTACATGTCAGACTATTGGAATTCTGCTGCAAAATGGATTACCAATGTTAGCCAGGCCATTGAAATAGGAGAGGAACGCATCAGAACAGGAAAGGCAGATGCCAAAACCAATAATTATGTGCAAATGGCAAGAGTTTATCGAGCGTATTTGCTTTCAGAGATTACAGATATGTTTGGCCCCTATCCAGCTCGAAAAGGATTCAAAGGGGAAGTATCTGAGTATGATAGTGTTGAAGATATTTACGCCTATATAGAAGAGGAACTAAAATTGGCAGTGAGCAAATTTGATGAAAGTACTGAGGCTTCAAATGATGCTTTTGATGCATTTTACGCAGGGAAAATTGGTGCTTGGAAAAAATATGCCAATTCGTTACGGTTGCGTTGTGCAATGCGTTTTTCAAATGTAGGTACAGTGGGTAAAACTCGTTTTGAAAACATCTTACAAGAAGTAGGAGATATTTCGGGATTCATTATCAATAATGTAGATAATGCTTCCGTTGCACAATCAAGTATTGCTGACTTAGAGGATCCTGCAGGTTCTATCTTTGCCCTTAGCTATATTGGAATGGAAATTACTTCCACATTGACTAACATTTCTTTTGGATTGGGAGGAATTTCAGTTGCAGAAATGGCACAATATCCAGGAACATCTGCCTATGGTTTGCCACAAGAAGCACTAACCAATCATTTACGTTCACCTAATGAATACTTAGGAGTTTATATGCCGGATTATTTGCCAACAAAAACAAATATTCAGTCAGCAGGATATCTGTATGATTATATTCCTAAAGAAATAGATCCTCGTATTTTAGTAAATTATCATATACCTGGGCATCATGATGGATTGGTAAATTTTTATGTACAGCGCGATTTAAATGCTGAAAAGAATAATACTAATTATCAAGAAATTGAACTTCCTGCAGATTCTGGGCAAAAATTCAGTACGAAATATACCTTTTCATCATTCACTTGCGGAGAAAATGCAGGGAAAAATGATTTGATTCTGAGAGGTTTCCGTAGGAATTTAGGTCGTTTGCCGGCTATCGGTAAGCAATATCGTGGAGGAGATTTACGGCGCGTCTATTTCGGATGTTGGGAAACCTACTTTTTATTGGCAGAGGCAGCTCACTACGGATGGGAAACAGGACGTACAGCTAAGGAGTGGTATGAATTAGGTGTAAAAGCTAGTTTTGATTACCACAAAATAGGTCGCTATGCAGATGCTTATTTGGAAAGTGAAAGTTATAATCGTATCGGAACTTCGGTAAAGTTTGACCATACAACTGAAATTACTTCAAAACAGCTGACGCGAAAAATTTACCCATCAGGAACGGAAGAAACCGTGACCTATAATTATCCGAAGGGAGTACATCCAACTAATAATGATGTACTATCTAAGATTATGACACAGAAGTATATCGCTCAGAATCCTTGGCAACCGTTCGAGGCAACCAATGATTACCGCCGAACGGGATTGCCGTTTTTTGAAAATCCGTATTTGGAAGGATTATTGCCATTTATGCCATTCTACACTGATCATTCGGCTGCAGACATTAAAAATGTGTATCGCAGAGTTCGTTATCCAATCAGTTTGAAAACAAAAAACCAAGCTGGTTATGACCGAGCTTTACAATTGTTAGGAGGAGAGGATAAACCCGAAACTCCACTGATTTGGCATAAACGATAGGTATAGCGTTTCATAAGTTGGAAATCACCCCAAGTCGAAAGACATAAGGGTGATTTCTTTTTAAATACGCATAAATATCTAAAATAGAGAAACTAATAGCTAAATCATTAATTATTAATCAAATTCATAAAAAAAGACTTTTATAGATGAGAATTTACTAATTTTTTTGTTTATATGTAAAAGAAAAATAGTACTTTTGCGTTCGGAAAATTTTAAAATATTTTACGATATGGATTGGATAGTAAATCTATTTTCAAATCACGAAAGTGTGGCATATACAGTCATTGTTTACAGTTTTGTGATAGCCTTAGGGGTAGCCTTAGGGAAGGTTCGTATTTGGGGAATTTCATTCGGAATTGCTTGTGTGCTTTTCGCAGGAATTGGAGTGGCTCATTTTGGTTTTACTGTTGATGGACACATCCAGCACTTTATCAAGGAGTTTGGTCTGATTTTGTTCGTTTACACCATTGGGTTGCAGGTTGGTCCAGGTTTTTTTGCTTCTTTTCAACAAGGAGGTTTAAAACTTAATAGTTTAGCAATACTCTCAGTTCTCACATGTGTGCTGACAGTGATAGTGTTGTTTTATGCTACTGATACTAGCATGGCTGATCTTGTGGGGATTATGTCAGGAGCAGTGACCAACACACCAGGTTTGGGAGCCGCTCAACAAGCTATTGTGGACATTTTCAGAGCAGAAGGTCAATCACAAGAGACTATCAACGGAGCATTATCCAACGTTTCTAACGGATACGCAGTGGCATATCCATTTGGAGTATTAGGTATTATTTTAGTGATGATGATTCTCAAGTCAGCCCTGAAAGTGAATTTAGATGCCGAGAAACGACTGAATCAATGGAAAGTTAATAAAAACAACTCAAGTGTTGATAAAGTAGCTGTTCGTGTCGAAAATCCAGTGTTATTTGAAAAACACGTAGCAATTATAAAAGAAACTTTAGGAATGGACTTCGTTATTTCACGCGTTTATCATACAGGTAAAATACATATGGTGGATAAGGATACCATCTTAAAGCAGGGAGATATATTACTTTTGGTGGCGAATCCAAAAGATTTTGATAAATTGTCAACTCTTATAGGAAAGAAAGAAAGTATAGCTCTGTTTGAAGGAGAGGCAAATGACATTGTTTCACGCCGAATGAATGTTACTAACAAACTGGCATATTCGAAAAAATTAGGAGAGATTAACGTACGTGAACAGTATGGCGTAACCGTAAGTCGTGTATATCGTGCGGGGATTGAATTTGTTCCTACCAAAGACACTAAATTACAATTTGGGGATGCTATCACTGTGGTTGGAGATGAAGAGCATATCAAATTGGTTGAAAAAGTATTCGGAAATTCTAAAAAACGTATGCAACATCCACACATAGCGGAGCTTTTTTTTGGTATTGTTCTTGGGGTTATTTTAGGGTCTATTCCGATTGCTATTCCAGGAATGTCGTCGCCTGTGAAGCTTGGTTTGGCAGGAGGGCCACTTATTGTTGCCATTTTAATAAGCCGTTACGGAGGTCGCTTCTCGGTTACACACTATGTGTCGCATAGTGCTAATTTGATGGTTAGAGAGATTGGAATAGTATTGTTTTTAGCCAGTGTAGGCTTAGGAGCAGGGCAAAATTTCATTAAAACCCTATCAGAAGGGGCAGGTTTGCAATGGATGTTGATGGGAGTTGCTATCACTTTGGTGCCACTTATTGTGGTAGCGTTGGTAGCTCGTTTTTACTATAAATTGAACTTTTTAGAAATCTGTGGACTACTATCTGGGTCGCAAACCGATCCTCCTGCCTTGGCATTTGCCCATGACGTAACAGGATCCGATGCTCCAGCGGTTACGTATGCTGCTGTTTATCCACTCACAACCTTTATGCGAATTATGGTAGCACAGCTACTCATAGTGATGTTTTTGTAGTTAATAAATTTTTATAAATTAGACTGTCCTAAGATGTCATTTCCAGTCCCCAATAACTTTGAATGAGGGGTTCCTCCTCTTCAGGGATTTGGAATAAAAGTTTTCAAAAAGAAACATACATCTTAGGGCAGTCTCTTTTATTTCCTGAAAAAATATTACTTTTGTACCATAATTTATTTAAAATGGGTATTGTATTTCGCCAATCGTTAAAGAATATTTTAACTACTTATCTGGGTTTCGGATTTGGAGCAGTAAATACCTTATTTTTATTTGTTTACTTCCTTTCGAAAGAAGAATATGGATTGGTTAGCTATATAACTTCCACAGCTACAATACTTTCTCCACTGATTGCTTTTGGAGTACACAACACTTTCATTCGATATTATTTTTCCTATACCGATTCTAAAGAATTATCGAAGTTCAATACAATGTTGTTTGTTTTACCACTTTTGATAATTTTTCCGTTAGGTTTGATAGGTGTTTTTACTTATGAGTATATGGTACAATGGCTTTCAGGTGAAAATGAGGTTGTGAGGGATTACGTCTTTTTGATTTTCATTACAGCCATTGCTATGGGCTATTTCGAGATTTTCTATTCGTGGGCAAGAGTACAACTCAAAACTGTCTTTGGAAATTTTTTGAAAGAAGTTTTTCATCGTATTTGCATTACTTTATTGTTGTTAGGTGTTTATTATAAAGTTTTTGATTTTCACGAATTTGTGTGGGGAGTGTTTGTTGCATATGCACTTCGTACTTTGCTCATGCTAATATCTTCCTTTTCCATAAAGCTACCCACATTTAGCTGGGGGCTTCCGAAAAATAAGCGAGAAATTTTTTATTACAGTCTGTTTATAGTTGTTTCGGGATCGGTAGCAAACCTACTGATGGATATTGATAAGTTTATGATTAATCAATATTTACCCATTTCTGAGATAGCAATTTACAACGTAGCTATATTTACAGCTACAGTTATTGCTATTCCTTATAGATCAATGTATCAGGTGGTTAGTCCTCTTGTAGCTAAGTTTATCAACACTAATCAGACAGTTGGGTTGCATGAACTTTATAAAAAAAGTACTATTAACATTTATTTGGTAAGCATAATCGTTTTTGTCTTGATTATCGTCAACGCAAACCAATTTTACAATCTACTACCCGATAAAGAATACGCATTAGGAATTAAGGTTTTGGTTTTTATTTCATTAGTAAAACTTTCGGATTCTTTGGTAGGGGTTAACAATGCTATCTTATTCAATTCTAAATATTATAGGACAGTCCTTTATCTTGGTATATTGTTGATTATATGTACAATAGTATTAAATATGTGGCTCATTCCATTATATGGGATTGATGGAGCTGGATTATCAACCTTATGTGCTTTTTTGATTTATAACGCTCTGAAAATCAGTTTTGTTTATCGAAAATTTCACTTGTCTCCTTTTTTTAAAGAAACTCAAAGAATAACCATATTCGGAGTTGTATCAACTTTAATTTTCTACTTTTGGGATTTTTCCATTTCACCCTTATCGAATATCGTTTTAAAATCTATAATACTTCTGATTTTCAGTTGTTTTGTTTTGATAAGATACAAACTTTCAGAAGAAGCCATAATCTTGATTAAGCAAATAGGCTGTATGAAAAATCGAAAGAGATGACAAAGCTATTTTTGAATTTCTCGCAGAATATTAATGACCTTATCGACCTCATCTTTGGTGTTATATACTGAAAAAGAGAATCGTAGTGAAGGCATTTTTAGTTGTTCTTCTGATAGAAAAGCCGATAAAACATGAGAGTTTTGTACGCTACCACTTTGACAGGCACTGCCTTTGGAACAGGCTACACCCTTCAAATCCAAAGTAAAAAGTAGGGTTACACCTTTGTCTGCTGAAAAAGGAAAAGCTACGTTTAAGATAGTGTATGAGCTACTTTCCATATTTCCAGAATTACCATTGAACTTCGCTTCGGGGAAATACTTACGAACCGATTCTATAAAGTGTTTTTTGATACTTTTAATATGTTCAGTAGAGGTTGTTAAGTTTTTATATGACTCATTTAAAGCGGTTTCCATAGCTACAATGTTATGTAAATTTTCTGTACCACTTCGCATTCCTTTTTCTTGCTCACCACCGAAAATTAATCCTCGTAACGGGATGCCTTTTCGGACGTAAGCAAAACCAATTCCTTTGGTTCCGTGGAATTTATGAGCCGAAGCGGTGATAAAATCTATAGGAAAAGCCTTTAAGTCTAACGGAAAATGTCCAATCGATTGTACTGTATCAGAATGAAAATAAGCGTTGTAAGTTTTGCAGAGTTCTCCCACTTTGGTAATTGGCAACATATTCCCAATCTCATTATTCACATGCATTAAACTTACTAAAACTTTTTGATTTTCAGTTCTTTGTAGTAAATATTCTAAATCGTGTAAATCTACATCTCCTACTTCGGACAACTGAACGTACAGAATGTCGATACCGTATTCTCTTTGTAAATGCTCAACGCAATGTAATACAGCGTGGTGTTCAATTTTTGAAGTAATGATGGTTTTTACCCCCAAATCGCGTACTGCACTTCTGAGAATCATGTTGTTAGCTTCTGTACCTCCAGAAGTGAAAATCAACTCAGAAGCATTTACGTTTAACCATTTAGCGATGTTTTTCCGTGCGTTTTCAATGAGTGATTTTGCTGAGCGTCCCAGACTGTGGGTCGATGACGGATTTCCGTAGTGTGAAGTGAGTGTTTGTTGAATCTTTTCAACTACTTCGGGAAAAGGACGGGTTGTAGAAGCGTTGTCGAAGTAAATCATTTCGGTTGATGTTTCATTCGGAAATAGAATATTTAAAAAGAGACTGTTCCAAAATCCAAGTATTCATTTAACTAAGGATTATTATTTAACTCAAAGTTATGTGATAAAGTAGTTAAATACAAAAAAAACTGACTATCAATAGATGTTTTTTATTAGTTTGATTTATTCCTTTAATCTTAACAATAAAATTCAATTCTGCAACAGTCTCATTTTATAGATTTTTTTAAAAAAACTAAATAGAGAAATATTTGTGAAAAATTATTTTTTACGACTGTATTTCATGTTGTATGCCAACATTTTATAGTATAATTTTGCTGCTAAAAACGCCGTTGGTTTTGCCATAGGGCTATCCATAAGTTCTACAATGTCGAAAGCAACAACGTTACATTTCTTGAAAACTTTACGGAGTAATTTTAAGGTTGGATACCATTGTAATCCACCTGGTTCTGGGGTTCCAGTTGAAGGTGCTATGGCAGGGTCAAAAGCATCCAAGTCAATTGTAATGTATACATTTCCGGATACTTTATCTAGTACATCATCAATCCATTTTTTGTTTTTAGCGATTTCGTGAGCAAAGAAAACACGCCCTTTTGGGAGGTATTTTTTTTCTTCAGCGTCCATAGAGCGGATACCCACCTGTACGAGTTTATGTTTTTCGTTTGCTTCAAATACAGCACAAGCATGGTTCGATGTAGACCCGTGAAATTCAGGGCGTAGGTCGGTGTGAGCATCTAACTGTAAAACAGTTAATTTCTCGTACTTCTCACCTACAGCACGAATCGCTCCAATAGATACTGAATGCTCCCCCCCGAAAAGCGTAAACAATTTATCGTCGTGTTTCAGCAATTCTTTAGTTTTTTGATATACAGCTTCGGTCATTGCCTCAGGTGAACTGTTTTCTGATACTTCACCTGCCAGATATACTCCTTGCAGGAAGGGCTCAGAGTCGGTTTCAATGTCATAAAGTTCCATGTTTTCGGAAGCATTCAAGAAAAGCTCAGGCCCTTTATCGGCACCTTTTCCCCACGTGGATGTTCCATCATAAGGAACGGTTACTAACATTACCTTTGAGTTTTCAAAAGTAGCATTTTCATCGGGAATTCCAGCGTATGTTCTACACATAATATATTCTTTTTTAGATGTTTATCGTTGTTATCATATTTTGAGCAACAACTCATACAATATGTTATTGTCTAATGAAAGTTGATATGTCAAAATTTTTGGCAAACTTACGTATTTTTTTTGTTTTATATTTATCTATATGATATTTTTTATATCTTTACAAATTCAATATTAGAAACATCGAGTTATGGATAAAGAAGTACTACAAAAAATATGGAGTGAATTACCTGAAAATGAGCTTATTTCTTATTTAGGCATAGAGCCTGTTGAATTGGGGAAGGATTTTATTACTTTGAAAATGCCCGTAACTTCCAGAGTTACACAAATTGATGGTATTTTACACGGAGGAATCACCTTTGCATTAGCCGAAACCGTTGGCAGTGTGGGAGCTTACGTACTTTATCGAAAGCAAGGAGAAAGTATTCGAGGGATTGAACTAAGTGGTAATCATCTGCGGGCAGGTAAAGTAGGAGATACTATTTTTGCCAAAGCTACCTGCATTCATAATGGAGGAACTTTGCAATTATGGGATATAAAAGCCACCAATCAACATGATAAACTAATTTCTTCATTTAAATTTACTACAATAAAAATATGATTTCCTATTCAGAAATACTAAAAAAAGCTATTTTACTACAAGAATCGGAAGTTCCTTTTGTGATATTTAGACGTCCGAATGAAAAGCAAATAAATTTATACAATCAAATAGATAATCAAGTATATATATTTGAAGATTCATTCGCAAATGAAGGATTTGTCTTGGCTCCTTTTCAGAATATAACACATAAAAAAATACTTTTAAAATCCGAAGAAAAATATGTAGCAAATGTAGAGGATTTTCATTTTCAGTTTTCCGACCGAAAACTTCCCTTTGACGAAGGACAGAAGCAAAATCATATCAAATTAATCAAAAAAGCTGTCCAAACCATGCAAAACAGTGAGCTTCATAAGGTAGTTTTATCACGAAAAATAGCTGCACCTTATCATAAAAATCCTGTGGAAATATTCCAGAAAATGATAGAAAACTATCCTACGGCATTTTGCTACTTATTTTCACATCCAAAAGTGGGGGTGTGGTTGGCAGCAACACCTGAAACCTTGTTGAAATTTTCAGAAAATCAGCTGTATACTATGGCTTTAGCAGGTACACAACCTTTTAAAGAAGGAATAATTACTTGGCAACAGAAAGAACGTGAAGAACAACAAATTGTTACGGATGACATTCTTGATAAAATAAAATTCTATACAGAAAATAAAAAAGTTAGTGAACCAAAAACAGTCAGAGCGGGAGGAGTGGTTCATTTATGTACGCACATTACAGCCGACTTACAAGCCGATAAAAACCCGTTTGATGTGGTTACTCAATTACATCCTACACCTGCTGTTTGTGGGTTTCCGTTTGAGGCAGCACAACGGTTTATATTAGAAAATGAATCGTATGATCGTATTTTTTACACTGGTTATTGCGGAGTAGTTGAGCAGCAGAAATTTGATTTCTACGTAAATCTACGTTGTATGCAACTTGAAGAAAATCAGGCGTATATCTATGTAGGGGGAGGTGTTTTGAAAGAATCTATTCCCGATTCAGAATGGGACGAGACCCAAAATAAAGCACAGACAATGTTCAGGATTTTATAGAACTGTACGAAAAATCGAATTTTTATGATAGCTTCGTAGGTTTGATATAAGGCGTTTACGCCTTATTTTAGAAAGTAGCTATCCGAAATTCGATCTTTCGAACAAATGTGCGACCAGCTTAAGTTTACAGCTGGTCGCTTGTTGTTAAATCTTCATATTTCTGTTTTTGATTTAAATTTCAGAAAGGATCTTCACGAAATCATCAATGATATTGTTTCCTTTGTCTTGGTTGTACCATTTTTGTAGGTTTTCCTTAAACTCAGCATCCAATGCTCCATGTTTTGCCTTGTAATCTTCTACCATTTTTGTTGCCTCAGAAGGTCTGGATCCCCAGTGTGTTAATACGTTGTTTTCTAAATCCAGCACTACCGCTATTGGAATTGCTTTTCCTCCATTGGTTAAAAATAGATTCATCAACTCTTCATTATCATCCCTAAAAACGAGTTTTAGCATGATTTTAGGATTCAATTCTGAAATTTTGTTGATAACAGGAATGATTTGAGCCGCATCGCCACACCAAAATTCAGTTATTACTAACAAGGTTATTTGTTTGTCATAGTTTTTGAAAAACGTAGCCTTTTCTTCTGGGATTACAATTGTTTTGTCCAATCGTTTGTAGCGACTTTCGTTCACTGTGCTGTGTTTTATATACTCTTCGCTCTGGTTGGCACCACTGGTTCGCTTTTCATTGACGTATTGTTGATGTAGGCTTCGATATGTCGGATACGTAATACTGTTTAGTAAACTTTGTTCGATAATTTGTTTTGTATTCATATATACTTATTTTTTTAGAGATTCGTATTTATCAAAAACCGAATGAGTTATTTTGTCAGTTAAGAACTATGCTTTTTACTTTTGTAAGTTTTATTTATAGAATAGATAAACATACCCATAACTCGTTTGTGAAATTATTGATTTTTAGTTTTACAACTTATAATTTTAGAACTTACTGATTTCTACAAAAATTGCGTAATAGCATAAATCAACACTCCTGCTAATCCACCAACAACTGTGCCATTAATTCTGATAAACTGTAAATCCTTGCCAACCTCTAATTCTAGCTTTCGACTGAGTTCTTTACCCTGCCAATTTCCTACAGTTCGGCTTATAAGTATCCCAACCTCATGACGGTTTTTGAGTATGAATTGATATGCTGTTTTTTGTATTTGTCGGTTGATTTTTTGCTGTAATTCTACGTCGGTATGTAGCTGTAAACTAAGTTTTTGAATATATTTATAGAAGTATTGCTTTAATGTAGAGTCGGTAGTAGGTTTTGCTAAGTCGTTATTGATATAATCTTTTAGGTATTTCCACATTTGTAAAGCGTATTTATCGATAGATTTAGAGTTAATTATTTGACTTTTAATGTTTTCTATCTTTGTTGACCATGCTGAAGATGTTTGAATATCTTTGCTAAATGCGTTTAGTTGGCTGTCAACTTCTTTACGTACGGAATGTTCAGGATCTTTGATGATTTCAGCTACGTAATTTGCCAGTCCTTCGGTTATTTTGTCTGCCAAAATGTCATCAACGAATTTGGGGATAAAAAAAGCACTTTTTGAGGAGACTTTTTCTTGGACTAAGGATTTATTTTCCCAAACATAGGTCTCAATTTTTTGTAATATAAAACTCAATAATTTTTGATGCTCTTTCTCCTCCATAATATAATCTAAAGATTTGCTTATCAATGTTTTTAGCTCTATTTCATGGAGTAGTTCCTTGCTTTTTTGAGTGATAAAATCGGTAGCGTTTTCTTCATCAATCCCATTGACTAACTGTACTATTTTTTCAGATATTTCATTAGTTAATGTATTGATATTTTTTTCTTTACTTAGCCACTCGGCAAGGAAAGGAGTGATTTTCACTTCCTCAACATACGGACGTATACCTTCGGGCTTCAAAAAATTGTCTACTACAAATCCACCCAAGTTGTCACCTATGCTTTTTTTGCGATTTTCAATCAAATTTGTATGCGGGATAGGCAAACCTAATGGTTTGTGAAAAAGTGCTGTAACAGCAAACCAATCAGCCAATGCTCCCACCATCGCAGCTTCGGAAAAGGCTTTTATATATCCGATCAGGGAGGTCTCGGGATATTTTTTCTGTAGGAAGACCATCGTTATATAAAGTACTACCATTATCAAAAATAAGGTAGTTGCCATTCTTTTATGATACCGTAATTTACGTTCTTTATCTTTCATATTTTTTTGAATAGTAATTGGTAAATAATGGCTATTAGCTATAAAATTAAAATAGCGATATCTCTAATTTAAATTTACAGTTATTCTTCGGGTTCGTGTAATTTTCCAACTGATTTTCCGACAATCATTGTCACACAGGCATCACCCGTTACATTGGCAACGGTTCTGAGCATATCCAAAGGGCGATCAACAGCTAAAATCAATGCTAAACCACTTTCTGGGATACCAGCCTGTTCTAAAATGATCACCAACATTGCAATACTGGCTCCTGGCACTCCCGCAGTTCCAATACTTGCCAAAGTGGCAGTGGCAACAATCCCTAACTGAGCCGAGAAACTCAAATCCATTCCAAAAGCCTGAGCGATGAATAATGCCGCAATACCTAAATAAAGACTTGTTCCGTCCATATTCACAGTTGCTCCTAACGGAATAACAAAACTTGCGACCTCTTCATCAACTCCTAATTTCTTTTCAACAGTTTCCATTGTCAGGGGTAATGTAGCGGAACTTGAACTTGTCGAAAATGCTAATAGTTGTACTGGAGCTAAATTTTTAAAGAAAAATTTTGGCGTTTTTTTTGTGAAAGTCCATACCAAAAGGCCGTACACACCCATCATAATGGTCAATCCGATTACTACAGCCAAGGCATAAACTAAGAGAGCGGAAAGCATTTCCGCATTTGGCACCTCTACAATAAGGGACGCAATCAAAGCAAACACCCCGAAAGGAGCTACTTTCATTATTAAATCTATGATTTTGAGTATGATGTCATTCAAGCTGTCGAAAAAAGCCTTGACAGGTTTGGTTTTCTCTTCCGGAATCATTATCATGGCAAATCCAAAAAGCATAGCACAGAAAATGATTTGCAACATGTTGCTATTGTTGGTCGCTGATAGAAAAAGATTGTCAGGTATTAGGTTCTCAATAGGATCCAAGGGACGGGCTTCGCGTTGTTTGTTGTGTGCGACTTCAATACTTGTATTCGCCTGAGTTTGGTACTCTCTTGTGAGTTCAGTGCGAGTTTCTTCAGTTAGCATATCTCCAGGCTTGATGATATTTGCAACCATCAACCCGATGGAAACCGCTAAAACAGTGGTTGATAGGTATAAAATAATAGTTCTCATCCCTATAGAGGAAATTTTTGAAATGTCTTTCAAATCAGCAATACCTTTGATCAGAGAAGCTAATATTAATGGTAAAGCTATAATTTTCAATGATTTGATAAACATATTCCCGAAGGGTTTTACAAAATCTAAAACGGCATCTTTTCCCCATGAAAATTGCAACATGAGTAGCCCGAGTAATCCTCCTGCAACCATTCCGATGAAAATTTGCCAATGTAACGCGAGTTTCTTTTTATCTTTCATATACGTATGTTGTTGAAAATAAAGTGATTTGATGTTGTTTTCATTGATATACAAATAAGGCTAAGAAAACCTCAATATATAACAAATATTAATAATCGTGCAAGATATGAATTTTTTACAAAACTCAAGTGATTCTGATGAAAAATATAAAATTATTTTCTGTTGTGAGGGTATTGGCTATATCACCTCAAAAAGTTTACCAGGAAACGGACGAACCATTCCTTTCATTTCTAATTGAAATAATAAGGAAGATACTTTGTAAATAGGAAGTTGACAGTCTATAGCTATCGAATCCAATAATTGCTTTCCGTTGTTTTTCAAGTGATTATGTATTTTTTCTTCCTCGGGAGTTAAAGAAACGAATAATTCTTGTTGAATGGTTTTGGCTTTAGGTTTATCCCAATTTAGGTGATATAATAAATCTTGAGCAGAGAGTAAAATTCGAGCTTTTTCATTGCGTATCAGCATATTGCATCCCAAGCTATAAGGGTCGGAAGCTCTTCCAGGAACGGCAAAGACCTCGCGGTTATATGAAAAAGCAATGTCTGCAGTAACTAAACTTCCACCTTTGATTCCCGATTCAATTACGATGGTAGCCTCTGATAAACCAGCAATAATCCGATTACGGCTTAGAAAATTCTTTCGATCGAATTTGCTATCAATACCAAAATCAGTAATGAATCCGCCATTAGCTTCCATTTCTGCCATATATTTAGCATGTTGATTAGGGTAGATAGTATTCAATCCATGAGCTAAGCAAGCGATTGTCTGTAAATTGTGCTTCATAGCCATTTTATGAGCCAGAATGTCTACGCCATAGGCGTATCCACTAACAATAACTATGTCTAAATCAGATAGTTCTTCAATTAGTTTTTCACAAAAAGCAATTCCATACGGAGTTATATTTCGAGTTCCAACAATGCTTAAAATACGTTTGTTAGTTAGATTTATGTTTCCACGTTGGTAGAATATAATCGGGCTATCAACACATTGTTTCAATAGAGTAGGGTAGTCAGTGTCGTTGTAGTGGCAAACTTTGATGTTATTTTTCAGGATAAATTCAAGCTCAGTTTCTGCCTGATGTAGATAGTCAGCAGAGGAGGAAAAATTTTGTAAGAGTTTTTCTCCAATACCGCTAACACGCTCCAAATGATGTTTTTTGATTGAAAATATAGCTTTGGCACTTCCAAAGTGAGCAAGTAGTTTTTTAGCTGTAATGTCGCCTACCATCGGAATTTTTTTCAAAGCTATCGTGTATAATAATTCTTCTTCCTGCATGTTTTTGTTTTTTTAAGCTGTAAGCTATACGCTATATGCTAACCCCTGATATTATTAACGACTGACCTAAACATACGTTAAATTCAATTTAAATCGCAGTTTTATCAATTCTTGAGCGTTGGAAATCGTTTTGAAACAGCGTTTTAGTTTTGTCTTTTCTTCTTTATTTAAATTTTTGATATTCAGGTATCTACCGCTGTCATCATTTTTTAATCCACTTTTTATACGGAATTTAAGTAAGGCTTTGGCAGCATAGGCACAGGCTAGGAATATTTCTTTATTTTGAGGTTCAAGTTCGGCTAATTTTTCAAAACGTTCAGCAGTGTTAGTTATATTTTTGATTTTGTGTGACAAAGCTAACAATCGTGCAATGTCGCTAATGGTAGTTAAAGCTCTGGCCTTCAGATCGAATTGATCCTTGTATTTTCCATCGTGTTCTACGATAAAATTTCTAAAAAATCCTAATGGAGAAGGGTTTTCCAAAGCACTTTTTGCTAACAATGCCATAAATCGTTCATTGGTTTGTGTAAATTCGAACACTTTATCACTTAATTTATTCACTAATGTAGCCTCTCCAAAGCTAAACGACATATCATAAAAAATTGAAAACATTAGTAAATCAGCATCGTTCGCATTTGATACCCATGATTTGAATTGTTCTTCCCATTTTGATAAACTCAAACACCAGTTCGGATTTTTTGCCATCATATTTGCAGGACAATAGTCATAGCCAATCTTGTTTAACATAGTATTTATCTTATTTGCTAATTGCAAAAAATAGGGTTGAGTCTGTTCATAGTGTTCCTCAGTAACATCTTCAAAGACAATGGCATTGTCCTGATCGGTGATGAGAAACTGCTCTTTTCGTGCTAAACTCCCTAAACTAACCCATGCAAAACGTACGGGTGGAGGTGTCGGCATACGTTTGATACACAATTCAATAGCTTTTGAAGTAATTGCCTCGAACAACTGATGAAACAAATCGGTGATCAATCCCAAAGGTATGTTTTGGATTACGTATCCCTTTAATAAATTAATGGATTGTTGGCGGATACTTTTCAGGTGCTTTGACTTTTTGGAGCGTTTCACCGCTTTCATCAACTCAGGGATGCTATCTCCTTTAACAGTTTCGATGTCGTGCTGAGTCATGATACCAATCGTAGGAGTATTATTTGTACCGTCTTCGGTGATAATCAGATGATTAATGTTATTTTTTATCATCTCGAATTGAGCTTTTGCGATAGTCATCTGTTTGGGATAGGTACGCACTGGACTGCTCATTACCTGTGAAACTTGCATGTCCAATGAAAAATAACTGGTAGCAATTTGCTTTCGCAAATCTTTGTCCGTAACAATTCCCAAGGGTTTTTTGTCTGCATCCACAATTACGATGCTACTCACCCTTTTTTCGGTCATCAAGGTTGCTATTTGTTGTATAGATTCTTCGGGACTGGCTTTGACCACTTTTTTGACGTAAACAGCTGGTTGAAGTTCAAAAAAATCCTTTTGAAGCATGTTTCTATCAAAATTCTGATATAAATACTTCGTATGATCTATCGAATATGGGTTCCGAGTTTTTGAAGCGAATATTTCGATCAGATACAATCCGATTTTAGTATCTTTCTCAATCAGAGGTCTGAAATCCTTGGATGGGATGCCATAAATAATAGATTCTTCTTGAGCAATAGCACTCATTTGATAAGGTGTGTTCGTAATTATGGGACGTACCCCAAAAACATCACCTTCATCACAGATATCGACCATCTCAAAATTGTCATTCACTGTTTGTCGCATTTCAATGGCACCTTCTTTTACGATATAAAAATAATCGTGTGGATGGTCTTGCTCATTGAATACTATTTTCCCTTTTTCCAAATAAATAATGGTAACCTCTTTGGATAAATTAAGTAAGTTTTCTTGATCAATAATATCAAAGGGAGGGAATTTTTTTAGAAAATCATTAACTCTATTGGCGATTGTATTTTTCATTCGGAGAGATCATGTCAGGTTTTCGCTGAGTTTTTTTTATTTCAAAACTTTGTCAAAATATAGGCTATTTGACAAAGTTTTGATTTTTTTATTCTAATCTTGTAGCCAAACATTCAAAGTGTAACTGTCTTGTTTTCATTTAGAAAGAATCCATTACGGTTTCATGCTTCGTGTATGTGTGAGATTAAAAACTATTTTATCTTTACTCGTAAGATGAAGGAATCAGACTTTTAAGATTTCAGATTCTTTAACGGCTAAAACTTCATCTACTTTTTTGATGTATTTATCCGTTAGTTTTTGTACCCTTTCCTCAGCATCTTTTTTGATATCTTCTGAAGTCTCTACTTTTTTGATTTCTTTGTTAGCTTCCTGACGGGCGTTGCGTACACTAATTTTAGCATCTTCGCTTTCTCCTTTAGCTTGTTTTACCAAATCTTTACGGCGTTCCTCGGTTAAAGGAGGTACGCTAATGATTACATAATCACCGTTATTCATAGGGTTAAAACCTAAGTTAGCAACCAAAATTGCCTTTTCAATAGGCTGAATCATACTTTTTTCCCACGGTTGGATAGTAATCGTACGAGAATCGGGTGTGCTTACGTTAGCTACTTGGCTTAGAGGAGTTTGTGAACCGTAGTAATCTACAAAAACGCTCCCTAACATTTGTGGACTTGCTTTTCCTGCACGAATATTTACTAAAGCTTTTTCTAAATGAGCTAAGGCATTTTGCATTGCTTCTTCAGTACTTTCTAGAATAATGTTAATTTCTTCGTTCATATTTATAATATAAAAAATTGTTTGTTTTTTAAGTGTTTTATTTTCTATCAATTCCGATTTTTATGGCTCTGACAAAGAGAAGTTACTTCACATCAACTGTGGTACCCACATTTTCGCCAGTTACAACCTTCATCAAATTTCCTTTTTTGTTCATGTCGAAAACAATAATCGGTAGATTGTTTTCTTGGCTCAGTGTGAAAGCAGTCATATCCATCACCTTCAGACCTTTATCCATCACATCATCGAATGTAATACGTTCAAATTTGGTTGCGGTTGAATCTTTCTCTGGGTCGGCAGTGTAAATTCCGTCCACCCGAGTACCTTTCAAAATCACATCAGCATTGATTTCAATAGCACGAAGTACTGCTGCTGAGTCGGTTGTGAAATAAGGATTTCCTGTACCCGCACCAAAAATTACGACACGTCCTTTTTCCAAGTGGCGAACCGCACGGCGTTTGATAAAAGGCTCCGCAATAGCTTCCATTTTAATAGCCGTTTGCAAACGCGTATAAATACCCTCATCTTCCAAAGCACTCTGCAATGCCAACGAATTGATTACTGTTGCAAGCATTCCCATATAATCTCCTTGAACTCTGTCCATTCCATTACTTGCTCCAGCAACACCTCTAAAAATGTTTCCGCCACCTATCACAATAGCAACTTCAACGCCTTCTTTCACAACTTGCTTGATTTCAGAAGCATACTCTTTTAAACGGGCAGGGTCAATGCCATACTGACGGCTTCCCATCAGAGCTTCGCCACTTAATTTCAATAATATTCTTTTGTATTTCATAAAATATATATTTTTCAAAATAATAGTGATTAATTTGCTCCCAGTTTTCAATTGCCCATTGAATAACGCAAAACAAACCTGCAGGAAACAAATAAAACGATTTTTATTCACTTACGTTGCCTACCGTTGTTGGAAAATTTGGTGTATACACCTGTATTTTAAATGTTTATGTAGATCGAAAATCGAAAATAATCTTGTAAGAACTACTTCGTATATCGACGATACATTAAATAATCCACAAATATATACATTTTATAAATAAAATAAAAAAACCTGTTTTATTTTTTTGTATCAATTTTTTATATTACTTTTGAAACCTGAATCATGCAGTAAATGTTTATTTATGAAATATAGCTTTTGGTTTTTATATCTATCGCTTACGTTGGTAACAGCCTGTGGAGGTGGTGGAGCTAATTTAACAGAAGAGGAAAAAGAAAAAATAAAACAAGCTAAGTTGGATTCTATTGCCGATCTTAGACTTGCTGAGATTGATATGAATGAGGTTGATACATATCCTATTTTTAAAGGATTATGCTCAGAATCAGCGTCTAAGGAGGAGCAAAAACAGTGCTTTGTACAACATTTTTCTAAGTTTTTGCAAGAACGATTGGAAAACGAAAAAATAGAGGTTACCGAACCTATTTTGGATACTATATTTGTAAATATCAAAATTGATAACAACGGAAAGGCTGTGCTGGAAAATACTGAAGCCAAGGCGAAAACGAAAGAGTTATTGCCTACTCTTGATGAAGATTTAGCAGATAACTTAGATGAGATTGCAACTATAAATCCTATTCAACCCGCTACAAAACACGGAGTTAGTATTAGCGTACAGTTTCGAGTTCCAATTGTGATGAATGTAAAGTAGGAGATGATTCTTTACATAAGAATTTTAAATCTTACAGGGATTTTTTGAACCAGTTCTTTTTTCTTTTGAACAATTGCACTTTGATAATTTCTTCTTCAAGTAATAAAAGGTGCAGTTTAAAGTCTGTGTGAAATAAACAATAGAAATTTGTGGAAAAAATCATTTTAGGAATAGATCCTGGCACAACCATTATGGGTTTTGGTATTATCAAAGTTGAAAATCAGCAGATGGAGTTGTTGCAGGTCAATGAGTTACATCTTCAAAAATATGATAATCACTATATCAAACTTCGTGTAATTTTCGACAGAACAATAGAACTTATCGACACGTATCATCCTGATGAATTAGCAATTGAAGCCCCTTTCTTTGGTAAAAATGTCCAATCAATGCTCAAATTAGGTCGAGCTCAAGGAGTAGCAATGGCAGCTGGGCTTTCTCGGCAACTACCTATAACCGAGTATGAACCTAAAAAAGTTAAAATGGCAATCACAGGAAACGGAAATGCTTCTAAGGAACAAGTTGCAAAAATGTTGCAACAGCTACTGAAAATAAAAGAATTACCCAAATATTTTGATGCTACTGACGGACTCGCTGTCGCTGTATGTCACTTTTTTAATAACGGTAAAGTAACTACCCAAAAATCATACAATAGTTGGGCAGCTTTTGTAAAACAAAATGAAAACCGCATCCGATAAAAATAGCAATTTTGCATAGCATTTACATACATATTCCCTTTTGCAAACAGGCATGCCATTACTGTGATTTTCATTTTTCCACGACTCTGAAACGCAGAAGTGAGATGGTAGACTCTTTGTGTAAGGAGTTGATAATTAGAAAAAAAGAAGCTGAAAATTCCGTTATTCAGACCATTTACTTTGGTGGTGGAACTCCCAGTATTCTCTCCGATCAAGAGTTGGAACGTATTCTACAAACCGTTTTTGAAAATTATTGTGTTAGTGATGATGCAGAGATTACCATAGAAGCGAATCCCGACGATTTTTTTAAAGATGGAAAGACTCCCGAACAGCGTTTATGTGTATTTAAATCTCTTAAAATTAATCGATTGAGCGTTGGTGTGCAGTCGTTTTTTGAGGAAGATTTACGCATGATGAACCGAGCTCACTCTACAGAGCAAGTTCACAGATTGCTTTCGGAAGCACCGAATTTTTTTGATAATATTACTCTTGATTTGATTTATGGAATTCCTAATATGAGTGATGAGCGTTGGCTACAAAATCTCGAAAAGGCTTTGTCTTACAATGTTCCACACATATCAGCCTACGCACTGACAGTAGAACCACAAACGGCATTGCATAAATTTATCGCAATAGGGAAAATAACCCAAGTTGATGATAATCAGTCGTTATCTCATTTTCAAAAGATGGTTGAAGTTTTGATAAAAGCAGGTTTTGTACACTACGAATTTTCAAATTTTGGCAAAGAAGGATATTTTAGTAGAAACAATACGGCTTATTGGTTTGGGAAAAAATATATGGGAATTGGGCCATCGGCACATAGTTTTAATGGAAGTGAACGCAGTTGGAACATCGCTCACAATATTAAATACATACAGGCGATTGCAAAGGGTGAACTTCCTGCTGAAAAAGAGGTGCTTTCGCAAAACGATCGATATAATGAATTGATAATCACTCGCATACGTACAATGATTGGTATTTCAATCACTCAAGTGAAGCAAGAGTTTGGGGAAAAATATTATACCTATTTATTGCAACAAGCCCAAAGACATTTTGCTGAGGCTACCTTACGTTTGGAAGGTGATTATCTTCGGGTCACTCCAAAAGGAAAATTTCTATCCGATGGTATAGCATCTGATTTATTTATGGTAGAGTAGTTTTGGCTTTTAAACGATGCCTAAAAATTAAATTTAAGAGGATAAGGTTCTTTTACTCGCGTACAAATGGTTGATTTTTAATCTTTTTCTTCAGTAAAAAAATATAAGTGTTAAGATGTTTTACTACTTTTGGTGAAGTTGCAAATTTTCTCGTTGTTTATTTTCGGAAGCAATTACCCTTATTTTTTGTTTAGGAAAGATAATCAATTAGTTATAAGTTAAAAATAAAACGTATTTTTTTTTTGGATTTGGTCTAAAATTTTGTTTGTTCATTGAGTAGGAAAAACAATTCGAAATAATAGGAAAATCAAAAAAAAAGAACGAAATTTGTAGCAACTAACAAATCTAACAACACGTATGCGTAAAATTTATTTTTTATTGTCACTGGGAGTGCTTGTAAGTTGCAACAACGCTCCTAAAAAACAGGTTGTCAATGAAGTACATCCTGAAGAAACAAAATCTGAATTATTAAAAACAGCTGAAACGTTCTTCAAATCCGTTAGCTCTGTTCCTAAACCAGAAATTTCGGAAGAAAAAATCGCTTTAGGTAAGAAGCTGTATTTCGATACACGCTTATCAAAGGAAGGGAACATCAGTTGTAATTCTTGCCACAATTTAGAAACTTTTGGTGTGGATAACTTGGCATTTTCACCAGGGGATACCAAAGAGCTTGGAGGTAGAAACTCACCTACAGTATTTCACGCCAGTCTACACGCGATGCAGTTTTGGGATGGAAGGGCAAAAGATGTGGAGGAACAAGCTGAAGGGCCTATTCTAAACCCTGTGGAACACAATATCCCTAATGCAGAATTTTTAGAAAATAGATTGCGAAAGGTAGCCGAATACCAAACGTTGTTTAAAAAAGTGTATCCTGACCAAGAACAACCAATCACGTTTAAAAATATAGCTAATGCTATTGGGGCATTTGAGCGTACGCTAAATCCTGTATCACGATTCGATAAGTTCTTGGATGGCGACGAACATGCTTTAACTCAGCAAGAGAAAGACGGGCTTCAAGCTTTTGTAGATAATAGTTGTATTACGTGTCATTCAGGGGTAGCCATTGGAGGACAAATGTTCCAAAAATTCGGATTGTTTGGGGATTACTGGGAGCATACCAAAAGTAAAAAAGTTGATGCGGGATTGTTTGACTTGAATAAAAACGAAGGAGAAAAATACTTCTTTAAAGTTCCGGGATTGCGAAACATAGAAAAAACAGCTCCGTATTTCCACGATGGATCGGTAGAAAAATTAGAAGATGCTGTAAGGATAATGGCAAAACTGCAATCAGATAAAGAGCTGACAGATAAGCAAGTGGATGATATAGTAGCTTTTTTGAAAACTCTTACGGCCGATATTGACGATACGCAGAAAAGATTGTAACAAATAAGGAAATCCGATAGACTTCAGTTAACAAATAGTAGAATCGTTTAACCCCCATTTGAATTATTTTGAGATGATTTTGAAAGGTTTGGTGATAACAGACCGATAATCAATAAAATAATTCAAGTGGGGGTTAGGTTATTACTATGCTTCTATTCGTACAAAGATTTAATTTATAAAGTTTTAGCCCGTTTTTTTTTAGCTCTACATACTCTAGGAGTAGTGTCTGAAAAAATGAATATCTTGACTACCTAACCAATTTTTTATACTTAATACGTGTTGGGGTAACTTCTTTTCCAAGGCGTTTGCGTTTGTTTTCCTCATATTCAGAGAAACTTCCTTCAAAGAAATACACTTGCGAATCGCCCTCGAATGCCAAAATATGCGTACAGATTCTGTCCAAAAACCAACGGTCGTGCGAGATGACTACTGCACAACCTGCGAAGTTTTCCAAACCTTCCTCCAAAGCACGTAATGTATTAACATCTAAGTCATTAGTAGGCTCATCAAGTAAAAGTACGTTTCCTTCTTCTTTTAAGGTCATTGCCAAATGCAAACGGTTGCGTTCTCCACCTGAAAGCGTAGCTACTTTTTTGTTTTGCTCACTTCCACTGAAATTAAATCGACTGAGGTAGGCACGGGAGTTAACTTGCCGTCCGCCCATCATAATAAGGTCTTGTCCATCAGAAAAATTTTCCCAAATGGATTTTTCAGGGTCAATATTCTTATGGGATTGGTCAACATAAGCAATTTTTACTGTATCACCCACTATAAATTCTCCTGAATCAGGAGTTTCTTCACCCATAATCATTCTGAAAATTGTGGATTTTCCTGCTCCGTTAGGACCAATTACTCCAACAATCCCAGCTTGTGGAAGCACAAAATTAAGGTTATCATACAAAAGTTTATCCCCGAAGGCTTTAGCAACTCCTTTTGCTTCAATGACATTAGTGCCTAAACGAGGTCCGTTCGGAATGTAGATTTCGAGTTTTTCTTCTAGTTGCTTTTGGTCCTCGTTGAGTAATCGGTCATAATTTTGCAAACGGGCTTTCTGCTTGGCTTGTCGTCCTTTAGCTCCTTGTCGTACCCATTCCAACTCACGTTCCAATACTTTTTGGCGTTTGGATTCTGTTTTTTGCTCTTGTGCCAAACGTTTTGCTTTTTGGTCAAGCCATGATGAATAGTTTCCTTTCCACGGAATGCCTTCACCTCGGTCAAGTTCCAAGATCCAACCTGCTACATTGTCCAAGAAATAACGGTCGTGCGTTACGGCGATGACCGTTCCTGCATATTGTTGTAGGTGTTGTTCTAGCCAAAGTACCGATTCGGCATCAAGGTGGTTAGTAGGCTCGTCAAGTAACAGAACATCAGGTTGTTGTAACAATAAACGACATAACGCCACACGACGACGTTCTCCTCCCGAAAGCACTTTTATAGGAGTGTCAGGGTCAGGCGTACGAAGGGCATCCATTGCCACTTCTAATTTGTTATCAATTTCCCAACCACCACAAGCGTCGATTTTATCTTGTAATTCAGCTTGTTTGTCCATCAATTTTTGCATTTTGTCAGGGTCGGAGTAAACCTCTTCCAAGCCAAACATATCATTGATTTTGTTAAACTCGTCCAAAATGGCAATTACATCGGCAGCTCCCTCGCGAACCACTTCAATCACGGTTTTGTTTTCATCTAATTGTGGCTCTTGTTCCAAATATCCAACTGTGTAACCTGGGGCAAACACTACTTCGCCTTGATGGTTTTTATCAACTCCTGCTATAATCTTTAAAAGAGATGATTTTCCCGAACCATTCAATCCTAAAATACCGATTTTAGCTCCGTAAAAAAAACTTAAATAGATGTCTTTAAGCACCTGTTTATTAGTCGAAGCGTACGTTTTGCTTACCTTCGACATTGAAAAAATTACTTTCTTATCGTCTGACATTTTATGTTATTTTAAACTTAGAATATGATACTATATTAAGGTTATTTGTTGCAAAGGTAGTATATTTTTTCGTTGAAGCAAATAGAACTACTCAGGTAGAATATTATTCTCAAAAAAATTTGAATATTACCGATGAGAATCGTATTTTTGTCATCTATATTTTAAAATTTATGTATCTATGAAATGGGAAGGCAGACGGCAAAGTGGGAATGTCGAAGACCGTAGAGGCTCAGGAGCAGGTAAAAAGGTCATCGCAGGAGGAGGTATTTTAGGTATCATTATTCTGCTTCTGCAGGTTTTTGGAGGCGAAACAGGACAAACAATAGCCCCTATGTTAGAACAATTCAACCAAAGCCAACAAGTGCAACAAGCAGATGCAAATGTAGAACTTACGCCAGAACAAAAACAAATTGGAGCTTTTGCGGCAACGGTTTTGGCAGATACGGAAGATGTTTGGGATAAGATATTTAAAGAAAATAGTTTAGGTGAATATCAAAAACCAACTTTGGTGTTGTTTACCGATGTTGTTGAGTCTGCTTGTGGAAGAGCAACGGCTTCTGTAGGGCCTTTTTACTGTCCTGCGGATTACAAGATTTATATGGATATGAGTTTTTTTGAGGAGCTACGTACACGATTTGGAGCGAAAGGAGGCGATTTTGCTATCGCCTACGTAATGGCTCATGAGGTAGGGCACCATATACAAACTTTGCTTGGTACGTCTAAAAAAGTACGACAAGCACAGCAAGGGAAAAGCCAAGCTTATGCTAATAAACTGTCTGTAGCTCAAGAACTTCAAGCTGATTTTTACGCAGGAGTATGGGCTCATCACAATCGGAAATATTTAGAGGAAGGCGATATTGAAGAGGCGATGAGTGCTGCCCATGCCGTAGGAGATGATGCTATTCAGAAACGTGTTCGTGGGCATGTGGAGCCTGATTCTTTTACACATGGCACCTCTGAACAGCGTGTGAAATGGTTTATGAAGGGATACAATACGGGAGATATCCGTCAAGGAAACACCTTTGATGAAATAAATTAGTTTTTTGTATTTACTTACCAAAAGGATTTTGTTTTGTCAAAATTAGGTGAGTAATCTTTAAAACATAATCGAAAAGAAGTAAAGTAAGACATAATAAATAAATTTTCAAAAAAAGTAACTTATGGGAAAAGGATTTTTTAATGTACCAAAGGCTGTAAATGAGCCTGTAAAATCATATGCAAAAGGAACGCCTGAACGTGATGCTGTTTTAAAAGCATACAAAGAGCTTTGGAACAGTCAGGCAGATGTTCCACTATACATCGGTTCGGAGGAAATAAGAACTGGAAACACTAAAAACATGACCGCTCCTCACGATCATCAACATGTTGTAGGAAAGTATCATTTAGCTGAAAAACAACATGTTGAAAAAGCGATCAAAACAGCTTTGGAGGCTCGTAAAAAATGGGCTGCCATGCCGTGGGAAGAGCGTGCGGCTATTTTCTTAAAAGCGGCAGAACTCATTGCAGGGCCTTACAGAGCAAAGATGAATGCCGCTACCATGATTGCTCAGTCTAAAACCATTCATCAAGCGGAAATTGACTCGGCTTGTGAATTGATTGACTTTTTGCGTTTCAATGTAGAGTTTATGGCAAATATCTACAATGACCAACCAATTTCTTCTGAAGGTATTTGGAATCGTGTGGAATACAGACCTTTGGAAGGGTTTATTTATGCTGTAACTCCGTTTAATTTCACTGCAATTTCAGGAAATTTACCAGCGAGTGCCGCTCTGATGGGCAACGTAGTAGTATGGAAACCGAGTAATGCACAGGTATTTTCAGCTAACGTAATTATGGAAGTTTTTAAAGAAGCGGGACTTCCTGACGGAGTTATCAATTTCATCAACGGAGATGCAGCGATGATTACGGAAACCTTATTGGCAAGTCCTGATTTTGCGGGAATCCACTTCACAGGTTCTACAGGTGTTTTCCAAGATATCTGGAGAAAAATAGGTACGAATATTCACAATTACAAAACTTACCCGAAAATTGTAGGAGAAACAGGAGGTAAAGATTTTATCGTAGCTCATCCTTCAGCTATCTCAAAACAAGTGGCAACGGCAATCACTCGTGGAGCTTTTGAATACCAAGGACAAAAATGTAGTGCTGCTTCACGTGTATATCTGCCAAAATCAAAAGCTACTGAAATCCTTAATTTTGTAAAAGAAGATGTACTTTCGTTCAAAATGGGTTCACCCGAAAATATGGAAAACTTTATTACAGCTGTTATCCACGAAAGTTCTTTTAATAAATTAGCAAAATATATTGATCAAGCTAAACAAGATTCTGATGCAGAGGTGTTTGTAGGTGGGAATTATGATAAATCGAAGGGGTATTTCATTGAGCCAACAGTAATCGTAACTACCAATCCTAAATATACAACTATGGAAACTGAACTTTTCGGTCCTGTGGTTACGGTATATGTTTATGAGGATGAAAAATGGACTGAAACCCTCAAATTGGTAGATGAAACATCCGAGTACGCATTAACAGGAGCTGTGTTTTCACAAGATAGATACGCTTTAAATGAGGCAATTAAAGCTTTAGAAGATGCGGCAGGAAACTTCTACATTAACGACAAGCCAACGGGAGCTGTGGTAGGGCAACAGCCTTTTGGTGGAGCAAGAGCTTCTGGAACAAACGACAAAGCTGGTTCAGCTCAAAATCTATTGCGTTGGGTATCACCGCGATTGATTAAAGAAACATTTGTTCCGCCAGTGGATTACAGATATCCTTTTTTAGGATAGCGTTTTAGTTTACCACATAAATACGCGATTTTGGTAGAATTATTAAGAATGGTTACGCTCGTGCTTAATCAAAGCATGGAAACGATTTTTTTAGACCTTTTTAAATAACTATTTCTGTCGTAATTGTGTATTTATGTGGTTAAAGTATAAATGTGTTTTTTCGTTAATATTTAATGTGTTACTTACTCAAAAATAATATATCACAATGAAAAAAAATCATCTGTTGACAACAGCTTTGGTACTTGCCTTAGTAAGTTGTGATGACTCCAAAAAACAGACAATTCCTATGGAAGAAAATCCTTTGTTGGTGGAGAGTAAATTAGAATATTTTGCTCCCGACTTTTCGAAAATTAAAGATAAACACTTTCGTCCTGCCTTGTTAAAAGGTATGGAATTGCAGGTCGAACGTGTTGAAAAAATCGCTAATAGTACCGAAGCACCTACTTTTGAAAACACCATTATCGCTTTGGAGCAAAGTGGTCAGGAACTCAGTAGAGCTCGACGTGTGTTTTCCGCATTAGCATCGGCTCACACCAACGATACCATTAAAGCTATTCAAAAAGATTTATCAGCAAAATTCGCAGCACATTCCGATGCTATATTCCTGAATGATAATTTATTCCAGCGTATTAAGGAGTTGCATGGAAAACGTGAATCACTAAATTTGGATGCTGAATCTAAGAAGTTACTTGAGTATTACTATGAAAATTTTGAAATTTCAGGGGCTAATTTGTCAAAAGAAAGCAAAGAAATTTTGAAACAATACAATGCTGAGTTGGCTTCGCTACAAACTGAATTCAATCAAACTTTGTTAGAAGGAAATTTAGCATCAGCTCAAACCTTTGACAACAAAGATGCTTTGGATGGATTAAGTAATGAAACTTTAGAAAGCATTGCAAACGACGGGAAATGGAAAGTACCTACTTTTAACACTACCCAACAGCCGTCTCTTGTTGATTTGAAAAACCGAGCAACTCGTAGACAAATCTTTGAAGCTGCTTGGAGCAGAACCGATGGAGGAAAGCATAATACTAATGAGATTGTTAAAAAAATAGCTGTTTTACGAGCTAAAAAAGCAAATTTGTTAGGGTTCAAAAACTACGCAGAATGGTCGTTACAGCAAACTATGGTCAAAACTCCTGAAAATATATATCAGTTTTTCAAAGATTTAGTACCGGCTTCGGTAGGTAAAGTGAAAGACGAAGCTAAAGAGATTCAAGCTCAGATTAAGGCTACTGGCGGAGATTTTGTTTTAACACCCTACGACTGGAATTTTTATGCTGAGCAAGTCCGTAAAGCAAAATATGATTTGGATGAAAATGAACTAAAACCCTATTTTGAATTAAAAAATGCATTAGAAAAAGGAGTTTTCTATGCTGCTGAGCGTCTGTATGGGATTAAATTCAAAGAACGTAAGGACATCCCCGTATATCATCCAGATGTACTTGTTTATGAGCTATTTGAGGAAGATGGCTCCAAATTGGGATTGTTCTATGGTGATTTCTTTGCACGAGAGAGCAAACGAGGCGGTGCATGGATGGGCAACTTTGTAGAACAGTCGAAATTATTGGGTAAAAAACCTGTGATTTACAATGTTTGTAACTATCCGAAACCTGCTGACGGACTTCCTGCATTGCTTACTTTCGATGAATTGACGACTCTGTACCATGAATTTGGACATGCTCTCCACGGATTTTTTGCTAATCAGCAATATGCATCGCTTTCAGGGACTGCTGTAGCTCGTGATTTTGTAGAGCTACCTTCGCAATTCCATGAGAACTGGGCTTTGCATCCTGAAATTTTAAGTAACTATGCAGTTCATTATGAAACTAAACAGCCAATTCCACAAGCATTAGTTGATAAGATAATGAAAGCCAGTACTTTCAATCAAGGATATTCTTTTACTGAAGTGTTGGCAGCCGCTAATTTAGATTTGCAATGGCATACCATTTCAGCGGATACTCATATTGAAGATGTAACTGCTTTTGAAATAGAAGCATTGAAAAAAACAGGTTTGTTTCTCAATGAAGTACCTCCTCGCTATCGTTCATCTTATTTTGCTCATATTTTTGGTGGAGGATATGGAGCTGGTTACTATTCATATCAATGGACAGAGATGTTACACCATGATGCGTACATGTGGTTTCTCGAAAATGGAGGCTTAACCCGTTCTAACGGGCAACGTTTTAGAGATATGATTCTTTCTCGAGGAAATACCTTAGACTACGAAAAAATGTATTTAGATTTTAGAGGAAAACAACCTTCTATTGAGCCTATGTTAAAGGCAAGAGGATTCAAGAAATAGGTTGTAGTTTTAAATAATTAAGTAATGAGTATCAAAATCCAAGTTTCAAGTATAGATTTAATCCTTACTTGTAGCTTGGGTTTTGTTCCCTTTATTATGACCACATAAATTATTTTTTAAATTTAATCACATAACTTTATAAACAATGTTAATTCGTTATTGTGCAATTATTTTTGGCTGTTTGGCGTTGGGTGAGTTGGTAGTCTATTTGACCGACATTCCCTTTCCTTCGAGCATTATCGGAATGCTTCTGCTCACGCTTTTCTTGCATTTGGGATGGGTAAAAATTCATTGGGTTAAAGCTATTTCAGACCTTTTATTAGCAAACTTAGGATTGTTTTTTGTACCTCCCAGTGTCGCTATTTTGGTTTATTTCGATCTTATCCGCAATAGTTTTTGGCCAATCACTATTGCAGTTGTTGTTAGTACATTGATTGTTATTGTCGGCACAGGACATGTATATCAATTTTTGAGAAAAAAAATTAAGCAACAATGAAAAACTTCTTAGAAAATCCCTTATGGTTGTTAGCCCTCACTTTTGCTATCTATTACGGTGGGCAAATGTTACAAAGGAAATATAGAAGTCCACTGTTGAGTCCAGTAGTCATTACGGTTTCGGTGTTGATAGGTTATTTGTTGGTCTTTAATATTTCGTATGAAACTTATTCAGCGTCGGGCGGTTTTATCGAATTTTGGTTAAAACCTTCTATTGTAGCTTTGGGCGTTCCTTTGTACTTACAAACTTCAAAAATCAAAAAGCAATTAGTGCCATTACTGATTTCTCAATTGGTAGGCAGTGTGTTGGGTTTGCTTTCTGTTTGTTTTTTTGCTAAAATTTTAGGAGCTGATAAAGAGGTTATTTTATCGTTAGCTCCAAAATCAGTAACGACTCCTATTGCCATAGAGGTATCACATACGCTCGGAGGAATTCCAGCTTTGACCGTAGCTTCTGTAATCATTACAGGGATTTTAGGCAGTCTTTTTGGATTTAAAATTTTGCAGTGGTTTGGTGTTAAAAGTCCAATGGGGCGAGGCATAGCCTTAGGGACGGCTTCCCATGGACTGGGAGTTATGGCAGCTTTTGATGTTAGTGAAAAACACGCTACGTATGCCAGTTTGGGTATGATTTTCAACGGGATTTTTACAGCAATATTGGCATATCCTATTATTTTACTTATTGAACCTTGGTTATAGTTTTTTGATATTCAATGTTTTAATTCTTTTTTTTCAAGACTCTTCTCTTTAATTCCTGTTTTACATTCAGTTTATTTGGAATTTTATTATTTTGTTTCGTTAAATATTTGTTTTTGTTTAACTGTCCGTTTTTTTATTTCTTTTTGTTTTCGAATTTAGAGGCTTCTATACTATTGTGTTATAGCATGTTAAAATTTGATGATGTGTTTTTTTAAGCCTGTTTTGTTAATGATATATTAAAAAAATAGCATGAAAATTTTTATATTCTCAAAAAAAGATGTAATTTTGTGCTATTATTAACAAACAGAGTAATTTTATGAAAGTAAAAATTTTAACATTGTTTATCTTTGTGTTAGGCTGGTGTTCCAGTTCGTTATTAGCACAAACTGTATCAGTAAAAGGAGTCGTTACTGATGAAAATAAAATTCCGTTAGCGGGAGTGAGTGTTTCAGTCAAAAATACTTCTCGTGGAGTTTCCACAGACTTCGATGGAAACTATGAAATCAAAGTCAATTCGGGTGATGTTTTGGTTTTTAGTTCCTTAGGTTTTACCTCTCAAGAGAAGATTGTGACAGGGGGGGGTAAAGATTTGATAATCAACGTTTTACTAAAAGAAGAGGCAGAGCAATTGGAAGAAGTGGTGGTTACGGCCTTGGGTATCAAGCGACAAGAAAAAAGTTTGTCGTATGCTACACAAACTGTTTCAGGTAAGGAATTGACGGATGTCCCTTCGAGCAACGTTTTGAACACTTTGGCAGGAAAAACGGCAGGTATGTCTGTTTCAGGTTCAGGTTCAGGAGTAGGTAGCTCTGTAAAAATAGTGTTGCGTGGTAATCGTTCTATTCAAGGGAACAACCAACCTCTTTACGTAGTGGATGGAACGCCTATTAGCAGTGGAGCTTTTTCAGGTTCTGCTATTGGTGATGGCTACGGCGGAGGTATTGATGCCGGAGATGGTATGGCAGGTATTAACCCAGAAGATATTGAGAGTATCAACGTTTTAAAAGGTGCTACAGCTGCGGCCTTGTATGGTAGCCAAGCAGCTAACGGTGTAATTTTGATTACCACTAAAAGAGGTAATTCTGAAAAGATAGCAGTGTCAGTTACTTCTTCTGTTCAAGCAGACGTTCCTTATTTGACTTATAAATTCCAAGATCGTTATACAATGGGAGTTGATGGTGTGAGTCAATCATCAATGGATGCTTGGGGAGCGCCACGTACCAATCAAGATTTGAGCAATGATTTTGTGAAAAATTTCTTCAACACAGGATTCATGTCACAAAATGGGGTTTCTGTTAGCGGAGGGAATAAAGTGACTAAAAATTTTCTTTCCTATCAAAATACTACCGCAACAGGTATTATGCCTAATAATACGTTCGATAAACATAATTTGAGTTTGCGTTCTACAACTTCTCTTTTTGATGATTTTATTGAAGTAGACGGAAGTGTTGCACTTACGCATCAAGATACAGGAAATGCACCTGCTGCTCCAGGACAGTATTTTAACCCTATCTTAGGATTATATCTTTTCCCTGCAGGAACAACAGCATTTAATTCATACAGAGATGTTTATGAAGTGCCTGATCCTTCACGGAATGGCTTAATGACCATGAACTGGGCAAACCAAACCGATGTTTATAAAAACCCATACTGGTTAATCAATCGTCATAATTATTCATACAACGTAGAGAAAGCGATTGTAAAATTAAATACTAAATTTAATTTTACAAGTTGGTTAAATCTTCAATTGCGAGGAAGTTATGATAAAACAGCTACTTTAGGAGAACGAAAAGTACATGCAGGAATGACTACCCTAACAGGAAAAGGAGGTCGTTATGATCATAAAACCCAAAATTATGCTTTGATGTACGCGGACGCTCTTTTGACTGCAAACAAATCATATGAAAAATTCTCAATAAGTGCCACATTAGGGACAAGTATTTCTGATACAAAAGAGACTACTAATGAAATCCAAATTCACAACTTGGCAATAGCAAATCTTTTTGACTTGAGAAACTACATTGGAATAGAAGGAGGTTCCGATAATAAGAGAACACATAGACAATTGCAATCTGTATTCGGAACCGTGTCATTAGGTTATAATGAAATGCTTTATTTAGATGTGACAGGACGTAATGACTGGTCTTCTACTTTACCTGCCAACAATAGAAGCTATTTCTATCCATCAGTAGGTACATCTTTCGTTTTTACAGAAATGTTGGACCAAAATGAAGCAAAACCAGAGTGGCTTGATTTCGGTAAACTTCGTTTCTCTTGGACACAAGTAGGTAACGATATGCCATGGGGATTAACAGAGCCTTATGACAAATTGCAAAAAGGAGGGGTTATCGAAGCTAATACCGTGAAACCTTTCGATGATTTAAAACCAGAACGCTCTAATTCTCTTGAGGCAGGGGTCAATCTAAGATTTTTGGGTGGACGCTTTACTTTTGATGCCGCTGTATATAAAACAGTTACTGAAAATCAGTACTTTAAGGTAGATAACACCTCTGGTTCGGGGTATTCACAATACTACATCAATGCTGGAGAAGTTGAAAATAAAGGATTTGAACTTACTTTAGGTTTCACTCCAATCAAAACAAATGATTTCCAATGGAATGGGTATTTAAACTATTCAACCAACAAAAATACTGTACTTTCATTGCCATCTCAATATTTGGATAAAGGATTTGAAATATCGTCTGTTGGTTATAGATTCCGTCTTAAAGAAGGAGAGGAATGGGGACGTATGTACGAAAAACGTCTTAAACGAGACAATCAAGGAAATATTCTTCTTACGCAGACTATCGAAAATGGTGTAGATAAAGGAATTCAATTGCAACAAAGCGATGATTTTGAGTATATCGGAAACGTTAATCCAAAATTCTTGATAGGATTTAAAAATGAGTTTTCATATAAAAACTTTTCATTAGGATTGTTAATTGATGGACGTTTTGGAGGAAATGTCATTTCATCAACACAAAACATCCTTGACCGTTTCGGACGTAGCCAACGTTCAGCAGAAGCTCGTGATAACGGAGGTATTCCTTTAACAGGAACACTTGTAACTACAACAAAAGTAACAGGAAGCCCAGACGTAGTAACACAAACAGCTTTCAATCAAAAAATAGACGCTCAAACTTACTACAAAGTAGCACCTGCGGGAGAAACTTCAGTTTATTCAGCAACTAATGTTCGTTTAAGAGAGCTTTCACTGTCTTACACTCTTCCAAAATCACTTGTAGAGCGTGTGAAATACGTAGAAAGTGTTAGATTGTCTCTTATAGGACGTAATTTAGGTTTCTTCTACAATGAGGCTCCTTACGACCCTGAAATTACACTATCAACAAGTAGTAACGGATTGTCTAATGCAGACTTATTCACTATGCCAGCTTCACGAAGTGTAGGATTTAGTATTAATATTAACTTTTAATTAGAAACACTATGAAAAAACATATAATATCCGTAAAATCATTGGCGTTTTTAGCTTTAGCAACTGCATTAGGAGGTTGTACAGATAAATTTGAAGACTACAATCGTGATACGTTCGCGCTCACTGAGGAGTTAAAAAAAGCCGATTGGATGCACTTAAAGGCTTTCTTCCCGCAAATGGAACAGTCTATTTACTATAATAACAGTAAGGGAAACTGGGAATTCCAAATAGCACAAAACTTAAATGCTGATATGTTCGGCGGTTATTTAACCCCTCCAACACCTTTTAATGGAGATAAGAATAATATCAACTACCATATGATGGAGGGATGGAATCAGTTTGCTTTTGGTATGTATAATAATAACATCATGAAGCCTTGGTTCAATGTGAAGGCTGAGACCTTGGATAAGAAAGAGTCGTTGAACGTATATGCCATCTCATTGATTCTCAAAGTGGCAGGTATGCATAAGTCAACAGACCTTTACGGGCCGATACCATATTCAAAATATGGTTTGGGAGGAACTACGACTCCTTATGATTCACAAGAGGCAATTTACAACCAATTTTTCACTGAATTGGATGAAGCCGTTTCTTATTTGGAAGCCCACTTAGCAGGGCCAAATAAAGATGTGAATAGTTTGGGTGATTCGGATTTGATTTACGGAGGTGTACACACAAAATGGCTCAAATGGGCGAACTCTTTGCGTTTGCGTCTTGCAATGAGGGTGTCAAAAGTTAATCCTTCATTAGCACAAAAAGAGGCTGAAAAAGCAATTAACAATGCGTATGGAGTTTTTACAACGAATGCAGATAACGTTTTAGTTCCTACAATCAATATAGGACATCCACTTATCGTTGTTGCTAATGATTATAATGATTCACGTATGAGTGCTGATATGGAATCTATTTTAACAGGATTGAAAGACCCTCGTTTGTCCGAATATTTTTCAAAAGCTACTGATAAAGACGAAAACGTGAATGGAAAATATAAAGGTATTCGTCAAGGTATCAATATGAAAGCTAAAGATTTACGTTCAGGTTATTCCACTTTGGGAGCTCGTTTCGATATGTCAAAAAGAAACATCACTCCTATTACCTTAATGACCGCTGCGGAAGTATATTTTTTACGTGCAGAAGGAGTTCTAAGAGGTTGGAACATGGGAGATACGGCTGAAAATCTTTATAAGAAAGGTATTGAACTTTCCATTGAACAATGGGGAGTTTCTGGAGCAAATGCTTATATTGAAAACGATACAAACAAACCAGCGGATTATACAGATCCTAAAGAAAAATTGTATGATAAACCTGCTGTTTCAACTGTAACTGTAAAATGGGATGAGAGTGCTTCCAACGAAGAAAAATTGGAGAAAATTATCACTCAAAAATGGATTGCTATGTTCCCTGACGGAGCAGAAGCTTGGGCTGAATTCCGTAGAACGGGTTATCCAAAACTTTTCCCTATTGAGGTGAATAATAGTGGTGGTGAAATTGACTCTAACGTTATGATTCGTCGTTTGCGTTTTCCTGAAAATGAACGCACAGGAACTAATAAAGAAGAAGTGGCCAAAGCAGTTCAGTTCTTGAAAGGAAAAGACTCTCCTGGTACACGTTTGTGGTGGGATACAGGAACTCCTAATTTTTAAGTGATGTAATTATAATTCAATAATTGGCTGTCTGAGAAATTAGGCAGCCTTTTTATTTCTAAAACCTTTGTTTTTGTTGGAAAATAGTGTATTTTTGTTCGTTTCCAAAATGATTTTTTATGATAAACAAGTTTCAATTATGCTTAGTGCTACTCTTTTTGCATTGCAGTAGTGCCATTTTTTCGCAAGAAAATAAGAAAACAGCCACACAATTTCATCAAACTACTATTTTTGATACACAAAGTTTAGAAAAACTACCACAACTTCATGAAGGCTTAGCAGGAACCTATTTTGGTAAACATGCCTCATACTTCATTTTAGCTGGAGGGTCTCACTTTCCTACTGAAAAACCTTGGCAAGGAGGGAAAAAGCAATTTTCAAAAACAGTTTTTGTATTTCAGGTTGAATCAGATGGTAATTTAACCTCTATTTATCAAGCCGAAGACCTCCCCGAAGCCATTGCAGAAGGAGCATATGTCACTATTTCAGATGGTTTGCTTTGTCTTGGAGGACAAACTTCCGAAGGATTGTCGTCCAAAGTTTTTTCTATTTCATATAACAACGGGAAAATAATCCTAAAACATTATGCCGATTTGCCAATCCCTGTAAAAAGTGCTGTAGCTGAGGTTGTTGGAAATAGTGTTTATCTTTTAGGAGGGCAAACTGCTGATAACGGTTCGTTAAACCAATTCTTGAGATTAGATTTACAAAAAACAGACGCAACATGGGAAACTTTACCTACTTATCCTCAAAAAGTATCAGGAGCAGCTATGGTAGCACAACAGAATGGTACAGAAATCGCTTTATTTGCTTTTGGAGGAAGAAATCAAAATGGGAGAAATCTTACAGAATTTTACCATCAGGCATATACTTTTAAACCTTCTTTAAACGAGTGGTTTCCAATTAAAGATATTCAAAAAAATAAAGAAGTTTTACCATTGGCCGTTGCGAATGCTTCAAAAATTGGAGCGTCGAGTATTTTACTTTTTGGAGGTGACACAGGAGTTATTTTTAATCAAGTGGAACAAGCTATTTATGATGAAAATATAGAACTTCGTAATCAACTGTGGCAAGCCCACAAAGGTTTTGAAACTGACGTTTTGGTCTATAACACCATTACTGATGAGTGGTTTAATTTAGGTAGTACAGATAAAGCGGTTGCTGTAGCTTCTGTTTTTTATGATGCTCAAAAACAGGAAGTTTATGTTGCGGGAGGAGAGCAGAAACCAGGAATTCGTTCACCTTATATTACCAAACTATCGTTCTCCAAGGACAGTGAATTTGGCTGGTTAAACTATGCCGTTTTAGCATTGTATTTGATCGGCATGTTAATGTTAGGATTTTTCTTCATGAAAAATAATAAAAATACGGATGATTACTTCAAAGGTGGAGGACGCATTCCGTGGTGGGCTGCTGGGATTAGTATTTTCGCTACGATGCTCAGTGCCATTACTTTCATCTCGATTCCTGCGAAAACCTATGCTACTGACTGGCGTATGTTAATGTTTAATATGACCATTATTTTGGCAGTACCTTTCATTATTCGCTTTTTTTTACCTTTCTTTTTGAGATTTAAATTGGATACAGCTTATGAATATTTGGAAAAACGTTTCAATCGACCAGTTCGCTGGGTGGCTTCAGCACTGTTTAGTTTTTTCATGATCAGTCGTATTGCTATTGTATTGTTTTTACCATCTTTAGCTCTTAATGCAGTAACAGGGTTCAATATTTATTATGCTATTTTGATAATGAGTATTGTAACAATTATCTATTCCACCAGTGGCGGTATGGAGGCTGTGGTTTGGGGCGATGTGATCCAAGGGTTTATATTGGTAGGAGGAGCTATAGTTGCTTTTATTGTGATGGTAGTAGGTATTGATGGTGGGTTTGGTGAATTTTGGAATACAACTGTTACTTTCAATAAATTAGATACGTTTGATTTTCGATTTGATTTCTCACAGCCTGTATTTTGGGTAGTTGTTTTCGGAGGCCTTGCAAACACTTTAATATCTTATACCAGTGACCAATCGGTGGTACAGCGTTACATGTCTACTGTTAATGAAAAGGCGACGGCAAAAAGCATATGGCTTAATGGAATTGTGAGTGTTCCCGTGAGTATATTGTTTTTCTTGCTTGGAACAGGTTTGTTTGCATTCTACAAATCGAACCCCGAGCAGATGTCGATTACTGACCCAAATATTGACTCTATTTTTCCTCAGTTTATTGTTTCTCAGATGCCTGTTGGAATGTCGGGATTGTTAATAGCTTCGATTTTTGCAGCAGCGATGAGTACGCTTTCTTCCAATATAAATTCGGTTTCAGCTGTCATTACGTCTGATTTTTACAAAACAATTTTTAAAAATACTTCATTTAAAGGGCAGATGAATGTAGCTCGTTGGTCAGGAGTCGTTATCGGTTTGTTAGGGACAGCAATGGCAATTGTGTTAGCTACTTGGAATATTGCTTCGTTGTGGGATCAGTTCAATACCTTTTTAGGGTTGTTGACCAGTGGTTTGGGAGCGTTGTTTATTTTAGGAATTTTCTTTCCAAGAGTTAATGGTACCGTAGCTCTCATTGGACTCATCTCTGGAGTTTTGATTCTCTACGGAGTCAAATCATACACCAGTCTTTCGTTTCTTCTTTATGGGCTTATAGGAATGGTATCGTCTATCATTGTAGCGTTCATTATCAGTATGTTAATTCCGAATAAGAAAGAAGTAAATGGTATTACATGGAAATACAGAAATAAGTAGTACGAAATTTGTTGCTGTTTTTGTTAAAACCAATATAGACTGACCTAAATTTAAGTTAGCCTATATTGGTTTCTTCCATTCTTTGTTATTATCTCCTTAAAGAACGTCTATTCGTTAAAAAGTCAGAAAATTCATTAGCCGTTCTTCGGAATTGAAACATATCATACAATTGGTAGTAAAGTTCTCTGTCAATTACACAATCATATGCCTCTTTGGCCAAAATTAGCCGATTGTCATCAAAACTTAATCTCTTCATCAATTCTCCAACTTGAGCTGTTGTAAATGACGAATTTCCGTTTTCCATACGGAAGAATTTTAATTTATCTTTATCAAACATTTGTTGTTCAAACATTCTTAAAAAGTCGTTGAAATCCAAGATGTTATTTCGTCTTCCGTAAGAATGATTCCAAACATCGTTCCATCGTCTGCCATAATGTATTTCCCTTACATTGTTTAAGTTAACTTCTTCCAAAAGAAATAAACCTCGACGAGAGAAAAAGTCTAAGACCATGCGCGTATTGTCGCGAGGAGTGATGGTTACACGATATACCAACCGTCTGCCGTAGTATATGCTAAGTTCTTGATTAACAGCAGGTACATCAAAAAAACGGAACATACCATTACTGTTAGTGATTTCTTGTTCACCCAACTGCAGAGTGAAACGCCCCGATTCTGGGATGCGTATAAAAACTTCCGCATACCCTAAATCGTATGTCATTTCCCATCGATAACTCAGGTTTGAGGGTATGTATCTATCAGTAGCTTCACTTCTTCGGTTTTCATTCTGTAACCAGCGACCAGCTGAACCGATTTCCTGTGCTTTTACCACAAAAGGAAGAAGGATTATAGTGGCATAAAAAATCTTTCTCATGATGATTCTTTTTTTATACGCCATCTAAATTCGTGCCAAAATGAGCCTAAAGTTTTTTCATTCCCTCAATCGTTTGCATTGGATTCGATGAGTTAAAAACAAAACTACCTGCTACTAAAGCATCTGCACCAGCGTCCATTAATTGACGAGCATTTTTGTTGGTTACGCCACCGTCTACTTCAATCAGCGCTTTTGATTTGTTTCTGAGTATGAGTTCTTTTAATTGATGAATCTTTTTATAGGTGTTTTCAATGAATGATTGTCCGCCAAATCCGGGGTTTACACTCATAATTAGTACTAAATCAACTTCTTGGATAATGTCTTCCAGAACATTGACAGGTGTGTGTGGATTCAACGCCACTCCCGCTTTCATTCCTTCATTCTTAATAGCTTGGACACTGCGGTGTAAATGTGTACATGCTTCGTAATGAACTGTTAAAATATGACTTCCTAACTTCTTAAATGTTGAGATGTATCTGTCAGGATCAACAATCATCAAATGCACGTCTAAAGGTTTGGTAGCGTGTTTATTAATAGCTTCAAGTACAGGCATTCCGTAAGAAATATTTGGAACAAAAACGCCGTCCATAATGTCGATATGGAACCAATCCGCTAAACTTTGATTGACCATTTCAACATCTCGTTGTAAATTGCCAAAATCGGCTGCTAAAATTGAAGGTGCTAAAATCATTTTTGGTAACTAAATTAATTTTGGGGCTAAAATACAATATAAAAACATATCGACATCTCTTTTTTAAAATTTTTAGCATTTTATTCGCGTGATTTCTTTACGAATTGTGGGAGTAAAGTTTTTTTGTTTCATGTAATAGATACTTGTGAAAATGCCAAAAATCTTAGATTCAAAAAATGTTAATATGTAATAAAACTAAAAATAAACGTTCTAAATTGCAATGTAATTCTATATGTATGAAAATCAAAACTTTAAATGATTATTGACGCGTTGTTTTTTTATATATTATCAAAAGTGAAATAGTTAAATAAAAATTATATCGAAAAAAAAGGGTAGATTTTCTATAAAACTCATATATTTGCACTTTGTCATTAATGTATGTATAAGTATCTATGTAGTTTGTTAGCTTTCTTAGGGATTCAGTTGATGAATGCTCAGGGACACGAAATAGGTGTTTTTTTAGGAGGCAGTAACCCTATTAGCGATGTAGGTAGGACTTACTATGTGTTTCCCAATAAGTTGGCTTATGGAGGTATATATAAATGGAATTTTCATGACCGAGTATCGTTGCGTTTTCAAGTAACCAAAACAAATTTGAGAGCCAATGATATACAGTCTGATATTGCTGCGAAGGTTAAAAGACAGTTTGCTTTTTCCAATAATTTGACGGAGACTATGTTAGGATTGGAATATAACTTCTTCAAATTCAATATGGATAATTTGTTGGAGATGCCAATGACTCCTTATTTTTTTACAGGTGCATCTTATGTTGATGTAGACGAATTATATTTTCAGAATCTAACCACACGTCCGTTAGAAGCACAAAAAATGCCTAATAGGCATCGTGCTTGGGCGATTCCTGTGGTAATGGGCTTTAAAATGAAAATAGCAATTCGATGGATTTTAGCCGCTGAAATTGGCACTCGCTTTACGTTTACCAATAATTTGGATGGAAGTCTTCCATCAGGAGGCAATTTGTCATTTGGAAATAAAACAAGCAACGACTGGTATACTTTTTCTGGGTTTACACTAACGTATACATTCGGTAGAAAACCTTGCTATTGCAGAGAATAACAAAATGGAAAATAAGCAAATCATAAATTATCCAAAACACTTAGCCATTATTATGGATGGCAATGGGCGTTGGGCGAAAAAGAAAGGTATGATGCGTATTTTTGGTCATCAAAATGCGGTCGATGCCGTTCGTGATTCAGTGGAATATTGTGTTGAACATCGAATAGAATTTCTGACGCTATATGCATTTTCAACTGAAAACTGGAATCGTCCGAAAGAAGAGATCAATGGTTTGATGGAGTTGTTAGTCAAGTTTTTGAAAAAAGAATTTGAAAAATTGAATAAAAATAATGTCCGTCTGAACGCCATTGGGAATTTAGACCGTTTTCCTACCAAAGTCAAAGAAGAATTATTAACCACTATTGCTAAGTTGGAACATAACACAGGTTTGACACTCACTTTAGCTTTAGGCTATGGTTCGCGCGAGGAGTTGCAGACTGCCATAAAAAACATAGCAAGCGATGTGAAAAAAGGTGCCATTTTGGTTGAAAATATTGATGAGAAAACAATTCAGAAATATCTCTACACACATGATTTGCCTGATGTAGATTTACTTATAAGAACCAGTGGAGAATGTCGTATAAGTAACTTTTTGCTATGGCAAATTGCGTATGCAGAACTGTATTTTACCGATGTCCTTTGGCCAGATTTTTCAAAAAAACATCTGAACGAGGCCGTTTTAAATTATCAACAGAGAGAGAGAAGATTTGGAAAAACAAGTGAACAACTTTAATATGTCGTTAAAAAAATATATATTCATAGCACTGTCAGCTATCGTGGGGTTAGTAAACGCACAAGAAGAAGAGCGTTTGACGTTGAAAGAAGGGAAAAAATATATTATCGGAGGTGTCGAAGTGATTGGTTCACAGCGGTATAATCCTCAGACTATTTTAGTGTCCTCGGGGTTGAAAGTAGGGGAGGAAATAGTTATCCCTAGCGAGAAATTCAGTGCAATTATCCATAAATTATGGGGATATAAATTATTTAGTGATATTGATATCTATATCCAACGTGTGGAAGGTGATAAGGCTTTTTTAGAGTTGGTAATCAAGGAAATACCATCTTTAGTTACAGCTAAGGTTACGGGAGTACGAACCAAAAAAGGCGAAACTTTGTTGGAAGATGCTAAAATCAAACCAGGAGTTAAAGTGACCGAAAGTTTAATTGCTGATACTAAAAACTACATTATTACCAAGTATAGAAAGGAGGGATATTTTGATACTAAGGTGACTATTGATACCAAGGTTGATACCACTGATGCTAACGGAGTGAATATGCTCATCCATGTTGACAGAGGGAACAAGGTGAAAATAGCAAACGTTAATTTTGAAGGAAATGAAAAATTCTCGGATGCAACTCTCCGAAGAAAAATGAAAAAAACAAAACAACGCTTATTTGGACGCTTTTGGAAACGCTCTAAATACGTAGCTAAGGAATACGATCAAGATTTGGTGTCGCTTATTGATTTCTATAAAGAAAACGGATATCGTGATGCACGAATCACCAAGGATACCGTTGGATATGATGCTGATGGAAAACTCCAAGTAAATATTGCATTGGAAGAAGGTCGTAGATATTATTTTGGAGATATTCGTTTTCTCGGAAACTCAATTTATAGTGATCACGCTTTACATCAGGTTTTAGGTGTAAAAAAAGGAGATGTTTATAATGGAGTGGTGCTAAAAAAACGGGTTAGAGATAATTCAAAACCTGATTCTGATGATATTTACAATTTATATCAAAACAGCGGTTATCTGTTTGCTGATGTTTTTCCAGTCGAAACTTCTGTAGTAAATGACACTATTGATTTTGAGCTAAGAATTAAAGAGGGTAAACCCGCTTATTTTGACAAGGTAACCATCAAAGGTAACTTAAGAACCAACGATCACGTAGTTTATCGAGAACTTCGTACACGTCCGGGCTACTTATATAACAAAGATGCTGTTATCCGAACTGTAAGAGAATTAGGTCAATTGGGTATCTTTGATGCTCAAAATATTTCGCCAAACATCAAAAATCCCGATGAAATTCAAGGGACTGTTGATTTAGAGTATGACCTAACAGAATCAGGTGGAAGTCAAGTGCAATTACAAGGAGGTTATGGAGGAGGTTCTTTCATCGGGACTTTGATACTTTCATTCAATAACTTTTCCATTAGAAAATTGTTTGATAAAGAGGCGTATATGCAAAAAGTTCCGCTTCCGATGGGAGATGGGCAGTCTCTATCAATTAATTTACAAGCAAGTAGATTTTACAGAACTTATGGATTTTCTTTTATGGAACCGTGGTTAGGAGGTAAACAACCAGTTCAATTTTCACTGTCGTTTAACAGAACTGAGCAGTTCGGGTACGACTATCGAACCTACGATGTGGATAAAAGTAGACGAGTTTATATTACAGGGATTAATTTAGGAATAGCAAAGCGTTTGCGAGTACCGGATGATTATTTTCAAATTTCACATTTGTTCAGTTTCAACAACTATGATTTGAAGAATTACTCATTAGGATTGTTCTCTTTCCAAGAAGGAAACTCGAATGCGTTTTCGTACACTATCTCCCTTTCAAGAAACTCAAGTGGCCCTAATCCAATCTACCCAATGACGGGAAGTAATTTCTCGGTGAGTGCTAAAATAACACCACCTTATTCAAAGTTCAATGGAGTTGATTACGCAACGTTAGCAAGTCAAAGGGTTACGGCATTAGCGAACGGAGATATGGCTACTGTTGCGGCGATTGACCAACAGCGTTTCAGCTGGTTAGAGTTCTACAAACTGAAAGCCTCAGGAACGTGGTACACCAACATTGTTGATAAGTTCGTGGTGAAATTAGGTACAGAATTCGGATACTTAGGAGCGTATAACAAGGATAGAGGAATTGTTCCTTTTGAAAGATTCTTTATGGGAGGAGATGGTTTAGGATATTACAACATGGACGGACGTGAAAATATCCAAATGCGTGGATATACTAATTATTCGCTTTCGTCCGATGGAGGAGATAACATATACAATAAATTCTCTTTGGAGTTACGTTATCCAATCACGTTAAAACCGATGGCTTCTATTTATGGATTGGCATTCGCTGAGGGAGGAAATACCTACACAGGTTTTTCTAATTTTAACCCATTCCAGTTGAAGCGTTCGGCAGGATTAGGATTGCGTTTGTTTATGCCGATGTTCGGTATGTTGGGGATTGATTTTGGATATGGATTTGACAAACCATTAGGCTCAAATACCGTGGGGGGATGGCAAACGCATTTTATTTTTGGACAGCAATTCTAATTTGGCATGATATTTTCTGTAGTAGAAAAGGTTATGCGTAATAAATGTAAATCCAAAACTATTAGCTTGATTATCACATTCCTGTTTTGTAAGTGATGAATAAAATTGTAAAAAATATAATCAGTTTAGGTTTGCTCATCGCAACAACGATGCTTTATGCACAAAAAAGTTCACGTATAGGGTATGTCGATATGGATTATGTCCTGTCCAACTTGGAAGAATATCAAGTAGCAAGTGAGCAATTTGCACTTCAAGTAGCTCAGTGGCAGGTTGAAATTGAAAAGCGGGAAGCCGATATTCAGAAAGAGAAACAGAAACTTGACGCTGAAAAATCCTTGTTGACGCCTGAACTCATTAAGGATAAAGAGCAAGAAATCGCCTTATTAGAATATCAGTTAAATGCCTACAAGGAACAGAAGTTTGGAAAGGAAGGAGAGTACTTTACTCAAAAGTTTATGTTAGCTAAACCAATTCAAGATCAGGTGTTTAATATAGTTCAAGAGATAGGGAAGCTCAGAAATTACGACATGGTTTTTGAAAAAAGTGAAGTGTCGATGCTCTACTCTGCCAATCAACACAATTTGAGTAACGTAGTGTTACGGGTCTTAAAACGTAAAGATAATGCAGAGGATAGGAATCGGGATTTTACCGAGTTATTAAAAGAAAGTTACGATTTTGAGTTTGTCGATGAACGAACCAAACGCCAACGTGAAATAGAAAAAGAACGTGCAAAGCTACAGGCTGAACGGCAAAAGGTGTACGAACAAGAACGAAAACGTAAGGCAGAAGAAAAAGCACAGCGAGATCGTGAACGAGAAGCCAAGGTGAAGCAACAACAGCAAGAGCGGGAGGAGCGAATCAAAAAACAACAAGAGGAACGAGAAGCCAGAAGGAAACAGCAAGTAACGAAATAAATAATAAAAACGATTTAAAATAAACAAGACTAATTATTAATTTAACAATTATTAAGGATGATGAGAAACATTAGAACAATTATGGTAGTGTTAGCTCTTATTTTTGGAGCAACATCAATGGCAACTGCGCAAGTGAAAGTAGCACACATTGACGTACAAAAACTTCTTGAAGAAATGCCTGAGAGAAAAGCAGCAGAGGCTCAATTGAAAAAATTGGAGCAAAATTATACCGCTGATATTCAAGCGTCTATCAAAGAACTTCAAACCAAAGCTCAGACCTACCAAAATGAGGCAGCTTCTCTATCTGAAGCTCAGTTAAAAGCAAGACAAGCTGAGTTTGAGAAAAAAGGAGAAGAAATCCAAACGATGGAAAACAATATTCGTCAAGCTGAGCAAAACGCAAGACAAACGTTATTGAAAAAACAACAAGAATTAGTAGAGCCAATTTTGAAAAAAGTGAAAGCTGCTATTGAAAAAGTTGCTAAAGCACAAGGTATCCACTATGTACTTGATTCGAGTGCTGGTTCAGGGGTAATCGTAGCTTCTGGAACAGATTTGTACGAATCAGTGAAAAAGGAGTTGAAATTCTAACACTTAAAAATAATCTAATATGAGGTTGTCTGAAACATTCAGGCAACCTTTTTTTGTATATATATATTTATTACTATATTTGCCTCAAAAAATAAGTCTAAATAAAAGATAAGTTATGGAAAATATTTCCACAGCACATAGAACGACAATTTCAGACCTAAAAAAAGGGGAACGAGGTATTATTAAACATATTGATATTGAGAATGTTCCTTTAAAATTGATTGAATTGGGGTGCTTTGTTGGAAGTGAAGTTATGGTTATTGAGAAATCGTTGTTTGGAAATCCTATCTACGTAAACATGAATAACTCCTATCTTTCTATCCGTAAAGAAATGGCTTCATTAATTGAAATTGAAAAAATATGACAAAAGACAGCATACGAGTGGCTCTTATTGGGAATCCTAATACGGGAAAGACCTCTATTTTTAATGCTCTGACAGGGTTAAATCAGAAAGTGGGGAACTATCCGGGTATTACAGTGGAGAAAAAAATTGGATATTGTAAGCTTTCGGATGGAACAAAAGCAGAAATTATAGATTTACCTGGAACCTATAGTTTGAATGCTAACTCAATGGATGAACGCGTTGCTGTGAATATTCTGTTGAATAAAAAAGGGGAATTGTATCCCGATGTGGTAGCTGTTGTCACCGATGTTGAAAATCTGAAACAAAATATGTTGATTTTCACACAGATAAAGGATCTGAATTTGCCTACAATTTTGATTGTTAATATGGCCGACCGGATGGAAAAACGTGGCATCAGTATTGACATTCAAGCCTTGGAGAAGGAGTTACGAACAAAAGTAGTTTTAGTGAGTACGCGAACAAAAAAAGGATTGAATGAACTAAAAGATGTTATTACTAATTATGCTGAACTTTCAACCGATAAGTTTTTTAATATCAATAGCTTAGATGAAGGGTATTTCACAAGGATAGCAGATTTATTTCCCAAAGAAAATCCATATAAATTGTGGCTAATAATTTCTCATAACGTAGATATTATCGACCAATACAAAGAAATTGATCTCAGTGGTGTAAAAAGTTCAAAATCAGAGAGCGAAATTAAGCGATTGAAACAACGTGAGACCATTTTGCGTTACAAACATATTAATGAAATCTTAAAAAAGACTTATTCCGTTAATCTGGCTGATGCCCGAGGACTTCGTGCTTCACTTGATAAAATTTTGATTCATAAAGTATTTGGATATCTAATTTTTGCACTTATCTTACTGCTTGTTTTTCAGGCCGTTTACGATTGGAGTTCTTACCCAATGGATTGGATTGAAAAGGGATTCGATTGGCTTTCAAGAAAGGCTGAGCAAATCTTGCCCGAGGGAGCTTTGACAAATCTGCTGACTCAAGGAATCCTTCCTGGAATTTCAGGGATAGTTGTGTTTGTACCTCAGATTTCTATTTTGTTTTTCTTTATCTCTCTATTGGAAGAAAGTGGCTATATGAGTAGGGTAGTGTTCTTAATGGATAACCTGATGAAACGCTTCGGACTTAACGGGAAAAGTGTTGTACCTCTCATTTCAGGGGTTGCTTGTGCTATTCCTGCCGTAATGGTTGCCAGAAATATCGAGAGTTGGAAGGAGCGACTTATAACTGTGTTAGTTACTCCTTTTATGACTTGTTCCGCTCGTTTGCCTGTCTATCTGATAATCATTGCATTAGTAATTCCTGATGGTAGTGTTGGCTTTATCAGTTATAAAGCTCTTACTTTATTAGCTCTCTATGTTTTGGGATTTGTGGTGGCATTGTTATCAGCTTTTATTTTGGATAAGATACTGAAAATTAATAAAAATAAAAGTTTTTTCATTGTAGAAATGCCTGATTATAAGATGCCTTTACTACGGAATGTGGGGACTACGGTTTATGAAAAAACCAAAAGTTTTGTGTTGGGAGCAGGAAAAATTATTTTGGCAATCTCTATAATTCTTTGGTTTTTAGGCTCTCACGGTGTTGGCGAAAAATATGAGAATATTGAGGCAGAAGCCGAAGTGCTAGCACAGCAAAATCAATGGGACAAAACAGAAAAGGCTCATTTTGTAGAATCTATGCAGTTGGAATATTCTTATTTGGGATATATCGGGAAAGCCATAGAACCTGTTTTCAAACCTTTGGGATATGATTGGAAGATTAGTATTGGAGTTTTGTCATCATTTGCTGCACGTGAGGTGTTTGTTAGTACCTTGTCATCGATTTACAGTTTAGGAGCCGATTTAGATACGGAAGAGGAGGAGGGAGAACGCACTATTTTGAATAAATTACGAAGCGAAGTTCGTCCCGATGGAACGCCTGTCTACACCTTCGCCACTGGTATTTCCTTATTATTATTCTATGCCTTTGCCATGCAATGTCTCAGTACTATGGCCATTGTTAAACGAGAAACCAACAGTTGGAAATGGACAGTAATACAGTGGTCTTTTATGACAGGCATAGCCTACTTGAGTGCGATGATTGCATTTGTATGGTTGAGTTAGAGAATGCTATGGTAATTAGCTGTTTTTTTCACATACAGTTATTTCGAGAAAAATAACAATGATTGATTCTAAATCCTTGTAATCTTTCTTTTTTATTCGTAAGTTTGTGGTTCTAATACAAAAAATAAAGAAAATATATGAAAAAATATGATGTTGTAGTCATCGGTTCAGGGCCTGGAGGATACGTAGCTGCGATTCGTTCGGCTCAGTTGGGATTTAAAACTGCAATTGTTGAAAAATACAACACCTTAGGAGGTACCTGTTTGAATGTAGGATGTATCCCTTCAAAAGCTTTGTTAGATTCATCACATCACTACGAAGATGCCCTAAAACATTTTGCGGCTCACGGAATTGAAATCACTGGTGAGGTAAAAATCAGTTTAGAAAAAATGATTGATCGTAAAAAGGCCGTAGTAGAGCAAACGTGTGCAGGTATCAATTTTTTGATGGATAAAAATAAAATTGATGTATTCCATGGAGTAGGGAGTTTCGTGAGTAATACCCAACTTAAGATTACGAATGAAAACCAAGTTGAGGAAATTGAGGCAAAATATATCATCATTGCTACAGGTTCAAAACCTTCGACCTTACCATTCATAACCGTTGATAAAGAGAGAATCATAACTTCAACAGAAGCTTTAAAACTTAAAGAAATCCCTAAACATTTGATAGTTATAGGAGGAGGAGTTATTGGATTAGAATTAGGTCAAGTGTATAGACGTTTGGGCGCAGAAGTTTCCGTAGTGGAATATATGGATAGTATTATTCCTACGATGGATAAAGGTTTAGGAAAAGAACTCACAAAGGTACTTAAAAAACAAGGTTTTAAGTTTTACACAAGTCACCAAGTTAAAGAAGTTTCACGTTCAGGTGAGGTAGTAAATGTTAAGGCTACTAATAGCAAAGGCGAAGAAGTTAGTTTGCAAGGGGATTACTGTTTAGTAGCTGTTGGTCGTCGTCCCTATACCGAAGGATTAAATCTTGAAGCGGTAGGAGTGAAAAAAGATGAGCGAGGTAGGGTAGAGGTAAATAGTCATTTGCAAACCTCGGTACCTAATATTTATGCCATAGGAGATGTGGTTCGAGGAGCGATGCTTGCCCACAAAGCAGAAGAAGAAGGGGTTTTGGTGGCTGAGCAATTGGCAGGACAAAAACCACACATTGACTATAATCTCATTCCAGGAGTGGTTTATACATGGCCAGAGGTGGCAGCTGTCGGAAAAACGGAAGAACAGTTGAAAGCTGAAGGAGTTGCCTTCAAAGTGGGTCAATTCCCAATGCGTGCCTTGGGACGTGCCCGAGCGAGCATGGATATTGATGGCTTCGTCAAAATTTTAGCTGATGCAACAACGGATGAAATTTTGGGAGTGCATATGATTGGAGCTCGTGCTGCCGATATGATTGCAGAAGCCGTGACCGCAATGGAATTCAAAGCAAGTGCCGAGGATATCTCTCGTATCAGTCATGCTCACCCAACTTTTACAGAAGCTATTAAAGAAGCTGCTTTAGCAGCAACCGATAATAGAGCGTTACACGTTTGATAAGGGTTCATAAAGTTTATAATCCAAAAAGAGATTGTCTTTTGGAACAATCTCTTTTTGGATTTGTAAAATTAGCTTGTTTTCCGGTTTTTAATACAATATCAGTTGGTTGCTTTCCAATTCAAGTAAAAACTTCTTACGCCAGAGCCCTCCTGCATAGCCTATGAGGGAGCCATTTTGACCAATTACTCGATGGCATGGAACAATAATCGCAACTGGATTCATTCCGTTGGCGGAGGCAACTGCCCGAATCCCCTTGATGTTACCTAAAGTGATAGCTTGTTCTTTATATGAAATCGTTTTTCCGTAAGGAATGTTGAGAAGTGATTCCCACACTCGTTGTTGAAAATCCGTACCGCGAAGATCTAAAGGTAAATTAAACTCGGTGATTTCCTTTGAAAAGTAGGCTTTTAGTTGCTTTTCTAACTCTAAAAATAGAGGTGTTTTTTCTTCAACAATAGAGGCTTGAAAGCATTTTTTTAACTTATCTAATTCTATTTCGGTTTGTTCATTGTCATAAAAATCTAACATACAAACTCCATGGGAAGAAACACATGCTAACAATTCCCCGATGGGTGTGGTTATGTAGCTCTTATAAATGGTGTTTTCTATCATCAGAAATGAAAATTAAATTGAATGTAGCCTATTTTTGCTAACCGACTTTCAAACCATGCTGAAGTTTTTTTCAAGTCGAAAGTATTGTTATCCTTTGTAACACTGTATTTTATAAAGAATCCAGGTTCCGTACATATAGAAAAGTGCTTACTAATTCTATATAAAATTCCAAAAAAAGGATTGATTGCTAGTGTTTTAGTTCGCTGCTTTCGCGAAGTATAATCAATATGCCTTCCCCATAGGTCGATTCCATAGTAGAACGACCAATTTCCACTTTGTTTAAATATTGTTTCTACCCCAATTTTTAGACCAATATCGTAAATGGCATCATCTGTAGTTTCTATTCGATAATCTCCAGCCAAGCGATAACCGAGTTTTTCCTTAGGAGAGTATTTGTATTCAAACAAAAAAGCATTAGCGTCACTCGGAAAGGCCATATTCACGAATTTAGATATACCAATTCCAACCTGATGCTTTTGTGTTGTAACAAAAGAAACATTGCTCTCCTGTTGAGCGAGAGCAATGTTTGCTATAAACAATATTGTAAAAAAAATGATTATTTTATTCATTATTTTCTTCCTTCAAAAAATCTTTTGAAAATCTTTTCTACTCTTTCAGGAAAGTCTGAAACGAAATTCTCAGCTTTCTCTTTTGAACCATCTTCAAAAATCAAATAAGGAATTAATTTTTCAGTATTATCTTTTTCAAGTTTTAAATCAGCTATCTTTTTTGAGTTTTTGAACACCTCTGATTTGATGAATGAGTTAATTTCTTCAGCTGACATATCATCGATGTTCTTTTTGGAACCATAAAGTCCTTTTAAATCAGCTAAACTTCTGATTATTAATTCATTATGAGATATTTCTAAAGTGATTTTTTCGATATCTGATTCTGGATTGATATTTTCAATGTCGGTGTGAGTTAGCTTTACTTCTCCTTTCAATGATGTAGAACACGCGTTTGGAGAACTGAAAACAAAGTCTAATCTGAATATATTTTCACTGGTTTTATTCCATTTTAGATTTGCAGTAAATGGGTTTGCATATGCTTCAATATCTGCTTTTTCAATCATGATTGATTCTCCTGTCTGCATGTATGCGACATCATTTACCTTTATGCTGAAAATTTTAGAAGAATCAACGGTAACTGAAATATTCCCTCTTTTAGGCAACTTAACTTCTTTACCTTCAATTGTGAATGTTTGGTCTGTATAGCCATCTAAAATCAGTGTGGCGTTGTTAGTAGTTGCGTCTTTTTTTGAAGGGAAATGCAAAGTTATGTTATTTCCGTTGCTTTTCTTCCATTTTTTAGATGTATTGTCCCAAGTGTAGACTCCTTTCATTAATTGATAATTAAAAGAGTCATCAAACACATCACCATACTGATCTTCAAAAGCATCAGATAAGATACTCATCCAAGAGTGATTTTCTACTTGAGTATAAACATATTCATAAGGAGGATTTCCGTATGTATGAGTTGTTGTTACTGTTTCGGCAATGGTAAAAAAACTCTCGTAGAAGAAATTAGAAAAGCCTCCATCGTTTAAATCTTTAAGACAATTGTAAAAATTATCAGTTGTTTGCTCAATGAATTGTTTTGCTTCTTCTCGAGATAGCGGAGTTGTGTCATCTTCTTTTCCGTCTTTAGAACAACTCACAAACGTGATTGCAACTAAAAAAGCAATCGTAATTTTTTGTGTCAATCTTGTAAAATTCATAATATATTTTTGTCTGCAAAGGTATTTTTTTTCTGTAGGGCATGAAGTTTTTGTGCTTTTTTTAACAGTTTTTTCTGTTATTATGGTGCTAATCGTTCTATTCTCCAATCATAATCGTCCGTTAGTGTATATCGTATTCGGTCGTGTAAACGATTAGGACGACCCTGCCAAAACTCAATGGATTGTGGACGAACTAAATATCCCCCCCAGTATGATGGACGTAGCACTTCTTTGTTGATGTATTCTTTTTCAAGATTTTCTAGTGTTTCTTCCAAATAGTGACGACTTGAAATCACCTCACTTTGAGGCGAAACTAAAGCTCCTAATTTACTTCCGAGAGGTCGCGATTCAAAATAACCATCAGATAAATTTTCAGGTAATTTTTCAGCTATTCCCTTGATAATTACTTGTCGTTCCATATTAGCCCAAAAAAATGAAAGACATACATTTGGGTGAACTTCAATGGCTTTGCCTTTTTCACTTGAGTAGTTGGTAAAGAAAATAAATCCTTCGTGAGTGTATTTTTTTAGCAATACCACTCGGGCTTTGGGAAAACCGTCCAAGCCTATGGTTGAAACCGTCATTGCATTAGGTTCGTCCACTCCGCCACTTTCTTCTACTTCGTAAAACCACGTTTGAAACAATTGCAATGGATTTTCAGGGATATCATTCTCAACAAGAACTTTTTTATCATAAATTTTTCGGTAATTTCCTAAATCTTTCTCCATAGAATAGTTGTTTTGAGATCACAAAAGTACGTAAAAACCATGAGAGGTAACAAATATTTTTCTATATTTGTACCTTATTTTTAAAACATAAAGCACAATGTCATTACAAGCTATATCTCCTATTGACGGTCGTTATGCCGATAAAACAACTTCCTTGATTCCTTATTTTTCGGAAGAAGCTCTTATTAGATATCGAGTTTTGGTTGAAATTGAATATTTCATTGCTCTTTGTGAGTTGCCATTGCCACAGTTGGAAGGATTCCCTACTGAATTATTTCCTGAATTGAGAAATTTGTATATAAATTTTGATCAAGAGGCAGCAAAGGAGGTTAAAAATATTGAAAAAACTACTAATCACGATGTTAAAGCGGTTGAATATTTTATCAAAGCCGCATTTGACAGATTGAATATTTCCCAGTTTAAAGAATTTATTCACTTTGGTTTAACTTCACAAGATATTAATAATACAGCTGTTCCGCTTTCGCTAAAAGAAGCTACTTCAAATGTTTATTATGTTGAATTACAAGGTGTGATAGATAAATTGGCTCAGTTGATTGATGAATGGAAAGATATTCCACTATTGGCACGCACTCACGGACAACCTGCATCACCCACTCGTTTAGGGAAAGAATTTGAGGTTTTTAAAAAACGTATTGAAGAACAAATAAAACAATTAAAGGCTGTTCCGTTTGCTGCAAAATTCGGAGGAGCCACAGGGAATTATAACGCTCATAAGGTTGCATATCCAGCTATTGATTGGAAGGCTTTTGGAACTCAATTTGTAGAACAAAAATTAGGGCTACACCATTCATTTCCAACCACGCAAATTGAGCATTATGATCATTTAGCAGCAATGTTTGATGCTTTCAAACGTATTAATACCATACTGATAGACTTCAACCGTGATGTATGGACGTATATTTCAATGGATTATTTTAAACAGAAAATCAAAGCAGGTGAAGTAGGATCATCAGCGATGCCACATAAAGTCAATCCTATCGATTTCGAAAATTCAGAAGGAAATCTAGGAATTGCAAATGCCATTTTTGAACATTTGTCTGCAAAATTACCCATTTCTCGCTTACAGCGTGATTTGACCGATAGTACCGTACTCAGAAATATAGGAGTTCCTTTTGGACACACGCTCATTGGACTTAAAGCAACCCTCAAAGGGCTGAACAAATTGCTATTGAATGAAGAAAAAATTCGTTGGGATTTGGAGCAAAATTGGTCAGTAGTGGCAGAAGCTATTCAAACGATCCTGCGTCGTGAAGGTTATCCAAATCCGTATGAATCCCTCAAAGGATTAACACGTACGAACGAAAAAATTAATCAACAAACCATAGCAACGTTCATCGAAACCCTGGAAGTTTCTGACGTTATAAAAGCCGAGTTAAAAGCCATCAAGCCAGAAAATTACACTGGAATTTAGATAAATAATTCAAAAAGAGCTATTTGAGGAATCTAAAACTTTTTTGATTCCTCGAATAGCATTTTTATTCCTCATTCCATTCATCTGTAGGCAAAGCTCTTTTTAAAATAGCTTCGGGTAAGGATTTTTTAGATTTTACCCCCATAGCTCTTAGCCGTTCAACGCTACGTACCAGATTTCCTTTTCCTTCTACAAGTTTATTCATAGCGTTGCTATATTCCCCTTTCGCTTCATCCATTTTTTTACCGATTTTAATCAAATCAGAGACGAAGCCTTCAAATTTGTCATACAAAGCCCCTGCCTGACGCGAAATTTCATAGGCGTTTTCTTGTTGTTTTTGATTTGTCCACATGGAGTCAATGGTGCGAAGAGTAGCCAATAAGGTCGTTGGAGTCACGATTACAATGTTTTGAGCAAAGGCTTTGGTGTAGAGCGATTCATCTTCTTGTAGAGCTACCGCAAAAGCAGGTTCAATGGGAATAAACATCAACACAAAATCAGGACTTTGAGTATATAAGTCCTCGTATTTTTTACTAGAAAGTTGTTCAATATGCCTACGTATGGAATTAGTATGTTGCTTTAAAAATATAGGTCTTTCTTCCTCTGAAGCATTTACAAAACGTTCATAATCAGTAAGTGAAACTTTTGAATCCACAATTATTTTCTTTCCATCTGGTAAGTGAATAACCACATCGGGAATTGCTCGAGTGCCATCTTCACGTACAAATGACTCCTGAACAGTATATTCCCGCCCCTTTTCCAAATTGGATTTTTCGAGTACTTTTTCCAGCACCAACTCACCCCAGTTCCCTTGAATTTTACTGTCACCCTTCAGTGCTTTCGTCAGATTTTCAGCTTCTTTCGTAATTCGTAGATTTTGGTTTTGCAGGTCAATAAGTTGCTGTTTCAAAGCCGAGTGAATACTGATATTTTCCTTTTGGCTGTGTTCTACTTTTTGCTCGAAATCTTTGATTTTTTCTTGCAGTGGATTCAGAATATTCTTTAAATTTTCACGGTTTTGTTCTGTGAATTTGGATGATTTTTCTTCCAAAATTCGGTTAGCTAAATTTTCAAATTCTTTGGTAAACCTTTCTTGAAGCTGTTCAGATTCTTTATCTTTTTCTCTGAGTTTAGTTATCAAGTGATCTTTTTCAACATCCGATTTTGCCAAATCAAGACTTAGCTTCTCTTTTTCTTTTCGGATTTCTTCCTTTTCACCTTTTTCGATTGCTAAACGATTTTCCAACTCTTGAATTGTTCGTTGTTGCAACTCCTCCCGTTCCAAAGTTGTGGAAAGTAAAGAGTTTGTTTTTAATTTATTGATGTAATTTCCGATGAAAAATCCGACAAGTAAACAGAAGAAAATCAGTAATATATATATGATTGCATCCATAAAGAGTGATGTTTTTGTTAAAATTATTTCTACGAAGAGCAAATATACTTTAATCTTTACATAAAACAAAAAGAAAAGGGATAGATTTCACAACCATCCCTTCTCAAATCACTAACTAAAAAACTCAATCACTATGATTACTTTATAACATTCAACGAAGTTTCTTAAAAAGAAGCTAACATTTTTATTTATATCTGTTATACAGTCATACTAAAAATTTTTGTATTCGGTATATTCCGCTGTAAACGTAGATCAAACGCCATACACAAATTCCTCACAAAAGGTCTTCCCTCATTGGTTACTCGTATGCTTTTCTCCCTCAGCTCAATAAGACCGTCACTGACCATTTCATTTAATTTTGACTTAATAGACTCTATTTCAGAGGTGTACATTTTGTCTTCTTCCCATGAAGTATTGAAATGACACATCAAATTTAGGATATGCTGACGGATAATTAGATCTTCTTCATTTAAGATATGTCCTCTAAAAACAGGGATCTCATTCCGCTGGATCCGTGCGTAATAATCCTCCAAATCTTTCTCATTTTGAGCAAATCCGTACCAGCTATCACTGATAGAGGACATTCCTAAACCAATCATTACCTGGGTTTTTGAGGCTGTGTACCCCATAAAATTTCGGTGTAAGCTGTTGGTTTCAAATGATTTGTACATTGAATCAGTTGGTAAAGCAAAATGATCCATACCTATTTCAACATATCCTGCATCTATCAAATGTTTCTTGCCAGTTTCGTAGAGTAACCGCTTCTCCTCCCCCGAAGGCAGGTTGCTCTCATCAAATCCCCGCTGTCCACTACCTTTAATCCAAGGAACATGGGCATAGCTATAAAACGCAATCCTATCAGGGTGCAAACTATTCGTTTTATCAATAGTAAACAGTACGTCGTCAAGAGTCTGGAAAGGCAATCCGAATACTAAATCATGGCTCACGGACTTATATCCTATTTTTCTTGCCCATTCTGTAACTTTTTTTACGTTTTCGAACGGTTGTATGCGATGAATTGCCTTTTGAACTTTTAAAGAATAGTCTTGAACTCCAAAACTTACTCGTTCGAATCCTAAACTGTACAAAACTCTTAAATGAGTCTCTGTAGTGTTGTTAGGATGTCCTTCAAAGCTAAATTCTTTATCCTTAGCAATGTCAGCATATTCAAAAATGCCCTCAAGCAAACGTTTTAACTCTTCTGGTTTAAAGAACGTTGGTGTGCCTCCTCCCAAATGAATCTCTTTAATGAGAGGTTTTTCTTGCAACACATCTAAATATAATTTCCATTCTTTCAAAACAGCATCAATATAAGGACTCTCCATTTCGTGTCGTTTGGTGATGCGTTTGTGACATCCGCAGAAAGTGCATAAACTTTCGCAAAATGGCAAATGGATATAAAGGCTGATTCCCTCTGTTTTGTTGCTTTCGTGAAATGATCTTTTTAGACTATTTAGCCATTTATCATTCGAAAAAGATTCATTATCCCAATATGGAACCGTTGGATAACTCGTGTAACGCGGCCCCGCAACGTTGTATTTTTGTATAAGTGAAACAGTCATACTTATCAAGTACCCCGCAAAAATAGGGGAGTTTATGTTAATAAAAAATGATATATATCAGTTAGTTATAAAAAAAGATTTTTTGTACTCTTTTTTGGTTGATAATTTTGATTTTTATCACATCCAATGATGGAATTTTACAATTTTTAAAAAAAATGATGAAATTGTATTCGTAATATTTTGATTTTCAATTGTTAATTTATGACTTAATATTATATCTCTAACTTACGTATTAAAAAATAACAATATTATTTTATCAATCTAGCAATGTTTTAAATTTATTGAGTTCAGTACTTAATTGTATATATTTTTTAATGGTTCAACACTGGTTTTTCAGTATTTTGACCGTTTTTCATCGGCATTGGAGATTTGGCGTTAAGAAAATCAGTGAATAAAGCGTGAAAATTTTCCGTTGTTCGAATCGACCGCAGGAAGCAAGTTTCGAAAATTTGTCGGAAGCCGACTGCTTATTTTTTAATGCTCGTGCGGCTCGCACTTTTGATTCTTTTCGTCTAAGGAAAAGAACAGTGTATGAAAATAAATAATGAACTCAATAAATTTATATTTTTTACTTAATACGAATTTTAGTTGATTTTTGTGTTGATTACAAAGGTAAATAAAAATATTGAATAAAAAAATCGACCACACGCCTGAGTTAAAGTTTTTTATCAGAGGTGTAGCCGAAGTTTTATTTGAGCGATATCTAATTAACAACCTTATTCTCTTGGAGTTTTCATCTTGAAAGTTTCCATAAATTTGGTAGTGTAATTACCTGCGATATAATCAGGGTCGTCCATCAATTGTAAGTGGAATGGAATGGTTGTTTTAACGCCCTCTACCACAAATTCATCCAATGCACGTTTCATTTTAGCAATGGCCTCTTCACGCGTTTGTGCCGTAGTGATTAATTTAGCGATCATTGAATCATAATTTGAAGGAATCACATATCCGCTGTAAACGTGTGTGTCCAAACGGACTCCATGTCCGCCTGGAGCATGTAAGGTAGTGATTTTTCCAGGGGAAGGACGGAAATCGTTATATGGATCTTCAGCATTAATACGACATTCAATAGAGTGTAATTTAGGTAGATAATTTTTACCCGAAATAGGTACACCTGCGGCAACTAATATTTGTTCTCGAATCAAGTCGTAGTCGATAACTTGCTCAGTAATAGGGTGTTCTACTTGAATACGAGTATTCATCTCCATGAAGTAGAAATTACGATGTTTGTCTACGAGAAATTCTACAGTACCTGCTCCTTCATATTTGATATATTCAGCAGCTTTTACGGCAGCTTCCCCCATTCGTTTACGTAGGTCGTCTGTCATAAAAGGCGATGGGGTTTCTTCGGTTAGTTTTTGGTGACGACGTTGCACCGAGCAATCTCTTTCAGAAAGGTGACAAGCTTTACCATATTGATCTCCAACAATCTGAATTTCAATATGACGAGGTTCTTCGATGAGTTTTTCCATGTACATGCCATCATTTCCGAAAGCTGCTCCTGCCTCTTGTTTAGCGCTGTCGAGGGCTTTTTCCAAATCTTCTTCTTTCCAAACTGCACGCATTCCACGTCCACCACCTCCAGCGGTAGCTTTTAACATTACAGGATATCCCATTTCCTTAGCTACTTTTTTAGCATGGTCGAGCGATTCAATGAGCCCATCAGAGCCTGGAACCGTAGGTACACCTGCTGCTTTCATGGTTGCTTTTGCAGTAGCCTTATCACCCATTTTTTCAATCATCTCAGGGGAGGCACCAATGAATTTAATTCCGTGTTCTGCACAAATTTTTGAAAATTTTGCATTTTCCGATAAAAATCCATACCCTGGGTGAATAGCATCAGCATTTGTAATTTCTGCAGCAGCGATTATATTAGGTATTTTTAAGTAAGAATCTTTGCTGGCGGGAGGTCCGATACAAACGGCTTCGTCAGCAAAACGAACATGCAAACTATCAGCATCAGCAGTGGAATAGACAGCCACCGATTTGATACCCATTTCACGACACGTACGAATGATACGCAAAGCGATTTCTCCTCGGTTTGCAATTAATATTTTTTTAAACATAGTATTCAAATTTACGAGTTATTTAAACTATAATCATTTAAGTTGTTACTAATTAAATCGTTATAGTTCAAAAAGGTGAAATGCTTATCTTAATTAAGAAGGATCTACTAAGAACAATGGTTGGTCAAATTCAACAGGTGATGAATCGTCTACTAAGATTTTCACTACTTTTCCAGAAACTTCTGATTCGATTTCGTTGAATAATTTCATAGCCTCAATGATACAAAGTACATCACCCTTGGCTATAGTGGAACCTACCTCAACGAATAATGGTTTGTCTGGACCTGGTCGTCTGTAAAAAGTTCCAATCATTGGTGATTTTACAACGATATATTTGTCATTATCAGTATTTGCAGTTGGTTTTGATTCAGCAGGATCAGCAGAGGTTGTAGGTGTTACTACAGCTTGTTGTACAGGTATCTGAGGCACTGCAGATATAGGCATTTGTTGAACAAATACTTGCTCTCTAGCACTTTCATCAGGGTTGGTTTTGATAGTGATTTTAATATCCTCCATTTCAAGTTTCACTTCACTTGCCCCCGATTTGGCAACAAATTTGATTAGGTTTTGAATGTCTCTTAAATCCATAAGTATTCGTTATTAGATTATTGTCGTAATTATTTATGTTCTTAAATCATTTAGTAAGCCCATTTGAGGTAAACAGCTCCCCAAGTGAATCCTCCACCAAAAGCTGCTAACACAATGTTATCCCCTTTTTTGAGTTGTTTTTCGTAATCATTTAGCACTAATGGGAGTGTTCCAGAGGTTGTATTTCCATATTTCTGGATGTTTACCATCACTTTATTTTCCTCCAAACCAATGCGTTGTGCAGTAGCGTCAATGATACGTTTGTTTGCTTGATGAGGAGCTAACCATTGTATGTCGTCTTTTGTCAGGTTGTTGCGTTTCAGAATTTCCTCTGCCACTCCTGACATCCCAGAAACGGCATACTTGAAAACTGTTTTTCCGTCTTGGAAAACAAAATGTTCTTTGTTTTTTAGTCGTTCCTCGGTTATGGGATAAAGTGAACCACCTGCTTTAGTGTACAGGTAATTTCGCCCGATGCCATCACTTTTTAGAATTTCATCTTGTACACCGAATCCTTCAAAATTAGGCTCAAAAAGAGCTGCTCCAGCTCCATCTCCAAAGATGATACACGTGGCACGGTCTGTATAGTCAATTATAGACGACATTTTGTCGGCTCCAATTAGTAATACTTTTTTGTATCTTCCTGATTCAATGTATCTTGCAGCTACTGATGTTCCGTACAAAAAACTTGAACAAGCAGCTTGTAAATCAAAAGCAAATGCATTAGTAGCCCCAATTTCAGTAGCTACATAAGGCGCCGTTAACGCTACAGGCATATCTGGCGTTGCAGTAGCTAAAATAACTAAGTCAATCTCTCTAGGGTCTACACCTTTTTTATTGATTAAATCTTCTGCAGCTTTTATGGCCAAATAGGATGTTCCTTTATCAGGGTCTTTTAAAATGCGCCTTTCCTTAATTCCTGTTCGAGTAAAAATCCATTCATCGTTGGTTTCAACCATTTGTTCTAACATTTCGTTAGACAACACATAATCAGGAACATATCCTCCAATAGCTGTGATAGCAGCATTTATCTTTGTCATAGTAATTACAATACGTTTGAAATATTTTTACTTGAGATTGTTATGAAAACATTCGCAAAGATACATATTTTCTTAGATAATACGGTAAAAAAGATAGTTTTTTTCGAGTACTTAGATTCAACCTCAGCTGTATACTATCGAAATATACCATGCCAATCAAGCATAAAGATTTGCTTATAGAAAGGGGGCATTTAAAACAATCCGTACAATACTGCGTCTATTTTATTAATAATCACACCCAAATCTTCGGGATTATCTACAAAATCAACGTTATCCACATCAATTATAAGTAATTTGCCCTTGTCGTATCCTTTTATCCATTGCTCGTAGCGTTCGTTCAGTCGGTTTAAATAGTCGATTGAAATAGAGCTTTCATAGTCTCGTCCTCGCTTGTGAATTTGTTTCACTAAGTTAGAAATGGAACTTCTTAGATAGATTAATAAATCAGGAGCAGATACCAGTTTTTCCATCAGTTGAAAAAGAGAACTATAATTGTCAAAATCACGTCCGCTCATTAATCCCATTTCGTGTAAATTGGGAGCAAAGATGTGGGCATCTTCGTAGATAGTGCGATCCTGAATAATGTCGTTGCCTTTCTCACGAAAATCTAAGATTTGCCGAAAGCGACTATTCAAAAAATAAATTTGCAGATTGAAACTCCATCGCTCCATTTGATTGTAAAAGTCATCTAAATATGGATTGTCAACAACGTCTTCATAATGAGCTTCCCAATGGTAATGTTTTGCCAAAAGAGTTGTTAAGGTCGTTTTCCCTGCACCGATATTTCCTGCAATAGCGATATGCATCTTTATTGATTTTTTAGATTAAACTCCGATTCATCACGCAAACACTTAATCATTGATGTGTTTTTGATTTCCTTAATTACAAAGGAACTTTGGATGTTTGAAATGATTTCTAATTTTGATATTTTATGTACGACAAACCGCTGATATTCTTCCATGTCATTTAATACTAATTTTAACAAGAAATCGTAGCCTCCCGCCATATAGGAAGCCTCCAACACTTCGTCAAGGGTACTGATGTATCGTTCAAACTCTTCAAAAAGTTCGCCTTGATGTCTAAGTAATTTCACCTGACAATAGGCTATTAGTTTCTTACCTAAGAGTTTTCCATTAACAACAGCAACGTAGTTGGAAATGTAGCCCAGTGATTCTAATTTTTTGATTCGTTCATGGACTGGTGTGATGGAAAGTCCTACTTTTTCAGCTAACTTCTTGATGGATTGCTTACTGTCCTGCTGCAATTCATCTAAAAGCATTAAGTCGGTATAATCTAATGTGTACATAATGTAAAGGTTTTTTAATTAGGTTTCGTGAAAAAAAAATAAAACATCAAATGAGAGAAAATGTCTTGTAATACAACATAAATTGAGTATAATTACCCCCAATGTTCTCCAAAATTATTTTTTACTTTTGCTACGATTTCTTTGATATTTTGTTCCTTTTCTTTTGGATATATTAAAAGAATGTCTTTTTTGTCTACAATTATGTAATCGTCAAGCCCTTCAATGATAACCATTTTATCAGTTTCCGTACGGACAATATTTTTTTCTGAATTAGAAAACAATACTTTAGCATTGACTGCCACGTTCTGTTGATTATCCTTAGGGAGCTTTTCATAGAGTGATCCCCATGTCCCCAAATCATTCCAATCAAAACGGGCAGGTAATACGAAAATATTCGTTGAAGGCTCCAAAATAGCATAATCTACCGAAATATTGGTTGCTTTTGGATAGTTTACCTTAATAAAATCAAATTCTTTTTCTGTATTATAGAATTTTTCCCCCTCTTTAAATAGCTCGTAAAGTGTGGGTTTGTAGGTTTCAAAAGCTTTTAAAACACTGCCTACATTCCATATGAAAATTCCTGCATTCCAAAGAAAATTGCCTTGAGTCAAAAAATCTTTAGCTGTTTCGTAATTAGGTTTTTCTCTGAATTTACAAACTTTTTTGATGTTGTTATTATCACTTTTGTCATACTGTATGTAGCCATAACCCGTATTCGGAAAGGTAGGAACAATTCCTAGAGTCATAAGTATATCTTGACTTTGTGAATTTCCAAAACATTCCAGAACATTTTCTGTAAATTCAGCCTCATCTTCAATCCAGTGGTCACTCGGAGCTACAATCATTACTGCATTAGGATTCCTTGTTTTTATTTTCATAGCCGCATAGAGTATGCAAGGAGCAGTATTTCGCATAGCTGGTTCTAAAACAATGTTTTGTGTAGCGATATCTGGAATTTGGTCTTTTATCAACTCTTCGTATCGTTCGTTAGTTAAGATGAGAATATTTTCTTTGGGAATAAACTTACTCAATCGAGAAAATGTTCTCTGTAGTAAGGTTTCTCCTATTCCCAGCATATCGTGGAATTGTTTTGGATAATTTTCCGTACTCACAGGCCAAAAACGAGAACCTACTCCCCCTGCCATAATAACCCCATAACGATTCTGTTGCATAGCTAATATTCTTGATATAGTTAATTAAATTACTCAGCAAAGATATATATTTTTTTCTAACGAAAGTAGATTCATTAGAAAAATATTAATAAAAAATCCAAAAAAGAAAAGTTTATTTCTTTCTTGGATTTAGTATGTTGGTGTAAAAACAGGACTTATAAAAGTTTAAATCCAGCTCCTATTTGAATAACATTGCTACGTCCTCCTGCTATGGTTATATCGGAAAGCCCCATCACATAACGTGCGTAAAATACGAACGCAGGAATGTTAATCTCAATTCCCAAAGCTAAATCAATAGGAGATTTTTTCAAGAGATCTTGGTATTTTTCGTCTGAGTTTGCAAGGAAACTAAATTGAGGTCCCGCTTGAATGTAAAGTGTTTTTAAAGGAGTTACCTCAAATAGGACAGGAACACTGATATAGTCCAAATTCGATTTTTTAAATGATAATCGGTTGTAGAGTACTTCTCCTTGTACCTGTAATTGATCCAGAATGCCTATTCCTAAGAAGGCTCCTGCGTGGAATCCAGTATTTAAATCGTTTTTGATATCTTTTACATCTGAAATTTTCTGCAGATTGAGCCCTGCTTTCACTCCTAAATCAATGCTCTGAGCATACATCTGTACTGTGCTAAGTGTTCCGAAAAACACTGAAGCGATAATAATAAATCTTTTCATAGTATTCTTTTTTATTTTGAATTATATTTTGAGCAAAATTAAAAAATAAAATAATAAAATCAAAATAATAGTTAAAGAAAAGTTTCAAATTTTAGTTGCAAAGCATTGAACTTTCTTCTCATCTATAGGCTATTATGGATACATATCAAAAGAATTTCTATGAAAAAGATTATTTTCAAGTGTTTACACTGTCAAATGATGTTTTTTTTTAATGGGAGAGAAAATAATTTTGAGTATAATATGCTTAAATTCAAAATAATATACTCGGTCACGCTAATGTTTTTAATTGAAAAGTTTGGTTTTTCTTGAAGGTGAGTGTCGTTGACGTAATTTATAGATGTTTAAAAATCAGTTTAATTTATTCACACTCCGACTCTGAAACTATGGTATAGTTATTCGAGTCGAAGTGTTATTTGTGTCTTGATTTCCTACGATTTTGATTTACTATCTTGATTCTTCATTTTTTCGGCTATTTGATTTGATGCCGTGAATGAAGTAATCATATTGTTCAGCATATCGCTTCCTGCTTGTGGAGAATTTGGCAATAAAATCAGATTGCTATTTGTTTGTTGTCCAACGGCTTGAAGTGTGTCATAGTGCTGCGTAACAACAATCAAAGCTGAAGCTTCCTGTGAACTAATTCCAACTTTGTTTAGTACGTCCACACTTTCCACCAAACCACGAGCAATTTCGCGTCGCTGATCAGCGATTCCTTGTCCTTGCAAACGTTTACTTTCCGCTTCGGCTTTTGCTTTTTCTACAATTAGAATCCGTTGAGCATCTCCCTCATATTGAGCAGCAACTTTCTCACGTTCGGCAGCATTGATTCGGTTCATTGCCGATTTTACCTGTGCATCAGGGTCAATGTCTGTGACTAAAGTTTTGATGATGTCATAACCATAGGTTTCCATCGCTTCTTGTACCTCTCGTTTTACAGCAATAGCAATATCATCTTTTTTAACAAAAACATCGTCCAAACGCATTTTTGGTACTTCAGCACGAACCACGTCAAACACATAACTCGTAATTTGGTCGTGAGGATATTCTAATTTGTAAATCGCATCATACACCTTATCTTTAATAACCACATACTGTACCGAAACTTTTATTTTAACGAATACATCATCTAAAGTTTTAGTTTCAACAATGACATCTAATTGTTGTATTTTTAGACTAATACGAGCTGATATTTTGTCGATAATTGGAATTTTGATTTGCAAACCCGAATGACGAATACTTTGGAATTTGCCAAAACGTTCAATCGCAACTGCAGTTTGTTGTCTTACTGTAAAGAACATTCCAAAAAAAACGATTAGTATCCCTATGATTAAGGGAAGCGAAGAGAATAGATTTTCCATAAAAAATAAATTGTTTAATAAAATTGTTGGCTAATATACAACTTTTTTCGAGAATTACAATAGTCTACAAAATATTTTATGCTTGTATTTTTGTCTTTTTTAGGTTGTTTCGCATTCTTTATTAAGGCGTAGCTACAGCAGAGATAAGACTGAAATTAGACGGTGAAAAGTTCAAAAACTTTATTCTATTCCTGTTAACATTGTAAGTGAGGCTTTTTACCAAAGCCAAATTCATCTTATAGAAAGGATTTCTCTTGAAAAAAGATGTCAAAACTTCATTTAATAAAAAAATATTCGTAATTTTGCCGATTGAAAATACTTTTCTTTAATTGTAACAATTTTAAATATCACAAAATGAGATTATTAGAAGGAAAAACTGCGATTATCACAGGAGCAAGTCGAGGTATAGGAAAAGGCATTGCAGAAGTGTTTGCATCACAAGGGGCGAATGTTGTGTTTACTTACAGTGCATCGGTTGAGGCAGCACAACAACTAGAAGAAGAATTGAAAGCCAAAGGAGTGAAAGCCAAAGGTTTTCAAAGTAATGCTGCCGATTTTGAAAGTGCTCAGCAATTGGCAGATGCCGTACTTGCCGAATTTGGAAGTATAGACATTTTAGTGAATAACGCAGGAATTACAAAAGACAATCTTTTGTTGCGTATGCCAGAAGAGGACTTCGACAAAGTCATTGAAGTGAATTTAAAATCAGTCTTTAACATGACCAAGGCGGTACAACGAGCAATGTTAAAACAACGCAGAGGGTCAATCATCAATATCAGTAGTGTTGTTGGAGTTAAAGGAAACGCAGGACAAGCCAATTATGCAGCTTCCAAAGCAGGAATGTTAGGGTTTACCAAGTCGGTTGCCTTGGAGTTGGGTTCAAGAAACATCCGTTGTAATGCAATTGCTCCCGGCTTTATTGAGACAGAAATGACTGCTGTTTTGGATCCAAAAGTAGTGGAAGGATGGCGTGAAGCTATTCCGTTAAAACGAGGCGGAACAACAGTAGATGTAGCAAACGCTTGTCTTTTCTTAGCATCAGATATGTCTGCTTACGTCACAGGACAAGTCCTGAATGTAGACGGAGGAATGCTAACGTAATTAAAACCAATGTATTATATCTATCAAAATGCAATTTAAAAAATATATTATCATAGGATTATTGAGTGTTGGATTTAGCTCATGTGGTGAATATCACAAGGTGTTGAAATCCGATGATTCAGCACGTAAATATGCTATGGCGGAAGAATTGTATAAGACAGGGAAATACCGCAGAGCCACAGAATTGTTTAAGCAGATTGCCAATGAATATGCTGGACGACCACAGGGGGAACGTATTTTCTATATGTATGGAGATGCTTACTATAAATTGAAGCAGTACACCTTAGCAGCATATCCTTTTCAGCGTTTCCAAAATCTATATCCTCGTAGTGAAAAAGTGGCAGAGGTAGCATTTTTGGAAGCCAAAATGTTTTATATCGATACTCCTGAATACAGTGTTGATCAGCAACCAACAAATGAGGCATTGGAGAAATTGCAATTATTTTTAGACAAATATCCGAATTCTGAATATGCTAAGGAAGCGAGTGATATGGTTGTTGACCTATTGACACGTCTTCAAAAAAAAGAGTTTGAAATTGCGAAACAGTATAATACCATTCGTGACTATCAGGCATCTATGACCTCGCTGGACAATTTTCTAGCAAATAATCCAGGGAGTGTTTTCCGTGAAGAAGCTTTGTATGTGCGATTGAACTCAGCATATGAATGGGCCATCAACAGTGTTGAACACAAGAAAAAAGAACGATTGAACACAGCCAAAGAAGCGTATGAAATCTTGTTGAGATCATTTCCTGAAACAAAGTACAGAAAAGAGGCGGATAAAATGCTCGAAAAAATTGAATCAACGTTAAAAAATTTTTCATAAAAACATCAATAAAACACTGAATACTATGGATTTAAAAAAAATAGACGCTCCTATTTCAACGATTACTTATAGTCGTGCCGATATTGAGGCTGAAACAGGAAATATTTATGAAGCTATATCAATCATTGCAAAAAGAGCCGTGCAAATTAACGCGGAAATTAAGAAAGAATTGATTGATAAATTAGAGGAATTTGCAACTAATAATGATAATTTGGAAGAAATATTTGAAAATAAAGAACAAATAGAGGTTTCTAAATTTTATGAAAGATTACCAAAACCACAAGCAATTGCTGTGAAAGAATGGTTAGACAAAAAGGTATATCACAGAGAAACTACTTAAAATTTTTCGTTTTCATAGTAAAGGGGAAAGCAATTGAAATAAGAAGTTGCTGTCCCTTTTTTTGTCTACATATATTTATTCATGCTTAATTCTTTAACTCCGTTATTTATGCAGTCACAGGTAATTTGCTAAATATTAGCAGATTGAGCAAATTCGTTTCTGTAGCTAATTTTGTTTTATATTTAGAAATTGCTCTAAACTAAAGAAAAATATCGGTACATGTATCGTCAAAGTTCTTACATTTTCTAAAAATTAGGGTAAAGGCACACCAGAAGAATTTGTATGTATTTGTGATGAACATCTATATGAGACAAGCGATAAGAAAATCAAAAGATATGTCACTACAAGGGAAAAATATCGTTTTAGGAATTACGGGGGGCATTGCCGCTTACAAAACGGCTCATTTGGTACGCCTTTTTGTAAAAAAAGGAGCAAATGTTAAGGTAATTTTGACTCAAAGTGCTACAGAATTTATAACTCCATTGACTCTTTCTACCTTGTCGAAAAATGAGGTATATACTTCATTTTCAACGACAAATGCACGCTGGAATAACCACGTAGAATTAGCCTCTTGGGCTGATTTCATGATCATAGCTCCTGCTACAGCTAACACTTTAGCAAAGATGGCTACGGGGTTATGCGATAATTTTTTATTAGCAACTTACTTATCAGCTAACGTTCCAGTGTTCGTAGCTCCTGCTATGGATTTAGATATGTATGCTCATCCTACACTCAGTAAAAATTTATCTCAAATTGCAGAGCATGGAAATCATGTTATTCCTGCTACTTTTGGTGAATTAGCAAGTGGGTTGGTTGGACAAGGTCGCATGGCAGAACCTGAGGATATTGTTTCTTTCATCGAAAATACGTTTGATAATAATTTACCGATGAAAGGCAAACGATTACTCATAACTGCAGGGCCAACTTACGAAGCTATTGATCCTGTGAGATTTATAGGCAATTTTTCGACAGGAAAAATGGGCATAGCTTTAGCAAATGAGGCTTTACAACAAGGAGCTATCGTTGATTTGGTATTAGGGCCTTCTGCGGAGAAAAATATACATAAAAACATACGGCTACATCGAGTAATAACTGCTGATGAAATGTATGAAAAGGTAGCCTCATTATTTGAAAACACGGACGTGGCTATTCTTTCGGCAGCTGTTGCAGATTATAAACCTAAGAATCCTGCTTCTGAAAAAATTAAGAAAAATGACAATGAGCTTCATTTAGAATTGGTTAAGAATAGAGATATACTTGCTTCATTAGGTGCTAACAAAAAACATCAGTTGCTTATAGGATTCGCTTTAGAAACAGAAAATGAACTTGCCAACGCCAAGTCAAAGTTGAAGCGTAAAAATTTAGACGCTATTGTACTCAACTCACTCAAAGACAAGGGGGCAGGATTTGGCACGGAAACCAATAAAGTTACTTTTATCACTCATGATGCAGAAGTTTCTTTTCCCTTGAAAGATAAGAATGAGGTAGCAAAAGACATTCTCCGCGAAATCTCGGATCGATTCTACAAATAATAGTGTTGATTTAAAGTACAAACACACAGATAAGAACTTAACTTCTTGTCTGTGTGTTTATAAACTTAAAAATTGTATTACTACATTATCCTAAAACTTCTTTCACTTTATTAGCAGCTTCTTGGAACATAATAGCAGAATGTACTGCCAATCCTGAATTGTCAATGATTTCTTTTGCTAATTCAGCATTTGTGCCTTGTAAACGTACAATGATTGGAACTGCTATATCTCCTCCCATATTTTTGTAAGCATCAACGATTCCCTGTGCTACGCGATCACAACGTACTATCCCACCGAAAATATTTACTAAAATAGCTTTCACTTGTGGGTCTTTTAAGATAATACGGAAAGCCGTTTCCACACGTTTAGCGTCAGCTGTTCCTCCAACATCCAAAAAGTTTGCAGGTGAACCTCCTGCTTGTTTTATCAAGTCCATCGTTGCCATTGCAAGTCCTGCCCCGTTTACCATACACCCAACATTTCCATCCAAAGCTACGTAGTTCAGTCCTACAGCTTTAGCTTCAACTTCAATTGGGTTTTCTTCACGTAAATCACGTAAATCAACATAGTTTTTATGACGGTATAAAGCGTTGTCATCAAGAACAACTTTGGCGTCTACTGCAAGAATTTTATTGTCTGAAGTTTTTAATACGGGGTTGATTTCAAACAGACTTGCATCGGATGATACATAGCAATTGTACAAAGCGGTAACGAATTTGACCATTTCTTTGAAAGCATCGCCTGTAACTCCTAAATTAAACGCCACTTGACGAGCTTGGAAAGGTAATAAACCAACAGCAGGATCGATTTCTTCTGTAAAAATCAAATGAGGGGTTTTTTCAGCTACCGTTTCAATGTCCATTCCTCCTTCAGTCGAGTACATAATCATATTTTTCCCTTTTGAACGATCTAGTAGTACAGACATATAGAACTCTTCAGGTTGGCTTTCTCCTGGATAGTATACATCCTCCGCGATAAGGACTTGATGAACCTTTTTACCTTCAGGAGGGGTTTGTGGAGTCACCAAATTCATTCCTATGATTTGTTCAGCAAGAGGCTCAACATCTTGCAGTCCTTTAGCTAATTTTACTCCTCCACCTTTGCCACGACCACCCGCGTGAATTTGTGCTTTTACTACATACCACTGGGTTCCTGTTTCTGCGGTTAGTTGTTTAGCAGCATCTACTGCTTCTTTTGGACTTTGAGCCACAATACCACGTTGTACGCGTACGCCAAAACTCGAAAGTATTTCTTTTCCTTGATATTCGTGTAAATTCATTTTTTAGATTTATTTATAATTCACAAAGATAGAAAACAATTTTTATAAAAAAAAATATTCTGTTTTTTTTGATTAATTATTTTTGTGAAACTTGTACAAAAAACAAATGATATTTTGTGCTAATTCTTCCTTTTTTGTAGTAATGAAATGAATACATAGGCAACAATGATCAAAGGAATTGCTACAAATTGCAGAATAATCAATGAAAGGACGCATATTCCTAAGAAGATATATTTAATTTTATTGTTCTTGAAACTAAAATCTTTGAATTTCAAGGCGAAAAGAGGAATTTCAGCATTGAGCATATACGAACTTAATAGCGTAATACATACTAAAAACCAAGTATTTTGAAGGATGATTTCAAAAAAATCCGCTGGTTGGAATTGTAAAATAACAGGCAATGATAGAATAAATAGAGCGTTTGCAGGAGTTGGTAATCCAATGAATCCCGTTGACTGTCGAGTATCTATATTAAATTTAGCCAATCGATAAGCGGAAGCTAAAGTTATTAATAGTCCGAAGTAGGGAAAAATATCAGTTAGTAGAGTTTTATTTTCGTTTACAAAATCACTTTTAGCGATGAGTTGAAACATTACAATTCCTGGGACTACACCTGCTGTAACCATATCTGCTAAGGAATCCAGTTGTAGACCTAATTCAGATTTTACGTTCAACAAACGAGCAAAAAAACCATCAAAAAAGTCAAAGAATATCCCTAATGAAACAAAAAGTCCTGTCATGGCAAAATTGCCTTTTACGGCATAGATCACCGCAATACTTCCGCATAATAAATTCAGTAGAGTTATCAGATTTGGGATGTGCTTTTTCATAAAAATTGTGCTTTGTTTTCGACAAAAAAAGGCTGTCCGATAGTTTTGGAAAGCCTTTATTTTGAGTTTGTTAAATTTTGTGTTGTGTCAAGTGATTAATTTATAATTATTTACAAGTGTCTGCATCCAAGTAGTCGGGATGGGAGTCGTTATCACAATTGGTATATGTAATTATTCCATAGTCATCTACTTGAATTTCTTCCAATGAAGGTTTGCCATCTCTGTCGTGGTCAGCTCGTTTGGTTTTTATCAAATGTATTGTAAACATCAAAGGGGAGTAGGCAGGAATACTTTGTTTTGATGTGTTGAAATATGCTAAACGTGAGGGCATAAAAAATACACCAACCCCGCCATCAGTTGGAGTTTGAATAGTTCCATCAACATTGACCGTGATTTCAGAAGCTGAATCTTTCAACTCAGCGATGCTGTGTCTGAATCCTCGAATTACATTTATGGCATTTGGATTTGTCACATCACCTAGCAAATCAAACCAATTCGACTGTGTGTATCCTACTGACCTGTCAAATTCTATTCCTTTTAATAACTGTCCTCTGTAAGCTATGTAAACCGAATCGGCTATACTTGATTTCATTCCTGTTCCCTCTTGTACAGGCAGGTAGTAGAGTTTATGACGTACTTTTTTGTTATTAGCATCATAAGCATCAATTTCTATGGTTTTTACCAAATCCATGAGAGATGTTTGGTTTGCATTTGCCCCAGCAATGGTGTCTAAAACTACCTCGTTATTTTTAAAAGTATGGAAGTGTGTTTTTAAGTAGTTGGTAATAGCTGCGTCGTTCTCATCACGTACTTCAGTTACATCACGAGGAGGCGTTATAGGCTTTGATTCTTCCTCTTTTTTACAGGAAATAATCGATAAAATAGCTAATAGGCTGATACTTAGTGTTATTTTTCGCAACATATATTTTTTTTGTTTTTTCAAGGGTGCAAGATACGAAATTATATTATTTTTGCCATATACTTTCATTGTTAATATTCAGATTTTATGAGAATTGATAAATTTCTTTGGTGTGTACGCTACTACAAAACTCGGAATATGGCTACGGAGGCCTGTAAAAAAGGACATGTACGGATTAATGGTGACATTGCCAAGCCTTCACGAGAGGTTTTTAATTCCGATAAAATAGCTCTTCGCAAAAACCAAATTACCTACGAATTGAAAGTGCTGGATATTCCTCCATCACGCGTAGGAGCTAAGTTACTGGATTTATATCGACAAGATTTGACGCCTCCTGAAGCTTTTGAACATGCTGAATTGATGAAATTATCACAAGAGTACTACCGAAAAAAAGGCGAGGGTCGTCCTACTAAAAAAGATCGACGTGCCATAGATAGCTTACTCAACGATGCCGATGACGACGATTGGGATATTTAATTAAATCCTAAACTATTTATTAAAAATTGAAAGCATTTTCAAAAGGTGTTTTTTTACAAAATCTTGTTTTTAAGGTCTTTGTAAAGAAACAAGCTATGCTTAAAAAAGAAACGTGGCATCACGAACGAATATTTCAGAGTAATCTTCTATGCTATTTCCCTCTCAAAATCGGATTCAGTTCCTCGTCGTTGTACATTTTCATCTGTTTGTAAACTTTCATGTACTTCCTACCAGCTTCAATATCAGCTAATAATTGATCAAGAGCATCAGAAAGATCTTTGCGTTGTTCAATTAGTACGTTGAGTTTTTCTTGACATTTGGCTCTATGTTTGTCTGAAGCATCAGGTCGATTTACTTCCTCTTGCATGTGATAAATTTTCAATGCCAAAATCGACAGTCTGTCCACTGCCCATGCTGGGCTTTCGGTGTTAATTGTTGCATTTTCAATAGGTTTTACATTTTTATAGGTGTGTAAAAAGTAACTGTCTATATACTCTACCGTATCGGTACGGTCTTGATTTGAAGCGTCAATTTTCCGTTTTAAATCTAAGGCTTCGACAGGGTCGATATTCGGATCACGAATAATGTCCTCGTAGTGCCATTGTACAGTGTCTATCCAATTTTTACGATAGAGTAAATGCTCCATCGAAGATGAAGGATATGGATTGCTAAATGGCTGATACACATCATCTAAGATATGATATTTTTGAATGCTTTCTTCAAAAATCGCTAAGGCTTTTTCACTAAACATATGTATATATTTTAGAGGTGTTTAAAATTCTAATGGTATATAATTATAATTTAAAACTTTGATTGTTAAATGCTTACGTTATTTGAGTGTGGTGGAATGTTCATCCAAATAAGCTCTTCGTACTTTTTTAAATAGTTCCGAGGAGTATACAAAATCCGTAACAGCTTCATTGTCAGTTATAAAAATTGTATCTTTTGAACCTTCCCATTCTTTATATCCATTTTTGAGGAATATGATTTTTGCTCCAATTTCCATTACGGAGTTCATATCATGGGTGTTAATAATAGTGGTAATATTAAATTCTTCGGTGATTTCCTGAATCAAATTGTCGATAACGATAGCCGTTTTTGGATCAAGACCTGAGTTAGGTTCATCACAAAATAAAAAATTCGGACGATTGACGATTGCACGGGCGATGGCAACTCTTTTTTGCATACCTCCAGAAATTTCTGAAGGCAATTTATGCTCAGCATTCACCAATTTCACACGATTGAGTACCATATCAGCTCTTTCGCGAATTTCTTCTGGAGTTTTTGAAGAAAACATCTGTAATGGAAATGTTACATTTTCAAGTACAGTCATAGAATCAAATAAAGCACTTCCTTGAAAAACCATTCCCATTTTTTGGCGTAGCTTTGTGCGTTCGTTGCGCTTCATTTCAGCATAGCTAACCCCGTCATAGATAATATCACCCTCATCGGGTGTGAATAATCCTAATAAAGATTTTAAAAAAACAGTTTTTCCAGAACCACTTTGACCGATGATTAGGTTAGTTTTTCCTTTTTCAAAAGTTGTTGATATACCTTTCAGTACAGGTACTCCGTTAAATGATTTATGTAGGTTTTTAACTTGAATCATAGTTTTGCTTGTTCCTTTTTTTAAATGAGTGAAGTAATTTTAGGCGTAGAACAACTGTGTCAATACCGAATTAACTATAATAATCACAATACTCGTCCATACGAACGATGTTGTACTTGCCTTTCCAACATCTAAAGCTCCACCTTTCATGTAGTAACCGTGATATGCAGGGACTGTAGCTAAGAAAAAGGAAAATACCAATGTTTTGGTAAAGGCATAAACTAAATCGTATGTTTTGAACTGCATTTGTACCCCTTCTATAAACTCGCCTGAAAAAGCAGCTCCACTTGCCACAGTTGAGACCCAACCTCCTACAATACCTACGAACATGCCAATCGCAACCAGAAAAGGAAAGAAAAGCAGTGCAATGATTTTCGGAAAAACCAAATAGTTTAGTGAATTTACTCCCATAACATCTAAAGCGTCAATCTGTTCTGTAACTCGCATTGTTCCGATGCTTGAAGTTATGAATGATCCTACCTTTCCTGCTAAAATTACTGATGTAAATGTCGGTGCAAATTCCAAAATGATGGATTGACGTGTAGCAAAACCTATTAGTGATTTCATTACCAAAGGAGAGTCTAAGTTCAATGCTGTTTGAATAGCAACGACTCCCCCTATGAAAAATGAAACAAATAGGATGATTCCTAATGAGTTGACTATCAGATCATCAATTTCTTTGATGATTAGCTTTTTTGTGATTGACCATCGCGTCCTTTTTCTGAATATATCGTAGAGCATTATAAAGTAACGCCCAATAGCTTCAATGTGTTTCATAGTGAAAAATAAGAGCAAAAATACAAAAAAATATTGGTTTACAAAAAAGTAAGGCTATCCTTTTTACGAATAGCCTATCCTTATTTATTAAATAACAAATTGTATAGATTTTTAGAATAATTTTATTGACATTGTCAATAGAATGTTACTTCTTGTCGATGTCATTTTTGCAGGTGTAGTTAAGACCGATTCATAGATACGATGGTAATTATCTTGCTTTGCAACGTCATACGACAAATCGAAACGCACACCACCAAGAGCGTATCCTAAGCCTAATGAATATCCCGTCAAATCACCTATGTATTTAATTCCTGTTTTGTAAGGACTTTGTTCATGACGGATTCCTGCTCGTAAACTCAATGCTTTGATTCGGTATTCTCCACCTAAACGAATAGTCGAGGTGTCTCCTAATTCATTTTGAATGACTGTGTTTTCCGATTTTAAATTTTCTGTTCTGAAATATGTTTTCCCATATCCTTTGTAGATATAATCAAAGCTAATTAAGCCGTTTTTTCCAAATATATAAGCAGCACTTGCAGTCCATGAACCTGGTGTGCGGAATTTGTACTCATCGTATACAACTACTACTCGTGGGTCTGCAAAAAACGCTCGGTTGTTTGTTTCTATGTACTGAGTTGTTTCATCTTGTAATGTGTACCAAGTAGGCGAAGTATAAGAAACTCCTAAACGTAAATCTTTCGTAGCTTTAGCTATAGCCCCCAACTGAAAGGAAATTCCATTCCCTAAAGTTTTCAATTCGTTTCTGAAATATGCATTTTTGATATCTCCGGAATGATCATATCCTTCATAGTGGCGTGTAACACTCGAATAATCAACAGTATGGGCATTGAATCCTAAACCTAAATAAATATCATCACCATACTGGGTAGCGAAACTAAAGTTGTACTTATGTATTCCTCCTTTGGTCGCAACATCGAAATTCTGCTTGGTTGAAACTCCTGCCACCTTGTTTATGTAGTTAGTCTCTGCTAAAATATTATCTGCTAATTGGTCAGAGTCGGAAGGTTGAATTTCTCGAAATCCAATTTGAGGATCTACCAAGCCTACTGTATATCCCAATAGAGCATTACGTAGGGTAAATGCTCTTGGTGATCGTCCCATAGCATCATAAATATCAGTCAAACTATTTCTTCTAACAATAACCTTATTTTCGTAGTCATCTAACATCAAGTCTTGCTGGGCGATACCATTGGCAAAGTGTTGAAAATAGTCTCCTAAATTTTTCCCTGTTGTAGAGCCTCCATAAATAAAATCTCGGTTGAAATCGGCTGAGGTTTGGTAGTTGAACGACAGTGCGAATTTTTTCCAATCTGAATCATCCGTATTCGGAATACTGAAAACTACTCCAAACTGATCGAAAGTGAAGTTTGAGTATTTGTTAGTCACTGTAGTATTGTGTAATGTATTTTTGGAGTTGAAACTTTCTCCTCCCAAAGTGAAAGTTATTTCGCCTGTTGAAAAAACAGCACTACCTGCAGGATTCACACTGATAGCGGATAAATCTCCTCCCAGTGCACCAAAAGCCCCACTCATAGCTCGGTAACGAGCCGTTCCGTTCAAATCTTCAACAGAATAACGCAATGCATCTGTTAAATTTTGAGCTGAAGTAACACCAACTATGGATGAGCATATTAATAATAACGTTTTTCTCATTTTCTATTCGTTTAAATTCAAATGTATATTCTAGGACTAGTAACTTCTTCGGGTAGTTCCGCTACTACTGCGGTTTGAGTTTCCGCTACTGCTTCCTCCTGAGTCGTAAGAACGAGATGTATTCCTACTATTATCGTAACCTCTGTTTGTGTTGGAAGGTGTGTAGCTTCTTGACGAATTGTTATAGCGTTCTTGATTTGAGTTGTAGTTAGAACTTCTTTCTCTACTTTGGTAGGATTTAGAATCTGAGTTTACTCGATTTTGGGTAGAATTGCTCGGTGAGTAACTTCTTGACGAAGTACCTCTATTATTATTACTGTTGCCATAATTTGAATTTCGTTCAGTTCGATATGTTCTTGAGTCTGAGTTGCTTCTATTAGGCACATATCCTCTTGAAGAGTTACCCCTATTGTAGTCATCGTAATAACCGCTTGAATCGCCTCTACGTCCTACAGTTGGTGAATATCTTCTACCATCATATCGGTAGTAGTTTCCATTGCTGTAATACCCTCCATTGTTGTAGTATCTATCACGGTAATAATATCTATCACCGTAATAGTATGGATATCCATAGTAATGTCCTCTGTAATACGGATAATATCCATAGTGATAAGGGTGGTAATAGCGTTCATAATATCCCCAACCCCAGCCTATTGAAAATCCCCAAGTTCCTCTATTTCTGTAATATGGGTAGTAACCTCCATAATAAGGTGTCGGATACCAAGCTCCATATCCCCAATAAGAATTGTAGCGATAATAAGGATCGTACCAATAGCTATTATAATCATAAATATTTACAGTCACTTGTGAAGGATTGTCTCCCCAACCAGCGTACGCTTGTCTTCCATTTTCTGTATAAGTGTTTGATGAATAGTTATCTACATCAGTAAACACGGTATAATTGTCATCAGGGGTAAACTGTTGAGCCTTATCTCGGAAGTAATTACTGTATTTATTCTCGCGTACAACTATTGTTTGCTGTGCAGGACGATGCTCCACAACTTCTACATATCGTACCGATGGACGCTCTCCATAGATTCCGTCATCGTAATATGTGTAATAAGAACCGCAGGAAGCCAAAAGCAACGGTAACATCACTAAAAAACTTCTCACCGCAAGAACTCTGATTTTGTTATACTTTTTCATAATACTGAATTTAAAAATTTCACTTCATGTTGAAATCATAGACTTCACTAATAAATCAACAATATCTGTGCCAAATTTTGAACAAAAGCAATCCATAGTTTTTTGGAATAAAGAAGAAGCTTTCTGAAAAGTTAATACGACGTACCTCCGAGCAGTAAGCAATATCCTAAGCTGTTGATATTTAAACGCTCTTAAATAGCGGTACAGTAAGAAAAACTTTTCGGAAAGCCTTTATAATTAATATGTTGGAAATTAGCTGTTTTACTTTTTAGCTACTAATTTTGCAATATTTACAATTACTTGTGTAGCTTTTTCCAAACTTTCTACAGGAACATATTCAAATTTCCCGTGGAAATTATGTCCTCCGGCAAAAATATTCGGACAAGGTAACCCCATAAAGCTCAGTTGCGAACCATCTGTTCCGCCACGAATAGGCTTGATAATAGGGGTGATTCCCAGTTCTTTCATCGCTTTTTCGGCTACTTCTACAATATGAAAAACAGGTTCAATTTTTTCACGCATGTTGAAATATTGGTCTTTGATTTCTACCGTAACAGCATCTTTATGAGTTTTGTTTAATTCCTCAACAATTTGTTTTATAGTTTCTTTTCGTTTTTCGAATAACTGACGGTCGTGGTCACGGATGATAAGTTGCACAGTCGTGTTTTCAATGTCGCCTGTTATATCCATTACGTGAAAAAATCCTTCTCTGCCTGAAGTTTCTTGTGGGATTTCATTTTCAGGCAACATTGATATAAACTTGTTGGCAATCAACAAGGAATTGACCATTTTGTTTTTCGCATAACCAGGATGTACGCTTTTCCCTTTGAAATACACTTTTGCCATCGCAGCATTAAAGCTTTCGTATTCCAATTCTCCGATTTGACTTCCATCCATGGTATAAGCCCAGTCGGCGCCAAATTTTTCCACATCAAACTTGTGGGCTCCACGTCCAATTTCTTCGTCAGGGGTGAAACCAACACGGATTTTACCATGCTTAATTTCAGGATGTTGTATCAAATATTCCATAGCGGTAACAATTTCTGCAATTCCTGCTTTGTCGTCAGCCCCTAATAAGGTAGTTCCGTCTGTAGTGATAATTGTTTGTCCTTTGTAAAGCAATAGGTCTTCAAAATATGAAGGGGAAAGTACTATGTTTTTTTCTTTGTTCAGTACGATGTCGCTTCCATCATAATTTTCAATAAATTGAGGATTTACGTTTTCTCCCGAGAAGTCAGGCGAAGTGTCGAAATGAGCAATAAATCCAATGGTTGGTACTTCATAATCAACGTTTGATGGTAAAGTTGCCATTACATACGAATTTTCATCAATTGTAACCTCTTCCATGCCAATTTGTTTTAGTTCTTCGGCTAAGAATCGAGCCAAGTTCCATTGTTTTTCTGTACTTGGAGTAGTTTGACTTTCAGGGTCAGATTGTGTGTCTGTTTTTATGTACGTAATGAAACGTTCTACTAATTTTTGCATATGGATTAACTATTTTATTATATAAATCTGATTTTTCTTAGTTTTAAAACCTATTTTTTTGTTTGTTTTAGAAGATTTAACAACTCTTTTAAGTTTATTATTCGTTTTTAGATATATACTTTTACCAGCAGGAAGCATCACATAGCATGTACTTCCGCTTAAGGAGATGATTTCCGCCTCTTTAAGATTGTGATCTTCCCAAGAAAAGCTAACTTCAAAGTTATTTCTTGCCTTCATTCCTTTCATTTCTCCATTTTTCCAGTCAGGATGGTTTGGCAGAGCAGGTAAAATTCGGATAACATTGTCTTTTCCATGACTTTGTAAAAGCATTTCTGAAATTCCAGCCGTTCCTCCAAAGTTTCCATCAATTTGAAACGGAGGATGAGCACAAAATAGATTAGCGTACGTTCCACCATCTCTCCAGTTATTTGAACTAATTTCAGTAGGTTTTAATAGCTGCCGAATCAGTGTAAGTGCATGATCACCATCTTGTAATCTTGCCCAGAAATTTATTTTCCAAGCCTTGGACCAACCTGTTCCAGCATCACCACGTATGTTTAAAGTTTTGCGAGAAGCTTCAGCGAGTTCAGGCGTGTCCCAAGGGGTTATTTCATCATACGGATATAGTCCGTAGAGATGTGATACATGTCGGTGTTTAGGGTCAGAGTCCTCCCAATCGTCCAACCATTCGTTCAAATCACCATCTTTTCCGATAGTGTTTGGTGCTGTGTTTTTAATTATATCTAGCCATTGAGAGTGTTTTTCTTTGTCGACACCCAATAATTGGGACGCTTTTAAGGTGTTGGAAAATAATTCTCTAAGAATTTGCATGTCCATTGTAGGCCCCATGCAAGTGAATCCAACTTGTTTTTTTCCATCTTTTAATTCTGGAAGTACATATCCGTGTTCAGGAGAATTTGAAGGAGAAGTAACCCAAAAATTTGTTTGAGGATCTTTCACTAAAATATCTTCAAAAAAACGAGCAGATTCTTTTAAAGTTGGATAGTATTCTCGTAAGAAGTTAATATCCTGAGTGAATTTGTAATGCTCCCAGATATGTTCACAAAGCCAAGCTCCTCCCGTAAGTGTCGAACCCCAACTTGCTCCTTCGCCTGGAGAGGTGAAAAACCAAGGATTGCTAATCACGTGAGCTACCCATCCGTTAGCATTGTAATAAGCCTTAGCCGTTTTTTTTCCATTCTCCATTAGGTTTTTAGTGAAACGATGCAAAGGCTCAGCTAAATCGGATAAATTAGTTTGCTCAGCTAACCAATAATTCATCTGTACGTTGATATTTAAATGATAATCACCATTCCAAGGCGTTTGATACTCCTCAGCCCACAACCCTTGCAGATTCGCTGGTAACAATCCAGGTCGTGACGAGCAAATCAGTAAATAACGCCCAAAATTGTAGTACAAAACAGGTAATAAAGGATCATTTTCGCCTTTATAAAAGCGTTGTAATCGTTCATGTGTAGTGAAATTTTCAGTAGGAATGCTACTTGGCATATACCAACGATTGCGATTGAAAACTTCCTGATATTTTTTTTGACTATCAGATAAGGCAACCTCAAATGATGTACTTTTATGTAGGTATGAATGTGCTTTTTCTACCACGTTTTCTGAAGATAATTTCCCTGTATTATGATCGTAATTTGTTGAAGCACTTATTTTTAAAATAATATTTTTTGAATTGTTGACAACTAAACAATCATTATTTTGTTCTAAAACTCCATCTGCTTCCACCTCTACGACTGAAGCAAACCTCATTCCCTTTTCAGTTTCATTAGGCAACGTTCCACTCATAATGATTTGGTTCCCTTGATATGAAACGGAAGCATTTTCCTTACGCGAAAGAGCTACGTTAAGTTGTAAGGGATTCGATGCAGAAATTTTAATCCATAAAATGTCGTTTTTAAAATCAGCGAAAGCAATTTGTTGAATTTGGTTATTATCACGTTCAAAGGAGGTGGTGGCAATAGCTTTCTCAAGATCTAAAATTCGTTTATAATTTTTTACTGGAGAAGAGTTTTGCCAATCCAAGGTAAGATCTGCCAATATTTGATAACAACCGTAGTGACATTTCATGCCATTCCCATGACAAGACCCACGTCCTTCAGATACAAAATGCTTTTGAAGTAATTCTTGTGCCTGGAGATTTTTTCCTTCAAAAAGTAATTGTTGGATTTCTTTCAGATAGGCATTGGCATTTGGGTTATCAGACTCCTGATGTCCTCCTGACCAAAGTGAGATTTCGTTTAAAACGATGCGTTCCACATCAGTTTTTCCGAAAATCATTGCTCCTAAGCGTCCGTTTCCGATAGGAAGGCTTTCGGTGAAATGCTTGGCCGATTCGTTGAATACCACCGAAACGTCTTGTTTTTGAGCGTTTACCACATAACAGATGAAAAACGCTAAACATACAAATGATTTTTTCATTGTTACTTAATTAGAAAATTAGCACCCAAATTTATGACTTTTTACCACAAATAACAAAAAAACCGATTAGAAATTTCTAATCGGTTTTTCAATTTACTCTTCTATATGAACTATTTCAATTCGAAAGTAGCTTTGCGAACAATTTGACGTGCCTGAGCAGAGTTTTTGTTAACACTTTTATCTTCCCCTCTTCCTTCAGAGGTAATTCTTGAAGCATTAATTCCAGAGTCAATCAACAATTGTTTAACAGTGTCAGCTCTTTTCTTAGATAAACTTTGGTTGTAATTTGTTCCTCCTAACTCATCTGCAAAACCTACAACATTTACCCTTGAACTTGGGTTTTCTTTCAAGAATTTAGCAACAAAATCAGCAGCCCAAATTGAATAAGACTGAGGTTTGCTTGAGTTGAAATCAAAGTAAACGTTGATATATCCTTTTCGTATTAAATCACTAGCTGTGTCGCTATTGATTTCACCCGAGTGAGATACACTGTTCTTTGTAGCGTAGTTTTGATTCAAGTAGTTTTCGATTTCATCAGGAATATTATTTCCGTTAGCATCGTTCATTTTATTTTCTTTTTTAGCCACTTCTTTCTGTAAACCAGCTACATCTTTCTCTAACGCTGCTATACGGTCATTCAAATCTGATTTTTCAGTTGCAATACTATGCCAATCAGCGTGTTTTCCATGTTTCCCGATAGCAAACTGTAGGCCGACAGTAGTTACAAAGTTAATTCCCTGAATTGCTTTATTTTGAGTTGCTGTAAAGCCATCAAACGTTCTGTCTTGTTTTCCGTTAAAGTAAAAAGAACCGTCAACAACTAACGTAATTCTGTTAGAAATACGCAACTGAGGGGTTAAACCAACAACGCCGAAAGCTACTTGATCCTTACCTGAGAAAGCATCTGCCTTTAGCTGACCGTATCCAACACCTGCATGAGCCAACAATCCTAAATCACTCGTCCATTCTTCAAAGCCTAAAACACGACCTATGTTCGCAATTCCTTGTAAATTAACATTCCATAGGTTTGATTCAAACTTTGGTGTATTGTCCTTATTCTTGAAAGAATCGTATCCTCCACCTAAGCGAAGACCAAACTTATTGTTGAACATATAGCGAACACCACCGCTCACGTTCCATGGGCTAAGTGTTGAAGTTGAATAGCCTTCAGACATTTCAATCAAAGGGCTGTTAACACCCCCTTGTAAGTCAATTGACCATTTGTTGTAATCTTCTTGAGCTTTTACAGAAACTATTGCTAAGGCAAATATTCCTAAAGTAAAAATCTTTTTTTTCATTTTTCTCGTTTTTTATATAAATTAATACTGCTTTTTGTTGTGGGGCAACAAAAATAATACTAATTTGAAAATTAGAGAAAAAATTTTGTCATATTTAACGTTTTTCTTTGTATTTTAACAACATTCGCTCCAAGGGAACTACAGATGCATCTACTCCTTCCTCAAAAGACTTAAATTGTTTCTTTACGACCAAACTTTCACCCGGAACATGAACCTTAATTTCTACAATTTTATTTTCTTTAGCGCTTGTGTTTTCTAATTTTAGATGGACATCTGCTTCGATTATTTTATCATAGAAGAGGTCTAACTTATCTAACTTTTTTTGGATAAAATCAACCAATTTTTGGTCAATAGTAAAATCTACTGGATGTACGTGTACTTTCATAACTTTAATTTTATAAAAGGTTAAACAACTTTTTTATTTATTCATTTTTTATTGCTCGAGGATGAGCTCCGTTGTACTGCTTTTTCAATTCTGCTAAACTACTATTAGTATAAACTTGGGTACTCGCCAAACTGGAATGTCCTAACAGCTCTTTAACAGTGTTCAAATCGGCTCCTCCGTCCAATAAATGACTTGCAAATGAGTGCCTCAATACATGAGGGCTTACGTTTTTCTTTGTTGTTATTGTGCTAAAGTACGAATTAATTATGCGATAAACAAGTGTTTCGTAAATTTTTTTTCCATTTTTTAGTAAAAATAAATAATTTTCACTTTCTGAATTTGCAACTTCTTGTCGTACAAATAGATATTCTTTCAATGATTTTTCTAACTCAGGAAGCATTGGTATGAGGCGCTCTTTGTTGCGTTTTCCTAATACTTTTAGTTGATGCGAACCAAAATCAATGTCTTTCAATTGCAAATTGATTAATTCGAAACGACGTATGCCCGTGCTGTAAAGCGTTTCTATAATGGCATGATTTCGAATAGCCTCAAAACAATTTTTGTCTTCACATAGCGACAGTACTTTTTTTACTTCATCTTCAGAAAAGGGAAGTTTTATGTTTTTTTCTGTCTTCAACGAGGGAATTCCTTTTTCAAAAGGGCTTACTTCAATTTGACTTGATTTTTTCAGAAAAGAAAAGTAAGTTCTCAAGGCAGCCAATTTCCGATTGACGGTTTTAAAAGTGATGTTTTGCTCAGTTAAATGGATAATCCATTTTTTTAAGTCTTCTTGTTGGGCATTTTCGATATTTTGGTTTTCTTTAGGATTTAGTTCGTTTAGAAATTTTTCAAATGATATCAGGTCATGTTTGTACGCTTCCACAGTGTTTGTGGAATAATTTCGCTCTATGGTAAGATAGTTTATGAAAGCACTGACAGACATTGTTTTATAGTTATGTAGTGATATATATAATATTATTATAGAAAGAGTGAATACATTGTTGATTTTTAGGTTAGAAACCGATTGCCCTATCGTCCCCTCGAGGATCAGCTCCGCCCTCTAATTCTCCATTCGGATGTACTAAAATGGCATCTACTTTACCTATTATAATGTTATCTTCTTCCTTGATAAGATACCCTTTACCCATAAGTTCTTCGACTGTTTTTCGATCAAATCCTTTAGGTTCTAACTTTACTTCATCGGGTAACCATTGGTGATGAAAACGTGGTTGATTTACAGCTTCTTGCATCGTCATTCCAAATTCAATTACGTTCAGAATATTCTGTAGGACAGAGGTAATAATGGTTGATCCACCTGGAGTACCGATGACCATTTTGAGTTTTCCGTTATGTTCCACAATGGTAGGGGTCATAGAACTTAGCATACGTTTGTTAGGAGCTATTGCATTAGCTTCTGAACCGACTAATCCGTAAACATTAGGGACGCCTGGTTTGATACTGAAATCATCCATTTCATTGTTAAGGAAAAAACCTGCTCCCTTAACATATACTTTGGAGCCGTAATTCGTGTTTAGTGTTGTTGTTACAGCTACGGCATTTCCATAAGAATCTACAATGGAATAATGAGTGGTTTCTTCACTTTCGTAAGATGATAATTTTCCATGACTTATTTCCGATGAACGACTGGCTTTATCCCATGAAAAATCTGACATTCTGTATGTTAGGTAATTTGGATTGAGTAGGCTATCTAATGAAACTCGTACGAAATCTATATCTCCCAGATAGTAGGCTCTATCGGCATAAGCACGGCGTTCGGCTTCGGTTAAAAGTTGGATGTATTCTGTTTGATTGTGAGGATAATTACCAATATCATAAGGTTCTATCATTTTCAATATTTGAGCTAAACAGATTCCTCCACTCGAAGGTAAGGTCATGGAGATGATGTTAAAATCTTTGTATTGAAACGAAATTGGGGTTCGCCACTGAGCTTTGTAGTTTGCCAAATCATCATGGGTGATAATGCCCCCCAATTCCTGTACGTAATCCACTATCCGTTTGGCAGTTTCTCCTTTGTAAAACTCATCTCGTCCATTGTCACGAATCCGTTCTAAAGTCTTTGCCAAATCTTCGTATTTGACTACTTGACCTGCCGTCCATCCATTGTCAAAAGGGGTAGGGTAGTTGTTAGCTTTTTTGATTAGTTCTATATTTTTGTTCATGTATCCATTGGCTTGTAATTCGGTAATAACTACTCCATTACGAGCTAAATCAATAGCAGGTTGTACTAATTCAGCAAAAGGTAATGAACCTAATTTTTGATGAACTTCAAAAAGTCCGTCAATAGTTCCAGGGATGCCTATTGCCAACGCACCAAGTGTGCTTTTGTGTTCAATAACCTCTCCTTTGCTATCCAAATACATATCTTTAGTTGCACCCGCAGGAGCTTTTTCACGATAATCCAGCGCTCCTGTTTTCCCATCAGCTAAGCGGTAAACCATAAATCCGCCTCCGCCAATGTTTCCTGCATTGGGATATGCCACAGCCAAAGCTAGTTCCACAGCTATCATTGCATCGAACGCATTGCCTCCTTTTTGCATTATGGCTACTCCTATTTTTGAAGCCTCTTCCTTGGCGCTTACGACCATTGCATTTTTAGCCAGTAAACCATAGACTTTCTCTTTTTCAGTAATTTGAGGTGAATTGCATTGCAAAAAAAGAAGTAATAAACTTAAAAGAAAGACCGATTTTTTCATCTTTGTTAATATTTATCGTTGGCTAATTTCCACATTATCAAATAAGAAGCACGTGTGATTTCTATGATTTTATCCCAATTTAAGCGATCGGCATGGTCAGTAGGTTTGTGATAATCTGGATGTCCATCGGTATGAAACCATACAATTGGGATTTTATACTTAGCAAATGAACCATTATCACTTCCACCGACAGGATTATCCCAAGCTCGGTAATCAGGTTCTAAATCAAGTTTGTAGCTTTTTAAATCTTGTTTTAACCATGTTTCAAAAATAGGGAATGAAGCCGTATAGAAATACACCACATGTTTTGGTTCGGCAGGACGATTATTACGCCCAATCATGTCATAATTCAAATAGGACTTTATATTATCTCTAAAAGAGCATTTGTCGATGAAATATTGTGAACCAAGAAGCCCTCGCTCCTCACCATCCCAAAAAGCGAAAATAATGGTTCGCTCAGGTTTTTCTCCCGATTCTTTGAAAGCCTTTGCCAATTGCAGTACGGCTGACACTCCCGAAGCATTGTCGTCTGCACCGTTATATATATTGTCACCAAATAAATTTGCATCCATTCCCAAATGGTCGTAATGAGCACCCACGATAACGTACTCATTTTCCTTTTTACCTCGAATCATTCCTAAAACATTAGCCATTTCCAAACGAACGTGGAAAGTTTTCTGTAAACGTGTGATTATCGAGTCAGTAACCGTGTATCGTTTCGGTTCACGAGCCGAGTTTTCAGGTCGGTAAGCAGTAAAGTGTTGTAGATAGTTATTTGAAGATAATAAGGGTTCTATGCCGTATTGTTTGAGTTGAGCGACGATGTATTCTCGAGCAATTCGTCCCCCTCGAAACCCTGATTCGCGACCTTCTAAAAGGTCATTTGCTAAAAACTCAATATGAGCTTCAGCGTTTTTGCGGTCAATGGCTTGAAATCCTTTTTGTATTGGTTTTTGGGCATTGACATTCAATGCGATAATCAATGTAAAAAATAAAGCAATGTATTTCATAGTTTTTGGTAATTAAGATTTGTCATTATTTATATCTGAAAACTTATTGCGATTCATTGTGTATATTTTATGTTTTAGAAAGTGTGATAGATTTATATAAGTCAATATAAATCAATGAAATATAGCCTCTTCGTTGAAAGAAAATCCGTTAAGTAAATCAGAGGCTTTCATTCGTTTTTTTCCGGGTATTTGGAGTTCAAGCACATTAATATATCCTTTTTTTACGGCTATATGAATTTCTTTCTTCTCGGTGGTAACTTTTCCAAACGGAAGGTCGTGAGCCTTTTCCATAAAAATGGCATCATAGATTTTGATGTTCATTTCTATTTCGTTTTGACGTAAGAGCGTCCAAGCTGTTGGATACGGGCTCATTCCTCGGATGAGTCTTTCTATGGCGATTCCTTCGGTTTGCCAGTTAATTTTACAAGTTTCTTTGAAAATTTTTGGAGCTTCAGTAAAAGTTTCATTCATAGGTTGTTGCTTCGGGAGGCAGTTTCCTTTTTGTATAGCATCGACCGTTTTTAATACCAAAGCAGCTCCCTGTACCATCAGTTTATCGTGTAATGAACCTGCGGTTTCTCGGTCTGATATGGGAGTTTCTGTTTGCATGATTATAGCCCCTGTATCAATCTTTTCATCAATAAAAAAGGTAGTCACCCCCGTTTTTTGTTCTCCGTTGATGATTGCCCAGTTGATAGGAGCTGAACCTCTGTAATGAGGTAATAATGAAGCATGTAAATTAAACGTTCCGCATTTTGGAAGTTGCCAAACTACCTTCGGAAGCATCCGAAAAGCAACCACTATTTGCAAATCGGGCTCCAAATCTTTGAGTGATTTTATGAAATTCTCATTTTTCAAATTTGTCGGTTGTAAAACCGGAATTTGTTGACTTTCTGCATATATTTTTACGGGAGATGCGTGTAATTTTTGTCCACGACCAGCAGGTTTGTCAGCAATGGTGACAACACCTACGACATTGTATTGATTTTCAACTAACTGTTTTAAAGTCTCCAGAGCAAAGTCTGGCGTACCCATAAATACGATTCTTAAATTTTTCATGTTTTGATATTAAAAGAAGAACTATTAGGAGGTTGTGTCAAAAAACTGTTTTCATCTCCCTATAAGTTCATAATGAGAGCATTATGAAATTTTTTCTCTCGGATAAGTTTATCAGTTATGGCAAATGTAGCTTATTGTTTGTTAAGTAGATATAATCTATAAAATTACTGTAAAGAAGCCTGAATTTCAGCCTTTAAACTATCAGAAGCCTCAACTAAAGGTAAGCGAACATGAGGTTTACACAATCCCTTAGATGCTAAATAGGCCTTTATACCTGCAGGATTTCCTTCTTTGAATGTTAAATGTATTTTTTCAATTAGTTTGTACTGCAACTCATTGGCTTTTTGAATGTTACCCGTTCTTCCGAAGCGAACCATATCTGAAAATTCCTTTGGAAATGCAATAGCTACCACCGAAATTACTCCGCTTCCTCCCATGTACACCGATGGTAACGTAGTCATGTCATCTCCGGATAGGAAAGTAAAATTGGTAAGTTTTTCGCGTAATATTTTCATACATAGCACTAAATCGCCTGAGGCTTCTTTCACAGCTACGATATTTTTAAACTCTTTTGCTAAACGAACAGTAACCTCCCCCGACATTGAGACACCTGTGCGTCCTGGAACATTATAGAGAATCAATGGAAGTGGAGCATTTTTTGCAATTTCAGCAAAGTGAGCGTACAGTCCATTCTGTGAGGGTTTGTTGTAATATGGCGTAACAGACAAAATAGCTACAAAATCGGAGAGGTCAGTTTCCTTTATTTGTTGTATAACCTCTTGGGTGTTATTTCCTCCGATACCAATTACCAAAGGAACTCGTTTTTTATTTGCCTCAATGATTGTTTTGCATACCAATTTTTTCTCTTCTTTGGTTAAAGTAGGAGCTTCACTGGTAGTTCCTAATGCCACGATGAACTCTACACCTCCATCAATTACATAGTCCACAATGTTAGCTAATGCTTCAGTATCTACTTTATTATCGGCTGTAAATGGAGTAATTAGAGCCACTCCTGTTCCTTTTAGTTGTTCCATGTCTGTTTTATTTTAATATCGTTTCCAAAACTTTTTTAGTCTCTTCAATGAAGATATTTTCCTCTTCAAGTTTACAATTGATGATGATGTCATTGTAAGTCATATCAATACCTTGAAAACCAATTCGTAATTTTGCTTTGATAGATGACGAAAGCAATAACAGTGCGAGTTTAGGTTCATTGAAATAGTTTATCAGTACATCATACTCCTGCTCAGCAAGTCTGTCAGCATGATAGTTACGTATTTTCCCTTGCCAATTAATTTCTCTGTCCGTTAAAAAAGGAACTCCATTAGCATGGGTTTCGTCCGATTTTCGTTTATATCCTAAAAAAATATAATTTTCAGGGCGTACTCCATAGAATTTTGTCAATTGTAAAAGAGGATCGATGTCCTTAATCACATCCATATCAATGAGGCATCCTATTTTCACGATTCCATTGTCAAACCTTGAAGAAAAGGATTTTAGCTCTTCTATGTTTCGTTGGATGCGTTTTTTTACGTAATATGTTTTTAGAAATTCCAAAATTATTTTATCTTTACGGTCTGAATGCAAATATAAAAAATAAAATATTATGAAAATATCATTTATGAAAAACTTATTCCAATATCAACGACTTTTTTTTGTTGGTTTTGCAACATTTTGTTTTTTATCGTCATGTGGTGATAAAAAACAGCAACTCACACACATTGAAGCAAAAAGCATTGAAATTGATAACCAAATTTCAGAAGATACTGAAATAGATAGTTTTATAAGTCCTTTTCGTAAACATATCCAAAAGGAAATGGCTGTTAAATTAGCTTATAACTTAGTTGCATTGGAGAAAGGAAAGGAAGAAAACGAAGCTAATGCGGCGATTGCTAATTTTATGGCAGATGTTTCGTATGAAATGTTAAATCCAACCTATTTTAAAAGAACAGGCAAAAATATTGATTTTGTTCTTTTGAACTGGGGAGGTATTCGTTCCGATTTGCCTCAAGGGGAAGTTACCATTGGAACAGCTTATAGGTTGATGCCTTTTGAAAATAAGTTCGTGTGTTTGGAAATAAAAGGTAATAAGGTGCTTGAAATTGCAGAATATCTGCATAAAGGCAAACGACCACATCCTATTTCAAAGCAAGTGAATTTGAAAATGACTGATAAAGGCGACGTTAAGTTGTTTACCATCAATGGAAAGCCTCTTGATTTGAACGCTACTTACATTGTTGCTACATCAGACTATCTGATGCATATGGGTGATGGGATGCTTTTTTTTCAAGATCCGGTGAGCGTTTACGAAACGGATTATGCAATCCGTAACGTACTTATTGACTATTTCACCAAAGTAGATACGCTTCATTTCACAAAAGACAATCGAGTAGAGCGAATTAAAGAATAGGGAAGAAGAGGAGATAAGAAATGTTGAATTTTAAAATCATTTTCCTTCATTTTCAATAACTTGAACGCCATAAATGCTTTCAAAAATTGCTTTAATGTGATCCCATTCGCTGTCGCGTACTTCTATGAAAAGTCTGCAATCTAATCCAAGTTTTTGGTCAATTACTTCCAGATTTTTTTCTTTGACCACACGCATCACTTTGTTTATGTCTTTGTAATCAAAGACAATTTGAAGGGTTTGGGTCACGATTTTTTCGATGATTTCAGCTTCTTGTAAGGTCAATTGGGCTGATGTTTTGTAAGCCTGTACCAAGCCACCAACTCCCAATTTAATACCACCAAAGTAGCGTACCACAATGATGAGTACGTTGGTAAGGTCAAAGGATTGTATTTGTCCATAGATAGGAATCCCAGCTGAGTTGTTGGGTTCACCGTCATCATTCGCTCGGTAGTGCTGTTGCGCTCCGTGTCCCAATTGCCATGCGTAGCACCAGTGTCGAGCAGAATGGTGTAGTTTCTTTACGGCTTCCAAATGACGCTTGACATCTTCTTCCGTTTGTATGGGAAAGGCATACCCTAAAAATTTACTACTTTTTTCCTTAAAAATTACTTCTTCTACAGGAGAAGCAATAGTTTTAAACACATCATTCATTGTTGTGAATTTTTGTAAATAAACAAGTGATCTTCTCCAAAGAGCATTGTTTTTTGCAGTGAAGCATCTTTCAACGCAGGAGCTTTGATACCATTTTTGAAAGTCGATTTTCCAATAAAAACAAAGGCTTCATCCCATAGTTTTGCATCTATAAACTGCTGCAGAACATTTCTACCACCCTCTACGATAAGACTTTGTATGCCTTTTTTGTAAAGTATTCTGCAAATTTGTTCAGCAATATTCTCCGAAAAACAGATATTTTCAAAAAACGTATTCTTAAATTTAGCGTTTTCTCTTTTTTCTGTAATGAAAATGGTGTCGGTTGATTCGTCCCAAACAGAAAATTTTTTGGGTGTTTTTAGTTCTCGGTCAATAATCACTCTAAGAGGATTTTTACCTTGCCAATGGCGAGTGTCTAGTTTTGGATTGTCGTGAAGAACAGTATTTGTTCCTACTAAAATAGCTTCCTCTTTACTGCGAATTTTGTGTGTGTATTGTCTTGAAAATAAGTTAGTTATCCAATGAGGGTTTACTTCCTTTTTTTGCTCAGGTGCAATGAACTTGTTAGAAGTTTCGGCCCATTTTAAAAAGATGTATGGGCGTTTTTTCTGATGGAAAGTGAAAAAACGTTTGTTAAGTTCTTGACATTCATCTTCTAAAACCCCTACAATTACTTCACAACCGGCTTCTTTCAGTTTTTTTATGCCATTACCACACACTTTAGCGAAGGGGTCAGTTGTTCCGATGACCACTTTGGGAATCCCGTGTTTAATAATAAGATCAGCACACGGAGGGGTTTTTCCAAAATGGCTACAAGGTTCCAAACTTACAAAAATGGTACTTTTTGAAAGTAGGTTCTTATTTTTGACTGAATCAATAGCATTTACTTCAGCGTGTGGTTTACCAGCTTTTTGATGCCATCCTTCACCTAGGATGCTATCTTCAAAAACAACGACACTCCCTACCATTGGATTGGGGTAGGTAGCTCCTAATCCATTGTTAGCTAGTTGGATACATCGTTTCATGTACTTTTCGTAGTAGGTCATTTTTATTCTATGATTTTTATCCGAATAATTCTTGGATTGTATCTTCTATTTTGGCTACTTTTACGATGTTGATAGCCGTATTTTTCAAAGCCACTTTGCTATATTTTGATACAAAAATGGTGGTGAAACCTAATTTTTCCGCTTCGGTAATGCGTTGCTCCACACGCTGTACAGGTCGTATTTCCCCACCTAAGCCTACCTCTCCAGCAAAACAAATGTTTTTTTCAATAGCAATGTCTTCGTTGGAGGATAGAATCGCCATGGCTACTCCCAAGTCAGTAGCAGGGTCGTCAATATTAATCCCTCCAGTGATATTTAAAAACACGTCCTTAGCTCCCAATCGGAAACCAGCTCGTTTTTCTAGTACAGCCAGTAACATATTGAGGCGTTTAGCATTGAATCCTGTAGCACTTCGCTGTGGTGTTCCATAAACAGCAGTACTTACAAGTGCTTGAATTTCAATCATCAGCGGACGCATTCCTTCCAAAGTGGCCGCAATTGCTGTTCCGCTAATTGTTTCATCGGTTTTGGAAATCAAAATTTCAGAAGGGTTATTAACCTCCCGCAATCCGTTGCTCAACATTTCGTAAATTCCAAGTTCAGAGGTAGAACCAAAGCGGTTTTTCAGTGATCGCAGTATACGGTAAACATGATTTCGGTCGCCTTCAAATTGTAATACGGTGTCGACCATGTGTTCCAAAATTTTAGGACCTGCAATTTGCCCATCTTTGGTGATATGCCCGATAAGGATAACAGGTGTATGTGTAGTTTTTGCAAATTTTATCAACTCGGAAGCACATTCTCTGACTTGTGAGACACTCCCTGCCGAAGCCTCAATATAATCCGATTGCAAGGTTTGTATGGAGTCAATAATAACAATTTCAGGTTGTAACTCTTTGATTTGTTGGAATATATTCTGTGTTTTTGTTTCTGTGAGTATAAAACAATTATCCAATTTATGTACAATGCGATCGGCTCGCATTTTGATCTGTCTTTCGCTTTCTTCTCCCGAAACATAAAGCGTTTTGTAAGGCAGATTTAAGGCGGTTTGCAGTAGAAGTGTACTTTTTCCGATGCCAGGTTCGCCGCCCAATAAAGTTACGGATCCGGGAACAATGCCACCGCCCAGTACGTTGTTCAGTTCGTTATTATTGCTGTTGAGCCGAGTTTCTTCTTGCGTACTTATTTCAGAAATGGGAACATATTTAGGTGCTTTTTTGGATTTCGGAGTATCGTCCTGCCATGCTTTTTTTGCTTCTTTTTGGATGATTTCTTCAACAATAGTGTTCCACTGTTTACAAGCATAACACTGCCCCTGCCATTTGCTGTACTGAGTACCACAATTCTGACAAAAGTATGATGTTTTTATTTTCATTTTCTTAGCTTTACGATACGTTGGTCGATAATGTCCTTTTTTATGAAATCAATAGGAAGTTCAGTATATGCTTTTTGATAGGCACGTAATGCTCTCTTGTTATCCCCAGTATGCTCGTAGTATTCTCCTAAGAAGAAATTTGGCATAGCGGTTTTCTCATATCCATTATCTTTCACATAATCAGATAGTTTTATTAATGAATCCCAGTCTTCTTTTTCTATAATTACATCATAAGTTGCCATAATATCATTCAAAACAGGTGTTTTTTTGAACCCTAATTCCGATTCTATTTTTTTGTACTTATCCTCTAAATAGTAAAAAATATCTTCAGATAAAGGTTGTAAGTTTTCCTTGAACTCTTTAGCATCAATTGGTTTATAGGAGCTGAAAATCAGGTCGAAAGCTCTTGGTATTCCTGATAAAGCTACTGAGTGTAATGAAGTTTTTGGAAAATCGTCGAAAAATAATTTTACATCTTCAGTTGTTAGGTTATTAACAATTTGGCTATTCAAACTTTTTGTGTTAGTGTAGGCTGTTTCATGATCGTAGTTTGTTGTAGCAATGTAGTAGAAAACAGTTCTTTTAACAGCGTTGAGTTTATCCGAAATGGTTTCCGAAATAGCCGGTAATGTCTTGGGATTTAGACTGATAACGACGTTAAATAAAGGTTCTTTTCCTAAAAAGAAATAATTACTTACATAAGCACCTTCATCCTTGGCAATAATTCCTTTGAAGTTATTTACGCTATATTTTCCATGAATATAAGGAATGAGTTCTCCGCCCATAAAATCCAAAAAATTAGCTGATTGGCGAGTCAGTTCCCCGTTTTTTCCAGTTTTTACGTCCTCAAGAGTGTTGTAAACTCCAACGATGATGCATTTAGGCATATTTTCAAAATACTCATAGTAACGAGCGTTTGCAAGTACAGGCTCCATCAAAGAACCGGCGTTTAGCACTACTAATAGTGGATAAGCCTCTTTATCAGAATATTTTTCAGGTAGATAAATGGCTAATTTTCGTTTTTCACCCAATTTTCGTGACGAAAATTCTTCTGAAATAATTTGAGCATAGGCAGTTCCTAAAAAGAGAAATAGAAAGCCAAGAGAGAAGATTTTTTTCATATGTATTTACGTGTGTATAATATCATTTTGTTTGTTCAAAAATACGAACTACTTCGCTGTGTGTAACCGTTTTATCTTTGAAGTATTCGGTGATTTGTTCTTTTTGTCTGTCACTTGCTCCCAATTGGTTTAAAATGTTCATTAGATGCATCTTCATATGTCCTTTCTGAATTCCCAAAGTAATCAAAGAACTTACAGCAGCAAAATTTTGAGCCAAGCCAACGGTGGCTACAATTTGCATTAGTTCAGAGGCAGAGGGTTTTTCTAAAATTTGTAAGGCTGTTTTTACCAAAGGATGTAAGTTTGTTAGTCCACCTACTGTGCCCAAAGCCAACGGTACTTCGATTTCGAAATGAAAAATTTCATCTTTGATATGCGCTTTTGTCAAACTTTGGTATTTTCCTGAACGAGCGGCATAGGCATGAACTCCTGCCTCCACAGCCCTGAAATCATTCCCTGTGGCTAAAATGACAGCATCCATTCCGTTCATGATACCCTTGTTATGCGTAGTTGCTCGTCGTACTTCGGAATTAGCTATCGCGATGGCTCGTACAAATTTCTCAGCAAATTCCTTACCGCTCAATCCTGCAACAGCCAAATTTTCCACAGGCGAGGATGTACTTACTTTTACCAAACATTCGGGTACATAATTCGATAAAATTGACATTACGATTTCGTATTTCCCATCAATTTCAGGATGTTTTAAAGCTTCTTGACGAAATGTTTCTGCAAATTGTTCTAAGCACGAATTGATGAAATTTGCACCCATAGCATCCAGCGTTTCAAAGGAAGCAAACAATTGGTAGTAATTGGCTAATTCTGAGGTTTTATCCACCAAGCGAAGTGTTGAAATGCCTCCTCCTCTTTTTTCCATATTAGAGGTAATGTGTTTTGCATCAGTAAGCATTTTTGAGTGTATTTTCTCAAAAAAACACTCTAAATCAGCTTTTTTACCATAAAACATGAGATGTACTTGTCCATTTTTTTCTGTGGAAATGACTTCGGCTTTAAATCCTCCACGTGTTTCCCAGTATTTTGCAGCTCTACTTGCAGCCGCTACAATAGAGCTTTCTTCAATTGCCATTGGAACGGTGTAAGTTTTTCCATTGATAACAAAATTTGGGGCTACGGCAAACGGTAGGTAGAAATTCGTTACCGTATTCTCAATAAATTCATCGTGTAATTTTTGGAGAGTTTCATCGGCGTTGTGGTATTTTTTAAAATTAGAGAAAGCATCCTTATCATCAGGGAAATAAGTGTCGCAAAGCCATTGTATTTTTTGCTGTTTAGTCAGTTTGGAAAATCCTGAAATGTTTTTCATCGTTGTTTTAATTGTTAAATAAGCATAGGGTACAAAGATATGAATTTTTTTGTGTTTAAAATCAACATCTCACCAACATATTTTGAATGTTATTCAGATACAGTCTGTATAAGAAAATCATGTTTTTATTTTGGTAATAAATGTGTACTTTTGCTTCCGTTATACTATGTTTATGAAAGAACAAATAGATTTATATCTGAAAGAAATTGCTGATAAAAGCGAGATAGAAACCCTGCGTTATTTTGCTGGACAATTTCCTAATCAGGTCGTTTTCTCGACGAGTTTTGGTATGGAAGATCAAGTCATTACCGATTTGATACTCAAAAACGGCATACCTATCAATATTTTTACTCTTGACACAGGGCGTATGTTTGCAGAAACGTATGCCACTTGGGACAAAACAGCGATGGCTTACGACACAAAGATAACTCCTTATTATCCAAAAGCAGAATTTATTGAGAACTATGTAAAAACAAATGGTATAAACGCTTTTTATGAATCTGCTGAACTTCGAAAAGAATGCTGTTACATTCGCAAGGTGGAACCCTTAAAACGAGCATTAACAGGAAATAAAGTATGGATTACAGGGCTGAGGGCTGAACAATCTTCAAATCGAGAGCAAATGCCTATGGTTGAATGGGATGAAGGCAACCAGATTATCAAATTCCACCCAATTTTGCATTGGAAAACTACCGAAGTTTTGGATTTTTTAAGAGCTAACGGAGTGCCATACAATCCATTACACGATAGAGGTTTTATAAGCATAGGTTGCCAGCCTTGTACACGAGCTGTTAAGGACGGAGAAGACTTTCGTGCAGGTAGATGGTGGTGGGAGGACAAAAGTAAAAAAGAGTGTGGGTTGCATTCTACAAAGTAAAAGGATGGCATCACAATACCTTTTTTTACAACCTCTTGTTTCTATGAAAAATGTAATGAAAAATGTATATTTGCAAAATATTTCAATTTGAAGTATGCGAATATGCTAACTAATCTCGAAATAGGTATTTTGATTTTTTTTTGGCTCGTATTCACCTGATGGAAGCATAAAAATTAATAATGTGTTTGTTTCCTGAGTTTGGTAAATTAAAAAAATAACAAATAATATTGAACATTTAGATATGGATTATTTAGAACAATTGGAGGCAGAAGCCATACATATATTCCGCGAGGTTGGTGGTCAGTTCGAGAAACCAGCGTTGCTTTTCAGTGGTGGGAAAGACTCCATCGTGTTGGTACACTTGGCTTTGAAGGCGTTTCGTCCGTGTAAGTTTCCGTTTCCGCTTGTGCATATCGATACGGGGCATAATTTCCAAGAAGCGTTGGATTTTCGCGATAATTTAGTGAAGAAACTCGGTGAGCGACTCATCGTCCGCAAGGTAGAAGACACCATTAAAGCAAAGGGCTTGACCGAACCTAAAGGAAAGTTTGCAAGTCGTAATGCCTTACAATCTTATACTTTGTTGGATACCATCGAAGAATTTGAGTTTGATGCTTGTATCGGTGGAGCAAGACGCGATGAGGAGAAAGCTCGTGCCAAGGAACGAATTTTTTCCGTGCGTGACGACTTTGGCGGTTGGGACCCGAAATTACAACGCCCCGAACTTTGGCACACCTATAACGGGAAAATACATAAAGGCGAAAACGTGCGTGTGTTTCCTATTAGCAATTGGACGGAGTTGGACGTTTGGAACTACATTCGTCGTGAAAAAATAGAGCTACCGAGTGTGTATTTCTCGCACGAACGCGAAGTAATTGACCACAACGGACAGCTGATTGCTGTTTCGCCATATATTCAGATTGACGAAAATGACGTGATAGTAAAACGCAAAGTACGTTACCGAACCGTTGGGGATATGACCTGTACGGCAGCGGTAGAGTCTGAAGCCTATCAGATTGATGATATTATCAACGAAATTACCGCCACCCGAACCAGTGAGCGAGGAGAAACCCGAATTGACGACCGCATCTCCGAAGCTGCAATGGAAGACAGAAAAAAAAGCGGATATTTTTAAGATAAAATCAGAAAGTTGTATTCTTAAAAAAATATATCGCAGAGATAAAAGAATTATTCTTTTTACATAAATTAAAACATTTCATTCAAAAAGGAAAAATTAAGTATTAAGAAAAAAAGCGTGTATATTTTAAAAATATTAAATTCTTTTACTTTTATAGAGTAAATGTAATAAAAATGTCCGAAAAGGAATGTTAAAACCACTTTATGAAAAATAAAATAGATAGTTTTGTTGTTTTAGGGCAGTTTTTGGAGCAGTTTTCGGTTTTTCCGTATGTAAAAAACGTTTCTTTGCCTCAAAATGAAGTCTTTTTTGATGGTTTTGTTGGGGTTTTAGGATTGGCTGAGCAACAAAACGGTTGGTTTACTTCTGAAAATTTGCGTTTTGCTTGTAAATCTTGGGCGGAAGCGTTGCAACGGAACAATATAGAACGTTGGCTATCAAACTACACCTTTGATGGAATTACTCCTAAAGATATAGCCATCATTATGGCGGGAAACATTCCTTTGGTGGGGTTTCATGATTTTTTATGTGTACTAATTTCAGGACATCGTGCTGTGGTCAAACTATCTTCGGATGACGAAGTGCTACTTCCTTTTTTAGCGAATTACCTTCAATATATAGAACCGAGTTGGCAGGGAAAATTTGAGTTCACAAACGAACGAATGACCCACTTTGATGCTGTCATTGCTACAGGAAGTGATAATTCTGCTCGATATTTTGAGTATTATTTCGGAAATAAGCCTCATATTATTCGAAAAAATAGAAATTCGATAGCTGTTTTAACAGGAAAAGAGACTCAGGAGCAGCTTTTTCAGTTAGGAAAGGATATTTTTACGTATTTTGGATTGGGCTGTAGAAGTGTTTCTAAGATTTTTATTCCTGAAAATTATGATTTAGATATCTTTTTCAAGGCAATTTTCCCTTATAGTGACATCATCAATGGGCAGAAATATGCTAACAATTATGACTATAACAAGGCTGTTTATTTGATGAGTTTGTACAAGCTTCGTGAAAACGGCTTTTTGATTTTGAAAGAAGATGAGCGATATGCTTCTCCTATAGCAACACTTTTTTACGAATACTATACCGATATTAACAATTTGAAAAATAAATTGCTAACCGACTTTGATAAAATTCAATGTGTTGTCTCAGATGGATTTTCGCACAATGAAATTCATTTTGGAGAAACCCAACAACCAGCATTGTGGGATTATGCTGATGGAGTGGACACGGTTGCATTTTTAACGAATATACCATAGAAACGAATGAAAAAACATAATTTTAGTGCTGGGCCTTCTATCTTGCCTCAAACTGTTTTTGAAAAGGCTTCACAAGCAGTAATTGATTTCGAAAATACGGGACTCTCTATCTTAGAGATTTCCCACCGAAGTTCTGAATTTCTGAATGTTATTGAACGAGCCAGAGCTTTGGCTTTGGAATTGGCCGGATTGGATGATTCGTATGAAGCGTTGTTTTTGCACGGAGGAGCGAGTACTCAATTTTTGTCAGTTCCGTATAATTTGTTAGAAAATAAAGCTGCTTATATTGACACAGGAACGTGGGCAAATAAAGCTTTAAAAGAAGCTCAATTGTTTGGAAAAGTAGAGGTTATTGCTTCCTCTAAAGATACTGGTTATCGACATATTCCAAAGGAGTATTCAATTCCTAAAGATATTGATTATTTACATATTACAACGAATAATACCATTTACGGGACGCAGTACCACAGTTTGCCTACAACGGAAGTCCCCTTAGTGGCAGACGCAAGTTCGGATATTTTTTCAAGAACAATGGATTACTCAAAGTTCAGTGTCATTTACGCTGGTTCTCAGAAAAATATAGGTCCATCAGGTAGTACACTTGTGTTAATCAAGAAAGACGTTTTAGGCAAAGTATCTCGAAAAATTCCGTCAATTTTGAGTTATGAAAATCAAATTGGAAATGAGAGTATGTTCAATACCCCAACTACGTTCTCAATATACGTGAATTTGTTGGTTTTGGAATGGATTCAGGCAAAGGGTGGACTACAAGGAATGGAAAAAATGAATCAAGTTAAGGCTGAATTGATTTATAATGAGATAGATAGAAATCCTTTGGTGTTAGGGTACGCTAATACAGAGGATCGTTCTTTGATGAATGTTGTGTTTAATTTGAAAGATACATCTGCAGAAATATTATTTGATGCACTTTGTGAAGAAGCAGGAATTAGCGGGATTAAAGGACACCGAAGTGTGGGAGGTTATCGAGCATCTATCTACAACGCAATGCCTTTAGAGAGTGTACAACTGTTAGTGGAAGTCCTCCAGTTACTTGAAAGAAAAAGCTGAAGGTAAAGGATTAGATTAACTTTATCATCTCTCTCTATATAGTATCATTAATCCTTAGTCCTATCAGCTTTTCGAGGGTGCAAAAATAAATATTTTTTTGGAATGCCCAAAAATGTTTTTATATTTGTATGTTTAAAACGTATAATAATATGCAAAATATGTATAAAATAGGGGTAAACATTCGTAAAGTAAGAGAACTACGGGGGTATTCACAAGAATATGTGGCAAATAAACTAAATATCAGTCAAGCGTCCTATGCACGAATGGAAAGTGAAGATACTAAGATTACAGTGGATAGGTTATTTCAGATAGCCAAAATTTTAGAAACAAATGTGAGTGATTTCTTTGATAACAGCGGAATAAACATTCATTCACAGGTCTATAACGGTGAAGCCTACTGCAATGGATATATACAAAATTTGGTTGTAGAAAATAAAGATACGGTTAATAAATTAATTGAACTATATAAAGCACAGCTACAGGATAAAGATAATCAAATTCAGTATTTAAAAAGTCTTTTGGCTCAATTTACCCCCTGAAATATTGCTATTTTTTTGACAGTTTTCGAGCCAAAAGAAGTCAAAAAATATATCAACCGACCTAAAAAATATATAAATCTATGAAAATCAGACTTTTATTTTTGTTATCTTCTTTTTTTCTCTATGGATGTCACCACCAAGAGAAACCTATTTTGGAGGAGCAGACTCCACTGATTGACTATGTGAATCCTTTGATGGGAACAGATTCAAAGTTCGAGCTTTCCAATGGAAATACGTATCCAGCCATAGCTTTACCTTGGGGAATGAATTTTTGGACACCTCAAACCAATAAAATGGGCGATGGATGGACGTATCAGTATCAAGCCAACAAAATTCGAGGATTTAAACAAACCCATCAACCCAGTCCATGGATCAACGATTATGGAGCTTTTGCTTTGATGCCTGTGGTGGGCGATTTGAAAATTGAAGAAAGTGAACGAGCATCTTGGTTTTCCCATAAAGCAGAGATAGTTAAACCGCATTACTATAAGGTATATCTGGCTGATTATGATACTACTGTTGAAATAGCTCCAACCGAAAGAGCAGCTCAATTTAAGTTTACATTTCCAGAATCGCAGAAGGCTTACATACTTTTGGATGCTTATTTCAAAGGCTCGATGGTAAAAATTATTCCTGAAAAACGGAAAATTATAGGTTATGCTCGGAATCATAACGGAGGTGTTCCTGATAATTTCCATAATTACTTTGTAGCAGAGTTTGATACTGATTTTGAGAATGTTAGTACTTGGGGCGATCAATGGAGATTGTTGGAAAACAATACTGAAAGTGAAGGAAATCACGTTGGAGCAATTGTGAAGTTTGCTACCAAACGGGGGCAAGAAGTGCGAGTGAAAGTAGCGTCATCGTTTATCAGTTGGGAACAAGCTGAGCGTAATTTGAACGCTGAAATAGGCAACGATTCGTTCGAACAAACCAAAAATAAGGCTCTGAACCGTTGGGAAGAAGAACTTGCTAAGATACGTGTCAAAGATAGCAATATTGATAATATACGAACATTCTATTCATGCCTCTATCGTGTGTTACTTTTTCCCCGAACGTTCTATGAATTGGACGAAAAAGGCGAAATTGTACATTACAGTCCCTACAACGGAAAGATCGAGAAGGGTTATATGTTCACTGACAATGGTTTTTGGGATACATTTCGAGCTGTTTTTCCGTTCTTTAATCTGATGTATCCAGAGATGAATCAGAAATTTATGAAGGGATTGGTAAATACCTATTTAGAGTCAGGTTGGTTACCCGAATGGGCGAGTCCGGGGCATCGTGATTGCATGATTGGGTCAAATTCAGCTCCTATCATAGCTGATGCTTTTCTAAAAGGAAATATTTCCAATGAAGATGCCGAAATTTTGCTTGAAGCCATGTTGAAAAACGCTACTCAAAACGAAGGACGACCTGTCAAATCCGTGGGGCGTGAGGGTGTTGATTTCTATAATAAATTAGGATATGTTCCTTACAATGTGGGTATTAATGAAAATGTAGCTCGTACTTTGGAGTATGCCTATGCTGATTTTACCATTTACCAAATGGCTAAAGCGATGGGTAAAAACGACATCGCTCAGACTTACAAACAAAAATCGTTGAATTATCGCCATATGTTTGACAAAGAAAGCGGTTGGATGCGAGGTAAAAATGAAGATGGGACATTTCAATCACCTTTCAATCCACTGAAATGGGGTGATGCTTTCACTGAGGGTAATAGTTTGCACTACACTTGGTCAGTTTTCCATGACATTCAAGGATTAGCAAATTTGATGGGTGGAGATGTTGCCTTTGAGAAAAAATTAGATAAGGTTTTTGAAATGCCACCTCTGTTCGATCACTCGTATTATGGATTTACTATTCACGAAATCAGAGAGATGCAGATTATGGATATGGGCAATTATGCACATGGTAACCAACCGATTCAACATATGATTTATTTGTACAACTACGTTGGTAAGCCTCATAAAACCCAAGAGAAAATTCGTGAGGTAATGACCAAACTTTATGCTCCTACCCCCGATGGATATTGCGGAGATGAGGATAATGGACAAACATCCGCTTGGTATGTGTTCAGTGCGTTAGGATTCTATCCTGTGACTCCTGCCACTGATGAGTATATTATCGGAAGTCCAATTTTTGAGAAAGTAACAGTACAACTTCCAAATGATAAAAAGCTCATTATCAATGGTGTTAAAAACTCTTTGGAAAACAAATATATTGACCATGTCGTATTAAATGGAAAAACTTGGGATAAACCTTACATTCCTTTTGAGTTTTTCAAATCCAATGGACGTATTGATTTCCATATGACCCATATGCCGTCAGATAGTGGTATTGCAGGAGAAAAACCGTATTCAATTAGCAAGTGAAAATTGATAATTATTTTGAAAATTAGGTACTTTTATGATGAGATATCTATTTTAAAAATCATGTGAATATCTAAAAAGAAAGGAATCGCAAAAAAAAATAAATTATGAACCGAAATCTATTATCTCTGTTGTTTTTTATCATAAGTCTTTCCGCTTTTTCTCAGAATTACCAAGTGATTTATAAAACGGAAGTCAATATCGATAATCTCAAAAACATCAAAGACCCTATAATCAAAAATAATGTTGAGAGCAAATTAAAAGCAAAACGAAGCCACAGATTTCAGCTATTAGTTGCAGGGGACAAAGCGGTGTATTCATTTTATGAGCAAATGCTCCCTGAAGGAATACAACTTCCTAAGGTCGAAAGATTCTATTACAAAGGAAATCAGGTTGTTGCAGAAAGAGAAGGCGTATTTGTGAAATATGATTTGAATCATCATCAATGGACAATTACCGATGATTCGGTTACTATAAATGGTTATGTGTGTTATCGTGCTTTTACCAAACGGCCTCACCTGATAGAAGCCTTGGGAGATGAGGAACAGGAAATGGAAGCGTGGTTTTGTCCCGATTTTCCTGTCAAATACGGCCCTGAAGATTTTTTTGGACTTCCGGGGTTGGTACTTCTTGCGGGAACGAAGGGAGCGACAAGCAGTTTGGTAGTCGAGAAAATCATACCCCTAAAATCTGCTCCCCAATTGAAATTCCCAAAAATAGATAAAACGCTTACTCCTGAAGAATATAAAGTCTTTGTAAATAAAGAAGTTAATGAGTTTCTTGAAAAATTGAAATAAACTTCCCTTTTTGAATGCGTTTATTTTTCTTTCTGCTTATATTGTGTTATTTTTCAGGTTATTCCCAAGAAAGCTTGTTTGAAGGAACGGTCAGAGATAGCCTTGCTCCGTTGGAAAATGCAAACTTGTTGGCACGTCCTGCCCAAAAAGGAGGTCGAATATTGTTTGCTACGACCGACAAACAGGGGAGGTACAAATTCAACTTGCTTCGTGATGTCGAATATGTGATTTCAGTGTCCTATTTGGGATATACTCCTCAAAATATTACGACTACGGCAACGAGCGAACGTTCGGAACATCATTTTGTACTCAAAAGTACAGGAATTGAACTTACCGAAGTAGTCATTTCTGTTGAGAGGCTTCCTATCACTGTTAAAAAAGATACGACCGTTTATAAAGTTGATGCTTTTGTGTTGGGTAACGAACGCAAAATGAAGGAAGTACTGGAAAAACTCCCAGGTGTGGAGGTGGACGATGATGGCATAATCAAGGTACAGGGCAAACAAGTAACTCAAATGTTAGTAGAGGGACGTTCCTTTTTCGGAGGGAGTTCAAAATTGGCTGTTGAAAACATTCCTGCCGATGCGTTGGACAAAATTGAAGTAATTGACAATTTTAACGAGGTCAGTTTTTTGAAAAATGTATCAAGTTCTAATGAGTTGGCAATGAATGTTTTACTGAAAGAAGACAAAAAGAAATTCGTTTTTGGTGACCTCGAAGCTGGGGCGGGAAATGATAGTCACCACTTAGCACATACCGCCTTGTTCTATTACCATCCCGAATTGAATTTGAACCTTATAGGCGATGTTAACGATTTTGGAAAATCGGCGTTTTCTTTCCAAGATTTGATGCGTTTTCAAGGAGGACGCAGTCGTTTTACTAAGCAACGAGGGGTATCAGTAAATCTTTCTACGTACAGTAAAAATAACCAAAATATGTACCGCCACAATGCACGTTTTTTAGCGTTTAATTACGGGTATATGCCTACCTCCAAACTCTATCTGTCGGGGTTTAGTATTTTTTCAAAATTGCTAACTGATTACAAAAAAGATACTTCTATTGAGTATCTTACCAATCAGAAACCTCTTTTGGAATGGCAGCAGCTTACTAACGAGCAACAGAATCTGTTGGGAATGGGGAACATCAAGGTGGATTATTCTCCTTCGTCTGATGAAAAATGGTTTTATAATGCTCAGTTTGATGCTAATAATAATCACATCTCTAATGATTTAGTTTCCAAATCGTCTCTCAGAACCCGAAGTGTAAATTCATTGACCGATACTGATAATGTTTCGTTTAAGCAATATGTGGAATGGCATAAGGTTTATAACCCTAAGGAAACGACTACCTTTGTCATAAATCATAGTTATGATAAGATAACTATTGATAATCAATGGTTTGTGAATAAGTTGGCTTCCTTGCCGTCTTTATTGCCATTGCTAACCGACACGGAATATCATTTGTTACAAACCCAACAGACCAAAAAGTACCAAATAGATGCTATTTTTAAGCACTATTGGACGATTAATGATTTGAATCATTTATATACCAATATAGGTAGTAATTTGGAAATGAGTTCATTAGATGTTCGTGAAGGACAATTACTGACCAATGGAAATTTCAATGATTTTGCTTCGGAAGGTTTTGGAAATATGCATAACTATACTTTGGCAGATGCTTTTTTAGGGTTGGAATATCGGTTTAAAATTCGTAAATTAGTTTCAAAATTTTCTGCTTTTTTACGGTATTATACGCTTAAAAACAATCAATCAGTCAATAAAAGAACGTCTGATTTGTTGGCTTTTGAACCTGCTTTTGAAACTACCTATGAGTTTAGTAATTCAGAAGAAATTAAATTTCATTATGCCAAACGAAATATATTTCCTAAAGAAGAAATGCTATTAGAAAAATTTTCGTTACTTTCCTATAATGCCATTACGAAAGGAAATCCAATGTTGGATAATGAATTATTTCATTCATTTTCGTTGAATTATAGGCGAAACAGTTTTTTCAAACGAATCACATTATCAGCTCATTTGTCATTTAATAGAAAAACGAAAACCATAGGTAGTGAGTATATTTTTGAAGATATTAACCGTTTTTCGACTTGGTTTTTGACTCATAAACCTGAAACTTCGTGGAGTTTTATGACTACGCTGGAAAGAAAAATTTTAGGTATGCAGTGGGGACTGACTTACGCTGGTTCATGGAACGATTACGTACAGAAAATGAATCGTATCATCACAGAAAATCGTCGAGAGAATCATAGTGTAAAGGCTTATACAAGAGTTGTTTACAAGAAAATGAACCTGAATGTTTCTTATACAAAAAATTGGAATGCACATCGGGGAGTTTCTTCAACAAAACTCATATCCGATTATTGGCTTACTATTGGAAGTTACCGATTTACAAATGATTTTTCGACGGAATTGCAGTATGCTTATTTTAGAAATGAGCAACTTAATTCAAGTCAATTAGCCGATTTTCAATATTTAAATATATCGTTGGACTATCAGAGATCCAAAAGTCCGTGGGGGTTTCATTTGGCAGGAAATAACGTTTTGGGTACAAAGACTAAAATAAATAGCAGTATATCAAATTATTATGTGGTGATGCAAACTACCCACGTGATGCCTCGAACGATTGTTTTTTCAATTCGGTATAAGCTATAAATGATTTACAGAGAGATGGTTATATTGTTCTAAAAATTCGTAAAAGAATACAGTTTTTAGAAAACCACATGGAAACACAGATATACGATGTCTTTATGTGATTTTGGGTCGTGTTATAAAAAGTATGATGTAGTTCTGATTGTCAGGCTGAGCTTAGTCGAAGTCCTGTAATTACGAGGCTTCGACTAAGCTCAGCCTGACAAAAAAACTTCTTTTTTAAGGCATCATACTTTTTACATTACCTTCTGATTTTAATTGTCACAGCTCCAAAAATAGTATTTTATGCGTTTAGTTTGAAATTTTTGTAAAACAAAATTGAGAGTTTGATAAAAAACGTATCTTTGCCGAAAATATTCATATTTTGGTATGACGAGGAAATTTTTATTATTATTTTTGGGGATATTCCTAAGTGTTTCGGTGTATGCTCAAAAAAAATATACTTTCAGTGGACATTTTGTTGATGCCTCAAATGGAGAGTTGTTGTTGGGAGTTAATTGTATTATCAAAGAATTAGGTACGGGAACAACTTCCAACGAGTATGGTTTTTTTTCCATTACACTTCCCGAAGGAAAATATACCATATCTATTGAGTCTATGGGATTTATGACCATTACGGAGGAATTGGTATTGGATAAAAATATCCGTAAAGATTACAAATTATCTGCCGAAGCAATTGAATTGGATGGAGTAGAGGTGTTTGCCAATACTTCTTCAAAGGTGGATATCCGAAAACCTGAGATGAGTACAGTTTCCGTCCCTATTTCGACTATTAAAAAGCTACCCGTACTCATCGGTGAAGTAGATATTATAAAAACTTTGTTACAGATGCCTGGAGTGAGTAACGCAGGAGAAGTGTCATCAGGCTTCAATGTGCGGGGTGGTGGAGCTGACCAAAATTTAGTACTTTTGGATGAGGCTACCATTTTTAATTCATCACATTTGTTTGGTTTTTTAAGTGTGTTCAATGCCGATGCAGTTCGTGATATGAAACTTTACAAAGGAGGAATTCCAGCGCGTTATGGAGGTAGAACTTCTTCGGTTTTAGATATTTACCAAAAAGATGGAAATCGGAATGATTTCGGAATGACAGGTGGTCTGGGGATTTTGTCCTCAAGGTTGTTAGCTGAAGGCCCTATCGTTAAGGAAAAGAGTTCTTTTCTCATAGGCGGACGCGCTTCGTATGCTCATTTGTTTTTGAAGTTTACAGATAATAAAAATTCGGCTTATTTCTACGATCTAAACACAAAATTGTCCTATAAACTGAATGATAACAATACACTCTATTTATCCGGTTATTTCGGTCGTGATTTTTTTGATTTGAGCGATAATTTGAGAAATGTCTATGGTAATGCTTTGTTTAATTTACGCTGGAATCATTTGTTCAACGACAAGCTTTTCTCTAATTTATCGTTGATTTTTAGTGATTATTATTACGGTTTTATGTTTAATTACATTGGATTTCAGTGGGATTCAGGTATCAAAAACTTCAATTTGAAATATGATTTTAAAAATTATATATCTGAAAAATTCAAACTTTCCTATGGAGTTCAAGGTTTGTACTACGTTTTTATACAAGGAAAATTATCCCCAAGTTCTCCCGACTCGAATATCAAAGAGCAATATCTACCTAATAAATATGCCTTTGAAAATGGGTTCTACATTGATGCAGAACATAGTATAACCTCTTCGTTGAATTTGTCTTACGGACTTCGATTAAATTCCTTCTACCATTTGGGAAGTCGAGAAATAAACCGTTATGCTAACGATCAACCAGTTACGTTCAATCCTAATCGAGGTGTATATCAAAAAGGAGTTCCTATCGGTACTGATTATTACCCTAATAATAAGATAATAGATTTGTTCAGTCACCTTGAGCCACGTTTGACCTTATCGTATGCTCTGAATGATAATCGTTCGTTTAAAGCAAGTTATGGTAGAAATGCTCAATATTTGCATCTCATTTCAAACACTTCATCACCAAGCCCATTAGATGTTTGGACGCCAAGTGACCAATATTTAAAGCCACAAGTTAGCGATCAGTATGCTGTCGGATTTGCTACTAACTTTGCTGAAGACAGGTATAGTTTTGAGGCTGAAACCTATTACAAAACTACCCGAAATAGGTTGGATTATATTGATGGAGCTGATTTGATTGCGAATAAAGCCATAGAACAAGTGGTGTTGAACGGGCATAGTCGTGCTTATGGTTTGGAATTATTATTGCGTAAAAATACGGGAAAATTAACAGGATGGATTGCCTACACCTTGTCGAAATCGGAGCAACAAACCCCAGGTCGTACGCTACAAGAAACGGGAATTAATAACGGCGAATGGTATAGTACTCCGTATGACAAACCGCACGATTTGTCCATTACGGCAACCTATGCTTTGAGTCCGAAATGGACTTTTGGGGCTATTTTTAATTTACAAACGGGACTTCCAGCCAATTTTCCTGTGGGAACGTACCAATATCTAAATATGATTGTTCCAAATTACAGCAAACGCAATGAATATCGCTTGCCAACGTACCACCGATTAGATATTTCAGCAACTTACACGCCTCAAAAACAACATAAGCGCTGGAAAAGCGAATGGAATTTTGGAATTTATAACCTTTATAATCGAAAAAACGCTGTTTCTATTTCCTTTCGTGAAAATTCAGATACTCACTTGAATGAAGCTGTCAAGTTGTCGATTTTTGGAATTATTCCAAGTGTAACCTATAACTTTACTTTTTAAAATGAGAAAAATTTATACCATAATATGTATGCTTTCGTTCGCACTGAGTTCGTGTGAAGAAGTCATTACTTTAGACATAGATAATGAAAAACCTCAATTGGTGGTAGATGCCTATATTGATTGGAAGAAAGGAGATACTCAAGCCATTCCCGTAGTGCATTTGAGTTACACAACCGATTATTACAGCAATCTTCCTTCGCCAAAAGCCACTGGAGCAGCTGTTAAAATTACTACTTACCATAGTGAAGAATATATTTTGCAAGAGATTAGTCATCAGCAATTTGCAAATATTTTTCCACCGACAGAATACCCAACAGTATCCAACCATCTAGGAGGAACTATTTACGCCTTTCCTGACGGAATTACTCCTGTTTTGGGGCGGGATTATATCTTGCATATTGAGTATGAAGGGGAAAAATACGTAGCTAAAGCTCGTATGAAAGAAACAGCTATTGTTGATGCCTCACGAACACAACAAAATGACAACGGAGGAATTTTTGGAAATAAAACCGAAGCTCGATTCTTCTTTAATGGATTTGCTAATGAAGAAAATGCTTATTTGGTGCGAATGAAACACAAACAGAAAGAAGATAGATATACTTTGGATGATAAATTCATCGCTGATCAAAAGTTCTTTTTCACAACCAATGGTTTCCAAGAGGAGTTGAAAAAAGGTGATCAAATTTATGTCTCTTTATATCGTATATCATATGAATATAAACAAATCATAGACTTTTTGGCGGACGTAGCCATTAACGACCAAGGTAGGGGAGCAGGACCTCCATCCAATAATATTCCTGCTCGTATTTTAGGAAATGTAACACATGAAACTAATCCAAAGAAAAATCCGTTAGGAGCCTTTCGTGTAGGGCAGTATTCTGAATTTCAATATATTGTTAAGTAGAAGTGCAATGTTTTGATTATTGTTCTGAGATTAAAAAACATAAGTTTAATTTCATATTGGTTTTCTTGATATTTTCGAACTTTCGCCTTTATTTAAGTTCTGCTAAGTCGCACAAACATAAAAAATGAAAATAGCTGTTGTAGTTCTAAATTGGAATGGAAAGCATCTTTTGGAAAAGTTTTTACCTTCATTGGTAAAATATTCGCCTCAAGCATCTCTTTATTTGGTTGACAATGCCTCGACAGATACCTCTGTGGAATACGTTAAAAATACGTTTTCGGATGTTCATATTGTTAGTTTACCTACTAACGGGGGCTATGCTCGAGGGTACAATCAAGGGTTACAGCAGATTGAAGCAGATGTATATTGTTTATTAAATTCAGATATTGAAGTAACTGAAAATTGGTTGATTCCGATTGAAAAATTGTTCAAAAATCCTGAAATAGGGGTTGTACAGCCCAAAATATTAGATTATAAGGATAAAAACCACTTTGAATACGCTGGAGCTGCGGGTGGTTTTATTGATAAATATGGTTTTCCTTTTTGTAGAGGACGTATTTTTGATGTTGTAGAGCAAGATTTAGGACAGTATGATACTGAAATGGATGTGTTTTGGGCATCGGGAGCCTGTTTTTTTATTCGTTCAGATGTTTTTAAACAGATGAATGGATTCGATGAGGATTTCTTTGCTCATCAAGAAGAAATAGACCTTTGTTGGCGGATACATAGATTTGGAAAACGGGTTGTTTATACCCCACAGAGTAAGGTTTTTCACGTAGGTGCGGCTACCCTGCCCACCGATAATCCTAAAAAGACCTATTTGAATTTCAGGAATGGATTGTTCATGCTACTTAAAAATTTGCCACAGAAGAGAAAATATCGAATTTTATTTTTACGAATGTTGTTAGATGGAATTGCAGGAGGACGTTTTCTTTTCCAAGGAAAAATAAGCTTTACATGGGCAATTTTCAAGGCTCATATGAGTTTTTACAGAAATTTTTTTAAATTTAAAAATAAAAGAAAAGGAACTGATTTTCTGTTATATTATGAAGTAGAATCTATTGTTTGGGAATATTTTATTAAAAATAAAAGAACTTTTAACAAATTAAAATAGTATTTTTGCCTTTATATAAACCTTTAAAATTAAATATAATGAGAAAGATTTTTGTAGCTATTTCATTAGTGAGTTTGGTAACAGTTTCGTGCGTATCGAACAAGAAATATGCAGAGCTAGAACAAAAGTACAAACAAACAGATGAATTACTAAACACGGCAACTGTCAAATTGAATGCTTGTTTGAAAGATTATGAAAAATTGCAGTATCAAGTGTCAAGCCTAAAAAATGAAAATGATTTGTTGCGTGAAAACAATCAGCAATTGATTAATAATATGGGTAATTTGACAACCTTAACCCAAAAAGGAGCTGAAAATCTTGAAAAATCATTGGAAAGTCTTCGTGAGAAAGATTTGACAATCAGAAACTTAAGAGATGCAGTAACTCGTCGTGATTCTATCAACTTAGCCTTAGTGCAAAGTTTAAAGGGAGCCATTGGTAACTTAGACGACCAAGATATTGAAGTGAAAGTTGAAAAAGGAGTTGTTTTTGTAAATATTTCTGATAAGTTGCTGTTCAGCAGCGGAAGCTATGCAGTTACTAACCGTGCTAAAGAGGTGTTAGGTAAAGTGGCTTTGGTTGTGAAAAATAAGCCTGATTTTGAGTTTATGGTTGAAGGACATACTGACAATGTACCGTATAAAGCTAATACAGTTATTAAAGATAATTGGGATTTGAGCGTACTTCGTGCAACTGCAATCGTTCGTATATTACAAAAAGATTTTGGTGTAAGTCCAGAGCGTATGACGGCAGCAGGACGTAGCGAATACATACCAGTTACAACTAATGACACCAAAGAAGGAAAAGCTCAAAACCGTAGAACACGCATCGTAGTACTTCCTAAACTTGATCAATTCTATAATATGATAGAAGAAGGAATGAAAGATCCGGCTATTAATAAATAATTAAATAGTTTAAAGAAGCTGTCCAAAAAGTAATTTGTTGTTTTGTTATTTTAGTTTGTTGAGCTCTTGTTCAATTGTAGACATAAATCTTGCAAGTACAGATTTTCTAATTTCAACACGAGAATATTGCTCAACAGAATCTAAATCAATTGCAAGAGAAGAAAAAAAAATACTTTTATGACACTTAAATTCCATTAGTAAGTGCAATTTTTTGGGATCGTTTTTCTCTCTTTTTTCTTTGGGCTAGCCCAAAGAAAAAAGAGAGAAAGTAAAAAAACTTTCTCCCTTCAAAAAAATGTTATTTCTTTGTCAAATAACCAATAAGACAATGAAATATAAACATTTAACTTTGGAGCAAAGATACGAAATAAAAGCATATCTTAAATGTAATAAATCACAAAAATTTATTGCTCAGCAAATGGGCGTGTCAGAAAGCACCATCAGTAGGGAGCTTAAGAGGAACAAACTCAAAAGAGGGGGGTATAACCCTCAAAACGCTCAGGAACAAGCCAATATTCGCAAGGAAAGATTTGCCGTAAACAGGAAGTTTACCCCAAAGGTAGCAGCTTTTGTAGAAGAGAAAATAAGGCGGGAACAGTGGTCTCCTCAGCAAATCGTAGGTTACTGTAAAAAGCACGAAATAAGTATGGTAAGTACTGAAAAGATTTATCAATATATCCGAGAAGACAAGGAAAAAGGAGGAGATTTATATCAATATTTAAGACATAAGTTAAAACATCGAAAACGCCCCGTTTCAGGCAAAAAAGAAGTGATAAAAAACCGAAAACCAATTCGTTTACGCCCTGAAATCGTTTTGACTAATGAAGAATTTGGACATTTTGAGGTAGATTTAATCGTGGGGGCAGAACATAAAGGAGCGATTCTGACGATTGTAGAAAGAAAAACAAAATTTCTAATAATGAGGAAGTTAAGTGGTAAAAATGCAAAAAGTTTAGCCAAAGCAATGATATACGCTTTGCTTCCGTATAAAGATTATGTGAAAACCATTACCAGTGATAATGGATTAGAGTTTTCTGAACATGAGTATATTAGCAAGAAATTAAGTTGTGATTTTTATTTTGCCAATCCGTATTGTTCTTGGGAGCGAGGATTGAGTGAAAATACCAACAAACTTGTACGACAATATATCCCTAAGGGTACTTATTTTGAGAGAATTAGCAAAGAGAAGATTAAAGAAATTCAACATAAAATTAACCGAAGACCGAGATTAACATTAGATTTTGAAGAACCTAAAAATTTATTTTATAAATTCGTGGCATAAAAAATTGCACTTGGGGGTTGAATCTAAGACAGCTTCTTTTTTATTGAAAGTTATTCCAATTTAATTATATTCAGTATCTTTGTCATTGGATTTGTTTAAGAATCCGATAGATAATGAAGAAAAAAAAGAGAAAATATAATAAAAAACCATCGGTTCAACCTCGAAAATCTGATGTTACCACACCTCAATTACCGAAACCCAAAGAGGATGTTTCTGAGGAATCTAAACCTAAGGTAGACACTTCTCAAATTCCTATTGTAACAGATACAAACCCTAAAATACATAATTCAAGACCGCGTTCAAAGAAAAAGAGTAGAAGAGGGGATTGGCAAACTTTCTTGCGAGAGGTCAGGAGGTTTATTGACATGCTCTCGCCTATAGAAAAATCTGTAATTATTACGCTTTCTTTCATAATATGTATTTTGGTCTTAATGTTGCGTGTTCAGCTTAAAGCTAAGGAAGTTGAAATTATGTTGGAAATGAATTTTACTCCAGAAGTTGCTCAATTTGATATTCCTCCCGAAGAAAGCAAGGCTGAACAAGGCATAACGGAACAAACAAGGATTACTATAAAAACTTATAATGAAGCAGATAGAGCTTTAAAACACGCTGATGAGCCTTTCAAAACCTTAGATGAAATTTTAGCAGAACGCGAAATGAAAGAGGCTAGTGAGTCATTGCTAACGGATAAAATTTCCGATGTTGTAGTTACAACAGATGTCGGGATAGAACAAAACCAGCAAGGCGTCAAAAGAGAAGAAGTTGTCAATAAAAACACTTTAATAAAGTATGCTTTAGTCGATAGAGAAGTCAGGGGCGATTTGCCTAATCCTGTATTTACGTGTGAGGAAGAAGGCAAGGTCGTTGTTGACATAAAGGTCAATGAAGAAGGCAAAGTAGTAACAGCTTCCATAAATCGAGAGCATTCAACTACCACTAATGGTTGCTTAGTTGAGAATGCTCTGGCGTATGCTCGTCAAGCACGATTTAATGTCTATTTGGACAGAAAAATGCAAAGCGGTACAATCACCTATTTTTTTCAATCTAAACGATAAAATCTTATGATAAAAAATGTAATTGTTTTTTTTACAATAGTTTGTGTGTTTTTCTCATGCAATGGTTTGGGATCACAAAAAACACGCAATTACAATCTCAAAGTTCAACCACAAAAAAAGGAATATCATCTAAACGATACCGTTCAACTCTCTGTTTCTGATAATGATTTTGGAGAAGCGGTGGCTTCGGTAAGTTATAAAATCAATGGAGAGGAGCTTACGTTCATGGAAGGATCTTATCTTTTAAAAAATATAAAATTAGGTAAGCAAATTATTGAAATTGAGGTGGTAACAGAGAGTGGGAAAGAATATACGTTCCAAAAAGAATTGACAATTTTGGCAGATAAAGCCCCCAAACTCTACACTTACAGAATTATAAATCAATACGATCATGATAAAACTGCTTATACCCAAGGGCTTGAATTTGTGGGAGATACTCTTATAGAAAGTACGGGGCAATATGGAAAATCAACTCTACGAAAGTGGAATGTTTTTACAGGACAAGAGTATAAAAAAATCAATTTAGCGTCTCAGTACTTTGGGGAAGGAGTTACTGTTTTTGATAATAAAATTTTGCAACTGACATGGCAAGAAAACTTAGGTATTGTCTATGATTTGGATTTGAATCAGCAGCAAACATTTGCCTACGGGAAAAGTAAAGAGGGTTGGGGTTTGTGCTACGATGGAAAAAAAATCTATAAAAGTGATGGTACGGAGAAAATTTGGATATTAAATCCGAATACGTATCAAGAGGAAGATTTTATACAAATTTCTACTGATAAATCCTTATTTTCAAATGCAAACGAGTTGGAATGGGTGAACGGGAAAATTTACGCCAATACCTACCAGAAAGATGGAATAATGATTATCAATCCCCAGAATGGGGCTATTGAAGGTATTGTGGATATGCGTGGGTTGAAAGAAAAAGTGGAACAAATACCTGAATTAGATGTGTTAAATGGGATTGCTTATCACCATAATAGAAAAACGTTTTTTATAACAGGAAAAAATTGGAATAAAATTTTCGAAGTAGTTTTTGAAGAAAAGTAGGGACTTAGTTTTCTACGTTTTTTCTCTATCATCACATACACGACCTGATTTTTAAAATCGTGAATAAATTCAACTTGAGGTTTAATTAGTTGGTATGTAGATAGTTAATAGGATAAAACTGATAAACCTTTTTGATAATACGTCATAAATCATTTTTTTTATGTAAGTTTGCCAAGTTACAAGTATATTTTGGCACTTATTTTGCCCTTTCACAGAGAATTAATTAATATAGAAAACCTGTAGTAATGAAAAAAATTTCAGCATCTTTACTTTTATTTTTCATATCCTTTGCATCCTGTAGTTTTGCAAAAAAGTTTGAAAATCCTGACAAAGACAAACTATTGTTGGAGATTGTACAGTACGTGCTTAGTAATGGACATTTCAGTCCTATGCAAATCAACGACGAGTTTTCTAAAAAAATGTACAAAAGCTATATCGAGCAATTGGATAGCCAAAAACGTTATTTTCTACAATCGGATATCAACGAGTTTAAAAAATACGAAACTCGTTTGGATGATGATTTGAAACGAGGCGATATTTCATTTTTTAATCTCACATACAGCCGTTTGATGCAACGAATGAAAGAATCGCAAGAAATTGCAAAGCAGATATTTAAAAAACCGATTGATTTTAATTCTAAAAAAACAATAAGCACTGATTTTGAAGAAATTCAATATGTTAAAACAAAAACCGAAATGCAAAATCGATGGAATCAGATCATCACTTTTTCGGCTATTTCCAATTATTTAACCAAAGAAAAGGAAGAAAATACAAAATTGGAGAAAGATAGCACCTACAAAGTGAAGTCTGCTGAGGAATTAAAAAAAGAATCGGTGGAGAATGCTGAAAAAACACTCACAGAAATTTTTTCGATTTATGACGATATGCTCGAAGAAGAATGGTTTTCCATATATGTGAATGCTTTTGCTGAGACCTTTGATCCACACACCAACTATATGGCTCCCGACATCAAAAAAAGTTTTGATCAAGGAATGTCAGGAAAATTTGAAGGTATTGGAGCTCAATTACAGAAAAAAATTGACGGTATTCGAGTTACAACAATCATTTTAGGAGGGCCTGTTTGGAAAGCTAAAGCATTGGAAGTGGGAGATTTAATTCTCAAAGTAGCTCAGGGCAAAGAAGAACCTGTTGATGTTGTTGGAATGCGTTTGGATGAGGCTATTAAACTCATAAAAGGGCCAAAAGGGACTGAGGTGCGTTTGACTGTTAAGCGTGTGGATGGAACTATCGAAACGGTGGGTGTGATTCGGGACATTGTTGAAATGGAAGAAACCTATGCAAAATCAGTGATAGTGGATCATAACGGCAAAAAATATGGAATTATAGACTTACCCAAGTTTTATATGGATGTGGAGAACTACAATTCCAAAAATGCCGCAACCGATATGGCAATTGAGGTTGAGAAGTTAAAAAAGCAAGGTGTTGCTGGAATCATTGTTGATTTGCGAAACAATGGTGGTGGCTCGTTACGTTCAGTGGTCGATATTGCAGGGTTGTTTATCAAATCAGGGCCTGTGGTGCAGGTCAAATCTTCCCAAGGGCGTGTTGATAATCTCGCTGACACCGATTCACGTACGCAATGGGATGGTCCCTTGGTAATTATGACTAATGAATTGTCAGCTTCAGCATCCGAAATTTTAGCGGCTGCAATGCAAGATTATAAACGTGCTATTGTTATGGGGGGTAAACAAACTTTTGGGAAAGGAACGGTACAAACTTTTGCTGATTTGAATCAGTATGTTCGACAAAATTCATTCGGCGATTTGGGAGCTTTGAAGATTACGATTCAAAAATTCTATCGTATTAACGGGGGGTCAACTCAGCTCGAAGGTGTGAAAAGCGATATTGTTATGCCCGATAAATACAAGTATATTGATGTGGGAGAACGCGATATGTCTAATGCTATGGTTTGGGATAAAATTAAAAGTCAGCAGTACGTACCTCTGAAAAACGATGAGTTGTTTGCACGTGTAATAGCTAATAGCCAAAGGAGAATACAAGAAAATCCAAATTTCAAATTGATAGACGAAAATGCGAAATGGATTAAGCAACAACAAGATGAGAATATATTTCCATTAAACTATGAGGCGTACAAAAAACTCATGGAAAAAAATGAAGAAGAATCAAAGCGTTTCAAAGCTATTTCCGAATATAAATCAAACTTAAAGTTCTCTTCTTTGCCAAGTGATGAAGCTAAAATTGGTAAAAACGAAGATTTAAAGCTTCGTAGAGACCGTTGGCATGAAAACTTACAAAAAGACATTTATTTGGAAGAAGCCGTGAATGTTTTGGAAGATTTGGCTCAAAAATAACAAATGAAATATTGAGATTTAGAGTTTCTGAATCTCAATGTTTTTTTTAATCGATGTTTTCAGTTCCAATCTACGAAGTACTTTTATCAGACGACTAAGTGAATCTACACAAAAAGCGTTCTTTTTTACTCAAATTGAAATTAAGATTGTTGAGGTAAACATAGCGTTTAATATAAAAGATATTGAAACTAAAATTGTATATTTGCCGACAATAAAAGAAAGGGAAATGCAGAAAATAATTATCGCTATAGACGGATATTCATCCACGGGGAAAAGTAGTACGGCTAAGGTTGTTGCCAAGAAATTAGGGTATGTTTATGTGGATACTGGAGCAATGTACCGAGCTGTAACTTATTTGGCAATGCAAAAAGGATTTGTTGAAAAAAAAACAGTAGAAAACACTGATAAACAGCAAGATGAACAGACAGTTTATCTTAAAGAGCAAGAATTACTGACGGCTTTAAAAAATTCAGATATTAAGTTTAAATATAATCCCGAGTTACAGTTTTCTGAAATCTACTTGAATGATGTTAATATAGAGAAAGAAATCCGATCAATTGAAGTGGCTAATTTGGTGAGTGAAGTAGCAAAAGTAGCGAGTGTACGTGCTTATTTAGTTGATTTACAAAGGAAATTTTCAGAAGAGAAAGGCATTGTAATGGACGGAAGGGACATTGGTTCAGTAGTGTTCCCCAATGCAGAGCTGAAGATTTTCATGACAGCTTCCGAACAAATTCGAGCTGAGCGTCGCTACAAAGAATTGCTAGAAAAAGGCGAAGAAGTATCGTTTGAAGAAGTTTTAAAAAACGTTCAATATCGAGATTTTTTAGATACCACACGCAAGGAGTCTCCTTTGTTGAAAGCTAAAGATGCTGTTGAAATCGATAATTCCAATTTGACGTTTGACCAGCAAGTACAGAAAATACTCGACTTAGCAAACCAGCGAATTTCAGACGAAACAGTTTAATTCCTTTAACCAAAAAAATCAAAAGTTTCGTTTTGGTGCATATTCGAATTATTTAAATTAATTATCACTGAATTAATTATTAAGATTCGTATTTATTCAAAAAATATAGCAATTTAAAGCTATAAAATCACTTTCTATATAAATGATAAAAGCAACTAATATACATAAAACATACAGCGGTTTAGAAGTACTCAAAGGAGTTGATATTCACGTACATAAGGGAGAAATTGTTTCGATTGTTGGAGCTTCAGGAGCTGGGAAAACTACGCTTTTACATATTTTAGGTACACTTGATTTAGCAAATCAACAGCAAGATAGTTCATTGGTAATCAATGACGTAAATGTTAATGAACTATCATCGAAGTCCTTGTCGAAATTCCGTAATGAGCATATTGGGTTTATTTTCCAATTTCATCAGCTACTACCCGAATTTACAGCACTTGAAAACGTGTGTATTCCCGCTTTTATTAAAGGAACAGCAAAGAAAGAGGCGGAAAACAGAGCTAAGGAACTGTTATCATTTTTAAATTTATCAGACCGTATTCATCATAAACCCAGTGCTTTATCAGGTGGAGAGCAACAACGTGTTTCGGTAGCAAGGGCTTTGATGAATCATCCAGCAGTAGTACTTGCTGATGAACCCAGTGGCAACTTAGATTCGGAAAGTGCCGAGAATTTGCATCACTTGTTCTTTGAATTGCGAAAAACTTTTAATCAGACTTTTGTGATAGTTACACATAATGAGGATTTAGCGAATATGGCAGACCGAAAATTAACAATGCTTGATGGTAAATTCATATGATAATTAGTGATTTAAAAGATTTTTTAGACGAGAAAGTACTGAAATATAATCGACCAGAATTTGTTGAGACCGATCCCTTACAGATTCCTAAAAGGTATTCCGCTAAGGAAGATGTAGAAATATCAGGTTTTTTAGTTTCGGTTATTGCGTGGGGATTGCGAAAGTCTATTATAAATAACGGATTGAAAATGATGGACTTAATGGGGAATGCACCTTACGATTTTGTGATGTCGCATACTCAAAATGATTTGAAGCGTCTGCAAAATTTTGTCCATAGAACGTTTAACGGACAAGATTTCGAGCAATTTATTATCAGTTTAAAACATATTTATACGCATTATGATGGATTGGAAAACGCTTTGGCTGATAGTGTTGAAAACAACGATTTACAGTTAGGAATTTCAAATTTTAAAAGTTTGTTTTTCAAAGATTTAAAATATAATCGTTCTCTCAAACACTTGCCTGACCCTCGTAAAGGTTCCGTAGCAAAACGTATCAATATGTATCTGCGTTGGATGGTTCGCAATGACAATTCAGGGGTCGATTTGGGTATTTGGAAGCGTATTTCCCCTGCGATGTTATCCTGCCCGTTAGATGTACATTCAGGTAATGTGGCACGTTCTTTGGGGCTGATTACGCGTCCGCAAAATGATATAAAGGCTTTAACGGAATTGAACGGTCATTTACTACGATTCGACCCTAACGATCCCGCTAAATACGACTTTGCTTTGTTTGGATTAGGAATCTTTGAAGGTTTTGCATGATGGTAACTATTTATCTTATGGAAGTCTTATAAAATTTATAAATAATATATCTTATTGAAGTTTAATTTAAAAAATAATTGTAAAAAATGAAAAAAATATTCACTATTTTAGCTTTATTGATGTTTGTATTGGTAAAAGCACAAACAGGAACGGAAAAAAATACTATTTATCAATTTACTGTTAAAGATATTAGTGGCAAAAAGTTTGATTTTTCGAAACTCAAAGGGAAAAAAATAATGATTGTCAATACAGCTTCCAAATGTGGGCTTACGCCTCAGTATGAGGGATTGGAGGCTTTGTATAAAAAATATAAAGACCAGAATTTTATAATTATTGGATTCCCTGCTAATGATTTCAAATCGCAAGAACCAGGTACAAATTTTGAAATTGCACAGTTTTGTAAAGTGAATTACGGCGTAACTTTTCCTTTGATGGAAAAAATTACAGTAAAAGGAGATGACATTCATCCCATATATCAATTTTTGACTCAAAAGAGTAAAAACGGAGTGCAAGATTCTGAAGTACAATGGAATTTCCAGAAATATTTAATCGGAACAAACGGAAAATTAGAAAAAGTAATTTCACCACGCACCCAACCGGATGATCAGGAGATTATCAATTGGATTGAAAATTAAGTTATTACATAGATGAAATTAGATATATTAGCTTTTGGAGCACATCCCGATGATGTAGAATTAGGTTGCTCAGGAACGATTGCTAAAGAAGTGTCTCTTGGTCGGAAAGTAGGAATTGTAGACCTTACACAAGGTGAGTTAGGTACACGTGGTAACGCGCAAATCCGTAAGCAAGAGGCTAGGGAAGGAGCAAGGATTTTAGGAGTGGAGATACGTGAAAATTTAAAATTTGCTGATGGATTTTTTGTTAATGATCAAGCTCATCAGTTGGAAGTTATCAAAATGTTGCGTAAATATCGTCCTGAAATTGTACTTTGTAATGCTATTGATGACCGGCATATAGACCATGGCAGAGGTAGCAAATTGGTAAGTGATGCTTGTTTTTTGAGTGGGCTTCGGAAGATAGAAACTGTACACGAGGGAGTTACACAAGAAGCATGGAGACCCAAGGTTGTTTATCATTATATTCAATGGAAAAATATTGAACCAGATTTTGTAGTTGACATTTCAGGGTTTATGGATAAAAAATTAGCATCGGTTTTGGCATATAAAACTCAATTCTATGATGCAAATAACAATGAACCTAATACCCCGATTTCTGATAAAAACTTTTTGGATAGCGTAACCTATCGAGCCAGAGATTTAGGTCGGTTGATTAGTGTGGATTTTGCTGAGGGATTTACAATGGAACGCGTGGTAGCTGTAAATACGTTATATGATTTAAAATAAAAATAGAAAGAAAAATGAAACTTATTTTATTGACAATAGGGATTTTAGCACTTTGTATAGCAGGAATAGCTATTAAAATATGGGCAAAAAAAGGTGGAAAATTTTCAGGTACGTGTGCCAGTCAAAATCCGCATTTAAACAAAACGGGAGAACCTTGTGGTTTCTGCGGAAAGATGCCTGAGCAACAAGAATGTGGTAAGGAGTAAATTCTCGAAAATTAGGATATTCACAAAATGCGAAAATTAGCAAATAGCGAATTGATTCGATTGGATGTTGATGCGTTTAAAAAAGCTCCAAAAACTCCATTAATAGTTATTTTGGATAACGTTCGGAGTCTAAATAACATAGGTTCTGTTTTTAGAACAGCAGATGCTTTTTTGGTCGAAAAAATATACCTTTGTGGCATCACGGCAACTCCTCCAAATAAAGAAATTCACAAAACAGCATTGGGAGCTACAGAAAGCGTCTGTTGGGAATATGCCGAAGATACACTTTCAGTAGTGAATAGTTTAAAGACTCAAAATGTGAAAGTTATCAGTATTGAACAAACTGAAAATGCTGTAATGCTCAATGAGTTTCAGCCTCAAAAGGAACAAAAATACGCTTTAATCTTTGGAAATGAAGTCAAAGGAGTGGAGCAAGAAGTGGTTTCGGCTTCTGATGGGGTCATTGAAATTCCTCAATATGGAACGAAGCATTCACTCAACATCTCAGTAAGTGCAGGAATTGTTATTTGGGATTTATGGCAGAAGATTTATGGTAATTAAATTTATCAAAAAACAAATGAATCGACAAAATGATATATACATTTGATTTATCATTTATCTGTAAAAATGTAACGACACGGCTAAAAGGCCGTGTTTTTTATTCCAAGTTTATGTATTAAGATTTAATCAATCGTTTTGAGAAGTTTGTATACTTATTGAGCTGAGGTAGCCGAATGAATCAATTTGTCATTTGCCAATTAATACGTACCTTTGCGGTCTAAATATACGAACAATGGCACATTTACGATATGTACGAAAATATTTTTTTAAATACCGATACCATCTGATTTTAGGGATATTCATCACGATTTTAGCACGTATTTTTTCGCTATTTATGCCTGAATATGTTCAAAATTCGATTATAGCCATTGAGGAATATGCTAAATCATCGGATAAAAATGGAAACATTGTTCAACTTTTGATACAATATGCTTTAATAATTATCGGAGCAACTATAATTTCGGCTATTCTTACGTTTTTTATGCGTCAATTAATCATAAATGTATCTCGATATATTGAATTTGATCTAAAAAATGATATTTTTGTTAAATATGAAGAGCTTTCATTGAGTTTTTACAAAAGAAATCGTACAGGTGATTTGATGAATCGCATCAGTGAGGATGTAAGTAAGGTACGCATGTATGTTGGTCCAGCTATCATGTACAGTGTTCAAACCATTACTTTATTTGCATGTGTTATTCCGTTGATGCTTTACACTTCGGTGGAATTGACGCTTTATACTTTGATTCCTTTACCGATTCTTTCAGCTTTGATTTATGTGATGAGTAGGAAAATAAACCGCGAAACTTTGGTTGTTCAGCAGTTTCTTTCCGATTTATCAACATTTTCGCAGGAATCTTTTTCAGGAATAAACGTCATTAAGGCCTACAATAATGAGCCTTTGGTTAATCAGCAACTTTCCGACCTAGCGGAACGAGGACGTCAGAAGAATATCAAATTAGCTAAAATTCAAGCTATTTTCTTTCCTACTATGATTCTAATGATCGGGTTGAGTTTGATTTTTGTGATTTTTATGGGAGGTCGGTTGTACTACTTAGGAGAGATTACCTCTATTGGAGTGATAGCCAAATTTAGTATTTATGTGATGATGCTCACGTGGCCAGTAGCTACGGTAGGGTGGGTAAGTTCGATAGTTCAACAAGCCGAAGCGTCGCAAAAACGAATTAATGAATTTTTGGCAGAAATTCCTGATATTCGTAATCATAATCCTAATATTGAAAAAATTAACGGGAATATTCGCTTTGAAAATGTGAGCTTTACATATGCAGATACAGGTATTGAAGCGTTGAAAAATGTATCATTTGATATTCCTAAAGGACAAACTGTAGCTATTATTGGAAAAACAGGTAGTGGGAAAACTACAATCATCGATCTAATTGCTCGGATGTATGATGTGTCGAAAGGAGAAATTTATATAGATAATAAGCCTATTAGAGAAGTAAATTTGCACAGTTTGCGAGAAGCCATTGCTGTGGTGCCACAAGAATCATTTCTGTTTTCCGATACCATAAAAAATAATTTGTTATTTGCTAATAAACAAGCAACTGATACTCAAATCGTAAAAGCCACTCAAGAAGCAGTCGTACACGATAATATAATGGATTTTACCCATCAGTATGATTCTATTTTGGGTGAGCGTGGTGTTTCGCTTAGTGGGGGACAAAAACAACGGATTTCTATTGCACGAGCTTTACTTAAAGATGCAGAAATTTATTTATTAGATGATTCACTTTCAGCTGTGGACACGGAAACGGAAGAGAAAATATTACAAAATTTACACAATGCACTAAAAGGCAAAACAGTGGTCATTGTGAGCCATCGCGTGTCGATAGCCAAAAATGCAGATAAAATTTTTATGCTCAACGAAGGAGAATTGGTAGAAAGTGGCACACATGATTCCTTATTGCAACAAAATGGATTTTATAAGGCTTTTTATGATTCTCAAGTGTGATTTTGATATTTCCGGATTTATTGCTACCTTGCGACGTTGTTTTTCTCAAATGATTCTATGAAAAAAATATTATTAGCCAGCACATCAACTATTTATGGAGGTACCTACTTGTCATATTTGCAGGAAGAGTTAGCCGTTTTTTTTGCAAATGTTGATGAAATTTTGTTTGTACCCTACGCACAGCCTAGTGGTGTGTCATATGATGAATATACGCAAATTGCTCAAAAAGGATTTGAGAGTATAGGTAAGAAAATTGTTGGGCTGCATACTTTTGAAAATCCTAAGGAAGCAATTCATCAAGCTAAAGCCATTTTCACAGGCGGAGGCAACACTTTCCTATTAGTTACTCGGCTTTATCAGTTTGATTTGATGGGAACGCTACGAGAGGTTATTGAAAGCGGAATACCCTATTTTGGTACCAGTGCCGGTAGTAATATTGCAGGGCTAACGATGCAAACAACCAATGATATGCCTATAATTTATCCCCCAAGTTTTGATACTTTGGGAGTAGTACCTTTTAATTTGAATCCACATTATCTTGATCCTGATCCCGACAGTAAACACAAGGGTGAAACTCGGGAAACACGGATTAAAGAGTTTCATAAGCTTAATGATACTCCTGTGGTTGGGTTGCGTGAAGGTAGCAGTATTCTTTTCGAAAGTAATAGATTTATTTTAAAAGGGACATTAACTGCTCGTATATTTCTTAAGGACAAAGAGCCTTTTGAAGCTACTAATGAGGATTTTTCATCATTATTTAAGCAAATGGATAGATAATTTCAGAATTTTCAGTTTACGAGAATGCTCAGTATCAGTAAGTTGATTTTATGTTTTGAATCCATTGTAAGTCAAAAAGTTGCATTATAAGATTATGTTTCAACCACTAAATGAGAAATAATATAACTATGACAATAATCCTAAGTCACCAAGATATAGAAAACAAAATTCGGCGTATTGCATATCAAATTTACGAAAAACACTTAAATGAATCGGAAATCATTTTAGCAGGAATTGAAGGTAATGGATATCTGTTTGCTGAGAAATTAAACGCTTATCTTTCAGAAATATGTTCGTTGAAAGTAGCGCTTTGCAAAGTGAAAATGAACAAACGAAATCCTTTGGAAGGAATTTCAACGTCTATAGATTCAGAGGATTATAAAAATAAATCGGTAGTACTGGTCGATGATGTACTGAACTCTGGTCTGACTTTGATTTACGGAGTTAAACATTTTTTAGAAGTTCCACTAAAACGACTTACTACCGCTGTTTTGGTCAATCGTAATCATAAAAATTTCCCTATTAAGGCAGATTTTAAGGGTATTTCCCTATCCACCAGTTTGCAAGAGCATATTTCTGTGGATTTTACAGAAGGGAATTATGTTGCTTGTTTGAACTAGTTTAGTAGCTACAGAAGAGATTGGAAGAGTTTCATTTTTAGGGTGATGTTGTACAAATTATTTCATCCGTGTAGGGAAGTAAAGCGTTTTCTTTTATAAGTTTGCGATAAGCTTAGTTATAGAAAAATCAAAATTTTATATCACAATGCCAAATTGACATATAAGACGTCATTGGCATACTTTTTTATATATGATGGAGTAGTAAAATTAAATGAATAGATAATGAGTACAGAAAAACACGTTCAAGAAGAGCCTTTATCAAACGAAGAAGTTAAAAATGAAGGTATTACGAATGAAGCAATAGAGAATATAGAAGATAAAAGTTCCATTGAAGAAGAGTTAGCAAAGGAAAAAGATAAATTTTTGCGTTTATTTGCTGAGTTTGAGAATTATAAAAAACGTACAACTCGAGAGCGTGTTGAGTTATTCAAAACCGCAGGACAAGACATTTTGTCATCGATGTTGCCTGTGATTGATGATTTTGACAGGGCGTTGGTTGAAATTTCAAAATCAGAAGATAAAAACATGTTGAAAGGAGTGGAGCTTATTTATAATAAATTTATAAACACCTTAAAATCAAAAGGTTTAGAAAAGGTAGAGGTTGCTCCTAATGATGTTTTTGATAGCGAAATTCACGATGCCATTACGCAAATTCCAGCTTTGACCGAAGATATGAAAGGGAAAATTATTGATGTGGTTGAAAAAGGATATAAATTGGGAGATAAAATTATAAGATACCCGAAAGTAGTTGTAGGACAATAACTTATCATTAAATGAAAAAAGATTACTACGAAATATTAGAAGTTGAAAAAACGGCAAATGCCGCTGAAATAAAGAAAGCATACCGCAAACAAGCCTTGAAGTATCATCCGGATAAAAATCCTGGAGACAAGGATGCAGAAGAGAAATTCAAGTTAGCAGCGGAGGCATATGAAGTGTTGAGTGATGATACCAAAAGAGCTCAGTACGACCGTTTTGGACACGCTGCTTTTGAAGGAGCAGGAGGTGGATATCATTCCTCAATGGAGGATATTTTCAGCCATTTCGGGGATATTTTCGGAGGTCATTTTTCTGGATTTTCTGGTTTTGGTGGATTTGGAGGTGGAAGTCAAACGCGTTTGCGAGGTGAAAACTTGCGAGTTCGTTTGAAAGTTACCTTAGAAGATATCGTTAAGGGAGCCGAGAAAAAAATTAAAGTTAAAAGAAAAGTGAAGGCTGAGGGAGTTACCTATAAAACTTGTCCCTCTTGTAATGGTTCAGGTCAAGTAGTTCGCCAAATGCAAACCATGCTTGGAATGATGCAAACCTCAGCACCATGTTCGTCATGTCAAGGAAGTGGTCAGATTATTGAAAATCGACCTCCTGAATCTGATAGTCAAGGGCTTAAAATATTTGAAGAAACTATTAGTGTGAAAATTCCTGCAGGTGTAATGGAGGGTGTACAGCTTAAGGTTAGTGGCAAAGGAAATGAAGCGATGGGGAAAAATAGCGTTCCAGGGGATTTATTAGTTCTCATTGAAGAACAGGAACACGAGACCCTCAAACGAGAAGGAGAAAACTTACATTACGACCTATATATCAGCTTCCCAGAAGCTGTTTTAGGAGCTTCAAAAGAAATTGAAACGGTCACAGGAAAAGTGCGATTTAAGCTGGATGAAGGAGTGCAATCTGGAAAGATATTGCGATTGAAAGGCAAAGGGATTCCCAGTCTAAATGGTTATGGGACAGGTGATTTGATTATTCACGTGAATGTTTGGACACCTAAAAATTTGACTGAAAAACAAAAAGAATTTTTTAGAGAAATGCGAGATAATGAAAATTTCACACCAAAAGTAGAAAAAACGGATAAATCGTTTTTTGAAAAAGTGAAAGATATGTTTTCATAGAGAGATTGATTATGTTGTTTTATTAAGCTTCGACTATGTCCGTTTTATGAGCGATGTAGTCGAAGTTTGTTTTTTTTGAATAGCGAATCAACCTTTTGATTTACTTATATATCTTGTCTAAAAACAAGTACATTTGGTTAATGTTTATTAATCCTATATAACAAATTGAATAAAACGATGGGATATGCAATAAATGTTAAATAAATACAAAAAACAATATTTTTGAATAGTAATTTATTTTAGTTTACTATCTTTATCCGTCAGATAATTAGTATGACCAAAAAGGATATATTTGTTGAATTAAAAAAACGTATGAAAAAAGTTTTATTTGTAATGATAACCTTGTTTACAGGGATGTTATCAGCTCAATCCACCGAAGTAAAAGGAACTGTGTATAGCGTTCAAGATAACAAAGGGATAGCTAACGTACATGTGTTGAATTTGAATAGTGTTAAAGGAACAACAACCAACGAACAGGGGTATTTTTCTATAAAGGCAGCTGTTAACGATACCTTGTATTTATCTTTTTTAGGGTATAAATCTATTAAAGTTTTGGTAACCAATGATATGATTCGCTTTCCTAATACTAAAATAGGGATGACTGAGTTGGCGTACGCTTTGGAAGAAGTGGTTATAACTCCTTATAAATTAACAGGTTATTTAGATATTGATGCTAAGAATGCGCCTGTTAATGAGAATAAAAGGTATAGTATTTCAGGATTGGAGATTGGATATGAGAGTAGAGCCAATGCAAGTATGGTTGGTCGTATATTGAGTTCTGTGATGAATCCTGCTGATATGCTGTATAGGTTGTTTAGTTCTAAAGGTCAAGAAGTCAGGAAGTTACAGAAATTGAAGGATGATAACAAGTTGAGTGATGCACTTTCGCAACGTTACGATCGAGAAACTTTACTCGAATTACTACAAGTTGATAGAGCTGAATTAGAGAATATTATACGTTCGTGTAATTACTCTAATGAGTTTATTATGTCTGCTAATGACCTACAAATTTTGGATGCAATTAGCAATTGCTATGAAGAGTATCGTGTTTTGAACAGAAAGAAAAAATAGTTTTTGCAATTATAATTTAGTTTGCAAAAGAAATCTTTTATAAACTGTGTTGCAATTCCGTTTAGTTTCGAGTTGATTTTATTGAAGAGGTACATACTCCATAAAATAAAAAAGTGTGTTGGTATAAGTGGAGTAAAAAGTAATAAAAGTAGCTCAAAATGTTATCTTTTCAGTTATTAACAGTTCATTGTTGAAAAAAAATAACGAAATGAAGTGAAAAAAATAAAAATAAAACAGATTGAAAGAATCACATGTTTTCTTTTTGTTTAACAAATAAATGATATTAGAAATTGTTATTTAAAAGATAAAGGTGTCCTTTATTAACAAAAACGTTCAGAAAAACATTTTGTTATAAAATACAAAGGCTTTGTTTTTTTTCTATTGATGGACAAAAGTCATTTGCATATTTCGATTAAAAAGCTATCTTTGTAGTGTTCGGATGGCAAATTTGAATTTTTAGAGAGTATAAATATGATAAAGAAATGGACGTTGACAATAGTATGTTTACTATTGGGAGTTGTTGCTTATGGGCAATACGAAGTGAGAGGGGAAGTAGTCGATGCTAAGACTAAGAAGCCGTTGGTGGGAGCTAACGTGATTGTGCGAGGTAAACTTGTAGGTACAGCGACAGATATCAAAGGAGAGTTTATTTTACCAGTTTCTTCAAAGTCAGGAGAATTGGTGATCTCTTATATGGGGTATATTTCCAGAAGATCTTCGTATCGAATTTTGACTAATAAAAGAGGAAAGGTAAAGGTAGCACTACAATGGGACGAGAAAGGACAGACCTTAGCTGGGGTTATGGTTTCTGCACACTATAATATGTTTGATATTGCTGAAGAAAGGAAAACTCCAACTGCAGCGACTACTATTGATAGAATTGAAATCAAACGCCGTTTAGGAAACCGTGATTTTCCGGAGCTTCTTCGGCGAGTTCCATCAACGTATACAGTAAGAGGGGGAGGTTATGGAGATTCAAGTGTTAATATTCGAGGTTTCTCTAACGAAAACATCGCAGTGATGATTAATGGAATGCCAGTCAATGACATGGAGAGTGGGCGTGTGTATTGGAGTAACTGGACAGGATTGTCCGACGTAACCACGGCTATGCAAGTACAACGAGGTCTTGGTGCATCCAAATTAGCCATACCTTCAGTGGGAGGAACCGTTAACATTGTGATGCGTTCTGCTTTCATGAAGCAGGGAGGAATGGTCAATGCCTATGTGGCAAATGGAGGTGAGTACAAAACTTCGGTGACGTACAATACAGGAAAAAACGAAAAAGGATTTTCATCTTCTTTCCTTTTTGGAAATGTAGGAGGCTCTAAATATGTAGATGGTACACAATTTAAGGGATACAATTATTTTTTAGCATTGGGGTATAACCCAGTAGAAAAACACGAATTCCAATTAATGCTTACAGGATCGCCTTTACAACATGATCAGAGTTCGTCATTAGTTTCCATTGCAGATGCCTTGAAATATAGTACAAATGGAAAACCAAATCGAAGATACAATGCAGATTGGGGATATTTGGATGGTAAGGAATTTAGTATCCGGAAAAATGTTTTCCACAAGCCTGTGTTCAGCTTAAATTGGGATTGGAAAGCAACAGATAGAGCTGAGGTCAACACTACTGCTTATGCTTCTTTTGGTCGTGGTTATGGAACTAACGACTATGGAGCAAGTAGAGGTTTGAAAATAAATTCATTCCGAAGTCTGGAAACAGGATTGTACGACTTTGATAGAATTGTTCGCAATAATCAAGAGGCGACGTCCCCTGATGATGTTTTGCTTCGTTACGCGAGGGTAAATTCACACGATTGGTTTGGAATTTTAACCAATTATAAACAAAAAATTTGGGATACAGTTACCTTGGATGTAGGGTTTGATGGTAGATACTATCAGGGATATCACTATGGAATTGTTGAGAATTTCTTAGGAGCGAAGAGTATCCGCGATAATTCAAACAAAAATATAGGTGAGAATAACGTCTCTACAGTCGTAAATAATTCAAGTATTTACAATGTTTTTAAGAGTATAGATCCGATAGAAAACTCGATAATATATAACAACATAGGTAGGGTATACTGGTTAGGAGTTTTCGGGCAATTTGAGTATGAAGAGGATGATATTTGTATGTTCGTCCAAGGTTCCATTTCTGAAAAAGGTTATCAACGCGTAGATAACTTTATGAAGGAAGGTACACATGTTCCTGGAACAACTATCGAGATGCCACGAACTACCGATTACGAAAGAATGTTGGGATTCAATGGAAAGGCAGGAATCAACAAAAATATTGACGAACGTCATAACGTGTTTGTAAACATAGGCTTCTACAGCCGACAACCTATTTTTGATGCAGTATATCGAGGTGATTTGAACTATGCAAGTCCAGACAATGTGAATGAAAAAGTTTTGGGTATTGAATTAGAATATGGCTACAAAACTGATTTTTTTAATGCTAAAGCAAATTTTTACCGAACTACTTGGACAGATCGATTCCTACGACGCGTGAACCTAAGAGATGTTGATATAAATCAGACGTCTTATTTTGCGGATATTTCTAATTTGAGTGAGGTTCATCAAGGAATTGAGTTAGAAGCTTCCTATATTGTGAATGAATATCTGAAAGTACGTGGCATGTTATCAGTTGGTGATTGGTTCTATAATGGAAATGCAGATGCAAAAACTTTTCGAACTGAAGACAGTCAGCCTTACATTTTGACAAATTCAATATCTGATAGAACTTCTCTATTGTTGGACAAATCAAAAATTGGAGGTACAGCTCAAACCACATTCGTACTCGGAGCAGAAGTTACCCCTATTGATAGGATTATAGTTAATCTGGATTGGCGATATGTGGATCGTTTGTATTCCAATATTGATATATATGCCTTTACGGATAGAAGTTTGGCAGAAAAAGGAGCTCTCCGTTTGCCTAGTTATAATTTGGTTGATTTTGGAGTTTCGTACAGGTTACCATTATTTAAAAGTCATGTTATGAATTTTAGATTCAATGTTGATAATATATTTGATGCAACTTATATTACCGAGTCAAGCGATAGCGTTCACGCAACTGAACATAGTCAAGTTTATAAAGGAATTGATGTAAAAAACCGAGTTCACTTTGGTTTCGGTCGAACTTGGAACTTCTCAATGCGATATTCGTTCTAAGAGGGTATGGAGATATAAAAAAGAGAGAGGCTGTCCGACTTTTCGGATAGCTTCTTTTCTTTTTTAGACACTTTTGTACAAATATCTCGAATAATTATTGTGATATAACATATGAATATTTGTGTTTTTCAGACAAACTTGAAACTCGGTAAAATGCCAAAAATTGGATTTTGTATAAAAAGTTCGATTGCGATGACACAAAAATTTGTGGCTTACAAACTATTTTTGAAGAAAAGTAGTTTTTTTGCAGAATTTATCTTCGTTTTTAAAGGATTACAGACTTTAAATCGTGGGTACACACAGACGGTCGGAGGTAAGGAAATCAAATAAGTTGAATTTGGCAAGGCAAACAAAAATCTAAATAGACGATATTAGACTTGAGAGTATCTGATTTTCAGTTAATTTAACAAGAAATAAGATTAAAAAATATGTTTACAAGATAAAATTTTGCCCTAATTCTAAAAATAGGAGGGTTGTACCTTGTTTGGGGCAGGGGGAAGTCCTATTTTTATACTTCAAAGTTGATCCGAAGCATCTCAAACAGTAAAAATCGAACAGTAGGGATAAAAACTGATACATTTTTTACATATGCTACATTCAACTCGAAAAAGAGGAACAGACTATTTTCCTTTATTTTTTAACTTTTCAGATAAATCTGTAACCCAAATGTCCGTCAGCATAAACTCTAATTGTTTGTCATTTTTTGATTTTACAAGATTATGAATATCAGTATTTTCCATTACGTAATATGCCAATACACTTATTTTTTCGTCATCTAAGCCAAGGTCTTTTTTCAAAAACCTATTCATATTATCAATAATGTAGTTAGCCACAGCTAAATTTGTCTCATTTTTTAAAGCTTGTTTGTAATATTTTCTTTTCCCTGAAATGGCATTCAATATAGCTAAAATATTAATGGGAGGGAATCCTGAACCTGCCCAAAAATTGTTATTAGCATAGCTACGTTTCTCTTCTAAAGTTCGTTTTTTGGGCGTATATCCTAAAAAATCTTTTGCTGTAACAGTTGTTTCTTTAACTTCAACCCCTTCTAATTCAACAACTTGCTCTTTCAGTTCTATAATAAGTAACTCGTTTTCTAAATCTTCCTTATTAACACTTCGATATAAGTCTTTTTTACCCACATGGGTAAATTTAAGTACGTTCCCTACTTCTCCATGAATTAAAAATAATCCTTCAGTATCCGTAGTTACAAATTTTTTCTTATCGATATTTTGGATATGTACTCCCGGCAAAGGTTGGTTATTATGAATAACTTTACCTTTGATAACAAGATCATTTTGAGCTATTAAAGGTAAGCTAACACAAAAACACAACCATAAAAAAAATTTATTCACTTTCATTGTTCGCTTCTTGTTGTATTTGTAGCCATGAATCTATCAACATAAATTGTAAAGTCTTCGATTCTTTATTTTGCGTTACTCGATGATATTCTGGATTTTCCATTAAATAATACGCTAAATAACGTATTTCTTCTTCATCTAAATTAAGTTCTTTTTTGAGAAATTCACTCATATTATCAATGATATAGTTTGCTACTTTTAAATTTTGTTCATTCATCAGTACCTTACGCAACATCTTGGTTCGACCCGAAATTTTGTTAAGTAAGGCAATAAAACCAAATCCTCCTGCTCTACTGGTGTAAAGTTGTTTTTCGTTATAAGTACGTTGATTCGGAGTATGTTGCAAAATACCTAAGCTTTGAGCAGTAATATCAGGAGCTTTCTGAACCTCAACACCTTCTAATTCGTGAATGAGAGTACGCATTTTGATAACTACAACTGTACCGAAATCCGTCGCTTTCAGCAGACGATGTGTAGTCTGTAAACTTACATGGGTGAATTGCAAAGCATTATTTTCCGATGCAGATATGGTAAAATAACCTTTCTTATCAGTCGTTGTAAACTTTTCATTATGAAGATTTTGCACATGAACATCAGATACAGGAATGGAATCATTCATCACAATACGTCCTTGAAATATATTTTTATTCTGAGCGAAAAGCTGTACAAAAGACAAGATAAAAATAAGTATATAAAGTTTACGCATAATGTATTAAAATAATAAGCAAAACTCAGTGAAGGATTATTAATTTTACAAAGATAACTTAAGTAAAAACTATTTTTGTTTAACATTTATTGTTTTTTCCTCAATTCAATTACGGTAATTTCTGGCCAAATTCCTACACGTCCTGGAAATGCGTGATAGCCAAATCCGCGATTAACATTCAGTTTTTTTCCTGCTTCCTCATACATTCCTGCCCAATATTTATAAGTCCATTTTGAAGGGCTCCATTTCACAAGTCCCTCTATTTCAACACCTAATTGCATTCCGTGCGTATGTCCGCTGAGTGTTAATTGAATGTTTTTGTTTTCAGGTAACACTTCGTACTCCCAATGCGTTGGGTCGTGGCTTAAAAGAATCTTGAAATCTTCATCTGCAACATTTTGCATTGCTTTTTCCAAATCACCATACTTTGAAAATCGTCCGTGTCCCCAATTTTCAACTCCCAAAATGGCAATCCTTTCTCCATTTTTTTCAATATAACGATGGCCATTCAAAATCAAATCGAATCCCATTTCACGTTGTATTTGTTTTAAATCTTCAAGGTTTTTTGCCTTTGCTTCGGGGGTTTCCCAAGAAGAATAATCTCCATAATCGTGATTTCCTAAAACAGAAAAGACACCATCTTTAGCCTTTAATTGCTTCAAAATATCTTTCCAAGGAAGCAACTCACTAGCCAAATTATTTACAATATCACCCGTAATCATAATGGCATCACTCTGCTGTTGGTTAATCAAATCAATTCCATATCGGATTTTATCTTCACTATCGAGACTTCCTGTATGAATATCAGATATTTGCGTTATCCTATATCCATCAAAAGCCTCTGGCAAATCGTCAAAATAAAGTGTGTATTTCCAAACTTTGTAGTTGTACTTCCCTTTTGTAACACCATAAATCACAGACACAAATGGAATGGAAGCGATACCTAAAGCCAACAAACTGACAAATTTCCTTCTTGATGGAATTGATTTATCACCTGCTGATTTATACCGAAATATCGCAACACCAATCCGTTGTATATCTTCCAAAAATAAAATAAAAGACAACACAACAAGTATGATAAACCAAGTAATTAACGCCCCCATTGAGTACTGCTGAAAGATAGTCCATACGGCTTTGGTACGAAAGAGCCACTGCAAAACTACATTTACAATAACCAAAACAGAAACCGCTCCAAAAACATACCTACCCTTTTGAGAAATTTTCAGCGTTTTCAGAGCTTGATTAGCATAACGTGCCAATAAAAGATAAACAACTATAAATAAAATGAGTATTACGTACATATTTTCAAATAAAATTCTTCTCCAATTTCGTGAGAAGTACAAAAATCACTCCCAAAATTTTCAATCTTCATTCTTATAGAACTATTTCTGATAGTATCTAACCCAATCAACATACATACGAATTGGTTTTTCAAAATCAGGAACATCTCCAACCCAAGAGCCTCCTAACTGCATATCAATCAATAAATAAAAAGGTTTTCCAAAAGGGAATTGTTCTGGATTTCCTTCAATACGGGGATATGAAAACGTAAATTGGTCATTGACGTAAAAACGCAATTCGTTAGGCTGAATTTCTACCGCATAAGTATTGTAATCGTCTGGATTTATGGGAAAAGTAGTGTAATGCTTAGGATTTTCCTTATTCTTTTGTGTGTATTGCGTATGTATGGTTTGATATACAAAATTATCAAAATTCAATCGTTCCAAAATATCAATTTCACCGCCATAAGGCCATTTTCCTACCTTTGGAAGCATCCAAATTGCTGGCCAAGAGCCTTGTGTAGCTTCAAGTTTACAACGAATTTCTACCTTTCCGTATTCAAAATATTTCCCGTTTTTGGTAAAAACACCTCCTGTTACAAATTTTGAAGAATCATCTGGAGCGATGTCGTTTTTCTTCCCAATGAGTATCAGATTTCCATTTTTGATTTCAAAAAGCGATTCGTCCAAACTCATTGTGTTATTCCAATCAGATTTACCACGCGGAATTTTTGACCAAACGCCTGTAGAAAAAATATCATCTCTTTCAAAATCATCTTCCCAAACCAATCGCCACTTCTTTTCTTTTTTGCTACCAATTTCAGAAGAAGTTTTACATCCCACCATCAGGGATACAGAACAAAGGAGCATCAAAATTTTTCTCATTCTCAAATAATTTTGGAAAAATCACAATTCAAATAAACAACTAAAAATAAAGCATTTAAAAGTAAAAAATATAAGGTTTTACTTGTAATTGTGTAAAACTTTCAGAAAAATAAACACAGAAGTTTACTTCAAGGCGTTCATAATAGTTTTTATCTGTTCGATTCCTGAAATTGGACGCACCGATTCATCTAAAAAACTTGCCGTATTGAAAGAAAAAGGCATTTCGTTAGCTGATTTCTCAAAAACAGTGCCCGAGAAATGTACTTCGTTAAATCCTGCTTCTTTAATCTTTAATATGGTTTGTGGATTAATTCCTCCTCCTGGCATAATGGTAATTTTTCCTTCAGCCTGTTGATTAAGTTTTTTAAGTACTTCCAACCCTTCCACAGCTGATTTTTTTCCTCCTGAAGTTAAAATCCGTTTTACACCTAAAGTTTTTAATAGATTTAAGGCTTCTTCTGGATTAGGAACGCAGTCAAAAGCTCGGTGATAGATGAAATCAATATCTCCCGCCGCCTCAATCAATTGTTGTGTACGCTCTTTATCTATGGTGTTATCGGTATTCAAAACCCCTGTAACCACACCTTTACAACCCAATTCTCTACAAAAAGTAATATCACGGAGCATCACATCAAATTCCTCATCTGTATAGGTAAAATTTCCACTTCTTGGACGTATCAAAACACAATTTTCAATAGAAAGTTCGTCCATAACTTTTTTTATAAGTCCATAACTTGGGGTAACTCCTCCTACTCCTAATTCACTACACAATTCAATGCGATTTGCTCCTGCTAATTGAGCGTTCCTTGCTGATTCAAAGGAACTTGCACATATTTCGTAAATCATATCTTTTATTTTAAAATTTTTGCTATTCGTTCTAATGTTTGTGGTTCAGTACACAGAGACAAAAATGCTTCACGTTCCAAATCTAACAAATATTGTTCCGAAACGAGGGTAGGTTCGGAAAGATCACCTCCTGACATTACATATGCCAATTTATCGGCTATTCTTTTGTCATAATCGGTTATATATTTTCCTTCTCGCATCGAATCCGTACCTACCAGGAAAGCTCCCAATGATTGTCTTCCAAACACTTTAATATCGTCACGTTCAATAGGACGAGTGTATCCTGCTTCAGCAAGTAACAAAGCATGTTTTTTAGCTTCGGCAATAAGTCGTAAACGATTAACCACTACTATATCCTTCCCTTTTTGCAAAATATCCCAATCAAAGGCCTCATAAGCTGATTTTGAAACTTTTGCCATTGCGATAGTCAGAAAATAATCCTGCAAACGATTCAATATTACATCTCCTTTTCGTAAACCATCTGAAGCCCTGACTGTCAATTCTTTAGAACCTCCTCCACCTGGAATTAACCCTACCCCAAACTCTACCAAACCAATGTAGGTTTCTGCAGCAGCAACCACCTTATCGGTGTGTAGACTCAACTCACAACCTCCCCCTAAGGTCATCCCATGGATTGCAGCTACCGTAGGAATTGACGAATAACGGAGTCGCATCATTGTATTTTGGAAATAGGCTATTGTTTGGTTCAATTTTTCGTATTCTTTTGCTGTAGCCATTGCATAGATCATCGCAATATTCGCTCCTACGGAAAAGTTCTCTGCTTGATTTCCAATAACTATTCCTTGGAATTTTTCTTCAGCAAAATCAATCGCTCGATGGATTCCCTCCAAAATTCCTCCACCAATGGTATTCATTTTAGAATGAAATTCTAAATTCAAAATACCATCACCCAAATTAATGATACTCGCTTCATCATTTTTCCAAAGGGTTTCCGAACGAAAATTATCAAGGATGATAAATCCTTCTTGTCCTACTTTTTTTCGATATTTCTTTGTTTTTATATCGTAAAAATATGTTGCCTCCTTAGTTGGCTTGTAGAATGATAGCTGATTGTTACGCAACATATCCTGAATCCAATCGGCTGTTTCATAACCCATTGATTGTATCAACTCAACTCCTTTGGCAAGTCCAATAGCATCCCAAATTTCAAAAGGTGCTATTTGCCAACCAAAACCTGCTCTAACAGCATCATCAATCTGATAAAGCGTATCTGAAATCTCTGGAATACGATTTTGGATGTAGGCAAACAATGCCGCAAAAGTCCGTTTATAGAACAACGACACATTATCATCCCCCTGAATTAGGAGTAAAAAACGGTCTTTCAGCTCCTCTTTTTTAACTTCATTCAACAACGGAAATACAACTTGCTGACAAGGAACATACTCCATAGCACGTAAATCCAACTCAAAAATTTCTTTATCTATTTTTTTGTAGAACCCTTGTCCTGATTTAGCTCCTAACCAATTGTTTTTTAACATGTTCAACACATAATCAGGAATTTGAAATAGGTGTTTATCTTGATTGTCTGTGGAGTTCTTTTCAACTCCTTTTGCTACATGTACCAAGGTATCTAACCCTACAACATCAGCTGTTCGAAAAGTTGCTGATTTCGGACGTCCAATAATAGTTCCTGTCAAAGCATCAATTTCCGAAATTTTTAAATTTAACCATTTGATATGATGCAAAGTATGCATCATAACAAAAATACCGATTCTATTACCTATGAACGCAGGTGTATTTTTAGCTAAAACAGGCGTCTTTCCTAAAAATTTATCAGAATAAAAAAACAAAAAATCAACCACATCCGACTGACAATCAGCGCTTGGGATGATTTCTAACAACTGTAAGTAGCGAGGTGGATTGAAAAAATGCGTAATTGCGAAATGTTTACGAAAATCCTCACTACGCCCCTCACTTAAAAAATGGACAGGCAATCCTGAAGTATTTGAAGTAATGAGTGTTCCCTGTTTTCGATATTGCTCCAGTTTTTCAAAGACTGATTTTTTGATTTCCAAATTCTCGGTCACAGCCTCAATAATCCAATCAACATCAGCTATTTTAGGTAAATCATCAGCTAAATTTCCGATTTCTATACGTTTAGCAAACTGTGGATGATATATGGGGGAAGGATTTGATTTTAGAATTTTTTCCAGATTTTCACTCGTTATTCGGTTTCTCACCACTTTGTCGGACAATGAAAATCCTTTTTTTTGTTCTATATGGTTGAGTTGTGTTGGTACAATGTCCAATAGCAAAACTTTTACACCAATATTCGCGAAATGACATGCAATGCTACTACCCATCACTCCTGAACCAATAACCGCTATTTTTTTTATTCGTCGCATAACCCTAAATACGTATGGGAATACCTATTATTTCTGATTTTCAAATCTCTTTTCCCGCTATATACATACACTTTTTACCTGAAAAAACATTTATATACGAAGATAATTGAGACCTCTCTTTCATTCCCCATATGCTTAAAACGCTTTAAATCTTATTGAATTAAATAAGGAAGCTATCGTTTTTTAAGTTCCATACAAGTGACAAATGTAATGATTTTTCGTATGTCAAACAATGCGTAAATCGACAAACTAAGAAAATTTTACAATTTTAATAATCTGCTTAGAGTTGTAATTTTCTTTGATTCAGCGAGTTTATGAAGTATCTTTAAGAAAGCAATCGCTGTTAGGAAAGCATCACCAGCTGCGTTATGTCGATCATGAGTGGTTATGTTCAACTCTTGACAAACTTCATCTAAGCTATAATTTTTATCATTTTTAAGAAGATAATTGATTACTTTGGTCTTTTTAAATAGATAGTTTGTGTCGATAAACTCATTTTTGAGAGTTGGTAGTTGATGTCGTTCGAGAGCTGTATTAATCATTTTAATGTCATATCCTACATGGTGTCCTACTAAAACGGCATCTTTAGCATAGTCTGAAAAAATGGTGACAGCCATTTTTTCTGGAACTTTGTTGTACTTATGCTCCTTGATAATTCCATGAATAGGAATACTTTCGGGGTTTGATTTTTCTTGTTGCAGAAAAATTTCGAAACTTTCTTTCACGTACATTTGATTATCCAAAATCGTGATTGCTCCAATAGATAAAATTCTATCCGTTGCCAAATTAAACCCCGTAGTTTCAGTATCGAACACCACAAATTTCACTTTATTGAGAGGTAAATCATCTTTTTGTCTTTTCGAAAATACTCTGAATATTGACATTTTATGTTTTGTCTTTGATTGTTTTAGTCTTTTTGTTAGACTACCGAAAATTACTCTTAAATTCACTTAACAATTGAGAATGGTTATAAATACTCTAAATATCTTGATTGTATTCATTTTAGAAGAATTTTCACCAATTCATTAGGATTAAAGTGAGAATATCATACGATTTTTGTCAAAAACACACAAAAAAAGCGAATGTTCTAACTTTTTTTATTTCCAAAAGACAAAAACTCTACTAACTGTTTAACCGCTTTTCCTCGGTGACTAATACCATTCTTTTCAGAAGCTGATAACTCTGCAAAAGTCTGATCATAGCCTTCTGGTTTAAAAATAGGGTCATAACCGAAACCATTCGTCCCCTTTGCTATTTGGGTAATTTCTCCTTCGGCAATGCCAATAAAAGTGTGTACTTCAGTTCCTATACACAAGGCTATCACCGTTTTAAACCTTGCTTTTCGGTTAGTTTGTCCTTGCATATTTTTCAACAAAAGAGCTATATTATCAGTGTCACTCCTATGGTTTCCAGCGTATCGAGCTGAAAAAACACCTGGTTGATTGTCTAATGTAACCACTTCTAACCCTGAATCATCTGCAAAAACGTCATATCCATAGTGCTTTTTGATATATTGAGCTTTTAATACTGCATTTCCTTCGATGGTGCTTTCGGTTTCTTCGATATCATCATCAAAATTGATATCTTTTAAACTTAAAACCTGTATACTATCAGGCATCAAAGCTTGAATTTCGTTGAGTTTATTGAGGTTATTGGTTGCAAAAACAATTTTTAACATATTTCAATCCATTAAATAAAAAAAACGTAAAACAGTCAATAGTGAATATAATTAGAAAAGAGGCACACTATTTTAGTTGCCTCTTTTCAATCTTAACATCATGAAAACAACTATCTATTCTTCTGTTGATTCCTCTTCTTTAGATTGTGCATTTTGCAAGGTTCTGAGTTCTCGCAATTTTGCTTTCCATGTTTCAAGAGTTTCCTTTTGGTGATTAATGTTTCTGATTACATCACGAACCAACGGATTTTTATCATCTACATTACTGAAAAATTGAAGATTATTCTCTAATTGAAGCACTTCAGCCTTGATTTCGTCAATTTTTCGACGGACAAACATCATTTCATTGGTTAATAAATCCTCATTATCATCGTTTGCTAAACGTTCTAATTTGTTATTGTATTTAATCAACTCAATCTCTTGTTTGTCGAAATCTAACTTTTTGTAGAAGGAATCAATGATTTTATGGAACTTCAAATCAATACCTTTTTTAGCGTGTGGCACTTTCCCAAAGCTATCCCATTGCTCCACAAAACCTTGTAAAGTTTCAAGTTCTTTTTCTCGATTATCTCCCAGTTGGTATTCTTTTATCTTATCCAAGAACTCTTTTTTCTTTTCTAAAGATTCAAACTCTTTGTTTTGATTGTTTCTTACAGCTTTATGATACTGATCAAAATAGTCGTTACATGCTTTTCGAAATTCTTTCCAAATTTTATCCGTATTCTTTTTCGGAACGTTACCTATAGCTTTCCAATCCTCTTGGATTTTTTTCATAACTGGCGTTACGGCTTCCCAATCTTGACTGTCTTTGTTGTTTTTTGCTATTTCTAATAAGGCTAATTTTTTCTCAAGGTTTTCTTGTTGTTCTTTTTTGAGATTTTTATAGTAACTATTTTTCTTACGGTTAAATTCACGAACTACCTCCTTGAACTTATGCCATATTTCCTCGGTAAGCGTGTTAGGGACTCTACCTGTGTTTAAGAATTGCTCTCGCAAATTCTCAACCTCTTTAATACCTTTTTGCCAAGCTCCGTGGGTGGTAATTTTACGTTCTGCAACAGCTTTGAGTTTCTCTATTATTTCGTTTTTCTTGACGGCATTAGCCTCATACATTTTGTCTAAATTGTCGAAATAGTACTGCCTTTTCTCATGAACAGCTTTGGTGGCATTACTAAATCGATGCCAAATTTCCTCTCGGTATTCACGAGCCACAGGGCCAATATCCTCTTTCCACACTTTATGTAACAACTGTAGCTCATGAAAAGCTTTTATTGGATCCACATCACTTTCAGCTAAAGCTTCCGCCTTTTCTACAATTTTCTGCTTTTCTTCTAAATTACGTTTAAAATCAATATCACGCAAATCACGGCTTAAATCTATAAAATCATAGAAATTCTCAACATGATGATAATAATTATTCCACAAATCATTGTACTCGGAATGAGAAACAGCCCCTGCCTTACGCCAACGATCTTGAAGTTGTTGAAAATGCTTGAAAGTAGTGTTGATATTCTCTTCTACGTTGATTAGGTTCTTTATTTCTTCAATAATTTCACGACGTTTTATTAGATTTTCCTGATGAACAACCTCTAAATCCTTATAATACTGATTTCTCTTGTCGCGATATTCGCTGACTAGAGCATAAAACTCCCGATGTAGCGGATGTTCATATTTAAAATCGTATTCCTCGCCTCCGTCAGCAATGTATTCCTCTTTCTTCTCCTCCAGTAACTCCTCATATTTTTTATCAAATTCATTTTTGATAGCATCGACATGTTTTTTAATTGCCTGTACCTTTTCAGTATGAAGCAATTTTTTGAACTCTTGTTTTAGAGCATCTAACGACATTGCCTCATAATGGAGCATGGGAATCTCATGCCGCTTCTTATTGTCTAAATCCTCGGCATCTTCGGCATTCTCTCGGTTGATTTCATTTAATATATGTTGCGTTGCATCACTGTTGTGAGTGACATTAACCTCTTGATTAGTACTATGAGGTGTTTTCGTTACATCTGGCAGTTGTTCATTGTTAAGTTCTGACATAAGCTAATGATTTATGTTACTATTTTCACAATTTTTACGTAAACTCGCTACTAAGGTACAATAAAATATTTAATAAATAGCTGATTTTTAGTTATTTTTTCATTTTTCAGTATAAAAACTATTTCAAAAAACTGAAAATCAATAATATAAATAGTTTCATTTTTTTAAGATTTTGCTAACTTTTTATACACACGGTAGCCATATATAGCAATCACTACAAAGCAGACAAATGGCAATATGAACGAAAAGTTTATTGCTGGTAACGCTCCAACATTTCCTAAATCAATAATCGCTCCTTGTAGAGGAGGCATCAACGCTCCTCCAACGATTGCCATTACTAAACCTGCGGCTCCCATCGTAGCGTCTTTCCCAGTGTTCTCCAAAGCAATTCCATAGATAGTAGGAAACATCAATGACATAAATCCAGAGGTTAAAATCAAACAATAGAGTCCGAACATTCCTCCAACAAAAATGACCATGGATGTGGTCAACATCCCTCCGATAGCAAAGGTTGTAAGCAATACGCTTGGTTTAACATATTTCATCAAAAAAGTAGTTACAAAACGGCTTGACAGAAAAATCACCATAGCTAATATATTGTAATTCTGTGCCGTAGATTTGTTGATTCCAATGCTTTCAGCGTATTGAATGATGAACGTCCAACACATAATTTGAACAGCAACATAGAAACCTTGCGTAATCACACCTTCGCGATATGCTACATTTTTCGACAAACGCTTAAACGATCCTATTACATCTAATTTACTATTATTCTGTGTGTTAGGCATTTTTGATAAGGCGATGATAATAAAGAATAACAATACTACAAAGCCCAATATAATATATGGTTTACTGATAATTTCTAAATCTTGAGTCCGTATGATTGCTTTTTCAGAAGCAGAGAGCGTCTCGAAAACTATATTTCCCGCAACGTCTCTTTTATCTGATTCTAAATGAGAAAGAACAAAATTCGAAGCAACAAACATTCCTAATAGTGACCCAACAGGGTTGAATGCTTGGGCTAAATTTAGGCGACGCGTAGCCGTGGTTTCGCTCCCCATCGAAAGAATGTACGGATTTGCTGTGGTTTCTAAAAAAGCTAACCCAAAAGTTAGTATATAAAGCGAAATTAAAAAATAATTAAATTGCTCATATTTTGCAGCGGGATAAAACAATAACGCTCCCACGGTATACAAAATCAGCCCTAATAATATACCTTTTTTATAGCTGAACCTACTTGCAAAAATAGCTGCAGGAATCGCCATCGTTCCATACCCTCCGTAGAAGGCAAATTGAACCAAAGCAGCTTCTCTATTGGGAATTTCCATTACAGTTTTAAACGCTGCTACCATCGGATTGGTAATATCGTTAGCGAACCCCCATAAAGCAAAAAGACTGGTAATGATAATGAATGGTACTACGTAATGTGAAGGAACAATTTTTTCTTTTTTCATTGCAAAGAATAGTTTTGGTTGTGTTTATTTATACTATATCATCAGCTACAAAGATAAAAAAAATATATAAAAAAACATGCTTTTTTAACTTTTTTTTGAAGATGTTTCGAATCTTCTCGTAAGAAAAGAAAGTATATCGAAGCTACAGCCTTAACGAAATTTGAAGCATGTTATACAAATACGTGATTATCAATATTTTTCAAAAATATTAAAATATCGTATATTCAAAAGTAAACCTGAAAAAATCAAAAAGGCTGTTGAAAATTCATTCAGACAGCCTTTTTTATTAAAAATCAATCAATTATTTTTTGATTCCGTACAAAGCTCCATAGGTATCACAAGCTCGGTAATCAGAACCTTCTTTATCCATTCCAAAAGCGGCCCAAGCTGATGGTCGGAAGATGTCTTTATCCTCCACATTATGCATCATCACAGGTATGCGAAGCATTGATGCTAAAGTAATTAAATCTGCACCTATATGTCCATAACTGATAGCTCCATGATTAGCACCCCAGTATGACATTACCGAATATACATCCTTAAAGTTGTCTTTTGAAGTATCTAATCTCGGTACAAACCAAGTCGTTGGCCATGTTGGATTGGTACGTTCATCTAATGTTTTATGTATATCCTCAGGAATTTCAACCGTCCAACCTTCTGCAATTTGCAACACAGGCCCAACACCTTTCACTAAATTGATTCGCGACATTGTTACAGGCATTTCTCCGACAGTTTTAAACTGAGACGAGAATCCTCCTCCACGGAAATACTCACGAATAGCTTGTGGCCAAAGCGTATTGTCTAAACAAGCCTGAACATCTTGCTCTGTAACTTCCCAATAGGGCTTTAGCAAATGGTTGCCTTCGCTGTCTTTCATTTGTCCAGTAGCATCCAAAGTAGTTGATCCTGAATTGATAAGATGAATAATTCCATTCTTAGCTCTGCCTTCAAGAGTTTTTCCTGTGATACGTTTTACAGCTTCCGGACTCCAATAGGTTCTCACATCTGAGAAAATCTGGGCTGTTCCTGTAAGTAAATGCCCAAATAACATACTTACACCGTTTAAACAATCATTTTCCGTTGCCACAACAAACGCTTGGCGGATGCCATTCCAATCAAAAGATGAATTCAGAATTGCCTCAGGGAAGTCGCCATTAGGCATAAAATCAGTCCATTGGCGTTGTCCTTGGAAACCTGAAATTAAGGCATTACGCCCATTCGATTCTTCTCCAAAACCTAACTCGCGTAATTTTGGGTTACCAATCATTAAATCACGAATAATAATTGTCATTTTCACAACAGTTTCCCACTCATAATCTTTTTGTTTTTCATCGACAATATTATGTGCATTATTCCAATTTTTACCCTCTTTGCAATGTTTACGAGTCCATGCTATAGCTTTTTTATATTCATCTTTGTCGTAGATTTCTTCTTTGATACGACGTTGGATTTCAGACATATCTACGAACTCGGTGCGTACACCAAGATAATCTTGTAAGAAATGAATATCAACCATTGACCCTGCTATTCCCATTGATGAATAACCTAATGACAGATATGATTTTCCTTTCATGTAAGCTACGGCCAAACCTGATTTTACAAAACGTAAGATTTTCGCTTGTACATCAGCAGGGATACTGGTGTCATCAGCATCTTGCACCTCACTTCCGTAGATTCCAAATGCGGGAAGTCCTTTTTGAGTGTATCCTGCCAAGGCTGCAGCCAAATAGACAGCTCCCGGACGTTCTGTTCCATTAAAACCCCAAACCGCCTTTGGAATTAATGGATCAGTGTCCATGACTTCAGTTCCATAACACCAGCAAGGCGTAACGGTCAATGAAACACCTACTCCCTCACGTTGGAATTTGTCGGCACAACGTGCTGCTTCCGCCACACCTCCAATGGTTGTGTCGGCAATAACACACTCCACCTGTTCTCCATTGGGGAATCGCAGAGATTTACTAATTAAATCGGCTGCCGCTTGAGCCATTTTCATACACTGAACTTCCAATGATTCACGGACACCTTGCTCTCGCCCGTCAATCACAGGACGAATCCCCACTTTAGGAAGTCGTCCAATTAATCTTTCTTTATTCATTTTTATGATATTAATTTTAACCTTATTAATCCGAATCCTTTCTATCTCTTTATCAAAGCCAAACTAAAGTTACTCGAACATACTTCTTTATTGGAGAAACTGTTCTTAGATAGAGTGATTTATATTGATTTTTAATCTCTTACATTTTTATTATTCTTTTCTTCCTTTCAAAACAAAATACATGCAAATGAGTTACTAATCTTTTTTATGGAATAATCAGCAACAAAAGAGCGTAATTTATTTCCAAAACACTATCCCAACCAACCTTCACGATCTAAACTTCGATATTGGATTGCTTCCCCAATATGATTTTGATTGATAGTTTCACTTTGGTCTAAATCGGCTATAGTCCGTGCTACTTTCAAAATACGGTCATATGCACGAGCCGAAAGATTCAAGCGACTCATTGCATCTTTCAACATCGAAAGTGAAGTTTCATCTAATTTGCAGAATTTTCGTATCTGTTTGGTATTCATTTGAGCGTTGTAGTGTATGTTTTCATACTCTCTAAATCGAGCAGTTTGTATATTTCTCGCTGCAATGACACGCTCTCGAATAGCGTTACTACTTTCTGACTTATGCTCTGATGACAATTTTTCAAACGGCACAGGGTTTACCTCAATGTGTATATCAATTCGGTCTAACAAAGGCCCTGAAATTTTACTCAAATAGCGTTGCATTTCGGCAGGTGTTGAGGTCATTGGAGCATTGGGATCGTTGAAATAACCACTGGGGCTTGGATTCATACTTGCCACCAACATAAAAGATGCAGGATAGGTTATGGTAAATTTAGCTCTTGAAATGGTTACTTCACGGTCTTCCAGAGGCTGTCGCATCACTTCCAAGACGGTACGCTTAAACTCGGGCAACTCATCTAAAAATAAAACTCCATTGTGAGCCAATGAAATTTCACCGGGTTGGGGATATGACCCTCCACCGACTAACGCCACATCAGAAATGGTATGATGAGGACTACGGAACGGACGGTGATACATCAAACCACTATCTTTAACCCGCCCCACAATGCTATGTATTTTTGTCGTTTCCAAAGCTTCGTGCAAAGTCATTGGTGGCAAAATACTTGGTAAACGCTTTGCTAACATCGTTTTCCCAGATCCTGGAGGCCCTATCAGAATGATATTATGCCCTCCTGCTGCTGCAATTTCCATACAACGTTTGATTGACTCCTGCCCTTTAACATCCGCAAAATCAAATTCCGGTGAATCTATCTGCTTATAGAATTCCTCACGAGTATTAACAACCATTTTTTCAAGTTCCTTTTCTCCGTTAAAAAAGTCAATAACATCTTTTATATTTTCCACTCCATAGACGTCCAAATCATTGACAATAGCGGCTTCCTTCGCATTTTGAACCGGTAGGATGAATCCCTTGAATTTCTCTTTTCTAGCTTGAATGGCTATCGGCAAAGCTCCTTTGATAGGCTGTAAACTCCCGTCTAAGGATAACTCACCCATAATTATATACTCCGAAAGGCGATCACTTTCCACCTGTCCGTTAGCTGCCAAAATCCCGATGGCAAAACTCATATCATACGCTGAACCTTCTTTACGCATATCAGCAGGAGCCATATTTATAGTGATTTTCTTTCCTGGAATTTTGTAGCCTATATTTTGAAGTGCAGCAGCAATACGGTAGTTACTTTCTTTGATGGCATTATCGGGCAAACCAACCAAATGGTACCCCACACCTTTGTCTATATTCACTTCAATGGTAATAGTGGTTGCTTCTACTCCAAAAACAGCACTTCCGTATATTTTTACAAGCATAAAATCCAATGTATTAGTTTTACAAAGGTATTTTATATTTTGAAAAAAAACAAGTTTTTAAAGGGTTGAAAATTATTTTATTCTAAAAGAACCCTTTTCATTGATTTTCATAATGAGTTGTTCCCGTTTACCTTGGAGTGTAAACGTACTTTTTAATTTTAGCTGTGATTTGGTAATTGCTACGATGGAATAACTTCCTTTGGGAAGAAAAAATGAAGATCAAGATGTTCCCGCAACGATGTTTTCAGAAAAATAGGGTTCAATACTGACAGAAACCGATTCAAAGTAATTATTTCTGATATTAAGATGATACTGTTCAGGTTCAATGGCATCTTTTCTGTGAAAAAATATATGCTATATCAGTAAAAAAGAGCGTGTGTTTAATTTTTTTTAAGATAACAATGTTAATCTTTTCTTAAAAAATAAACAGTTCAGGTTCATTTTTTGACCGTTCATGCAAAAATCACCTTTTTTGAACAGAAAATGTTAAAATTTCATGTGACACAAATTTGGTTAGAAGAAAATAGATATGTACATTTGTACCGCAAATTATCTCTTTGAGAGTACAAACTCTCAGAAGGAAATCATTAATCATCTCTTTATATGGAAAAGGTTGTCTATATTCAATAGCAACCTTTTTTCTTGTAAATAAAACCGTTTATCATTCATATTTTTTTGTAGCTTTGCACCCGTTTTATGAAAAACATATTTCTTAAATGAAAAATCCTGTATTCCGACTGTACTTTATTGATGTGATGAGAGCTTTTGCCATTTGCATGATGTTACAAGGTCACTTTGTTGATGGCTTGTTAGCAAATGAATTTCGAAACTCAGAAAATATTTTTTATTCTACATGGTTGTTTTTTAGAGGATTAACAGCTCCTGTATTTTTCACCATATCAGGTTTTATTTTCATGTTCCTCTTAGCTAAAGAAAAAACAGACGAAAAAATAGGATGGAATCACTCACGTGTTATTAAAGGAATCCGCAGAGGTATTGTATTGATTATCACCGCATATCTACTCAGAACACATATTAGAAGTCTATTGGTTTACGGAAAAATATATCCAAACACCTATATGATTGACGTATTGCATTGCATTGGGTTATCTCTACTATTTCTAATTTCAATTTATTTGTTTTCCTATCGAAAGAAAATTTACGTAATGCCATCAATTTTGTTAGGTTTCACACTAATTTCTTTTGTATTTGCACCTATCTATTCAGCGATGAACTACGATTTTCTACCGATAGCAATAGCAAATTATTTCACAAAAGCGAACGGATCGGTGTTTACGATTTTCCCTTGGTTTGGTTACGCTTCCTTTGGTGCGTTTATGGGCGTCTTGTTTAGTATCTTTCGTAATAATAAATATGTTTATAACTACGCAATTGTTTTCACATCTTTTTTCGGGTTGATGCTATCCTTTATCTTTTCTCCATTCCTTTTATGGATTAATCAACTAACAAACAGTGATTTAGCATTATTACTTGCTAAAAACGAGATATTCAATCGTTTAGGAAATGTTTTATTAGTATTTACAGTGTTCATGGCATTACGAAATGTGATTATGTCTGAAAAAATCCGCAGTATCGGACAAAATACATTGTCGATTTATATCATCCATTACATCATTCTTTACGGAAGTTTTACCGGATTCGGATTGTATCAGTATTTTCATTTTAGTTTAAATCCGTACATAACTATTATAGGAGCATTGCTCTTTGTAGCGTTAAACATCTGGATTTCATTCAGATACAATCACTGGAAATTTATTGTATTTGAAAAACTGCAATTTGTTATCACTGAAATAAAACAAGCCTTCATCGAAGGATATCGCCTAAGTACTAGGTTTTTCCTGAGACTCAAAAATCAAATATTATTACTACTATTGGCGTTCACTCGAAAATAATGGATGCCAACTAAACAACCTCAGCAACAACAAACGTACTTCCTCCTACGAAAATAAAATCTTCGGGGATAGCATTCTTTTTTGCAAAAGTGAGTGCCAATTCTACCGAAGAGTAAGTATCTCCTTTTAAATTATTTTTGTTCGCCAATTCCTTTAAAAGATGTACATCCAACCCTCTTGGGATATTTGGCTTACAAAAATAATAATGTGCTGTTTTTGGAAACATTTTCAATACAGTTTCTACATCTTTTTCTTTTACAAACCCTAAAACAATATGTAAGTTTTTATAAGTTTCCTTTGCAATTTGGTCAAGAACATAGGATAACCCTGCCTCATTATGCCCTGTGTCACAGATAATTTTAGGATTTTCACCAAGTGTTTGCCAACGACCTTTTAAATTGGTATTTTTCACAACGCTTTTGAGTCCAATAGCGATGTTTTCTTCCGAAATATCCCAAAAATGGTTGCGTAAAAAATCTAAAACGGCAATAACCCCTTTAATATTTTTCTCTTGATAAAACCCTTTCAAATCGGTAGTTAAATGAGTTTTTATTTCATTAGCGAAAACAATTGGAGCGTTTTCTTCTTTTGCTTTTTGAATGAAGACATCTGCCGTTTGCTCATCATATTCGCTGATAACCACAGGTGTGTTTCTTTTAATAATTCCAGCCTTTTCAGAAGCTATTTTAGGAAGTGTATTACCTAATATATCCGTATGATCTTTTGAAATGTTTGTAATCAATGACACTTCAGGAATTATAATATTGGTAGAATCAAAACGTCCTCCCAAACCAACCTCAATCACAGCTATATCCACTTGCTGTTTAGCAAAATAATCAAAGGCAAGTCCCACGGTCATTTCAAAAAAAGAGAGATTGTTAGCTTCGAAAAAAGATCGGTAATTAGCAATGAACTCAACTACCTCTTCCTGTGGAATTTCAAAGCCATTAATTTTTATTCGCTCCCGAAAATCACGTAAATGAGGAGAAGTATATAACCCCACTTTATAACCTGCCTCTTGTAGGACAGACGCCAACATATGGCTTGAAGAGCCTTTTCCGTTGGTTCCTGCGACATGTATGGTCTTAAATTTCGTTTGAGGATGTCCTAATTCGGCAACTAATTTTTGAATGTTATCAAGTTTATGGTTCAAAGCGCTACGTCCTTGTTGTTGAAACATCGGTAGTCTATTGAACATCCAATTGAGTGTTTGTTGATAGTCCAAGGTTATTCTCCTAACTTAAAATTAACGACAATAAATCCAACTTGACGAGCAGGAGCATTGCTGTCGGCATTCCATTTGTGCTTGAAAGCTGTTTTCCGAGCTGCTTCAAGCAAACAAGGTTCTCTACTGGTTGTTCCACGAGCTCCTGGGGTAGCTTTCACAACATTCCCATTTTGGTCAACTTCGATTTGTACAACGACTACGCCTTCTTCATTGCAGTTTTGTATCTCTTTTCCTTCAGCTTGAATGCTACGACCTTTAAGCCCCCAACCCTTACCGCTAGTTCCAGAGCCTCCTGCTCCGTAGTAAGAGTTTGCGTATGGATCACCATTCGGATCACCTTTGTATCCTCCAACCTTATCGTCACCCTGCCCTGATGTAGCATTACCACCAGCATTGGCTGCCCCCAGAATACTTGACAGTGCATCCGTAGCTTCTTTTGAAGGCTTAGGGGTTTCTTTTGGAGTTTCAGATGCAGTTGGTTTTGGATTCTCTTTAGGTTTCTCCTTTTTAGGTTCGTCTTTTTTCTTTTCTTCTTTCTTAGGTTCGTTTGTAGTAGCGACAACCTCTTCATCAGTATTCTCTTGAGCTAATAAGTTTTCTTTTACCTCTTCGATTTTAGTTTCTTGAGGCTGTGAAGGTTGTTCAACACGCGTGGACTCAGATCGAGAAGCACTGGGTGGCGGTGTACGCTGTCCACTTCCCATCAAATCTACACCAAAAATGACATCTACCCCATTTTCAGGCGGAGGGTCTAAATATTTCAGACCTGTAAAAAACAACAAAAAAACCGTAATCGCCATAATAAATATGGTGATAACTAATGATTTACGTTTGTGTTTTGTATCTACTATACTCATATTTGCTTTACTTCGGGCGTACAGCCAAAATAACCTTATATTGATTTTGGTTAGCGATGTCCATTACTGTCACGGCATTCTCTATCGGTACGCTTTCTTCTACTCTCAAAATGATTGTAGGCTTTTCTACATCTTTAAGAGCATTTCTCAATTCTGTTTCTAAATTTTCAACCGCAACAGGTTTCTTATCAATAAAATAATCTAATTTCTTATTGATACTCACAGAAACATTCTGCGTATTTGTTGATTTTCCTTTGGCTTTGGGCAATAGTAAATCCAGCGCATTAGGACTGTTAGCCGTAATCATAAAAAACACTAACAGCAAAAACACAATATCGGTCATTGAGGACATGCTAAATTCCGCACTTACCTTATTTCTACCTCTGATTTTCATTGTTTTACGAATGTTAAAATGTTATAGAGGTTCGTTCAACAAATCTAAAAACTCTACCACGTTTGCTTCCATTTGGTGAACCACTTTGTCAGTACGAACCACCAAGTGGTTATAGCCAATATAAGCAATAATTCCCACTATAAGTCCAGCTACCGTAGTTGCCATAGCCGTGTAGATACCACTTGCTAATGACCCCATTTCAGCCTGACCTCCTGCGGATGCCATCTCATGGAACGATAAAATCATACCAACAACTGTTCCTAAAAATCCAATCATAGGACCTGCTCCTGCAATAGTAGCCAAAATAGCAGTATTTTTCTCTAATTTATATACCTCTAATGTTCCTGCATTTTCAATGGCTTTGTTGATGTCATCAAGAGGCTTACCAATGCGAGAAATCCCCTTTTCAATCAAGCGAGATACCGGTGAATTTGACTGCAAACAAAACATTCGTGCCGCATCTAACTTCCCTGCTAAAATGCTATCTCTAATTTTCATCATAAAATTTCTGTCTACCTTGGAAGCTGCATTGATGGCAAATAATCGTTCAAAATAAATGAACAAAGCCACTGTAAGCATAGCAAATAGTACAGCAATGATGATAATACTTGAGGTACCACCATTAACAATTAAATCCATAACGGAAAGCGTTTTTTCCTCAACAAGAGCAGTTTCACTTGCAACACCAAGTGAATCAATAGATGTCTGTAATGCCATAATAATTAGTTAAGTTATTTCTTTAAACCCGCAAAAATAACAATTAATTTATTTATACCACAATATTTTTTATTGATTTTTTGTTTTAAATACACAACTATCCGAAACTTTTAAAATAAAAGTTGCCTGAGAATGTCGTATATTTGAAAAATTCCCATTTTTTTTTCAATTATGGCACTCTTCAGGCGAAGCAAAAATACAAATAAACCCGTAATCAGACAAATTTTAGATCTCATTCCTGCGCATATTTTAAGAGCGGAAATCGCTAAACATCAGTCCGATAAGGGAAAGTCTACCTATAAAACTCGCGACCAATTGGTGGCACTAACTTTCGGACAGCTGAATAAATGCTATACGCTATCCGACATAAGTTGCGGATTATCAGTAAGTAGCACTTTCCTAAGCGATCTCCAACTCAAACAAAGTCCCGCAAAATCAACAATGAGTGATGGAAACAAAGTAAGACATTATGCAGTATTTAAAGATTTGTATTCTAGTCTTTTAAAGTATTACAAACACTCTTTAAAAGCCAAACATCAAAGTCATATCATCGATGAAATCCAAAACCACAAAATAAAAATCATTGACAGTACTACCATTAGCCTGTGTTTAAGTCTTTTCAACTGGGCAAAATTTCGGACAGCTAAAGGCGGACTCAAAATTCACACCGTTTGGGACGATCAACTTGGATTGCCTGAAATGGTCAATATCACCGAAGCTAAAACACACGATAGCAAAGGATTACAACAAAATATCTATCCGAAAAACACCATCATTGTTGAGGATAGAGGCTATTTTGATTTTAGTTTGATGCTCGGCAGAATCCATTGCCAAAATACTTTTGTTACGCGAATTAAGTCCAACACGCTCTACCAAAGTTTTGAAGAACGAGACCTGCCTGATGAAAAAGACCACGACATCCTCAAAGATGAAATCATCGTTTTGACCTCAAAAAAGGCGGTAGAAAGTGGTATTGATCAAGAGAAATTACGTTTGGTAACGGTTTATAAGCAAGACGGCAACAAAACCATAGAAATCATCACCAATAATATGGATTGGACGGCGAGAACCATTGCGGATTTGTACAAAAAACGCTGGGATATTGAGTTGTTTTTCAAGGCGATGAAGCAAAATTTACAGATAAAAACTTTTCTTGGCACGAGTGAAAATGCGGTGAAATCACAGATTTATGTATCTTTGATTTGCTATCTTCTGTTGGAGTTGATAAAGCGATTTTATAGCGATAAAAAGACGGCATTTAGTAATTTTTGCGAGAAAATAAGGGTGTGTCTTATGCATTATTTAACCTTGAATTATGTATGCAATGAGCTGAAACCGATTGTAAAAAAAGCAAAAAAACCACCTGAAAACACACTCTTTGACAGAGATAATTCCGCACAACAAACAAGTCTGCCCTTATAAATAAAGGGTTGACAAGGAATTTTATGAGTTTTCAAAAAACTTTCGGACGGCTGTGTTTTAAATACTATAAATGTTCCTCTTCAGCATCTTGACTAAAAGAGAGAGATGATTTTATCTTGGAATGCACTTCCTAAAGTTAGATCAAAATAGCGTTTGCAGAACTTCCAAAGATTTATTTCTTTTAAAATTTGGAAAATGCCACTCGTAATATTTCAATAGACTGTTTAACAAACTATTACGAATAATTCTATTGGTTTTTACACTTTCTAAATCGGTATACGAAGTTTGAATGATACGTTTGAACAAAGCTAAAGCTTCGCCCGAAATGCTGTACTTACTCTGGTCAATAGTAGTAAAAATACCCTCCTCAACGTTGAAAAACAGATGACTATCATCGAAAGTATTAGGATAAAAACCTAAATAGTACGTCATATCAACTAAAAATTTTAGATGGAAATTTGCCGAAAATTCGTTTTCATCAAAAAAATGAAGTTTTTCTTCTAAAAATCGATAAAATTCAGGTTCCTTGTGTTCCACATTGCAAACAATAGCACTTATTTCCGAAAGCAACATCACCACTGAACTTTTCAAAACATTGGTGTGTAACGAACGGTAAAAGCGCTTTAATTTAGCTTCTTTAATGCGTCCCAATGTTCCAGAATCTTTGTTTAAGGCTATCAGCTCCAATTGTGTAAAAGGTTGAAAAAGAGCTATCTTTAAAGTTGTTTTCTTTGAGGATAATACACCTTGTAGCAGATAACTACGCATACCATATTCCTTTGTAAAACATTTGACAATCAAACTACTGTCAGTATATTTCATAGAGGAAATAACAATAGCATCGGTTTTTATATACATCGGTAGGATAAAACTTTGGTGGCAAAGATACAACTTTTTGTAACACTTTTCTTTGAGATTTTGATATTTTCTCGTACCTTTACGGCTCTTTTAAAAATAATCATTATGAAAAATAGTTTTATCATCTTATTCATCTTCTTTACAGCCTTGGGATGTAAAAAGGACGGTGCAAATTTTAACAGTAATCCATTGATTTACAAGGATTACATTACAGGATTTTCTAATGGATTAGTCTCTGCCGAATCTCACTTCAAAGTAACGCTGAATGAGGCTATCTCTCAGGAAAAGTTGGACAAAATTGATAATCTAAAACTTTTTGATATTTCTCCAAGAGTGAAAGGAAAGGTTGTGGCATTGAATAACCGACACATTGAATTTGTCCCAGAAGAACGTCTGAGTCAGGACACTGAATACAAAATTTCGTTTCAGTTGAAAAAATTATTTGACGTATCATCTGATTTAGAAGTATTTAACTTTACTGTTAAAACTTTTCAACAGGCATATAAAATTAAACAAGGAGATTTGCAGTCTTACAACGAAAACTTGTGTTTCTTAAATGCCGAATTGCTTACCAATGATGCACTTGCATATGAAGAGGTGCAGAAATTAGTAACTGCAAAAGTAGGAGACAAAAGCATTTCAGTTAAAGTATCACCACAGACGAGTGAGAATCGTTATCCAATTATTTTTGATAGTATCCCACGCACGGACAAAGAACAACGCTTGGTAGTGTCGTGGCGTAACGACCAAGTAGCCGAAGAAAACAAAGAACCTTTTGATTATTTGATTCCTGAAAAGGGAAATTTTAAAGTACTATCAATAGTTGTTGACGATAAAACCAACAAATCGTTTTCGGTGAATTTTTCAGAACCTTTGGAAAGAAACCAAAATTTTAATGGATTAGTTTCAAGTGTTTTAGGAACGGAACAAAAATACAGCACCAATGGGAATATACTGAAAGTATTTTTAGACGCTCCTGCTGAAGGCGATTACAAGTTATCTGTTTTTCAAGGTATTAAAAGTGTTTATAATAAACGTTTACGAACAGACTACACCACTAATATTTCTTTTTTACAACAGAAACCTGATTTGCGTTTTATTAAAAATGGTACAATTTTACCAAGTTCTGAAAATTTGAAAGTTAACTTTCAAGCAATCAACCTACGTGCAGTTCACGTAACAGTCTATCGTATCTACGAAAATAATGTACTTCAATTTCTACAAGAAAACTCTTTACAGTCAAGCAATTCCATTTACAGAGTAGGAAAACCTGTAGCTCGAAAAGTTATTGAATTGACTGAAAGTGCATTATATCCACTGAAGGAGTGGAACACCTATGCTGTAGACTTGTCATCAATCATCATGCCTGAACCAGGAGCTATCTATCGTGTTGAATTGGGAATGAAAAAGAATTACGCTCTTTATGGCTGTGGCAAAGATGATGAACCTTTGGATTATTCTTTTGAAGATGAACCTCTTGAAAAAGATAATTTCTATGATGATGACTATTACTATTGGGAAGGTAGTGACGATCCTTGTGAAGAATCATATTACACATATAGAAGTAAAACAACCAACATCTTAGCTTCCGATCTGGGAGTAATCGCTAAAAAAGGACAAAATAATAATTACACCATCGTAGTTAATAACATTTTGACTACTGAACCTGTAGCTGGAGCTTTGGTAGAAGTATTTGATTATCAACAGCAAAAAATCAATGAAGCGAAAACCGATAAAAAGGGAATTGCTAACTTTGATTTGTCATCACGAGCGTTCTTTGCAGCTATTAAGAAGGATAATAGCACAACCTACATTAAAATGGATGATGCTATTCCTCAGTCAGTTAGTAAATACGATGTAGATGGAATGCGTTTGCAAAAGGGATTGAATGGATTTGTTTATACAGAGCGTGGTGTTTGGCGTCCGGGAGATAGTATTTACGTTGGATTTGTACTTAACGATTTTGCTCAGAAAAACCCTGAGAAATTACCTGTAAAATTAACATTTACAGACCCTTATGGAAAAGTAGTTGCTGAACGTATGCAAAATAGCAATGAATCGAATCACTACATGTTTGGTTTAAGCACCTCACAAGATGCTCCAACTGGGAATTGGAGCGTAAATATTGCAGCAGGAGCTTCTCGCTATACCAAACAAATTAAGATTGAGACAATTAAACCTAACCGATTAAAAATAGAAAACAGTTTGCATGGACAACAAATTTCAGCACGAGGTTCCAACGCTCATTTACGTGTATCATGGTTACATGGAACACCTGCAGGAAATACCCAAGTGAGTATGAAAGCAAAATTCTATCCGATGGAAACTCTTTTCAAAGGATATGAAGAATATATATTTAACAACGAAGCATACCAGTTTGAAAATCAAGAAATTGATGTGTACGAAGGAAAAACTGATGAAACAGGGAATACTAGTTTCTTCTTTAAAACGGAGAATTTGGAAGCTCCTGGAATGTTGCGTGTCAATCTATTGACACAGGCTAGTGAAAGTGGTGGTGATTTCAGTACAGATGTTAGTACAGCGTCTTTTTCGCCATACAACAATTATGTTGGATTGGGTTTACCAGAGGTGAACAAATACGGATATTATGGTACCGAAAAAAAACATACATTCGAAACAATTGTAGTCTCTGAACAAGGTCAGCCATTACGTAACAAACACGTATCGGTTGCTATTTACAAAGTAGGTTGGAATTGGTGGTGGGATGCTTCTAATCAAAATATTTCAACTTACAACAGTTCAAGCAGTAATTCACTGTATGCAACTACTAGACTAACGACTGATGCCAGTGGAAAAGCTTCTTTTGACATAGAAATTCCTGACTCGGATTGGGGCAGATATTTCGTCTTACTTTCTAATGAAGACAGTGGACATAAGTCTGGAACTTCTGTTTATTTTGATTGGGATTCATGGAGTGGAAAATCACGTAATGTAAGTGGCGATGAGGCTGTAATGCTTACATTAGGAAGTAATAAAAAAGAATATAATGTTGGCGAAAAAGCTACTATTTCGTTCCCTTCAGATGAGGGAGGAAGAGCCTTGATTTCTGTTGAAAACGGAAGCAACGTTTTGGAAACATATTGGGTAGAAACGGACAAAAACGAAACAACCTATGATATTTCTATTACTGATAAAATGGGGCCAAATGTCTATGTTTACGTAACTTTGCTCCAACCTCATGCTAACACTGTAAATGATTCGCCTATACGCCTGTACGGAATTTTACCAATCTCAGTGATTGATAAAGAGACACAACTTACACCTGAGATAAAAATGCCTGAAGTATTGCGTCCAGAACAAAAAACGACTATCAAAGTAAGTGAAAAATCAGGAAAACCAATGACTTATTCTTTGATGATTGTAGAAGATGGTTTATTAAATTTAACAAGGTTCTCAACCCCAAATCCGTGGAAAACTTTCTTTTCAAAAACCGCTTTAGGAGTGAAAACTTGGGATGTTTATAACGATGTGATTGGTGCTTATGGAGGTACTATTAATCAAGCGTTTAGTATTGGTGGAGACGAAGATTTAGGAGGAGCTGAAGCTCAGAAAGCTAACCGATTCAAGCCTTTTGTAATCGTAAAAGGACCTTTTAAACTCAAAAAAGGAGGGACAAATGCACACGATATTCAAATTCCTAATTACATAGGATCAGCACGTGTGATGATTGTAGCATCGAATGTGGAGAAAAATGCGTATGGTTTTGCTGAGAAAAAAGAAGTGCCAGTTCGCAGTCCACTAATGTTATTAGGTTCACTGCCTCGCAAAGCCGTTCCAGGAGAGCGTATTACCTTACCTGTAACTGTATTTACAATGGAAAATAACATCAAAAATGTGTCTATATCCGTTGAAACTAATGAACAGTTCAAGGTGGTTAGTGATCGTTCACAATCCTTATACTTTGAAAAACCAGCTGAAAAAATGGCTTATTTCGAATTAGAAACCACAGCAGCTATGGGCATAGGAAGGGTTAAGATTACAGCTTCATCTGGTAACGAAAAAGCAGTTTATGAAGTGGAAATGGATGTTTATAATCCAAATCCAATGACATATCACATCAGTAAGGAAGTGATTAGCGAAGGAAAAACAGCTAATTTCTCAATGAAGGCGTTTGGTGATAAAGCCAATGCTGTATTGGAAATTTCGAGTTTCCCTGGAATTAATTTGCACCAGCGATTGAACTATTTGATTTCCTATCCACACGGATGTGCCGAACAGATTACTTCAGGAGCATTTCCTCAGTTATTCTTAACTGATTTTATGAATCTTACATCTGAAAAAATCGAAGAAACTAAGCGAAATGTAACTGCTGCAATTAGTAAACTGCACGAAAACCAACTTACTAACGGAGGATTTTCGTACTGGAAAGGTAGCAACTACGCCGATGATTGGGCAACATCCTATATTGGCCAATTTTTTATTGAGGCTGAAAAACGAGGATACGTGCTTCCTTCAGGAAGTAAAAATAAATGGTTGACTTACCAAAACAATGCAGTACGTCAATGGAAACACGAACCACGTTATAGCAATGATTTTGCCCAAGCATATCGCTTATATACGTTGGCTTTGGCGGGAAATCCAAATATAGGTGCAATGAATCGTTTACGTGAAATGAAAGAAATTTCAGTCAAAACTAAACGTATGTTAGCTTCTGCGTACGCTGTAGCGGGACAGAAGAAAACGGCTGAAAATCTGTTCCAAACGATGAGTACAGACAATGATGGAGACTATTACTACTATGGTTCGGAACTTCGCAATAAAGCGATGGCATTAGAAACAGCCTTACTTATCGGTAAAAAACAGGAGGCTGCAGAATGGGCTTTCCAAATCGCAGAAAAATTGTCTTCGACAGATTGGTTGAGTACGCAAACCACCGCCTATTCGTTGTATGCAATGGCAAAATACGTGGCTGTGAACAAAAGTGGTTCTGATTTTTCAGCAGCATATGTGCTTAACGGGAAAACCGAAAATATAAAATCTGACGAGCCCATGGCGTCAATCACTTTACCAGTCAAAGGTGAAAAACAAACCGTTCAGGTAAAAAATAATTCAAAACAAACTTTGTATGCTAAATTGATTACCAGTGGTGTACTCCCTGTTGGGGAGGAATTAGCTATGCAAAACGGATTAGCAATTTCAACTACATTCCGAACTAAAGGTCAAAACACCGATATTAGCCAATTGCAACAAAGTACCGAATTTACAGCAATTATTGAAGTTAGAAATTTGACGCAAGATTATGTAAATAATATAGCCTTAACACAATTAATTCCATCCGGATGGGAAATTGTCAATACTCGATTTACGGACTATGGAGGAACTGAACAAAATAATCTTGATTATGTTGATTTTAGAGACGATAGAGCAAACTTCTATTTTTCATTACGAGGACAGGAAGTAAAAGTAATTCAATTGAAGTTAAACGCTTCTTACGCAGGAAAATACTATTTACCTGGAACCTATGCGGAAGGAATGTACGACAATCGTTACAATACTCGAACCGAAGGCAAATGGGTAGAAGTAATAAGAAAATAATATTTAAGGGGTAAATTCTTAAAATAATCTAAAAAAAATATATATTTTTGCGGGTAAAAAGTTCTAAATAACCTTTCTGAGGAGAGGGCATAATCTCAATTAACATCAATTTTAGTTGTAATTGGAATTATTTCCTCTCCTTGGTGTTGGGGTGGGGGAGATGCAACTGCAATTCGCCCGAGTAAACGAAAACAATTATTAACATATAAAATAAAAAAATGTCTAAACAAGAAAAACTATCATTCGATGTGTTAATCGAAATTCCAAAAGGAAGTAGAAACAAATATGAATATGATTTTGATTTGAAAAAAATACGTTATGATCGTATGATTTTCTCTTCCATGATGTATCCAGCCGACTACGGTTTTGTACCTGAAACCTTAGCATTAGACTCTGACCCTTTGGATGTGTTGGTTTTGGTTTCTGAACCAACTTTCCCTGGTTGTGTTATGGAAGTTAAACCATTGGGAGTCTTCCATATGGCAGATGAAAAAGGGCCTGATGAAAAAATGATTTGTGTACCAGTTTCTGATCCAGTTTGGAGTAAATTAAACACCTTAGAAGATGTTAATCCACACTTGATAATGGAAATTGAACATTTCTTTCAAGTGTACAAAGATTTAGAAAAAAAGAAAGTAGCTGTCAATGGTTGGGGAAATTTAGATGAAGCAATCGAGATTTACCACGAGTGTAGAAAACGCTATGAAACGAGTGAAAAGAAATATTCTATTCGATAATTTAATAAAAATATAAAATGAAAAATACAACTTTAACCGATGTACACATTGCTTTAGGAGCTAAGATGGTTCCCTTTGCTGGGTATAACATGCCTGTTCAGTATGAGGGGGTAAATATCGAACACGAAACCGTTCGTAATGGTGTTGGAGTGTTTGATGTAAGCCACATGGGAGAATTTTTCCTAAAAGGAAAACACGCTCTAGATTTAATTCAAAAAGTAACCTCAAACGATGCTTCAACGTTATTTGACGGACGTGCTCAGTACAGTTGCTTACCAAACAACGAAGGCGGAATTGTAGATGATTTAATTGTTTACAAAATAGCTGACGAACATTATTTACTGGTCGTTAATGCTTCAAATATCGAAAAAGATTGGGACTGGATTAGTAAACACAATACTTGGGGTGTGGATATGGAAAATGCTTCTGACCAGTATTCTTTATTAGCAATTCAAGGGCCAAAAGCCATAGAAGCAATGCAAAAACTTACACCTGTGAATCTTGGGGACATTAAATATTATCACTTCGTTATTGGAGAATTTGCAGGAGTTCAAGACGTGATTATCTCCGCAACTGGCTACACAGGAAGTGGAGGAATTGAAATATATGTTAAAAATGAGCATATTAAATATGTTTGGGATAAAGTTTTTGAGGCAGGAGCTTCATTTGGGATCAAACCAATTGGACTAGCAGCACGGGACACCTTACGTCTGGAAATGGGCTTCTGTTTGTACGGAAATGATATTGACGATACCACCTCTCCAATTGAAGCAGGACTTGGTTGGATTACCAAATTCAACAAAGAGTTTGTAAACTGTGAAACCATCAAAGCACACAAAGAAAACGGTGTAAGCAGAAAATTGGTAGGTTTTGAAATGCAAGAGAAAGCAATTCCTCGGCATGACTACGAAATTGTTGATGCAGATGGCAATATCATAGGAAAAGTTACCAGTGGAACCATGGCTCCTTCATTAGGCAAAGGTATTGGTTTAGGCTATGTACCTACTGAATTTTCCAAACCTGGAAGTCAAATTTTTATCCAAATTCGTAAAAACAGAGTACCTGCCACAGTAGTCAAATTACCGTTCTACAAAGTATAGAATCTAAAAAAGAATTTAAAAAATTTATTCAAAAATCTTAGAATACTGAAAGGAGCAAATAAATTGCGTACATTTAATAAGTTTTAACACTTTGGTAATTCATAAATTAAATGTAATTTATCAAAAAAAACTTGAATAAATTCTTAAATCAACATACCTAAACGGAATTAAAAAATAAAAACATCATTATTCATGATTGTTGTAGTTTTTTGGTTCCGTTTTTTTTGGGGTACTGCTCACTGTTACCTATAGAAACTAATAGATAAGAACGATAAAAACTTTTTTTATTTATAAAACACACAATAACAATAATTTAATCAGTTAAAAAGGATATAAACAAAATATACCTTTGAACTGCTTATGCTATACGGATAAGGCATAAAGAGCATATGTAGAGCCGCTTCTTTTTTAGATTTATTCAAAATAGCAAAAAAGTGATTAAAATCATTTTTTTTACTGATTAAGATTGTGTACTTTTGCCACATCTATTATTCTGAATTTGATTTAACAATGAGTGTTATTTATATGTTAATAACTATAAGTATTGCTGTAGCGTTACTATTTTTCTTTCTGTTCATAACGGCAGTTCGTCGTGGTCAGTTTGATGATAGTCATACCCCAGCTGTGCGTATGTTATTTGAGGATGAGCTTGTTGGTTCGGAAGATACAGAAAGTAAACAATCTAAAACAGAGAAACTAACAGATAATTAATTTCAATAAATAATGGAGAAGCAACAATTTTACTATGACAACAAAATTGTAAGGAAGTTTCTTTTCGCTACCCTTGCTTGGGGAGTAGTGGGAACATTAGTTGGGCTTTGGTTAGCCTACCTATTTTTATTTCCGAATATGTCGAATGAAATTCCATGGTTGAGTTTCGGACGACTGCGTCCATTGCACACCAACGCGGTGATTTTTGCGTTCGTGGGTAATGCGATTTTTGCAGGGGTTTACTACTCTATGCAACGCCTTTTGAAAGCTCGTATGTACAGCGACTTTCTAAGTAACCTTAACTTCTGGGGGTGGCAACTCATCATCGTGGCAGCTGCTATTACCCTTCCGTTGGGTTACACTTCTTCCAAAGAGTACGCCGAATTGGAATGGCCTATTGACATTGCTATTGCTGTGGTTTGGGTGGCTTTTGGAGTGAATATGATTGGAACGCTTCTCAAAAGAAGACAACGCCACATCTATGTTGCTATTTGGTTCTACTTGGCAACATTTGTAACCGTTGCTGTGTTACACATATTCAATAACTTAGAGCTTCCAGTGACCATGTGGAAATCCTACTCTGTGTATGCAGGAGTACAAGATGCTTTGGTACAGTGGTGGTATGGACACAATGCGGTTGCGTTCTTCTTGACAACACCTTTCTTGGGACTAATGTACTATTTCGTTCCGAAAGCAGCAAACAGACCTGTTTATTCTTACCGTCTATCAATTATCCACTTTTGGAGTTTGATTTTTATTTACATTTGGGCAGGACCTCACCACTTGTTGTATACGGCTCTACCAGAATGGGCTCAGAACTTAGGTGTTGTATTCTCTGTGATGTTGATTGCTCCGTCTTGGGGAGGTATGATCAACGGATTGCTAACTCTTCGTGGAGCTTGGGACAGAGTTCGTGAAAATCCAACTTTAAAATTCATGGTTGTTGCTATCACAGGTTATGGTATGGCAACTTTTGAAGGGCCTATGCTTTCATTGAAAAACGTGAATGCTATTGCACACTTTACTGATTGGATTATTGCTCACGTTCATATAGGAGCTTTGGCTTGGAACGGATTCTTGGCATTCGGTATGATTTACTATATCGTTCCTAAAATGTGGAAAACAAACCTTTACTCAATGAAATTGGCTAACTTCCATTTTTGGATAGGTACACTGGGAATTGTTTTCTATTGTCTTCCGTTATACGTGGCTGGATTCGTTCAAGCATCTATGTGGAAAGAGTTTAATCCAGATGGAACATTGGTTTATGGAAACTTTTTGGAAACCGTAACGCAAATCATACCAATGTACTGGATGCGTGCTATTGGAGGTACATTCTATGTTACAGGGGTAATAGTAGGAGCTTATAACGTTATCAAAACCTTGCAAACAGCTCCGAAATTACAAGATGAATTGGCAGAGGCTCCTGCATTGACCAAAATAAGCAATGGTAGATTGCAAGGAGAAACTTTCCACACTTGGTTAGAAAGAAAACCTATCCAAATGACTATTTGGGCTACGGTTGCGATCTTAATAGGTGGTGTCGTTCAAATTGTTCCTACTATTTTTGTAAAATCTAATATTCCAACTATTTCAAGTGTGAAACCGTATACTCCATTAGAGTTAGAAGGTCGCGATCTTTATATTCGTGAGGGGTGTGTGAGTTGTCATAGCCAAATGGTACGTCCGTTCCGCAGTGAAGTTGAACGTTACGGTGAATATGCAAAGGCGGGTGAATTTATTTATGATCGTCCATTCTTGTGGGGAAGTAAACGTACAGGTCCAGATTTGTTACGTTTGGGAGGAAAATACTCTGATAACTGGCATTTCAACCATATGTATGATCCCACAAGTACATCACCAAACAGTATAATGCCTGCTTATCCTTGGTTGACAAGAAATAAACACGACCGAAGCGATATCGAAGCTAAGATGCGTGCTTTAGTTAAGTTAGGAGTTCCTTACACCGAGGAAGATATTGCCAATGCTCACGTTTCTATGGAGGCTCAAGCTGCTAAAATTGAGCAAAATCTGCATAATGATCCTGATTTCGTGAAACAATACGAAGGGGCTAAAGCAAGTGCTCAACAAGCAGGAAAAGAATTTGTTCCGATGAAAGACCGAGAAATCGTTGCTTTAATCGCGTACTTACAGCGATTGGGAACAGATATTAAGTTGGAAAAAAAGTAACAAACAATGCTCAAATTTATTAAGGAACATATGGCGACGATTGATGGGATTGAAATTTTTCCCATCATATCTTTCCTGATATTTTTTATCTTTTTCTTAGCACTCTTCTGGTGGGTGTTCGGATATAAGAAAGAAACTATCGATACGATGAATAATATTCCTTTTGATAATGATGAGGACGAAAATAACAATACCTTACAATGAAAAAGAATTTAATACCATTTTTACGAGTAGTAACCATCGTTGGTGTTGTGGCTCTTTTCATAGAGTTGCTCTATGGAACTAAAGAAAGTACAGCATTTGCTAAATACTATCAAGTTCCGTTGTTTTTGACTTTCTTGTTCTTCTTACTTGTTTTTACAGAAGTAGTCTTGAAAGCAGTTCAGAACCTGATTTCGGGTATCAAATCTAGGTCAGGTGCAGAAGAAGGAACGCTTTGGCGGCGTTTTTATGCAGGAATGGTGGAACAAGTGCCTCTTGAAAAAGAGGGAGATATCCTTTTGGAGCATGAACACGATGGCATTCGTGAATTAGATAATACTTTACCACCTTGGTGGGTGTACCTTTTCTATGCTACTATTGTGTTCATGGTTATTTACTTGGTACGATTCGAGGTTCTAAAAGATGATAATCAAATTGACGAGTATAACAAAGATGTAGCTCGTTCAAAAATTGAAGTTGCAGAGTATAAGAAAAATAATCCTTTCGAAGTACGCTTGTTGGTAGATGATGCTTCAGTTGTTGAAGCAGGAAAAAAAGTATTCCAAACCAATTGTGTTGCATGTCACGCAATGGATGGTGGAGGTGGTATCGGACCTAATTTAACGGACGACCATTGGATTTTAGGAGGAAATATCAAAGATATCTACAATACTATATCAGAAGGTGGACGTGATGGAAAAGGAATGGTTGCTTGGAAATCACTATTGAAGCCTACTGAAATTGAGCAAGTAGCAAACTATATTAAAACACTGAAAGGAACCAAACCTGCAAATCCAAAAGGACCTGAAGGTGATCTGTACACCGAGTAAAAGTGTTTTCAAAACTTAATATTGGCAATAGGGAAATAGACCATATTCGCAATCGGATAAAAGCTATTGCCTATTGCCTATATTTTTTATTAAAAAAGAACTCGAGTGGAGTTTTTGTTTCATAGTAATCTTACAAACGACGGATGCTCCACCATCGCATTTAAAATCCTTTTATCAAAAATAGATATTATATTTCTTCCCAAAAGAAGCAAGATTCTCTATAAAAAACACTACACATGGAAGAACAAGATAAAGAAATATTCCGAGATTCCATCGGAACCATTGACAAGGAAGGAAAAAGGGCGTGGGTATTCCCTAAAAAACCATCTGGACGTTTCTATAGATATAGAAAATACGTCAGCTATGTACTTTTGATTTTTTTATTGGTCAGCCCGTGGGTGAAAATAAACGGTAACCAATTTTTGTTGTTTAATATTCTCGATCGTAAATTCAATATCTTCGGATTGCCTTTTTGGCCACAAGATTTCTATCTATTTGTGATTTCGATGATTATCGGAGTTGTGTTTCTTGCACTTTTTACGGTTGTTTTCGGACGTATTTTTTGTGGATGGATTTGCCCACAAACCATATTTATGGAGATGGTTTTCCGTCGTATTGAATATTGGATTGAAGGAGATCGAGGTTCACAAATGCGACTTGATAAACAGGCATGGGACAAGGAAAAAATCAGAAAAAAAACACTCAAATGGAGTCTATTCTTTTTGATTTCTTTCTCGGTAGCAAACACTTTTTTAGCATATTTAATAGGTTCTGATGTTTTGTTAACCTACATCAAAGAAGGCCCAATAAACCACTGGGGAACGTTCATAGCATTGTTTATATTTACTTGTATTTTTTACTTCATTTTTACATGGTTCAGAGAACAAGTATGTATAATAGCTTGTCCTTATGGACGCTTACAAGGGGTTTTGTTGGACAATCGTTCTATCATCGTAGCCTATGACTATGTTCGAGGAGAATCGGATAATGGACGTAAAAAATTCCGAAAGAATGAAGATCGTCAAGCCTTGGGACATGGTGACTGTATTGATTGTATGCAGTGTGTACATGTATGTCCAACAGGAATTGACATTAGAAATGGAACTCAATTGGAGTGTGTGAACTGTACGGCTTGTATTGATGCTTGTGATGAGGTAATGGACAAAGTTGGTTTCAAGAGAGGGTTGATTCGTTTTGCAAGTGAGGAAAACATAGCTAAAAAAGCTCCTTTTAAATTTGATTTACGCATGAAAGGCTACACAGCTGTACTTACAATTCTGATTGGAATACTTATAGGAATGCTATTCATCAGAACAGATGTTCAGGCTGATATTTTACGTTTGCCTGGACAACTATATCAACATGAGGAAAATGGAGTGATTAGCAACGTTTACACTTATAAAATTATCAATAAAACTACTCGTGATTTTGAAAATGTAACGGTTAAAGTGGTTGGTTCTTTGGATGCTGAAGTAGTTATCGTCGGTAAAAATTCTATTTTCGTCCCAAAACAAGGTCTGGCGGAAGGTACACTATTCGTAAGAATAAAAGAATCTTCCTTGAAAGAAGAAAAGTTGAAGGTTCTTTTGGAGGTATATAGTAATGGCAATAAAATCGGTTCAACAAAAACGATTTTCTTAGGGCCAAGAACATTCCGATAAAATATAGGATTTGCTTTTTTGAATAATCATAAACTTTTAAAAAATGTTTTGATAAGGATGAAGGGTTGTTCATAGGAGGCTGTCTGAAAAGTTTGATGACATTACTAAATTGGAGGTGATGTAAAAAGTATGTTGCCTTAAAAAAGAAGTTTTTTTGTCAGGCTGAGCGTAGTTGAAGCCTCGTAATTACAGGGCTTCGACTACGCTCAGCCTGACAATCAGAACTAACATTATACTTTTATAACACTATCTTGATTTTAGTTATTTGATAGTAAAATATTGAAAAACAATAGATTGTTTTTTGGGACAAATCTTTTTGGACAGTTTCGAACAACATTCAATAGCCGTAAGAATGAAGAATGTTTCGCATCTATAACGAAACCGTACAGGTAAAATAAACATTTTTTCATGTGTAAGTAACACCACTAAAATCTAAAAGCAAACAATGAATTGTCACAGTAAAATAGAACAAAAAACTAACTCCTTAAATGTTTAGAAAAGATTATATAAAACGACAAATAGACCTGTTTTTTCAAGAACTGGCAAACCTTTTGAGTAAGAAAGTACCCAAAGAGGAAAAATTAAAAGAATTGGCAAATATGTCAGAGCGGTTTACGGGTAATTTATTAGTACATTTGCAGGAAAGGTCAGCAGAGGAATTGGTAAATACCTTTGAAAATGATTTGGATACGATAGAAATCATTTCAGAATTGTTATATCATTCCGAAGAAGAGAATACTAAAAATAATCTTTTAAAGGTAAAAAGTCTTTTGTTTTATATAAACCAAAAAAGTGCTGCTTTTTCGCTCAATAGAGACCAAAAAATGCAAGAAATTGAGCGAAAATTAAAGGAATTGTAATGTAGAAATGTTTGTCTCACTGTAAATATGCGATTTATTAGAGGCTTATTGTATAAAGCAAAACACGAAAAGGTCGTATAGAAATATTATTTACCAATTTTAAGAGACTGTCCGAAAAGATTGACTTTTTCGGACAGCTTCTAAAAGGCAATGTGGTAAAAAATGGTGCTTTTTTAATTGATAAAAAATGCTTATATTTCGCACATTGATTGGAAGAGGAAACAAGCTCTGCTGAGGAATAAGCGAGAAAAAGCGAATAGCTTTTACGAAGGTTACGAACATAGTTCATTGTCAGCAATACAATCAATGTTCAAAACGATAGTTTTAGGGGTGAGTTTTTCTCACCCTTTTTTATTAAAACTATCGGATGAACCCTATGGCTAAAAAAACCTTATCCCCCTTGATTTTTAAAATATAAATACCATTTTATAAAGTTCTTTTTAGCCTCAAAACGAAGTCCTCTATGCAAGGTTAATTTCTCTTTCAAATGCGTAAAATAGGCTTCTAAACGATTGGTAGTATAAGGGATTTCACTATCTTGCAGATATGCAAACATATTGGGTAAGGCATTGATAATATGATAAGTAGCTAAGTGTAGATTTTTATGTTTAAACCACTGAAATCCAGATTCTTCATTCATTGATTTTTCTTCTATAAAATATTGATTTTCAACATACCACTGGTAAAATCTATTTACCCAATCGTTAGCCTGTTCATTGGTTTTTAGATGCATAATTTCTTTGGATAAACACAAAAGCTGTTGGCTAATAAAATGTTTTGGGCTACCACTTAAATAGTTCTTAATCTGTCGTTTAATATGTACTAAACATCTTTGGATAACCGCCTGAGGAAACACCTTCTTTACCGCTCCTAAAATAGATTTATGCCCATCGCAGGTTACACTGTAAACTGCCACATTCAGCTTCTTTAAGTTTTCCAAATCTTGCTTTATATCACGAAGTTTTTCCTTGTTGGTTTGGCGGTAAAGTTGCACATATCGAATGTCATAATCGTAGTAGAGTATCAGGCATAATCCATTGGAAAAGTAGGTGCCATCAATCAAGAGATGAACCTTTGTCTTGCTTTTGATGCTGAGGGTAGGAACTTGTGAAAGGTAATGTTTAAAGAGGTTTTGAAGGGTAGATTGGCTCATTGTGCTATCCCTCGAAAGGGTTTTATAGACTTGCCTTTCCATTATCCATTTTCTGAACCAAATGAATTGATTATTTCTTTTTACACCAATGTTTTTAATGGTAAAATTTGCCTGACAATCTCCACATTGAAAGCGTTGTTTTCCATTTCTTTTTCCTTTCTTGATGATGTGATTAGAACCACAAACTGGACATTTTTTATTCGTTTTGGACATAAAATAAGAGTTATAATGAAACCACTTTCATTATAACTCTTATAAGTCTATAAAATACAATGCTTTACAAGGTTTTTAAGCACCATTTTTTGTTATATTGTCCAATAAAAAAACTGCCTAAAAAATTTCCAGACAGTTTTTGATTATTTCTAAGCGTTGTATTTGGTTCGCAAATCTTTTGCTGTATTGACCATAGCAATGAGTGCCTTTTTGGTTTCTTCCCAATGGCGAGTTTTAAGCCCACAGTCAGGGTTAATCCACAAGTTGCGTTTAGGAATTACCCCAATGGCTTTTTCCATCAAGAAAGTCATCTCCTCCACCGATGGAACTCGTGGTGAGTGAATGTCATAAACTCCTGGTCCAATTTCATTTGGGTATTTAAACTCCGCAAATACATCTAATAATTCCATTTGCGAGCGAGAACATTCAATGGTAATTACGTCAGCATCCATATCAGCTATTGCTTCAATCATATCATTGAATTCGGAATAGCACATGTGCGTGTGAATCTGTGTGCTGTCTTCCACACCTGACGCCGAAATACGAAACGCACGAATTGCCCAATTGTAATATGCTTCCCAATCCTTACGGCGTAAAGGTAGCCCCTCTCGAACCGCTGGTTCATCAATTTGAATTACCTTGATACCTGCTTTTTCTAAATCAACCACTTCATCACGAATTGCCAACGCTATTTGGGTACATGTTACCGAACGAGGTTGATCATCACGAACGAATGACCATTGTAAAATTGTTACAGGTCCCGTTAGCATTCCTTTTACAGGCAGTGAAGTTAACGATTGAGCAAACTGTGACCAACGAACCGTCATTGGAGTTGGACGAGAGACATCCCCATAAATAATTGGTGGCTTCACACAGCGAGAACCGTAACTCTGTACCCAGCCAAACTTAGTAAATGTATATCCTTTGAGTTGCTCTCCGAAATATTCCACCATGTCATTGCGTTCGAATTCTCCGTGAACCAACACATCAATTCCTGCATCCTCTTGGAAACGAATTGACTCTTCGATTTCTTTTTTGAGTAATGTTTCATATTCTTCTAATGGAAGCACGCCTTTATTAAAATTCGCTCTCCAACTTCTAACCTCCTGTGTTTGAGGGAAAGATCCTATTGTTGTTGTAGGAAACAGTGGTAATTTTAACGCTCCTTCCTGAATAACTTGGCGTTGAGCAAATCCACTCTTACGATGTGCATCTTTTTCAGTGATTGCTCCTACGCGTGATTTAACATCCTCATCATGAATCAACTTCGATGTCTTACGATTATCATTCGCTTTTTTATTTTGAGTCACTGTTTCTCGTTGAACTTCAGTTAAATCATTAGTTACTAAAGATTTAATTGTTGATATTTCAACTAATTTTTGTTTTGCAAAAGCTAACCATTGTTTGATTTCAGGAGTAAGTATCTTTTCGTTATTCTCATGTTCCAAATTACAAGGCGAGTGTAACAAAGAACAAGAAGATGCTACCAACACGCGGTCAATACCCAAAGCTTTTTGAACTTTTTCAATCAAAGTTACTGATTTTTGGAAATCGTTGATCCAAACATTACGCCCGTCTACAACTCCAAGAGATAATTTTTTATCTTTTGGTAATTTAGATAATATTTCATCTAATTGATTTTCAGCGCGAACTAAATCAATATGCAATACATCCAACGGAAGACTTAACGCTAAATCAGTGTTATCTTCCAAAGCTCCAAAATAGGTTGTTAAAATAAATTCTGTAGTAGGGAACGCTTCTTTCAGAATAGTATACACCTGTTTATAAGCCTCTTTTTCAGTTTTTGTAAGGTCAAGTACTAAACAAGGCTCGTCAATTTGAATAGTTTTTGCTCCAGCATCTACTAAACTCTGTACGATTTGTTTGTACACAGGTAACAAATTTTCAACCAGTTCAATTCTATGGAAACCATCCTCTTTTTCTTTCCCTAAAAGCAAATATGTTATAAGACCTAAAAGCACAGGCTTCGTTTCAAATCCATTGTTTTTTGCGAATTGATATTCTGCAAGAGCTTTGTTATATCGCAATTTAAACGATTGATTTTTAGTAAACTCTGGAACTAAATAGTGATAATTCGTATCAAACCATTTGGTCATTTCCACAGCCGTGATATCAATGCCATTCTTTTGGTAGCCTCGTGCCAATGCAAAATAAAGCTCCATGTCCGACAAATTGTCAATAGGAGCAAATCTACTTGGGATTGCATTTACCGAGAATGAAAAATCTAATACTTGGTCATAAAAGGAAAAATCATTGGAAGGCAACAAATCTATATTTGCTTCTTTCTGTAATTTCCAATTGTGAATTCTGATGGTATTTGCCACATCAAACAACTCATCTTCTGATATTTTTCCTGCCCAAAAAGCTTCGTTTGCTTTTTTAAGTTCACGTTTTTCCCCTATACGAGGATAGCCTAATAAATTGGTTTTCATATAATTCGTATGTATTTTTTTGTTTATTGTTCTAAAAAACTATGCTTCAGTACTATTCAATTAAAAAACTTTGGAAACAATGTCTACAATATTGTCTGATTTGCCCATTGAATAGTAATGCAAAGTAGGCACTCCCCACAGTTTCAATTCTTTACTCTGTTCGATAGCCCATTCTATTCCAACTTGTTTTACATCTTCGTTGGTTTTACATTTTTCCAATTCGGATACTAAAATTTCCGGTAAGTCTAGTTTGAACACTTGTGGCAACAAATTCAAATGTTTCTTTGTAGTTATAGGTTTAATTCCAGGAATGATAGGAATATCAATTCCCATGAGCCGTACTTTTTCTACAAATTCGAAATACTTTTGATTATCGAAAAACATCTGGGTAACAATATAATCCGCTCCGGCATCTACTTTTTCTTTCAACCGAGCCAAATCAAACGTCATTGAAGGAGACTCTATATGTTTTTCAGGGTAACCAGCAACTCCCACACAAAAATCAGTTCCATAGTCAGTCTCTATTACATCATGCAAAAACTTTCCACGTCCTAAATCTTTGATTTGCCTGACCAAATCTACAGCATAGGTATGACCATCTTTGGTCGGCTCAAAATAACGTTCCTCTTTCCGAGCATCGCCGCGAAGTGCCATAACGTTGTCGATTCCCAAATAGAAGCAATCTACCAACAAATATTCCGTTTCTTCTTTTGTGAATCCTCCACAAAGAACATGTGGTACCGTATCTACACCATATTTGTATTGAATCGCAGAACAAATCCCTACCGTTCCAGGACGCATTCGAGTAATTTTCTTTTCTAACAGACCATTAGGATGCTGTTTGTAAAAAAATTCCTCCCGCGAAGTGGTTACATCAATAAAAGGAGGCTTAAACTCTATCAAAGGTTCAATATTTCGGTAAAGTTCTTCAATACTATTCCCTTTTTTAGGAGGAACTATCTCAAAAGAAAAAAGTGTCTTCCCTTTGGAACGAGCAATATGTTCGGTTACTTTCATTTTTGTCTTAAGTAAAAAATTATATTCACGGGGCAAAACTACGAACATTTTTTTATACTTCAAAATTATTTTAGAAAATAAATCCGTAAAAATTTTATATCACTATTTGTTTCATTGATTTTTTTAATCAAAAATAGAATATATTTCTTTTATATGTTATTTGTGCAGAAATAACATACATTTAGAGTTAGTATTTTGACCATATATGAGAAAAATCTTCTTTTTTGCAGATACCAAAAAAAACATTACTTTTGCCAGATTGATGAGGCTCATTCAAAGGATTAGGACGCAAAAAATCAAAGTATTGAGTCCGAAATAATGAGAACTAATTAAAAAAATATAGCTAATGCATATTCATTTTACATCCTATAAGGATTTTCAAGCGGATTTAGTTTCTGAACTTTTAGCAGCTAATCACACCATTTCAGAAGGTGAATTAATAAATAAAAATGCTGATTTTGTAGTTATTAATAGAAGTAGTAAAGCAGATAGTGACCTCGAAAAAGAAGCCCAATTATTAGGTTTAGCTACAGGAACGGAAAACGATTTTTTGCATACTTTTTTTAAAGATAAAACACGTGTAGTAATTGCAGGTAAAGGAAAAGAAAACGTGTTAAAAACGGTAGTACATACATTTGATTTTCACAATATTCCATTAAGTTTTTTTACCGAAAACCCAATTAAAGGAAAGTCTTTTCGTCTTTCAACCCATGCCGAATTTGTACTTTTCGACGGAAGTGAGGAAATAAATTCAATAGTTGACAAGCATCCAAAATATCTTACCTATCAACCTACTTTGGCACTATTAGAGAGCATCTCAGTGGATACAGAAAATTACGCCACTTTTGTGGATAGCATTACCAAAGGGGGGATTTTGGTATACAATGAAGAATGCGAGAATGTAATGAAAGTTGTGCAAAATACCGAGAATCCAATACGAAAAATAGCTTATAAAACTCCTGATTATGAAGAAAATAATGAATCTTTTTTCCTCATTACGGATGAAGGAGAGTTACCTCTGAACATTACCCAAAAAGAGGAAGTCCGTTATGTAGAAGCCGCCAAATGGATTTGTCAGAATATGGGAATTGATGCGGCAGATTTTTACGAAGCAATTGCTTCAATGTAAAAAAACAAATCGATCGAACATTCTATCGTACGTAGTTCATACATAACAAACTGAATACAAAATCATTAGATAGCATAGCTCATATAGAAAATGATTACATTAGAAAATAAAAAAAAGGTAGCTTTTTACACGTTGGGTTGTAAACTGAATTTTTCAGAAACTTCCACCATAGCACGTAGTTTTGAAAACGAAGGTTACCAACGTGTTGATTTTGAAGATTTTGCAGACATATACATCATCAACACCTGCTCAGTTACAGAAAATGCTGACAAGCAATTCAAACAAATTGTACGTAAAGCATTGAAAATAAACGACAAGGCTTTTGTTGCAGCTGTAGGATGTTATGCTCAACTGAAGCCTGCAGAATTAGCAGCAGTTCATGGCGTAGACTTGGTACTGGGAGCAAAAGAAAAATTCGACATCACTCAGTATATTGATGATTTGACCAAAAATAATGAAGGTCAAGTACACTCATGTGAAATTTCGGAAACAGATTTTTACGTGGGAAGCTATTCCATTGGCGATAGAACTCGTGCTTTTCTAAAAGTACAGGACGGATGCGATTACAAATGTACGTATTGCACAATCCCAATGGCACGGGGAATTTCACGTAGTGATACGATTGAAAACATTCTAAAAAATGCTCAAAAAATATCCGAGCAAGGAATTAAAGAAATTGTACTAACAGGCGTAAATATAGGTGATTACGGAAAAGGAGAGTTCGGGAATAAAAAGCATGAACACACCTTTCTGGACTTGGTACAAGCCTTAGATAAGGTCAAAGGTATTGAACGATTGCGAATTTCGTCTATTGAGCCGAATTTACTCAAAGATGAAACTATTGAATTTGTTGCACGGAGCAAAGCTTTTGTTCCTCATTTTCACGTACCTCTCCAAAGTGGAAGCAATCATATCTTGAAAAAAATGAAGCGTAGGTATTTACGAGAATTATACGTCAGCCGAGTAGCAAAAATCAAAGAAGTGATGCCACATGCTTGTATTGGAGTGGATGTTATTGTTGGATTTCCTGGTGAAACTGACGAGCTTTTTTTAGAAACATATCACTTTTTGAGTGAATTGGATATTTCGTACTTACATGTATTCACATATTCAGAACGTGACAATACGGAGGCTGTACTAATGGATGGAGTTGTTCCCGACGAAGTGAGAGCTAAACGTAGTAAAATGCTTCGTGGTTTGTCCGCTAAAAAACGTAATAATTTCTATGTAAACCAGTTAGGAACAGAAAGAACTGTACTTTTTGAAGGAGAAAACAAACAAGGTTACATCCATGGATTTACCGAAAACTACGTGAAAGTGAAAACGCCTTGGAATCCAGAGTTAGTCAACACATTGCGTCGAGTAAAACTCACTAAAATTGACTCAGATGGAATGGTTCGATTTGATTTTGTAGATAATCCATAACATAAACATCTGACAAATAAAAATTTATTAAAATTTATAACTAACCTTATTTGCATAATTCTTATATCTCTTTTAGATATTTCAGTTATGATCCTCCTACTAAAACATCAAAAGTTTCTAAGTAAAATGATGATTTTTTTGTATATCTGACTGAATTTAACTAAAAATTTTCCATTACAAATGAAAAAAAATCGCCTACAACAACTACAAGCCTTTGAACGACTACTAGATATCATGGACGACCTCAGGGAAAAATGTCCATGGGACAAAAAACAAACACTACAATCACTTCGACACCTAACGATTGAAGAAACCTATGAGTTAGGAGATGCCATTTTGGATAATGATTTAAACGAAGTAAAAAAAGAATTAGGTGATTTATTGTTACACATTGTGTTCTACGCAAAAATAGGTAGTGAAACCAACGATTTTGATATTGCCGATGTGGCAAATACGGTTTGCAATAAACTCATTGAGCGACATCCACATATCTACGGAAATGTGAAAGTTGAAAATGAGGATGATGTTAAACGCAACTGGGAAAAAATTAAACTTAAAGAAGGTAAAAAAAGCGTATTGGAAGGCGTACCAAAAAGTTTACCTGCTTTGGTTAAAGCCACACGCATACAAGATAAAGTCGCTGGTGTAGGCTTCGATTGGGATTCTATTGATGGTGTTTTTGACAAAATCAAGGAGGAAATCAATGAATTACACCATGAAGTTACTCACAAAAATAAAGAAAATATCGAAAAAGAATTAGGCGACGTATTTTTCAGTTTAATCAATTACAGTCGATTTTTAAAAGTAAATCCCGAAGATGCCTTAGAAAAAACGAATAAGAAATTTATCAAACGATTTCAATACTTAGAAAACAAGGCTCAAGAACAGCACAAATCACTAAAAAACATGACCTTAGCTGAAATGGAAGCATTTTGGCAAGAGGCTAAAAAGTTTGATTTGTAAATTCCTTTGTAAAAAAGCGAAATTTTGATTTTAAGAAAAAATAACTGTTAACCTTTTTAATCTCATCTCTTAACTGATATCCATAAAGCAAAATTCGTCCTTAAGGCTGATTTTTAATGGCTTGTCAGTAAACATTATCTAAGGTTTACAGATTTTACAAGGAACATACCCTTGTTCGATGGCTGTTTTTCTGTTCTTTAACTTGGTTTTATTTTTATCTTTTATCTTATAAACTGAATTACAGTCAGTTCTGTGAAACTTTTTAGTATTTCGATTACCTACATAACTCTGCTGAATTTTTTCAACACATCCAATAACCGACTCATTACCATCAAGTGGAGCTACTTGTCGAATAAATGAGAGGTTGAAAATGAAAAGTAAAAAGAATATTTTCTTGAACATAGATTAATTTTATAGACTCCACGAAGGTACAAAAAATACTGATAAAATTCAAGTTTAAAACTTGTATCGTACTACAAAAATCCAATATCTTTGCGGAAAGAATGAAAATAAATATTTAATTTAATGGCTTTACGATTATTTTGTATACGTTATAAAATATTGTAAAACAATCATATAAAAAATTCATCGAATGCTAAAAAGCGTATTTTAAACTAATTCAAATTATTAATCATAGAAGTAATAGAATAAAATGAAAACAGAGCAAGAACAAAAAGAATTTTACGAGCGTTTAAAAAAAGAATTAGAAGAAACTTCTCAGTGGCCTTCAACCTATCTGTACAAATTCATCATACCTAACGATACTGAAAAAAAGCACACTCTGGAAGCTATTTTCGAAGGAAAAAAAGCTGATATCAAAACGCGTACATCATCAAATGGAAAATACACAAGTGTTTCGATTTCAATATTATTGCAAAACCCTGATGAAGTAATTGCATACTACAGAGAAGCTGGAAAAATTGAAGGTATTTTATCTTTATAAACCATCCTTCTTCATCTGTTAATCGCGCCAAGGATTATACGAAAAAAGATATTCTTAAAATAAAACTATTCAAGAATTTTCTTGAATCTTTTAGAAAACTAACGAAAATATGTCGATAGAAGTAAAACAACTAACAAAAACTTACGGCAAACAAGTAGCTGTTAATCAAATCAATTTTTCGCTAAATAAAGGTGAAATTACGGGTTTTTTAGGGCCAAACGGAGCAGGAAAATCCACTACGATGAAGATGATTACAGGGTCATTAATACCAACTAATGGGGAAATTTTTGTCAATGGGATAGATATGATCAAAAATCCGATTGAGGCTCAACGAAATCTTGGCTACCTACCAGAGCACAATCCTCTGTATTTAGAAATGTACGTACGCGAATACCTTTGGTTCATGGGAAAATTATACAAAAACATTTCGAAAAAAAGAATTGAAGAAATCATTGAAATTACGGGACTTACACCTGAAAGTAACAAAAAAATTGAGCAGCTATCCAAAGGTTATCGTCAGCGTGTAGGACTGGCATCGGCACTGATTCACGATCCTGAAATTTTGATTTTAGATGAACCTACCACAGGTCTTGACCCTAATCAGTTAGTTGAAATACGTGGCATCATCAAAGAATTTGGAAAGAACAAAACCATTCTGTTATCATCGCATATTATGCAAGAAATTCAAGCAGTTTGCGACCGAGTGATTGTTATCAACAAAGGGAACATTGTCTTGGATCAGTCAATGAAAAACCTTCAAAATAAGGAACAAACCATTGAAGTAGCGTTTGACTTACGCGTGGAAGAACGTTTTTTACGACAAATTCCTATGCTAAAATCGGTAGTGAACATACACGAGTTCTTGTACCATATGGTATTTGACACACAAGAGGACATGCGTCCCAAACTGTTTGACTTTGCTAATGAAAATGGACTTAAAATACTGCAAATCAACCACAGACATAAGGATTTGGAGCAGTTATTCAGTGAACTAACACGAGATCAAACGAAAACTGCTCCAAAATGTATTTAATTCGATGAATGAAATACTTCTAAAGCTGTAGTGTCATCCAAAGCCTTAATTTCTTTTAATAATATGGATTTCATTCGCTTAGTTAACTTCTCTGTGGAACGTTTTCCATAAATATTATTCATCTCCTTAGGATCTTTCTTCAAGTCGTAGAGTTCCCATCCATTATGTCGCTTGTAGAACCGAATGAGTTTGTACCGTTTATTTTTAATTCCAAAATGTGGCGAAACAGCATGTTCCCCATTTTCATAGTAATGGTAATAAACTGTTTCACGAGAAGGTCTCTTAGAGCCTTTCAACACATTCAAAAACGATTTCCCCTGAATATCAGCTGGAATTGGAATACCTGCTGCCTCCAAAAGAGTTGGAGCTATGTCCACATTCATCACAAAACTATCTGTTGACTTATTTCTTTTGATATATGTAGGGTACTTTATAACCATGGGTGTTCTAAAGGATTCCTCATACATCCATCTTTTATCATACCAGCCGTGTTCTCCCATGTAAAATCCTTGATCTGAGAGATATATGAATATTGTGTTATCGGCTAAATTATTTTTATGCAAATAGTCATTCATTCTTCCTATGTTTCTATCAAGAGAAACCGCCGTTGCATAATAATCTCTCATATAACGCTGAAACTTCCATTCGGTAAGAGCCTTTCCTGTCAATTTTTGACTCTCAAATTCTTTTTGAATTTGGTGATAGAAATCATTATAGGCTTTACGTTGTGATGGCGTCATCCGATTGAAGTTACCATCTTTTTCTTCTTGATTAGGGGGAAACATTTTCAGGTCATAACCCATCTGTAAATCTTTAGCGATGGTCATTTCTTGCATGGTAGCAGGAATTCGCCCCTTATAATCATCGTAAAAATTGTCGGGAAGTGGAAAGTTTACTTTCTCAAAGCTTCCTAAATCTTGAATATCGGGCATCCATGTGCGATGGGTAGCCTTATGCCCTACTATGAGACAAAAAGGCTTACTCTTGTCACGGTTATCCAGCCACTGTTCGGCTTCATTTTCAACAATATCAGTCACGTACCCTTCTTCACGAACAACTTTTCCTCCAGGAACATAGAAATCGGGGTTAAAATAATGCCCTTGTCCGATTAAAATTTTAAAAAAATCAAATCCTTTTGGATCTTTTCCTAAGTGATATTTTCCAATCCACGCTGTTTGATAACCGTTTTCTTGCAAAATATTCACAAATTGCTGCTGATTTGAATTGTAGCGTGAAGTTTCATTATCGGTATATCCGTTCTTATGGCTAAACTTACCCGTAAGGATACAGGCTCGACTTGGGCCACATATTGAATTAGCCACATACGCCTTATTGAAAGTCATCCCCTGCTCTGAAAGTTTATCGATGTGGGGTGTATAAGAAGTTTTCCCTTCGTTGTATGCTCCTATGGATTGAAAGGAATGATCATCGGAAATAATAATCACAATATTAGGCCTTTGCTGTGCTAAAACCACACAAGAAAAGAAAAAACTACATAAAAAAAATACTTTTTTCATTTTGATTTTTTATAAAATTTAATTAAACAAAACTTGAAGTGCCGACAAAGTTACAAAAAATATATATTTAGCACGATATTTTTTACGAATAATGAGACGAAAACAAAGTTCGAAGCACTACCCTAGCTTCTTTCAATATCCGTATCTTTTGCCCCATAGGTTTCTCAAATATTCTCTTAACCCATTTTCGCGAACGTTATCTGCGGGTTCATAAAAACGATACCCTTGTAACTCTTCGGGTAAAAAATCCTGAAAAACAAAACTTTGTGCATAGTCATGGGAATATTTATAATCTTTCCCGTAGTTGAGTTCTTTCATCAATTTAGTAGGAGCATTCCGCAGATGAATCGGTACAGAAAGATCTCCTGTTTGTTTAACAATTTGTTGTGCGGTGTTTATAGCCTTATACGACGCATTACTTTTGGGTGAAGAAGCCAAATAGATCGCACATTGACTCAAAATGATTCTCGCTTCCGGATATCCGATAGTAGTTACTGCCTGAAAGGTATTGTTTGCCAAGATTAACGCTGTAGGGTTGGCATTGCCAATATCTTCTGATGCTAAAATAAGCATCCGACGAGCGATGAATTTGACATCTTCACCTCCTTCAATCATACGTGCTAACCAGTAAACTGCTCCATTAGGATCGCTTCCTCGTATGGATTTGATAAATGCTGAAGTCAAGTCGTAATGCTGTTCACCTGTTTTGTCGTACAACACCGTATTCTTTTGAACAATTTGCGTCACTTTCTCATTAGTAATTTCGATGGTTTCACCTTCTGAAAAAGCATTTACAATAAGTTCGAAGGTATTTAGTAATTTTCTACCGTCACCTCCTGACAATCGAAACAGGGCTTCCTTCTCTGTGAGTTGTATCTTTTTTGTTCGTAAAATACTATCTTTCTCAATTGCATTTTTAAGCAATTTTTCCAAATCTGCCTGATCAAAAGCATTTAGTACATACACCTGACAACGCGACAACAAGGCTGGAATAACCTCAAAACTTGGGTTCTCAGTAGTAGCTCCAACCAATGTTATCCAACCTTTTTCAACGGCTTGTAACAAAGAGTCCTGCTGAGTTTTATTGAAACGATGAATTTCATCAATAAATACAATAGGATTCTTAGCCGTAAACAAACCACTGCTATTTTTAGACTGCTCAATGACTTCGCGTACCTCTTTAATACCTGAACTGATAGCACTTAGCGTAAAAAAAGCTCGTTTGCTTTCCAAAGCGATAATGTTTGCCAATGTAGTTTTACCAGTTCCAGGAGGCCCCCAAAAAATCAACGATGGAAGCCAACCACTTTCAATTTGTTTCCGAAGAGATCCATTTTCTCCTACCAAATGTGTTTGTCCTACATAGCTCGACAGAGAATTTGGACGCATACGTTCCGCTAATGGTACATTCATCATTTCATGGATTTATCCTCCAACTCTTTTTACTTTAAATCCTTTATTTCTAAGGAATTGCATAATCTTATCTCGGTAATCTCCTTGAATGATAATTTTCTCGTTTTTCACCGAGCCTCCAACTCCTAAAAAAGTTTTCAATTCTTTCGATAAGATTTTAAAATCACTGTCTGCCCCATTGTACTCTTCAATAATGGTAACAGGCTTACCATTCCTTTTCTCATATTTACAAATCAAAGGATCGTCTTGCAACCAGACATTAGATGCTTCCTTTTCAGGGATTTCCTCTTCAACATGATTCGGAAATAAGTTTTTCAATTGATCTCGTAACATAAAAATTAATTGAATTCCAACATCAAAATCACTAAGGCTAATATCATAGAAGCCATGATAACACCTTTTGCTCTATTATCCTGCCCTAACCGTAAAAGAACAAAAAAAGAAGCCAAATCAAGCAATCCTCCTAAGGCAATCAACGCTCCTAAATATCCCTTAACATAAGCATCTCTTATTGTTAACTCAATGCTATGCCGTGAAAAAATTAGTATGTAGAGTAGAATACCTAAAGCATTAGCTATCAGCCCTACAAATAGACCAATGATGATATCTTTTTGATGTTTTTTCATCGTATAAATTAAAATAAATCATTTGCACTAATACTCTTATCGTGCTTTGTATAATCTACTGGACGTTTGGCAAAAAAATCATCTAACGAATTTGAAAAAACTTCTTCCTCAAACCACAGCATGGGCTTTGCTTGATCAGTTGTAATACCAAAAGGTTTCCCGAAACCAAGTTGTGTCAAGGAATCATCCAAGCGATAACGCATATAATTTGCCAAATCTTCTTTGGAAAAAAACTCAATTTCTCCTTCTTCAAAAATCCAATCTAACATTTTATCCTCCAACTGGATATAATTTCTTATGAACTCAGTTGCTTCCGTTTGAGCATGTTCTTTCATTACAGGATTTTCTTCAAATATTTTTTTGAGAATGTATATTCCTGCGTTGGCATGTAGTTGCTCATCAACTGAAGTCCAAGCGATGATATTCGCTACATTTTTCATATATCCTTTAAAGCGTGTGAAAGACAAAATGGTAGCAAATTGACTAAAAAGAGAAGCGTTTTCGATGATAAGTGTAAAAAACAGGATACGTTGCATAGCATTTTCCTTATTTTTTGCCAAATATTCCTTTAAAACTAGATTTCTTTCCTTAAAAATAGGCACTTCCAACAAATTTTCAAATTCATTATTATAGCCCAACACTTCTAACAGACGAGAATATGCCTCACTATGCCGAAATTCGCATTCAGCAAAAGTAGCTCCTAATCCATTGAACTCAGGTTTAGGGAAAAGATCATAAAGATCACCCCAAAATGTTTTAACAGAAACTTCCACTTGGGCTATTCCCAACAAAGCTCTTTTCACAGCTTCTTTTTCTACTATGGACAAGTTGGCTTTAAAATCCTGAATGTCTGCCGTAAATTCCACTTCTGAATGCACCCAAAATGATTTGTGCATTGCATTTACAAATTCCATAACCTCCGGATATTCAAAAGGTTTGTAACTTTCGCGTTTATCAAATATTCCCATAATGTATATTCTTTTTGACTGCGAAGATACAAGTTTTTTAGCCTTTAAAACAAATTTAAAATGCCATTAAAATGTTAATTTTTTTAATAACATGTTTTTTAGGAAGTTATGTTTTCGTAGACAAATTTACATTTTCCTGAGTTTTAAAAACACCAAAGCAGAAACTGAATTGTTCAATTTCTGCTTTGATTTTTTTATGATTTAATCATGTACTAATACGCCTTTGCAAATAAAACTCTTTTTGCGGAAGGCTTACCCGTTACCATACAAACTCCTGCTTCTTCTTTGGCTTCCAACGGAATACAACGTATAGTTGCTTTGGTTTCTTCCTGAATACGCTGTTCGGTTTCAGTAGTACCATCCCAATGAGCTGCAATAAACCCTCCTTTGCTTTCTAAAACCTCTTTGAACTCTTGGTATGAATTTACTTCGGTAATATGTGCATTTCTATAATCCAAGGCTTTTTTATAAATATTCTCTTGAATTTCCTGTAAGAGTTTCTCAATGTATTCTACGATGCTATCTCCAGAAACAGTTTCTTTGGTTAGTGTATCACGACGAGCGACCTCGAAGGTATTGTTTTCCAAATCACGTTGTCCAACTGCTAAACGTACAGGTACCCCTTTCAGCTCATATTCATTGAATTTGAATCCTGGTTTATGGGTATCTCTATCGTCAAATTTTACAGAAATACCTTGTTTTTTGAGTGTTGCCATTAGTGGTAGTACACGCTCACGAACAGCTTCTAACTGCTCCTCCCCTTTGTAAATAGGAATGATTACTACTTGAATAGGAGCTAATTTAGGTGGAAGTACCAATCCATTATCATCACTATGCGTCATAATCAATGCACCCATGAGTCGGGTAGATACCCCCCATGAGGTCGCCCAAACATAGTCCAATGTGCCTTCTTTGGAAGCAAACTTCACATCAAATGCTTTAGCGAAATTCTGTCCCAAAAAATGTGAGGTTCCTGCTTGTAGGGCTTTTCCATCCTGCATCAAAGCCTCAATACAATAGGTTTCATCAGCTCCTGCAAAGCGTTCCGATTCGGTTTTAAACCCCTTAATAACAGGAACACACATGAAGTTTTCTACAAACTCGGCATATACTTCTAACATTTTTTCAGCTTCCTCAAGAGCCTCTGCTTTGGAGGCATGAGCTGTATGTCCCTCTTGCCATAAAAATTCAGCAGTACGCAAGAATAAACGTGTACGCATCTCCCAACGTACTACGTTTGCCCATTGATTGATAAGAATTGGCAAATCACGATAGGACTGAATCCAGTTTTTGTACGTATTCCAAATGATTGCTTCCGATGTGGGGCGAACTACTAATTCCTCTTCCAATTTAGCTTCGGGATCAACCATGAGTTTTCCTTTTGCGTTTGGATCTGTTTTCAATCGATAGTGAGTTACAACAGCACATTCTTTGGCAAAACCTTCAGCGTTTTTCTCTTCTGCTTCGAAAAAACTACGGGGTACAAACAACGGAAAATAAGCATTCACGTGTCCAGTTTCCTTAAACATACGGTCAAGTTCAGCTTGCATTTTTTCCCATATCGCGTATCCGTATGGTTTGATAACCATACAACCACGTACACCTGAATTTTCTGCCAATTCAGCTTTTACTACTAACTCGTTATACCACTTTGAGTAGTCCTCACTTCGTCTTGTTAAATCTTTACTCATATTTTTACTTGTAGATTTTTTTGTCTGTTATGCCTCTTCTCACAAAAATATCACTAACAGGAGTTAAGTTGTTTTACTCATGGTAGAATATCTCACACAGGCAAATTTATAAAATTATTGGATACTGTATGTTTTTTGTTTGACTTTTTTAATGTTCCTCAAAAGTTAATTGCCAAAATAATATATGAAAAAACAAATAATCCTCTTTAAAGTTCCATGTTGTCTATAAGGCGTACTCCCTCAGCATAAACGGCAATGAAAGCTCGGTATCTTTTGCCTATTTCTTTAGCTGTAGCTGTTTGTAAGGTATCGGCTTCGGCTATGGTGAAATATTCTAATTCAAAATCCTTATCATCGGTAAAAGCTTTTGTTACATATTCGTTAATTTCAATAATATTTTTTGTAATAAACAGCTCTTTAACCTCTTGCAAAATTTTGTAAATGAATGTTGCTTTTCTTCGCATATATTCACTAAGCAATTGATTTCTAGAACTTAAAGCTAACCCATCTGCATTTCTAACTATAGGGCACCCGATAATTTCAACTGGTAATTGAGTGATTTCTACCATCTTTTTAACGATAAGTAGTTGTTGATAGTCCTTCTGACCGAAATAAGCTTTTGTAGGAGTCACAATCTCAAAAAGTTTTTTAACAACTGTACCTACACCGTCAAAGTGTCCTGGGCGGAAAGCTCCCTCCATAACGCGATCTAATCCATGAAAATCAAAAAAATCTGAGCTTACATTCGTTCCATAGATATCCGAAATTTCAGGCGAATACACCAAAATATCTTTGCTGATAGTAGCTATTTTTTCAACATCAGCTCCCAATGTTCGAGGATATTTCTCCAAATCTTTTGGGTTGTTAAACTGAGTTGGATTTACAAAAATACTAACCACAACAACATCGTTTTCTTCCAATGCTTTTTTCATTAGAGATAGGTGTCCGTTGTGTAAAGCTCCCATAGTAGGGACAAAACCGATGCTTTTTCCCGCCTTTTTAAAATCAGAAATCACGGTATTTAGTTTCTTCTGCTGAGTGTATATCATCATCATCCAAATATTAAAAAATGCAAACTTATAAGTTTTTTATGGATTTCTGCATATTTTTTTGTACTTTTGTGGCTTCCAAAGCTAACGAAAAAACAATTTACTTTTTATGACTGACAAAAAAGTGCTTTTTGTTTCCTCTGAGGTATTACCATATTCTCCTGAAAATGAAATCTCTAAGATGTCATTTGAGACCCCCAGAATGGTCAATAGTTACGGAGGACAGATACGGATATTTATGCCACGTTTCGGGAGTATCAATGAAAGACGACATCAGTTACACGAGGTCATTCGGCTTTCAGGAATGAATATTGTTATCAACGATATTGATGTGCCTTTAATCATAAAAGTGGCATCAATTCCGAAAGAGCGTATCCAAGTCTACTTCATCGACAATGACGAGTATTTCAAGCGAAAAGCTACGTTTGTTGATGAGGATGGGGTCTTATTCGCTGACAATGATGAACGTTGTATTTTTTTCGCAAAAGGAGTTGTTGAAACCGTTAAGAAATTGAATTGGCTGCCTGATATCATCCATGTTCACGGATGGTTAGCTTCGCTACTACCTTTATATTTAAGAACTTACTACAAAGACGAACCTATTTTTTCAGAGAGTAAAATCATAACTTCGGTTTTCAATCAAGATTTTGAAGGCTCTTTAAGATCCGATATCACTAGCAAGGTAGCTTTTGATGGGATCAACAAAAAAATGGCTGAACATTTGGCCGAGCCTAACTATTTCAATATGATGCGTGTAGCTTCTAAATATTCGGATGGAGTCATTGTTGTTGGCGACAACGTGCCTGAAGATTTCAGCTCCTACATAAACGGATTAAAAAAACCTGTCCTTTTTAATTCCGACATGGAAACCTTCCAAGCTTCATACAGAGAATTTTACCAACAATTTTTAAAATAAAAACACTAAAATCAATAATATAGCATAATTATATGAATAAATCCAAATATGCAGGTATTTTTTCCTTTTTGGGATTGACCATCTTATTATCGTCTTGTACAGATGATTCTTTCAAAGAAATTAAGAGTGATTTACTGAAAGACCCTAATTTTGAAACAGCGGTGTTCGACGCCTCTGTGTCTGTCGAAAATATTGCTAAAAATAGAGTACAAACTAATGGGTTGGGTGGTTACCTATTAGGGGAGTACACGCAGAAGCCTTTTGGAAAGAAAAAAGCTAGTATCATAGCTCAAGTGCAGTTGCCTTCGGTAAGTCCCATCTTCGGTGATAAAGCTCAGAGTTCTGAGAATACGGATAATAAACCAGAAAAAGAAACTGTGACGGAAGCGTATCTGTATCTACCATATTTTAACCCATACAGCACTCGAAGCAACACGGCATATGTTACTGAAACGGAATATGCTCTTGATTCTATTTACGGGAATACAAAGGCATCATTCAAAGTAAATGTACAAGAATTAACCTATTTTTTGAGAGACATTGATCCTGCTCAAAATTTAGCTCCTCAGCGTTACTATTCTGATTTTGAAGTAAGTAATCATTTAGGTACTACTCTAACAAACGTAAATAATGCTGAAACTGTAACCATATCTAAAAAATCAATCACACGCAATCAGTTCGACAATCCAACTACCCCTGATGACGAATCAAAAGGCGTTGCAGATGTCTTAGCTCCAGGAATTAGAATTGCTTTAGACCCTGAATTTTTCCAAACGAAAATCATTAGTAAAGAGGGAACTACAGAATTAGAAAACCAAAATAACTTTAAAAATCACTTCCGTGGAATTGTAATTGATGCTGATGGTTTTTCCGATAATTTGATGATGCTTTTAGACATGTCAAAAGCTAAAATTGAGCTTGTCTACACCTATGAAACCGAATCGAATAATCAAAAGGCTACTTTGAAAAAACGATATGATATGAACGTAAATGGTATTACGTTCAATACATATACTACTGAGGATGAAAGTATCTCTTTGGAGACCGACAGTAATAACATTTCACGTATTTATTTGAGTGGAGGAATAGGTCAAATAGCTAATTTAAAACTCTTTACAGATGCTGAACTGGCTGAAATTCGGCAACGTGATGTGCTTATCACAGATGCGAGTTTGTATTTATATGTTGATCAGTCAGTTACCTACGGAAAGGAACCTGAACGTATTTTTATTTATAATGCGAAAACAGGTGCTGTTATTGCGGATTATGTCAACGACCCTACCAGCACACTCCAATCGGCTGAAGGTTCACACCTGATTCACTTAGGGAAATTACAGAAACAAAACAACAAAGGTAATTACTACCAAATCCGATTGACAACGCATGTGATCAACATTATCAAAAACAAAGTTGAGAATGTTCCTCTGGCAATTGCTGTAGCTTCAACTGTGAAAAACCCATACGTTGTAAATTATTTTGATTCTGCAAATAAAAAACGAGTAATTCCGACAACATCCGTAGTAACCCCCTTGAGTACGGTAATTTACGGAAATGACGCCAGTATTGATGACTCTAAACGTTTAAAGTTAAGAATCAATTATTCAAAATTGAGATAACACACCCATCATATTGGATGTGTTATCTTAAAGATGTTCCAAAATAGAAATTCTCACAACAAAGGATACTACTTTGATCCTATATTTCGAATTTATGTTCGCTCTATTTAACAAAGAAATACGGTATTTTTTTACATCTGCCATTGGCTTTACAGTCATAGGGCTGTTCATAGTTTTGAATGGGATTTTCCTTTGGATTCTAAAAACTGACTATAATATTTTCAACGGCAATTCCGCTGATTTATTACCTTTTTTTCGTTTATCATCGTGGATTTTTGTCTTTTTAGTACCTGCACTCACCATGCGAAGCATCTCCGAAGAAAAACGTAGTGGGATGTTACAGTTACTTTTTACTAAACCGATTAGTATATTTCAGATTGTTTTAGGAAAATATTTAGGAATCTTATTCCTGTTATTTGTTACCTTACTCCCTTCATTATTGTACGTTTACATCATATGGATTTTAGGTAATCCTGTTGGGAATTTGGACATAGCAAGCACAGTCGGCTCCTATATCGCTTTATTTCTGTTGTCAGCAACCTTTGGTGCAGTAGGTCTGTGGTCATCCTCAGTGAGTAATAACCAAGTGATTTCCTTTATGTTAGCAGCATTCCTATGTTTTTTCTTTTTCTTTGGATTGGATCAGACAGCTATGTTACTCTTCCCTGACAGTGTTACAGCTTTTGGGTTTCAATCTCATTTTGATGCTATTAGCCGTGGAGTGATTGATACTCGTAATGTGTTCTATTTCCTTTCGTTTATTGCTTTTTTCTTATACACAACTACTTTATCATTAAAATACTACAAGCTATGAAAACATTTATTGATAAAATAGGAAGCAAAATCGGTATTGCCTTTATCATGCTACTTGTTTTCAATTGGATAATCTCACAATGGTACATTCGTTGGGATTTGACTCATGATAAACGCTATACACTCTCGGAAACTACGCGAAAAACATTACTAAAAATCAATCAACCTGTGGTGATTGATGTACTTCTGAAAGGAAATATCCCCATAGAGTTTAAAAAATTACAAACCGAAACCCTACAATTGTTAGAAGAATATGTCGCACAAAATAAAAATATTCATCTCAACTTTGTAAATCCTTTAGAAGAAGGAAATGACCCTCAACAAACCATTAATGAACTGATACAATTTGGATTAAATCCATTACAAATTTCGCAAACCGAAGCCGGAATGTCCTCAATTGAGTATATTTTTCCTTGGGCTGTGATTAGCGATAGTATTCAGTCGCAAAAAGTGTCATTGTTCGTCAATAAAATAGGGACAACAGATCAAGAGCGTGTACAAAATTCAGTTCAACTATTGGAATACAATATAACGGATGCACTCCACAAATTAACACTCAAAAAACATAAAAAAATAGCTATACTCAAAAGTAATGGTACATTAAACGATACGTACATAGCTGATTTTTTGAAAACTATGAAGGACTACTATCTGATTGCTCCATTCACATTGGATTCAGTACCCACCCAACCCGAAAAAACTTTAGCTCATCTGCAATCGTATGATTTACTGATAGTTCCTAAACCAACAACCCCATTCACTGACCCTCAAAAGCAAGTGTTGGACCAATTTGTGATGAATGGAGGACGTGCCCTCTGGCTTATCGACCATGTAGGCATAGATATTCAGGATTTGTACACTCAAAACGGAACTGCCGTAGCGATGCCTATGAATCTGAATTTAGGAGATATGTTCTTTCAATACGGATTTCGAGTGAACTATACACTCATCAATGATCTGTATTTTTCTGACTTAATGATTGCCACAGGAGAAGGCAGTCAAACACGTTATATTCCAATTCCTTGGGTCTATAATCCCATGATACTATCACAAAACAACCACTTGATTAACAATAATTTAGATGCAATTCGTTTGCAATTTTCAAACAGTATTGATACTTTAAAAAATGGTATACAGAAACGTGTATTACTAACAAGTTCACCAATTTCAAAAGCCGATGGAACGCCTCGAGAGGTCACGCTAAATGTAGATACCAAAAAGATGGACAAAAACGCTTATAAAAGTGGAAACATCCCCGTAGCAGTGCTTCTCGAAGGAGAATTTTCATCGGTTTATAAGGACAGAATAACACCTATTGAACTGAAAAACAACTTACAAACCAGTAAACCTACTAAAATGATCGTCATTGCTGATGGCGATATTATCAAAAATGACCTTAGCAACAACACTCCTTTGGAACTAGGACTTGACAAATGGACTAATCGATTTTATGACAACAAAGCCTTTTTACAGAATTCTGTTAACTACCTCTTGGACGACACTGACTTCTTATCCCTACGAAATAAAAAAGTACAATTAGCATTTTTAAACAAAGAAAAAGTAGCTGATTATCAATCAAGTTGGAAAATAAAAAGTATACTCTATCCTCTGTTGTTCCTCATTTTCACAATCCTTGGGATTCGAATAATTTACCAACGGAAATATAAAATTTAACTTTTTATAGTGTATTCTTCACACTGCCTTTGGAGATTTCATTTTTTTATATTAGTTTTGGGCTGTAAATTTTAATATTTTTTATCATGGAAATTAGAAAAACAGTCAACGCAAAAGACATTATGCTGAAGTACGGGATGTATTTTGGTGTTGGTCTCGTTGCTATTAGCGTGGTAATGTATACCACAGGAATGATTTATTCGAAAAGTATGATGGTTGGATTAGCTGCCTCTGCATTAAACCTATTAGTTTCTATCTTAGCAATTGTTTATGGCATTAAAGCCTTTAAAACAAGGAATGGAGGCTTTTTAGCTATGGGGGAAGCTCTAAAAATTGGGGTTGGGATCGCTCTGATTGGAGGAATTATTTCCGTATTGTACACCTACGTTTTTGTGAACTATATTGAGCCCGATTTCATGCGAAAAATGACAGAATTGCAGTTTGAAAACATGGGAGAATTAGGTATGGATATGTCCAATGTAGATATAGATGCTACAGTAGAAATGAGTAATAAAATGAGTGCTTTGACCTATATTTCCTCGTTAGTTGGATATTTGCTTTTAGGACTTATCGTTTCGGCAATCGCTGGAGCTGTAATGAAAAAACAAGAACAAGTTTATTAATAAACTTCATAAAAAATAAAAAAGAAGCTGTCTGAAAAGGCAGTTTCTTTTGTTTTTTAGGTACAAAAAAAATGAAACTTCCTATAACCATTTCTGAAAATTAAAAATTCACTTCAATGATTTATTTTTAGAATTCAATTTCTTTAAAAAAACACGGACCCTCTTTCGCTTTAATCTACTTTTTTCATTTTTTGTGATTTTCTGAAGCTAATGCCTAATAACCATTAGTAGAAATGAATTTCTACTTTTTTATAATCTTATTGTTGCTTATTTAGTTGATTTTAGTTTTTACTTATTTCTGGTATTTTTTTCACGAAGTTTTTCATAAAAATTTTACTAATGCCGTTATATTTAGGGTTTATAATAAGGTTTATTAGAAAAGTTTAAACAGGTTCATTGTTGAAATATTTTTCAATAAAAACTTTGTCAAACCTAAAAAAGTTTGACAAAGTTTAAAATTGTAAGAGATTTTCTGGTGTTAATACAAAAGTTGTCTGATTTCAGAGATGACATTATGAGCTTTGTCATGATCCACAGAATTTCCAATATCGGTCAAATCAGAAGAAAGTTTGGAGAGTTCATCAATATTTAAATTTTGAGTAATCATACGCATCAAAGCAAATTTTTCTTTGTTTTGGCTTACTAATAAAATTACTTCTTTAATGTTATCATCACTCCCAACGTAGTTTACATTGATTTTATACTCTTTGTTTGAAATTTGTATCAACTCTTCATATTTGTCCGTTTTCAGGAGTTGTTTCACTTCTTGATATTCCTTTTGAAAATCTCCATTGTTTTTCTTTTCATACATAAGAATATGAACATTCTCTATAACATTCAAAATATTTTTTTCATCAACACTGCTTCCTCCCAATTTTAAAAAATCTTTTGGAGAAAAGGTAACTGATTTAAAATCCTTATTTTCAGAATTTTTAACGATGTAACTTTGTAAACTGTTCGAATTACAGGATATTATTGAAACACTGATAAGAAAAAACAATAAAAGATAAACTATTTTTTTCATAGTATAAGAGAGTATTAAATTTGGTTCATTTCTTTAGGCAATATGTTGATGTTTTTGGATAACACTCCGATTTTATTCAAATCAACTTCACCTGTTAGAATCATCAATACAGTTTCTTTGTCTTCCTGAACAAACATCACCAATTCCGAAACAATGTCTTTTGTTTTTCCCTCTTTGACGTAGAATTTCACATTTGTATTTTTTTCTTTCACACGCATAAATTCCGAAAGACTACCTCCTTTTACATAGCTTTCTACTTCCTTTTTCATTTGTTGCGAAACACTTGCAGTTTCGGTAGAAAAGATTTTCAACGCTTTAAGTTTGTTAGCTATTTCCATAAACTCCTTAGTGTCAGGGTCGTTACTGTCTATTTTTGATAGCATCTGAAACATCTTTTGTGAGATGACTACGGTGGTTATATTTTCATTATCTTCATATTTGTCGAATATGGATTGACCAAATAATGCTGCGTTGCAAAATAAAAAGCTTACTAAAAATAAAAATCTTGTTTTCATCGTATAATAATTTTAAAGTTACTCTAAGTTTTTGAATATTTTTTTTGTGTTTTTATCAAATTCGCCGAGATATACTATTTTTTCCGTACCTTTATTGTAGTTTACCGAAACAAGTTCCAAGGCGTATTTCACTTGCTGATAAATCAACTCGGCTTCTTGCTGTTCTCTTTGTTCTTTTACGTAAAACCATCCGAAAACGGCTGGAAAAATAGTTGCAGCGATTCCGATTTTCCAAAACAAAGAACGATTTTTAGGTGTTTTTACCGAAAATTCTTTCACAAGTCGCTCTTCTCTATTAGTTTTGAAATATGCAAACATCGGTTGATAATGTTTCAAATCTGATGCCACATTTTCAGAATTGAAATAGGTCTGTAAGGTTCTTTCTTCTTCGATTGAAGTTGTACCCTCGAAATATTTTTCTATTAATTCGTGTATTTTTTCGCTCATATTTTTTGTTAAATTGTTTTTTATTTTCTGCTGGGAAAATTTTTCATTATTATTTTTTCGGTTAATAAACTCGTGTTTGCTCTATCTTTGTTGTTAATTCTCCACGCAAGGATTCTCGGATGGTCTTTCTGGCTCGTGAGAGGATTACCCGAATAGTAGCCTCTTTAATTCCTGTAATTTTTTCGATTTCCTCAAATTCATATTGCTCAATATCACGTAATTGCATGATCATCCGCTGTTGCTCACTCAATCCATTGATTATGTTTTTTACTTGTTCCAAAAGATCTCTTGCTTCTACTTGTTTTTGCAAAGATATTTCATTTTCGGCTTGATAAGTAATATGGCTTAGTGAAATATTATCTGAACTTTTAGCTTTCAGCCTATCATAGCACAAATTTTTAGTAAGCGTCATGGCATAAGCTTCCCAATTCTTGATGGTTTCCATGGTGTTGCGTTGTTGCCACAACTTCATCAAGATGTCTTGCGACACATCTTCCGCCTCATCAGAGGATAGAAGCAAACGTTTTGCAAATCGGAAAATCTTATCTTGAAAAGGACGGATGCCATCTAAAAATGTTTGGTGTGTCATAACAAAAATAACTATTTTCTTTACTAAGAAGACGAATATATAAAAAAAATGTTACATTTGTGGTAAAAAAAATATGTTATGAGAAAAATATTATCTATTACTTTGTTGATTTTCAGTGTTTTTTCGTGTAAAAAAGATATTGATGATACACCTAACGGAGGATTGATATCTCAACTGACTCCTGAGCAGCAAGTAGATTTACAGATAAAAAATTTTATTTGGAAAGGATTAAATTCATATTATTTGTGGCAGGCGGATGTTCCGAATTTGGCGGACACGCGTTTTGCTCCTTCGTTGGCTCAAACCAATTTTAGTAATAAAGAATATGTTGATTTTTTAAGAGGAAGCCAAGCCCCCGATGATTTTTTCCATTCATTGCTAAACAAGTCAAGTAAATTTTATAAAGAAGGGTATATAGACAGGTTCAGTTTTATTACGAATGATTACCTTGCATTGGAACAAAGTTTTGCGGGCGTGGTGTACAGTTCAGGAATGGATTTTGCTCTTTCACGTTATGGTTCTCAAGGAGGAGTTTTTGGTGTTGTTCGCTATGTACTTCCCGATACGGATGCGGCACAGAAAGGCATAAAGCGTGGAGATGTTTTCATTCAGGTCGATGGGCAAGCTCTTACGGTAAACAATTATCGACAATTGTTGTTCAATGACAAAACATCTATGGTTATTGATATTAATCGTATTCAAATGGTTAATAATCAGCCAACTATTGTTTCGGAAAATAGAACCGTTACAATGGAGAAAAAAAGTATTAAAGAAAATCCTGTGCATATTTCAAAAGTGATTGAAAAGGGAAATCACAAGGTGGGGTATCTAATGTATAACAGTTTCGTTGCGGATTTTGATTTGCAACTCAATGAGGCATTTGCTGTGTTTAAATCTGAGGGAATCACGGATTTAGTGTTAGATTTACGATACAATGGAGGAGGACGTGTGTCATCAGCGGTGTATTTAGCATCGATGATTACGGGACTTTCAAAAGAAAACGTTTTTGCGAGAGAACGTTGGAATGACAAATTGCAACCTGCGTTTAAAGACAGTGATATAACTAATTATTTTGCCGATAAAATCATAAAAGAAGGCGTAAGCTATCCCATCAACAGTCTTTCAGGCTTGTCACGAATTTATATCTTAACCACAAATAGAACGGCTTCTGCCAGTGAGTTGGTTATTAACGGGTTAAAACCTTATATGTCAGTGATTCAAATCGGGGGAACTACCACAGGGAAAAATCAAGGGTCAATCACGTTGTACGACAGCCCTGCGGGATATAACAAAAAAGACATCAATCCGAATCACAAATGGGCGATGCAACCATTGGTGTTGAAAATCGTAAACAAAGATGGAAAAGGGGACTATACCAATGGTATCACTCCTGATTACATCATTGAGGAAGATTGGGCAAACTTTGGTGAGTTGGGGCAAGAGACAGAACCGTTTTTAGCCAAAGCCTTAGAATTAATCACAGGAATCAATGTTTCAGGAAAATCAATGCCAACCCAGCCGTTGATGCCTGCCAAACCGTTAGCTGATTCAAAAACATACAATTTCGGAGCAAACGAAATGTATAAATAAAACAAAAAATCAGTAGGAAAACAAAGTTGTTCATGATAATTGTTGTATTTTTGCAACCACTAAAAGAAATCTTTGTTAAAAACTCAGTGGCTAATCGATTAAAATGAATAAGTTTTATCAACTAACCGTAACAAAAATAGAAAAACTTACAGCTTCCTCTGTGAAAATTACTTTTGAGGTGCCCGACCTTTTGCGTAAAGTGTTTTCCTATGAAGCAGGTGAGTATCTTACCTTACAGCAAACGATTGATAATCAAAAAGTAAGGAGAGCCTATTCTATTTGTTCGGGTGTAAACGAAAACGAACTCAGTGTAGCGGTGAAGAGAGTTCCAAACGGAATCTTTTCAACATATGCCACCACCCAGCTTAAGGAAGGTGACACCTTGGAAGTGATGCCTTCAAAAGGAGCTTTTGTTTTCTTTTACGATATATTTGGTAATAAGGATATTATGCTATTTTCGGCGGGAAGTGGCGTAACGCCCATGATGAGCATCGCAAAAACAGCTTTGGCAAAAACGAATATAAAAGTGGTGTTCGTCTACGGAAATAAATCAAAGGAAGAGACTTTGTTTTTTGATGAAATAGAGTCTTTACGAGCCACGTATCCCGACCGATTTTTAGTACATTACGTGTTTAGCCAAGAGATGTGGGGGGACAATCTTTCGGGACGTATTAATGATCAGGTAGTGTCTTATATTTTTGAAAAATATAAGGATTTGAATTGGGGACGCTACTATGTTTGTGGGCCTAATCAAATGGTAGTAAACGTTAAAGAAAATATCCTCAATCGAGGAATTACGAAGGATCGTATTTTTACCGAATTATTTGAAGCGGAACCTGCCAGTAATGATTTTACACAATTGAAAGGAAACGTAACCGTTTTTTCGACACTTTCGGGGAAAGAAATCGTTTTTGAAAGTCCTAAAAATCAGCCCTTACTCAATGCGTTGCTTTCACAAGGTGTTGACGCACCTTACTCCTGTTTGAACGGTGTGTGTAGCAGTTGTATCGGCAAAGTCACTGAGGGCGAGGTCAAAATGGCGAAGAACGAAACTTTGGTAGAAAAAGAAATTTCCGAAGGATTGGTACTTACCTGCCAAGCCTACGCAATGAGTGATGTGGTGAGAGTTACTTTTGATTATTAATGGTGGATATTTTATTTCTATGTACATACGGAAGTCAAGTAATAAAAGCTAATTTTTTCCGTAATAACCTTCAGATTTTCCCGTCATAATTTCGATAACAAATTTTTAAATAACAACAAATCATTCAAAAACAGAGAATCTAATTTATGAAAAAACTGTATTTTATTTTAATAGCTTTATTATTAGTAAGTTGCGTTAATACTCCTAAACCTCTTACGGAAGCTCAACGGACGGAATATATCGCTTTAGCGGATAGTGTAACCACTGAAACTCAGAAACTTCTTTTAATGAATGTTTCTAAAAAAATTGCAGAAGTAGGTTTTGTTGGAGCAGTCGATTTTTGCAATGAAAATGCTGTTCCATTGACAAATTCATTCGCAGACAACAGGTTTGAAATTAAGCGTTTATCGAATAAAAATAGAAATTCCGATAACGCTATAGCTACTGACATTGATCTTCAGGCATGGAATGAAATCACAGCCTTGATGGGAGACAAAAACCAGCCTAAACATATCCTGTTCGAGGAAGAGAATAAGATTTATTTTTACAAGGCTATTCCGTTAGGTATGCCTACTTGTTTAGCTTGTCACGGAAATACTCAAGGAGATATAACCGCTGAGGTTCAGAAAGTTATAGCAGATAAATATCCAAATGATAAAGCCGTTAATTATACCATGGGAGAACTTCGTGGTTTGTGGAAGATTACATTTGAAAGACAATAAAAAAGGTGTATATTTGCACCGTTTTTGAAAAAAAATACTAACATAATAAAGATAAAATCACAGTAGATGAGTTTACAGAAAAAATGGGTTGATTCATTTCAATTGTTTGAAAATAAGGAAGATATATTAAAAAATAAACGTCAAGAGGCAATTATTTTTTTTGAACAAAAGGGGTTTCCAACCAAAAAAGACGAAGCGTGGAAATATACCTCGCTTTCCACATTGTTAAAAAATGATTTTGAGATATTAGTTTCAAAACAAACATCATTGACATCTGAGGATGTGCGTCCATTTTGGATTCAAGAGGATAGTCACAAAGTAGTGTTTGTAGATGGGGTTTATTCATCGGAACTCTCTCAGGTACAGGCTGATAGTTTTATGGTTTCTTCATTCCGAGAGATATTAAAATCAGAGGATGCAGCTGATTTTACCTCAAAGTATTTTGATCGTGAGACTCGCAAGGACGATGTGTTTACAGCCCTCAATACAGCTTTTTCGAAAGATGGAATTTGTATCTATATTCCTAAAAATAAGGTGGTTGAAAAACCAATAGAATTACTTTTCATTGCTACAGACTTAGGGAAAGCCATGTGTTATCAGCCTCGAAACATTATCGAAGTAGGGGAGAATGCGCAGGTGAAAATCATTGAAATGCATCATAATTTATCAACTCAAAAAGTGCTAACTAACGTAGTTACAGAGATTTTTGTAGATAAAAACGCTATTTTGGATTATTACAAAATTCAAAATGATAGTTTGACATCTTCAATGATTGATAATACCTATATCTCTCAAGAAGGAAACAGTAATGCTTCCGTGCATACGTTTTCTTTTGGAGGAGAACTTACGCGTAACAACCTTAATTTTTATCACCATGGAGAGCGCTTGGAGTCTACTTTGAAAGGGGTTACCATTCTTTCAGGTACACAACATGTTGATAATTACACACTTGTGAATCATGCAGAGCCAAACTGCGAAAGTCATCAGGATTACAAAGCTATTTTGTCCGACAATAGCGCAGGAGTGTTCAACGGAAAAATTATGGTAGAAAAAATCGCTCAGAAAACAAATGCTTATCAACAAAACGATACCATTTTACTTTCGGAAAAGGCTACCATAAATACCAAACCTCAGCTTGAGATTTTTGCCGATGATGTGAAATGTTCACATGGTTGTACTGTAGGTGAATTGGATAAAGATGCACTTTTCTATCTTCAAACTCGCGGAATCCCGAAAAAAGAAGGGGAGGCATTACTTACGTATGCTTTTGCAAATACTGTTTTGGAAAGTGTTCGTATTCCTGCGTTAGAGGATCGTGTTAGTGAAATGATTTCGGTTAAATTAGGTACTGGAGTTTTGATATAATTCCGTAAAATAGAAAATCATAAAATTGCGGAAATAATAACCCTAAGATCTACATTTTTGTAGATTTTAGGGTTGTTTTTTTGAAAAATATTTATTACCTTTGGTGTCAAAATTGTTCTTTCATCGTCAACACTACCATATTATGAAAGGAAAATTAACTGAACCAAAGAAAAGTAATATATCAATAAAAAGCAAAGGGTAAAGTCTTATTGTTTGTTTTATACATCTTTTAATAAGATATAAAGCAGACATTGAGACTTTTTCTATTTTAATGTATTGTTAATTAGCTGATTATGTAAATTAATTATAAAAAATACAAGTATGATTTCGTTAAGCAGTACAATTTTAGGGTTTGATGCCTACGCTACTTTGGCAATTTTATTAGTAGCCGCGGTTTTTTTTGTCAGTGGGAAGGTGCGTGCCGACTTAGTTGCAGTATGTTCTTTAGTGCTTCTAATTACCTTTGGGATTCTTTCGCCCAAAGATGCCCTTTCAGGATTTTCTAATCCAGTAGTGATTATGATGTTAGGGCTTTTCATTGTTGGAGGGGCGATTTTTCAGACAGGATTAGCCAAAATGATTAGTAGCTATTTTCTCAAATTGGCAGGAGATAGTGAGATTAAATTGTTGATAATAATAATGTTGGTCACAGCCTCTATCGGAGCTTTTGTTAGTAATACAGGAACGGTGGCTTTGATGCTCCCCATTGTGATTAGCTTAGCTATGGCGAGTAACAAAATTAATATCAGTCGCTTGTTGATGCCGATGGCGTTTGCTAGTAGTTTAGGAGGGGTAATGACCTTGATTGGTACGCCTCCCAACTTGGTTATTGATGAAGTATTGATTGAAAAGGGATATCCACAATTGACATTTTTTTCGTTCACTTCTGTGGGAGTCATTGGATTGGTCGTAGGAATGTTGGTCATCATACCGCTGAGTAAAATTTTGATTAAAAAGAAAGAAAAAGTAGGGGAGGGAAGTGAAAAAAACGACAAAACTCCTTATGATTTAGTTCGAGAATATAAACTATCGAAAAATTTGTACAAAGTTCAGGTTCAAAAAGACTCTCCTTTTGTCGATAAAAGTTTAAAAGAGTTGCATACAACCGAGAAATATCATATCAATATATTAGAAATACGCCATAAATCACCTTTAGGAGCGCCTTTTTTTGAAAGTAATCATCAGGAGGTAGTAAATGCTAACTCAGTGATTTATGAAGGAGATATTCTTTATATTCAAGGAAAGAAAGACGATGTTCAGCAATTAATTGATGATAACAAATTACAACTTCTGGAGTTAAAAGGAAACAAAGATGAAACTGAAGTGCTAAAATTCTCAGATATTGGTATCGCTGAAGTATTGGTGATGCCTGCTTCAAAATTGGTTAATGTACCTGTTAAAAAAAGTCGTTTACGAGAGCACTTTGGATTAAACATTTTGGGAATTCAACGGCAAGATACGTATCTTTTACAGGATATTAAAGATGAAAAAATACATACAGGAGATATTCTTTTGGTACAGGGAACGTGGGACAATATTGTGAAGTTAGGAGCTGAACGTAGTCAATTAGTAGTATTAGGGCATCCACTTGAGGAGGCTTCAAAAGTCACGTTGACACACAAAGCGCCTATCGCAGCAGTAATTATGATTGCCATGGTAGTAGCTATGATGTTTGATTTTATTCCGATTGCACCAGTAACGGCCGTAATCATAGCTTCAATTTTGATGGTTGTTTCCGGAGCATTGCGAAACGTTGAAGCTGCCTACCAGACTATAAATTGGGAAAGTTTGGTACTTATTGCAGGAATGTTACCCATGGCAATGGCATTGGAAAAGACAGGAGTCTCACATTATGTTTCTGAAATGTTGGCACAGAATTTAGGGAATAATCCTTACATACTATTGGCAGGTATCTATTTTACAACTTCTGTATTAACACTTTTTATCAGCAATACAGCAACAGCCGTATTATTAGCTCCTATTGCATTTGAATCAGCTGTTTCCTTGAATTTCAGTCCATATCCTTTCTTATTTGCTGTGGCTGTAGCAGCAAGTTTGGCGTTTGCATCGCCTTTTGCTACGCCTCCTAATGCTTTGGTAATGTCCGCAGGACGTTATAAATTTATGGACTATGTCAAATTAGGGTTGCCGTTGCAAATTATTGTCGGAATTATTATGATTTTTGTATTACCTTTAATTTTCCCGTTGAATCCATAACATTGATTCGAGATAATAAAAATTTATTTTATCACAATGAGGCTTTCCGTAAAAGTTAGTTTGAATTAGTTGTTTCATTTTAATTCTTTGATTTTTAGTTTTTTTTGGGCAGAAATATTCAAATTCCATTTTTTTTCGGATAGTTTCATTGTGATTTTTAACTATCAGTTTTGTAAATAAATTGTGCATAAAATATTAAAATATGAATACTGTAAAAAAAGGAGATCAAATTCAAGATTTTCAGGGTACTGATCAACATGGAAATGTAGTGAAACTTTCGGATTTCCAAGGTAAAAAAGTGATAGTTTTTTTCTATCCGAAAGCCAGTACGCCGGGGTGTACTGCTGAGGCATGTAGTTTAGAAAGTGGTTATGAAATTCTAAAGCAGAAAGGATACGCCTTGCTTGGAGTGAGTGCTGATTCGGTAAAGCGACAAGCCAACTTCGCTACTAAAAATAAATTAAGCTATCCACTCATCGCTGATGAAGAAAAGAAAATCATTCAGCAATTTGGCGTATGGGGTCCTAAAAAGTTTATGGGGATGGAATTTGATGGTATCCACCGAAAGACTTTCGTTTTAAATGAAAATCATGTAGTTACTCATGTGATCGACAAGGTTAAAACAAAAAATCATACAGAACAACTTCTAGAATTTTTAGAATAATTGAACTTGTTTTGAACTTTCCGCAACTTTTAGGTTAGGACAATAAGTAAATAACGATGATTATTTGCTATTTGTTCTTTAACTTATTATCTACAGTTCTGCAAAATCGTTTGCAAAGCGTTTCACTTCGTCCCAATTTGTATAGTCAATTTCGGTAGGGGAGCTTGTAGGTCCTTTGGTGATAAACATAATAAGTTTGATGATTATTCTATCAAAAAAACCGTATATTTTGTAGTTTAATTTTCCTGCAAACACTTTGACTACAGAAGGCTTCCATTCAATATTTTTTAGAAATTTCACAACATATGGATTTGTCGTTTCTGTACTCTTCTCGGGTTTTCGAGCTACTAAGTTTACGGATATGAACGCTGCTTTTTTTATATTCAATACAGCGTAGTTTTCATTGATAAGTTTCAGAATGTCAGTATGATGCTTCCCATACCGGATGCTCGAAGCTATCAGAATTTTATCAAAAAAATGCAAGTTGCCATCAAAGGTTTGCACTGGTATTAACTGTACCTCTTTTTGTTTTGAAGAAAGCACTTCGTGTATGCTATCGCATATTTTTTTTGTATGTCCGTCAACAGTTGCATAAATAATTCCAATTTTTTCCATAGCTCAAATTTATTTGTTCTGCCATTCTTGAATCCAGGTAACTAAAGCACTTACCCAACTGTCGTCATCGTTCAAACAAGGAATCATTTTAAACTCTTCACCACCATTATGTAAGAAATCCTCACCCGCCTCCATTTCAATTTCCTCAAGTGTTTCGATACAGTCCGCCACAAAGGCTGGGGTTATGACAGCTAATTTTTTAGTCCCGCTCTTAGCAAGTTCTTCGACTCTGTCCGAGGTAAAAGGTTCCAGCCATTTGTCTATTCCTAAACGCGATTGAAACGCCTGGCTGTAGGTACCCTCTTGTAATCCAAGTTTTTCAACTAACAGACGCGTGGTTTCAAAGCAATGTGTTCTATAACAGTATTTTGACTCTTCTGATTCTGGTGCACAGCAATATTCGTGATCAACGATTTTTTTATGATTTTTTGTACGCACAGTTTTGTACAGATGACGTTCAGGCACACCGTGATACGAGAACAATAAATGATCAAACTCATTAGCATCCAAATAGGTTTTGGTTACTTTCGCAAGAGCGTCAATATATTCGGTACGGTTGTAAAAAGCTGGGAATTTGGTGATTTTCATTCCTTTGAATTTTGTTTGTACCAGTTTTTCAGTCAGTACCTCAATGGTTTGGGTGGTTGCCATGGCATATTGTGGATAGAGAGGCAACAAAAGAACATCTGTAACTCCCTTATTTTTTAATTGATTCAAACCATATTCAATACTCGGATTTCCGTAACGCATAGCCATTTCTACGGGGATGGAGGTTTGTGTTTGCACTTTTTCCAGCAATCGTTTTGTGATAACAATGAGTGGAGAACCTTCTTCCCACCATATTTTTTTGTAGGCAGCGGCTGTTTTTTTGGGTCGTATACGCAAAATAATTCCGCGGACGATCAAACTTCTCAGCAAGTAAGGAAAGTCAATCACTCGTTCATCCATCAAGAACTCGTCTAAATATCGTTTAACATCTCCCACTTCCGTGGAATCAGGAGAACCTAAATTGACTAATAGTACACCTTTCATTTTATGTATTGTATATTGTATTTGAATAGTTAGTTTGCAAAGGTAGATTTTTTCTGTACAAAAAAAAGAAATTCCCATAGTTTTTATTTTTGAAGAGTCTAAAAATTATCTCTTTTTTTTGTTTAAATGTTTATAATGAGCTACTTAGAGTCCATTATTTTGTTTCTTCTAAAAATGTTACAGTTGTTTGTGTGTTTCATGAATAGTTTGTATTATTTTTTTAGTAGCTACACTTAAAGCAGAATCTGCTTGGAGGAATCCTATTTTTGTTGTTTTTTATTTCCAAATAAAAATCGTACTTTTGCCCGTTGGAATTTGAAATAACTAATAAGCTATGGCTAAGACCAAATATATTTTTGTTACAGGAGGCGTAACGTCTTCTTTAGGAAAGGGAATCATCGCAGCATCGTTGGCTAAGTTGTTACAAGCACGTGGCTATCGGGTTACGATTCAAAAGTTTGACCCTTATATCAATGTAGATCCTGGAACACTCAACCCGTATGAACATGGAGAGTGCTTCGTTACCGAAGATGGCGCAGAAACTGACTTAGACTTAGGACATTACGAACGTTTTTTGAACGTACCTACCTCTCAAGCAAACAATGTTACAACAGGTCGTGTTTACCAAAGTGTCATTGAAAAAGAACGCCGTGGGGAATTTTTAGGCAAAACAGTTCAGGTGATTCCACATATTACCAACGAAATCAAAGAACGAATGCAACTTCTGGGAAAAACGGGCGATTTTGACATTGTCATTACCGAAATTGGTGGTACGGTTGGTGATATTGAATCTTTACCTTACATTGAGTCGGTACGACAACTGTTATGGGATTTGGGAGAGAATAACGGAATTGTGGTACACTTGACCTTAGTTCCATTTTTGGCTGCAGCGGGTGAATTGAAGACTAAACCTACACAACACAGTGTTAAAACCCTGATGGAAAGTGGTATCAAAGCTGATATATTGGTTTGTCGCACAGAGCATGAACTTTCTGACGATTTACGCTATAAATTAGCTCTGTTCTGCAATGTAAAACGAGAGGCCGTTATCCAATCAATCGATGCTTCAACCATTTATGATGTGCCGAACATGATGCTTTTAGAAGGGTTGGATAAGGTAGCACTGAAAAAGTTAGATTTACCCGCACGTAATGAACCTAATTTAGTGCAGTGGAATGCGTTTTTGCAACGCCATAAAAATCCAAAGCACCGCATCAAAATTGGTTTGGTTGGTAAATACGTTGAGTTGCAGGATTCATATAAATCAATTTTGGAATCGTTTATCCATGCGGGTGCAGAAAATGAAGTTCGTGTGGATGTGGAAAGTATTCATTCTGAGTATATTGATCAAGATAATGTACACGAAAAAATAGGTCATTTAGATGGTGTTTTGGTAGCTCCTGGTTTTGGAGGTCGAGGCATCGAAGGGAAAATCATCGCGATAAAATATGTTCGAGAAAACAAAATACCATTCTTAGGAATTTGCTTGGGTATGCAAATGGCTGTGATAGAGTATGCTCGTCACAAGGCTAATTTGATCAATGCTAACTCTACTGAGATGAACCCTGAAGCTGACTATCCTGTAATTAATTTGATGGAAAGCCAAAAAGAAATAACTCAAAAAGGGGGAACTATGCGTTTGGGAGCCTGGGACTGTAAACTTAAAAAAGGTACATTGATTTATGAAGCCTATAAAAAGGAAGCTATTTCAGAACGCCATCGCCATCGCTATGAATTTAATAATGATTATAAGGAGCAATTGGAAAACGCAGGATTGCAATGTTCAGGCGTGAATCCCGAAACTAATTTGGTGGAAGTTATTGAACTTAAAAAAGAAGAGCATCCATGGTTTGTGGGGGTTCAATATCACCCTGAATACAAAAGTACGGTTGCTAATCCACATCCGTTGTTTATAGCTTTCGTAAAAGCATCTTTGGAAAATAAAATCAGTCGAGAGCCTCGACACTCATTTTAGGGAATCTTACTTAGGATGCGTTCCGTATGTGAATAAGATACAAAAGAAGAGCTATTTGAAAATTACATTTTGTATCAGTTTTCATAGCTAAACCTTTAAATAATAATTTTTTAAGCAGATAATAATCAAAAGATGGAAGAAAAAAAGATAGATTTTAAAACAATTCTTGGGTTTGGAATTATATTTTTGTTGCTCCTGTGGATGAGCTATAATAACCAACCTACAGCAGAGGAATTGGCCAAACGAGAGGCTGAAAAGGAGCGCTTGGAAGCTGAACGAAATAGTCAAAATCAACTAACTTCAACTCAAACAAAACCAGCCACTATTCCAACTGATTCGGTAGCTTTGGCTCAGTATAAGTCAACCTTGGGAGCATTTGCTTATTCAGCTTCGTTGCCATCGGCATCTGAAGGGGTAACCGTTTTGGAGAATAAGGATATTAAATTGGTTATCAGTAACAAAGGAGGACAAGTGAAACAGTTGTTCTTGAAAGAGTTTACAACTTATGATGCACAGCCTTTACATTTAATTCAAGATGACAACGTCTCATTTTCATTGAATTTCACTACAATTCAAAATCAAAACTTAGACACTAAGGACCTTTATTTTGAACCGACTACTACCGAAAAAGATGGTAAAAAAGTAGTTTCCATGAAATTGAAAGTGTCTGAAAATCAGTTTTTAGAGTATGTCTACGAGTTGAAATCCGAAGGATATATGGTCGATTTTTCAGTGCGTTCACAAGGTTTATCAGAAGTACTAAACGGTGCAAAACCTGTGGCATTACAGTGGGCTATGAAATCACGCCGTATGGAAAAAAGCGTAACGTATGAAAACCGTTACACACAGATGACCGTTCAGCATGAGGGTGACAAAATAGACCGCATGAGTGAAAGTGGAGATGATGATGAGCAATTGAAAAATGTTAACTGGGTTGCATTTAAACAGCACTTGTTTTCATCGATTTTAATCTCTGATACTCCTTTAGCGGAGGGAAAATTTGTTTCCAAAAATCTGGTCAAAGATGAAGGAGTAGATGTTCAATTTACTAAGGACTACGTAGCCTCTTTACCATTGACACTTAAAGGAGGTGAACTCGGTGAATCATTGCATTTCTATTTTGGCCCGAGTGATTACAATGTTTTAAAGCAATATGAAAATCATGACCTTACAGATTTAATTCCATTAGGTTGGGGAATCTTCGGATGGCTCAATAAATTTTTGTTTATTCCGTTGTTTAATTTACTTACTAATTATTTTTCCGTAGGAATTGCTATTATTTTAATGACCATCATTGTACGTGTTCTTCTATCGCCAATGGTGTATAAATCGTACATATCACAGGCAAAGATGAAGGTACTACGCCCTGAAATCAATGAAATTAACGAGAAATTTAAAGAACCGATGAAACGTCAGCAAGAAACGATGGATTTATATCGTAAAGCAGGTGTAAATCCGTTAAGTGGTTGTATTCCTGCGTTATTGCAGTTACCTGTTTTCTTGGCGTTGTTCAATTTCTTTCCAACAGCATTTGGGTTGAGACAACACAGCTTCCTATGGGCAGATGACCTTTCATCCTATGATGCTGTTATGGAACTTCCGTTTTCAATTCCTTTCTATGGAAGCCATATTAGTTTATTTCCAATTTTGGCATCGGTTGCTATTTTGATTTATTCTTTAATGACAATGTCGCAAAGTATGCAACAGCAACAACCAGGGATGCCTAATATGAAATTTTTGATTTATTTGTCGCCTATAATGATGTTATTTTTCTTTAACAACTACGCGAGTGGATTGAGTTTGTACTATTTTGTATCTAACTTGCTGACTATTTTGATCATGTTGGCAATCAAATACTGGATTATTGATGAGAAAAAAATCCATGCACGTATTGAAGAAAATAAAAAACAACCTAAAAAGGAAAGTAATTTCCAACGTAAAATGCGTGAAATGATGGAACAAGCCGAAGCTCAACGCAAGGCTCAACAAAAAAAATAAGTTTAGCTTAAATCAGTAGCAACTATCAATTTCATACTTAGATTGCATATTGGTGCAAAAAATGTTTCTTAGCTTAGGTGATTTCGAAAAAAAAAGGTATATTTGTCAAGTATTTTGTAGTAGCTAATAATTAAAAAGATAAAGATATATGTACAAAATTGTATTACTACGTCACGGATTGAGTGAATGGAACAAACTAAACCTATTTACAGGTTGGCAAGATGTTGATTTAACAGAACAAGGTATTGAAGAAGCTCGTGAAGCAGGACGAATCCTCAAAAAAGAAGGGTTTAAGTTTGACATAGCTTTTACTTCGGTGTTGAAAAGAGCTATCAAAACCTTAAACTATGCTTTAGAAGAGATGGGCGATTTATGGGTGCCTACTCACAAGCATTGGCGTTTAAACGAGAAGAGCTATGGAGCATTACAAGGTTTAAACAAAGCGGAGACAGCCGAAAAATATGGTGAGGATCAAGTGCTTTTATGGAGACGTTCGTACGATGTGAAACCTCCACTCATTGAAGAAACAGATGAACGTCATCCTTCACACGATCGCCGTTATGCTGACTTGCAACCCGAAGAAAAAACAGGTGGCGAAAGTTTGAAAGATACTTACGATCGTATGTTGCCTTTCTGGTTCAGTGAAATAGCTCCTGCTATTAAATCAGGGAAAAGCGTAATTATTGCAGCACACGGAAACAGTTTGCGTTCATTGGTTCAATATTTGGACGGACTTAGTGAAGAAGCTATTTTGAAACTAAATATTCCTACAGGAGTGCCATTGGTTTACGAGTTAGATGCTGATTTAAAACCTATAAAAAGCTACTACTTAGGCGACCAAGAGGCTATTGCAGCTGCCATTAACAGTGTTGCAAACCAAGGAAAAAGTAAGTAAGAAATTAATTTAAAAGAAAAACTTTGGAATCGGGACTCTCTCTATTCCAAAGTTTTTGTTTTTGAAATAGTGTAATTTTTTTTCAACAATATAGGAAATCAATTAACTATGTTAAAATTAACTAAAATTATTAACCTGTAGATGAATCTAAGACATTTAAAACTTTCGGACGGGAGTGGTGCCAAGAAAAGTTTTTATCTGTAAATTTTGCTTCATTGTCGTGAAAAATAGCAGTATTTTTAAATGTTAAACTTTTTACTTAGGTATTATTTGCTGATAGCTTTAAACTTATGTTGAGATATAAATAGTGTTATCAGTTTTGGTTATTTTTTCATTACAAATCAAAACTATAAAAGGAGAAGCTTCCGATAATAAAATTTTTGGTTTTTGGGGCTTGAAAAAATCAGTTTTAGCAGAAGCAAGACGAAATATGTTAAATCAAGCAAATTTAGAAGGATCAGCAAGAGCTGTTATCAATGAACGAATTGAAGTACATCGTTCTTATATGTTTATTTTGGAAACTTATACAATCGTTGTAACAGCAGAAGTTATTGAATTTACAGAGTAAGGTTAAAAGACTGTCATTTATAGCAGTTTTTATTTTTGTTTAATGGTTTCATAATCAGTAACATAATCAATAATTTATATGCTAACTTTGGGACGAGAGTGATTTTTTTTTGGAAAAAACTTTCCAAAACTTTTGGTGATTTATAAAAAAGTATTACTTTTGCACCCGCTTTGGAAAGGCAGTTGGCTATTAGCTTATGGCGTATAGCTTACAGCGCGAAGCAAAACGCTCAAAAAAAACATTTTGAAAAAAAAGTTTGCAAAAGTTTTGGTAGTTTAGAAAAAAGTATTACTTTTGCACCCGCTTTGGAAAAGTAGTTGGCTATTAGCTTATGGTGTATAGCTTACAGCGCGAAGCGAAAAGTTCAAAAAAAATATTTTGAAAAAAATTTGGAAGTAAAGATAAAAAGTTATTATCTTTGCACCCGCTTTGAGAGCTAATAGCTGTTAGCTAGTAGCTAAAAGCGAAGAGTGATAAAGTTCATTGAAAAAATTGTTGACAGCACAAGAATAAGATTTAAAGAATTATCCTAAGAGTCGATTACTTATTTGTTAAAGGTTACGATATTAAAGATTTTTAACGATGAAGAGTTTGATCCTGGCTCAGGATGAACGCTAGCGGCAGGCCTAACACATGCAAGTCGAGGGGTAAGGAGAGCTTGCTCTCCCTAGACCGGCGTACGGGTGCGTAACACGTGTACAATCTACCTTTTACTAAGGGATAGCCCGAAGAAATTTGGATTAATACCTTATAGTATTATTTTATGGCATCATTAAATAATTAAAGCTACGGTGGTAAAAGATGAGTACGCGTCCCATTAGCTAGTTGGAGTGGTAACGGCACACCAAGGCTACGATGGGTAGGGGTTCTGAGAGGGATGTCCCCCACACTGGTACTGAGACACGGACCAGACTCCTACGGGAGGCAGCAGTGAGGAATATTGGACAATGGTCGGAAGACTGATCCAGCCATGCCGCGTGCAGGATGACGGCCTTATGGGTTGTAAACTGCTTTTATACAGGAAGAATAAGGTCTACGAGTAGATTGATGACGGTACTGTATGAATAAGCATCGGCTAACTCCGTGCCAGCAGCCGCGGTAATACGGAGGATGCGAGCGTTATCCGGAATCATTGGGTTTAAAGGGTCCGTAGGCGGGCGTATAAGTCAGAGGTGAAAGCACTGAGCTCAACTGAGTAACTGCCTTTGAAACTGTATGTCTTGAATAGTTGTGAAGTAGCTGGAATGTGTAGTGTAGCGGTGAAATGCATAGATATTACACAGAACACCGATTGCGAAGGCATGTTACTAACGACCGATTGACGCTGATGGACGAAAGCGTGGGGAGCGAACAGGATTAGATACCCTGGTAGTCCACGCTGTAAACGATGGATACTAGCTGTTTGGTTTTCGGACTGAGTGGCTAAGCGAAAGTGATAAGTATCCCACCTGGGGAGTACGCACGCAAGTGTGAAACTCAAAGGAATTGACGGGGGCCCGCACAAGCGGTGGAGCATGTGGTTTAATTCGATGATACGCGAGGAACCTTACCAAGGTTTAAATGGGAAACGACGTATCTAGAGATAGATATTTCTTCGGACGTTTTTCAAGGTGCTGCATGGTTGTCGTCAGCTCGTGCCGTGAGGTGTCAGGTTAAGTCCTATAACGAGCGCAACCCCTGCTGTTAGTTGCTAGCGAGTTAAGTCGAGCACTCTAACGGGACTGCCGGTGCAAACCGTGAGGAAGGTGGGGATGACGTCAAATCATCACGGCCCTTACATCTTGGGCTACACACGTGCTACAATGGCCGGTACAGCGAGCAGCCACTGCGTGAGCAGGAGCGAATCTATAAAGCCGGTCACAGTTCGGATCGGAGTCTGCAACTCGACTCCGTGAAGCTGGAATCGCTAGTAATCGGATATCAGCCATGATCCGGTGAATACGTTCCCGGGCCTTGTACACACCGCCCGTCAAGCCATGGAAGCTGGGGGTACCTGAAGTCGGTTGCCGCAAGGAGCTGCCTAGGGTAAAACTAGTGACTGGGGCTAAGTCGTAACAAGGTAGCCGTACCGGAAGGTGCGGCTGGAACACCTCCTTTCTAGAGAAATACCTTTATGGGAGTAATTGTAGGGTATTCTTTAAATCTTGTGCAGTCGATATTTCTAGGCTAATTAGAGATTAGTGTTTAGAAGTTATATAGACTAATTGCTATTTGCTGATGGCTAATAGCTAAAAAGATGCAGTCTCATAGCTCAGCTGGTTAGAGCGCTACACTGATAATGTAGAGGTCGGCAGTTCGAGTCTGCCTGGGACTACAGAGCAGATAGCTAATGGCTAATATCCAATAGCTAAAAGCTAAAAAGTTCATAAAAATAGAATGAAAGGAAATTTTAGAGGTTGTTGCTTTTAAGATAGGTAAGAGTTTTGGGATTGATATAAACTATTCCCTATTGCCTAACCCCTAATACCTATATTAATGGGGAATTAGCTCAGCTGGCTAGAGCGCCTGCCTTGCACGCAGGAGGTCAAGGGTTCGACTCCCTTATTCTCCACATAATGCTTAAAGCCTTTAGCTAATGGCTAATAGCGGAAAGCTATGAAGAGTTCATTGACATATTGGGATAAAAAACACGAGAGATCAAATAAGATTGATTAAATCGAGAAATAAATAAAAGAATCAAAGAGAACGAGGTATGTTTTGCTATTGCAAAACAACTACAAGCGCAATAAGTTATGTAAGGGCGTATGGGGGATGCCTAGGCTCTCAGAGGCGAAGAAGGACGTGATAAGCTGCGAAAAGTTGCGGGGATTGGCACATACGAGGTGATCCGCAAATATCCGAATGGGGCAACCCACTGCATTGAAGGTGCAGTATCCTGTTAAGGAGGCGAACCCGCTGAACTGAAACATCTAAGTAGGCGGAGGAGAAGAAAACAAAAGTGATTCCGAGAGTAGTGGCGAGCGAAATTGGAATAGCCCAAACCTATATTGTTACGGCAATATGGGGGTTGTAGGACCCGATGTTGGTTGTTATATGGAACTAGAAGTGTTTGGAAAATCACATCATAGAGCGTGAAAGTC
>NZ_CP022381.1:0-392500 GCF_002302535.1 Capnocytophaga sp. H2931 | reverse complement strand
CACTCGTGTTGATAAAGCCCATGTATTTAGTTAGCACAATGCCTCGTCCTCCGCCTGTGGCGGTTCCGTAGAAATCATAGAAAGTAGCTGTTTTTCGAGAGTCAGCAATATCGAATTGTTCGAAAAGAGGGAAAATATATTCGTTACGGAATACACCCGCACCTGATGCAATGTTTAACGGATCATTGGTAGGGATTGGAGTTCCGTCAGCTTTGAATTTACTATTAAAATCGTTTGGATTATACATAAACTGACTAAAGTGGTTGGTCGCTTCATTTTCAAGGAAAGGCATTGAGAAAATAATCTCTGCGTTTTCTTTGTTGTTATGAGCAAATACATTGCTGAACGAAGGTAATAAACTGAAACGTCCTGAGTTTTTAACAAAATTTAATGCACTCTCAGCAGTGGCTAAATCTGTTTCTGCGGGAGTTTGATTACCTGTTGTTACTTTTGCTGACCATAAATAAACCTCAGCTTTCAGCATTTTTGTTGTATAGATACTCCATTGTGATTTTATCAAAGCAGTTGAATTTCCAAAATATGATTCTGATTTTGCAATATCCTCTTTGATGAGATCCAAAATTTCTTTTGGAGTGCTTCTTGGAGTGTACAAATCAATTCCATTTTCAGGTGTTTTGTCAAGTACTTTGGTTTCTTTGTTCATAGGAACACCTCCGTAAGTTCTGTACAACCAAAAATAATACCATGCTCTTAAACCATATGATTGAGCTAACATTAGTTGTTTGTCTGTGTCTTTCAGATAGTTAGCATTTTCAACCTGTTTAATAGCCCAGTTGATTCGCAAAATATTACCATAAAAACCAACCCAATTTGCTACACCTGTGTTAGCACTGGTTAAGTTTTGAGATTTAATTGCCGAGTAACTTACTGAGTTGGCCAGAGAGGTACTTGTGGTGATTTGAGTTCCTCCACGAGCTTCTCCTAATAACCAGTAATTTACGTAGTTACTTCGTAGTTCTCTGTGCAGCCCCAGCATATAACCTTTTGCTTGGGCTTCTGTTTTCCAAAAATTCTGACTTCCATAGTAGTCCTCTGGACCTAAATCCAAATCGTTACACGATACGGTTAATAGTAATGAGGAAGTCAATACTGTTAAATATTTAAATACTTTCATCTTGCTAAAATTTTAAAAAGTCAAGTTTAAACCAATGATTACTGTTCGCGGTAAAGGATAATTATTTGCAGTTCTTCCTAAAGCCTCAGGAGAATAGGCTTTTGATTGTGTCAAATATCCCAAGTTTTGTCCAGTTAAAGAAACTTCCAAGCCATTTAATGATAATGATTTGCATAAATCGCTATCGAAAGCATATGCTAATGAAATTTCTCGGAAAGCTAAATAACTTCCTTCGTACACGAACATGCTTGTATCACGGGTGTAATTTCTTTTTCCTAATTGGTCAGCCCATACATAACGGGGATATTTAGCATTTGGGTTTTCAGGTGTCCAAGAATCTTTGACTTCGGTTACTGTGTTGAATGAACCTTGTGCGTTTGCCATAAACCAAGGTAAACTTCCAATTTCACTTATCAATTGCTTAAATCCAAGGGCATAATCCATACGAGCTGAAAGGCGAATGTTTTCATAAGAGAATGTGGTATTGATACCTCCTGTGAATTTAGGGAATATATTTCCTACTTTGACTTTATCGAATTGGTCAATTTTTCCGTCTCCATTCACATCTTTCCAAATCACATCTCCTGGTTGAATAGGGAGGTGTTTAACCTTTGATGCTGATTTTTCGGCTTCACTGAGGGCTTCCCAAGCAGCAGGGCCATACAATTTTTTGTTATCGCTACCATACCCCCCGATAGATTCATCTATTAGGTTATTTGCTAACTGTCTAATTTCTTCTTCATTTTTGTAAATACCTAAGGCTTCATATACGTACAAGTCTCCTGGAGTTTGCCCTTCTTGATAACCGCCTACCCAAATTTTATTTCCTGTAGTTCCGTCATACACCTCAAAAGCTCCTTGTCGATTTCTCTCTAAGCCATTGTTAGGTAGTTTAATTACAGTGTTTTTGTTATGAGTTATATTTAGTCCAATGTCCCATTTCATTTTTTCTTTGTTAATGGCTTTGAAGTTGGCTTCAAACTCAATACCTCTATTTCTGAAAGCTCCGTTATTGGTTCTGATAGCTGTGATACCAGAAGAATGAGGAAGACCGATATTCGCATATTTATCCTCGGTCAAACGATCATAAAATGTAATGTTTGTTGACAAACGGTTCTCTAAGAACATTAAATCAGCCCCTACTTCAAAGGTTCTTGATTTTTCCCAACGCAACCCTGTGTTAGGTAAATCTCCTAAGTGAAAGCCTGTTTCTCCTTTGTATTTTCCTGTTCGGTAGCTACCTTGTAAATCGTAGGGTCCAATGCCTGAAGCGTTACCGTTCAAACCAAAGCTGGCTCTAAGTTTTGCAAACGAAAGTATATTTTTGAAACTGTCAGAAACAAAATCTTCTTTGGTAATTACCCATCCTCCTGAAACTCCAGGGAATGTACCCCAACGATTGTCAATCAAACTTGAATATCCATCACTGCGAAGTGTGAGAGATAAAATATATTTTCCGTCATAGTCATAATTTAAGCGACCGAAATAGGATTTGATACGATTATTACTATGGTTTGAATCAATGCGACGTTTTCCTTCTTCACTTAATGTAAGAGATAAATCCATAAAGTCGTCGGTAGGAGCTCCTTCACCTGTTGCAGAGAACCCCATGTGGTAGTTATCATAGTATTCATATCCCGCCATAGCATCTAAGTTATGAGAGCCTAATGACACTTTGTAGTTCAAAATACCGTTATAGGTCTGGCGAATCGTTCTTCCAAAAGAGGCTGAAGAGCTTCGCGTTTTGTTTATTGAGTTAGGTCTATCTAAATAGTCCTTGTCAAAAGATTCGTAAACTCCCTCGTCAAACATCACATAACCATTCAATGTGAAAGAAAGTCCTTTCAATAAATCCACTTTGAACGATTGTCCTAAGTTAAATTTATCGGTATTGTTTTTGCGAATGAATTTCCCATCGTAGATCCATGGGTTTCCGTCTTGAACATCTCTTCCCAGTACTAATTGTCCATCAACATATTCTTTCTGTGTAGGAGGAGCAGAAAGCATACGACCAAAATAACGGTCATCACCCATTCCGTTGATGTTATTATTCCAAGTAGCATGAGCAATAGAAAAACTACTGATTGATTTTAGCCAAGGTCTTAATTGATATTCAGCATTTAACGTACCATTTAAGCGTTTGTACCAGTTTTTTACAGGCAATCCTTCTTGATTAAAATATCCTAAACTTGCGTAGTATTTTCCCTTTTCGTTACCGCCAGTCATTGAGAATGTATAATCTCTTGTCAGAGCAAATGGGCGGAATGCTGTGCTTGAACGATCAAAATTAGAGAAGATAATTTCTTTTCCCGTTACGGGATCCATCATGGTTTGCCATCCTTCGCCAAGCAATGTTTGTTTTTGAGAATCTGACAATCGCTCTAATAACATCGGAGACCAAACCGCTTGTGAGTAAACATTAGGGTCAATCAATTCACCTGTTCTTGGATGGAAATGCAGGTTTCCTATTCCGTAAGGACCTACATTATTCAAAGAGTTAGCATTCGAATATCCTTTCCAAGTGCCATCCGCTAACTGATAGATACGAGAGGTGTTATAAACGGCGGTTCTTTGCCAATGTAGATAATCGCGTGCGTCCAAAAATTCATGCTGGCGATTCATATAGTCAAAGCTGTGCTTTATCCTCAAGTTCATCGAAGAAGAACCTACTTTACCGCGTTTTGTCGTTACAAGGATAACCCCGTTGTTGGCTCTTGCTCCGTAAATTGCTGTGGCTCCTGCATCTTTTAATAAATCCATTGATTCGATGTCGTTGGGGTTTAAGTCATTCAAACCTCCGCGAACTTGCCCGTCAACAATGACTAAAGGAGAACCAGAACCGTTTAGGTTTGTACCTCCACGTAGAATTAATGTTGGGATGGATCCAGGTTTACCCGAAGTTTGTGCTACTCGCAATCCTGCAACAGCCCCTGATAATGCTTGTGCAGGGTTTGAAAATGACCCCTTTTCCAATACTTCGGCCTTTACTGTGGCAATAGAGTTTGTTAATTTGGCTTTCTCACGAGTTCCTCCGTATCCCGTAACAACAACCTCTTCCAATTGGTTTGCTTCTTCTTTCATTAAAGCGTTGATAATCAATGATTTACCCCCCCCTGTAACTTTTTTCTCAACGGTTGTAAAACCTAATGAGATAAATTGAAGAATTTCTCCCTCGTTGGCTTTGATGGTATATTTTCCATCAAAATCGGTGGCAACACCACGGTTTGTGCCTTTTACAATAACCGACACGGCAGGAATTGGCATTCCATCATCTGATGAAGTTACCACCCCACTAACTTCTTTCTCCTGAGCAAAAACTCCTTGAAGAAAGAAACATAATGACATAATCAAAATGTGTTTTAGAAATTTTCCTTTCATTGCAACATTTAGTTTTTAAAGTTTTACTTAATTTTTTTAATATGTTATACATAATAACACAGAGGCAAAGATAATCTTTTTGGTCGAATAAGCAACAATTACGTTAATTTTTTTTATGATTTTCTTGATTTAAATCTTATAAATGATTCATTTTTTTGTGAAAAATATCCTCAAAATTGTTTTTTTTACAGTCTTAAATGTTAAAATTAGATGTATAGTTACATCAGATCTATTAAAAAAATGATTTATCAATAATTTTGTTTTTTTTCGTTTTTAAATCGATTTCTTGTGTAAAAATAGTTTAAACATCTCTATTTGGATTGAAACGAAAATAAACGAATTTTTTTCAAATTATCTAATTGTTTAGAAAAATAAAAGTATCATCCGAAAGGAATTGTTAGATTATGAAATAATAAAACCTTAAAATATCAATTTATAAAAATTCTAATTAGAGTATAAGTTATTTAAATACAGTTGTTTATTAGATAGCGAAAGAATACAAATAGTTGTCAGAACATAAAAAAGATATGAATCGGTTTAAACCTTGTTATTTTTTTATTGTCTAAGAGCTATATTTCGAATATTAAACCATAGGCAGTATGAAGAAAATTGTACTTTTATTATTTTTAGCAACCACTACGATTTGGGGGCAGGATTATTCTATTACAGGTAAGGTCGTTGAATATGACTCTAAAACTCCTTTAGAATACGCAACTATTGTTTTAGAACCTATTGAAAATCCAACAAAGTTGACGGGAGGCGTAACCGATGAAAAAGGAGAATTTCACATTAAAGCACCTAAAGGGATGTATACCTTGAAAGTCAAGTTTTTTTCGTTCAAAAATTATGAAGTGAAAAACTTCAACCTTAAAGAAAATACAAAGTTAGGTACCATAGCTCTACATTCAGATGTAGAGCAGTTAGAAGGAGTGGAAGTAGTTGCAGAGCGTACCACAGTTGAATTACATTTAGATAAAAAAATATACAATGTAGGTCAGGACATGACCGTTAAAGGAGGTTCAATTTCAGATGTTTTGGACAATGTGCCGTCCGTTTCGGTCGATACGGAAGGAAAGGTAAGTTTCCGTGGTAACGAAAGCGTTCAAATTCTCATTAACGGAAAACCTTCGGCCTTGTCTGGTGTGAATGATGAAGCTTTACGTCAATTACCTGCCGAATCTATAGAACGTATTGAGGTAATTTCGAATCCTTCATCACGTTACGATGCCCAAGGAACTGCAGGAATCATTAATATCATTCTTAAAAAAGGAAGTGCTATTGGACTTTTTGGGTCTGTAAGTGCATCTGTTGGAAATCCGGAGGCTTATGAATTGGGTACGAATTTGAGTTTACGAAAAGAAGATTGGACATTCTTTGGAAATCTATCCTACAGTAATCGAAAATCTCCAGGAAAAACACTTTTTAACCAAGAAAATTTGGATGCAACAGGAAAAACCGCTAACTTCCAAGATGAAAATCGACAAACATTCCGTAATCGTAAAGGGTTGAATTTCAATCTTGGAGCTGAATATCGTTTCAATGAACGTTCTTCCATTACAAATAGCGTAGTAGTGGTTTCCAATGACGGTAAAAACATTACTGACACAGACTTTTTTAACTATAACGCCAGTCGTGTTTTGACAGCGCAACGTTATAGAAATAACACTGAGAAAAGTGATGATTTACGTTTTCAATACGCAATGAATTTTGAGCATAAATTCAATGATGAAGGTCATAAATTGACCGCTGACTATCAATTCTCTAAATCAGATCAAGAAGGAAATGGACTCATTACGGAGCATAACTTAACATCGAATACCTATTTAGATGTGGAACAAACCATCAATAAAGAAAAAGTGAATAAGCATTTAGCTCAAATTGACTATGTTCTTCCGTTTGGAGCTAACAAAAAATCTCAATTTGAAGCCGGGTATCGAGGAACAATTGATGAAACTGACACGGATTATGCAGTGGGAATTTTGGACAACACAGGGAAGTTGATAGTAAACAACAATTTGAGTAATCGGTTTATTTATGACCAATACGTAAATGCGTTTTATTCACAATTCGGAATCAAAGCAGGTCAATGGAACTTTATGGGAGGTTTACGTTTTGAGCATACGAAAATACAATCACTGTTGGTCAATACTCAAGAAAACTATTCCAAAGAATATGCAGGATTATTCCCTTCGCTGTACGTAGGACGTGAGTTTGAAAACGACCAACAAATCAGTGTGAGTTATAGTCGGCGATTGCGTCGTCCGTGGTCGCGTTTTATCAACCCATTTGTGTCGCGTTCAAGTAATACCAATTTATTTGGAGGAAACCCAGACCTCGACCCAACTTATACGAATGCTTTTGAGATTTCTCACTTAAAAAAATGGGAAAAAATGACGCTAAGTTCATCCGTATATTACAACTATTCGACCCAAGTTTTTGATATGATTTCTTTGGAAACAGGCGATTTCGTTACAGTCAATGGATTGTTGGTGCCAGTGATGTTGCGTCGTCCAATAAATCTTTCGGATGAGTCTCGTACAGGAATGGAATTTACAGCAAACTATACCCCAAAAAGAAATTGGCGTTTTTCATTGAATTTCAACTTTTATCACTATAAATCAAAAGGGGAATACAGCTATACTAACTATTTGAATACCACAACCGTTCAACGATTCAATACCGAGGCTAATTCTTGGTCAAGCCGATTTACAGCACGTTTACCTATTGTGTATGGTATTGATTTTCAAACAAACGTAAATTATTCAGCCCCAAGAAAATCAGCTCAGTCAGATATAGAGGGTAGCATTTCAGCTAATTTGGCACTCAGTAAAGAACTTTTTGATAGAAAAGCAAGTGTGTCGTTGAATGTAAGCGATATTTTTAACTCACGTAAAATGATTGCCGACACCCGAACTGAACGAGTTATCTCACATTCTGAGATGCAGTGGAGACAGCGTCAAATCATGTTAAATTTCACCTATCGTTTCGGAAATATGAAACAACAACCTAAAGAACGGCGTCAACGCACTATGGACGATGCAGGTGGAGATATGGAAATGATGTAAAAACATAAAGAAAAATGACTAATGAAAGAGGTGATTCTTAACGAATTGCCTCTTTTACGTATTAATTCATAAGTTCTAAATTTGAGATAATTGTACTCTTTTTATAATTACATTTAAAATTTCGGTTGTGTTATAAAAAGTATGATGGTAGTTTTGATTGTCAGGCTGAGCGTAGTCGAAGCCCTGTAATTACGAGGCTTCGACTACGCTCAGCCTGACAGAAATATCCACTTTATTAAAGGTATCATACTTTTTACAACACTTTCAAAATTTCATCTGTGTTAAGTGTATCGAAATATAACAAAACTTTATTTTATTATTAAATATGTTATTTTCAGGTGTTTAAATATAAAAAGGCTATTTATATTCTTTTTGTTTATTACGAAAATATAGTTAATAATTACGATTTAACTTTTTATTAACAAATTTATATTTTTATATCCATACATTTGCCCTGAATTGCAATTGAATGGGTGTATAAAAAAATGTTGAACGCCTTTCGGAGATAATAATTATCTAAGAATGATGAAAAGTATACCTGTGAAAATAAACCTAATTTTGAATACGATTAAGATATGAGAGCGTATAAGTTATTTTTAATATTGCTATTTCCGTTTTTTGCAATTGCACAAAATGGACGCTCTTTGGAAGTCACATCCCTTTTTGGAATGCCTGTGTATACTTCCTTTGATAAGATAGACAATGCTTTGGTCGGTCGATCATATCCTGCTTTGGTTGCCAAATTAGATAAAGGAAATGGTTTAGCTGGAGGCGGTGAATTTATTTTCAGATTCAACCGCTGGGGAATTAAATTGGGGACATTATCAGCAAATTTAAGTAGCTCCTCAAACCAAGATGGGCATTATTATAGCGGTGAGAATGAATATACTACTTTTGGTGTAACCCACGATGTTATAGCTAATGAAATCTTTACGTTTACTCCCTATTTTGGTTTAGGTCATCAAGAAAGTGAAATTTATTTAGATTATGAATTTAAAAATTCAGTTACACCTACATCACTTCATATACAAGGCAAAGAAGCTGATTTTACTTTTGGAGGCAAATTTTATTTTAGAGTCTACCATTGGAATGACAAACGTTTTAAGATATACTTAAACGCTGATGTTTTCTATAAGATTTCTTATTCAAACAAGTGGCGATTTGATAATATGCTGATTAAATCTAAAGATTTTGATTTATCGACTTTAGGAGTTTTAGGAGGGGTTACTCTTCGATATGATTTTTAAGTCCAGTGCATTTAGTCTCTAAAATATGAGAGTATCATTTTCAGGACTTTTTAAATTTTTATCAGGATATACTCTTGTTCTTTCTTTTTTTGCGATTACGTTCGATATGTAATTTGGGTTTATAGAAAAAATATAAACGTAAAAATTTGGTAGATAGTAAAAAAAGTACTACTTTTGCACCTCAAATTTTTAACACAAAAAATAATTTTATGAATCATTACGAAACTGTTTTCATTTTGAATCCCGTTTTATCTGAAACACAGATAAAGGAAGCAGTAGAGAAATTCGAGAATTTCCTTACGGCAAAGGGTGCAGAGTTTGTATCAAAAGAAAATTGGGGCTTGAAAAAATTAGCTTATCCAATTCAAAACAAAAAAAGTGGTTTTTATCACTTGTTTGAGTTTAAAGCAGCTGGTGAAGTTATCAGTTCATTTGAATTAGAATTTAAACGTGACGAGCGTGTAATGCGTTTCTTGACCGTTAAATTAGACAAACACGCTGTTGCGTGGGCTGAGAAAAGAAGAGCAAAGTTGAACATTAAAAAAGCGTAAGAAATGTCTATCGAGCAACAAGCAAAAGGAAAAAAAGACGGAGAAATTAAATACTTAACTCCGCTAAATATCGACACTTCAAAACAAAAAAAATACTGTCGATTCAAAAAATCAGGAATCAAATACATTGATTATAAAGACGCAGATTTCTTATTGAAATTTGTTAATGAGCAAGGAAAATTGTTACCACGTCGCTTGACAGGGACATCTTTGAAATATCAACGTAAGGTAGCTACGGCAGTTAAAAGAGCACGTCATTTGGCCTTAATGCCTTATGTAGCTGACTTGTTGAAATAATCAAAAATAATAATAATAATCAAAAGTTGTTGGTTTTCTCACTTTGAGAAACCTAACTTCATAATTCATAAAAGGACAACAACATCATGGAAATTATCCTAAAACAAGACGTTCAAAACTTAGGTTTTAAAGACGATATCGTAACCGTTAGAAATGGATATGGTCGTAACTATCTAATCCCACAAGGATTGGCAATTTTAGCAACTCCTTCTGCAAAGAAAGTGTTAGCAGAGAACTTGAAACAACGTGCTTACAAAGAGCAACACATTATTGATGAAGCTAAAAAAACAGCTCAGGCATTGGCTGGATTGGCTGTTAAAATAGTTGCAAAAGTGGGTGCGGGAGGCAAATTATTTGGTTCTGTTAATAATGCTGATTTGGCTCAAGAATTAGCAAAGGCTGGTCATGAAGTAGATAAAAAATATGTAACTATTCCAGGAAACAGTTTAAAAAGAGCAGGAAAATACAATGCTTCTGTGCGTTTACACAGAGAAGTGATTGTGGATTTGCCTTTCGAAATCGTTGCTGAGATTGAGAAAGTTGCTGAAAAACCAGTTGAAAAAACTGAGAATGAATAGTTTAGAGACTCGTACAAATCGAGTACTTAATTAAAGATAGAAGAGGCTGTCAGGAAAATCCGACAGCCTCTTCTGTATTCTCTGTGATTTGTGCCATGTGTGATTTTAATAAAAGGTCTGAACCATTTATAAGGTTTAAAACCACATGGAAACATAGCTCCTATCTCGTTTAATAAAATTCGTTTATCTTTCAAATTACAAAAGAGGGCAATGTGGTAAAAAATGGTGCTTTTTTAATTGATAAAAAATGCTTATATTTCGCACATTGATTGGAAGAGGAAACAAGCTCTGCTGAGGAGCAACTTGTCAGCAATACAATCAATGTTCAAAACGATAGTTTTAGGGGTGAGTTTTTCTCACCCTTTTTTATTAAAACTATCGGATGAACCCTATGGCTAAAAAAACCTTATCCCCCTTGATTTTTAAAATATAAATACCATTTTATAAAGTTCTTTTTAGCCTCAAAACGAAGTCCTCTATGCAAGGTTAATTTCTCTTTCAAATGCGTAAAATAGGCTTCTAAACGATTGGTAGTATAAGGGATTTCACTATCTTGCAGATATGCAAACATATTGGGTAAGGCATTGATAATATGATAAGTAGCTAAGTGTAGATTTTTATGTTTAAACCACTGAAATCCAGTTTCTTCATTCATTGATTTTTCTTCTATAAAATATTGATTTTCAACATACCACTGGTAAAATCTATTTACCCAATCGTTAGCCTGTTCATTGGTTTTTAGATGCGTAATTTCTTTGGATAAACACAAAAGCTGTTGGCTAATAAAATGTTTTGGGCTACCACTTAAATAGTTCTTAATCTGTCGTTTAATATGCACTAAACATCTTTGGATAATCACCTCTGGAAATACCTTTTTTACCGCTCCTAAAATAGATTTATGCCCATCGCAGGTTACACTGTAAACTGCCACATTCAGCTTCTTTAAGTTTTCCAAATCTTCCTTTATATCACGAAGTTTTTCCTTGTTGGTTTGGCGGTAAAGTTGCACATATCGAATGTCATAATCGTAGTAGAGTATCAGGCATAATCCATTGGAAAAGTAGGTGCCATCAATCAAGAGATGAACCTTTGTCTTGCTTTTGATGCTGAGGGTAGGAACTTGTGAAAGGTAATGTTTAAAGAGGTTTTGAAGGGTAGATTGGCTCATTGAGCTATCCCTCGAAAGGGTTTTATAGACTTGCCTTTCCATTATCCATTTTCTGAACCAAATGAATTGATTTTTTCTTTTTACACCAATGTTTTTAATGGTAAAATTTGCCTGACAATCTCCACATTGAAAGCGTTGTTTTCCATTTCTTTTTCCTTTTTTGATGATGTGATTAGAATCACAAACTGGACATTTTTTATTCGTTTTGGACATAAAATAAGAGTTATAATGAAACCACTTTCATTATAACTCTTATAAGTCTATAAAAAACAATGCTTTACAAGGTTTTTAAGCACCATTTTTTGTTATATTGTCCAAAAGAGATTTCCTATTTTTCAATGACTTGCAATTTTGCAAATTTGAGGAGTATTTTCCGAATGCCTCCTGACTCAAAATCAATACTTGCTTTTCGGTCGCTTCCAATACCTTCCAAAGAGATGATTTTTCCTCTGCCAAAACGCTCGTGAAAAACAAGCATTCCTTCGGTTAAGGCGACTCCTTGGTTGGGGTTAGTACCATTACTAACAGAAGCACTGTTGATGGGTTTTAGCTTGCGTAAACGTTGTAGTTCATCTCCTGTTGGAGCATGAGAAGGGGGAGGGGTGGAGTTTGTAGGTTTTTGTAAGCGCAGTCGACTTTTATCTACTTCTCCGAAAATATCTCTGTTAATTAGCGGTTTGTATCGGTAGTTTGGATTGTTTATAGGAGCTGTTAGGTACTGTACGTATTGGTTGTTAATTTCATCAATGAATCGGCTAGGTTCTGCATCCGATAGCTTACCCCAACGGTAGCGATTTTCCGCATAGGTTAAATAAGCCTGTTTTTCCGCACGAGTAAGAGCTACATAAAACAGACGACGCTCTTCTTCTAATTCGGCACGTGAGTTTACGCTCATCGCTGAAGGGAACAAATCCTCTTCCATACCTACAATATATACGTATGGAAATTCCAGTCCTTTGGCTAAGTGAATGGTCATCAGTGCCACGCGGTCATCATCACCAGTGTCTTTATCCATGTCGGTGACCAAAGCAACATCCTCCAAATATTCGGCTAAAGAAGCTGTGCTATCGGCAACATCCTCCTGTCCCTCCACAAAATCTTTAATACCATTGAGCATTTCTTCGATATTTTCCATTTTGGCGATTCCCTCAGGTGTACCGTCTTTTTTGAGTTCTTGTAATAATCCTGTTTTTCGAGCCACCTGTTCGGCAATCTCAAAAGCATTGGATGTTTTACTAAGTGATTGAAAATTAAGTATCATAATCACAAAGTCAGTCAATCTTTGCTTTGTGGAAGCATTCATATTCAATCCGTCGATTTGGTTAATTTTGTACATAATTTCAAAAATCGACTTTTTGTAATGATTTGCGGCAAAGGTAAGTTTCTCAAGTGTTGTTCCTCCAATTCCTCGAGCAGGGAAATTGATAATTCGTACTAAAGCCTCTTCATCATTTGGATTGATAATCAAGCGTAAATATGCTAACATGTCTTTCACTTCCTTACGTTGATAGAAAGACAATCCACCGTAAATTCTGTATGGAATGTCGCGTTTTCGCAAGGCATCTTCAATAGCACGTGATTGCGAGTTGGTTCGATAAAGTACGGCAAAAGCACTATTTGGTAATTGTAGGTTCATCTTATTTTCAAAGATGGATCCCGCTACAAAACGTCCTTCATCGGAGTCGGTGGGGCTACGGTGTATTTTTATTGGTTCGCCTAGTTCGTTGGCTGTCCATACCACTTTCTCAAGTTTAGTTTTGTTGTGGTCAATTACCGAATTGGCAGCTTCAACGATGTTTTTCGTTGAACGATAGTTTTGTTCCAGTCGATAGACCCGAGCGTTTTGATAGTCTTGTTGAAAGTTTAAGATGTTATTGATGTTCGCTCCACGAAAAGCATAAATACTTTGAGCATCGTCTCCTACCACACAGATATTCTGAAATCGGTCTGCTAATGCCTTGACAATCAAATACTGGGAGTGATTAGTATCCTGATACTCATCCACCAAAATATATTGAAAACGATGTTGATATTTGGCCAGTACATCTGGATATAAATTTAATAACTCATTGGTTTTCAGTAGTAAATCATCAAAATCCATAGCTCCTGCTTTGAAGCAACGCTCCACATAAGCCTGATAGATTTCCCCCATACGCGGACGTTTTGACATGGCATCGGCTTCCATCAGCTCAGGATTGTTAAAGTAGGCTCTAACGGTGATTAAACTATTTTTAAATGACGAAATACGTGATTGAATTTGCTTGTATTTATAGACATCCTTGTCCAATTCCATTTCCTTGATGATCGAGTTTATCAATCGTTGTGAATCTTGGGTGTCATAAATTGTAAAATTTTGAGGATATCCTAATTTATCAGCTTCAATACGTAAAATTTTAGCAAAAACAGAGTGAAACGTCCCCATCCACAGATTTTTAGCCTCATTGCCTACGATTTCGGTAATACGTTTTTTCATTTCATTGGCTGCTTTATTGGTAAAAGTCAATGCCAATATATTGAAGGCGTCTACCCCCAGATGTATCAAATTTGCAATGCGATAGGTCAAAACTCTTGTCTTTCCAGATCCAGCTCCTGCAATAACCATCAGAGGCCCTTCCTTTTGTAATACAGGGGCTCGTTGAGCATCATTGAGTTGTGCTAAATATTTTTCCATAGTGCTGATTTTTATTTAAAGAGCTCCTTATTTTTTAGTTTCAATTTGCTTGAGATTTTCCATTTTTTTCTTTTGTAAGAAACCATAAATGTCTTCAAGATGTTCTATGATGCGACCGCCTCCAAATTCGTAAACCTTACTAACCAGTCCGTCTAAGAAATCACGATCGTGTGAAACTACTATTAGTGTGCCATCAAATTCTTTCAAAGCTTGTTTTAGGATGTCTTTAGTTCGCATATCCAAATGGTTTGTAGGTTCATCCAGAATCAGTAAATTTACAGGTTCGAGTAATAATTTAATCATCGCCAAGCGGGTACGTTCTCCGCCTGAAAGTACTTTTACCTTTTTTTCACTGGCTTCCTTGTCAAACATAAAAGCTCCGAGTATATCGCGAATTTTGGTACGAATATCACCCTTAGCAATGTCGTCAATGGTCTGGAATACAGATAATTCTTCATCAAGTAAAGATGCTTGGTTTTGAGCAAAATAACCTATTTGTACGTTGTGCCCAAGTGTGAGTGTTCCTTCATGCTCAATTTCTTGCATTAAACATTTAACAAAAGTCGATTTTCCTTCGCCATTACGCCCTACTAAGGCTACTTTTTCACCTCTTTTAATAGTGAAATTGGCATGGGAGAATACTTTCTTATCTCCATATGACTTGCCTATGTATTCGGCAATTACAGGATAATTTCCTGAGCGTGGTGATGGTGGAAATTTTAGCCTAAGAGCTGATGTATCTTCTTCATCAACTTCAATGATTTCTAGTTTTTCCAGCATTTTTACGCGTGATTGCACTTGTAGGGTTTTGGAATACGTACCTTTGAAACGTTCGATAAACTCCTTGGTTTCAGCAATCATTTTTTGTTGATCTTCAAATTGTTTCTGCTGTTGAGCTCTGCGTTCTTTGCGGAGTTCTAAATAGTGAGAATATTTAGCTTTGTAGTCATAAATACGTCCCATCGTAACTTCTATAGTCCGATTAGTAATGTTATCCACAAAAGCTCGGTCGTGTGAAATTAACACTACCGCTTTGGCACTGTTTATTAAGAAATCCTCGAACCATTCGATAGAATCAATATCTAGGTGGTTGGTAGGTTCATCTAAAAGTAATACATCGGGATTTTGCAAAAGTAATTTAGCCAATTCAATACGCATGCGCCATCCACCACTAAACTCTTCTGTTTTACGTTGAAAATCTTCACGTGTAAAACCCAGTCCAAGCAGTGTTTTTTCGATGTCAGCTTCGAAATTTGTATCCTCAATGCTATAAAACTTTTCGCTCAAAGCCGATACTTCTTCAATAAGTTTCATATACTCGTCGGACTCATAATCTGTGCGAATCGTAAGCTCGTTATTGAGTTCTTCAATACGTTTTTCCATTTCGTGCAGATGAGCAAATGCTTGAGCAGTTTCTTCAAATACGGTACGACCATCATTGGTCATCAAGTGTTGTGGCAGGTAGGCAATGGTGAAATCTTTGGGATACGATACTCCTCCTCTTGAAGGTTCACGCACACCAGCCAGTATTTTGAGTAGTGTCGATTTTCCTGCCCCATTTTTTCCCATAAGGGCTATTCTGTCCTTTGGATTGATAACAAAAGATACATCCGAAAAAAGTGTAGTGCCGCCAAATTCTACGGCTAATCCGTTTACTGAAAGCATGATTATTGAGTTGAAAACGGCAAAGATACACCATTAAATCTGATTTGCAAAAGAAGTTTTTTGAAATGCTTTCGGAGTAAAATCTTTATTTCAGAGTAGATGTTTTGATAGGTTTAGGATTCAAAATTAGGTTATAGATGTAGTGTATAACAGTTGTATTAAGCTGAAGTATAGACGGTTGATGGTGTAATTTTATTATACTACAAAAAACTTCGATTTTCCTATTTGGATATTTTCCAAAAATTAGATAATCGAAGTTTTATATAGTAAAATTATTTGATTATTAGATGTGTATCACCTCGTCGTAAGCAGCTGCTACGGCCTCCATAACAGCTTCACTCATCGTCGGGTGTGGGTGAATTGCTTTTAGCACTTCGTGTCCGGTGGTTTCCAATTTACGAGCCACGACTGCTTCTGCAATCATATCAGTAACACCTGCTCCAATCATATGACAACCCAACCATTCCCCATATTTCGCATCGAAAATTACTTTTACAAAACCATCTGAATTTCCTCCAGCTTTTGCTTTTCCTGATGCTGAGAATGGGAATTTTCCTACTTTTATGTCATAACCTTTCTCACGAGCTTGTTTTTCAGTAAGTCCTACTGAAGCAATTTCTGGGGTACAGTATGTACATCCCGGAACGTTGCCATAGTCAATTGGCTCTACGTGAAGACCTTTAATTTTCTCAACGCATAAAATTCCTTCCGCCGAAGCCACGTGAGCCAAGGCTTGTCCTGGAACTACATCTCCAATGGCATAGTATCCTGGAACATTGGTTTGGTAGTATTTGTCAACCAAAATTTTATCGCGGTCCGTAGCGATTCCTACATCCTCCAAACCGATATTTTCGATGTTGGTTTTGATTCCAACGGCTGAAAGTACTACATCAGCCTCAAGTACTTCTTCTCCCTTACTTGTTTTTACATGAGCTTTCACTCCTTCACCTGAGGTATCTACTTTGGTAACTTCAGCAGATGTCAATATTTTAATTCCTAATTTTTTGAAGCTACGTTCTAATTGTTTTGACACCTCTTCATCTTCCACAGGAACGATGTTTGGCATGAATTCCACAATAGTAACTTCAGTCCCCATTGAGTTATAGAAATATGCAAATTCAATTCCTATAGCACCACTTCCTACAACAATCATTTTTTTAGGTTGAGCAGGTAAAGTCAAAGCTTGGCGATATCCAATCACTTTTTTACCATCTTGTGGAAGAGCTGGTAATTCACGCGAACGAGCTCCGGTAGCAATGATAATATGGTCAGCACTGTATTCAGTTATTTTACCATCCTTGTCCTTTACTTCCACTTTTTTACCTGGCTTCACTTTTCCATATCCTTCGATGACGTCAATCTTGTTCTTTTTCATCAAGAATTGAACCCCTTTGCTCATTCCATCAGCTACATTACGACTTCGTTGTACCACTGCTGAGAAATCTTTATCGAACTCCTTAACCGAAAGTCCGTAGTCAGAAGCATGTTTCAGATATTCAAATACCTGAGCTGATTTTAATAAGGCTTTTGTTGGGATACATCCCCAGTTCAAACATACACCTCCCAAATTTTCTTTCTCAATAACAGCGGTTTTGAAACCTAACTGAGAAGCACGGATTGCGGTTACGTAACCACCAGGCCCACTTCCCAATACAATAATATCGTATTTACTCATCTTTAAAAATATTTATTTGTCAAAAATATCTATTATCAATCAAGTTACGAAGTTACGTATTTTTATTGTATTAATGATGTTTTTTTTGTTTTTTTTTATTTATTGATAGGTTAATATGCTTATTAACAATAGATTGTGCTTTTATGAAAATTAATTATATATTTTAGTTTAGTATTGATTTTTATCGTAAATTTGCCGTTGAGTGCCTTCCTAAATTCGGAAGTGCAATAAAAATTGAATAGAAGTAAAATGAGATATAAAATATACGTATTACTTATATGTTGTATAGTCAACGTACTTTTTTCACAAGAAAAAAAAACGGATAAAGACCTTAAAGTAGGTTTAGTGTTGAGTGGGGGAGGAGCGAAAGGATTGGCTCATATTGGTGTTTTGAAAGCTATTGAAGAAGCTGGAGTTCGCATTGATTACATCGGAGGAACAAGTATGGGAGCAATAGTGGGGGCTATGTATGCTACAGGATATTCAGCAAATGAATTGGATTCTATCTTTCATCGTTTAGATTTCGATAAATTGATTTATGATAAAACATCACGCCGAGCCAAATCGTTGCATGAACGTTTTATTTATGACAGGTATGCTTTGGCACTACCTTTTAATAATTTAAAAATTGGGATTCCACGTTCAGTATCAAAAGGTCAAAATATTTATAATGAGTTTGTTAAACTCTTATATCCAATTGGAGATACGTTTGATTTTTCAAAACTATCAATTCCTTTTTTGTGCATTGCTACCGATATTGAAAAAGGAAAACAAGTTGTTTTGGAAAGCGGTTTTTTACCCAAAGCCATTATGGCGAGTGGTGCGTTTCCGTCATTGTTTGATTTAGTTGAGATTGATGGAGATTTATTGACAGATGGCGGAGCATTAAACAATTATCCTATAGATGAAGTAAAAGCAAAGGGAATGGATATCATCATTGGAGTTGATGTGCAAAGTCCGTTTCAAACACGAGAGGAAATTAATTCCGCTTTTGGTGTATTATCACAGGTCAATGCTTTTGCAATGTATGGGAATATGCCCGAAAAAATAGCAAAGACAGATGTTTACATAAAACCAAATATTGTTGGATTTAATGTCATATCCTTTGACAGAGGTAGTGCAATCATCAAAAGAGGAGAGAAAGCTGGGTTTGACCAAATAGAAAAACTTAGAGAAATAGCTTCCCAACAAAAGGAGAAACGAACTCCTGAAAAAATAAAAAAAATAGATTCTATATATGTTAAAGCAGTTCATTTTCACGGTAATGAGCATTATTCTCGCAGCTATTTGCGAGGAAAACTTTATCTGAAAGAATTAGAGCGAAAAATCTCGTTTCAAGATTTGAATGAAGGAATAGATAACTTAATGGCTACCAATAAGTTTCATACGGTACATCACCAAATTCGTTATACCGATGAAGGAGAACATATTGATTTCTTATTGCGAGAAAATCCTGAACGCACTTTCGTCAAGTTTGGATTACATTATGATAATTTATTCAAAACAGGTTTCATAATGAATTACACCAAACACTATTTATTTCAAATCGACGATTTTTTCTCCGTAGATGTGGTTTTAGGGGATAATTTCAGGTATCAATTTGATTATTTTGTAGATAAAGGATATTACACTAGTTACGGATTTCGTTCTAAATTCAATCAATTTTATAGAAAAATACACCCCGACAGAATCTCAAAATACAGTATTGAAGGGTCTAAGCTTAACCGTTTACATTTGGATGCTTATGATTGGGTAAATCAGTTTTATTTTCAAACGTTATTAGGAAATGGGTTTGTAGCGGGTATTGGTATTGAAAACAGAGATATAAGTTTTAAAACAGAACAAGTGTTCTTCACAGAAGATTTCACACCCCTCTACAAAGAAAAATCAAACTTTGGAAGTGCTTATAGCTACATAAAGTACGATTCTTTTGACAATAGTTTTTTTCCACGTAGAGGTGTCTATTTTGACGCTATGTTTCATCTTTATTTATTAGGAAAAACTCCAGAGAAATTCAATCAATTTTCAATGACTAAAGCAAGTTTATCATTTGCAATACCTTTATTTCCTAGGCTTTCAGCAAAATTGGCTTTCGATGGAGGATTCACTTTGGGGAACGCCGAAGGAATTCACACGTTAGATTATTTCTTTGGAGGCTACAATAAAAATGCATCAAATAATTATATTCCTTTCTATGGATATGACTTTTTGAGCTTTGGAGGGAAAAATTTTCTAAAAACAGATATTACCTTAGACATTAACCATTACAGAAAACATCACATTCTGTTACACGGAAATGTCGCTAAAGTAGATAATGAGCTATTCCAAAGTTTAAATTGGCAAACTTCTCCTGATTTTTCAGGCTATGGGATTGGTTATAGCTTGCAGAGTGTGTTGGGACCCATCGAATTGAAGTTTACCTATTCGCCTGAACTTAAAAAACCAATTTGGCTACTTAACATAGGATATTGGTTTTAGTTGATAAATTTAATAAAAAAAATCGTGCGATTTCCGTTTTTTTAGTAGATTTGTGGGTTGTTTACCAATATTGCTTTTACTAAAGAAAAATTAATCATAAACACATTGATAATCATTACATTAACAACAGACTTTGGAGAACGAGACTACGCAGTTGCAGCCGTTAAAGGAAAGATTTATACCGAAATTCCGAATGTGGCTGTGGTTGATATTTCCCATCTTATAGCTCCGTTCGATGTGATGCAAACTCATTACATACTCAAAAATGCCTACCATCATTTTCCAAAAGGAAGTGTTCATATTATTGGAGTAGATGCTGAAGCTACACCAGAGCGTAAGCATTTGATAATGAAGTTAAGAGGTCATTATTTCATTGGTGCTGACAATGGAATTTTTCATTTGCTTTCAGAAAATGAGTCGGATGTGGAAGTGTATGAATTATTTAATACAACTACCAAAAATCAATTTCCTGTATTGCATTTCTTTCCGAAAGTAGCTAAAGATTTGTTGGAAGGAATTCCGTTACAAGTCCTGGGAAATCGAATTGAAAAATGTTTTGAAATGACTTATTTTAAGCCAGAAGTGTCCGATAACAAAACATTTATTACAGGAACCGTGATTTATATTGACCACTACGGTAATGCAGTGAGTAATATTCCAAAGTCTTTATTCCACGAGGTGGGACAAGGACGTCCTTTTGAGGTCATTTTCAACATGTATTCTTTTACTAAGATACATGAAAATTACAGCGATATTATTGATTTTTCGATACCTAAGCAACGCAGAGCCATACCCGATGGAGAGCGATTAATTTTATTTAACAGCCTTGATTATCTGCAAGTTAGTGTATACAAAAGTAATTTACATACTGTTGGAGGGGCTTCCTCATTGCTTGGGATAGATTATCTTGACCAAGTTAGTATTCGTTTTTTGGATAAGAAAAAGTAAACAAATAATCAGATATAGAATAAAAGATATTTATTATGACTTTAATTAAATCAATTTCAGGGATTCGAGGTACCATTGGAGGTAAGCCCGAAGACAATTTAACTCCAATTGATGCAGTGAAATTTGCTGCTGCCTACGGAACATGGCTAAAAACGACTCTTAATAAAGAAAATATCCGTGTAGTATTAGGGCGCGATGCACGTATTTCAGGAGAAATGATTCAGAATTTAGTAGCGTACACCTTAGTAGGTTTAGGTATTGAGGTAATCGACACAGGATTGAGTACTACTCCTACTGTAGAGGTTGCTGTACCGATGGAAAACGCTGACGGAGGGATTATACTTACGGCAAGTCACAACCCTAAGCAATGGAATGCCCTGAAACTCCTCAATAGCAAAGGTGAATTTTTAAATGGCAAAGACGGTGAAGAAATCTTGAAAATTGCCGAAAAAAGTGATTTTACATTCTCTCAAGTTGATGATTTGGGTAAAATAACCAAAAATGACACTTACATAGATAAACATATAGAATCAGTTTTAAACCTAAAACTTGTAGATGTTTCCGCCATTAAAAGTAAGAAATTTAAAGTAGTAGTCGATGCGGTAAATTCAACAGGAGGTATAGCTATTCCTCGGCTTTTAGAGAAATTGGGAGTGGAAGTAGTAAAGCTTTACTGCGAACCAAACGGTCATTTTCCTCACAATCCTGAGCCTTTGAAAGAGCATTTGGGAGATATTTCTGCCAAAGTGATAGCTGAAAAAGCTCATTTCGGTATTGTTGTTGATCCTGATGTAGACAGATTGGCACTCATCTGTGAGGATGGAGAAATGTTCGGCGAGGAATACACCTTGGTGGCATGTGCGGATTATGTACTAAGCAAAACACCAGGAAACACGGCTTCGAATCTTTCATCATCAAGAGCCTTGCGTGACATTACAGAAAAATACGGAGCTAACTATTTTGCTTCGGCAGTCGGTGAGGTAAATGTAGTAGAAATGATGAAGAAAAACAACGTTATCATAGGTGGAGAAGGTAATGGAGGAATTATCTACCCTGAGCTACATTACGGGCGAGATGCTTTGGTTGGGGTAGCTTTATTTCTCTCTTTATTAGCTACTAGAAATATAACATCCGTAAAAGAATTACGAGAAAGCTATCCAGCGTATTTCATGAGTAAAAACAAAATCGAACTTACGCCTGAGGTAAATGTTGATATGATTTTGACAAAAATGGCTCAAAAATATGCTCACGAAAACGTGAATACGATTGATGGAGTGAAGATTGATTTTGCTGAAAGTTGGGCTCACTTACGAAAATCAAATACAGAGCCAATTATTCGTATTTATACCGAAGCTAAAAGTTTTGAAGAAGCTGATGCTCTAGCAAATCGTATAATTGCTGATATTCAGAATATTATAAAATAAAAATATTTTACACTAATGCTTTGTTAAGTTATAAGAAATCTAATATATCCAAGCAATAGAAACAGAATTGTTATAAATCTCAAGGTTCTGCAGAATTTCTTTTCATCGTTGATGGAGGATTGGGTTTACTTTTCTATCTTAAGTTCGATTAGTAAGTGCAATTTTTGACATGCCTTTTCTCTCTTTTTAGAAAGAGTGTATCCAAAGTCTGCGAAAGAAAAATCCATGAGAAAAAAAGTTGTCTGAAAAGTATAATTTTGGCAATTCAAAAAATAAGACTTTCATAATCAATGTTTTTATGAATCTAATTTTGTTAAAATAGACCTTTTCAGACAGCTTCTTCAAGGAAATGTTTTTTCTCTGTTAAATAATCATATGAGACAATATATAAATTTCTAACATAAAAAAATTGAGCTTTGATTTGAGGAGAATCTGTGTTTTGTAAAAACATAAATATTTTTTAGTTTAATCTAAAAAATGTTATACCTTTGCACTCGGTAAAACAATTTTTTTTAAAATGTACAGTACCTTAGTAACTTATTTAGAAAATATAGATCCTATTTTAGCCGCTTTTTATGCTACACTTTTTACGTGGTTGGTGACGGCATTAGGTGCATCGGTAGTATTTTTTTTCAACAAGGCAAATAAAATCGTTCTTGATGGAATGTTAGGTTTCACGGGAGGAGTTATGCTTGCTGCCAGTGTATGGAGTTTACTCATTCCTGCTATTGAAATGTCTGAAGGAGAAGGTTTTATAAAAATAATTCCGGCTACGGTTGGTTTTTTGTTAGGTGCATTCTTTTTGTTTTTATTAGATAGACTTTTACCGCATTTTCACGCCAATTTCAAACAAACAGAAGGTGTTAAATCGCCTTGGCAGAAAACAACTTTGCTGATTTTAGCAATCACTTTACACAACATTCCTGAAGGATTGGCAGTAGGAGTGCTTTTTGGTGGTGTAGCAGCAAATATTCCTGAGGCATCCATTGCGGGGGCTATTACTTTGGCGATAGGAATTGGTCTACAAAATTTTCCTGAGGGGATTGCAGTTTCAATGCCTTTACGTCGTATGGGGTTAAGTCGTAGGAAAAGTTTTTTTTATGGGCAGTTATCAGCTGTGGTTGAGCCAATTGCGGGAGTTTTAGGGGCTGTGGCTGTAATGTTTTTTACTCCTATTTTGCCCTATGCCTTGGCTTTTGCTGCTGGTGCCATGATTTATGTAGTTGTTGAAGAAGTTATTCCTGAATCACAGCAGAATAAAAATACAGATGTACCAACCGTCGGTTTTTTAGGAGGGTTTATTGTCATGATGGTGTTGGACGTAGTGTTAGGTTAAAAATGAAAAAAGTACTAATCATCACATACTATTGGAAACCTGCGGGAGGCCCCGGCGTACAGCGTTGGCTTACGTTTGTGAAATATCTCCGAAATTTTGGAGTTGAACCGATTGTTTATACACCTGAAAATCCAAGCTATCCAATTGTGGATGAGAAAATTGGTGAAGATGTTCCTTCTGATATTCAAATTATTAAGCATCCTATTTGGGAACCTTATGGTTTGGCTTCATTCTTTTCAAAAAATAAAACTAAGAAAATGAGTGCTGGTATCATTCCTCGAAAAAAAATATCTTTTGTAGAGAAAATGATGCTTTGGCTTCGAGGTAATTTTTTTATTCCTGATGCGCGTAAATTTTGGGTAAAGCCTTCTGTTGCTTTTTTATCAGATTTTATTGAAAAAAATGATATTCAGACTATTATAACAACATCTCCTCCTCATAGTATTCACCTTATAGGATATAAATTGAAAAAAAAATATCCAGATTTGAAATGGATTAGTGATTTCAGGGATCCATGGACAACTATAGGTTACTATAAAGATTTGCGATTAACAAAATGGGCAGATTCAAAGCAAAAATATTGGGAAAAAACGATCTTGAATACTGCTGATACGATTCTCGTTACGAGTTTCAAAACTCAGAAAGAATTTTCAGAACTTACAAAGCGACCTATTCATGTAATTACTAATGGATATGATGACATGAACATTCAAAAAATATCTCTTTCAGAGAAATTTTTAGTATCGCATATAGGGTCGTTACTTTCCGACCGAAATCCAAAAATGTTATGGCAAGTATTTTCAGAACTAGCAACTGAAAATGAGGAATTTGCTAATGACTTTCAACTGTGCTTTGCAGGAAAATTTAGTGAAGACGTTGAACAAGAAATTCGTGCTTTTGGTTTGGGAAGATATGTAATAAACAGAGGTTATATTACTCATAATGAAGCTATTGAATTACAACGTTCTTCCCAAATTTTATTGCTTATCGAAATCAATAGCAAAGAAACAGAAAGTATCATTCCTGGGAAATTGTTTGAGTATATGGTATCGGGTCGACCCATTTTAGCCATAGGCCCAAAAGGTTGGGATGCTGTTCAAATCATTCGGGAAACTAATACAGGAAAGTCTTTTTCATATGACGAACATCAGCAATTAAAAGCAACTATTTGGGAATGGTATCAATTATTCAAAATTAGGAGTTTGAAAACTACTCCGATAGGTTTAGCCCCATATCATCGAAAAAAATTGACCCAGAAATTAGCAGACTTGATTTAGTCAAATTCAGGGTTTAGATACGTGGTTTTGTTAAACGTACGATGTTATGTATAAAAACTTACAAAATAAAAATAAATGAAACTAAATATACAAGAATCAAAATATGAAAGTAGCAATTGTTATGGGAAGTAAAAGCGACTTACCTGTGATGCAGGAAGCAGTCGATATTTTAAAAGAATTTGGTATTGAAACTGTAGTTGATATTGTTTCGGCGCACAGAACTCCTGAGAAATTAATGGATTTTAGTATGAACGCCCATAAACGAGGTATAAATGTAATCATTGCAGGGGCAGGAGGAGCAGCACATCTTCCGGGAATGGTAGCTTCCATGTCTCCTTTGCCCGTGATTGGAGTGCCTGTAAAAAGCAGTAATTCCATTGATGGTTGGGATTCAGTTCTCTCTATTTTGCAAATGCCAGGAGGAGTTCCTGTAGCTACTGTTGCATTGAATGGAGGGAAAAATGCAGGTATTTTGGCTGCTCAGATTATTGCTGCTCAACACCCACAAACTTTAGAAAAAATTTTACAATATAAAGAAGGATTAAAACAAGCTGTTTTAAAATCCGCTGAGACATTGTAGAAATTTAATACTATACCCAATAAAACAATAGAATATTGATTGTCAATGCTTTTGACTAATTAAGCATCTCAGCTGAAGTTTTATTGGGTGCTGTATTTCATGATGGTTAGGAAAGGTTTAATAATTTATCCCTATTTTGTTGATTTTAATATATGATTTATTACAAATTCATCGGGAGAAATGGCTTCATCAACGGAAAATTCTCCAATTTTTGTACGTCGTAAGGCAGTTAAGTATCCGCCACACTGTAAGGCTTTCCCAAAATCATTAGCCAAGGAACGGATGTACGTTCCTTTACCGCATATTACTTCAAAATGAATATTTGGAAATTCACTTGTATCTAAGTTGAATTGCTCAATAGAAACCGTTCGTGAAGGGATTTCAATAGTTTCATCTCCTTCACGTGCAAATTCATAAAGTCGTTTTCCTTTTTTTTTAAGGGCTGAAAACATAGGCGGATACTGAACAATTTCTCCTACAAATTGTTGACGAGTTTTTTCAATTAGCTCGGGAGTAATGTGTTCTATGGAAAAAGTTTGATCGATTTCCGTTTCCATATCAAAAGAAGGTGTGGTCGCTCCAAGCCGAATAGTACCCGTATATGTTTTTGTAGCTTCTTGAAACTCAGTAATTTTTTTGGTGAATTTTCCTGTACACACAATCAATAAACCCGAAGCAAGTGGGTCGAGCGTCCCTGCGTGTCCAATTTTAATCTTTTTGAGTTTGTAATTTTTGATTATAGACCACTTTATCTTATTAATAGCTTGGAACGATGACCAATGTAAAGGTTTGTCTATCAGTAATATTTTTCCGTTGGAGAATTCTTCTGGGGTAATAATCATTTTAGCTATTTTGTTCTTCGTTTCCGTAATATTTGACTCCAATTTTGATACGTTCCCTTCCGTTTTCAATACGCCATTTATTGGTATCACGTAGTGAATAGGCACATCCACAGTACTCCTGCATATAGAATTTTTCACGTTTGCTGATTTCTAACATACGAGCCGAACCACCTTTTTTCCGCCAATTGTATGTCCAATACGTAATACCGTCGTATTTGGCAGCTGCACGTTTACCACAATCATTGATTTGATCAAAGTTTTTCCATCGTGAAATCCCTAATGAACTGCTAATCACATCAAATCCGTTTTCGTAAGCATAGAGTGCGGTGCGTTCAAAACGCATATCAAAGCACATCGTACAACGGATACCTCGTTCTGGTTCCATTTCCATACCCTTGGCTCGTTCATACCAATTGTCCACGTCATAATCAGCGTCAATGATTGGAATATTGCATTGTTCAGCAAATCGAATATTTTCTTCCTTACGAAGTTCATATTCTTTCAATGGATGTATGTTTGGATTGTAGAAAAAAATTGTGAAATCAATGCCCGAAGCCTGAATGGCTTCCATCACCTCGCCTGAACAAGGAGCACAACAAGAGTGTAGCAACAATTTTTTTCCATCATTTGGCAGTACTAATTTTTCTCGAATTAATGTCATAAGTGTGTTTTCTAATTAGTTTTTTGCAAATAACGCAATTTTTTTTCAAATATAAAAACCGAAACATTGAATTAGTTCAAAGACACCGAATTTATCAAGTTTCAATTGAGTAAATGGGAGAAAGCGTTTAACAAACTGATTTCTAAGACGCTTTGGGTAGTAGAGCGTACTTTTGGGAGTCAAAAGCGATGGTTTGGTGTGGGCGTCACATGGCTCAAAGGCTTAGCAAAAGTACACACGCAACATATTTTGGAAGCCATTGCCTACAATCTGAAGCGAAGTCCGAAGATGGAGATACTTCCTGTCTTTTAATGAAAAAAAGGCTCAAAAAAGGGAGAAAAAACGATGAAAATCACCTATTTTCTGTTTTTAAATATGTGATTTTCTAAAAAATCGGTTTAAAGATTATTTAAAACCAGTTAGAAAAAGGAAATGGAGGGTATTGCAAAGGACTCTATATTTAGCTATGAACACCTTTAAAAACACGATGATAAATGTTAATTAACATTATTTAAAGAACTAAAAGTTGCTTTTTCGAATAGATAAAAATAACTTTGCAGTATCTTATAGCAATACATATTATTATCTAATAACTAATTTTTATCTAACATTCGATATGAAAAGAATTCGTCATGTTTTTTATGCTTTCGTTTTGTTTTTTTCGTTACAATCTGTCAATGCAGAAAACAATCACACGGTATCCGTTACAGATTCTATTCGCTCCAAAGAATATGTTTCCTTGGCTCTTAAAAAAATGGAAAACAATATCAAGGAGTTGTACGATGAATTGGAGGGGGAGTATTATGACCTGAATTATGAGGCTTTTCGTTATGCCTACATTGGCTATCAATCACTTAAAAATCAACAACGCTTGAACGAAAAGGAAATTCTTTCTATTATTGATTTTTCAAAAGATAGTAACACTAAGCGTTTTTATACCATTGATTTGGAAGAAAAACAAATCATTTTTCATACATATGTCTCGCACGGAAAAAAAAGCGGAGATAAACTATCTACCTCATTTTCAAATACTAAGGAGTCTAATAAAAGTAGTATAGGTTTTTTTATAACCGGTAGTACCTACATGGGAAGTAAAGGGTTCAGTCTTCGTTTGCACGGTGATGAAAAGGGATATAATAGCAATGTGGCGACACGCGGAGTGGTTATCCATACAGCCGATTATGTTAGTGAAGATTATATCAGACGTAACGGTCGTTTGGGACGTAGTTTAGGATGCCCTGTTCTGCCTCAGCATATCTATAAAGATGTTATTGAAACTATAAAAGATAAAACCGTTGTTTTTGCATATTATAACGATAAAAAATATTTAAAATCTTCAAAATATCTCAACTTATTGAAATTGATTGACTATACGGTTTTTTAACCTATTTGTGATTCAACAAATTAAGTTTCTTCGAGAATATTAAATTTATTATGGAAGGAAATACAAAGGTACTATCTTCTGTTATCAAACAGATTATACAACAAAATAAATTGGAATATGGACTCCATAAAGTAGAAGTGCAGGAGATATGGGCTCGGATAATGGGGATTAGTATTGCCAAATACACCAAATCCGTAGAGCTAAAGGGAGATGTGTTGTACGTTGAATTATCTTCTCCTGCTCTTAGTGAGGAACTTACGTACGGAAAAGAAACTATTATCAGAAGTATTAATGAAGAGATAGGCAAAGAAGTTGTTAAAAAAATAGTCTTCAGAAGTTGATTTTTCCTGCCTACTCTATTTACGGTATGTTCTAATGTAACTGTACGTCTTTAAATAAAAAATATTTTCCTTCTTACACCATATATTATAATTTAATTTTATATTTTTGCGACCAAAAGTTAGTAGTATGGCTAAAAATATAGTGATTGTTGAGTCGCCTGCAAAGGCAAAAACTATTGAAAAGTTCTTAGGCAAGGATTTTAAAGTGGTATCAAGCTACGGGCATATTGTTGATTTGCCATCTAAAGAAATTGGGGTGGATATTGAAAACGGATTTAAACCTAAATATCTTGTTTCCAACGATAAAAAGGAGGTGGTAAAAGAATTAAAAGCACTCACACAAAAAGCTGAAACGGTTTGGTTAGCAAGTGATGAAGATCGCGAAGGAGAAGCTATTTCATGGCATTTAGCAGAAACTTTGAAATTAAATCCTGAAAAGACAAAACGTATCGTTTTTAACTCAATCACAAAAACAGCTATTGAAAAAGCAATACAAAATCCACGAAGTATTGATTATAATTTGGTTAATGCACAACAAGCTCGTCGTGTGTTGGATCGGCTTGTAGGCTATGAACTTTCTCCGGTGCTTTGGAAAAAGGTAAAAAGTGGGCTTTCTGCAGGGCGTGTACAATCCGTTTCGGTGCGGCTTATCGTGGAAAGAGAGCGTGAAATCCAAGAGTTTAAAACGCATTCATCCTATAAAATCACTGCTGAATTCGCTAATTCTGAAGGGAAAACTTTCAAAGCTACTTTATCCAAATCGTTCGACACACTCGAAGAAGCAAAGGCTTTTTTAGAAAAAAATATAGAAGCTACATTCAAAATAGCTTCATTAGAAACTAAACCTGCTAAAAAATCACCAGCTCCGCCATTTACGACTTCAACATTACAACAAGAAGCCTCGCGAAAACTTTACTTTTCGGTGAGTAAAACGATGACCGTAGCTCAACGGTTGTATGAATCTGGATTTATCACTTACATGCGTACGGATAGTACTAATCTTTCCCAAGAAGCTCTATCGACAGCTCAGAATGCCATACATCAACTTTATGGTACTAAGTATAGTCAAGTGCGAAACTTTGCGACCAAAGCCAAGGGAGCTCAAGAAGCACACGAAGCGATTCGTCCAACGGACATGATGCGTACAAATATTCCCGCTGAAAGCGACCAAGCTCGACTCTATGAATTGATTTGGAAACGTACTATCGCTTCTCAAATGGCTGATGCCCAATTAGAAAGAACAAATGTAAAGATCGAAGCTGATAAACATAAGGATTTGTTTGCTGCTCATGGAGAAATGATCAAATTTGACGGTTTTCTGAAAGTTTACTTAGAAAGTACCGATGAAGAGGAGGAGGAACAAGAAGGTATATTGCCTATACTAAAAACGGGAGAAAGCGTCAAAAATAATGATATCATTGCTACACAACGTTTTACACGTCCACAAGCACGGTATACAGAAGCTTCATTAGTCAAAAAATTGGAAGAGTTAGGTATCGGCCGTCCTTCCACTTACGCTCCAACCATCTCAACTATTCAAAATCGCGGTTATGTAGAACGTAGCAATTTTGAAGGAGAAGAGCGTAACTATCAGCAACTTAGATTAAGCAATGGAATCGTAAAACAAAAAACACTTTCCGAAAAAGTTGGTGCGGACAAAGGAAAATTAGTTCCTACAGACATTGGCATGGTAGTAAATGATTTCTTAGTATCCAACTTCGAAACGATTATGGATTACAATTTCACTGCTACAGTTGAGGGAAGTTTTGACCATATTGCAGAGGGAACCGAAAATTGGACAGAAATGCTACAAAATTTCTATTCCCATTTTCATCCCGTAGTGGAAGATGTAGAAAAAAACGCAGGTAGAGAGACAGGTGAACGTGTATTAGGAATTGATCCAAAATCGGGTCGTCCGCTCAGTGTGCGTCTGGGACGTTTCGGAGCAATGGCACAAATTGGAACAAGTGAAGATGAAGAAAAACCATTGTTTGCGAGTCTTCATTCGGGAATGTCAATTGAAACAATTACTTTTGAAGAAGCCTTACAATTATTTGAATTGCCTCGTAAATTAGGGATTGTTGATGGAAAAGAGGTAGATGTGAATATCGGACGTTTTGGCCCGTATGTGCGTCATGGAGATACGTTCATTTCATTAGACCGAGGCGAAGACGTATTCAGCGTCACCCTTGATAGAGCCAAGGAAGTCATTGAGAAAAAAAACAAAGCAGATGCTCCTTTTGCGATGTATGAAGGTAAGGGAGTGAGCAAAGGCGTAGGTCGATTTGGTCCTTACATTAAATGGAATGATATGTTTATTAATGTAAGTAAGAAATATGATTTCAACAATCTTTCACAGAATGATGCCGAAGAGCTGATAGAAGCCAAATTACAGAAAGAATCCGAGAAAGTTGTAAAAGAATGGGATGACGTTCGTTTGGAAAAAGCTCGTTGGGGACGCTACAATCTCATCAAAGGTAAAACCAAAATTGAACTACCGAAAGAAACGGATGTGGCAAATTTTACATTAGAACAGGCAAACGCTTTGTTAGATGCTAAAACAAAAAAGACTCCAGCAAAAGCAAAGACTGAGAAGAAAACCACAACTAAAAAAGTCACAACAACGAAGGCAACTAAAAATAAATAACTTTAATTCAAAAATTTAGCCTTTTATAATACAAACATATAATTAATAAACATATTAATGGATAAATTCGGAAATATAGTAGATGTTAACGTACCTGTTTTGTTCTGTTTTTATGCTGATTGGCATGAAACTTCTGTGCAGATGAATGGCGTACTGAAAGAAATAGTTACCCAACTTGGAAATAAAGTCAAAGTTGTTAAAATTGATGTTGATAAAAACAAAGAATTGACAAAGGCTTTAAAAATCAATGGATTACCAACGATTGTCATATTCAATCAACGTGAATTAGTTTGGCGTGGTGAAGGTTTCCACGGCAGTAATCTGCTTATTACTGAATTGGTAAAATACTTACAATAGAATTTTTTAATTTTGATTTATCTTACCCTTTGTGATAAAGTACATTTTTCCATTATTAAATTTTAGGAATGAAAATGTAGTTTAAGATAGATTTTAAAAACCTTATATATAAGCTTGTGAGAGTCATGATGAAAATAGTTTTATTATGACTCTTATTTTATACAAAATAGAATGGAAAAGGTCTGTTTAGTGTATATAACCACATTATTAAAAATGAAATAATAAATGATTAATGGCAAAATTTGATTTATATTTCATTAATCACATCTTTGAAAGTTTTATTTGTAACTTTTTGTGTGTATTTTGACTTTTTGTTTCATAAAAATTTTGTAGTTAAAAAGAAATAGTATTTTTGCATTTCAAAATAGAACTATTATGAATACAACAGACTTACTTTCCATAGCCAATGAATTTGGTAATCCAGTGTACGTGTATGACGCTACGAAAATAACTTCTCAATATCAAAGACTTACGTCAGCTTTCAATACTATTCCAAACCTCAGAGTGAACTATGCAGTTAAAGCTCTTTCTAATATTTCTGTTTTGAGACTGCTTCGTAATTTAGGAAGTGGATTGGATACAGTCTCCATTCAGGAAGTACAATTAGGTCTATTAGCAGGTTTTTCACCTGAACAAATAATTTTCACTCCCAATGGAGTTTCATTGGAGGAAATTGAAGAAGCCACTGCTTTGGGTGTGCAAATCAATATTGATAATTTATCTATTTTAGAGCAATTTGGAAGTAAATATCCACAAATTCCTATCTGCATTCGTATCAATCCGCATGTAATGGCAGGTGGAAATTCTAATATTTCAGTCGGACATATTGATAGTAAATTTGGCATCAGTATTCATCAAATACCTCATATTCTGCGTATTGTTGAAAATACCAAAATGCAAATTAATGGAATTCACATGCATACTGGAAGTGATATTTTGGATATTGATGTATTTCTGTATGCTGCTGAAATTCTCTTTGAAACAGCAAAACATTTTGAAGGATTGGAATTTCTTGATTTTGGCAGTGGATTTAAAGTCCCTTATAAAGAGGGGGATATTCAAACTAATATTGAAGAATTAGGCGAACGACTTTCAAGCAGATTTTTAGCATTTTGCAAAGAATATGGCAAAGATTTAGCTTTAGCTTTTGAGCCAGGAAAGTTTTTAGTCAGTGAGGCAGGATTTTTTCTTGCAAAAGTAAATGTTGTGAAGCAGACTACTTCAACGGTATTTGCTGGAGTGGATACAGGATTCAATCATCTGATTCGACCGATGCTCTATGGAGCAACTCATCAAATTGAAAATATTTCCAACCCTAATGGAAAAAAACGTTTTTATTCGGTGGTAGGTTATATCTGTGAAACAGATACTTTTGCCTCTAACCGACAAATAGCTGAAATTTCCGAAGGAGATATTCTTTGTTTCAGAAATGCAGGAGCATACTGTTTTTCGATGTCAAGCAACTATAATTCGCGTTTGAAACCCGCTGAAGTTCTATGGCACGACGGAAAGGCAAAACTCATCAGACAGGCTGAAACCTTTGATGATATTTTGAGAAACCAAATTCAGATATTTTAGAATTGGTAATAATTAAACAATTTAATATTCAGTAATATCTATAACACAGATTCATGACTTTGTCAAATCTTTAAGATTGACAATATAACAAAAAATGGTGCTTAAAAACCTTGTAAAGCATTGTCTTTTATAGACTTATAAGAGTTATAATGAAAGTGGTTTCATTATAACTCTTATTTTATGTCCAAAACGAATAAAAAATGTCCAGTTTGTGGTTCTAATCACATCATCAAAAAAGGAAAAAGAAATGGAAAACAACGCTTTCAATGTGGAGATTGTCAGGCAAATTTTACGATTAAAAACATTGGTGTAAAAAGAAAAAATCAATTCATTTGGTTCAGAAAATGGATAATGGAAAGGCAAGTCTATAAAACCCTTTCGAGGGATAGCACAATGAGCCAATCTACCCTTCAAAACCTCTTTAAACATTACCTTTCACAAGTTCCTACCCTCAGCATCAAAAGCAAGACAAAGGTTCATCTCTTGATTGATGGCACCTACTTTTCCAATGGATTATGCCTGATACTCTACTACGATTATGACATTCGATATGTGCAACTTTACCGCCAAACCAACAAGGAAAAACTTCGTGATATAAAGCAAGATTTGGAAAACTTAAAGAAGCTGAATGTGGCAGTTTACAGTGTAACCTGCGATGGGCATAAATCTATTTTAGGAGCGGTAAAAAAGGTGTTTCCAGAGGTGATTATCCAAAGATGTTTAGTGCATATTAAACGACAGATTAAGAACTATTTAAGTGGTAGCCCAAAACATTTTATTAGCCAACAGCTTTTGTGTTTATCCAAAGAAATTACGCATCTAAAAACCAATGAACAGGCTAACGACTGGGTAAATAGATTTTACCAGTGGTATGTTGAAAATCAATATTTTATAGAAGAAAAATCAATGAATGAAGAAACTGGATTTCAGTGGTTTAAACATAAAAATCTACACTTAGCTACTTATCATATTATCAATGCCTTACCCAATATGTTTGCATATCTGCAAGATAGTGAAATCCCTTATACTACCAATCGTTTAGAAGCCTATTTTACGCATTTGAAAGAGAAATTAACCTTGCATAGAGGACTTCGTTTTGAGGCTAAAAAGAACTTTATAAAATGGTATTTATATTTTAAAAATCAAGGGGGATAAGGTTTTTTTAGCCATAGGGTTCATCCGATAGTTTTAATAAAAAAGGGTGAGAAAAACTCACCCCTAAAACTATCGTTTTGAACATTGATTGTATTGCTGACAATGAACTATGTTCGTAACCTTCGTAAAAGCTATTCGCTTTTTCTCGCTTATTCCTCAGCAGAGCTTGTTTCCTCTTCCAATCAATGTGCGAAATATAAGCATTTTTTATCAATTAAAAAAGCACCATTTTTTACCACATTGCCTAATAATATCTATAACACAGATTCATGACTTTGTCAAATCTTTAAGATTTGACAAAGTTTTTTCATATAAAACAGCTTTGAGGATATTCCACTTGTACTAAAAATAATCCACAAGCAGGAACAGATTTTCCTGCTTTACTTCGATTCTTACTTTTTATAATATTTTCGAAATCGACAATGGAAATTTTTCCCAAGCCAACATCCAGCAATGTGCCCACAATAGCTCGAACCATATTTCGCAAGAAGCGATCTGCGGAAATCGTAAAAATTAAATGATGCTCTTGCTGTTGCCAAAAAGCATCGTAGATTTTACAATCATAAGTTCTTACATCTGTATTGGATTTTGAAAAGCACTGAAAATCAGTATAATCAAATAATTTTTTTGTAGCTATTTCCATTTTAGGAAGATCCAAAGGAAGATTCAAATACATGCTTGACTCGTAGGCAAACACATCTTTTTTCATAGAAATATGATATTGATAGGTGCGTTTTAGAGCGTCAAAACGAGCATGTGCTTGATCTGTAACACGGTGAAGTTTATGAATGGCTATATCTTTTGGAAGAAAAGCATTAAGCCTGTAAATCAATTGATTATCAAGCTCTTTTTCGATGTCAAAATGGGCAAACATTTGGTGAGCGTGTACACCACTATCTGTGCGTCCTGCCCCCACTACTTCAATAGGAGTTCTCAGTAATGTGCTTAGACTATTTTCTAATATTTCTTGCACACTAACTGAATGAGGCTGACGTTGCCAACCAAAGTAATTTTTTCCATTGTATGAAAATTCAATGAAATACCTCATTTTTGTATTTAAAAATTTGATAATAAACTTTTTACACCAATTCCTGAATCATCCAATGGGATAATTTTTCCATTAATAAGTTTGGCTCCATCGAAACAATCGTTGGCTATAAGCAAGGCTCCATCAAGGTCTGCAAAATCCATATCTGCACAAAGTTGTGCCGCAGCCGAAATAGCACAAGAAGTCTCGGTCATACATCCCATCATTGTTTTCATTCCAAGTGACTTTGCCAAATCACGCATTTTCCATGCTTCTCGCATTCCTGTACATTTCATCAATTTGATGTTTATACCTGAAAAAACGCCTTTCAATCGTGAAATATCTTCTAAACGCTGAACCGACTCATCGGCGAAAATGGGCAAGGGACTGCTCTCTGTTAAGAGAGCTATATTATCTAAGTCATCTTTTTGCATGGGCTGTTCTACCATAACGACACCTTGTTCTTGTAACCAGAAAATCGTATCCATAGCTTGGTGAACATCTGTCCATCCTTGGTTGGCATCCACCGCAAGAGGGAGATCCGTTACAGAACGTACAGCCCGTAACATTTGTTTATCATCCCTCCCTCCAAGTTTTATTTTCAATATATTGAAACGTCCCACAGCTTCCCTGGTTTTCTCACGAACCACTGTATCAGTATCAATGCCTATGGTGAATGTAGTATCAGGTATATTGTTTTTGTCTAAATGATAATACTCGTGCCAAGATTGATTGTTGATTTTTCCAACTAAATCGTGCAACGCAATATCAATAGATGCTTTTGCAGCTGTATTCTTCATAGCGAGGCTATCGACATAGTCCAGAATCTCATCTATATCCATAGGAGAAGAAAAGCTTGTGAAGTCGATTTTTTTCAAGAAATCAATCACAGAAATTTTTGTCTCACCTAAATAAGGAGGCAAAGAGGCTTCGCCATACCCACACAGCCCATCGTATTCTATTTTAGTAAGAACGACAGGTGTGGTACTACGCGAATGTCCAGAAACAGAAAACCTATGCCGAAGGCGTAAGTCATAGGGAAACCAAGACAATTTCATTATCTATATTTCTCTCGTACCGTCTCCAATACTTACATCATAAATCGAAGGAGCATAACCTATTTTTTCGGTGTATACTTTTTCAATATGCTTTTTGTAAGCATCAACACGGTCATTTTTTACCAACGCAATAGCACAGCCTCCAAAACCTGCTCCCGTCATACGAACTCCTGTAACCCCTTCAAAATTAACACTTTCTAAATAGATAGTATCCAATTCCTTCCCTGTAACTTCATAGTCTTCCATCAGTGATTTATGTGAAGCTGACATTAACTCACCAAATTTTTCTATATCACCCAATTTTAATGCTTTTTCAGATGCTTTAACACGTAAATTTTCATAAATTACGTGCTTCACTCGTTGTTGCATTTCAGGAGTAAGCAAATGCTTATTAGCTTCAAAATATTCCGCAGGGATGGAACACAAATCTTTGAAATTTTCGGTTTTGTTGAATATTTCTAAAGCTGCTTCACAGGTAGCTCTACGCTCGTTATATTTGGAATCGGCTAATTTACGTTCCTTATTGGTGTTGATAATCAGTAATGTATCGTCTTTTAAAACAAAAGGTGTGTAGGTATATTCTAACGTTTGACAATCCAAAATAATAGCATGGTCTTCTTTTCCCATACCAATAGCAAACTGATCCATAATACCGCAGTTTACACCTACAAACTTATTTTCTACTTGTTGAGATATTTTAACTAATTCTACTTGATTTTTTCCCAAGTCAAACAGGGTGTTTAAAGCAAAAGTTGTTACCAATTCAATCGATGCAGATGACGACAATCCTCCTCCGTTGGGAATATTGCCATAAAACAAAAGTTCCAACCCTGATAGAGTAGCCCCCTCACGAGTGAAATAGTCAATACAACCCAATGGATAGTTTATCCAAAGAGAATCTTGTTTTGTATATCCTTTAGTGTTTACAGGAACCTGATGAACAGAATCAGGGAAGTTCAAACTCTTGAAAGTAAACATATTATCCTCTGTCTTACGTACTGCTAAATAAGTTCCATTTCCTAAAGCACAGGGCATTACCAGTCCTCCGTTGTAGTCTATGTGTTCTCCTATCAGATTTACTCTTGCAGGAGCAAAAAATATCTTGTCAGCAGGTTTCCCGTATGCTTGTTCAAAGGATTCTTGAATATATGCTTTCATATTTTGTATGTGTTATTTAGTTGTTTTTGTCATTTTACGAACATCAAAGTTACAAAAATATATTGGAAAAATAAAATACATATTCTTAGATTTTTCAATCCATAATATTCATAAAATTATTTGGTAGTTTTGATACTAATCATCAGGCATTAAACCTCCTTTTTCGTTTCAAAAGTCATACATTCTGTACTCATTAATTTCTTATGTTAGAATAAAAAATTAGTATGACTATATTAACGGTGATTTTAAAACTACAAAATAGTCGTTCCAAATGAATAATTTTCTTTTACTTTACCACGACTACAAAATAATTTTTTTTGCCTTTTTGTAACAAGATAAATTTTCCGTCTATCAAATCGTTTTCAGAGGCTACAAACCCTTCTGTTACTTTTTCTTTATTAACCGAAATAGCGTTGGCTGTAAGGTCGCGACGGGCTTCTCCACGTGATTTCAAAAAGCCTGATTGGTCAGCAAGTAACTCCACAATATTTGCACCGATAACTTCCTCTTTGGTAAGTTCTTTTTGTGGTACACCATCAAAAATTTCTAAAAACATTTTACTATTGAGTCCTTTCAAACTCTCGGAAGTGGAATTTCCAAACAGAATTTCCGAAGCCTTTACAGCGTTGTCATAATCCTCTCGAGAATGTACCATTACGGTGATTTCTTCGGCCAATTTTTTCTGTAAAATACGCAAATGCGGCGCTTCTTGATGTTGTTTTGTAAGTTCGGCAACCTCTTCTTGCGTAAGCATCGTAAAGATTTTGATGTACTTTTCGGCATCGGTATCGGAAGTGTTGAGCCAATATTGGTAAAACTTATATGGTGAAGTTTTTTCAGGGTCGAGCCAAATATTTCCTCCTTCGGATTTCCCGAATTTTGTTCCATCGGCTTTGGTAATCAGCGGACAAGTCATTGCGTAGGCTTTTCCACCTGCAATTCTTCTAATCAGTTCCGTTCCAGTGGTGATATTTCCCCATTGGTCAGAGCCTCCCATTTGTAAAGTCAAACCATTTTCTCTGTACAAGTGCAAAAAGTCGTAGCCCTGCAACAATTGATATGAAAACTCGGTAAAAGACATTCCTTCTGTGTTTTCTTTTGGGTCAAAGCGTTTTTTTACCGAATCTTTTGCCATCATATAATTCACGGTAATGTGCTTCCCAATATCGCGAATGAAATTTAAGAATGAAAAATCTTTCATCCAATCGTAATTGTTGACCAAAATAGCTCTGTTTTCGGCAGTGCTTTCAAAATCAAGAAATTTTGCCAGTTGTTTTTTGATTCCTGCAATATTATGCTCTAAAACCTCGTTGGTCAAAAGGTTTCTCTCGGCAGATTTTCCCGATGGGTCACCCACCATTCCCGTAGCACCCCCCACAAGAGCATAAGGTCTATGACCGCAATTCTGAAAATGCTTGAGCATCATCACCCCCACCAAATGCCCGATGTGGAGCGAATCCGCCGTTGGGTCAATCCCCACATACGCCGAGCGTACGCCCTCTAAAAGATGTTCTTCCGTTTCAGGCATCATATCCTGAATCATTCCACGCCATTGTAATTCCTGTATGAAGTTTTTCATTGTTTTTATTATTCTTATATAATTATCAATTATTTTAACACACTGTTATTTAGTTATTTAAATGCATAAATCAAAAATACTTAGTGAAATTAGAAATCCGCAATTTTGTATGATATACACCAGTAAATTTTTCATTTTGCAAAGATACGTTTTTTGTCCTTGCTATGGATATTGTAATAAGATATTTTTCCTTAACTAACGTTGTAAATCACTCGAATTGAACGAAAATTCGGGATAGCCTGAAAACTAATTTGAGTACGTAGAATGTATTTTTTTACGTTTTCAGCGGAATGGGTAAAAGGAATTTTCAGTAGAATGTCCTTGATATATTCATTTCGTATACGAGAAACTAAAGGGCTTTCAGGGCCTAAAATATGTATATCAGTATGTTTTTCAAATCCTTGACGTAATGATTTTCCAAACCAATCGGCTCCTTCTGTAACTTTATTAAAATCGGCATGTTTGAATGAAATTTTTATCAATCGAACCATTGGTGGATACAAAAATTCCCTGCGTTCAGCTATTTGATTGTTGAACATATCTCTAAAATTGTGTTCCAATACCTGTTTCAGTACCGGATGGTTCGGATTGTAAGTCTGAATCAATACTTTACCTTTTCTAGTACTCCGTCCTGCTCGTCCAGAAACCTGAATTAGTAATTGGAAACTACGCTCATAAGCCTTATAGTCAGGAAAATGAATGAACGAATCGGCGTTCATCACTCCTACCAAACCTACATTTTCAAAATCTAATCCTTTACTAATCATTTGTGTGCCCACCAAAATTTGAGTTTGTTGTTGCTCAAATTTCGACAGTATTTTTTGATAGCCATATTTTCCGCTTGTGGTATCTTGATCCATTCGGTCAATGGTCACTTCAGGAAAAAGTTGAGCCAATTCCTTTGTGATTTGCTCTGTTCCAAATCCTTTGGTTATCAATTCATTACTTCCACAAGCAATACAATTATCAAGTATTGGAATAGCATACCCGCAATAGTGACAACGCAATTGTTTCCTACCCTGATGATACGTTAAACTAACGTCACAAGCGGGACATTGAGCTACTGTTCCGCAACTTTTACATTGTATTTCAGGAGCATAACCTCGTTGATTTTGGAATAGAATTATTTGCTGTCCTTCCGACAAGGTAGTTTGTATCTCTTGGATAAGTTTATCAGAAAAATGCCCTGTCATCTGTTTCCGAAAATGTTTATCTCTAATATCAATCAACTCAATATCAGGGTATTGAAACTCACCAAATCGTTTTAGTAAATACGCAAATCCATATTTTTTACGCTTAGCATTGTATAGGCTTTCAATTGAGGGGGTAGCCGAACCTAGTAACACCCTAGCATTCTGTATTTTAGCTAACATAATGGCAGTGTCACGAGCTTGAAAACGAGGTGCAGGATCAAATTGTTGGTAAGAAGCATCGTGTTCCTCGTCGATTATGACTAATCCTAAATTGGAAAAAGGTAGAAATACGGACGAACGAACTCCTACAATTAGCTGATTTTTAATATTTTCATTGAGTACATTATTCCAAACTTCGACCCGTTCATTAGTTGTATATTTGGAATGATATACCCCTAATTTATCTCCGAAATGCTTTTTCAAACGATTGATCAAATGTTCCGTAAGTCCAATCTCAGGTAATAAATACAATACTTGTTTGCCTTCATCTAAACATTTTTGAATCAGATGTATGTAGATTTCAGTTTTTCCAGAAGCGGTAACTCCTTGAAATAAAACAACTTGGTTAGTATTAAACTGTTCATTAATTTGCTTTAAAGCTGTTAGCTGAGCCTCGCTGAGCGATTTACTTCCAATCAATTCACCTTTGAAATTGATTCGGTCTTTTTGGATGTAATATTCCTCAAAAATTCCTTTTCCAACCACTGATTTCAAAACAGTAGCCGAAACGTTAGAATCGGAGAGCAATTTTTCTACCTTTAGAGGAAGTTTATTACGCATCATCCAATTAAAATAGGCTACTAATAATTGCTTTTGCTTTACTGACTTACCGACATCCTCAAAAACAGCTTTCATCCCTTCATCCGATTGGTATTTTTCTGCCAAACGAATGTATTTTTCTAATTTAGGTACGTATTTTTCAAATATTTTTTCAGAAATACGAATGGCTCCTTTTTCTAATAAACTTTTAACCACTTTCAAAGCTTTTCGTTTTCCTACAATTTGATTTATTTCCTTAGCAGTGAGTGCTGTTTTATAGGATAATGCCTCATAAACCATCCATTCATCATCCGAAAAAAGAGTCATTTCCAAATCAGTTTCGTCCCTCTCCACGATAGTTTCACTCTCTAACAAAAAAGCTGATGGCATGGCTGCTTTAAATACATCTCCCAACCAACACATATAGTAGTCCGAAATCCATTTCCAAAGTCGTAATTGAGAATGATTTACAATAGGGGTTTCATCCAAAATATACTCAATATCTTTGGTTTCGTATGAAGGTTCTGTAGTGTGTACACTCTCTACCAAAGCCGCATATACTTTTGATTTCCCGAAAGGTACAGCAACACGCATCCCTGGTTTTAGGAAATGAGCTTCTTCCTTAGTTACGTTGTATGTGAATAGTTTTCGCAACGGAATGGGAAGTATAACGTCAATGAAATAAGCCATTTATCGTATTTTTTTAAGTCGTAAAAGCGAAGCGTTGAGTTCAAATCCCAACAAAAGAATATTAGAATTTAACCAAATGTACAACAAAAAAATCAACAATGCTCCAATGGAACCATATAATTGATTGTATTGTGAAAAATTTTCGATGTAAATACCAAACAAATAGGTGGTTAATGCAAATAATAACACTGTCAGAATTGAACCTATGGAAAAAAACTTACTTTTTTTACCCTCCTTAGTACCAAAGAAAAACAGAATAGAAGTTGCTAAATAGATAATGACAGTTACAAAACCAATTTTTGACCATTGAATGATAGTTTCTGTACTGTAAAGTAGTCCTGTTCTCTCCAAGTATGGAACTATGTAAATGCCATAGTAAATAAACATTGCTATCACAATCAGAATCAGCAAAGCAATAATGATTGCTACCATTAAAGCAACCATATACTGACGGATGTAAGTACGTGTTATTCGTACATGGTAGGATGATTCAAAGCCTCCAAAAATAGCTACTATTCCATTTGTCATCAGTAATATAGATAATAAAAAAACTGATGAAAGTAATCCTCCTCGGCGGTTATCGGCTATGTCAAAAAAAATACTCGAAAACAGTTCATTAGTGCCAGGAGGCAATAGCCCGTCAATAAAACTCCAAACGTCAATTTGAAAAGTGTCAATCGGTACGTACGGAATCAAATTCAGTATAAACAACAAAAACGGAAAAATAGCTAAGAAAAAACTAAATGAAATAGCGCTAGCACGATAGGTCAATGCCCCCTTGACAATCCCAACAATGTAAAGCTCTAAGAAATCGTATAGAGAAAAACTATTTTGCGAAATGGTTACTCTTTTCAGTAATGCAACAAGGTTTTTCACTACAGGAATTTTAGCTAATTTTTGTTCTATTTTTTCCGACATATGTTTTTTGTTGAAGTAGGGTGATTTATCTAATTGAAGATGAGTTTTTTTAAGCGTTAATTTCGAAAGTAATTAGCTTTTCTTTTAGTCAGTAAATTTTAGGCTAAGAACTACACTTGATGACAAAAGTATAAAAAATATTTCACAATCGAAAGATTTTTGGCAGCTCGAGTAATAAGCTAATGGCAACTTGTAAATAGGTTTTAAAATTAAATTATATGAACAAAAAAAGATTTTTACGAAGTTTTTACTTCGCAAAAATCTTCAATTATCTTGTACTGCTTGAGCTTTTAACTCTCAAAAAGTGGCTATGCTGATTTTTTAGCTTTTCTTGCTTCTCTTTTCTCTTTGATAGCTTCCATAATAGCTCCTCCTACCCAGTAAGGAACTACGAAAGTCAATAGGAAAATCATCAACCAAAAACCGATAGTTGCGATGCCTAAAAACACTAAAAATCCTAAATATTGGTCAAATTCAAACATAATCTTAAAATTTCGCCAAATGTACAAATTTTTGTACATATTGAAAAATAAATTTTTTACATTTTTCTGTTTTTGAATCTAATTTAAAATACTTTTAAATTATTTTTCTACAGGTTTTCCTGCACCGCTCCACTGCATAAAACCCCCATCTAAGTGCATCAAGTTTTTAAACCCAGCCTTTTCGAGTATTGCATAGGCTTTTGAACTGCGTCCACCACTTTTGCAATATATGTAGACAGTATCCTCTTTATCGTATTGTTTTTCAAAATTTTCTAAGAAATCATCTTCAAAGAAATCTATATTAACGGCTCCTTTCAGATGTCCATCAGCAAACTCTTCTGCAGTGCGTATATCCACTAATTTGTCAGTAGCTTTTGGCTCATAGTCTTTGATTTTGATGTTTTTTTCTGAAGGAATGTTACTACAAGAAAAAAGTCCCATAGCTAAAATTAAAATTGATTTTTTCATAGGTATTCGTTTTTTATTCAATTTACATTCATTATAATTAAATTTCACCATGAATAGTATGGTCATATAGTAATTAGGTATTATTCTTACTCTTGTACAAACAGAAGAATGTTACTTATGTTTTATCTTTAAGCATTGGAACAAATTGAAAATCACCGTATTCCGTTTTGTGAAATTCCGTATCTGATATACGTTCAAAAAGGGTCATTACTTGGGTTTCTATTCCAATAGGTACTACTAATCGCCCCCCTATAGCTAACTGAGATAACAACGTCATAGGCACTTCGGGAGCTCCTGCTGTCACTAAAATACGATCGAATGGAGCTTCGTTTGGTAAACCTTTATAACCATCGCCAAAATACATTTTTGGCAGACGAGACATTAATTTAGGTAATAACAACTGCGTTTGTTTGAACAATTTGTGTTGACGTTCAATCGTATAAACTCTTGCTCCTAAAAAAACTAATACACAGGACTGATAGCCACTGCCAGTACCTATCTCCAGCACCTTTTGTCCTGTCGAAACTTCTAATAATTCAGTTTGAAAAGCCACTGTGTAGGGTTGTGAAATTGTCTGTCCTTCTCCTATAGGAAAAGGCTTGTCTTGATAGGCGTGCATTTCAAAACCGCTGTCCATGAACAAATGACGTGGAATTATGCGAATAGCCTCTAAAACATCTTGGTTTTTTATTCCTTTGGCTCTGAGCAAATCAACTAACTGATTTCGCATTCCTTTATGTTTCAAGGTGTCATTTAGTTGTAACATAACAATCGTTTATCCTCAGTGAGCAAAGGTATTATTTTTTTTTCATTTTTGTAAAATTATTTAGTTCAAAAGTCATACTTTTTTTATTAACTTTGCCCTGAAAACATATCAATATAATATTTTATGAAGAGAATTAGTATCATTGTGATTCTGTTGGTCGTTTTTTCATGCAAAACGAATCCATTTACAGGTAAAAGTACGTTTAACTTTATGCCGAATAGTAATTTATTTCCATTGTCTTTTTCTCAATATTCTTCTTTTTTGAGTGAAAATAAGGTCATTACTGGAACTAAAGAAACCGAAATGGTAAAAAAAGTGGGGCAACGTATTGCGAAAGCAGCTCAAATGTGGTTGGAACATAACGGATATAAAGATTATCTAAAGGACTATCAATGGGAATATAATCTGGTACAAAGCGATCAGGTAAATGCTTGGTGTATGCCAGGAGGAAAAATTGTAGTTTACACAGGAATTTTACCTATCACACAAACCGAAACAGGCTTAGCGGTGGTTATGGGACACGAAATAGCACATGCTTTGGCTGACCATGGAGCTCGACGCATGAGTGTAGGTACAACACAACAACTTGTCGGAATGTTAGGAAACGTAGCTTTACAGAACAGTAAGTATTTAGATGAGTTTAATATGGCGTATAACGTTGGTTCTCAGGTAGGTGTAACCCTTCCTTTTAGTAGAGCTCATGAAACGGAAGCGGATGAAATAGGAATTCAAATCATGGCAATAGCAGGATATGATCCAGAAGAAGCACCAAGACTATGGGAACGCATGGATGCTAATAGTTCAGGTGGCACCATTGAGTTACTCAGTACCCACCCTTCAAATGCCTCAAGGATAGCTAATCTCAAAAGTATGGTTCCTAAAGCAAGAGCCGAAGCTGCAAAATTTGGTATTAGAACGTTCCAATATAACTAAGTTACTTTCGTATTCTGAGAGTAGATTTTCAATCAATAGGCAAATTCCCTTATTTAATTAAGTTAAGTTAGGGGATTTGTGTGTTTATGACCTCAAATAAAAATAAAAATTTTACTAATGCCAAAAAATATACGGACTTGGTATTGATGGTACTGTATACGAATATGAGTTGAGTAATATTTTGTAAAATTTGATGGGTAATTACGGAAATCAGTAATGCAAAAAACGGTTGAGGTAGCTTTATTGTTTCCAAGTTGAGCGTATTAAAGGGCTGTTCAAGATGATAAAAGTTATGTATTTTAACATTTTGGACGGTTTCTTTTTGTTTATAAGATAGAATGTTTATATTTTTGCGTTATTCTTTATCTGGAATGAAACTCATGTCATTATTATGAAAGCAGTATTATCTTTACTATTTATCCTATTTTTCTTCTTTTCTTTTTCCCAAGAGAAAACAATGACTTTAACTTTGGAACAGTTAGTGACGATGGCAAACGGTCAGTCTATAGCTTCGTTTAAGGCAAAAAATATGTACCTATCGAATTATTGGAGTTTTAAATCGTTCAAAGCAAACCGATTACCATCTCTTTCACTGAGTATGACGCCTTTGCGTTACAATCGGGATTTTGTAAGGCGGTACGATTCCCAACAAAATATTGATGTGTACCGCCCACAACAAACCTTGTTTTCACACGGAAACCTTTCTCTAATTCAGAATTTTGATTGGTTAGGGGGAACCTTTTTTGTAGACTCAGAGTTAGGGTATCATCGTAATTTTAGCGACAATAAGTTTACCCAATATTCAAGCGTACCCATTCGTATAGGATACAGACAGCAACTTTTGGGGTATAATCCGTTTAAGTGGGAAAAAAGAATCGAACCCATCAAATACGAAGCTGCCCAAAAAGAGCTTCTTTACAACTTGGAACAAACAGCAGAAGAGGCTACTAATTACTTTTTTAACTTAGCGATGGCACAAGCGGAGTACAAATTAGCAAAGGAAAAAATACAAAGTGCAGATACGTTATACAACATCGGAAAAGAACGTTTTGAAATTGCTGCCATTCGCCAATCTGACCTGATGACGCTACGTTTGGATAAAATCAATGCTGAAAATGCTCTACAAACTGCTGAAATTAGTGTAAAAAGAGCAATGTTTGCGTTGGTTTCTTACTTAAACTTGGAAAAAGATACTAAAATTCTATTGGATATACCCCAAAAGGTAAAAAACATCACCATAAACCCTGAAGAAGCACTCAGTTATGCCAAGAAAAACAATCCTAACTTCTTAAAACAAAAAATACAGATATTGGAACTGCAACAAACGGTGGATAAAACCAAACGAGAAGCGAGATTTAATATGGGTGTTTCGGCAAGTGTAGGTTTTAATCAAGTAGCTCCGAGCTTTGACAAGGTCTATAACTCCCCCTTACAGCAGGATGTGTTTGCCATCACGCTTTCTGTCCCGATTTTGGATTGGGGTGTGAATAAGGGCAAATACAATATAGCAAAAAGTAATCTTTCAGTGGCAGAACTCTCTACCAAACAAGAAGAAATCAAAATCGAAGAGGAAATACTGATGACTTTGGGAGATTTTCAAGTACAACAGCAAATCATCATCAGCGCACAAGAAGCCTTGGAGTTGGCATCGCAGGCATACCAACAAACCCAAGAACGATTTATCATTGGTAAGGCAGACATTAATAGTCTTACCCTTGCTAATGACCGACACCAACAAGCACAACGCAATTATATTTCAGCTCTTCGAAACTATTGGCTAAATTATTACAAAATACGAAAATATACCTTATTTGATTTTGAAGCGGGAGTACCTATAACAACCTCTTTTAACGAAATTCGTTAATTTTCCAAAATATTATGAACGCAAAAAGTATTTTATTCGGAATAGGACTACTGTTTTTGGGAGCTTGTGGAGACAATAAAACGGCACAAAAACAAGAAGAAAAGGAAAAAATACAACTTTTTCAAAAAGAAGAATTTGTTACAGAATTAGCTCGACTTGAAGCGGGTGAACTATTTTTCAAAAATAAAAATCCGTTTGGAGATGATATTTTATTGAAAGGAAAACAGATTGTGGGTGATACAGCTATCTTTTCAGTTAGGGAAAGTCAGCTGCTAATCAAAAATAATTATTTGATAATGAAGAGTCTAACAAATCCTGTTTTTTATATTTTCAATCTTCCTGATCTAAGACTTCAAAAGTCATTGGGTAAAAGAGGGCAAGCTCCTGATGACTTTTTGCTTCCCACAATAATTTCTTCCGTTAGTAATGATTGGCTCTGCTACTTGTTTGAAAATTCGCAGAATAAACTCTATGGTTTAGATGAAAAAGGTGATATCCAAATTATTAATAAGCCATTTGAAGAATTTAAAAAGCAAGAACTTGGTGCGACCTTACAACTTGCCAATGTAAGTGATGATGACTTTATGTACGTGACGGATAGTAAAACAGGTAAAAGTATTTTTCGCATTACACAGAAGGGAGATTCCACCAACAAAAAAGAAGTTTTTAACCTTGGATTAAATCCCACCCGAAAATCTCCTTTTGCTTACATTGGTGATTTTGCTGTAAATCCTCAAAAAAACCGAATGGCATATGCTTATAAATATTTCAAAATCATCAAATTTATGGATTTGGAAGCTCAAACCGTTCGTACAATTAATTTTGAACGAGATAGATTTAATGAAGAAAGTCCTTATAAAATAAACGGATTAGACCAAAATATAACTCACTATTGGGGAGCTTGTGCACAAGATAATTATGTTTATTTTCTCTATAGTGGACGTACTCCTGAGGATGTATGGAAAGAATCTCAGAAAGAAAATTATTATATTTTTGTTGAACAATACGATTGGAATGGCAATCCTATTTGCCGATACAAGTTAGACCAATGGGGATATTTCACTGTTGACGAGAAAAACAAAAAACTATATTTGGCTTCAACAAATCACGATGACCCTTTTTTTGAGTTTCAATTGCCTTAATATAATTAAAAAATGTCTTTTAATCGGCCTAAAATATCCTCATTCAGCATTATTTTAGTGTTTTTGTGCATTTCTTTAACGGGGATAGCACTTGTTCCTTTATTGCCTGTAAAGTTAGCACCCTCCCAAAATCTCCCTGCTCTGACAGTGTCTTTTTCGATGCCCGGAAGTGCATCGCGTGTGGTGGAAATGGAAGCTACTTCAAAGATAGAAGCGATGCTTGCTCGTATCAAAGGTATTAAAAAAATTACTTCGCGTTCGGGAAATGGTTGGGGAAGTGTTTCCTTGGAAATGGATAAACACACTTCCATTGATGTTGCTCGTTTTGAGGCATCCACCGTTATAAGGCAGTTATGGAGTGATTTACCAAGAGGTGTTTCTTACCCACAATTGCAAGTGCGTCGCCCTGATGAAAATGCCAATCGCCCTTTTCTGAATTATACGCTCAATGCATCAGCACCGCCTATTACTATTCAAAACTATTGTGAAAACAGCATCAAACCCCGACTTAGTGAGATTGAAGGTATCTATAAAGTGGATGTAAACGGAGCAACTCCTATGGAATGGCAACTTCAATACGACAACGACCAACTGAACCGAATGGGAGTAAGTGTGGACGAAATCCAACGAGCCATACAGTTGCATTATAATACACAATTTTTGGGTATTGGAGAAATTGAAGATAATGGAAATGTTCGAAAATTTGCACGAGTTGTCTTAGGAGATGCTTCTGAAAAAGAAACTTTTGACGCTTCCAAAATTTCTGTCACCAATAAAGACGGAAAGATACTCTATTTGAATCAATTAGTAAATGTCAGTAGGGTGGAACAAGCTCCCCGAAGCTATTACCGTATCAACGGACTCAATTCCATCTATATTTCCATTTCGGCAGAAGAAAACGCCAATCAATTGCAGTTGAGTAGCGAGATCAAAAAATTGATGGAAGATATTAGAAAAAATCTTCCGCAAGGGTATGAATTACATCAGAGTTACGACGCTACCGAATACATCAAAGATGAACTCAACAAAATTTACTTCCGAAGTGGGCTTACTATCCTGATTTTATTGGCTTTTGTATTGCTCATCTCACGAAATTTTAAATATCTGTTCCTTATCGTTAGCAGTTTGTTCATCAATCTGGCAATAGCTGTTGTGCTGTATTATTTTTTACGTTTGGAAGTACAACTCTATTCACTGGCAGGGATTACCATTTCCCTCAATTTGATGATAGACAATACTATCATAATGACCGATCATTTGCAAACCAAAAATAATCGAAAGGTCTTCTTACCGATTTTGGCAGCTACGCTAACTACCATCGGAGCTCTTTGTATGATTTTCTTTTTAGACGAGCGATTGCGACTCAATCTACAAGATTTTGCGATGGTGATCGCCATCAATTTAGCAGTTTCGTTGCTGGTAGCTCTATTTTTCGTGCCTGCAATGATGGAAAGAATCAAAATAACCAAGAAAACACGAAAATCACGACGGAAATTCCGTATATCGAAGTGTTTTATTGTAAAAACAAGCCTATTTTATCAAAAAATCATTTTGCTTTTAAAGAAAGGGAAATGGGCGGTGTACGTGTTTTTTATTCTTCTGTTTGGGCTACCTGTTTTTTTGCTTCCTGATAAAATTGATAAGGAAACCCAATGGGCAGAGCTATACAATAGCGTTTTCAATACGACAACCTACAAAGAAAAAATAAAACCCATAACCGATAAAGTTTTGGGAGGAACACTGCGTTTGTTTGTTCAGAATGTGTATGAGCGGGGATATTTTGACCGAAATCAGGAAATGGTCTTAACTATCACTTCCTCAATGCCCAACGGAACTACGCTCTCACAGATGAATACTTTGGTACAACGAATGGAAAGTTATCTTTCTACTTTTTCTGAGATAAAACAGTTTCAAACCTCTATAAATAGCCCTAACAGAGCTTCCATTTCTGTGTATTTTACCAAGGAAGCGGAACGCTCGGGATTTCCGTACAGACTGAAAAATAGTGTGATTACCAAAGCCTTGGAATTGGGTGGTGGTAGTTGGGGCGTTTTCGGACTGGAAGACAGAGGATTTAGCAATGACGTGAAAGAAACTGCTGGAAGTTTTTCGGTAAAATTGTTGGGATATAACTACGATGAGTTGAACACTTGGGCAGACTCTCTCAAAAACAATTTACTAAAACATCGCCGTATTCAGGAGGTGACCATTGGTTCGGATATATCTTATTACAAAGATGATTATCAGGAATTTATATTTAACTTAGATAAAAAACAACTTGCTATCCAGAATATGTCTCCTTCTCGATTGTTTAATTCGCTTTCGAGTATGTTTGGGAGAGATATTTGGGTAGGAAGATTATTTGTTGACGGACAAAATGAAGATATCGTACTTCACAGTAAGCAATCCAAAACATACGATATTTGGGCATTGCAACACGCTGGAAATCATTTTGACGAACAATTTCATAAACTGAATCAATTTGCTCAAATTACCAAAGGACAAGCTCCGAAAGAAATCGCCAAAGAAAATCAACAATACCGATTGATAGTGCAGTTTAATTACATAGGTTCTTCCCAACAGGGAAATAAGGTACTTGATAATGAAATAGAAAAGCTCAACAGTAGCTTGCCTTCGGGATATAAAGCCGAAAAACAAGGTTGGAATTGGAATTGGGGAAAAGATAAAAAACAATATTGGCTATTGGGTTTGCTTATTGCGATTATCTTTTTTACTACTTCCATTTTGTTTAATTCGCTCAAACAACCTTTTATTGTTATTTTGATTATCCCTATATCATTTATTGGGGTTTTTCTTACGTTTTATAGTTTCGACTTGAATTTTGACCAAGGCGGATTTGCTTCGTTCGTATTGCTTTCAGGGATTACGGTAAATGCTAATATTTACATTTTAAATGAGTATAACGGTCTTCGTAAAAAATACCCTAATCTTTCCTCAGTAAGAGCTTATTTGAAAGCGTGGAACAGTAAAATCATTCCGATATTACTTACCATAATTTCTACTATTTTAGGATTTATCCCTTTTGTAATCGGACTTAAAAGAGAGGCTTTTTGGTTTCCACTTGCTGCAGGAACCATGGGAGGATTGCTCTTTTCGCTGGTAGGAATTTTTATATTGTTACCGATGTTGGTTGTCAAAAGAAAATAATCTTTATGTTTAAAAATTGAAAAGTTCACACTTTAAGGACTATTTAGTATTTCAAAAAATAAAAGATGGTAGATAAAACAAAAGACCAACAAATAACGCTGTGGATTGAAATGTATTCAGAGTCATTGCTCAATAGGGCTTTATACTTGGTTTCGGATAAGGAAGATGCGGCCGATATCGTGCAAGAAGTTTTTCTTGTAGCTTACACTTCATTTGAATCTTTTCAAGAGAAAAGTAGTCCACTTACGTGGTTGTACAATATTCTTCGCAATAAAACAGCCGATTTTTATCGGAATAAGTATAAAAATCCTGTCAGTACGAGTCTTTCTGATTTTTTTGATGAAGATGGAATCTGGACAGATCAGAGCGTCTTAAACTTTTGGCAAGAAATATCAGAAAATTCCTCAGAAAAGGAAGATTTTTCACGAGCTTTGGACGAATGTATCGAAAAACTGCCTCAACGATGGAGGTTTCTCGTTAAACTTTATTATTTAGAAGAGAAAAAGACGGAAGTAGTCTGTCAGGAAATGGAAATTTCAACGACTAATATGTGGAAAATATTGCAAAGGAGTCGTTTGCAGCTCAGAAAATGTTTGGAAATTAATTGGTTTGGAGATGTTTAGCAGAATTATTCATTATTTTATATTGCCTTGTAGTGAAATTTCATTGCTTATTGAAAAGAAAACAGCAAGGAAAATTTCTTTCTTTGAAAAAATACGTCTTTTTTTACATCTGCGGTTGTGTCGTTTGTGTAAAATGTATCACAAAAAAGTAATGTTTTTGGATAAATCACTTCAAAATACAGAAATCACTGAAAAAAAAGTTGTTTTTAATCATTCTGAAATTCAGTTATTTAAGCGTAAAATGAAAGAAAATTTAAAAAAATAGTTCTTTTTTTGTCAGGTTTTTTAAAAGTTAACGACTATAAGGATGTACGATTAATCATACATTTTTAATAGATAACCTTTTAATAATTAAACCAGATGGAAAAACAAATTTCAAATTGTCCGTTGTCGGATGAAAAAATCTACAAAATAGGCTATTACGTATCTCTTTTCGGGACAGCTTTAATTTTATTTTGGATAGGAATTTTCAAATTCACAACTGCTGAAGCCAATGCGATAAAACCTTTGGTCGAAAATCATTTCTTAACATTTTGGGCATACGATTTGATGAGTGTACAAGCCGTTTCAAATCTTGTCGGTATCGTTGAAATTACATTGGCTTTATTGCTTTTACTCAGTCCGTTTTTTCCAAAATTGAGAAAATATGCTGCCTACGGAATGATAGTAACTTTTTTATTAACAATTAGTTATTTGTTTACTACTCCAAATATGTGGCGAAAAGTAGAATGGCTACCAATTACAGATTTTTTTATACTGAAAGACCTTGTATTGTTGGGTTTCAGCCTAATGTTGATAGGAAAACAAGAAAAAAAATAATTTTAAATTAGATGTCAAAATGAAAAATATAATTACTTTTATGGCGGTATTGCCTATCATGATTTTGCTTACAAGTCAATGCAAAATCTCAAAGGAATCAGTGAAAATTCAAGAGTCAGTTATGAAAAAGCAGAATATGGATATCAAAACAAAGAATAACAAAAAGGATATGAAAGAAATTTATTTTGCGGGAGGTTGTTTTTGGGGAACAGAACACTTCTTTAAGCAAATTCGTGGTGTTATTGCCACTCAAGTTGGGTATGCCAACGGAAATACCCAAAGGCCAAGTTATGAAGAAGTATATACCGATAAAACGGGATTTACGGAAGCTGTGAAAGTTGTTTATGACCCGAAAGAGGTTGATTTACAATTGCTTTTGGATTTATTCTACAAAACTATCGACCCAACCAGTTTAAACAAACAAGGAAACGATATAGGAACTCGTTATCGCACAGGGATTTACACTACGGATGATGTCGATAGAAAAATCATTGAAAAATCGCTTAACGAATTAGCTTCCAAGTACAATCAGCCGATTGTGGTAGAGAATTTACCATTGAAAAATTTCTATGATGCAGAAGATTTTCATCAGGATTATTTGGATAAAAATCCAGAAGGATATTGCCATATCAGTCCTAAATTGTTTCAGATGGCAAAAAAAGCCAATCCATTGCCTAAGAACAACAAAAAGGTGTACAAAAAGCCCAATGATGAGGTTTTAAAAAAGCAATTAACTGAAATTCAGTATAATGTAACCCAGAAAAACGCTACGGAACGTCCTTTTCACAATGAATATTGGAATGAATTTCGCGAAGGAATTTATGTGGATATTACCACAGGTGAGCCTCTTTTCATTTCAACAGATAAATTTGAATCGGGATGCGGTTGGCCAAGTTTTTCCAAACCGATTGATAAAAAACTCATTGCGGAGAAAATAGATAAATCGCACGGAATGACCCGTGTAGAAGTTCGAAGCAAAACAGGTGACGCTCATTTAGGACACGTATTTACAGATGGACCTTTGGACAAGGGAGGATTGCGTTACTGTATCAATAGTGCTTCTCTGCGTTTCATTCCAAAGGAAGAAATGAAAAAGGAAGGGTATGGTGATTATTTGAAACTGCTGAAGAAATAAATTCTTCTTATTAGATTTGGACTTCTAATAAAAATGTTCACAAAACAACAAGAGACCATATTCAAACGGTCTCTTGTTGTCTTATAATGTAACTTCGAAGAAGCAGGTATTTATTTCGAATTTTTGTACTGTGTCATTAGTTTTCTATGAAAATCTCTTTCTGCATTTTTCAATAATACTAATTTTCGTGCAGAGATAACTTTTAAAAGTTCTTTATCTTTATCCTTGCTTATTTTTGAAATTTTATCTCCTAATTCAGTGTCTTTTTTCAAAATTTCCAAAGCCTCTTTTTCGGTCAGATTCTCTTTCTTAGAAAAACCATGTCTACGACACGTTTTGGCTTCGGTATGTAAATCGTGTAAAATTTTATTATATTTTTCGTATATAGGCCAAAACTTTTTTGCCTCTTCAGCAGTTAAACTCACTTCTTCGGTGATATATCCTATTTTTAGAGTTTTTATACGCTCATAGTTATCCTCTTTTTGAGCAAAAATAGAAAAAGTAAATAAATTAAATAACAAGAAAGTATAAATCAATTTCATAATTACCTATTTTTTTTAATATTCATCTAATCTATAATCGTATTCTGACAAGTAACTGTCAATATTTCCAAAGGATTGTATGTCCCCAACCAAAAAATTATCTAAGTGAACATCTTCAGATTCTTCAACTATCAGGTAAGATTTATCTTCGATATATATATCGCTGAAATAACCCTGAATCTCTGCCGAAGTTAAATCCGAAAAATGAACGTTATTATTTTGATTGTGAGATGTATACATCCAAACAGAAGAGAGTATGAGAGCTGTAAAAACCGATGCTACGGCATATCTGACAAATGAGAACATCCGTGTTTTCGTTTTTTTCGTTGTAGCTTTCAAAATAGCTTGTTTTGACTTCTCAAAATACCTCTCTGGAACAATAAATGTTTCTTTATTAGGTGCATACTCTTCCAATTCAACCCTATTCATCAATTTCTTTTTGAACTGGTCAAAATAATTTTCGGGCAGTTGCATTCCCGATTGAATATGTAAATTATCTTCGTTCATTTCCTCTAAGACGATAAAAAAGTAAAAAAGTTTAATGACTTTCTAAATAATTTTTAATTTTCTGTACAGCATGATGATATGAAGATTTCAACGCTCCCACTGAAGTACCCAAAATTTCAGAAATTTCCTCATATTTCAATTCTTCAAAATATTTCATATTGAATACAATTTGCTGTTTTTCAGGTAACGAAGATATGGCTTGTTGGAATTTTCGCTCAATTTCGTCGCCTTCAAAATAAGTATCAGCTTCTAAGTGCGAACTTCGGTCGTATTGCAAATCTTCGATAGTACAATTTTTCTCATTAGCTTTCTTTTTCAAAAAATCAAGAGCTTGATTGGTCGCTATGCGGTAAATCCATGAAAATAAAGAGCTATCTCCTCTGAAATTTTCAATACTTCGGAAAATTTTGATAAATGTTTCTTGTAATACATCATCAGCATCATCGTGTGAAATTACAATACGACGGATATGCCAATAAAGTCGCTTTTGGTACAAATCGACCAAAATTTCAAAAGCCTTTCCTCTTTTTTTCTCATTTTGAAGTTGTGATATGAGCTCTTTTTCGTCCAAATTTTATGTTTCAAAAGATTGCATTTCTACCAGTTTTCGATATACGCCATCTTTGGCAAGTAACTCTCCATGAGTACCTTGTTCTACGATGCGCCCCTTTTGCATTACCACGATTAAATCCGCATTTTGGATGGTTGAAAGTCGATGAGCAATGACAATTGAAGTTCGATTTTTCATCATATTTTCCAAAGCACTTTGTACCAAACGCTCACTTTCCGTATCTAATGCTGAGGTGGCTTCATCTAAAATCATAATGGGTGGATTTTTTAAAACAGCACGGGCGATACTCAACCGTTGTTTTTGCCCACCACTGAGTTTACTGCCGGAATCACCTATGTTTGTGTCAAACCCCTCGGGTAGGTCTTTGATAAATTCGTAAGCATTTGCCACTTTGGATGCGTCCAAAATAGCCTCATCGTTAGCAGTCGGATTTCCTATCAGTAAATTGTTCTTTATGCTGTCATTAAATAAGATTGAATCTTGTGAGACCACGCCGATAAGTCTGCGTAAATGACTTATTTTTAGTTGTTTGATGTCTATTCCATCGATTTCGATAGTTCCTTCATTAACATCGTAAAAGCGAGTTATAAGATTGGCGATCGTACTTTTTCCACTTCCCGATTGCCCCACCAAAGCAATGGTTTTTCCTTTGGGAATTTCTAGTGAAAAATCAGTTAAAACGTTTTGTTCTCCGTATCGGAATGTGATGTTTTTCAGTGAAATAGCTGATGAAAAATCAAAAATTTCGGTTGCATTCTCTTTTTCCTTAATTGGATTGTCATATTCCAAAATCTCGAATACGCGTTCGGCTGCGGCATTTCCTCTACGGAAATCGTACGAGGCTTTGCTAATTGCTTTGGCAGGGGTTAAAATGTTGTAAGCCAATCCCATAAAAGCGATAAACGCAGCTCCATCTAAACTTTTTTCCACCAAAACCATTGTTCCACCAAACCATAAAAGCGTAGCAATCATCAATATTCCTAAAAATTCGCTCATGGGCGAGGCTAAGTTTTGTCGGTTACCTAAATTATTTGCCAATTTAAAAAAACGATGCGTTGACTCCTCAAATCTTTTTTGGAAAGTTTTTTCGGCATTGAATGCTTTTACAACTCGCAATCCGCCGACGGTTTCTTCAATGAGTGATAAAAATTTGCCTTGTTCTTGCTGTACTTTTGTGGATTGCTTTTTTAGTGATTTTCCTATTTTGGAAATAATCCACCCTGAAAGTGGAATAAATACAAAAGTGAAAATGGTTAATTTTATACTGATACCGAGCATCATTACAATTGAAAATATAATTGTAAGAGGCTCACGTACAATGAGTTCTAATATAGATAAAAAGGAATGCTGAACTTCTCCTACATCACCAGCCACACGAGCTATGATGTCTCCTTTTCGTTGTTCTGAAAAGTAGGAAAGCGGTAGATTGGTAATTTTTTTATAGAGTTTGTTACGTAAATCTTTCAAAACGCCATTTCGCAAATGGGTAATGAAAAATACTGCTATATAGTTAAATAAATTTTTCAGTAAGAACAACAAAATTACCAAACAGATGACAATAGTGAGTGCTGATACAGAATCCTCACCTACCATATTCGAAATTTTGTAGTTTAGCCATTTTTTTCCGTAGTCCACTAAATCGGAGACGTTTCCAGAGAAAGTGGGCACTTCGTAAACCCTGCTCTCTTTCTTTCCAAACAAAATGTCCAACATGGGAATCAATGATACAAACGACAAAGCACTGAATAATGCATATAATACATTAAAAAGCACATTTAAGAAAGCGTATTTCTTATATGGGTATATATATGGTATGAATTTTTTTAAATTAGGATTCATTTTTTTTGGATTCTGAATTTTATTTTACAGGAGTATGTTTTTTAAAAAACTTTCTCATATTATATTCATCAGCTACATTTGTCAATTTTTGGTGTAGTTACGATGATTAATAACGCAATTTGAATTTAGGAAAACATTATTTACTTTTATGTGAAAGACTCAAATTTCATAAAAAAAACTCAAAAAACGCACATAAAAACACGAATTTTGAGTTTTTTATCTATCTGAAAAACATACTTATTTGTTGTGTTTTTTCACAGTTTCGTCTCTTCGAACCTTCCCGTTATCTGTGTATTCAAATTTTGGAACAAAATAAATAGCTCGTGGCACTTCCAATTTTAACATATCTTTATCAACAAACAAATCATGCGATAAAGTTGGATAATCTTTTTCATTACCTTCTATGTATAAAACCGCTTTCTCCCCAAGTTTTTCGTCAGGTTCGCTGGTTAAAAAGTACTGGTTTTTGATATATTTTTTCATTTTACGCTCCACACTTTCAGGAAATACTTTGAATCCGCCCGAATTGATTACATTATCGTAACGTCCCACCCAAATAAACTCAGTTTGAGATATTAGTTCCACAATATCATTCGTAACCACCAAATGATCCGCGATTTGAGGTGCGTTGATTACCAAACATTTTCGGTCATCTTGTGAAAAGGTAACACCCGGTAGTGCTTTGTAACTTTCTTCGTGGGTAGCGGTGTGATTCACTCTACGCATTGCAATATGTGAGATAGTTTCCGTCATTCCATATGAAGAGTAAACATGTGTAGAAACATTTTGCAATTTGTTTTCCAAATCTTCATCGATGGAAGCTCCTCCCAAAATCAATTTTTTCACCCGATGTAAATCGTACAACGACTTTGAAGCTTGTAAAGGAATCATCGCTGAGAAATCATAGTCACGGTTAGTTAATGCTAAAGGCATTGACGAGGGCTGGATGATATCTAAATGCAATCCTAAAATGATAGAACGGATAATCATCATTTTTCCAGCAATGAAATCAGCTGGTAAGCAGAAAAGAGCCGTATTTTTAGGTGATAAATTTAGATATTTACCTGTAGCCAATGCTGAGTTGACCATAAACTGCTTTTTCAAATGTATTACCTTAGGAACACCTGTTGAACCAGAAGTAGTTGCTTCAATAAAGTCACGATTATCCAACCAATTTAACAAGAAATCTCCGACAGATTTCAGATGATTCTCTCCGTTTTTTACATAGTCGGTAGCCAAGATAAGCAACCGTTCTCTGTCCATTGGAAAATTGTCAATTTTGAAATCTCTATGTATGAATGTATAATCTATTTCGTTCATTATGTTTATTTTTTTATGCTATGTATTAATTAATTATCTAAAAATGTATGTAAATCTTGTAACACAAATATCTTGGAAATAAAGTGTTTATTTCCTTATGTTTTATGAAAAAATAGAGGTGCAAATATACGAAAAGGATAGGGAAGTTAAAAATAATCGTAAAAATATTTTTATCGGGTAGATTTAACCTTTAAGGCTATGTCTGTTTTTGAGCTTTTCTAGTTGATTTACAAATCAAAAACAGAACTTCGTTTGGTGTAGAATAGGTCTTTTATCCTTAATAAAGATGCTAATAACAGATAGATTCCGAACCAAGCTCCGAGTGTAGCAAACGTGCTGTATATGAAAAATATACGTACATCTTTAGCTCGTACACCTAGCTTTTCTGCTATTCGAGAGGAAACTGCAAATCCGTGTTTTTCCAAAAAAAAACGAAAATCGAACAATTTTTGTTTCATATCTGATTAATTACCTTGCAAATATAGTAAAAAATAGGTACATGATTCACTTTGTTTTTAAAATCTTTATTGATGTTGCACCTGTAATTTGTAATCTAAATGATATTATTCGATGAATAATTTTGAAAGTACTCATAAAAAAACCGCTTGATTCTCAATAATCAAGCGGAATATTACAAGTTTTTTTGTAAGAAAGAGTATCTTACTGTTTGGTAGTGAATAAGGTTGGTTTTATGTTCAATTGCACCCAGAACCAATTTTGCATATCGTGAGTTATGGGCGTTTTTATGGCATCAGAAGGCAAATGATGTGAGTATCCAATGTTTAAGCCAACATCTTTGCGGAATTGCTGTGTGAACATAAAGTCTAACTCGGTTCCGAGATAGCTTTTGTTATCAGCACGTTTTGCATTGCTCATAAAAATATGCGGCATGAATAGCAAATTTGATTTCTCATTGAATTTAACAATGGCTTTAGCATAGATATCGTTGAGTCCTGTGGTTCCCTGTAAATTTTGACCTAAGTAGTAAAAATCCATATGCCCGTTGAACTTGTGAGCCGTTCCGTACAGAGGATTGAAACTTTTGATTTTAGCAGAAGTGTCATCATAGTCTCTACCGCTAAGCATTTCCATTCCCAATCCTGCGGTAAACTCCTGTGTCTTATAAATTAACTCAGCCCGAAGTTGATATGCCGAAACGCTTGTTTTTTGAAATTTTCCAAATTGGTAATAAGCACTTGCTTCCAGCATTAGGCTTGATATCGGGAAAATACCGTAAAAACCAGTGGTTTGCATGTTCGACACACCATCTTGTTTTCCTGATGAGTCAAAGTCTTGAAATCCATTGTTGATAAACAAAAAGCTAAGTGAATTGTCCTGCCATTTTTTGTTGGCTCTTAAAAACTGCATCGTTTTGTATGTGTTTTTTGAAGTGTTTCCAATGGCATAAGCGTTTCCTACGTTAAGTTGTCCTTCTTGGTTGAATGCCAACCCAACGTTTAGAAAATTTTTATACGAAACGACTGCTGCATCATGAAAACGACCATATTGAGACCAATCCAATCCTCCTAAGATCCGCTCATCATCATACGAAATGACTTGTCGTCCTAATTTTACATTCCAATTTTCATCAATTTGCATTTTTGCCCAAGCTTCAAAAAAACCTAAATGATTTTTTAATTCTGCTTGAGGTTGTTGTGCATCGCCCCAAGTAAAAATTTGCTGTGCTGTCAAGCGAAGTTCTAACCACTCGTTTTGATAGGAAGTTCCCAATCGAGCTCGTTGGTTTACAAAAAAAGCAGGTTTCTCTTCTTTTTGAAAAAGCCTTCCCTGACCGTGCCGATATTCAGATCGAGTTCTGAAATTAGCGTCAACAGAGAAATCTTGTGCGACCAAAGTACTAAATCCCACAAGGAATAATAACGTTGTTAAGAAATGTTTTTTCATTTGCAATGGTATTAGTTTGTTTAAATAACTTTCATATCTCTATAAGAGATTTTTTAATCTCTTATACAAGATAGCACAAATATACACACTATTTTTTATAAAATGAAAAAATAAATCTTAAAAATTACGTTTATCACAATAAATTGTTTGTTTTTTGCGTATAAATATGATATTTATCATTTCTGAGGATATAAAATAATTTTTTGATAGATTATTCCTGTCTTTCCACTTTTTTGTAGAAGTATTCAATTCCCGCTGTATTTTTCACCGTAAATGATTTTTCCGATAGCGACTCCAAGGTTTCTACCCATTTATTGTCTTTGGAGGTATAATTCATCTCCCAAGTATTACCTTTTTTGACGATTGAGAAAAATTCGGCATCCTCACTCGTTTGGTACTTACCAAAAAGTTGTGGATAAACCTTTTTACGAAATCCGCTGTTATCCTTCAAGTCGATATAATCGTAGGTTGTATTTATTTCGTATATTTTTACAGATTTGTCAGCTAAGATAACCTTTTCAATTTCCCAATACCCATTGAGTAGCACCAATTCCTTCTCAGTGATTTTATTTTTGCAAGATGTTGATAGTAAGATTAATAATACAATTATAGTATACTGAATTGTTTTCATAAGTATGTCAAATTATTACAACTTTATCTTTATTTAAAAAACGTTTACGTACGAATATCGGAGGTCAAATTTACAAAAAATATGCGAGAAAGTTTTGTTATTTCCTTTTTTCGTTGTTACTTTGCATTTCAAAGGACTTTAAAAATGGAAGATAAAAGCTATTTAGAAGATTTACAGCATATTAAACAAATGATGCGAAAATCTACTCAATTTCTGTCATTGAGTGGACTTTCTGGAGTGTTAGCTGGAGTGTATGCACTCATTGGAGCCTATGTTGTTCATCTTTTGCTTGAAAAACATTATGCTTATAATCAATTTGTTATCTTAGAAAGTAAAACGTTTAAGGCTATTTTAGGAGTTGCAGCAACTGTATTGATACTCTCATTAGTAACGGCTTATATATTATCACAACGCAAAGCAAGACGTAGGGGAGAAACTTTAATCAACGCCACTTCGAAACGTGCTTTTTGGAATTTTGCCATTCCAATGCTTACAGGGGGGATACTGATTTTCTTGCTGCTAAAGAATGAATATTATGGATTATTAGCACCTATGACTTTGATCTTCTATGGTTTAGCTTGTGTGAATGTCAGTAGATATACCTTTGGGGATGTTCGTTATTTGGGAATAACTGAAGTTATTTTGGGCTTGTTGGCTGTACAATTTTCAGGCTATGGATTGCTCTTTTGGGAGATTGGTTTTGGAGTATGTCATATTTTTTACGGTTTGTTAATGTATTTTAAATATGATAGGGGTAGGGTGGAGTAGTTTTCTCTTTCTTAAAACCTGTACCAAAATCACCATTTTATACTGATGAACATCTGTTTTAAAGGAAATAAAAATTAAAAATTGAAGGAACTTTTACAACATATAAATAAAGCATTCGATAATCGCACACGATTGGGGATTATGTCAATACTTATGGTCAATGAAAGTGCTGATTTCAATACCTTAAAGGAATTACTTGACGTCACAGATGGAAATTTAGCAAGTCATACAAAATCCCTTGAAAACGAGGAGTATATCGTTGTAGAGAAACGTTTTATCGGTCGTAAAACCAATACTACCTACAAAGCAACAGAAAAAGGACGAAAGGCTTTCCAAAGCCATATACTAGCCTTGGAAAAAATTATAAAAGGGACTGAAAATTAGTGAGTTCTATTTTTTTAATTTTAAACTTTGAAATTCAAAGAACTTTTAAATTTATTATTAATATAAAAATAAACGTTATGGAATCAAATCAAAAATCATTTATCGCAACATTGTTGCAATCAAGTACCGCTCGAATGGTCATGGTCGGAATTTTAATTTTGGTATTGCTAATTCCGTTAGAATTAGTAAAAAGTTTAGTTAGAGAACGCAAATACCGACAGGAGGAAGTCATAGGTGAAATCAATTCAAAATGGGGGGAGAAAGTGTTTTTCTATGGGCCTATTTTAAAGGTTCCTTACACTTCCTACGAGAAAAATACCGTTTATGACAAAAAATTAGGGACAACTGTTATAGAGCGAAAAGCCCAACAAAATGTAGCGTACTTTTTTCCTGAGACATTAAAAAATATTTCGAACGTGATGACCGAAACTAAAAAGCGTAATAATTATGAGTCGGTGGTGTTCACAGCTGAAATGGAATTCGAAGGGAAGTATGTAAAACCAGATTTCTCGTCAAAAAATATCCCTGAAGAAGATATTCACTGGGATAAAGCTACTATTTTGATTCGAACAACCAATTTATCAAGCATAAAAAATGGTGTTTCCATCAATTTATCAGGGAAATCGTATCCTTTCGAGCCTATTTATGAAGAAAGTTCTTCGAATTATGCTGAATATGATGAGTATAACGGTCATACAGGAACCTATTTCGTAGTATCTTCATTAGAAACATCTTTTTTTAACCTAAAAGAGCATTTTGATAATGGTAATTTTAATTTTTCGATAAAATATGATGGAAGTTCAAGCATTAGTATCGTCCCGATTGGAAAAATTACAGAAAGTACAGTTAAATCGAATTGGAAAGATCCGAGTTTTAAAGGCAATTTCTTGCCGTATCAAAAAGAAATTACAAATAGCGGATTTTCAGCTGATTGGAAAGTGTTACATATCAATCGTCCTTTTGCTCAACAATCTTTTGGTGTGTTACCAAGTATTGAAAAATACACTTTCGATGTAGATTTTGTAATCCCTGTGGATGAATATCAGCAAAATGAAAGGGCTAGTAAGTATGGATTTTTGGTTATAGGACTTACATTTTTAATTTTCTTTTTGATACAAACCATTAGTAAAGTAAAAATTCATATTTTTCAATATACGATGATAGGCTTAGCTTTAATCATGTTTTATACACTTTTGATTTCGATTACAGAGCATAGTAGCTTTTCAAAAGCGTATCTTATTGCATCATTAATGGTTATTTTACTCATTAGCTTATACTCGGTATCCATATTGAAAAACAGAAAGTTTCCATTTTTTATAGGATGCTCACTATCAGCTGTATATGGATTTATTTATGTGATTATTCAATTGGAGAACTACGCACTTTTAGTGGGAAGCATTGGCTTGTTTGCAATTCTCGCTATCGTGATGTACGTTTCGAGGAAAATAGAATGGTAAGAGAGTTATAATGCAATGAAGAAAGTCGGGGTGACTGGACTCGAACCAGCGACCACACGCACCCCATACGTGTACGCTACCAACTGCGCCACACCCCGATTTTTCGGTTGCAAATATACTATTTTTTATTTAAATTCCTAATCTTTCCTATAACCTGTTTACTTTATCAATACCTTTGATATGTTTCAAATCTAACATCAATTGCTTTAGAGTAGCGTTATTGTTCACTGTAATTGATAGCTTTCCGTTGAACATATTTCCCTCTGTGTCTATGTTTATGTTTGTCATTTTTACAAATTTATTACTTCCAATGGTTTGTGAAATATCAGCTACCAACCCATCACGATCTAAACCGCTAATTCGGATAGCGACTTTAAATTCTTGTTCGGCTGATTTTACCCATTTGGCAACCATGATACGGTAAGCATAGTTTGACTGCATTGAAATAGCATTCGGACAGTTTTTTTTATGTACCTTAACTCCCTCATTGATAGTAATAAACCCAAAAATAGGATCCCCAGAAATAGGGTTACAACATTTAGCAAACGTATAGTCCAAAGATTCCTCTTCTTTGCCAAAAACAATGCTATCGTAGTGTTCATTTGAACTTTCCACCTCTTCCACCACATTCTTTTTACTGGTGATTTTGCTTTTGAAAAAGTTGAAGAATGATGAACGTTTTGAAGCAAAATCTCTAAGCATCTGGTTTGTGATTTCTCCCGTACCAACTTGGTAAAAAATATCCAAACTTGTTTTGGTTTTGAAATGGCTAACTAAGTCGTTTACAACATCTTCTGTAAGGATTACTTTCAATTGTTTCAATTTGCGTTGCAACAGTTCCCGTCCTTCGGCAGCTACCGTTTTAACCTCTTCTTTGAGAGCTGATTTGATTTTGCTTCGAGCCTTAGCTGTAGTTGCATAGTTCAGCCAGTTTTTGTTTGGTTTGGCATTTTCAGCGGTGATGATTTCTACTTGATCGCCGCTTTTCAGAACATGGCTTAGGGGAACGAGTTTGTTGTTTACCTTTGCCCCACGAGTTTTCATTCCTACCCCCGTATGGATGTAAAATGCAAAGTCAATCGGTGTGGCTCCTTTAGGTAAGGATTTGATTTCTCCATTAGGGGTAAAGACAAAAATTTCTTTGGCATAGAGGTTTAGTTTGAAATCCTCAACGAAATCCACAGCATTACCATCACTATTTTCCAATACTTCTTGCAAACGATTAAGCCATACTTCAATCCCTGCTTCTTCCTGGTTTCCGTGCTTATATTTGAAGTGAGCAGCATATCCCTTTTCGGCAATTTCGTGCATACGCTCACTGCGTATTTGAACCTCCACCCAGCGTCCTTTAGGCCCCATTACGGTAATATGCAATGCTTCATAACCTGTTGATTTTGGTGCTGATATCCAATCGCGAAGCCTTGTTGGATTGGGGCGAAAATGATCCGTAACAATAGAGTAAATTTTCCATGCTAAAAACTTCTCTTCCTCAGGAGTGCTTTTATAAATGATACGTATGGCAAATTTATCATATATTTCTTCAAAGGTAACGCCTTGATTTTCCATCTTTTTGTAAATTGAGTAGATAGATTTCGGACGACCTTTGATACGGTATTCTATTTTTTGACTGTTTAAAGATGATTCAATGATTTTGGTAAATGATTCTATATAGCTTTTTTGCTCTTCTTTCGATTCTTCCATCTTACCGAGTATGCTGTAATAATACTCAGGGTCTGTGTACTTTAGCCCTAAATCCTCCAATTCGGTTTTAATGTTGTATAACCCGATACGATGTGCTAATGGAGCATAGATGTACAAGGTTTCAGAAGCTATTTTGGCTTGTTTGTGTTCCGCCATTGAGTCCATCGTTTGCATATTATGCAGACGATCAGCGATTTTGATGATAATTACACGCACATCATCGTTCATCGTTAAAAGCAGTTTTCTGAAATTTTCAGCCTGTAATGATATATCTTTTTCTTTACTTAGGTTGGAAATTTTAGTAAGTCCTTCAACGATATGTGCCACTGTTTTGCCAAAAAGACGTTCCATATCTTCCACAGTGTGGTCGGTATCTTCAACTACATCATGTAACAAAGCTGCAGCAATGGAAACGGCATCCAAACCAATTTGCGAAGCTACAATTTTAGCTACTGCAATCGGATGTAGAATGTAAGGCTCACCACTTTTGCGACGTTGTTCTTTATGAGCATCTACCGCCGTGTCGAAAGCTAGTCGAATTAGTTTTTTGTCATCTTCCGTAAGTGTCTGATAACTAATACTTAATAGCTCTTTGTACTCCCGAGCTATTATTTTATTTTCTTCCTCCAAGTCAAAATTCCATCCCATAGCCTCAAAATGTTTTGTTTGTGAATTATCTTAAAAAATCTAAAAAATATTTCTTTTTTTTCAGTGAAATTTAAGTAATTCAGAAAGAGGTATATTACTTATTTTTAGGAAAAATACGAGTTTTTGTGTCTTTCTGAATCTGTATGTGTCTGAAAAATAAATATTTAATTTTTAATACCTTGTTGAATTTTGTTCAGAATGATATTCTTATATTGGTATAAAATACACACCTTCAAAGCACAAATATAAAAAATAATTAATAAAATCCTACAATAATTATAAATTTATTTAAAGAATATCTATAAAAAGCAATAGCAAGTTAATTTTATTTAAGTATTATTTTTTTTTACTTTTACGTATAACACAGTTTGTTACGTATATGCTGATTTTCAGTAGTTTTAAAAGTTTATATCTACAAGTAAACTAATTACCTTTGAGTGTAATCTGTCATATATTTCGCAGACAAATATCTATTTTTTTTACTCAGAAACTGACGTTTAGTCTATCGTGATGTATGCCAAATTTGCATATTTCAAATTAAAGTAGTTATTTTGTTCCTTATTCATATTAAATTATATGTCGTCGATTGAAAATTATAGAAAAGTATTTTTAACTCATTTGCAAGAAAATATCACCAAGCAAGAACCTGAAAATTTGTATGCCCCGATGCACTATATCTTAGGTTTAGGAGGGAAACGTATACGTCCTATTTTAACATTGTTAGGGGCAGATATTTTTCAAACAGATTATAAAAAGGCACTCCATGCGGCTTTAGCAGTAGAAGTTTTTCATAATTTTTCATTAGTTCACGATGATGTTATGGATAAGGCGCCTTTAAGGCGAGGACAGCAAACGGTTCATCATAAATGGGACTTAAATACAGCTATTCTTTCAGGAGATGCTATGCTTATCATAGCTTATCAGTTTTTTGAAAATTATGAACCTATTGTTTTTCAGCAACTTGCTAAGTTGTTTAGCAAGACAGCTTTGCAGGTTTGTGAAGGGCAACAATGGGATATGGATTTTGAAACACGTAACGATGTTAGTGTGGAAGAATATTTATTGATGATAAAATATAAAACCGCTGTTTTGGTGGGAGCTGCTTTACAGATGGGAGCTATAGTTGCCAAAACAACAGACGAAAATAAGCAATTGATTTATGATTTTGGGGTTCAATTAGGGATGGCATTTCAACTGCAAGATGATTACTTAGATTCTTTTGGAGACGCTTCTTTTGGAAAGAAAATTGGTGGGGATATTTTAGAAAATAAGAAGACAATGCTCTATTTGAAAGCTTTGGAACTTGCTGATAATGAGCAAAGAAATTTATTGTATAATCTTTATAATACTACGGAAGAAACCCCTCAAAAGGTTGAAAAAGTAAAGAAAATATTTACGGATACAAAAACCACTGATTTCGTAAAAACTCAAATTGAATATTATACCCAACAAGCCATTCAAACTCTCGAAAAATTAGATATTCAACAAGATAAGCGAAATGAAATCAAGCAATTTGCGTTTGATTTGATGCATCGAAAAATTTAATTTAAATTACACAGATTCAGTAGGGATATCAAAACATTGTGCCCTACTGAATGATATTTACTTCACTTTCCAAATGAATCTGAAACTTGTTGTATACGGTTTGTTGTATGAATTTTGATAACTCAACAAGTTCTTGTCCTGTAGCATTACCATAGTTCACCAAAACTAAGGCCTGTTTTTGGTGTACACCTGCGTCACCTCTTCGGTAGCCTTTTAGTCCGCAAGTTTCTATGAGCCAACCCGCAGGGATTTTTGTAGACTCTTCATTGACAACATAATGAGGCATCTGAGGGTATATTTTCTGTAATTTTTCGAAATGAATTTTGGATACAATCGGATTTTTAAAAAAACTACCACTATTGCCAATTTCTTTCGGATTAGGAAGTTTACTTTCTCTGATGGAGATGACTGCTTTTGAGATGTCTATCGGTTGTGGATTTTTAATATTTTTTTGTTCCAAAATTTCACGAATGGCTCCGTATTCTGTATGTAAAATGTGATTCTTTTTGGTCAATTTAAAAGTTACCGAAGTTATGATATAATTTCCTTTTTCTTCACACTTGAAAATAGATTCCCGATATGAAAATTTACATTCATCTTTTGAAAACTGTTTTTGAGTTATGGAGTGGATATTTATGGCTTGGCAATATGCCATAACATCTTTAATTTCAACACCATACGCTCCTATATTTTGAATTGGAGTAGCTCCTACATTTCCAGGTATGAGAGATAGATTTTCAAGACCTCCGTATCCTTTTTCCAAGCAAAATTGTACAAACTCGTGCCAATTTTCACCTGCTGCTGCGGTTATCCACACATGGTCATCTGTTTCCCTTTCAATAGAAATACCTTTGAGTTGTATCCAAAAAACTGGATTTTCAATGTTTTTTGTGAGTAACATGTTACTTCCTCCTCCAAAAATGAAAGGATTTTTGTAATTGCTCAGTGCTTTTATAAGTCCTTTTTCTGAATGTATGGTCACAAAGGTAGTGGCTTGAGCATCAATCCCAAAGGTGTTAAACGGTTTTAAAGATACGTAGTGTTCTATAATCATATGAATTGTATTTATGCCTTATTTTCTTCCTCCTCTTCTGGTAAAATATCAATTTTTGGCTCTATAAGAGTTTCTTTATTTGCGATGGTTCTTTCTAACGAAAGTAATAAACTCGGTAGTAATAACAAATTGGTTAGCATGGCGAACAAAAGAGTTAGTGAAATCAATCCACCGAGAGCTTTTGTTCCGCCAAAACTTGATAGCATAAACACCGAAAACCCGAAAAACAATACCACTGAGGTGTAGAACATACTTACTCCTGTTTCTCGTAAAGTCGCATAAACGGATTTACTGATTTTCCAGTTTCTTGCAACCAATTCTTGACGATATTTTGCCAAAAAATGAATGGTATCATCAACTGAAATACCGAAAACAATACTAAAAACCAATATGGTCGAGGGTTTTAGAGGTATGCCAAAATAACCCATCATTCCTGCTGTAACCAATAGTGGTAATAGGTTGGGAACCAATGAAGTGAGTATCATTTTAAATGAACGGAACATGTAGGACATGATCAGTGCAATAAGTAAAATTGCTAATCCTAACGAATAAATAAGATTTTTTGCTAAATAGGTAGTTCCTTTAGTAAACAGAAAAGCTTTTCCAGTGACTTTCACTTCATATTTTTCTTCTGGAAATAATTTTTTTGCTTTTGCGTAGATATTTTCTTCTATTTGTTGCATTTTGTCCGTACCAATATCTTTCATGAAGGTTGTGATTCGAGCCGTTTGCCCCAAGGAATCAACATAGGAACTTAGCATTTGTCCGTTACCTTTTGAATTTCTGACGTAGGACATTATGAAATTTTGTTCCTGAGAGGTTGGTAAATCGTAGTACTCTGGATTTCCGTTGTAGTAGGTTTGTTTAGCATATTTCACTAAATCAACTATTGAAATAGGTTTAGAAATTTCTGGAATATCCTCAATATATTTACATAACTCGTCAATTTTTTTTAAGTTAGGCAATCGCATTACTCCATTTTTCTGTTTGGTATCTACCGTAATTTCCAAAGGCATGATGCCTCCAAATTCTTTTTCAAAAAACAAAATATCATCGAAAAAAGGAGCTGATTTTGGCATATCTTCAATCAAACTTCCTGATATTTTCATTTGATTAATCCCTATAATACTTAGTGTTAGCAGCATTACAGCAATAGAGAATACTGCAATTCGGTGGTGCTTAACGGTTCGTTCCAACAGTTGTATAAACTTCTGAATCCAAGTGCGGTGCAAGTGTTTCAAATGTTTTTCTTTTGGAATTTTCATAAAGCTGTATATGATAGGTATAATGCACAACGAAATGAAAAAGATAGACATGATGCTGATGGCAGCAATGGTTCCGAACTCCTGTAAAAGACTACTTTCCGTAAAAATAAAAGTAGCAAAACCGATGGAAGTTGTTAGGTTAGTAAGCAAGGTCGCATTTCCTACATTTCTGATGACACGTTGGAGAGATTTGGCTTGGTTTCCATGTTTGTTAAATTCCTGTTGATATTTGTTAATCAAGAATATACAGTTTGGAATTCCAATAACGATTACCAAAGGAGGAATAAGTCCAGTCAAAATCGTAATTTCATAATTGAATAAACCAAGCAACCCGAATGACCACATAACCCCAATAGAAACTACACTCATCGAAATAAACATAGCACGATAAGAGCGGAAAAAAAGGAATAAAATAAATGATGTAATAAGCAACGCCATTCCGATAAATAACCCAATTTCATCGATAATGTTTTGAGCACTAAGTGTTCGTATGTAGGGCATACCTGAAGTACGTACTTTGATTTGCGTTTGCTGTTCAAATTTTTCTATAATAGGGATTAAGGTGTTTATAATGAAGTCTTTACGTTCTTTCGTGTTTATGATTTTTTTGTTCATATACAACGCCGTTTGTAAAGTTTCTGTTTCTGGATTGTAGACGATTCCTTTATAGAAAGGCAGTTTTTCGGAAAGTAATTGTTTTATGCTATCTACTTGATTTTGAGAGGTTATTATGCCGTCTATAAGTGGTTTCGTAGTAAAACTTTCGGTAGCTACGTCTTTTGTTAAAACTGGTAAATTCCCTATGGAAAGCACAGCTTCAACTTCCTTAAATTGTTTAAATTCATTGGCTAAACCTTTCCATTGATTTAATATTTCGGGAGTGTAACTATTTTTATTTTCAATAGCTAATAGAATAAGATTTCCTTCTTCACCAAATTTTGATAGAAATTCATGATATTCTAGGTTAATCGGATGTCCGTCAGGAAGCATATTCGCTTCCGTAAATGTAAAGCGAATGTTTTTCCATTGCAAGGCTAAAAAAAGGGTTATTAGTGCAATAGCAACGAGTATCGCAATCCGATTTCTCAGAATCAGACGTGCAACAGTAGTCCAAAATTCAGCTTTAAACCATTTTATCATGTTCTATTTTATTAATTTCGTTTATCTTTAACTTAATTGCATCATTAATGTCTATTTGGTAAATGATTTTTTTCCAATTTTATTGTTTTGATGCGTTTTTATTCTACAATTGAGCTCATGATGTTTGTTTTTTGAGTCTCGTAAATACGTAATATGATGAAGTTTCTTATTAATTACGACTTTTTCAAATTTACCGCCCACCTTTCAAGTCCGTAGAGTATAAAAAATCCTGCCAACGCCAATGCAACAGCTGTTAGAAATTGTGAATCACCTGAAATACTCTCATAAGTGGAAGGCAAAATACTCTTTTCCCATACAGGCACTTCGTTGCCATGCGAATCAATGCGAGTTTGAAGAATCTCCTTCCAAGGCCAAATTTTATTCAGTGAGCCAATGATAACCCCTGTGAGCCCCGCAATTGTGGTATTTCGGTAATTCGCAAAAAGCCATTTCAATACTTTTGAAAAACTCAGTATTCCAATGATTGCTCCTATGCCAAAAACTCCTATAATCTTAAAATTCCAGTCATTTAAGGCTCCCAAAACGATATGATACGACCCTAAGAGTACTAAAATAAATGCTCCCGAAATACCTGGTAAAATCATCGCACAGATTGCCAATGCTCCCGAAAAAAATACGTAAATCAGTCCATCGTTGCTTCCTAAAGGTGGAACAATGGTAATTAAATAAGCCAAAATTCCGAAAAAGAGCATTGATAAAACCGTTCCAAGATTCCATTTTTTAATGTCCTTTGCCAAAAATAGTATACTTGCCAACATTAATCCGAAGAAAAATGACCATACAGCAATCGGTTGGTTTTCTAATAACCATTTTACGCCTTTTGCTAAGGATAAAATACTTATACCTATCCCCACAAGTAGTGAAAAGAAAAAATTACCGTTGATGTGTTTCCAAAAATTGACAATCCCATGGTTTTTCAATACTTTGAAAGCTCCTAAATTTATATTGTTGATAGAACTAATCAGCTCTTCGTAAATACCTGATATAAAAGCGATTGTTCCACCTGAAACACCAGGAACTACATCCGCAGCTCCCATAGCCATTCCTTTTAGGGAAATTAGCATATAATCTAAAAAAGTTCTTCGCATTTGTTTAAACAATTAGCCTACAAAGGTACGTAAATATTTAAAAAAAGTAAACAGTAGGAACGGAAAAACTTTTTAATGAACTATATCATAGAAGCTAAATGAAAATTCTAAAAATGAAATTAGAGTAGGAATCCAATTTTTAAACAAGAAAAAACATAAAAAATTTGTTTTTTTTTGCAGAAAGTATTACGTTTGCAACCGAATTAATTAATAAATGTATCATAACAGTATAATTATTAGCCTTATTATTATCATCAATAACACCTATTGATGCGAGGCTTCGTATATATAAAACACAGAAAACCTGCATCAGAGATTAGATGCAGGTTTTTTTATTTTTAAAATTTGATTTAGAAATCATCATTAAAATATGGAATTAAATAAATACAGCAAACAAGTTACACAAGACGATACGCAACCCGCAGCACAGGCAATGCTACACGCTTTGGGACTGACCGATGACGACCTAAAAAAACCTTTAGTAGGCATCGCAAGTACGGGTTACGAGGGAAATCCTTGTAATATGCATCTAAATAATTTAGCTTTAAAAATTAAGGAGGGCGTACAGCAATCGGGTTCTGTTGGGTTGATTTTCAACACCATAGGAGTTTCAGACGGAATCTCAATGGGTACTTACGGAATGCGTTACTCTTTGGTTTCGAGAGATATTATCGCTGATTCTATCGAAACGGTAATTCAAGCAATGTGTTACGATGCACTCGTTACAGTGGTAGGGTGCGACAAAAATATGCCGGGAGCTTTAATGGCAATGCTCAGACTGAATCGACCCTCAATTTTGGTGTATGGCGGAACAATTGCCGCAGGTTGCCATAACGGAAAAAAACTCGATGTAGTTTCCGCTTTCGAGGCGTGGGGACAAAAAGTAGCAGGAACTATTGATGAAAAAGAATATAAGGAAGTAATACACAAAGCCTGTCCGGGCGAAGGAGCTTGTGGCGGAATGTACACTGCCAACACAATGGCTTCGGCTATTGAAGCATTGGGAATGAGTTTGCCTTACAACTCTTCAACTCCTGCCTCAGGTGATGCCAAAAGACAAGAATGCCTCAAAGTGGGTAAAGCGTTGCGTTATCTGCAAGAAAACGACATCAAACCTCGCGATATCGTCACGCGAAAATCCATCGAAAATGCTTTCCGATTGGTGGTTGCCTTGGGAGGCTCTACCAATGCCGTATTGCACTTTTTAGCCATTGCAAAAGCAGCTCAAATCCCGATGACTATTGATGATTTTGCCAAGCTGAGCGATTCCACACCTTTTATCGCAGATCTCAAACCAAGCGGAAAGTACGTTATGGAAGATTTACACCACATTGGCGGAATCCCTGCTGTGATGAAATATTTACTCGAAAAAGGATTACTTCACGGTGATTGCCTTACAGTTACAGGTAAAACAATAGCTGAAAATCTTGCAGATGTACCATCACTTTCTGAAAACCAAAATATTATATATCCGTTAGAAAAGCCAATCAAAGAAACGGGACATATTCGTATTCTCTATGGAAATTTAGCCACCGAAGGAGCTGTAGCAAAAATTACGGGTAAAGAAGGACTTTCGTTCACCGGAAAAGCTAAAGTTTATGAAGGTGAATTTCTTGCCAATGAAGGAATTGCCAAAGGCGAAGTAACCGAAGGAACGGTGGTGGTAATTCGTTACGAAGGACCGAAAGGAGGACCGGGAATGCCCGAAATGTTAAAACCGACTTCTGCCATTATGGGAGCAGGTTTAGGTAAAAAAGTAGCACTCATCACCGATGGTCGATTTTCAGGGGGTTCACACGGATTTGTAGTGGGACACATTTCGCCCGAAGCACAAAACGGTGGCAACATTGCATTGGTACAAGATGGTGATTTGATTACCATTGATGCTGTAAAAAACACTATTGATGTACATCTCACCGAAGAAGAATTAGCTCAAAGACGAGCCAATTTCAGCCTCAAACCACTAAAAGATACTGCCAAACGAGGGGTGCTTTACAAATACGCTCGTACGGTAAGTTCCGCCTCGCAAGGTTGTGTTACCGATGAATTTTAAATCATATCTGTAAAACAATGACTTATATTACTGAGATAAAAAATATTCTATCACAAGCGAGGCAACGTGCCTATACGGCTATCAATTCGGTAATGGTTGAAGCCTATTGGCTAATTGGCAGACGAATTGTAGAAGAAGAACAAAATGGCGAAAACCGAGCTGAATACGGAAAAGAAGTATTACAGACTTTATCCATAGCGTTGACCAATGAGTTTGGGAAAGGATACAGTTACAGAACTTTGAGAGAAATACGCCAATTTTATTTGACTTTTCCTGAAATTGAAAAATGGCGAACACTGTTCGCCAAATTGAGTTGGTCTCATTTTCAACGAGTTTTAAAAGTTTCTAATGAAAAAGCACGAATGTACTATCTGACCGAAGCTGCCGAAAATATGTGGACTGTGCGAACCCTTGACAGAAACATTTCTACCTTATACTATGATAGATTATTAGCAAGTGATAATAAATTGGAAGTACAAGAAGAAATGCAAAACAACACAAAACTTCTTCAATTTGAGGAATTTATAAAGAGTCCAACGGTGTTGGAATTTTTAAAACTTCCTATAGGAAAAAGTTACACTGAAATGGAGTTAGAAAAAGCCTTGATTGATGATTTACAAGAATTTATGTTAGAACTCGGTAAAGGTTTTGCTTTCGTAGCTCGTCAGCAACATATAAAAACCGAAACTTCTGATTTTTATATCGATTTGGTATTTTATAATTATATTCTGAAGTGTTTTGTTATTGTAGAATTGAAAACCAATAAATTAACGCATCAGGATATTGGTCAATTGGATATGTACGTCAGAATGTATGACGATTTGAAAAGACAAGAAAACGATAACCCCACCATAGGGCTTTTGCTTTGTACGGAAACCGATGGTGTGGTGGCAAGATACTCTATTTTGAATCAAAATTCGCAATTATTTGCCACAAAATATGTACATTACTTGCCTACAGAAGAGGAATTAGTCAGAGAAATAACACAGCAAAAATGGTTTTTTGAGCAGAAAAACGCAAAATAGTATCAAAATCAAAACATAAAATATGATGACAGGAGCAGAAGTTTTAATCAAATGTTTGTTAGCCGAAGGGGTCGATTTAGCTTTCGGTTATCCCGGCGGGGCGATAATGCCCGTTTATGACGAACTTTACAAATATCAAAATCAGTTGAAACACATCCTCACTCGCCACGAGCAAGGAGCTATCCACGCCGCACAAGGCTACGCAAGAGCTACAGGAAAAGTAGGTGTAGTTTTTGCCACATCAGGACCCGGAGCAACCAACATCATCACAGGAATTGCCGATGCTCAAATCGATTCCACGCCGTTGGTGTGCATCACAGGTCAGGTAGCAAAACATCTCTTAGGAACAGATGCCTTTCAGGAAACAGACATCATCGGAATTTCTACCCCCGTAACCAAATGGAATTTCCAAATCACGGAAGTAGAAGAAATACCCGAAGCAATTGCCAAAGCCTTTTACATTGCCCGTTCAGGAAGACCCGGACCTGTACTTATCGACATCGTAAAAAGTGCTCAGTTCGACCAAGTTGCTCAGTTCGACTATAAGAAATGTACTCGAATGCGAAGCTATAATCCTGTACCTGAAATAGATGATTCAAAATTAGCTGAAGCCGCACAAATCATCAATCAAGCACAAAAACCCTATGTCGTTTTCGGACAAGGAATCATTTTAGGTCAAGCTGAAAACGAGCTAAAATCCTTTTTAGAAAAGACCGATATCCCCGCAGCAGCGACCATTTTAGGACTTTCGGCATTGCCCACCGAACACCCCAATTATGTAGGAATGGTAGGTATGCACGGCAACTATGCTCCTAATGTAATGACCAATACGTGTGACGTACTCATCGCTTTGGGAATGCGTTTTGATGACCGTGTAACGGGCGATTTAAGCAGATACGCCAAACAAGCAAAGGTGTTGCATTTTGATATTGACCCTGCGGAAATCAACAAAAACGTAAAGGCAGATGTCGCCGTATTGGGCAATGTAAAAGAGGCTTTACAGAAAATACTTCCGTTAGTAGAACAGAAAAAACATACAACGTGGCGAGAGGAGTTCAAAAAATACGACAAAGAAGAATATGATTCCGTTATTAAAAACGAATTATATCCTGAAAAAGAAGGGCTAACAATGGGGGAAGTTTTAGAATTGATAAATAAATGTTCTAATCACGAAGCAGTTATCGTCTCCGATGTGGGGCAACATCAGATGATGGCTTGTCGTTATGCGAAATTTAAAAATTCACGCAGTAAAATCACTTCGGGAGGATTAGGCACAATGGGATTTGCCCTACCGGCAGCCATCGGAGCAAAAATAGGAGTTCCTGAAAAACAAGTAGTTGCAGTAATTGGCGATGGTGGGTTTCAGATGACCATTCAAGAGTTAGGAACGATTTTTCAGTCGCAAATTCCTGTGAAAATTGTAGTTTTAAACAACGAATTTTTAGGAATGGTTCGTCAGTGGCAAGAACTATTTTTTGACCGTCGATATGCTTCTACCGAAATGATAAATCCTGATTTTATTAAAATTGCAGAAGGGTATCACATTCAATCGCGATTGGTTACCAAACGTAGCGATTTGGAAGAAGCTGTTAAAGAAATGCTCAATTCCGACAAGGCTTATTTCTTGGAAGTTCGTGTAGAGAAAGAAAACAACGTTTTCCCGATGGTACCCACAGGAGCTTCAGTTTCGGAAGTGAGACTGAAATAAAAAAGCAACAAAAGAAGTTCAATGAATAATAAAACCTTGAACCTGAAACTTTAAAACCTCAAACATAAAATTGTAAATATGGAACAAAAAACATACACCATCACCATATATTCGGAAAATCAGCTTGGGCTACTCAACAGAGTGACGGGGATTTTCCTCAGAAGACATATTGATATGGAAAGCATCAATGTGTCAGCATCGGAAATTGACAATGTATTTCGGATGATTATTGTAACTCATACCACTCAAAAATGGGTAGAACATTTGGTTCAACAGATTGAAAAACAGATAGAAATCATCAAAGTATTTTATCATACCGATGAAGAAATCATTTCCCTTGAAAATTCGCTTTTCAAGATGCCAACGGCTTCCCTTTTTGATGAAGAAACTCCCATTCAAACTATAATTCAGCGATATAATGCTAATATTGTTGCTGTTTATAAACATTTTTATGTAATTTCAAAAACAGGCTCACGAGAGTCCATCGCAGCACTTTATCAGGAGCTGAAACCTTACGGAATTATGCAATTTTCGGGCTCGGCACGAATTGCTATTTCAAAATCGGAAATGAAAGTATCTCCCTTGCTCAACAAATATGAGGTAGATAACCAAAAATAGTAGAGTATGATGTAAGAAAACAGTTTTTTCAAGTTGAGTAAAATCAAATCTTTAATCCTAAGAACTTTGATTTTATTCGGTTTGACACCAAAAGTTATCATTATATTTTTAAGAACACAATCCATATAAATCTTTAAATTAAATCGGAAGAACAATGAAAAATTATTTTAATACCCTAAATTTCAGAGAAAAATTAGCACAATTAGGCGTTTGCGAATTATTACAGAAAAGCGATTTCAGTCAAGGAGTTGAAGCCTTAAAAGGAAAAAAAATTGTTATCGTGGGAGCAGGAGCCCAAGGGCTTAATCAAGGGTTGAATATGCGTGATTCGGGTTTGAATGTTTCCTACGCTTTGCGTGAATGTGCCATCGCCGAAAAACGCCCTTCGTACACCAATACCATCGCCAACGGCTTTCAAGTAGGCACTTTTGAAGAGCTTATTCCTACGGCAGATTTGGTGTGTAATTTAACTCCCGACAAGCAACATACTTCTGTGATTAACAAGATTATGCCTTTGATGAAACAAGGAGCGACTTTATCCTACTCACACGGATTCAACATCGTGGAGGAGGGTATCGAAATCCGTAAAGATATTACCGTGATTATGGTAGCTCCAAAATCGCCAGGTTCGGAAGTGCGTGAGGAATACAAACGTGGATTTGGTGTACCGACTTTGATTGCCGTTCACCCCGAAAACGATCCTGAGAATAAAGGTTTTGAATGGGCAAAAGCCTACGCAGCAGCTTTGGGAAGCGACACTGCCGGAGTACTACGTTCGTCATTTGTAGCAGAAGTAAAATCGGATTTGATGGGCGAACAAACCATTCTGTGCGGACTTTTACAAACAGGTTCGATATTGGCTTTCAATAAGATGAAACGCGAAGGAGTTGCCCCTGAATACGCTGCCAAACTCATTCAATACGGTTGGGAATCCATTACCGAAGCCTTAAAACACGGCGGAATTACTAATATGATGAATCGCCTATCGAATCCTGCCAAAATAAGAGCATTTGCCATTTCCGAAGATTTGAAAAAGATGATGCGTCCGCTCTTTGAAAAGCATATGGACGATATTTTAAGCGGACATTTTTCAAAAACGATGATGGAAGATTGGGCAAACAACGATAAAAACTTGCTTACGTGGCGTTCCGCTACGGCTGAAACCGATTTTGAGAAAACTCCTATCACTACGGAAACTATTGAAGAACAAACCTATTTTGACTACGGAACATTGCTCGTAGCGATGGTAAAATCGGGGGTGGAGTTGGCTTTTGAGGTAATGACCGAATCAGGCATAAAAGCCGAATCAGCATATTATGAATCACTACACGAATTGCCTCTGATTGCCAACACTATAGCTCGTAAAAAATTATACGAAATGAATAAAACCATTTCCGACACTGCCGAATACGGCTGCTATTTGTTTGACCACGAATGCCGACCGCTCATTGCTGCCTATATCGACGGACTAGAAAACAATGTAATCGGGCGTCATTTCACTGCCTCAAACCAAATCGACAATATTGATTTAATTCAAGTGAACAAATCCATAGCCTCACACCCCATTGAAGTAATTGGAGCACATTTAAGGGCTTATATGACTGATATGAAGCGGATAAAATAGTTTAAGTTTAATCATTTATTTTCATATTTATACTTTTGTCTTGAAACATAACAATAAAAAAAATAGTACGTTGCACCAAAAATTCAGAACTATAAATACGTCAATCATAAGAACAATTATACCGAGAAAAAGATAAATGTTTCATAAAAGAAAAACAAAATAACCTAGGAAAATTAAGGAAATATATGGAGGTAACAACATACATACCACAAGTTCAAGAAATACAAAAAGCAATGCTACGGATAAAATCTGTGATAAATACCACACCGCTTTCAAAAAGTGTGCGATTAAGCAATTTATTCGAAGCGGAAATTTATTTTAAAAGAGAAGATTTACAACAAGTACGTTCTTATAAAATACGAGGAGCGTACAACAAAATCAGCTCCCTTTCCGAGCAAGACAAACAACAAGGAATCGTCTGTGCGAGTGCCGGAAATCACGCACAAGGTGTGGCACTTTCTTGCCAAATATTAAATATCAAAGGTGATATTTATATGCCTGTAACTACTCCACAACAAAAAATCGAACAAGTACAAATGTTTGGCGGAGAGAATGTTACCATAGTTTTGGAAGGTGACACTTTTGATGATTCCAACAATGCCGCAATAAAATTTGCAACAGAAAACGCAAAAACGTTCGTCCCTCCTTTTGACGATGAAAAAGTCATTGAAGGACAAGCCACTATTGGGCTGGAAATTCTCGACCAAGCCAACGAACCTATTGATTATGTGTTTGTTCCCATAGGTGGTGGCGGACTTTCAGCAGGGCTTTCTTCCGTATTTAAAACGCTTTCTCCACAAACGAAAATCATTGGAGTTGAACCCTTAGGTGCCCCCTCAATGAAAGAAGCGTTGAAAACAGGAAAACCTGTGGAACTCATTGAAATCGACAAGTTTGTAGATGGTGCTTCGGTAAAGAAAGTGGGCAGTTTAAATTTTGAAATCTGTAACCGGTTTTTAGATGATGTTGTGCTTGTCCCTGAAGGGAAAGTATGTCAAACCATCTTGGATTTGTACAACCGCGATGCTATTGTAGTTGAACCTGCTGGGGCGTTATCAATTTCGGCTCTGGATTTCTATAAAGAAAAAATTAAGGGTAAAAAAGTGGTTTGTGTTATCAGCGGAAGCAATAATGACATCACTCGAACGGCAGAAATTAAGGAACGTGCCTTGCTTTATGCCAATTTAAAGCATTATTTTATCGTTCGATTTCCGCAACGCGCCGGTGCATTGAAAGAATTTGTGGTTGAAATCCTCGGAAAAACAGATGATATTACCTATTTTGAGTACTCCAAAAAGCACAATCGCGAAAACGGACCTGCCGTAGTAGGTATCGAACTTAAAAATGAAGCTGACCTCCAACCACTTATCGACCGGATGAAACAACGCAACTTCTATGGGGATTACCTGAACAACAAACCCGATTTATTTCAGTTTTTAGTGTGATATAGTTAATAAGTATATTTAGCGTTGTTAAACTTAAAATCCCCGAATTTTGATTTTTGAAGCAAAATTCGGGGATTTTATAAATAACCTTTTGAAGTTAATAACAAAAGGATTTTTGATTTCAAATTTTATAGTTCTTTAAATACTGCATGCATTAAACGTCTCTTGTCGTTGATAACTTCCTCCAAGGAAATCATGCTCTCAGTACGAGCTACTCCTTCAATTTCATCAATCATATAGATAACCTCTTTGGTGTGTTTTGGATCTCTGGTGCGAATCTTACAAAAAAGGTTGTATTTTCCGGTGGTTACGTGAGCTACGGTTACATAAGGTATTTTTTCCAATCGTTCCAAGACGAATTGTGTTTGATGATTTTTTTCCAGATAAATACCGATGTAGGAGACAAACGTATACCCAAGTCTATCATAATCAACAGTTAAAGTAGAGCCTTTAATGAGTCCTGTTTCCTCCATTTTACGTACACGTACGTGAACTGTTCCTGCGGAGATATCTAACTTTTTAGCGATATCAGTGAAAGGAGTTCGCGTATTTTCAATTAACATATCTAAAATTTGGTGGTCTATTTCATCTAACTTAAATCTGCCCATTTGTATTATAAATTAATTTCATCCGCAAAATAAATATTTTTTTTCATATTCTCAAAATATATAGCAATTTTTTTTCATATAAAATTTATTTATGCAATTTTAAAACCAAAATCACGTAAATTCAATTCTTTTTCTATATCTTTTTTAGAAACGGGTTTTGTGAAGAAATCGGATAATTTTCGTTCTTGATGTCCGTAATGATTTGATAAATCTTCAATCATAGCAATGTAAGGTTCGAAATGAATTTCGTTGTTTTTCAGAGTTTCCTTAAATAAAATTCCAATATGGTTATTATCTCCGTAAAAATCATCACGTATTAAAATATCAAAGAAAAGTTTATCATTTTCAGGAATTGTGAAATATGGTTTATAATATTTTCCGGTAACTTCATTTTGGTTGATATATGCCAAGGCTTCGAGTATGGATAGTGAGATGTATTTTCGAGTTTCTTCTCGTGCATAATCATTTTGGTAATGTCCTGATTCAAAGAGTATTGTAGGGGTTCCTAAGGAAGTATACATATCTCCTGTGCAATTGAGATTAAAGCTATCGTCAAAGCGTCCTACTTGGTTTGGAATTTTTGTTTGTAACATAGCATTCATTACCCCGATAACCTCCATTGCTTTTTTGCGAGTATGGTTTATTTCACGAGCTCCGTTGTAAGAAGGTGCTAAGAATGAGACTGTTGCGGGATTTTGAGTTTTCCCTGCACTGAAAATAGTACGTTGATCGTGTAAATTGAAACAAAAATCGGGCTGTACCAATTTATATGCTTTTCTAAGGCACTGGCTTTCGGGTTGAGACAAATCGTAAGCATCCCGATTCAAATCAATTTCATTGGCATTCATCCGATTGTAAACTTCAGCTCCATCGGGATTTAATATCGGGATAAAAAACATGCTGATATTTTCTAATTCTGAAGGGTTTTGTGTCATATAGTTCAACACATCAAACAAAGCTTTAGTCGTAGTGGATTCATTGCCATGCATTTGCGACCATATCAAAATTTTCGTTCTTCCGTTTCCTTTTTGATATAATGAAATAGAATTTCCTTGCACTGATTTTCCTAACAATATTTTGTTTTCAAAGGTATGTTTTTCTAATAAAGGCTCAATCATTAATGAAGTGATGTAACGTCCAAAAAGTTTCGGTTCTTTGTAGTTTGTATATTCCATTTGTAGATTGTTTACAAAAGTTAATTCTCCTATTTTCTCAATTGTATTTAGTTTGTAGCCAAGCCATACTCCTATTATAAAGGTTTGGATACCACCAAAAATGAATGTTCCTATTATTAAGAGTAAAATAGCAGTTAATACATCGTTAGTGTCCAATGTTCTATCGAAAACTGAGATTATTACTAAGCATAACCACCCCGCAAGTAGCATTGTTAGCAATAGCAAAAACTGAAAAACGATTCCGAAAAGGATACGTATGGAATCGTATCTCTCCCATGGAAACTTTTCTCCTAATTGATATCCAACCCAATACGTAGTTACAATCGCTATGAATATAGGAAGGATCAATTGATTGTCTAATGATCGTATTCCAAAAGCAAACAAGGTCAAAAAAGCGAAATAAAATTCCAGAAATATGGCTATGAAAATATATTTAGTAGCAGGTTTTAATGACATGAGTTTAATCTTTTACTTTGGAAACAAACTTTTTCGTCCAATAGTTTTCGTGATAATATCTTTTTCAATATTCCATCCTCGAGCAGGACTATATTCTCTTCCGTATAGAATGATTTGTATGTGCAATTTATTCCATTTTTCTTCAGGGAATAAGCGTTTTGCATCTTTTTCCGTCTGTGTGACATTTTTTCCGTTCGAAAGTCCCCATCGATACATAAGTCTATGAATGTGTGTATCCACAGGGAATGCAGGGACTCCGAAGGCTTGAGACATGACCACACTGGCGGTTTTATGCCCCACTGCGGGTAAGGCTTCCAGATCTTCAAAATTCTGAGGGACTTCACCATTATGTTTATCAATCAGAATATGTGAAAGTTCATAAATTCCTTTTGATTTTGCAGGAGATAATCCCACAGGTTTGATAATTTCACGTATTTCTTCTACCGAAAGTTTTATCATATCATACGGATTATCAGCTTTTTGGAAGAGTAGGGGAGTGATTGTATTCACACGAGCATCTGTGCTTTGAGCCGAAAGCAACACAGCAATTAGTAGCGTATAAGGATCTTTATGGTCAAGAGGAATCGAAACCTTCGGATATATTTCCTCCAATGTGTCGATAACAAAAGCCACTTTTTCAGTTTTTTTCATTTTGAATATTATTTTTGCAAATATACAGAACTAATTGAAAATTTTAGCTTTATGGGTGAAAAGTATAACAACTTTGTTGAACTATTTATGGTAATTTTAAACTTTTTAAACTCAAAAATTCAATAAATTTTGTATCTTTGGCGGTAAACAAGATTTTGAATATATGAAAAATAGCTATTTATTGTTTTTGGTATTGTTGTGTTTTTATTCGTGTGATAACAAACCTATTTCTCAAGAGCAAAATATTAATTACCAACATCTTACTGATTTTGTAAATCCATTCATTGGGACAGATGGCCCAGGAAATACTTATCCTGGAGCTACTGTACCTTTTGGAATGGTGCAACTTAGTCCCGATATAGGAATTCCAGGTTGGGATAGAATTGCAGGGTATTTCTATCAAGATAGTATTATTACAGGATTTTCTCATACGCATCTTTCTGGAACAGGAGCGGGTGACTTGTATGATATCTTAGTGATGCCTACGAATAGTCGCTTCGACGAGCGTATTGCTGAAAATTCCTACAAACCTTTTTCTAAATTTAGCCATCAACAAGAATATGCCACAGCAGGATATTACACAGTTGATTTACAAAGTTTTGGAATCAAAGCAGAACTTACTTCTACAGAAAGAGTAGGCATCCACCGGTATACTTTTCCAAAAGATAAAAATACTAAAATTACCATAGATTTAGGTTTTGCAATGAATTGGGATGCCCCTACCGATACACATATTAATGTAGTAAATGATTCAATAATAGAGGGTTATAGAAAATCTACTGGTTGGGCAAAAGACCAACGTATTTATTTCGTAATGCAGTTTTCTAAGCCTTTTTCAAAGTATATCCTTTTTAATGATGAAAAAGAGGTTGAAAATCCAACAAAAGGGAAAAATACGCGTATAGAGTTGCATTATTCAACTGAAAAAGATGAACAAATTGTGATTAAAACAGCTCTTTCTACAGCCGATATTACAGGAGCCTATGCCTCGATGAATACCGAGGCATTCCATTTCGATTTTGATCAATACCGTTCTGAAGCTCAACAGAAGTGGGAAAAACAGTTGAGAAAAATACAAATAGAAACTGATGATATTAATAAGAAAACAATTTTTTACACGATGATGTATCAGTCCATGCTAGCTCCTACGCTAATTAGTGACCCCAACGGAAACTATAAAGGGGCAGATGGTAATGTACAGAAAGCGAATAATTATAAACGATACGATACTTTTTCACTTTGGGATACATTTCGTGCGACACATCCTCTCTTTACAATGATTCATACTGAAAGAATGAATGATTTCATACAATCATTACTGGCTCATTATCAGGAAACAGGTAGACTACCCGTATGGTCGATGCAAGGAAATGAAACTAATATGATGATAGGATATCACGCCGTACCAGTGCTCGTTGATGCTTACTTCAAAGGATTTCCAATGGATAAAGAATTGCTTTATAAAGCTTGTTATGAAAGTGCGATGGTTGATGAGCGTCAGATTGATTTATACAAAAAATATGGTTACGTTCCTATCGATGGTCATCATGAAAATTGGTCAGTTTCAAAAACAGTGGAGTATGCTTACGATGATTGGTGTATTGCTATGTTAGCAAAAGATTTAGGTAAAGATTATGAATTATTTGCTAAAAGAGCAAAAAGTTGGAAAAATCACTACGATCCAAAATCAACTTTTCTTCGACCTAAAGACCAAAAAGGAAAATTTGTAAGCGATTTTATACCCAAAGAATACACACCATATTTTTGTGAAAGTAATGCTTGGCATTATTTCTGGTTTGTGCCTCAAAATATTCCGGAGCTAATCAAAAGTGTAGGTAGCGAAGAGCGTTTTGAACAGAAGTTGGATTCGATGTTTTCGTATTACCCACTCCCTGAGGACAAATTACCAATTTTTAGTACCGGAATGATAGGACAATACGCTCACGGCAACGAGCCGAGCCACCATGTAGGGTATTTGTATAATTATGTTAAAAAACCATCCAAAACACAGGAAATTATCCGTCAAATACTCAAAACACAATACAAAAACGAACCTGCGGGGCATTGTGGTAATGAAGATTGTGGACAGATGTCTGCTTGGTTTGTATTCAGTTCCTTAGGGTTTTATCCCGTGAATCCTGCTCAAGGAGTATATCTTTTTGGTACCCCTTATTTTCAAGAATCAAAAATACAAGTAGCTGAAAATAAATATTTTGAGATAAAAGCAACTAATTTTTCAGAAGAAAATAAATATATCAAAGCCATTTATTTGAATGGAAAACCTTATAAAAAACTGTACATCAGTCATAAAGATATTATGGCAGGTGGTGAACTTATGTTTGAAATGAGTAATATACCCAATGATGTTGGACTTGGTAGTTATGAATTGCCTGAGGTTAATAAAGTGTATTAATTTTCAAAACGTTACCTAAACGTATGATAAGAAAAACGAAATTTTGTAAATTTTGTTTGGAGTCCATACTCTACAATGTTTAGGTTGTACGAAGAAGGAGGCAATAAACTTTACAGCAACAGGAAGAGTTTGAATATATTCTTTTTATATAACACAATTAAATCCTAAAAATTAGGAGAGAATATTTTATCTTTTTTTCTTTCTCTGTATGAAAAATTACTTTTTTCTGCTTAAAATATCCAAAAAAAAATCCAACAGTTTGGATAAAACTGTTGGATTTTTTTTCGTTCTTAATTTAATTTTAGAAAAACTGAAGATTTTACAAATGATCTTTATTTAATCTTCTTCCAATGAATCTTCAGGGATTTCCAATCCGTCAGTGTTCAAATCATCATCACTTGAAGCATCAAAATCATCATCTTCATCAAAGTTTTCCATTGAATCAGCTAAACGTGTGCTTACTTTTACCAAATAGATGGTGTCTTCAGTACGCACTTCTAATGCTTCTACAGTTTCGTTCTTTGCATTCTTAAAACGAATCACATCATCATCCCCATATCCGTCAGGATATTTTTCTACTAACATTGATAGAATTTCACTTGTAAGTTTCTTATAATCAACTATTACTCGTTTCATATTGATATTTTTCTTTTCCGAGGGCTAATGTACTTTAAATTTTAGAATTACAAAACAGAAAATCATTTTTTTTCTTGACAATTTAAATATTTTAACCTTATTTTGGAAGTGTAGTAATCTGTTTATTTTTTAGAAAACAATCGGACTACTTCTCCAATCCAAAGTACCAAACTTGTTGATAGTATGATTATTATCCAGTCTACTAATTTTAAAGGTGTCACGTTAAACATAACACCCCCAAAAGTCGTTATTAATACTTGTCCCAAAATGATGATTACAGCAATAAATAAAAAACCTTTATTATTAGCTAAGTTATTAAACGCGCTTTTGCCTGTATGATGTGCTTTGGCGTTGAACATGTTCCAGAATTGCAACATCACAAAAATGGAAAAGAACAACGATAATTCATATGCTGAAAGTCCACTTTCCACTTGGTTAAAATTAAAGAAATTTACAAAGTAATCTTTTACAGAAAATTCCGTAAGAGTGTAAATATCAGTATGTTTAAAGTATTGAACAAAGCCAAAAAGTAATAAAACAAACAGAATTCCCACTCCGAATATGATTTTAGCCATCGCAGGAGTGATTATGTTTGATTTACGCTCTCTCGGCTTTTCTTTCATGACGCTACTGCTTGGAGGTAAAGAAGCTAAAGCCAAGGCAGCAAAGGTATCCATAATCAAATTAACCCAAAGCATCTGTGTCACTGTCAAAGGAGATTCTGTTCCTAAAAATGCTCCAATTAATACAATTAAACAAGCTACTACATTGATTGTCAATTGGAAAAGAATAAATCGTTGAATATTCAGATAGAGAGAACGTCCCCACATAACGGCTTTTCCAATACTAGTAAATGAGTTGTCTAGAATAGTAATATCGCTGGCTTCCTTAGCAACTGAAGTTCCATCACCCATTGAAAGACCTACTTGAGCAGCCTTAAGTGCAGGGGCATCGTTTGTACCATCTCCAGTAACGGCAACCACTTCGTTTCTTTGTTGTAATAGGTTTACCAATCGAGCTTTATCAAGGGGTCTGGCTCGTGAAATCACACGTATATGGGGTAATTTTTTACTTAATTCATCGTCAGAAAGGGTAGCAAAATCAGTTCCTGAAATATGGTTTTGCTCATTGCAAGTTTCGTCCCATAAACCTATTTGACGAGCAATTTCCTTGGCAGTTCCTGGTGTGTCACCTGTAACGATTTTCACCTGAATTCCAGCTCCCATACATTCTTCAATGGCAGCAGGAACATCTTCACGAACAGGATCACTAATAGCAGTTATGCCAATGAAATTCAATCCCTTAACTGTTAATTTTCCATTTTCCGAAATGATTGAATTTTCGTTGTCAATTACTTTATAGGCAAAACCTATTGTTCGCATTGCCTGTGATTGATACTGCTCTAATTTGCTCTCAAAATCGGCACGATGAATCTCTGAAAGAAATTGATTATTAGAGTCATAACAGAAATCCATTACTATTTCAGGAGCTCCTTTGACGTACAAAATTATTTTATTTAGAACTGGTGATTTTACCAAAGTTGCCATATATTTCCTTTCCGTAGAGAATGTCAATTGATTGACAATCGGAGTATTCTCACGAATGGGAAGGTAGTTTGTACCTTGTCCATCCAACCATAGTAATAAAGCTCCTTCGGTTGGATTTCCTAACACTTGTGGTTTTTCCTTGTCTGAAAAGTCTAAATAAGCTGTGGAATTGACCGCCATTGACTCGGATATAAGTTGCTTTCCTTCTAGTTCAGATGAAAATTTATTAAAGAAAATATCGTAAATCTTCATCTGATTTTGAGTCAGCGTTCCCGTTTTGTCGGTACAAATCACAGTGGTTGCTCCCATTGTTTCACAAGCGTGCATCTTTCTAACCAAGTTATTGGTTTTCATCATACTACGCATACTGTATGCCAAACTAAGGGTAACACTCATAGGCAGCCCTTCGGGAACGGCTACCACTATGATGGTAATAGCAATCATTAGGGTATTTAAAGCATATCCCCAGAAATGAATCCATTCGATTTGTGAATTAGCAGAATTCGAGAAAAATACTACAAATCTGCCAATAATCACAAGTAAAGCAATGCCATAACTCAATTTAGTAATAATCCCTGCTAATTTGTTAAGCTGTTCATTAAGAGGCGTTTTTATTGAGTTATCAATTTGTACACCTTCAAATACTTTTCCATATTCGGTGCGGTCTCCTACTTGTGAAACTTTAAAAATTCCATGTCCGTCAACTACCGATGTACCTCGGCAAACGTAGTTAGATGGGTAGGTAGCCTCCGACTCAAATTCCTCAGGATTTGTTGTTTTATAAACCATCGGTTCTCCTGTCAATGATGATTCATTGATTTGTAATGAAATAGCTTCTAATAGTTCGCCATCTGCAGGCACCTCTTCACCTGTTTCTAAAATGATAATATCTCCAACAACGATGTCATTCTTCAGCACTTGCGTAACTTTTTCATTACGAATAACTTTGTATAAAATCTCATCATTTACTTGGTTTAATATTTTAAATTGTCTATTAGCCTTTACCTCAAAATAGAAAGCTACACCTGTGGCCAAAAATACGGCAAAAAGTATCCCAATAGGTTCTAAAAAAACGTGTCCTCCTTTGTCATGGGCTATAAACTCATAACAAGATACCCCGAAAGAAGCTACCAAAGCGACTAATAAAATCATAATGATTGGGTCGGAAAACTTTTCTAAGAATTGTTTCCATAAAGGTTCTGTTTCTACTGATGTGAGAGTGTTGTTTCCAAATTTCTGACGACTCTCAAGTACCTGAGCATCGGAAAGCCCTTGATAGTGATTTTTTTGTGTCATTTCTGTATTAAATTGAGTGCAAAGATAGATTTTATATGTTAAAAAAATAGTTAATTGTCTGGTGAAATTAAGAAATAAAAAAGAGGTACCCTTTTTGGGGTAACCTCTTAGCAAAAAGGTATGGAATTTTTTATAATTTATTTTTTCCTATTTTATGTCCCGCCATACCGTAATACAATATGAACAAGAAACAAGGTAAGCAAATCCAATAAGCATTTTGCATTCCGTAGCTATCTTTTAACCATCCGAAAACGTATGGAATTACAGCTCCCCCTGCAATTGCCATAGTTAAAAGAGAAGCTCCTGTTTTGGTAAAATTTCCTAATCCATCCATTGCCAAAGGCCAAATAGCAGGCCACATAAGTGAGCATCCAATTGCTATTAAAATAATTAATGAAACGGTAAGGTTCAGTTGTAATCCAAAAAAACTAAAGAAAATATCAGTTGGAGTTATACATACTAAAATGGAACCAATGATAGCTATTAAAGAACAAATTTTTAAAGCCGTAGATTGTGAAATATATTTAGGAATTAAAATTACTCCCGAAATGTACCCAATAACCATTCCTATAGGAGAAATCCATGCATATATTTCAGCATTTTCAATACTTAATGATTTTGCGAAATCAATCAGGGAAGATAATGCTACTGTTTCAACTCCTACATAAAAAAACAAGGCTAAAACTCCCAATAATAGGTAAGGAAAATCGAAGACAGAATTTTTACCGTTATCGCGAATTTGCGTAGTATCAACGGTTTCTTCTTCTCCTTGTGCTTTTACTTCAGGAAGAGGAGCAAAGAAACTTAATATCCCTAAAAATAAAAATACAGCTATCAAAATATAAAAAGGAGTATTCAGGTCTGCGATAGCTATTTTATCAACTTCTTTTCCTATAATCCAAACTAAGAATAAAGCAGGAATAGGCCACGCTAATTTATTACAAATCCCCATTATACTGATACGTTTTGCTGCACTTTCAATAGGGCCTAAAATGGTAGTGTATGGATTTACAGAGGCTTGTAAAAAGGCATTTGCTGTACCGCTTACGAAAGAGGCTATTAAAAAGAGCATAAAACTTTCAATTTTAGCCGATGGAATAAAAAGTACGAAAGCTAAAGCAAAAAGGAAGAAAGAAAAAGCCATCGTTTTTTTATAACCGATTTTTTTTATCAGTATTGAAGCTGGATACCCAAAAATCAAAAACGGAATAAAGGTAGCCGCAACAATTAAGTATCCCTGTCCTTCAGGAGTGATTTTTTTCAAAACAGGAATTAGGATTCCATTAATCCCCAAAGCGAATCCAATGGAGAAAAACATAAGCCCGATGAACGCTAACGGGACTAAGAAACTTTTTGTAGAACTGTTTGTCTGCATACTATTTTAAATTGGTTAATATTAAATGATATTTTATAAATTCAGACGCCTAAATTACAAAAAAACTTACAAACCAAAAACTTATTTCTTGATAAAAATATACTCCTAATAAAAAGCAATTTTAAATATATTGATTTATAATGAATTAATGTTTTTATTTCAATTTCTGATGCAAAATCCTATCCATAAAGTCTTGCATAAAAGCTCTTAAATCGGTAATACCTTTGTGAGTAGTTTCCTCTGGAAGAATTTCTTTTAGATTTTCCTTTAAATTTTGGTCATTTTTTGCGTAAATTCCTACTATTTCACCTTTTATATCAGCTACATATATATAATCTCCTTGTATTAGTTGATAAAAATTTCGATTGGTAACATAGGCTCTGTGAGGTTCTTCTTTAGCAAATAGACTACGACCCCAAGAGCGGAAAGGTTTTTGATAACCGGCCAAATCTACGAGGGTAGGAAATATATCAATTTGCTGAGCTAATTCGTCCGAAGTTCCCGTTTGTATTAATTCCTTACTGGGACTATAAAAAATTATTGGTACATTGAAATACGAAATTTTTTGTTTGTAATAATCATAATAAGCTGTAGAAGGGTGATCTGCAACAAATACAAATATTGTATTTTCAAACCAATCTGATTTTTTTGCGGATTCGAAAAACTTCCGTATGGAATAATCGGAATAAGCCACTGCATTTTGCATCGGCACATCTCCTTTGTTGAAAACACCTTTGTATTTTTCTGGAATTGTATAAGGTTCGTGTGATGAGAGCGTAAATACTGTTGCCAAAAAAGGAGTTTTCATTTTATCAATTTCTTTTTTAGTATATTGTAAAAAAGGCTCATCGTGTATCCCCCAACTACCATTGTGCTGACTTTCATCGTTAAATTCAGTCTTTCCAAAATAATTCTCAAATCCTATTTGTTTCGTAAATCCGCTAAATCCCATAGAGCCGTTGGTAGCTCCGTGAAAGAAAGCCGTTTTATAGCTCATTTCCCTGTAGATATTTGCAATGGATGCTATTTCTTGTTGGGAATATGGTGAATACGCAAGTGGTGTCTCAAATGTTGGGATTCCTGCTGTAATTGCCGAAATTCCTTCCATAGAGCGACTTGCGTTTGCATATACATTAGTAAAATAAAGTCCGTTTTGAGCTAACGAGTCCAAGAAAGGCGTATAGGATTTAAACTCAGGAATTGCTTTATCTTTATTGAATGTTTCAAAATATTCATTTCCCATTCCTTCTAAAATAAACAGGACGATATTCGGCTTTTTAGTTACTTTTCGATTATATTTTTTTATAGGACGAATATTTTCAGCAATATAATCCTCTGTAGCAAAATTATAAGTTCGAAAGCTATCGCTTTTTCCTAAAGTTCGGATAATACCAAAAGGAGTGTTGAGAATCAGATTGACTTGTGAGAGGTCGTTGGCAAATTTATTAGCATCGGTAATGGTAAGCGGAATAGTACCTTTTTTGAAAGGCATCCCTCGTATTCCTAACAAAAACAAGGGAGTGATAGCAAACATAAAAACTGTAGAACCAATAAAATAGCTCCATTTGTTTGAGTATGTTTGAGGCTTTATTTTATTTTTTTTGTAAAGATATATCCAAGTGAATACGCAAACTAAAAAAATAACAAAAACTGACCAATGCCTTACCAAGAATCCAAACAGAAGAGACCATTTATTATCTTCGCTAGCCGCCAACGACCATGCACTGAGTGTAAGTCGTGAGCGATTGTATTGGAAAAATACAATATCTATGAAATTTAATAAGAAAGGAGGAATATTTGTCAAAAAATAGACCCAAAAAACAATTTTCTGATATTTTTTTGAAGTATTGACCCATAAAGGAAACAAACTCAATACTAAAAAGAGTAAGTTTATATAAATAATGGCAGCAGAATCGAATAGTAGCCCATAGAATGCTAATCGAAAAAATTCTGATACATTATCAACAGAAATGAGGTCTTTATTGAATAAATAAAAGCACACTCGAGCAATAAAATAAAATAAATACACCAAAAAAAGGCGATAAAACAAGATTTTATATTCTCTTAAACGGATGTTTTTCATGACAATATCTCTTTATGGGTGTCAATATCACTGAAAACAGTTAGCTCTCAAGCGATTTATGTTTTAAATTACCTATTTTAAGAAGAAAACTCACAGAGTAGGGCTGCCATATTTTCGACTTCATTTGAATTGTAACCCTCTGTTGATAAGATAAAAATCCAAAAGTACCATTGCAGCCATAGCCTCTACGATAGGTACGGCACGAGGTACAACACAAGGATCATGCCTACCTTTACCCTGTACTGGAATCAAATTTCCACGAATATCTAAAGCTTCTTGCTCTTGCATTAATGTTGCAACCGGTTTGAAAGCAACTTTAAAATAGATATCCATTCCATTGCTGATGCCTCCTTGAATGCCACCTGAACGATTGGTTTGAGTACTCCCATCTGGATTGAAAAGGTCATTGTGCTGACTGCCACGTAATTTTGTTCCCTCGAAACCACTTCCATATTCAAATCCTTTTACCGCGTTAATGGAAAGCATCGCCTTGGCTAATTGTGCGTCCAATCGGTCGAACACAGGCTCACCAAGTCCTATAGGTACATTTTGAATAACGCACATAACCGTTCCTCCAACGGTATCCCCTTCTTTACGGATTTGTTTGATGTAATCTTCCATCTGTTGAGCCAATTCTGGATCGGGACAACGAACAGCATTGGTTTCCGTTAGTGATAAGTCCAAATTAGTGTAAGGTGTTTGCAAAGCTAATTCACCTACCGATGAAACAAAAGCTGTAAAACGAATTTGATGAAGTACCTGTTTAGCGATAGCTCCTGCCACTACACGACAGGCAGTTTCACGAGCAGAACTTCGGCCACCTCCTCGATAATCACGATGTCCATACTTCTGTTGGTATACATAATCAGCATGACTCGGACGGAAAATATCTTTAATATGGTTGTAATCTTGTGATTTTTGATTCGTATTCTCAATAATAAAGCCTATAGAAGTTCCAGTGGTCTTTCCTTCAAAAATTCCTGAAAGAAAACGCACTTCATCAGGTTCTTTACGTTGAGTAACAATGGAAGATTGCCCTGGCTTTCGTCGGTCTAATTCTTGTTGAATCAATTGAAAATCAATAGTTATTCCTGCAGGACACCCATCAATTACACCTCCTAATGCCGTTCCATGTGATTCGCCAAAAGTAGTCAGTCGGAATAATTCTCCAAATGTGTTTGCGGCCATTTTTTATTTAATTTACAGAATATTCAATCATCTCTTTAATACGGTAAAAATCTTAGTAGATTATCTACACGATTTTTTCGCTCTGAGCATTTCCCGTTTTCCAGGTGGACCTGCCAATTTTTCAACCTGAAAACCACATTGTCTCATGGCTCTTTGAACACTTCCCTTAGCAGAGTAAGTCACTAGAACACCTTCGTTTTTCAAAGCCTTATGCATTTTTTCAAAGATAATTTCTTCCCATAATTCAGGTTGCACTCTTGCTCCAAAAGCATCGAAATATATTAAATCAAAACGATTTATATCATCAATTGTCTCAAATTGTTGTCTGCGTTTTTTAAGAGTAAAAGTCTCTGTTATAGGAATATTTGTTTGCCAATCCGATTGATGAATATGCTCAAAAATAGGATCCAGTTTTTCATTTCCAATAATTTGAGTATAGTTCATTTGTTGTGCTTCTTCCCACGAAAGCGGATAGGCTTCTATACCTTCATAATGTACTTGCAACCTCAGATTCTGATGCTCTATGTATGTTACCAAAGCATTCAATCCTGTGCCAAATCCTATTTCAAGAATCGAAATTTGTCTATTTTCAAATAATTGCAATCCATTTTTTATAAAAACATGCATTGCTTCTTGTAAAGCTCCGTGTTTAGAATGGAAATTTTCGTTCCATTCAGGGATGTGTATGGTTGTGGAACCATCTGAAGTGGTAATAACTTGTCGATTCATCGGTTACAGCACTAATTTTTCCCAATCGTTATAATGCTTTTTATCGATAATTGTTCCTTTTTTTATAGTTATCAGCCCAGGATTGGAACGAATCATCGTTTTTAAGGTTGTTTCATCGTTGTAGTAGAACTCAAAATTCAATTCATATTCCTTTATGAGTTGCTCCGATTGGTTCAAATCATATGCTAAACCGATAACAGTATATCCCGATTTTAAAGCCTTGTCAGTGATAGTTTTGATGTTCTTAAAAGCATTTCTATCTGTTTTTTCAATTTTATAACAAATCACCAAAAGCAACTTTTCTTTGCTCATCATCTCATCAAGATAATTTTCCCCTTCTTTTTCTATATAAAAATCGTGAATTGGAGGTTCATATCCTTTATCAACTAATTTAGTTTCAAAGGATATAAATTCACCATCTACTGTAGGATAACTACCTTGCGTAGTCACTATTTTTTCTTCTCCATTCACATTGAATTTCCAAAGATAATCATAAACCGCTTTTGGAGCATTTTCAGGAATCCTCATAGCCTCAGGAATGTTCACACCAATTTTATAAGGTCTAAAATCCTTTATTGGTAAGTGATTATAAACTTGATATACAAATACAATACAACCAATCAACGAAACAAAAGTAACCACGAATGGCAGTTTTCTACCAATTGGTTGAATCATTTTTTGTTTCCAAAATAGGATTAAAGTTACGACAAGCAATAGAATATCTTTCCCAAATGATTGCCAAGGAGTAAATTTAATAGCATCACCAAAACACCCACAATCAGTAACTTTGTCGTAATAAGCTGAATAAAAAGTTAAAAAACCAAAGAAAATGAGCATCAATAGCGTAGCCCAAAGAGTGAATTTTTTTAAATATCCCATCAGAATCATCACCCCCAAAAGTACTTCAGCAATGCATACAAAAATAGCAATTGCCAAAGCAAAAGGCATAAAAAAAGGTAAATTGAGTACTGACTCACTAAAATATTCTTCCAGTTTAAAAGAAAATCCGATGGGATCATTAAGTTTTATTAATCCGCTAACAATAAACGTGATACCTAAAAAAAGTCGTAAAATATGGATTATAATTTTCATTACAAATATTATTTTTTTAATTCTTTGAGATGGATTAAGGCGAACACAGCATAGTTTATCATATCTTGGTAATTGGCTTCAATTCCTTCGCTGACAAGGGTTTTACCTTGGTTGTTTTCAATTTGTTTTACACGCAGAAGTTTTTGTAAAATCAAATCAGTAAGCGAACTAACACGCATATCACGCCATGCTTCGCCATAGTCATGGTTTTTTTTCTCCATCAACGAGCGAGTTTCTTCTACTTTGTTCTCATAGAGCTGTATAGCTTCCTGCGTTGATAAATCAGGTTGTTGTACCACCCCTTTTTCGATTTGAATAAGTGCCATTACGGAATAATTAATGATTCCAATAAACTCCGAAATTTCCCCTTCATCAATTTTCCGTACCGAATTTTCCTGTAAACTCCGAATACGTTGAGCCTTAATAAAAATTTGGTCAGTAAGTGAAGGTAATCTCAGAATACGCCACGCACTTCCGTAGTCAGTCATTTTATTGATAAAAAGTGACTTACATTCTGAAATCACCTGATTGTATTGTTCTATTGTGTTATTCATCGTTCATAAATAATTCACAAAGGTAATATTTTTATGAGAATAATCCATTTTTATATATTAAAATATTTGATTTTTGCTTTGATATGTATGGTATAAATCTATATCATTAATATTCTATTTATTGAAGGATACGTATATACAAAAAAGTCGCCACTTCCCAGCGACGACTTTTCCTCATTAAAACAAAAAATTATGAAAAAAACTAAATTACTTTCCTTTTTCCATTTTGTCTTTCAGCTCTTGAAGAGCCTCTAAGTCACCCAAAGTTGATTTTTCAACATTTGTTGTTGTATTAACAGCAGCTTCCTTAGCTATTTTCTCTTCTTCTTCTCTGAAAATTGCTGTATGTGAAGCAACTACTCTTTTGAATTCTTTGTTAAATTCAATGATCTTGAAATCAGCAACATCTCCTTTTCCTAATTTCTTGCCGTCTTCTTTTTCTAAGTGACGTGTAGGAATGAAAGCTACGATGTCCTCGTTAAAATCAACAGTAGCACCTTTGTCTACTATTTTAGAAACGGTTCCATTGTGGACAGTTCCAACAGCGAACTCTACTTCATATTTATCCCAAGGATTTTCTGTAGTTTGTTTGTGTCCTAATGAAAGTTTACGACCTTCAACGTCTAATTCAAGAACAACAACATCTAGTTTATCTCCAACGTTTACAAACTCAGAAGGGTGTTTTATTTTCTTAGTCCAAGATAGATCAGAAATATAAATCAATCCATCAATTCCTTCTTCTAACTCAACAAACACACCGAAGTTTGTAAAGTTACGTACAGTTCCAACATGTTTAGAACCTACAGGATATTTTGAAGCGATATTTGTCCAAGGATCAGATGTTAACTGTTTGATACCTAATGACATTTTACGCTCTTCTTTGTCCAATGTGATAACCACAGCTTCAACTTCATCACCTAAGTTAACAAAGTCCTGAGCTGAACGGAGGTGCGTACTCCAAGACATTTCAGAAACATGGATAAGACCTTCAACTCCTTCAGCAACTTCAATGAAAGCACCATAGTCAGCAATTACTACTACTTTACCTTTCACCTTATCACCAACTTTCAAGTCATCGGTCAATGCGTCCCAAGGATGTTTACTTAATTGTTTCAAACCTAATTGGATACGTGATTTATTGTCATCAAAATCAAGGATAACCACGTTCAATTTTTGGTCTAATTCAACTACTTCACTTGGGTGGTTGATTCTTGACCAAGATAGATCAGTAATGTGAATCAATCCATCAACACCACCTAAGTCAACGAACACACCGTAAGAAGTTACATTTTTAACAACACCTTCTAAAACTTGACCTTTTTCAAGTTGTCCGATGATTTCTTTTTTCTGTTCTTCAATATCAGCTTCGATAAGAGCTTTGTGAGAAACAACTACGTTTTTGAATTCATGATTTACTTTTACCACCTTGAATTCCATAGTTTTATTCACAAATTGCTCATAATCACGAATCGGTTTAACATCAATTTGAGAACCTGGTAAGAATGCTTCGATTCCGAAAACATCTACAATCATACCACCTTTTGTTCTACTCTTAACAAAACCATTTACAATTTCGCCATTTTCGTGAGCTAAGTTTACGCGATCCCATGCTTTTATAGTACGAGCTTTACGATGTGAAAGCACTAATTGCCCTGTTCTGTCCTCACGGATATCAATCAAAACCTCAACTTTATCTCCTACTTTTAAGTTAGGATTGTAACGAAATTCGTTCAAAGAGATAACCCCTTCTGATTTAGCATTGATGTCGATGATTGCTTCTCTGTCAGTGATGCGAACTACTGTTCCTTCAACAACTTCATTGTCTTGAGTGTCAACAAAGTTGTTTTTCACTAAATCTTCAAAATTTTTTAATTTGTCTTCTTGAACTCCATCAATACCTTCTTGGTATTTAGCCCAATCGAAGTTTTGCAAAAACTCCTCTTTTGTTTGTTGTTGTTCAGCCATTTGCTGATAATTAAATTTGTATTCTTATGAAAATCAAGAGATTAGCAAATTTTCACTTGAATGATTAAACATTATTTTTCTCTCTTATTCTCTTGTAAATGCTATCTAAGAGCGTGCAATATTAAATATTATTTTTCTAATAACCAAAGAAATAGTATGTTTTTTGTAAAATATTTTTTTGATATTCAGTGTAATACCACATTTTCTGAGTTTTATTTGTATTATTACAAAATCAACATAGCGTCTCCGTAGGAATAAAATTTATATTTTTCTTGTACGGCTTCCTTGTATGCTTTCATAATCAAATCATGTCCTGCAAATGCTGAAATCATCATTAATAAGGTTGATTTTGGTGTATGAAAGTTTGTTATCATGGCATCAGCAATACTAAAGTCGTGTGGTGGAAAAATAAATTTATTTGTCCATCCTACATAAGGATTTACTGTATTTTCTGATGAAACAGAACTTTCTAAAGCTCTCATTACCGTTGTTCCTACCGCACAAACTTTATTTTTACCTCGTTTGGCTTTATTGATAATCTCAGTCTGGTCTTCTAAAATGAACATCTCTTCGCTGTCCATTTTGTGTTTTGACAAGTCCTCAACTTCTACGGGACTGAAAGTGCCTAAACCTACATGTAAAGTTACTTCTGCAAAATTTATTCCTTTGATTTCTAATCGTTTCATCAAATGTTTGGAGAAGTGTAATCCGGCCGTTGGAGCTGCAACAGCTCCTTCGTGTTTCGCGTAAATAGTTTGGTAACGCTCTTCATCTTCAGGTTCAACGGCTCTTGAAATATATTTTGGAAGTGGTGTTTGACCTAATTCTGTGAGTTTATTTCTGAATTCTTCGTAAGAACCATCATATAAAAAGCGGAGTGTACGTCCTCGGGAAGTAGTGTTATCAATTACTTCAGCAACCAAACTGTCGTCTTTTCCGAAGTATAATTTATTTCCAATACGTATTTTTCGAGCAGGATCTACAAGCACATCCCATAAACGCTGGTCTGCATTCAATTCACGAAGTAAAAACACTTCAATTTTTGCTTTTGTTTTCTCTTTATTACCATAGAGCCGAGCAGGAAAAACTTTGGTGTTGTTCAGTACAAAAACGTCACCATCGTCAAAATAATCGATGACATCTTTAAAAAGTTTATGCTCAATCAATCCTGTTTTTCGATGTACAACCATCAAACGTGCTTCATCGCGATTTTCACTCGGATATTCAGCCAATAATTCTTTAGGTAATTCAAAATTAAAATTTGATAATTTCATTGTGTGATGTATAAAACCGTATATTTTTCCATAAAAAGTCTGCAAATATACGTTTTCAAAATAGGCTTTGTCAAGTAATTATAAGATTATTTCTCAAGTGTAATGTTAAGCGATTGAAATTTAATATTTTATCTTATTATTTTCTCTCTATTATTTAAAACTTGATATCAAACCCGTATTTTTGCGGAATGCACGTTTTAGGTTCCTATCTGACCTGATAATCTCAATGTTTTCGTCAGATAAAGGAACAAAAACCAATATGAGTGTTCCAAATGAAGCTATCATGATTACTGTTATCCATTTCTACAATTAGGTATCACCTTGATCTTTGTAGGATGCAAAAGTAACCACAGAACTGTAAGAGAATTTCGAGTCGATTCATACGGCAGTCAGAAATTTCTGAATGTATCCAGCTCCTAATCTGTACTCTTCAAAAGTTAGCTTTTTGTTTCCGTACGAACAAAATAGTGTTTTTTTGAAATATTTTGAGTTGTTGTGATTTAGAATCTTAAAGCAGGGATTCTAAGGAATAGTAAATTCATTTTAAATGTTTTTCCGATTTAATTCGAATCAATCTTTTTAGTCTTGTCTCAATGTATAAATTCAGTCAAGCAAAACATCTTTCGCCTATAAAATACAGCATTTTCGGATTTTAATTAGAGCTGAAGAGACCTCCATTGTTCTGAAAGACAATTATTTTTATCTTAAATCCGTAAGTAACATCGTTAAATAATTCGGATTGACTCCATTTCAATAATAAATACATATTTATTTTTTCAGTTCATTATTTATTTTCATATTTGTACTTTTGTGTTGAAACATAGTCGAAGGCTTAGTATGTGAAACCAAAATTGCCTCCACAAGGTCGGCGAATTTCATTTCAAGGATGTGGATACTTCACTAAAAATTAACTCTCGTATACTCCGCAGAGCGGAATTTGTCTCCAATGCCGATAGAAATCACCGAAAAACATTGAAAATCAAAATCTAATAGATAAAAAAGATATGTAGTTAAATACTGAAATTGGTTTCTTTTTTCTCAATAATTAAGAAAGTTATTTCCTTTTGACAGAATACTAACTACCATGATTTTCGTAGTCTTTGCCGTTGCTCAAATGGGTGAAAAGACAATTCAGTAGTATGCCAGAGAACAAAAAATTGCACTTCGAGTTTGAGTCTGCACGACAATCTTTTTTATGAATAACTTGTAACTTTTAGATATTCTTCTTACCTTTGAGCGATTTATTTATCAAAAAATATATGGAAACTGTAAAAAATTATATTGAAGAAAACAAAGAACGATTTATTGATGAACTGATTCAACTTCTTAAAATTCCGTCGATTAGTGCCGACTCAGCATATTCGCAAGATGTAATAAACACCGCTGAAGCTGTGAAAAATGCTTTAGAAAAAGCAGGATGTGATACAGTCGAGATATGTGACACCCCAGGTTATCCAATTGTGTATGGTGAGAAAATTATAGACCCTGCATTGCCTACTGTTTTGGTGTATGGTCACTATGACGTACAACCTGCTGATCCTATTGATTTGTGGCATTCTGATCCTTTTGAGCCAGTGATTAAAACCACTGAAAAACATCCACAAGGTGCTATTTTTGCTCGTGGAGCTTGTGATGACAAGGGGCAGATGTATATGCACGTTAAAGCCTTGGAATATATGGTGAAAACGGGCAATTTACCTTGCAATGTGAAATTTATGATTGAAGGAGAAGAAGAGGTAGGTTCTGAAAGTTTGGGTTGGTTCGTAAAACGCAATCACGAAAAACTCAAAAACGACATTATTTTGATTTCCGATACAGGGATGATTGCTAATGATACACCTTCAATCACGACAGGGCTTCGTGGTATCAGCTATGTTGAGGTAGAAGTTACTGGACCTAATCGCGATTTGCATTCAGGGCTCTATGGCGGGGCTGTAGCAAATCCGATAAATATTTTGACAAAAATGATTGCTTCTTTACATGATGAGAATAAGCGAGTTACCATACCAGGATTCTATGATAAAGTAGAAGAACTCTCACAAGAGGAACGCAATCAAATGGCAAAAGCACCTTTTTCATTGGAGAATTATAAAAAAGCCTTGGACATTGAAGATGTTTATGGAGAGGAAGGCTATTCAACTAACGAACGCAATTCCATTCGTCCTACTTTGGATGTAAATGGTATTTGGGGAGGATATATTGGTGAGGGAGCTAAGACCGTTATTCCGAGTAAGGCATATGCTAAAATATCAATGCGATTAGTACCTAATCAAAATTGGGAAGAGATTACACAACTGTTCAAAGAGCATTTTGAGAGTATTGCTCCTGCAGGAGTCAAAGTGACTGTAAAGCCACATCATGGAGGGCAAGGATATGTAACGCCTACAAATTCAGTAGGGTATCAGGCGGCAGCAAAGGCCTATAAGCAATCTTTTGGTAAAGACCCAATTCCTGTGCGTTCAGGAGGAAGTATTCCGATTGTAGCTCTTTTTGAAAAAGAATTAGGTAGTAAATCTATTTTGATGGGGTTTGGTTTGGATAGTGATGCGATTCACTCGCCTAATGAACATTTTGGAGTTTTCAACTTCTTAAAAGGAATTGAAACTATACCATGGTTTTACCATTTTTTTGCGAAACCTAACGAATAGGTGTGATTTTAAAATGTTATAATTCAAAACTTTATAAGATTGTATAAAAACATCTTTGTAGGAATTGCGTGTCTATTTATTGATTTCGATTGTGGTCTATTTTTGATATGCGATTTCTACAAGGGTGTTTCCGTTGGGTGACTTTACAATATTGATACATTCAGTAAATAAGCAATAAAAGGATTTTAAGCCTTGAAGCAGCATTGAATCCGTAATTCAATAAATCATAAAACTTAAAAATATGGCAGAGTTTATACGTATTTATAATGACAATCCGAATGAGAAAGAGATAGCTAAGGTGGTGGAGATTCTCCGCGAAGGTGGATTAGTTATTTATCCAACAGACACGGTCTATGGATTGGGATGTGACATTACTAACACCAAGGCTTTGGAAAAAATAGCTCGTTTCAAAGGAATAAAGTTGGAGAAAGCAAATTTTTCATTCGTTTGTGCCGATTTAAGCAATCTTTCTGATTATGTTAAGCAGATTGATAGTTCTACGTTTAAAATATTAAAGAAAGCTTTGCCTGGGCCTTATACATTTATTCTTCCCGGCAGTAATAATCTTCCGAAAGATTTTAAGAAGAAAAAGACGGTAGGAATCCGTATTCCCGATAATAATATAGTCCGTATCATCGTTGAAAGGCTTGGAAACCCGATTGTGTCCACTTCTATCTATGATGAGGATGATTTGATTGAGTATACTACCGACCCTGAACTTATTTTTGAAAAATGGCAAAACAGGGTCGATGCCGTTATCGACGGAGGATACGGTGATAACGTGGCTTCAACCGTTATAGACTTATCAGGTGATGAACCCGTTGTAGTTCGTGAGGGCAAGGGAAGTGTAGACATTTTTTAATATCTACACTTCAATACTAACTGATTTATTACCTGTATTTTTACCTTCTTCAAAGTAAAAATCAATACGTCCCAACTGAATTCCAAAGCAACCCACTTGGTTTACTAAGGTGGTGTTCCCCTTTTTGTTTGTTACTAAAGTAGGCTCAGTTAAGAACGTATGTGTATGTCCGCCTATGATGAGGTCTATATGTGACGTTTCTTCTGCAATTTTAAGGTCGTAGATTTGATTTTTTCTATCTACGTAATCATATCCTAAATGGGAAAGACAAATTACTAAGTCACATTTTTCTTCTTCTTTGAGTTTACGCTCCATGTCCAATGCGATTTCCAAAGGATCTAAATAAACAGTTTCTTTGTAATTCTGTTTGCTGACCAAATTTTCTAATTTTACCCCCAGTCCGAAAACTCCAATGCGAATACCATCAACCACATACACTTTGTAAGGATTTGTGTGTCCGTCCATTAGAGTATTTGAAAAATCGTAGTTTGAGATTAAGAAATCAAATTTAGCATGAGGCAATTGAGCGTACAGTCCATCAATTCCATTATCAAAATCATGGTTCCCAATGGTAGAGGCGTTGTATCCCATCATGGACATTAACTTAAATTCGAGTTCTCCTCCATAGAAATTGAAGTAAGGAGTTCCTTGAAAAATATCTCCAGCATCAAACAGTAATGTGTTTGGGTTTTCACGACGAATTTGTTCAACTAAATAAGCTCTTCGTGCTACGCCTCCACGATTTGGGTTCTTAGGAGCATTGGCAGGTTGTGGGTCGATATGGCTATGCGTATCGTTTGTATGTAAAATAGTGATTTTCTTTATATTATCAGGCTTCATTGCTAACGACAAACCTCCCAACCCCACAAATAAGGACGAAGCTCCCACATTGCGTATAAAAACTCTTCTCTTCATAATTTCTTTTCTTTTCTATGATTGCGATTCTGCTATTTACAATTTATTTTGTAGTTGAAAAATTTTGTGTTCTGACCAAAGTCATCTACCGCAAAGGTATGAATTTATTGTAGAAAATTCAATAAGTACTTTTGTTTTTTTTATGTTTTCTTTTTGAAAGCGTCGTTTACGGGTTATTTTTCCTTAAATCGAATGGACACTAAAAAGTAATGCGGAATGAGAAAGTGCGTACCGAAACGTTCGGGAGCAACATCTGACTGGGCAACTTCACAGTATGAGCCAGAGCCATCAGGATTGATTTTCGGGGTAATGATAGCAAAAATAGCAGTAGCTTTATTGGTGTCAGACGTAAAAAACCATTCATTTGATGAACCAAAGAAATCCTTTAAAACGTACATATCCGATTCACTTTTCAAATCAAAATATACTTTTTTACTACCAAAGCGTTCACCTCGCAAAAATCCTTTAAATTTACCGTCTGCCATTTTAAAGAAGAATGTAAGGGGCAAAGTATTGGATTGATTTCTGAAATAATCAGACTCCGAACCATCAAATAGTGTTTCTGTTCTTACAAGGTTTCCGTTTTCATACTCTGAAATTGTAACTTCATAATGTTTGCCTTTGATAGTAGCCCCGTGAAAGGTAAGGGTTTGGATGTAGATATTTTCAAAATCTAATAAAACTTGTACCTCTTTGTTTTCACTGCCATAGACGGAAGTTACTTTTATTTTTTCCTGTCCGAAAGTAATGCTTAAAAAGGCGATGCATAGTAAAAATGTAAATCTCTTCATAAAATATCTAGGTATTGTTGTATAAAGCGTTGATAGTTAAATAATAAGGTTGTGATTTTGTGAAATATAAATAACGGTAGAGTTATGCTCCACAGATTCTTAAAGCACAAATATAGTAAAAAAGGTGCCAAATCCTACAGAAAACAGAATTGTATTCGTAAAGAATTTCACTGACAATTTATATGTAACCATAATTTGTTTTGTAAAGATAGTCTACTAATGATTTACCGAAAATATTTTATTTTTTCGTTATATTGCTCAAATTAAGAAGATTATCTTCAAAAAGTGTTGTCATTTCTGGTTTGTTTTAATGTACAAATCAAATTTGAATAATCGTTTTACAAAACTTTACTAATGCTAAAATACTAATGTTATGATTGTATTGTTTTTTTATATTTCATCTGATTTATTGTTCTGTAAATCAATCAATAATAAAAAAGTTAAATCCAAATATCGACAAAAAAATGTCAAAAAAAATTGTTTTTACCACTTTTTATTGTTACTTTGCGTGTTGATTTTAAAATTTTGAGCAAAATGAATGAAGTTACCCGTTTGTTTGATATTCCGTATTATCAGCTAAAAAACTTTCCTTTGGAAGATGCTTTCGTAACAAAATACGACGGAAAATGGGAAAAAACGTCCACTGAAACCTATATTCAAAAAATAAATCAAGTTAGTCGAGGTTTGCTACGTTTAGGAGTGGAAAAAGATGATAAAATAGCAGTCATTTCATCCAATAATCGCACTGAGTGGCACGTTTTAGATATGGGTATTTTGCAAATAGGTGCTCAAAACGTACCCGTCTATCCAACTATTTCATTGGAAGATTACGAATATATCTTCAATCACGCAGAATGTAAATATTGCTTTGTTTCTGATAAACAATTGCTTGATAAAATTACCTCAATTCAAGATAAATTACCTCATTTGAAAGGGATTTACACCTTTGACACTGTTCCTTATGCACACAGTTGGAAAGAAATTTTAAACTTGGGTGTTGATGAAAGTAACCAACCCGAAGTTGAAAATTATAAAAAACAAATTCATGGAACAGATTTAGCTACCATCATATACACTTCAGGAACAACAGATCGTCCGAAAGGAGTGATGTTGTCACATAAAAACATAATTTCCAATGTGTTAAACTGTGAAGACAGGCTTCCCATAAAAGCAGGTTCTCGTTGTTTGAGTTTTTTGCCTGTATGCCATATTTTTGAACGTATGCTGACATATTTCTATCAGTATAATTTCATGCGAATTCATTTTGCTGAATCCATTGAAAAAATGGGAGAAAATATTAAGGAAGTAAAACCTCATTTGATGACAGTCGTTCCGCGTTTACTTGAAAAGGTATATGATAAGATTTATACCAAAGGTACGGAACTCTCTGGCATTAAAAAGAAATTATTTTTCTGGGCGTTGGATTTGGGCTTTGTATATAAACCTTATGGAGCGAATGGTTTTTGGTATGGTTTTAAATTGGGAATTGCTCGTAAATTGATATTCAAAAAGTGGCAGGAGGCCTTGGGGGGAGAACTGCAATTGATTGTATCGGGAAGTGCCGCATTACAAAATCGTTTAAATCGAGTATTTTGTGCTGCAGGATTGAATATCGTTGAAGGATATGGACTTACAGAAACATCTCCCGTAATTTCTGTGAATCGAAAATCAGATAAATATTTGAAAATAGGCACTGTAGGAAAACCTATCAACAATGTTGAGGTGAAAATTGCTGAAGACGGCGAAATTCTTTGTAAAGGAGACAACGTGATGTTAGGTTACTTTAAAGATCCTCAAATGACTGCACAGGCTATTGTTGATGGTTATTTCCATACAGGAGATATTGGGGAGTTGGACAAAGAAGGATTTTTAAAAATCACCGACCGTAAGAAAGAAATTTTCAAAACATCGGGAGGAAAGTACATTACGCCACAACGTATTGAAAGTCTTTTGAAACAATCCAGATTCATTGAACAAGCCATGGTGGTGGGTGAGGGAGAAAAGATGCCTGCGGCAATCATTCAATTGAATTTCCCTTTCGTAAAAGAATGGGCAAAACGTCGTGGAATTAATCTTGAAAGTAGCAATGAGGAAATAATAGCCAACAAAAAATTATTTGACCGAATTAGAAAAGAGGTTGAGCGGGCTAACGAGAATTTAGGGCAATGGGAGAAGATCAAAGTTTTTGGACTTACACCCGATGAGTGGAGCATTGACGCAGGGCATCTGACCCCAACTTTGAAACTAAAACGTCGTATTATTAAAGAAAAATATTCCGAACTTTATAAATCGTTTTACGCTTAGTTTAAAAGTTTAACGACCAACAAATAGAGTTTCACCTGAATTTCTAGCTGGTAAAGATTTTTGTATGCAAAGATAGTATACAATCTCAAGCCAACTACAAGAAAATATAACAACTGTACGTGAAAGAGATAACCGATATTTCCAAATTCAAAGCCTCCAAGGGAAGTGTTATTACCATCGGAACATTTGATGGGGTGCATTTGGGGCATCAAAAAATTATTCGAAAGTTGGTGGAAGAAGCTAACCAAAGAGATTGGTACTCAACCATTTTTACTTTTTTTCCACATCCGAGAATGGTAGTACAACACTGTAATGATTTGAAATTGATCTATACCTTGGAAGAGAAAAGTCAGAAGTTGTCTACGTTAGGTATAGACCAATTGATAACCCATCCGTTTGATGAAAAATTTTCACAAATGTCGGCTCGGGAATTTGTGGAGGAGTTTTTAGTTAAAACTCTGAATATGAAAAAAGTAGTGATTGGGTACGATCATCGCTTTGGGCGAAATCGAACAGCTGATATTGATGATATGCGTCAATTTGGAGTACAATACGGATTTGAAGTAGAAGAAATTTCAGCAAAGGAAATAAATGAAGTATCGGTTAGTTCTACCAAAATACGCGAAGCCTTAGCTCAAGGCGATGTGAAGAAAGCATGGGACTACCTTGGAAGCCCTTTTTTGATTACCGGACAAGTTGTTCACGGCATGAAACTTGGTAGGGAAATAGGTTTCCCCACAGCTAATATTCAGGTAGATTTTCCGTACAAGCTAATTCCCAAAGATGGTATTTACATCGTTTATAGCATCATCAGTGGCAAAAAGATATATGGCATGATGAGTATCGGAAAGAATCCAACTATACCAGGCAAAGAGCCTTCTATCGAAGTGTTTTTCTTTGATTTTGATAAAGATATATACGGAGAAACCCTACAAATCTATTTTTTACAATACCATCGCACTGAACAAAAATTTGATTCAATAGAAGCTTTAAAAGCTCAGTTGCAACAAGATGAAATTATTTCGAGGAAGTTTATCAGCACCTTAAAAGATTTCTAAATAATCGTTTTTTCGCAGAATTTGATTTTGTTGATATTATTACTTCAAGAATCCAAATTTTAGAAGTTCTGTATCTCTATTTTTTAAAATAAACTTTTGAAAAATAAGGTCAGTTAGCACAAGAATTTGTCTTCGTTGTTGAATGTTATGGTTAAATAAGCAACATTATGAAAGCAACCTATATTGTAAAAGCCTATCGTACGGCTGTTGGAAAAGCTCCTCGTGGATTGCTTCGTTTCAAGCGTCCGGACGAGTTAGCGGCTGAAACTATTGCCTATATGATTTCACAAATGACTGATTTTGATAAAACTATGATTGATGATGTCATTGTAGGGAGTGCTGTTCCCGAGGCAGAGCAAGGGCTAAATGTGGGAAGGATTATTTCCTTAATGGGTTTGCAGACCGACCAAGTGCCTGGGATGACCATTAATCGATATTGTGCATCGGGACTAGAAAGTGTTGCTATTGCAATGGCAAAAATTCAGTCTGGTATGGCAGACTGCATCATAGCAGGAGGGGTGGAAAGTATGAGTTATATCCCTTTTGGAGGATACCGTCCTTCACCCGATTATAAATCAGTTATGCAAGGGAATGAAGATTTCTATTGGGGAATGGGACTTACCGCCGAAAAAGTAGCTTGTCAGTTTAATATCTCGCGAGAAGATCAAGATATGTTCGCGTTTCAATCGCATCAAAAGGCAGTCAAAGCTCTGACCGAAAAACGATTTGAGGGTCAGATAGCACCTATTCAAGTAGAGGAAGTGCTACTTAGAAATGGGATTCGTACCGCACGAACATACACCTTTAAAACTGATGAAGGGCCACGTAGTGATACCTCATTAGAGGCATTAGCAAAACTAAAACCTGTTTTTGCAAAAGGAGGTAGTGTTACGGCAGGAAACTCTTCCCAAACAAGTGATGGAGCTGCTTTTTTGTTGCTGATGAGTGAGGAATTAGTCAAAAAACTGAATATTAATCCTATAGCTCGATTGATAACATATGCCGTTGCAGGTGTACCACCAAGTATTATGGGGATTGGGCCTGTTAAAGCTATTCCTAAGGCTTTGAAACAATCAGGGTTACAACTCAGTGACATTCAAATGATTGAGTTGAATGAGGCCTTCGCGGCACAAACCTTAGCAGTAATTCGAGAATTGGATTTGAATCCTGAAATTATTAATGTGAATGGAGGAGCGATAGCTTTAGGACATCCGTTAGGGTGTACGGGAGCAAAACTCTCAGTGCAACTATTTGATGAAATGAAACGCCATAACCAGAAGTATGGAATGGTTTCTATGTGTGTGGGTACAGGTCAGGGAGCAGCCGGAATTTTTGAGGTTTTTTAGGAGTTAAATATTTTCTGAAATATGATGGATATATTTTCTGACATAACTGTTGAAAATCAGCAAGTTAATTTACATTTGCCCAATGGAATTTCTTTGTATTTAAAACGAGAAGACAAAAATCATCCGTTTGTATCAGGGAATAAACTTAGGAAGTTGAAATACAATATTTTAGAAGCTAAAAAACAGCAAAAAAATACATTACTCACTTTCGGAGGAGCTTATTCCAATCATATTGCCGCTACTGCTGCTGCAGGACAGTTGATGGGATTGAAAACCATCGGTGTCATTCGTGGGGAAGAGTTGTGCGACAAAATTCATGAAAATCCAACCCTAAGATTTGCACAGCGTTGTGGTATGGAATTTCGATTTGTAACCCGAACAGAATATCGGTTAAAAGACAGCTTAGAGTTTTTAAATAATTTGTTACACAGTTATGGTACAGATGTTTATGTGTTACCAGAGGGAGGGACAAACATTCTGGCTGTACAGGGTTGTCAAGAAATTTTGATTTCCGATGATGCTTCATTTGATGTAATTTGCACAGCCGTTGGTACGGGAGGAACTATGGCAGGATTGATAAACAGCAGTTTTCCACATCAGAAGGTTTTGGGGTTTCCTGCTTTGAAAGGAAAATTTTTAGAAGAAGTCATTAAAAAATATGTTTCAAAAAACAATTGGAAGCTCATACACGATTATCATTTTGGCGGATATGCAAAGATTAACGATGATTTAATACGATTTTTGAATAACTTTAACGAAAAAACGAATATTTCTTTAGACCCAATTTATGTGGGTAAAATGATTTTTGCTATTTTTGCCCTCGCAAACCAGGGGTATTTTGAACCGAATACAAAAATACTTGCGATTCATACAGGAGGTTTGCAAGGAATTGCAGGATTTAATGAGAGGAGATTAAGGAAAAGTAAAGAAATCTTGAATTATGTTTAAAAAAATACTATTTTTGTTGGCGTTTTTGTCGATTTTAGCGTCTTGTTCTTCAAGATATTACAAAAATCCGAAAAATCCCAAAAAAGTAACTCATCGAGGACAACGTCCTATGCCTAAAAATATTGACAAGAAGACTAGAGAACTTGTCAATGAGAAATTAAAGAAATACGAAAGTTCGGAGGAAATATATCATGAAATTCCACCAGCAATGCCTGTGACAACTGCTGTAACACTCAAATATATAGAGGATTACAAAGAAATTTCAATGGTAGAAATGCAACGTTATAGAATTCCAGCAAGTATTACTTTAGCTCAAGGAATCTTAGAAAGTGCTTCAGGGCAAGGACGTTTAGCACGGTATGGCAATAATCATTTCGGAATCAAGTGTCATTCTGCTTGGAAAGGTAAAACGATTACTCATGATGATGATGAAAAGGGAGAATGTTTCCGCCGTTATAAATATGCTTTTGAATCGTTTGAAGACCATTCACAGTTTCTGGTAAATCGCAGTCGCTATGCTTCGTTGTTCACTTTAGCTATCAACGATTATGAAAAATGGGCTCATGGACTCAAAAAAGCAGGATATGCCACCGATCCTCAATATGCTCAAAAGTTGATTGCTATCATTAAGCGTTATAAACTCTATGAGTATGACAATCTTGTGATCAAGGCTGATAATCAAGGGATTGCTATTACAGACGCTTTGCGTACCCAACAGACTCAAAAAGACAGCGTTAAAGCAGTTGAACCAGTGATTCAGTCTGTAGAGACATTTGCAAAACCATCAACTGAAGGAAGTCCAGTTTACTATGTGGTACAAGCAGGGGATACGCTTTACAAAATTTCGAGAGAACAAAAAGTACCCGTTAATCAGATTATGAAACTTAATAATTTGAATGACATTACAAGTAATAATTTACAAGTAGGTCAGGAATTGAGGTTAAATTAAATCCATGAATTTCAGACAATTAAAAGAGTATCTTGTCTATAAATTAAGTGAGAAATACGAATCGAGGGAACTACAATCCCTCTATTTTCTTTTGTTAGAATTTTATACGAATTCTTCTCGAACTGAAGTACATCTGTATCCCGATAAAGATTTTTCTGTCGATGAAAAGCAGTGTATTTTGACCGCAATTGATGAACTTTTTATTGAAAAACCCATTCAATATATTTTTGGAGAAACTTTCTTCTTCGGAAATCGTTTCTTTGTAAATGAAGGTGTACTGATTCCACGGCAGGAAACCGAGGAGTTGGTAGCTTGGATTCTTGATGAAACCTCTGAAAATCAACAATACAATATATTGGATATAGGGTGTGGCAGTGGGTGTATTTCTATTTCAATTGCTAAAGAAAGACCTGCTTCAAAGATTAGTGCCTTGGATATTTCACAAAAGGCTCTTAGTATAGCTCAAAAAAATGCAGTAGAAAATGGAGTCTCTGTCCGTTTTATACATCAAGATATTTTACAAACAGACACCCTGTTACATACATACGACATTATCGTGTCGAACCCCCCATATGTTCGCAATTTGGAAAAACAAGAAATGAAGCAAAATGTATTGGGTTATGAACCTCATTTGGCTTTGTTTGTAAGCGATGAAAATCCACTTATCTTCTACGAGAAAATAGCTGATTTGGCTCAGAAATCACTAGCCCCCAAGGGAAAACTTTTTTTTGAAATTAATCAATATTTAGGAATTGAGACTGTTAACATGTTATATGCCAAAGGCTTTTCCGAGGTTCAATTGCGTAACGATTTGCATGGCAATCCAAGGATGATAAAGGCTATGTTATAGCTTTTTTTCGTAACAGTTAATATAGTTGTTTGCGGTATGCGTCTATTGCTTTTTTTACTGAACCATTTTCTTTTAAAAGTTGTTCAGCAATGGGGTAATCTATTTGGAGTTCATCCATAACAAATCGGATACCTCTATCCACTAATTTGTGGTTGTTTAATTGCATATTGACCATTTTATTACCTTTCACTCGACCAATTTTAATCATAAGAGCGGTTGAGATCATGTTAAGTACTAACTTTTGAGAAGTACCACTTTTCATTCGAGTGCTTCCTGTGACAAATTCAGCACCTACATTTATTTCGATAGGAATATCGACCTCTTTGGAAAGCGGAGCGTTTGGATTATTGATTATACAAGCTGTGAGCAATCCATTTTTACGGGCTTCTCGTACGCCACCAATCACGTAAGGAGTACTTCCAGAAGCAGCTATACCAATTACACAATCGTTTGGAGTAGGGGAGTATGGAGTAATGTCTTTCCAAGCCTGTAAAGGATCGTCTTCAGCAAATTCGACAGCTTTTCGGATAGCGGAGTCGCCACCTGCAATAAGTCCTATTATTCGATCGTGGGGCATTCCGTAGGTTGGAGGTATTTCAGAGGCATCAAGGATTCCAAGGCGTCCGCTGGTTCCTGCTCCAATGTAAAAAAGCCGTCCGCCTTGTTCAAAACGAGGAATTAGGGCGGTCACTAATTTTTCAATTTGAGGAATGGCTAAAGCAACCATTTCGGGTACTTTTCGGTCTTCGTTATTCATGTTATGGAGCAAAGAATTGACGTCCATTTCTTCAAGATTATCATAAGCCGAAGTCTCCTCCGTAATTTTTCGATATAAACTCATTGAGGTTCCATTTTGTATGGCAAATATAGGAATAAATTTAGCAAAATAGAAAATTATGTAAAAAGAAAAAGCCACTCTTAAAGAGTAGCTTTTCTAAAAAATCAGTCTATTTAATATGAACAAATTATGCTTTTGCTCCTGGAGCCCATGACGAGCATAACATTTCAGCAGATGCTTTTGCTGGATGGGCGCACTGTGCAGTCTTGAAACGAACGCATGTACCACAACTGATAGCATCTTTCGCTGCTACTGTCATATCGAAGCTGTCACAAGTATATTTAGCTTCTACTTTTGTATGGTGAACACTACATACATTATTTTCCTGTAAATTTTGGCAGTTTACACAACCGTTTGTCAATCTGATAGCCATAACCTTTTATTTTTTAATTCAACATTATTTTAACTTCTAAACTCTGATGCAAAGGTACGATGAAATGAATATAGAAACAATTTAAATAACTGAAAATGAGTTATATGTATTTAGATTGTTTACAGTTAAAACTTATTTATAAAAGGTATAAATTAAACTAAGTTCGAAACTCAATGTGTTTGTGATAATTAGATTTGATGCATTTTCTTTTATCTCTGATTAACGAGGATACGAACGTTGAGTTTCTAAACTATTTCACAGGCGTTCCATTGGAAATTTGATCCGCATCAGGGTTTAGGAATACAAATTGTCCTGTTGTATTTTCAACCATTAAAATCATTCCTTGGCTTTCTACACCACGCAATTTTCTTGGAGCTAAGTTAACCAAAACGGTTACTTTCTTGCCGATAATATCTTGTGGATTGAAACTTGTGGCGATTCCAGAAACGATGGTACGAACATCAATTCCTGTGTCTACTTTTAAAATTAATAATTTGTCAGCTTTAGGCATTTTTTCTGCCTCTAAAATAGTTCCGATACGGATGTCCATTTTTGCAAAATCTTCGTATGAAATCAATTCTTTTTGAGGTTCAATATTGCCTACAACTTGTGCTTTATTTGCTGATTTCGTAGCTTCCAAACGGGCTAATTGTTTTTCAATAGCATCATCTTCAATCTTTTCAAATAACAAAGCAGATTTCCCTAACGTGTGATTAGCAGGAATGATATGTTGATCTATTTCGATACTGTTCCATGTTGGTTTTGTCTGTAAATTGTTAAAGTTAAGCATGTTGCATAGTTTTTCAGCTGTAAAAGGCAAAAAAGGTTCACTTAAGACAGCTAAAGCTCCTGCAACTTGCAAAGCGATATACATTTGTGTTTTTACACGCTCAGGATTCTCTTTGATAAGTTTCCAAGGTTCTTCATCAGCGAGATATTTGTTTCCCAAACGAGCTAAATTCATCAACTCTTGTGATGCCTCACGGAAGCGATAGGATTCCAAAGAGTTAGATATTATGTTCGGGAATTCTTTTAACGTAGCTAATACCTGTAAATCTGTGTTCGAAAATTCATTTGGTGTTGGTACATTTCCGTTGTAATATTTTTGTGTTAAAACCATCACTCTATTTATGAAATTTCCGTAAATAGCTACTAATTCATTATTATTTCGTGCTTGAAAATCCTTCCAAGTGAAGTCGTTATCTTTGGTTTCAGGTGCATTGGCTGTTAAAACATAACGCAATACATCTTGCTGATTTGGAAAGTCTTGCAGATACTCATGTAGCCAAACAGCCCAGTTTTTAGATGTAGAAAGTTTATCGCCTTCTAAATTTAAAAATTCGTTGGCAGGTACGTTTTCGGGCAAAATATACGATCCTTCGGCTTTCAACATGGCAGGGAAAATGATACAATGGAATACGATATTGTCTTTACCAATGAAATGGACTAATTTTGTGTCTTTATCTTTCCAATAGGGTTTCCAGTCTTTACCTTCTCGTTCTGCCCATTCAATGGTTGAAGAGATGTAGCCGATGGGAGCATCGAACCAAACGTAAAGTACTTTACCTTCAGCACCTTCCACGGGGACCGGAATTCCCCAGTCGAGGTCGCGTGTGACTGCACGTGGTTTCAACTCATCGTCTAACCAACTTTTTACTTGTCCGTAAACGTTTGGCTTCCAGTCTTTTTTATGACCTTTCAAAATCCATTCTTCGATGAATTTTTGGTATTTGTTCAAGGGTAAAAACCAGTGTTTGGTTTCACGCATGGTAGGAGTAGTACCTGTGATAGATGATTTTGGATTGATTAAGTCTGTGGCATTTAAGGAACTACCACATTTTTCACATTGATCACCATACGCCTCAGGATTGTTGCATTTTGGGCAAGTGCCTATCACAAAACGGTCAGCTAAGAATTGCTGTGCTTTTTCGTCATAGAGTTGTTGTGATACTTCCTCTATAAAATCATTTTGGTCATAGAGTTTTTTGAAAAAATCAGCCGCTGTTTTGTGGTGTATGGGTAGGGAAGTTCGGGAATAATTGTCGAATGAAATTCCGAAATCTTCAAAAGATTGTTTGATGATAGCATGATATTTGTCGATAACTTCTTGTGGAGTGATTCCCTCTTTTTTTGCTTTAATAGAGATAGCTACACCGTGCTCATCGCTTCCGCAAATGAAGGCTACATCGTTGTTTTTCAGACGTTGATAACGTGCGTAGATGTCCGAAGGAACGTATACTCCTGCTAAATGTCCGATATGAATGGGGCCATTGGTGTAGGGCAATGCCGCTGTGATTGTAATTCTTTTTGCCATGTTTCTTTTGAATATAACTATGAGTTGGCAAAGATAGTGTATATTTAAAAATAGTCAAAAAATATTTTTCTGATAAAGATCACTTAGATTCAACCCTCAAGCATATTTTTTTACATTTAATTTTCGCATTTCGTAATTGATTTCGTATTTTTGCCGAATTGAACTCATTTTAAAAAAGTTGTAAGCCTTGACTTACGAGAAAATATGCAATTTGAATTACTAAAAACAGACGAAAAAACGAAGGCTCGAGCAGGAAAAATCACCACAGACCATGGAGTGATTGAAACCCCTATATTTATGCCAGTAGGTACAGTAGCATCGGTGAAAGGGGTGCATCAGCGAGAACTCAAAGAGGACATCAATCCGGATATTATTTTAGGAAACACCTACCATCTGTATTTACGTCCGCAAACTGCGATTTTAGAAAAAGCAGGGGGCTTACATAAGTTCATGAATTGGGACAGAAATATTCTAACCGATAGCGGGGGGTATCAGGTCTATTCTTTGGCGGCTAACCGAAAAATTAAAGAAGAGGGTGTAAAATTTAAAAGTCATATTGATGGGTCATACCATTTTTTTTCACCCGAAAATGTGATGGAAATTCAGCGCAGTATTGGAGCAGATATCATTATGGCATTTGATGAATGTACTCCCTATCCTTGTGATTATCAATATGCAAAACGTTCATTGGCGATGACGCATCGTTGGCTTGACCGCTGTATTTCTCATTTGGAAAAAGTACCTCCCAAATATGGCTATTCTCAGAGTTTATTCCCCATTGTACAAGGTTCGGTGTATAAAGATTTACGCCAACAATCAGCGGAATACATTGCCTCCAAAGGAGCCGACGGAAATGCGATTGGCGGATTGTCCGTAGGGGAACCTGCGGAGGAAATGTATGCAATGACCGAAGTAGTTTGTGATATTCTCCCTAAGGATAAGCCTCGCTATTTGATGGGAGTAGGAACTCCTATCAATATATTAGAAAACATATCGTTAGGGGTTGATATGTTCGATTGTGTGATGCCAACGCGGAATGCTCGAAATGGTATGCTTTTTACCTCACAAGGGGTTATTAATATCAAAAATAAAAAATGGGAAGATGATTTTTCACCCATTGATCCTGATGGACATACGTTTGTGGATGTGCAGTATACCAAAGCCTATTTGCGACATCTTTTTGCTGCCAATGAATATCTTGGTAAACAAATTGCTTCGATTCACAACTTAGGATTTTACCTTTGGTTAGTTCGAGAAGCCAGACGACGCATCTTGGCCGGTGATTTCAGCATTTGGAAAGAACAAATGATACGACAAATGAGTACCCGCTTGTAAGTATGGTTATTATTGAAATAAAATGAGTATGAAGATATTAGATTGGTACATATTAAAACGCTATTTAGCCACATTTTTTACGCTTATCATTCTTTTTATTCCTATTGGAATTGTAGTGGATTTGTCGGAAAAAGTGGATAAGATGATAAGTCGGAATGCACCTATTGACGAAATTTTGATTTATTACGCAAGTTTTACTATCTATTTTGCCAACATTTTATTTCCAATTTTCTTATTTTTATCTATCATATGGTTTACCTCCAAGTTAGCTAATAACACTGAAATTATTGCAATACTTGGTTCAGGAATTTCATTCAATCGATTTTTGAAGCCTTATCTCATCGGAGCTACAATCATTTCGATCATTGTTTTCTTTATGGGGATGTTCATAACTCCTGCAGCCAGTAAGATTTATAATGAGTTCTACGATAAATATTTAGGAAGTAAGAATACTACCAGTGTGACTGATTTGTACAACCAGTTCTCCGAAAATGACTATCTCTACGTGAGTTCATTCAACTATGAAACCAAAACAGGATATAACTTTTCAGTAGAGCATTTTGACGGAGTACACTTGAAACACAAAATTATGGCACAATCCATTAAGTGGATCGAAAATGACAGTGTAAAAACATATCGTTTAACGGATTACGTCAAAAGAACACTCACTGAACAAGGGGAGATTTTAGAAAAAAGATATGAGCTTGACACCTTGTTTGCTTTTACTATTGACGATTTGATGCCTGTTGAATATGCTGCTGAAAGCAAAAATATTTTTGAACTTGACAAATTTATTGAACGAGAAAAAATGAAGGGTTCTCCTAATATAAATCTTTATTTATTAACGAAATATCGTCGTTGGGGATTGATGTTTACGGCATTCATCCTTACGTTTATTGGAGTAGCGGTTTCTTCTGTAAAACGCAGAGGGGGAATGGGAGCAAACTTAGCGTTTGGAATCGCTATTGGATTTATATTTATATTTTTTGATCGTGTTTTTGGAACACTTGCCGAAACCTCGGGAATATCCCCATTGACAGCAGTCATCATCCCAAATGCGATTTTTTTAGCATTAGCATTATATTTACTTAGGACTATAAAGCATTAATAATTAAATAGATATGAAGTGATGAACTTTAAATTATATCGTAAAAATGATGTGGATTATTTGAACAACTTTTTTAGTATATGATTTATGCCGTTCTTTTTACTTAAATTCCATTAGTAAGTGCAATTTTTTGGGATCGTTTTTCTCTCTTTTTTCTTTGGGCTAGCCCAAAGAAAAAAGAGAGAAAGTAAAAAAACTTTCTCCCTTCAAAAAAATGTTATTTCTTTGTCAAATAACCAATAAGACAATGAAATATAAACATTTAACTTTGGAGCAAAGATACGAAATAAAAGCATATCTTAAATGTAATAAATCACAAAAATTTATTGCTCAGCAAATGGGCGTGTCAGAAAGCACCATCAGTAGGGAGCTTAAGAGGAACAAACTCAAAAGAGGGGGGTATAACCCTCAAAACGCTCAGGAACAAGCCAATATTCGCAAGGAAAGATTTGCCGTAAACAGGAAGTTTACCCCAAAGGTAGCAGCTTTTGTAGAAGAGAAAATAAGGCGGGAACAGTGGTCTCCTCAGCAAATCGTAGGTTACTGTAAAAAGCACGAAATAAGTATGGTAAGTACTGAAAAGATTTATCAATATATCCGAGAAGACAAGGAAAAAGGAGGAGATTTATATCAATATTTAAGACATAAGTTAAAACATCGAAAACGCCCCGTTTCAGGCAAAAAAGAAGTGATAAAAAACCGAAAACCAATTCGTTTACGCCCTGAAATCGTTTTGACTAATGAAGAATTTGGACATTTTGAGGTAGATTTAATCGTGGGGGCAGAACATAAAGGAGCGATTCTGACGATTGTAGAAAGAAAAACAAAATTTCTAATAATGAGGAAGTTAAGTGGTAAAAATGCAAAAAGTTTAGCCAAAGCAATGATATACGCTTTGCTTCCGTATAAAGATTATGTGAAAACCATTACCAGTGATAATGGATTAGAGTTTTCTGAACATGAGTATATTAGCAAGAAATTAAGTTGTGATTTTTATTTTGCCAATCCGTATTGTTCTTGGGAGCGAGGATTGAGTGAAAATACCAACAAACTTGTACGACAATATATCCCTAAGGGTACTTATTTTGAGAGAATTAGCAAAGAGAAGATTAAAGAAATTCAACATAAAATTAACCGAAGACCGAGATTAACATTAGATTTTGAAGAACCTAAAAATTTATTTTATAAATTCGTGGCATAAAAAATTGCACTTGGGGGTTGAATCTAAGTTATATGATTTTCACCATATTTATTTGCAGAACCCCTTTTTTTTCCTTAAACTTGCAGTCTAATTTCACAAAAAATGCTTACCTTTGTAGGGTATTGATATATAAAAAAATAAAGTAATACACATAAGATAAATATGGGCTTTTTTGATTTCTTAACAGAAGAAATAGCGATAGATTTAGGAACAGCGAATACGTTAATTATCCACAATGACAAGGTCGTGGTTGATAGTCCCTCAATAGTGGCACAAGATCGAACCACCAGCAAAATCATCGCTGTGGGTAAAGAAGCACGATTGATGCAAGGAAAAACGCATCCCAATATTAAGACTATACGTCCGTTGAAGGATGGAGTTATTGCTGATTTCGACGCATCAGAACAGATGATTAGTATGCTCATACGTAGTATTCCTGCATTGAAAAAACGTTTTTTTTCACCTTCGTTGCGTATGGTAGTTTGTATTCCCTCGGGGATTACAGAGGTGGAAACCCGTGCTGTACGCGAATCTTGTGAGCGCGTGAACGGAAAAGATATTTATTTGATTCATGAACCTATGGCAGCCGCTATTGGTATTGGGTTGGATATTATGCAACCCAAAGGAAATATGATTATAGATATTGGAGGGGGAACTACAGAAATTGCTGTAATTGCTTTAGGGGGAATTGTCTGTGATAAATCAGTGAAAATTGCAGGGGATATTTTTAATTCTGATATCGTGCATTACATGCGTACGCAGCACAACTTATATGTAGGGGAAAGTACGGCTGAGAATATCAAAATCACCATTGGAGCAGCCACTGAAGATTTAGAATCTCCCCCTGATGATTTGAGTGTGCAAGGTCGTGATTTGCTAACAGGAAAGCCAAAACAGGTACAAGTATCCTACCGTGAGATGGTTAAGGCTTTGGATAAATCCATCTTGCGTATTGAGGATTCGATTATGGAAACCCTTTCGCAAACGCCTCCAGAGTTAGCAGCTGATATTTACAACACAGGAATTTATATGGCAGGTGGTGGAGCGATGCTTCGTGGTTTGGACAAGCGTATTTCACTCAAAACGGATTTGCCTGTGTATGTTGCAGAAGACCCGTTGCGTGCCGTAGTTCGTGGAACGGGAATTACGCTTAAAAATATCAATAAATTTAGAAGTATTCTCTTGAAATAGTAAATGAGGTTCCGTGAATCTATATTTCATATAGAGATGAAAGTTTTGTTTTTCAGCAGGAATTTATTGTTTTGAATATATCCTGCTGATATGCAAATATAAATGAAGGAAATTTGTCTGAGTTTTTGTTCTTGGTGAGCGTTCGCCATTGGAGTATAACATTGTCTCTGGCAAGTTACGTCTAATGTAAAATCAAATAAACAATCAAATAAATTTTATATTTTTACGAAATTATGCAACAAATCATTTTGTTTTTTATACGTAAGAAAAATTTTTTCATGTTTTTGTTGCTTTTTTCTTTTTCTATATCATTGATTTTCAGGGATAATTTTTATCCCCAAAGTAAATTCATCAATTCAGCAAATGCTGTTTCTGGTACATTCTATCGATTTACAAATTATTGGCGTCAGTATTTTGATCTGCGTACTCAGAATGAAATGCTTAGCGAAGAAAATAGAGAACTTCGTAGACAATTGTTGGCAATGCAACAGTACGAAAGTCGTTATGTTTTTATGGATTCACTGCAGTTTTTTGATTCTTTGAAATATGAAGTTAGAAAGGCTAATGTAATCAGGAATAGCTTTTTACATAGTAAAAACTACATGACCATTGACAGAGGAGCGAAAGATGGCATTACCCAAGATATGGGAGTTATCTCTTCTAAAGGAATTGTTGGAATCATTGAAAATACGGGAAACCGTTTTTCGACCGTGCAAAGTGTTTTGAATACCAAATCAGCATTAAATGCTATGGTTAAGAACTCAGGACATTTTGGTTCTTTGAAATGGAACGGAGATAGAATTAATGTTGTGCAATTAGTTGATATACCAAATATTGCACCTATTCAAGAAGGAGATACTGTTATAACGGGAGGAATGTCAAACATTTTTCCAAAAGGGATTCCCGTAGGGAAAATTGTAGCTATTAACAGAAGTCAGATGGACAATTCATATGTGATTGATGTGGAACTTTTCACCGATATGGCAAAGATTGATTTTGTGTATATCATTGAAAATAAGGATAAACAAGAGATTCATAATTTAGAAAACCAGATCTCCTATGAATAATATTTTTATAAAGAATACTGTATTGTTTGTCGTGCTACTGCTATTGCAGGTTCTTATTTTTAATAATATTAGTTATTGGGGGTATGTTAATCCGATGGTCTATCTGTTGTTTATCATTTTATCTCCTTATCGAGAAAACAGAGTTCCTTTTCTGTTTGCATCTTTTCTATTAGGATTGTGTGTAGATATTTTTTCTAACACAGGAGGTTTGCATGCAGCAAGTAGTGTGTTTGTAGCCTATTTTAGGTCAGGTATTTTAACTTTGGTTTTTGGGAAAAATCTAGACTATCAAGAAATAAAATTACAACAGCATCCATTTACAAAGGTGCTTGTTTACGTAGTTTTATTGGTTATATTACACCATATTTTATTTTATTTTCTCGAAATTTTTAATTTTAATCATTTGCTTACTACTTTTGCGAGGATTGGTGTGGCTTCTTTCTTCACAATGGTTGTTTGCTTGCTGTTTATTTACATATTTAGCAATACGAAAAAATGAGAAAATATTTACTTTTTTTCGCTATAATTTTGACTGGTATTATCTTTTCATTGCGATTGATTTATCTACAGGTTATCGCCTTCAATGAAGATGCGCGTCCTGATGCGGATGTGGCGATTGAGGTGGTTTATGACTATCCAGAAAGAGGCTATATCTATGATAGAAATGGAGAGCTATTGGTATCGAATCAACCTGCTTATGATGTGATGGTTATCCCCAACGAGGTAAGACGTATTGATACCTTGGAACTATGTAATTTGCTGTCAATCAACAAAGAAGTTTTTGAAGAACGTTTGAAAAAGGCTAAAAAATATTCCTATCGAAAACCTTCCGTTTTAGTAAATCAATTATCAAAAGCTGACTATGCAGTTTTGCAAGAAAAATTGCGAAAGTTTGACGGGTTCTATATCCAGAAACGAGCCTTACGACACTATTTGACTCATAATGCAGGGAATGTTCTAGGGTACATCAGTGAGGTAAACGAATGGGAATTGAAAGAAAATTCATATTATCTTTCGGGGGAACTTATTGGTAGACAAGGTGTTGAAAAACAGTATGAGACTTTTTTACGAGGAGAAAAAGGAGTGCGTTACTTCCAAAAAGACAGACATAATCGTCAAATAAGTAGTTATAAGAATGGCGCTCTTGATACGCTTCCTGTGATGGGACAAGCATTGCAATTGACCATCGACATTCATTTACAGGCGTATGGAGAACAGCTCATGCAAAACAAGAGAGGTGGCGTTGTCGCTATTGAGCCTCAAACGGGTGAAATCTTAGCGTTGGTTTCTGCTCCGTCATTCGACCCTAATTTATTGGTGGGACGGCAACGTTCCAAAAATTATACAGCTTTATACCAAGATTCTATTGCTAAGCCTTTGTATGACAGAGCTTTATTGGCTGAATATCCACCAGCTTCACCCTTTAAAGTAGTGAACGCTTTGATTGCTTTACAGGAAGGAGTGATTGATCCAAACACCCGATTCAGTTGTGGTGGTGGCTATCACTATGGAAATCGTGTGATGCGTTGCCATTGTGGTCGTTCAAGTAATGATTTGTATCACGGAATTGCATTTTCATGTAATTCCTATTTTGCCAATTCTTATCGGCGTTCGATTGAAAAATACCCTAAAACAGCTATTGGGATGGATGCTTGGGCGAATCATCTCAAAAGTTTTGGTTTAGGAGGTTTTTTGGGGAGCGATTTTCCCATCGGTCGTCCAGGAAAAGTACCTGACGCATCCGTTTACGACAGGGCGTATGGGGTAGGTCGATGGACTAGTTCGAATAACGTTTCCAACTCAATTGGGCAAGGAGAATTGCTTACCACTCCAATTCAGTTGGCAAATGTGATGGCTATTGTGGCTAATCGTGGTTATTTTTACACACCTCACATAGTGAAGAAAATAAATGGTCAGGTAACTCCTTTTGAACAGTTTACTAAACCTAAACATACCACTATAGACGAAAAACACTTTGAACCTATTATTCAAGGGATGAATATGACCTATAATTATGGAACGGCACGAGGTACTGTCATTGAAGGGGTAGATGTAGCAGCAAAAACAGGAACAGCTGAGAACTTTATCCGAATCAATGGAGTACGCACAAAACTTGAAGATCATTCCATTTTCGTAGCATTCGCACCTTTAGAAAATCCTAAAATAGCCATAGCTGTGTTTGTTGAAAATGGTTCGTTTGGTTCACGCATCGCAGGGCCAGTAGCTTCTTTGATGATTGAAAAATATCTCAATGGTGAAGTGAAGCGTACTGACTTGGAAAAGCGTATGTTCGAACGAAGTTTGGAAAGTGAATATGCTAAGCAGTTGAAAAAAGATTAAGAATGTAAGGAGGGTTTTTATATGAAAGGTTTTCCATTTTTCAAAAGAAATCAGCGAATTGGAATCTTCCTATTGCTACTACTTATTGTATTGATACAAATCGCTTATTTTGTAGTTGATTTTAGTGAAAAAACATCTGAAAGATCTTCGCAATTGTTTGCAAACATAGAAAAACAGGTCGATTCGTTGCGTACTGTAGCGTTACGTCCCAAAAAAGATACAATCTATCCCTTTAATCCAAATTATATTACTGATTATAAGGGATATATTTTAGGAATGTCTACCGAAGAAATAGATCGATTATTGGCTTTTCGTAAGCAAGGTAAATTTGTAAATAGTACCCAAGAATTTCAAAATATTACAAAAATTTCTGATTCTCTACTGAAAAAAATAGCTCCAGCGTTCAAATTCCCTGAATGGGTAAACAACAAAAAATCAAATGATTACCAAAAGGTAAAAACTTCATTGACCTCTTCTCACAAAGAAAAACAAGATATTAATACAGCCACCAAAGAACAACTGATGGAAGTAAAAGGAGTAGGTAATGTGTTGTCAGACAGAATATTAAAATACAAAGAACGTCTACAAGGATTTGTTGAGATGGATCAATTAGCCGAGGTGTATGGTTTGGAAACAGATGTTGTTGAGCGACTCAAAATACAATTTGAAGTAAAAACACTTCCGAATATCGTTAAAAAAGATATTAACTTGATAACCCTCAGAGAATTAGCTAAAATTCCGTATCTTAAATACGAGGAAACTAAGAAGATCATTGGGTTACGAAGTGAGTTGGGAAATTTTAAAAAATTTGATGATTTGTTGGAAATCAATGAATTTGACACATTGAAGATACGAAAACTCCAATTTTATTTGTTTATTGAGAATTAAATACTTTTATTTTTCAAATTATTTATGTAATATTGCTCACGAGAGAGGTTAGCAGTTCGTGATGCTTTACAAAAAGAGAACTGTCATATCCTGCCGAACTTTTATTACCTTGATTACACATATTTTCGACATATGTTCGGGATTTTGGTAAAGGAAGAAAATTTGTATAATCTGTACTATATTATTTGTTATCAGATTGTTGTTAGGTGATTGAGGTAAGGATCTTGGCCTTTTGATAAAATTTAAATAGCAACCATATAAAAATAAATAGCGTATGAATTTTAGTTATTCCGAAACACAAAAGATTGTAGCTGAGACGGCCAGAGATTTTTCTGAAAAATATATTCGTCCTAATGTCATGAAATGGGATGAATCGCAGGAGTTTCCCGTTGAGGTATTCAGGAAAGCAGGAGAGATGGGCTTTATGGGAATTTTAGTTCCTGAAGTTTATGGAGGTTCGGGGCTTGACTATCATCAGTATATAGCCATAGTGGAAGAAATTTCAAAGGTTGACCCATCGATAGGTTTGTCGATAGCAGCTCATAACTCACTGTGTACAAATCATATACTTTCTTTTGGAAATGAAGAACAAAAACGAAAATGGTTGCCAAAATTGGCTTCAGGTGAATGGATTGGAGCTTGGGGAATTACTGAACATAATACAGGGTCTGATGCAGGAGGAATGAGTACAACAGCTGTGAGAGACGGTGATTTTTGGGTGTTGAACGGAGCTAAAAATTTTATAACACATGGAAAATCAGGTCAGATAGCAGTTGTCATTGCACGTACTGGAGAAAAAGGAGATAAACATGGTATAACAGCTTTTGTGGTAGAACGCGGTACTCCAGGGTTTAGTTGTGGTAAGAAGGAAAATAAATTAGGAATGCGAGCCAGTGAAACGGCCGAAATTATATTTCAAGATTGTAGAATTCCAGACTCTAATCGATTGGGAGAAGTAGGAGATGGGTTTATTCAAGCAATGAAAATTTTGGACGGAGGACGTATATCTATCGGTGCTTTGTCGTTAGGAATTGCTAAGGGAGCTTATGAAGCCTCGGTGAAATATGCCAAGGAGCGTATGCAGTTTGGACAAAGATTGATTGACTTTCAGTCTATTGCGTTTAAAATAGCCGATATGGCAACTGAAATAGAGGCTTCCGAGTTGTTGTTGCATAAAGCCGCTTATTTGAAAAATACAAATCAGAAAGTAACCCAGCAAGGAGCGATGGCAAAAATGTATGCTTCTGAGGTATGCGTAAAAGTTTCCACTGAAGCCATTCAAATTCACGGTGGTTATGGCTATACTAAGGATTTCCCTGTCGAGAAATTTTTCCGTGATTCCAAATTGTGTACTATTGGAGAAGGAACTACTGAAATTCAAAAATTGGTCATCAGTCGAAATATAGATAAAGCCTAATTCCGAATAATATACAATAAGCTAATGCCATGGTAAAAGCATTAGCTTTATCTTTTTTGTATGAAATCTTACTAAATCATGATACTTCGAACATTATGATATGTTAGTAAGATTTCTACGAAATTAAGGTGAAACCCTGTAAATATTTAATTTTTAACTCTTTGAAAAAGATGTTTTTATATAGGATATACCGCATATTTGAAAAGTAAACACTTAATTGTAAAAAAATGATTCGATTTGCAATAAAAAATGATGCTGATTTTGTAGCTCCACTGATGTTTCAGGCAATGGAAGAAATTGTTTTCAAACTCATTGGGAAAGAAGACAAAAAGGAAGCAATTTCTTTCCTAAAAACGCTTTTTTTGGAGGAAAGAAATCAATATTCCTATACAAATACAATTGTTTTTGAAGAAAATAGCCAAGCTATTGGCTCTTTAGTTTTTTATGATGGTGCCGATTTGCACGAACTTAGAAAGCCTGTTCTGACATTGGCTGAGCAAATTTCTGGAAGAAAAATCATTGTTGAAGACGAAACTTCCGAAGGAGAGATTTATATCGACACAGTAAGCGTAAGCCCTCAAGGACAAGGAAAAGGCATTGGTTCACAATTAATTACTTTTCTGCAAGAGTATGTTTCTAAAAACAAACTTGGAAAAATCGGGCTACTTGTTGATGAAAAAAATCCACAAGCCGAAAAGCTCTATACACGCTTAGGATTTGAATATGTGAATAAACAATCACTAGCAGGTGGAAGTTATAAACATTTGGTTTTTGAAACACATAAATAAAAATACACTTAATGCAATTCTCTATACAATCTGATTTTCAGCCTACTGGCGACCAACCTCAAGCCATTAAGCAACTCACACAAAGCATCGAAAAAGGGGAAAAATATCAGGTCTTACTCGGTGTGACTGGCTCAGGGAAAACCTTTACTGTGGCTAATGTGGTGCAGAATGTGCAACGTCCAACGCTTGTTTTGGCTCACAACAAAACCCTTGCTGCTCAATTATATAGCGAATTTAAAGCGTTTTTCCCGAACAATGCGGTGGAATATTTCGTGTCGTATTACGATTATTACCAACCCGAAGCTTACATTCCCACTACGGGAACGTACATCGAAAAAGACCTATCCATCAATGAAGAAATCGAAAAATTACGGCTTAGTGCTACTTCTTCTTTGCTTTCAGGACGACGCGATGTGTTGGTTGTGGCTTCCGTTTCGTGTCTGTATGGAATCGGGAATCCTATTGAATTTCAGAAGAATGTAATCACTATAAAGCGAGGCGAAGTACTTCCACGAACCAAATTTATGCATCGTTTAGTGCAAAGTTTGTATGCCCGAACCACTGCCGATTTCATTCACGGAAATTTCCGAGTAAAAGGCGATGTGGTGGACGTTTATCCGGGCTATTCTGATACGCCTTTCCGCATTCATTTCTTTGGAGATGAAATCGAAGAAATTGAGGTTTTCGACCCACAAACTAACAAAGTATTAGAACGTTACGATAGTTTGAATATCTATCCTGCCAATATGTTCGTAACCTCGCCCGACGTGTTACAAAAAGCCATTTGGGACATTCAACAAGATTTGACCCGACAGGTAGAATATTTTAAAGAAATAGGCAAACATTTGGAAGCCAAACGATTGGAAGAACGCACCAATTTCGATTTGGAAATGATTCGCGAACTCGGTTATTGTTCAGGCATCGAAAATTATTCACGTTATTTGGACGGAAGAGAACCTGGCTCGCGTCCGTTTTGTTTATTGGATTATTTTCCTTCTGATTTTCTGATGGTTATCGACGAAAGCCACGTAACCGTTCCGCAAGTACACGCAATGTACGGGGGCGACCGCAGTCGTAAAGAAAATTTGGTGGAATACGGTTTCCGTTTACCTGCTGCTTTGGATAATCGTCCGCTGAAATTTGAAGAATTTGAAGCCCTTCAAAATCAGGTGATTTACGTAAGTGCCACCCCTGCCGATTATGAGCTTCAAAAAACGCAAGGAGTTTACGTTGAGCAAATTATACGCCCCACAGGTTTGCTCGACCCTGAAATAGAAATCCGCCCAAGCGAAAACCAAATTGATGACTTGGCAGAAGAAATTCAGCTTCGCGTTGAGAAAGACGAACGTATTTTAGTAACGACCCTGACCAAACGAATGGCAGAGGAGTTGACCAAATATCTGACCAAAATCGGGGTGCGTTGCCGATACATTCACAGTGATGTGGATACCCTTGAACGTGTGGAGATTATGCAGGATTTACGGCGTGGATTGTTTGATGTATTGGTAGGCGTAAATCTGCTTCGTGAAGGCTTGGATTTGCCCGAAGTTTCGCTCGTTGCCATTTTGGATGCCGACAAAGAAGGCTTTTTGCGTTCCACACGGTCGCTAACCCAAACGGTGGGGCGTGCCGCTCGTAACGTAAACGGAAAAGCCATTATGTACGCCGATAAAATTACGCAAAGTATGCAAATTACCATTGATGACACGAATTATAGGCGTGAAAAACAGATGAATTACAATCTTCGTAATGGTATCACACCCAAGCCCTTAAATAAAAAAATCGAAAATACGCTCAGCAAAAGCCCAATTACCGAATTTCATTACGACCCATCGTTCAAACACGTTGCCGAAGCTGAAATACCGTATATGACGGACAAAGAGCGGACAAAAAAAATAAAAGAACTCAAAAAACAAATGGAATCTGCTGCTAAAGAATTAGATTTTGTAAAAGCAGCACAATTGCGCGATAAGATTAAAGAATTGGAGGCTATTTAGCATAACAAAAAATTGTCCGAAAAGCTTTGCCTTTAATGGTTCACTGAGAAAACTTTCCGAACGAATTTTAGTATGAGCATGTGTTAAATTTGGTCGTGCTTTAAGATTTTTTTTCCGTTTTTTCCTATTTTTGTACTCTGACAATCGGAGCAATGCAGTGTAATTGTGATTAAGATTTAACAAAAGTACTACGTTTTTTCCTGATTGTTAATTTTTTATGTCATCATACTTTTTACAGTACGACCAAATACTTTTCCGTTACCTGCAATTTTAACCAAAATACCGCTAAAACCTATGACGAATAAAGTGAAATTTTTGAGAGAACAGAAAAATTTAACGCAAAATGAACTTGCAGAAAAATCGGGAGTTTCTTTGCGCACAATTCAACGGATTGAAGCGGGAAACATTCCAAAAGGTTTCACTTTGAAAAACATTGCAAAGGCTTTGGATACTGAACCCGAAAATCTATTTCAAGAAAAAGAAAAATTTGAAAGAGCGAAATTGATTAATTTTTCTGCGTTGTCAGGACTAATTTTGCCATTTGGAAACGTGATTATTCCACTGATTTTAACATACAGAACCAAAGATTTAAAAAACAAAACTATTGGAAAGGAAATTGTAGGCGTTCAAATTATCTTAACGATGATACTTTCGGTTTCAATGATTTTAAGTCCATTTATTCAGAAAATAATTGGAGCGAAATTTCCTCTTTTTGTAGTTCCACTAATCATTCTTATTTGTGCAAAATTGTTTGTTATTATAAAAAATGGGATTAGTTTGAATCAAAAACAAGATTTATCTATTAAACTGAAAAACAATTTTTTATAACCCATTTCGTGAAATTGTCGTAAGATTGTCGCCCTTAATTTTTAATGTTTTCAAATTAAATTGCAGAAAATTGCAGAAAAATTTTGAATGAAAACGCTTATGAAAACATTTGTAAAAATCTTATTGACATTTTTGGTAATTATTGTTTTGTCCTCAATAATTGGATATTTTTATTTTGACAAAAAATTTACTCCTGAAAAAAATTATCTCAATATTAAAAATGAAAGTGGAGAAATTTTTATAAAATGGGGAAATGAAAAAAACAGCATTCTGTTACCCATTAAATTTAGTGGAAATTCCACAACTTATTTTATGCAGTTTGATACAGGAAGTCCTTCAACTATTTTCTATAAAAAAGCGGTAGAAAATATTCCGAATATAAAAATAAACACACAAAATAAAAGGGCTATTGCAAGTTTCAATTTAGGAAATTCAATAATTTCTTCCGATAAGTTTAAGGTTTTAAATTATGGAGATAAAACGGACACTCTAAAAATTATTGGAACAATTGGTTCCGATATTTTAGAGAATAGAATAACAGTTCTAAATTTTAAAGAAAATTTATTAGAATTTAATATAGATAAAATGCCAACGAACTTTGAAAATAAACTATCTGATTTCCAATTCAAAAAAAGAAAAATAATTATAAAAGGAAGTTTGAGAGGTAAAGACGAAAAATTTTTATACGATACGGGAACAAGTGCTTATGAATTGGTTACGAACAAAGAAGTTTGGCAAAAATTAAAGTTAGCAAATTCAAAAATTAAGATTGAGAAAGAAAATTCTTGGGGAAATATTTTGACAACTTACACCTCAAAATCTAATGAAGAAATATCTTTAGGAAAGAATAAAATTCATTTGAACACTGTTACTTATGTAGACGGATTTTCACAAACTCAAAGTTTACTGATGAAATTTTCTGGAATGACGGGAATGTTAGGAAATAAAATCTTCTTGAATAACAAAATTCTGATTGACGGAAAGGTAATGAAAATAGGCGTTGAATAAAAAAACGGCAGGTAGCATCGATTTAGCAAAAGTCGGGGTTAAAGGAAAGGTTGAATTTCAGTTTTTAAAATTTAGTACTACAAAAATTGTCCGAAAAGTTTTTTTGAGTATTCATAAGAGATTCATAGACAAAACTTTCCGGACGAATTTTAGCGCGAGCATGTGTCAAATCTTTACTGTCGCCACTGCGATGGATTTTGACGCCACTCTTTGAGAGTATGTAGCTCATCTTTAGTGATATACCCTACCTTTAACGCTTGTGTCAATAGGTTTTCGTAGTCGCTGAGTGTATATAGTTCTACTTTTTCATTAGCGAAATTCGTATGAGCCAAATCGAATCCGTAGGAGAAAATGGCAATCATTCCCAAAACGTTTGCTTGACTATCTTTGAGGGCTTTAACCGCATTCAAACTACTCATTCCTGTACTGATAAGGTCTTCAATGACAATAACGTTTTGATTGGCCTCCAAAAGTCCTTCGATTTGGTTTTGCCTACCGTGTTTTTTAGGTTCGGGGCGTACGTAAATGAAAGGCAAATTGAGTATGTTTGCCACTAACATCCCAATACCAATTGCCCCTGTAGCTACTCCAGCAACCGCTTCTGTTGTTGGAAATTTTTCCTTAATTTGTTCAGCCATTTGCGAAGCGACAAAATTACGAACCTCTGTGTATGAGAGAATTATACGGTTGTCACAATAAATTGGCGATTTCCAGCCCGAAGCCCATGTAAAAGAATTTTCAGAATTCAATTTAATTGCTTTTATTTGCAATAAAAATTCAGCTGTTTTTTGTGCAGTGTTACTATTTAAAACCATTTTGATTATGTATGAAATTTTTATAAACGACAAATCGATTGTTCTAACAAGTGTAGAGCAGACAAATGTAGGGGAAAATAATAAGAATATCAAATATTTTCCTTTAAAAAAGGATATTACTATTGAATTTCTTGTCTCTGAAATAAGTAAGAAAGAAGTTGATAAAATTTATCTTTATCATCCTAAAGAGGAAAAACTTTTGAAAAAATTCAAGAAAAAAATTACGACCATCAAGGCAGGTGGAGGTATTGTAACCAATGCAAAAGGTGAAATACTTTTCATAAAACGACAAGGCAAGTGGGATTTACCCAAAGGTAAAAAAGAAAAAGGCGAAAACATTGTTGTCTGTGCTTTGCGAGAAGTGGAAGAGGAAACAGGAGTTAAAAAATTGAAAATCATACGTTTTAATACGATTACATATCACGTATTTAAACACGATGGCACGTATTTTATGAAAGAAACTTATTGGTATGATATGTTCACTAAATACAAAGGAAAATTAAAACCACAGACCGAAGAAGACATTGAAAAAGTACGTTGGAAAGCTCTCTCGGAGATTCCAGAATTGCTCAATAATTCGTACCGAAGCATTCAGAAAATATTTGAAGGAATTAAGGAGTGATTTCTCATCCAAAATTAGTATCCCATAGTTCTCCGAATACTACATAGAAATGAAAAAAAATATACTATTAGCCTTATTTTCAGGAATATTATTAGCCATTTCGTGGCCTACTTATGGATTTGCGGTGTTTATCTTTGCAGCGTTCGTTCCTTTACTGTTTGCAGAGCAACGCATTCGCAGGAATTACAAATATACTAAACGGAAGTTGTTCTTTGTCAGCTATTTGTCTTTTTTAGTATGGAATGTAATTACCACATGGTGGATTTGGAATTCAACCCAAGGCGGTGCCGTTTTTGCTATTTTGGCAAATACGTTACTGATGACGATTGTTTTTCTATTGTTCCATATAGTAGCTAAGCGTGTGGTTCAGAAAGTAGCGTATATTTTTCTGATTTCCATATGGTTATCATTTGAAAAGTTTCATTTAACATGGGACATTTCGTGGACATGGCTGAATTTAGGAAATGTATTTTCAGAATATCCAGCGTGGGTGCAGTGGTACGAATATACGGGAACCTTTGGAGGAACTTTATGGGTTTGGTTGGTTAATATTATCTTATTTTTATATATAAATACTTTTATTGAGACCCAAAATAGAAAAATATTAGCCAAAGGTGTCGGAATTTCGATTTTATACTTTGCTGTGCCTGTTATTTTTTCTTATTTCACGTATTTTAACTACAAAGAAGATGAAAACCCGATAGATGTTATTGTTTTACAGCCAAATGTAGATCCTTATTATGAAAAATATCAGATTTCTAATCCTGAAATCGCTAATTTATTAGTTAAATTATCCGAGAAGAGATTAGATAATAACGTCAATTTTATTGTTACTCCCGAAACCGTTTTTGGAGATAACATAGGACTCAACCAACTGCAACAATCGTGGGAGATTTCCATATTGCGACGAATGGTGGCTCAGTATCCCCAATTGAATGTAGTTGGTGGTGTAGCCATGATTGATTTTATTGAAGATGAATCTCTATTGACTTCGCAGAGTAACTATTTGGAAAGGCACAACATTTGGTATAACGATTATAATTCAGCCTTTTTGCTGAATAAAAATGCGGATATTCCACTATATCATAAATCAAAATTAGTTGTTGGAGTAGAAAATTTCCCATATCAAAGTGTTTTGAAACCTATTTTCGGGGAAACATTGATAGATTTGGGGGGAACAGTAGCCATAAAGACCACTCAACCCCATCGGAGTGTGTTTTACGGAGAACAAACCGAAGGAAAAGCAGCTCCAATTATCTGTTATGAATCAATCTATGGCGAATTCGTAACCGATTATGTCAAGAATGGGGCAAATTTCTTAGCCATACTTACCAACGACGCTTGGTGGCAAAACACCCAAGGACATAAGCAATTACTGAGTTATGCACGTTTGAGAGCCATCGAAACCCGGCGAAGCATTGCCCGAAGTGCCAATACAGGAATTTCTGCCTTCATCAATCAGCGTGGCGATGTGTTGAGCTTATTGCCGTATGATACGCAAGGTAGCTTACGAGCTACTATCAATCTGAATGAAGAAATCACATTTTACACAAAATCAGACGATTACTTGGCTCGAATATCCTATTTTTTGAGTTTGTTTGTGTTTTTATACGCAATAGCTCGGAAAAGGGAGGTGATATTTCGTAATTAGTAAATAGCAAATAGTAAAACTTTTAAACCTTTAGCCTTTACGGTTGGAGGTTTATTTTTTTGTAATAAATTTTATTACATAAGAAAATTATGTATATTTGCAACATAAATATATAAGACGATGAAAAAACAAAATTCAGCACTTTATAAAGGAAGTCTGAGTACCATCATTATGAAGCTGTTACAGGACAACGGACGAATGTATGGCTATGAAATTACTCAGAAGGTAAAGCAGCTTTCGCAAGGAGAGATTGCCATAACTGAAGGTGCTTTATACCCAACTTTGCATAAACTCGAAGCCCAAGGATTACTTACACCTGAAATTGAGCAGGTAGACAACCGCATTCGTAAATACTATAAAATAACGGAGAGCGGTATCAAAGAAACCGAAAAACAGGTGTCTGAAATACAAAATTTCATAGCTTGTCTTCAGAATATTATTAATCCTCAGGGAGATACGGATTTAGTACCCGTTGTAAAACTATAATTCCAATAAAGATAAAAATATTCCACAGATACCCTGACGGATTATTTTTTAGATTTTAGATATATTCTGTTGAAGTTTGTGTTATCAGTGGAAGCAAAATCGTAGAAATATATTGCAACATATCTCTGCAATAAAAAGCAATACCATATAATATGAAAAAAGTAACCCCAAAACAAATCGAACGTCTGTATGAATTTACGCATCAGTGTCAGGTGAAATACTTTGACGTACAAACTGAACTGGTTGACCATCTGGCAAATGCCATCGAAACACATTGGCAAAAATTTCCTGATGACGATTTTGAAATCGTTTTAATACAAGAAGCTCAAAAGTTTGGTACTTTTGGTTTTAAGGAAATTACAGAAGAGAAAGAAAAACAACTGCGTAAACGATATAAGAACATTATTTGGAAAGAAATAATCGCTTTTTTCTCGTTCCCAAAAATTATAATGACAATAATTCTGACAATGTCATTATTTATTTTGTTAAACCTATCTTCTGACAAAGGAACCGTTGTTAATGTGCTGTTTATGAGTACCTATTTAACAATTATTTCTTTCTTCATCCAACAATATATCAGGAAGAAAAGACAGAATCAAAACGACAAAAAATGGATTTTAAAGGATATTATTTTTAATAATGGTTGGTGTGCTTCTCTTTTAGTAATCATACTTAACACACTTTCTATGGCTAATATTCATCATACTGAGTATATTGAAAATAAATATTTTATAAGTATATTTTCTTTTGTCATAGTTCTTATTTATATTTTTTCTTATTTGGTGTTATTTCATATTCCTTTCAAGAGTGAAAAATATCTTACAGAAACATATAAGGAATACAAAGTAGCAAAACTTACATCGTAAAAGTAATGCGAGTTTGTTACAAGTCAGAAAATTACAATGAAAAGTAATTCCGAATAGAAATACCCAAATAAAAACACATAAACTAAAATCGAAAAATTTTATGAAAACCATAACCCCAAAACAAATCGAACGTCTGTATGAATTTACGCGTCAGCATTACGTGGAATACTTTGACGTACAAACTGAACTGGTTGACCATCTGGCAAATGCTATCGAAACACATTGGCAAGAATTTCCTGACGACGATTTTGAAACGGCTTTGCAGAAAGAATTCCGAAAATTCGGGGTGTTTGGGTTTAATGATATTGTAGAGGAGAAAACAAAACAAATGGAAAAATTGTACAAAAAATTGCTTCGGAAGAAAAAAATTGAGTTCTTCACCTTTCCTAAAATACTACTTACTCTTTTTATATCAGCTGTAATATATACATTACTTTCCGCTTTTAATACTATGTGGATGCCTTTCTTAGGAATAATCATTGTGTTTTATATTTTCAAAGGTATCATCTATCTGAAAACTAAATCTATTTACAAAAGAAAATCAAACAAACAATGGCTTTTCAAAAACATCTTTCTGTATCAGGATAATTATCCTTTGTTGTTACACACTTCTATGCACATCATACTTTATTATTGGCTGTTCATTCAAAAGCAGCATATTCCTATCTTATTTATTGTTGTAGGCTTTACGCTTCAATTTATCTACACGTATATTATAAGCTATCATATTCCGAAAAATAGTGACTGCTACTTTCTGGAAATGTTCCCCGAATACAAATTTGAACTCTCAAACTAAGTTTCTACTATGAAAAAAGTAACCCCAAAACAAATCGAACGTCTGTATGAATTTACACGTCAGCATTACGTGGAATATTATGACGTACAAACTGAACTGGTTGACCATCTGGCAAATGCTATCGAAACGCATTGGCAAGAATTTTCTGACGACGATTTTGAAACGGCCTTGCAGAAAGAATTCCGTAAATTCGGGGTGTTTGGGTTTATGGATGTGGTGGAACATAAAACTAAAGAAATGAATAAACGTTACAGCAAAATACTATGGCAGAAAATTAAAGACTTTTTTACTTTTCCTAAAATAATGATGACTTTGTGTATTGCGTTGGTTGTTTATACAGTTTTGTATTTCTTCAAGGATATAGCCGCTGAAATCGTTGGTAGTATGACACTTATCGTTTTGTTTTTTATATATGCCTTTTTACTTTCAAAACCCAAGTTATATCAAAATAAAACTGATAAAAAATGGCTTTTTGAAAACGTCCTCTTAGGGTATAACAACTATGTGGGGGCGTTAGGATTGTTGGCTCAGCTTCATTTTTTTATTAGATATTTGGGAGAAAATATTGCTTTTATGGCTGTTTTTTCGATTTTAATTACGTTTTTAGGTATATCGGTATATTTAGTTTTTTATTATTTACCCAAAAATCGAGATAAGTATCTAATGGAATTGTATCCCGAATATAAAGATTTTATGATAACTACTTAGTATGGCATATTACAATATGTCTTCAAATAAAAATAGAATAGTATATAATATGAAAAAAGTAACCCCAAAACAAATCGAACGTCTGTATGAATTTACGCGTCAGCATTACGTGGAATATTACGACGTACAAACTGAACTGGTTGACCATCTGGCAAATGCTATCGAAACGCATTGGCAAGAATTTCCTGACGACGATTTTGAAACGGCCTTGCAGAAAGAATTCCGTAAATTTGGAGTGTTTGGGTTTATGGATGTATTAGAAGAAAAAACCAAACAAATGAGTAAACGTTATAATCGAATGTTGTGGAAAAAAACCAAAGAACTGTTTGTTATTTCCAAAATAATCTTGATATTTTGTATTGTTATCTCCATTTTTTCACTATTTACTTTGTTTGGGAACGCAAAAATTATGGTTCCCGCGTTGTCTCTTGCCATTTTTATTGCTGCTATTGTATTTATGGTTAAAAACAGACGTACGCTTAAACAAAAAGGTGATAAAAAGTGGCTTTTTGAGGATATCATTTTGCGATTGAATGATCATACTTTCTTTTTCTTCTTTCCTTGTCAGATGAGTTTACAGTTTTGGCGTGATTTTCCTGATACTGAAATGGCGTACATAATTTATTCTGCAGTATTCACGTTTCTACTTGTTTTGATGTACGTGCTAATGGTCTACTTTCCCAAACATCGTGACAAATATCTTCAGGAATTATATTCTGAGTACAAAACGCAGTATATCAAGTAATTTTAAGAATATCAAAAAGTAATGAGTAGAAAAAAACTTTATATATTCTACTGCTCTGTATGGATAGATGTATTTTTTGAAAGGAGAATCTGCAAAGATTCGATGAATCTCTGGAAACAAAAACCTTAAGTAGGGGCGTATCGCAATACGCCCTTACGATGGTACAGGAAACTGTAAAGGCGTATCGCAATACGCCTTTATGATGGTACAAGAAACCGTAGGAGCGTATCGCAATACGCCCTTACGATGGTACAAGAAACCGTAGGAGCGTATCGCAATACGCCCTTACGATGGTACAAGAAACCGTAGGAGCGTATCGCAATACGCCCTTACGATGGTACAAGAAACCGTAGGGGCGTATTGAAATATACCCTACGATGGTACAGGAAACTGTAAAGGCGTATCGCAATACGCCTTTATGATGGTACAAGAAACCGTAAGGGCGTATCGCAATACGCCTTTATGATGGTATAGGAAACCGTAGGAGCGTATCGCAATACGCCTTTATGATGGTACAAGAAACCGTAAGGGCGTATTGCAATACGCCCTTACGATGGTACAAGAAACCGTAGGAGCGTATCGCAATACGCCTTTATGATGGTACAAGAAACCGTAAGGGCGTATCGCAATACGCCTTTATGATGGTATAGGAAACCGTAGGAGCGTATCGCAATACGCCTTTATGATGGTACAAGAAACCGTAAGGGCGTATTGCAATACGCCCCTACGATGAAAAAATAAAAATGTTAATTTTTTTTGTTTCTCACGGAAAATGAATACCTTTGGTAGCGAAAACATCGTTTTTCAACATTGAATTTCTAACCAAAAAAACTAAAGCTATGAAGTATCATTTAGTACAAAAAGCAAATCCGCAAGATCGTAGTAAAAAGAAATTTTATGCCAATGCGGTAATTTCGAGTAAAGTAGAACAAAAGGATATAGCTAAAACGATTTCATCTAAATCGTCACTTACGGCTGGTGATATTGCCAACGTAATTCAGAATCTATTAGAAGAGCTTCCGAAAGAACTACTAAAAGGGAATAGCGTAAAGCTGGGCGATTTTGGAACATTCCGCATCTCCATTAGCAGTGAAGGTGTGGAAAACGAAAAAGATTTTAATGCTTCAATGATTAAGGACGTTCGCATTATCTTCACTCCAGGTGTGGAAATGAAAAAAGCCATTGAAGGAATTTCTTTTGAAAAATCGTAAAAAGAGGGTTTAAAATTTACGGCTGTATCTTTTGTACAGCCGTATTCTTTTTACGTAGTGGTCTTAAAAGTAATGTAAGAAAAGTTATAGTTTTTTTATTAATTTCAATTTAAAATTTTAATCTGTAATTTAATAACGTTTAAAAACTGAGTTATGGTTAAGAAATACTTTTTTTTAGGAATCCTTCTACTATTTGCTGTCATTGGCGTACATGGACAAAAGGCTACAGCCGAAACACCACCTATGGGGTTTATGACTTGGAACTATTTCGCTGAGAACATTTCTGAAAGTCAACTCAAAGAAGTTGTTGATGCAATGGTAAGTACAGGATTACGTGATGCTGGGTACAATTAAAAAATGAACAAGAATAAAATTCTACTACTTATACAATTGAAATTTTTATAAAAATTATTCATTAGAATTATTTCTAAGACACATTTTAAAATACAGAAATAAAGAAAGAAATGATTTTTCATGTAACAATTTAAAATTTTTGTATACTAAAATAAATAAAACTTACGTCAAGAAAAAAAAATGTTGACGTCAGGAAATTTTTAAAAATACATTTAGATATGGCGTTGTTCAATGCTGTAGTAATAATTCAAAAGGGAAAGATGTACTGCACTACATCTCTGTAATAGAAAACAATATGTAAAGAAAACTTACCTCTGAACAAATCTGCCGATGTATTGAATTTACACTTCAGTATTGGGTGGAATACCATCATTTGGCAGGTAAATTTGCCGTGCCAAAAAAAATGGAGGCAGTATTGTTTAATCAAGATTAATTTTTATCTTTGTGAACTTTAAATTTAAACACAGAATATGGCGTATTTTTATATTTTAGTTATAGCACAGTTAGTCAATGGTTTATTCTTTTGGAAAGGATACGAAAAGGCAGGTTATAAAGGATGGCAAGCCTTTGTCCCTTTTTACAATACGGTCATTTTTCTTAGGATTATAGAACGTCCATGGTGGTGGTTGTTCTTAGTGTATCTTCCTGTAATAGGGAATATTATGCTCATTGTGATGAACTATGAATGGTTGCATGTGTTTGGCTATCGCAAAAAACGTTACACGCTACTTTCGGTTTTGACTTTGGGTTTGTTTACTGCCTATGTAAGTTATACCGCTTTTTACGTAAAAAAAGACAATCAGGTTATCAAAAAGAATGTATCTTCGTGGATAAGTGCTACTCTATTTGCCGTAGTAGCAGCTTCAGGAATTCATACCTATTTCATTCAACCTTATATGATTCCGACTTCATCGCTGGAAAAAACATTGTTAGTAGGTGATTTTCTGTTTGTTAGCAAGTTCCACTACGGAGTTCGTGTACCGATGACACCACTTGCTCTACCGATGGTTCATGATTCAGTACCTGTGTTAGGAGTAAAGTCATACTTCAGCAAACCGCAACTACCTTATTTGCGTTTACCTGCCTTGCAGAAGATTGAGCGTAATGATATTACGGTTTTTAACTGGCCTACGGACACGGTGCGTTTTTTCCGCGACCCGTCAAATATTCACGTTCATAAACCTATTGATAAAAGGTCGAATTACGTGAAACGAACTGTTGCTTTGCCTGGCGATGTGTTTGAGATTAAGGATGGAGACGTGCATATCAATGGTAAAAAAGAGATATACCCCGTAAGAGCTAAGTTACAGTCTTCCTATGTTGTTGAGGTGCAACCTAATAAAGGGGTTTTCGATAAATACAGTATGTACAAACAGTTCGGTGTGACGGATTACTTTTTCGAAATTCAGCCTAACGTATATGTTTTCTCCTCTTTAACAGAAGCAGTAGCCGAAACTCTACGTCAGAATCCAAATATTGTATCCGTGAGAAAACGAGTGGAAGAGGTCGGAAAATATAATCCATCGGTGTTTCCGCATTCCGAAAAATATCCATGGAATGAAGATCAATACGGTCCAATTACCATTCCTGCTGAGGGAGCTACAGTAGTTTTGTCAGCTGAAAATTTACCGTTGTACAAACGTATTATTGAAGAGTACGAAGGTAATAAACTTCGGATACAAGGAGAAGATGTTTATATAAACGACATAAAAACGAATTCCTATACCTTTAAACAGAATTATTACTGGATGATGGGAGACAATCGTCACAATTCCGAGGATAGCCGTTATTGGGGATTTGTACCTGAGGATCACGTGCTTGGAAAACCCGTCTTAGTTTGGATGAGTTTAGACAGAAACGCTTCGGGATTGGACAAAATCCGTTGGAATCGTTTGTTCACTACGGTCAATGGCGAAGGGGAACCTGTTTCATACAGATACTATGTGTTAGCAGCTCTTGGATTATGGTTGGCATATAGTTTATTAAGAAAGAAAAAGAAAAAATAATTTCATTAGAAAATGTTAGAAAGCGTACTTTTGCATCCTACTTATTTTCCGTCAATTGCTCAATTTTATTGGATATTGAACCGTCCGTGTGTGTTGGAGGTTTCGGACAACTATCAAAAGCAAACACTCCGAAATCGGGCATACATTTACGGTGCTAACGGAAAACAGGCTTTGAATTTACCTATAAAACATGTGGGAGGAGAAACAGGCAGACAATTGTTCAAAGATGTTAAAGTTGAAAACCATTTTCCTTGGCAGCGATTGCATTGGAAGAGCCTCGAAACGGCATATCGTACTTCTCCTTTTTTTGAATATTATGAAGATGATTTACGTCCAATTTTTGAAAAAAACTACACCTTTTTATTGGATGTGAATATGGATACTATCGAAACGGTGTTGGCTTGTTTGCAAACCGATATTAATTTTGATAAAACCGTTTCCTACGAAGCTACTCCAAAACATTTGAAGGATGCTCGGATTTTGACTAACGCTAAAAAAGAATTGCCTGTGGAAATGACGGAATATCATCAGATTTTTTCCGATAAACATGGATTTATTCCCAATTTATCTATTTTGGATTTGCTCTTCCACGAAGGGCCTAACACCCAAGATTATTTAGCAACTCAGATATATATAAACATATAACATAAATAACACAGAAAATGCGTTTTCCACAACCATATACACTCAAACAAATAGCAACAATTATCGGGACTTCCTTTGTGGGTGATGACAATTTCCCTGTTTTAGGGATGAATGAAATCCACGTGGTTCAAGCAGGGGACATCGTTTTTGTTGACCATCCGAAATACTATGATAAAGCCTTGCAATCAAATGCCACAGTGGTACTCATTAACAAAGAAGTAGAGTGTCCTAAAGGAAAAGCTCTGCTAATTTCAGACGATCCTTTTCGGGACTTTAACAAACTGACAGAGTTTTTTAAACCTTTCCTGAAATCTACCGCTTTGGTCTCGCCAACCGCTAAGATTGGAAAAAATACAATTATCCAGCACGGTGCTTTCATAGGAAATAACGTACAGATAGGCGATAATTGTGTAATTCATTCGAATGTAAGTATCTATGACGATTGTATTATTGGCAATAACGTAACGATTCATGCGGGAACCGTGTTGGGAGCCGATGCATTTTACTATAAAAAGCGTCCCGAAGGGTTCGATAAGTTGAAATCAGGCGGTCGTGTGGTTATCGAAGATAATGTTGATTTGGGAGCTTTGTGTACTATCGACCGCGGAGTTACAGGTGATACTACTATCAGAAAAGGAACAAAAATAGATAATCAAGTTCATGTAGGACATGATACTGTTATCGGTGAAAAATGTTTAATAGCTTCCCAGACAGGAATTGCGGGTTGTGTTGTTATAGAAAATGAGGTAACCATCTGGGGGCAGGTAGGTATGACCAGTGGGATTACTATTGGAGCCAAAGCAGTTATCTTGGCTCAAAGTGGTATCTCAAAATCGTTGGAAGGAGGCTTGACTTATTTTGGATATCCAGCCGAAGAAGCTCGAAAAAAATATAAAGAAATGGGAGCCTTACGCAGACTTATAACTCAGTAAATCAAAATGGAAGCACCAATAGTACATCTTAAAAATACATTTATTCAACAACGGTCAAGCGTGGTGTTGTCAGATGTGAATTTGACCATCAACAAAGGAGAGTTGGTTTATGTAATCGGAAAAACGGGAACGGGAAAGAGTAGCTTAATTAAACTTCTTTACGGTGATTTGCCTTTGCTTAAGGGTGAGGGGTATGTGGCAGGGTTTAACCTAAAAAAAATGCAAGAGTCCGACATCCCCTTGTTAAGACGTAAGTTGGGTGTCGTGTTCCAAGACTTTAAATTACTTTCAGACCGAAATGTATTCAATAATTTGGCTTTTGTTTTAAAAGCCACAGGTTGGAAGGACTCCAATAAAATTAAACAACGTATTGAGCGTGTGTTGGCAAAAGTGAAAATGGAAGATATGATTTTGAAATTTCCACACGAATTGTCCGGAGGAGAACAACAGCGCGTGGCAATAGCCAGAGCTTTACTCAATAATCCTGAACTTATTTTAGCAGACGAACCAACCGGGAACTTAGATCCCGAAACTAGTGTTGAGATTATGCAAGTATTGAAAGAAATCAATGCTTCGGGGCGTACTATTTTAATGGCAACTCATGACTACGCCTTGATTTTAAAGTTCCCATCAAAAACTTTGAAATGCGATGAATCCAAGCTTTTTGAGGTTATCCAAAGAACTGTTTAAAAGATTTTCTGAAAAATATTAATATTGCATTTATTTTCACCACGACTCCAACTGCCTACAGCGGAAGGTGTCATGCAAATGGAAATAATAAAATCAAGACAACTCAATGAAATTTTCACTAACTATTTTTGTACTATTCATTAGTTTTTTTTCATATTCCCAAACCAAAACTGACTATATTTCACCGTTGGACATTCCGCTGTTACTCTCAGGTAACTTTGGCGAGTTACGAGGAAGTCACTTCCATGCAGGGGTCGATTTCAAAACTCAAGGCAAAGAAGGATTGAAAATCTATGCTATCGAAGATGGGTACGTTTCTCGTATTAAAGTAGGGGCATATGGTTACGGTAAGGCTTTGTATGTCACACATCCCGATGGGAATACCAGCGTGTATGCTCACTTACAGAAATTTTCACCCGATATTGAAAAATATATTAAGAAAAGACAATACGCACGAAAATCGTTCGAAATAGAAGCCTATCCCAAAGCTATTGAGCTACCTGTGAAAAAAGGAGAATTAATTGCTTATGGAGGAAATACAGGTAGTAGTGGCGGGCCTCATTTGCATTTTGAAATCCGTGATTCGAGTGCCAGAGCCATGAACCCTTTGTTGTTTGGCTATGACATTTTAGATGAAATTCCACCCAGTGTGTATCAATTAGTAGGCTATTCTCTTGGGAGCGATTCTCAAATTGAGAAGTCACAATTGCCACGACAAATCAATATGACCAAACAATCGGACGGGTCGTACTTAGCAGATAAAATTACAGCCAGTGGTAGTATCGGTTTAGGAATACAATCTATTGATAAGCAGAACGACACTTATCACATTTGTGGAGTTTACCGTGTTACCTTGGAAATCAACGGAATTGTACATTTTCAATATGTTTTTGACAAATTGGATTTTACAGAAGCACGTTATATTAATGTTTTTTCCGATTACGAGCAGTATGTGGATAAAAAAACAAGAATCCAGTTGTTGTACAAAAAAGCCGGAAATCGTATTTCAACGATTTACCGAAATATAAAAAATAACGGACATATTGACGTTCAGGATGGTATGTCCTATTTGGCAACCATTTCAGTTGAAGACATTAAAGGTAATACCACTCGAATTGTCCTTCCTATCGAAGGGAAGCAACAGGAAATAATAGAGCCCAAACCCATTGCAGAAGGGAAATTATTGGTAGCTAAGCGTGACCAGTTCTACACTTTTGAAAATGGAAATGTTTATTTTCCTGAAAATACATTTTATGATGATTTTATGATACAAATCGATAGTAAAAATGACACGCTTTCGCTACATCATCCACGAGAAGCTGTACATAAGCAATTTACTTTGAATATTGAAAATAAGAAATTTACGGAAGAGGAAACTGCACAAGTGTTTATCGCTTACTTGAATGAGAAAAATCGACCTTCGGCAGAACGAACAACTTACAAAAATGGAGTTTTCACGGCAAAAACTCGTAATTTAGGACGATTTACCCTTATGAAAGATACCATTCCACCAACTGTAAGGCCCGTGAATTTCAAAAATAATGGATTGTTAAATGCTTCAACTTTAAAAGTGGAAATCAAGGACGATTTGAGTGGAATTGGGAGCTATTCGGCATCCCTTAATGGTGAGTGGATTTTGTTCGAGTATGACCCCAAAACACGGATGCTTACGTTTGATTTTTCGGACATAGAGGCAAAAAAAACAGATGCGTATAAGTTAGAAATGATTGTTAAAGATGGAGTAGGGAACGTCCAAAAGCTAAACGTCTCGTTCAAGAAAAAGTGACGAAGCCTATAAAAAAATAATTTTGCTACGCCTACCTTTTTTTAGGAAGACGTGATAACGGGAACATGTAAAAACTGAATTTTCGATACGAATAGAGGCGAAAAACTTTCGGAAAATTCAATCGTATATCGTTTAGAAAAACGGAAGTGATGTAAAAAGTATGATATCTTAAAAAAAGAGGATATTTCTGTCAGGCTGAGCGAAGTCGAAGCCCTGTAATGATGAGGCTTCGACTTCGCTCAGCCTGACAGTCAGAACTTCCATCATACTTTTTACAACACGACCAGAAAAACAACAACATTTTAAATATTTATAAATATGAAACAAATAATTTTTACAGAAAATGCACCCGCACCGATTGGGCCTTATAATCAAGCGATTTTGGCAGGAAACACATTGTATGTTTCAGGACAAATTCCTGTAAATCCAAAAACTAATGAAGTCGTTAAAGGCATTGAAGCAGCAACCACTCAAGTGATGGAAAACCTAAAAGCGGTTTTAGAACAAGCAGGAGCCACGTTTGAAAACGTGGTAAAGACAACCATTTTCCTTAGCGATATGGAGCAATTCGGACAAGTAAATGCTATTTACGGAAAATATTTTGACGAAAAAACAGCTCCAGCACGTGAAACAGTGCAAGTGGCAAACCTTCCTAAATATGTAGAGGTCGAAATCTCTTGCGTAGCCGTATTGTAAATTTGAGTAAATTTCCATATCCCAAAAAGCTGTCTATTTCTAGATAGCTTTTTTATTTATGTAAAATTTAACAACAAAAAAAATAAAAAATATTTGCATAGTTAAAAATAAAATTTACTTTTGCAGAAATTTTAAAATACCTATTAAGCTATGTATTGGACGTTAGAATTGGCATCTTACTTAAGCGATGCACCTTGGCCTGCAACTAAAGACGAGTTGATTGACTATGCAATTAGAACAGGAGCTCCTATGGAAGTTGTAGAAAATCTTCAATCGCTTGAAGATGAAGGGGATATGTACGAGTCTATCGAAGAGATATGGCCTGATTACCCATCTGAGGAGGACTATCTGTGGAATGAAGACGAGTATTAATGGAATTTGACAATAGAAAGAAGTCTCTTTTTTGAAAGAAGAGGCTTTTTTTGTTTATTGACTTTTTGTCAGTTTTAAAACTATTGGTATATTTGTTGCCTTGTAAAAGCGTTCTGAATCCTTGCTCAAAACAGATGAACCTTTATAATTATATAAAATATTTAAGATGTTAGTATTAAGCATTTTATTAGAAAGGCCTACTAACTCTAACCACTAAAATAACATATTAGAAATGAGTATTGTAAATTCACTGATTAAAATTTTTGTAGGTGATAAAGCAAAAAGAGATTTAAAGTCTATTCAGCCTATTGTAGAAAAAATAAAAACATATGCACAACAGTTGGAAGCTATTTCTAACGATGAATTACGTGCTAAAACGATTGAATTTAAACAAAAAATTCGTGACGCTCGAGCTGAATTTGATGCTAAAATATTTGATTTACAACAGAAAGCAAATCAAACGGATGATATAGATGAAAAAGAAGATCTATATACCGAAATTGACAGTTTAAATGCAGAGGCCTATGAAATTTCAGAAAAGACTTTGGATGAGATTTTGCCTGAGGCTTTCGCTGTAGTTAAAGAAACTGCACGGCGTTTGGCAGGTAACCCTACTCTTACGGTTACGGCGACCCCTTATGACAGGGAACTTTCGGCTACTAAATCCTACGTAACAATCGAAGGTGATAATGCTGTTTGGCAAAACTCTTGGGATGCGGCAGGTAAGCAAGTTACCTGGGATATGGTGCATTATGACGTACAGCTTATCGGAGGGATTGCTCTGCATCAAGGAAAAATTGCAGAAATGCAAACAGGAGAGGGAAAAACTCTCGTAGCTACTTTACCGGTCTATTTGAACGCTTTAACGGGAAATGGAGTACACTTGGTAACCGTGAACGATTATTTGGCACGTAGAGATAGTGCTTGGATGGGGCCACTTTTTGAGTTCCATGGAATGCGTGTGGATTGTATTGACAATCATCGACCTAATTCACAGGAGCGTCGTAATGCCTATAATGCCGACATCACCTACGGAACTAATAACGAATTTGGTTTTGATTACTTGCGTGATAATATGGCACATACATCGGAAGATTTGGTGCAACGAGTTCATAATTATGCAATTGTCGATGAGGTAGATTCGGTGTTAGTAGATGATGCTCGTACTCCGTTAATTATATCAGGGCCAACGCCTAAAGGAGAGTTGCACGAGTTTAACGAATTGAAACCCCTAGTGTCGGATTTGGTGTCGAAACAACGTCAGTATTTGACAAAGGTTCTTGCCGACGCCCGTAAGCTCATTGCGGAAGGAAACACCAAAGAGGGAGGTTTTCTATTGCTTCGTGTGTATCGAGGATTGCCCAAAAATAAAGCACTTATTAAGTTTTTGAGTGAAGAAGGAGTTAAGCAATTACTTCAAAAAACCGAAAACTTCTATATGCAGGATAATAATCGCGAAATGCCAAAAGTAGATGAGGAATTGTATTTCGTGATTGATGAAAAAAATAATCAAATAGAGCTTACCGATAAAGGTTTTGCTGATATTTCTTTTGATGGGGATAAGAATTTCTTTGTACTGCCCGACATTAGCATTGAAATAGCAAAAATAGAAAAACAAGGTTTGCCTATTGAGGAAGAGGCAGCCTTAAAGGAAAAATTATTTCAAGATTTCAATATAAAAAGTGAGCGTATTCACTCATTGAATCAGTTATTGAAAGCCTACACGTTATTTGAAAAAGACGTTGAATATGTGGTAATTGACAACAAAGTATTGATTGTTGATGAACAAACAGGGCGTATTATGGATGGTCGCCGTTATTCCGACGGGTTGCACCAAGCTATTGAAGCAAAAGAGAACGTAAAAATTGAGGCTGCAACGCAAACGTATGCTACCATTACCTTACAGAATTATTTCCGTATGTACAACAAGCTATCGGGAATGACGGGTACTGCAATTACGGAAGCTGGGGAATTTTGGGAGATTTATAAATTAGATGTAATGGAAATCCCTACCAACAGACCTATTGCTCGTAAGGATAAAAATGATTTGATTTATAAGACCAAACGTGAAAAATATAATGCTGTAATTGAGGAAGTTGCGCGTATTTCAGAAGCAGGTCGTCCTGTACTTATTGGTACTACTTCGGTAGAGGTTTCAGAACTTTTGAGCCGTATGCTTACCATGCGTAAAATCAAGCATAATGTTTTGAATGCTAAGTTGCATAAAAAAGAGGCTGAAATTGTAGCAGAAGCTGGACAGCCTGGGGTGGTGACTATTGCAACCAACATGGCAGGTCGAGGAACTGATATTAAGTTAACTCCAGAGGTAAAGGCTGCAGGAGGTTTGGCAATTATCGGTACAGAACGCCACGATTCACGTCGTGTGGATAGACAGCTTCGCGGTCGTTCGGGACGTCAAGGAGACCCTGGAAGTTCTTTGTTTTTCGTGTCATTAGAGGATAATTTGATGCGTTTGTTTGGTTCGGAACGCATTGCTAAATTTATGGATAAATTAGGACATAAAGAAGGTGATGTGATTGAGCATTCGTTAATGACTAAGCGTATCGAAGCAGCACAAAAGAAAGTAGAGGAAAACAATTTTGGTATTCGTAAGCGTTTGCTTGAATATGACGATGTGATGAATGCACAACGTGAGGTAATCTACAAACGCCGTCGTCACGCTTTGGAGGGAGAACGCCTTAAAGTGGACTTGGCGAATATGATTTATGATACTTGTAAAGTTATTGTAGAGCAAAATAAAGGAGGAAATAATTTCAAAAATTTTGAATACGAACTTATTCGATTTTTCTCTTTGAAATCTCAAATTACCGAATCTGAATTCGGAAAATCGTCTGTTAATGATTTGATTAATACACTTTACAAAGAAGTATTGATTCACTATCAAGAAAAGACAGAACGCAGTGCCGAAACCGCTTTCCCTGTGATAAAAAGTGTTTACGAAAATCCATCGAATACCTATGAACGTATCGTAGTGCCATTCACGGACGGACAAAAGGCTATGAACATCGTTACCGATTTGAAGGAGGCTTACGAAAGTAATGGCAAGAAATTAATCAGTGATTTTGAAAAAAATATTACTTTAGCTATCATTGATGAGGAATGGAAAACGCATTTACGTCGTATGGATGAACTTAAACAGTCGGTACAATTGGCTGTGCATGAGCAGAAAGATCCGTTACTTATCTATAAATTTGAGGCTTTCGAGCTTTTTAGTTCAATGATAGATAAAGTAAATAAGGAAATTATTTCATTTCTGTTCCGTGCCGAATTGCCTACGCAGAATACACCAATTCAAGAGGAACAACGAGTACAACGTCAGCCTGAAAATTACCGAACATCGCGTGAAGAAGTTGGCGATGAGGTGGCAAATCAACAGCGTGAAGCTGGACAGGCTGTGTCAAGACGTTCGCAAGTGGTGGAAACCATCGTACGTGAACAACCTAAAATCAATAGAAACGAGCGTATTATGGTACAAAATATTCGTACCGGTGAACGTAAAGAAATGAAATATAAACAAGCTATTCCCCTCATTGAAAAAGGAGAGTGGATTGTAGTTCCGAGTTAGTTAAGTTACTAAATGAAATTGAAAGGCTATCTGAACAGGTAGCCTTTCTATATAATCAACATATTATGAAAATAGCAATCATCAATGGGCCTAATCTGAATTTATTAGGAAAAAGAGAGCCTGAAATCTACGGAAATGAAACTTTTGAACAATTTTTTGAAAAGTTGCAAAAGAAATATCCTTCCGTGCAACTGACTTATTATCAGAGCAATATAGAAGGAAAACTCATTGATAAAATTCATGAAATAGGCTTTGAATATGACGGAATAATCCTCAATGCAGGGGCTTATACGCATACGTCTATTGCTATTGCCGATGCTATCAAAGCAGTCACCACCCCTGTATTAGAAGTGCATATTTCCAACACCTATGCACGTGAAACTTTTCGTCATAAATCCTATATTTCGCCTGTGGCTAAGGGAGTTATATTAGGTTTGGGTTTGAAAAGTTATGAACTGGCATTGATAAATTTTCTATAAACTCGCTATTCGTTTTACGAAATTACAAATTACGAATTACGAATTACAAATTACGAATTACAAATTACGAATTACGGAAAAGCCTCGCCCCCGTAATTCGTAATTTTTCATTCGTAATTAACTATCGTACTTCGTAATTAACTTCGTAATTCGTAATTTTTCATTCGTAATTAATTAACCACCGTCCAGCCTTTTGCTCTAATAGCATTAAGTTGACTTTGAGAAAAGTCTTGATAGTTGTAATTGTTAAATTTTGCTTCTTCAGATGCTGAGCGTGTGGGCAAATCATCTACGATTTTTTGTTTGCTTGCAGGGGTTAGGTTGTTGTTTATGATAGTAATATGATTTAATTTTGTATTTTTACTAATATCTAAGCTTGTCAGTTGATTGTCAATACATCTTAAAGACTTCATATTAATGTTTTTACTAATATCTAAACTTGTTAACTGATTATGAGAACAATCGAATCCTTCTAAATTTGTATTTTTGGAGATATCCAAATCAGTTAGTTTATTATTGGAACAGAAGAATGTTTTTAAGTTCATGTTTTTGGAGATGTCCAAACTTGTCAGTTGATTCTTATTACAATAAAAATAAACTAAATCAGTATTTTTGGAAATATCCAATTTTGTTAGCTGATTTTCGAAACAATTGAGAAAAACTAAGTTAGTATTCTCACTAACATCCAAATTGGTTAATTGATTATAATCGCAGACAAGGTAAACTAGGCTTTTGTTTTTAGAGACATCTAAACTTGTAAGTCCACAAAAATTGCATCTCAAAGAGGTTACTTTCCCATAAATCGTTACTGTTTTTTCTGATGTTACTTGATTATTTATTACGTAATTAGTTGATGTTCCGTACAAATTATTAGAAAAACTTGTTACATTTTCTCCCGTGTCTTTTTGTCCGTTGTTGTTTAGGTCTATCCAAACACCGTTTTGGTCTTGAGGGTCAGCATTGATAACCAATTTAAGGCTATTTGCGGTTGTTTTTAGTACCATTTTTAGGGTTTCTTCGTCGGTTACTTTTACAACGCAAGTGGCTGTTTTCCCTCCATCGGTAGAGGTTGCAGTGATGTAGGCGGTTCCTGTTCCTACAGCGGTTACTTTTCCATTGGCATCCACAGTAGCAATGGAGGTGTTTCCGCTTGTCCACGTTACGGCTTTGTTAGTGGCATTTGTAGGCAACACGTTTGCTGATAAATTATGGGTGTCTCCAAGGCTTAAAGTTAAGTTGCTTTCTGATAACTCAACAGCGGTTACTTGCACAATCGTACTACCCCCTCCTGTAGGTATAGGAAATATTCTATCTCGGTATTCGCTCCAAAACCAATTAGGGTCGTTTTTATAGGTGTCTACATAGGCTTGTGGCACATAAATAAACGGATTTTTGTTACCGTGTCCAAAAAGTGATAAACTATATAGAGCATGAGTTCGAGGTGGGGTAGGAGCTTTCACCGTAATTGAAACCAATGATGGGGTATCTGCAAATAGTCTTGGGCCTATGTTTTCTAAAGTTGCTGGTAAAACAATGGATTGCAACGATGAGCAACCTTCAAAAGCAGACGTTTCAATACGTTTCATTCCCTCGGCTATGGTTACTTTGTTTAATGCCGTACAGTTTTGAAAAGCCTCTTCTCCAATCATGTTCACATTTCCATGAATTACTACTTCTTTTAGTCTTTTACATTGTGCAAAGGCTCTACTGCCTATTATAGTCACGTTAGCAGGAATAATCACTTTCCCATCAGCAGGGATTTTTGTGCAATCCCATCCTGTTAATACATTTCCGCTAATACGTGCTCCGTCGGGTATCACCGAGGAAGCTGTCACCGTTACTTTACAGGTGGCTGTTTTAGAACCATCTTCGGTAGTAGCTGTAATATAAACAGTTCCAGAAGCAACGCCCGTTACTTTTCCGCTGGAACTAACAGTAGCAATGGAGGTGTTTCCACTTGTCCACGTTACGGTTTTGTTAGTGGCGTTTGTAGGTAACACATTAGCCGTTAGCTGTTGTTCTCCACCCACAGTTACTGTAGCGGTTCCGGGTTGTATGTTTATGCTTGTTACCTGAATTATAGGAGTCGTTACGCTTACTTTACAAGTAGCAGTTTTCCCACCATCTTCGGTAGTAGCTGTGATATATACTGTTCCCGAAGCTACTCCCGTTACTTTTCCGTGATTATCCACTTTGGCTATTCCTGCGTTGGCAGTTGTCCAAGTTACTTTTTTATTGGTTGCATTCGTGGGGGATACCGTTGCAGTCAATTGGAGTTCGTCTCCTACTGGCAAGGTAATAGTTTCGGGTTGTATGCTTACATTTGTTACAGCTATTACGGATTCTACAGTTACTTTACAAGATGCTTTTTTTCCTCCATCTTCGGTAGTAGCTGTGATGTATACTGTTCCTGAAGCAAGGCCCGTTACTTTTCCGTTGGCAGTCACCGTAGCAATGGAAGGGTCAGCACTCGTCCAAGTTACTTTTTTGTTGGTTGCATTCGTAGGGGATACCGTAGCAGATAATTGACGTTGGTTTCCTATCGCTAAGACAATGCTTTCTGGCTGTATGCTTACGTTTGTTACAGCTACTATGTTTTTTTCTACAGTTACTCTGCACGATGCTTTTTTTCCGCCATCTTCTGTTGTAGCCGTAATGCTAACTACTCCTGCTGTAATAGCCGTTACCTTTCCATTTGCATCTACCGTAGCAATGGTTTTATCAGTAGTTGTCCAAGTTATTTTTTTGTTGGTTGCATTGGTAGGTGATACGGTAGCAACCAAAGTTTTGGTGTCACCCTCTAATAAGGTGATAGTTTCATTGTCCAAACTTACGTAGGCTACTGTAATCACTTTTTTGGATACGGTTACCTTACAAGAGGCTGTTTTCTTGCTATCTTCGGTAGTAGCTGTAATGTATACCGTTCCTGAAGCTACACCTGTTACTTTCCCCAAATCGTCCACGGTAGCAATAGCGGTATTAGCACTTGTCCAAGTTACTTTTTTATTGGTAGCATTGGCAGGCAAAACCGTAGCGGTTAAACTGTGGGTGTTGCCCTCCACCAACGTAATTTGCTCTTCCGATAGGCTTACGCTCTCTACAGCAATGACTTTTGTTTCGACGGTCACTCGGCAAATGGCGGTCTTTTTCCCACTTTCGGTAGTAACCACTACGGTAGCTGTACCTGCTTTATGGGCGGTTAGGAATCCTCCTTCGTTTATGGTAACGACAGCTTCATTTTCACTTGTCCAATGAATGTTTTTGTTGGTAGCATCGGCAGGCAGTACGGTGGCTGTTAAAGAATAGGTATTTCCTTCCACTAACGTAATTTGCTCTTCCGATAGGCGTACGCTTTCCACTTCAATAATTTTTGCCTCAACAGTAACCTCACAGAGAGCTCTTTTCCCTCCATCTTCGCTGGTTGCCGTAATGGTCACGACTCCCGCCTTAAGAGCCGTTAGCTCTCCCATTTCATTTACCGTAGCAATCGTGCTATCCGCAGAATTCCACATAACTTTTGGGTTAGTAGCCTCAGCGGGTAATATCGTAGTGGTTAAAGAGTGTGTGTCACCCTCAATTAGAGTTAGTTTTTCAGGGGAAATACTCACCGAAATTACATGGATAAACCGTGGGGCGATGGTTACCTTACATACGGCGGTTTTTTCTCCATCTTCGGTAGTTACTGTGATTTCAACCGTACCTGGTTTCAATGCTGTAATCAGCCCTTTGGCATCAACTGTAGCTACATCGGTGTTGCTACTTTCCCAGCTGACGCTTGCGTTGGTAGCATCTTCAGGAAGAACTATTACTGACAGTTTGTGGTTGTCCCCTTCCGTCAATTCCAATTCATTTTTCTCTAACGTAACACTCGTTACGTGAATGATAGGCTCTTCTTTAATACAAGCCAAAAGTAAAACTAAAGCAACCACACTGGTCACTACCCATTTTCCAATCTTTGTATTCATAACTATCAAATTTGATTTACTATTTTAAAAATATTTCCTTATGTTTTATAGTTTTTTGAGTATGTTAATCATCAGTTTCTGTTTCAAATCGCACAACAAAATAACAGAATTTGGTAAATAACTACAATTGTTAACGTTTGTTAAATGTTAAAATATTGAACCTAAAATCCTGTTTTATGCATGAACGGTCGAAAATCGTACCTGAACTGTCAATTTATTAACATTTCTTTAAGTGTTAAATTTAGAAGGATAATAAGTTAATTACGAATTACGGGATTTAAATTTCGTAATTCGTAATTTAAAATTCGTAATTAACTTAGCCTCTTGGCACAGTATTTGACCTCTTCAAAATGTTTAAAAATTGTAAATATAATGCTATGAAGTACAAATATCTTTTTTCCGGTGTTAGCATTTTGATGAGTGTAGTTTCTCATGCACAATCGATGCTTCCTAAAATGAAAATTGCAAGTCAGCAAAATGCAAATCCTATGGAATTGCAAGAGTTGCACACTGACATTTACGTTGTAGGGCAAACAGCGATTACCACTATGGAAATGGTGTTCTATAATCCTAACGATCGGGTGATGGAAGGTGAATTTGAGTTTCCTCTCGGAGCAGGACAAGTGGTTTCTCGTTTTGCATTAGACATCGACGGAAAGTTACGTGAAGGCGTGGTAGTGGATAAAAAACAAGGACGTGTGGCCTTTGAAAACATTGTAAGGAGAGGAGTTGACCCTGGTTTATTAGAGAAAACTGAAGGAAACAATTTCAAAGCACGTGTTTATCCTATACCTGCAAAGGGTTCTCGACGTATTTTGATTGCTTTTGAACAAGAATTAAGTCATAGAAATGGAAAAGATTTCTATTTTCTACCCATAAAAGGAGATTTTACGCTAAAAAAATTCAGTTTGAAAGCTGAAATTGTGTCAAGAGAAGTAAAAACAGAAGACGATAGTGTGGAATTATCATTCAAAAAATGGCGAAATTCGTATATTTCAGAATTGACAAAAACGGATTATAGGCTTAATAAAAACATCACTTTAATATTTCCAAAAATAGAAAAACAGCAGATTTTTGCTTCTACAGAAAACCAAAAAACGTACTTTTATGGAAGTATTTTACCTGAAAAAGAGATAATTAACAACAAATCGTTTCCCAAAAAGATTGGATTGCTTTGGGATATTTCGGCTTCAAGTGAGGAACGTGATTTTGATAAGGAATATCAATTGTTAGATGTCTATTTTAAAACCATAAAAAATGTTGATGTTGAGCTAATTACATTTAATATTCGTGCTAATGTTCCTAAAAAATTTAGTATTAAAAATGGAGATTGGTCAGCGTTAAATTCTTATTTGAAAAAACAAACTTATGATGGAGCTACTTATGTTAATCCATTGGAAATCAAGGATTCTAGTGATGAATATTTAGTGTTTACGGACGGAATTTTCAATTTTGGAGAGGAAAAAGATTTGAAATTATTGACTGCCATTATCCAAAAACCTGTGTATGTAATCAATTCAAAATCAGTAGCAAATACTGATAAAATGCAATATATAAGCAATCAGACAGGTGGAAATTTTATCAATTTATCACAACAAACAGTTGAAAATTCTTTGGAAAAATTACTAAAACCAACATTTCGTTTGATTGAGGCAAAAGTGAAGTCAGGAAAAGTGTCGGATGTATATCCACAAGTAGGAAGTCCAATCACAGAGAACTATTTTTCATTTGCAGGGCAATTGCAATCGGATAAAGCAGAGTTGGAGTTTTCTTTCGGATATGGAAATAAAATCACTGAAAGTAAAATAGTTACCATTCAGAAAAATATGGATTCTTCCGAAAAAGAATTTAAGCAGTTAGAACGTTTTTGGGCAGGGAAGAAAATCGCACAAATGAGGTCAGAAGCTGAAAATCAGGATAAAATAGATGCCGTTGGGAAAGAGTTTGGTATTGTAACTGAAGGAACATCGCTCATTGTTTTGGAACTTTTATCGGATTATGTTGCCAATAGAATCGTTCCTCCAACAGAACTACAAAAAGAGTATTTTGAAGCCATTGCTAAGGAAGATAAATACGTTAAGGAGGAAGAAAATCGCAAAAAATCTCAGAAAAAAGACAAAATTGAGGAGGTTATTGCGATGTCAAAAGCCCAAAGTGAGTGGTGGAACACGAGTTTTCCAATTAGTGTTGAGGAAAAAAACGGAAAGGGAGAGATTCCACCCCCATCGCCACCTGCATCTGCAATTGAGGAAGTTGTGGTAATATCTGCGACTCATTCAGATAGGAGAGAAGTGGCAGTAGAAGAAATAGCTTTTATGGAAGAAGCCGAAGTAGCGTCCGAAATGAAAGAGATGGTTGCGATGACCGGTGCAGGAAGCAAAAAAATGGCTGAAAAAACAAGCGTTAGTCAAAATAAAAATATTGATATTCAGTTAAATAGTTGGAATCCTGATACGCCTTATCAAAAAGTATTAGAATATACAGACGAAAGGAAATCCTATGAAACTTACTTGAAATTAAAGCAAGAATATGGTAAAACACCCGCTTTTTACGTCGACGTTGCCGATTATTTCTTCAAAAAAGGAAAAAGCGAAACTGCAACTTTGATACTTTCAAACTTAGCGGAACTCAACTTAGAAGAAGCTCAAATTTTGCGAGTTTTGGGATATAAATTATTAGAGTACAAAAATCCAAAATTGGCCATATTGATATTTCAAAAAGTACTGAAAATGAGAGAAGAAGAGCCTCAATCGTTCCGTGATTTAGGTTTGGCATTGGCTCAAGATAAACAGTATAATAAAGCTGTTGAAACGCTTTATAAAGTTGTTACCGAAGTATGGAATAGTCGTTTTTATGGTATCGAACTTATTGCAATGAACGAAATTAATAACATTGTTAATACGCAAAAAAATGTAAAAACGTCCTTTATAGACAAGCGATTACTGAAAAATGAACCAGTTGATGTACGTGTTGTACTTACTTGGGATACAGATAGTTCCGATATGGATTTATGGGTAACCGACCCTAAAAAAGAAAAATGCTATTATTCAAACGACCTGACGGAGTATGGAGGGAAAATATCAAATGATTTTACAGGAGGCTATGGACCAGAGGAATTTATGATAAGAAAAGCAATTGATGGTCAATATGAAATTCAGGTACAATATTACGGAAATTATTCACAAAAACAATTGTTCCCAGTAAGTCTTCGTTTAGAATTTTTCACCAATTATGGTTCCAGAAATCAGAAAAAACAAGAAGTTGTCATTCGGCTTACTAATAATAAAGAAGTTATTGATGTAGGAAAGTTTATTTATAAAAAGTAATTCATTTGGAAAAATTGTAGGGGGTATATAAGAAGAAGTTGAAAATTTCATTCAAATAAAAAGCCTCTGTTTGACCTTGGTGATGTTATAAAAAGTCTTCAAAAACTTTTATGTATTGCTATTGATAGGTTAAACAGAGGCTATTATTATGCTATCGTTTCCATCCATTGGCATCAAAGGAATTCTTTTTCCAATACCACATCATTAAAAATCCAATCAACGCACCTCCAACATGTGCGAAATGTGCGATATTACCACCAAAAATAGAGAATCCTGTAACACCTGAGAATAAATCTATTCCCACCAAAATAGGAATGAAATATTTAGCTTTTATCGGATACGGAATGAAAATCATCATGAGTTTGGCATCAGGGAACATCATCCCAAAGGCGACTAAAATCCCGTAAATTGCTCCTGAAGCTCCCACAGCTGGTGTAAAATAGGAACTCATCATATCGTTAAACGTACTTTTAGGAATAATATGCTCCCAAGCTGTGTTGTACTTGCCTTCGGCTAATACACTTTTCACCATTTCGGGCGTAAAACCATTATCAGCTAAGGCTTGTAATCCTTCCTGAAAATAGTAGTAATTCACTCCTGAATGTATTAACGCTGAACCTACGCCACACGAGAAATAGAAAAACAAAAATTTTTGTTGTCCCCAAATCTTTTCTAACGGACTGCCAAATGCCCAAAGTGCATACATATTGAAAAATAAGTGCATTAGTCCGCCGTGCATGAACATATATGTTATATACTGCCACCATTTGAAATTAGGATTTTCAAAAAAGTAGATCGCAGCATTTTCTGTGAGATTTATGTTGGGAATCAAATTGTATTCGGCAATGAAAAATACAATAACATTTATGATTATTAAGTGTTTGATTATTTGTGTGATACGTTCCATGAAATATATTATAGATTAAAAATATTTATCAATTTCATTAAGTGAAAGATGGCTATACACTCGCTTTCCAAGTGGCGAAATTAAACTTTCTTTACAAGCAAACAAATTATTTAACAAAGTTTCTTGCTCCTGTTCCGTTAGGTTTTGTCCTGTTTTTATGGCTAAACTACGGCTAAGACTTTGTGCAAAAGCCTCTTTTTGAGAGTTTTCGTTTGTAGGTAGGTTTTCAATGTGTTGCTGAATGAGTTCTTGAAATACGTAGGGAATATCGCTGTCCGAAATATGTAGAGGAACTCCATTTATTTGTATTTTATCTTCTTGAATATCAATAATAAAACCAATATTTTCAAATAATTCTTTTAATCTTTTGACCACATCAAGTTCCTCCTTTGAAAAAGATAATTCCAGAGGGAACATTAGTTGTTGACTTGCTGTACTTGTTGATTTTAAGGTTTTCAGAAAATCTTCATACAAAATCCGCTGATGTGCTCGGTTTATATTAACGATAATTAGTTCATTATGCAACGTTGTTACAAGGTATTTCTTTCCTATTGACAGTATATTTTTTCCTATTTGCGGTGACAATAGCTCTACATCAAAGAGTTTACTCTCAATTACTTGTGGTTCAAAGCTATTCAAATCAGATTCGATACCTACATACAGACTTTCCCACGAGCTTTGTTTTTTAGGGTGCGAAGAAAAGTTCTGTCCATTTCCCGAATTTCGGTTGTTTTGAGTTTCTTCTTTAAAAGGATTAAATTTAGGATCTATTTCAATTTTTGGAAAAACAGGTTCCTTATCCTTATAGCTATAAGGAATGTCGAAAGTCGTGTCTCGATTAAAATCAAGTACTGGAGCTATATTAAATTGTCCTAAACTGTGTTTTACTGCCGACTTGAGGAGAGCGTAAATGCTGTGTTCGTCCTCAAATTTTACCTCAGTTTTAGTTGGGTGAATATTGATGTCTATGGTTGAAGGGTTAACTTCCAATCGAATGAAATATTCAGCCTGTTGTTGGCTGTTAATAAGTCCTTCGTAGGCCACCGTAATAGCGTGATTTAGATATCTATTTTTTACAAAACGATTGTTTACCATTAAAAATTGCAGGGATTTCGTTTTAGCTATGTACTCAGGTTTCACCACGAAACCGCTTATTTTCAAAATGGGGGTTTCCTCCTCAATAGGTACTAATTTTTCATTTGTTTTTCCACCAAAAAGGTGTACGATACGTTGTCTAAAATTTGTGATAGGTAAGTTAAATAGCTCATTCCCATTGTTGTAAAAGTGAAAATGGATATTTGGATGAGCCAATGCTACACGATGAAATTCATCTAATATATGTCGTAATTCTACGGTGTCCGATTTGAGAAAATTTCGTCGAGCAGGGATGTTAAAAAACAAATTTTTCATTGAAATAGAAGTGCCATCAGCTGTAACACATGGTTCTTGATAAGTTATCTTGCTTCCTTCTATCCGAAGTTCTGTTCCTAATTCATCCGTAGGTCGTTTAGTGATAAGTTCCACATGAGCAATTGCCGCTATGGAGGCTAATGCCTCCCCTCGGAATCCTTTTGTTTGCAATTGGAATAAATCTTCCGCTTTTTGAATTTTGGAGGTAGCATGTCGTTCAAATGCAAGTCGGGCATCTGTTACGCTCATTCCTATGCCATTGTCAATGACTTGGATAAGAGTTTTTCCTGCATCCTTAACGATGAGTTTTATGTTAGTAGCCTTGGCGTCAATCGCATTTTCAAGTAATTCTTTCACTGCAGAGGCAGGTCGCTGAATTACTTCTCCTGCTGCAATTTGATTGGCAACGTGATCGGGTAATAAACGAATTATATCGGTCATTTTTATTTTAGGAATCGTTTTCTTGGTAGTCTGTGGGATTGTATATCTCAAGCTATATTTTTTAATCTATTCCCTATCAGGCTGATTTTTTTATATATTAGCTCCTTTTAAATATAGATAGATCAAAATCAAGTATATACAATGCTAAAAATAGTAAAATCGCTAACACAATTAGAAAAGTTTTGTTGATTTCTACGTTCTTGGTATTTCGACTGTTAGCACGGATATCTCGCCATTGAGCAGTGAAGTGATTGGTCTGTGTTTCGCGATCTTTTCGGATACGAGAGTCTAAATCATAGATGTTTCCTTTTTCTTTTCCATCATAATAGCGAGGAGTGTAATTGTATTTTTTATTTTTTGGTAAGGAGAATAATTTAAATTTCATAACAATTTATTTTTCAGATAGATATAAAATAGTACATCTTAGTTTTTACGTTTCTTTATGAAAAAGACATCAACGGGTAATGCAAAGATAGTCATTTTTTTTAGCATAAAACTATTTTTTCAGTTTTGGTTCTTAAATTTTTTTCATATTTTCGCACCAAAACCATGTACATATTATGAATTTAACCTCGGAAAACATATTACTCGTCGGGTCTTTACTACTACTTGTTAGTATCGTTGCAGGACGAACTTCTTACAAATTCGGAGTGCCTACTTTGATTTTATTTTTAGGTGTTGGGATGCTTGCCGGTAGTGATGGTATCTTGAAAATAGAGTTCAATAATCCTGGATTGGCTCAATTCATTGGAATTCTTTCTCTGAATTTTATTTTGTTTTCAGGAGGATTGGAGACTCGTTGGAAGTCTGTACAACCCATTTTGGGACAAGGGATTATGCTTTCTACAGTTGGAGTACTGCTCACCGCCGTGTTTTTAGGAGTTTTTGTGTGGTATGTTACTGATTTTACTATATTTGAGAGTTTGCTATTAGGTTCAATTGTGTCATCGACTGATGCTGCTGCTGTATTTTCGATTTTACGATCTAAAAATCTAGAACTCAAAGAAAATTTACGTCCAACTTTGGAGTTTGAGAGCGGAAGTAACGATCCTATGGCTTACGTTTTAACAACTACTTTTTTAGGTTTGGTACAAATTCCTGATCAAGATTTATTAGGTGTAATTTTTATTTTCCTAAAGCAGATTATATTAGGTGGTATTTTAGGATTTATCTTTGGGAGACTTAGTAAAATTATTTTCAACAGAATATCTTTAGGATTTGAAGGGTTATATCCTGTGTTAGCCATAGCTTTGATGTACATTACTTTTTCAGGAACCGAAGCACTTGGTGGTAATGGATTTTTAGCAATTTACGTAGCTGCGGTTTACTTAGGTAATCACAGTTTTATCCACAAAGGAAGTGTTATCAAAATGTTTGACGGATTGGCATGGTTAATGCAAATTGTGATGTTCTTGACCTTAGGTTTATTAGTTAATCCTTCTGAAACCATTCCATTGATGGGAATTGGATTGTTGATTTCTGTATTCTTGATTTTAGTCGCACGTCCATTAAGTGTGTTTTTGGGAACATTGCCTTTCAAAATGAGTTTCGCACGACGTTCTTATATTTCGTGGGTTGGACTTCGAGGAGCTGTACCTATTGTATTTGCCACGTATCCTATGTTAGCAGGTCTTGAAAAAGCAAATATCATCTTTAATATAGTATTTTTTATTTCGGTAACTTCCGTATTAATTCAAGGAACAACACTTTCAATGGTAGCCAAGTGGCTCAATTTGGCATCTGAACAACCTGCCGAAAATGAAGAAAACCCAGCCGATGCTATCAAGAGAGAACATCCTCGTGCGGTCATGCAAGAAATTTTTATTCCAGAAGATTGCTATGTGGTAGACAAAAAAATAGTAGATGTGGACTTTCCTTCCAATGCCATTATAGCAATGATAAAACGCAAAGACAAATACATAACTCCTAACGGTTCTACCCAAATTGAAGGAAATGATACCCTGATTGTTATATCTGATAACACCCAAGTTATGGATGAGGTTCGCAATGCTTTGGAGTTGGAGTCATAATTTTAATAATAACTTGAAGATTTTTTCACTCAGATAAAAGTAGAAATAAATTACCAGAGAGAGGGTACCTATGGAAGTTCAAAAATAAATTTAAAATTCATATGAAGCAGCTATTTAAATTTTTTATATGTCTCTTTTCGATAAGTGTGTTTTCACAATCGATTGATAACAAGTTGTTTACTGTAGAAAGTAAGTATGATTTCAAGCAGACAATAAAGTTACTCAAAAAAGGATTGACCTCGGAGAATATACAAATATTTTCAGTGATTGATCATAGCAAAGCAGCTAAAAAATCGGCACTACATTTGGCTCCTACCACAGTTTTAATTATAGGGAATCCGAAAGTAGGTACCGTTTTGATGCAAGAAAATCAATTATTAGCTATTGAATTACCTTTAAAAATACTCATTAGAGAAGTCAACGGAAAAACTTTTGTAACCTATAAACGTTTAGAAACCTTATATAATGATTATACGATTGAAAAAACAAAACCTTTACTTGAAAAAATTGACCAAGCAATGCTAAAAATAATAGAAAAAAGTATTTCTATGTAAGTTCAATTAAGATGTGGAAAAAAAAAGTTTATTTTTAATATGTTGTTAAACAGTATGTTATAAATATTTTCAAAAAAAACTCAAAAAAAAGTGATTAAAAATTTGGAGGGAATAAAAAAAGTCGTATCTTTGCAACCGTAAAACAAAAGGATAGGCGGGAGTAGCTCAGTTGGTAGAGCGTCAGCCTTCCAAGCTGAATGTCGCGAGTTCGAACCTCGTCTCCCGCTCAAAGCCGTCGAAAGACGGCTTTTTATGTATATAAAATATATGTAAACTTACTTCTCTAATTTGACTATTTTACAACTGTAAAAATACTGATACTATGGATTTATTTTACGCTGTTGATTTGGCAGGAGTTTTTGTATTTGCTATTTCAGGAGCTTTGGCTGCTCGCGAAAAGAAAATGGATTTGTTCGGGATTTTCATCATCGCGTTCGTTACTGGACTTGGAGGGGGAACCCTACGAGACGTACTATTAGGTCGAACACCGGTTTTTTGGATGCAAGCCCCTATTTACGTAGCAATGATTTTCGGAGGAACCTTGTTTGCTATTATCTTCCGAAATAAAATTCATTATTTGCGAAAATCCTTATTATTATTTGATACTATTGGTATCGCTTTTTTTACCATTATTGGAACAGAGATAGCACTTTCCTTTTCCTATGAATTGCATCCGACCATTGTTGTGTCTATCGGAGTGATGAGTGCTTGTTTTGGTGGAGTTATTCGAGACATACTCTGTAATGATATTCCTGTAATTTTTCATAAAGAAATTTATGCAACTCCTTGTGTTGTAGGTAGTTTAATGTATTTGGGGTTGAAAGAGCTACCTTTTTTTCACGATTATATTTCTTTGATAACCATTGTTTTTATTATAGCTTTTCGAACTTATGCCATCAAAAAATCATTGGAATTGCCTAAAATAGGTTAGCTCACATATCCGAAAAACTTGAATATAACGCTGAGTACATAAATACTTTTATATCTTTTCAAGGAAAAAATATACGCTAAAAATTGTCAATTCAAAAAAAAATATTACATTTGCCTCGTCTTCAAGGAACACTATCTAAAAAGATTTTCTCAAAACACATACTATAATATTTTTCTGAACAACCAAAGTAGCTACAATGTTTTGATAGCTATTAAAACCCATATTTCTTTAAATAATTTAAGATTCAAATGTTAGACATTACAGATTTAAAATCTATGAAGCTACCTGAATTGCAGGGAATAGCTCAAGCAATGAAAGTGCCTAAGTTTCGCAGTTTCAACAAAGAGGATTTGATTTACCAAATTCTTGATCATCAGGCAGCTAACCCTTCTCAAGAACAACAGGAAAGCGAAAAGAATGAGGTGAAAACCAAAAAGCAGACACAAAAGAAAACTCAAAGAAAGACTGTAACAAATAAAAAGAAATCAAATTCAGCCTCGACTACCACTCCAACAGTTCCTCAAAAGGAGGAAAAGATACAAGAAGAAAATACTCAAAACAACGGAAAAACTAATAAAGAACAACTTCCAAAATCCGATGCTAAGGAAAATGTTACCACTAATAATAAGGAGAATAAACAATTCCAGAAAGTAGGATTTCAGAAAAAGAATAACCAAAATACTACAAATCAATCTCAACAAACATCTCAAAATCAGCAGAAGACAGGGCAAAATCAGAATACCTATCGCAATGGAAATGGACAAAATAACAACTCTGAAAATTTTGATAAAGAGAAACGAAATCGATACCGTTCACCTGATTTTGAATTTGATAGCATCGTAGAGTGCGAAGGAGTTTTGGATATTATGCAGGACGGCTATGGATTTCTGCGTTCTTCGGACTACAACTACTTAGCATCTCCCGATGATATTTATGTCTCCCAATCACAAATCAGATTGTTTGGATTGCAAACAGGAGATACCGTACTGGGTGAAGTGCGTCCTCCGAAGGAAGGTGAAAAATATTTTCCTTTGCTTAAGGTTTTGAAAATCAATGGTCTTGATCCGCAAATTGTACGTGATCGAGTACTTTTCGAGCATTTGACTCCACTTTTTCCCAATGAAAAATTTAAATTGGCAGATAAAGGAAGTACGCCTTCAACGCGTATTATTGATCTATTTTCTCCTATTGGAAAAGGGCAAAGAGCAATGATTGTAGCTCAACCTAAAACAGGTAAAACGATGTTACTTAAGGATATAGCTAATGCTATTTCAAAAAATCATCCAGAGGTGTACTTGATGGTATTGCTCATTGATGAACGTCCGGAGGAGGTTACGGATATGCAACGAAGTGTTCGTGGTGAAATCATCGCCTCAACCTTTGATAAAGAGGCTTCGGAGCATGTGAGAATAGCCAATATTGTTTTAGAAAAAGCCAAGCGATTGGTTGAATGTGGACATGATGTGGTTATTCTTTTAGATTCAATCACTCGTTTGGCACGAGCATACAATACCGTGCAACCAGCCTCAGGTAAGGTGCTTACAGGAGGTGTGGATGCTAATGCTTTGCACAAACCCAAGCGTTTTTTTGGAGCAGCTCGCAATATTGAAAATGGAGGTTCTCTGTCAATTATTGCAACCGCTCTAACCGAAACTGGATCAAAGATGGATGAGGTTATTTTCGAAGAATTCAAAGGAACAGGAAATATGGAATTGCAGTTGGATCGCCGTATTGCTAATCGTCGTATTTTCCCTGCCATCGACCTGATTTCGTCTTCAACCCGTCGTGATGATTTATTACTTGACGAAAAAACATTGCAACGTATGTGGATTCTACGTAAATACTTAGCCGATATGAATCCTTTGGAGGCTATGGAATTTATGGAAAATAGAATTAAACAAACTCGCGATAATGAGGAGTTTTTATTAACAATGAATCAGTAAAAAAATAATAAAATATTTCATAATTAATTTAAAATGGAAATAAAAGTAGACGCAAACAAAGTTGATATGTTTATCGTATCAAATGGAAAGTACTTCAAGAGTGAAGCTATTCCTTACATCCGAAAACAGTTGTCTGAAATGAATGAAAATCAGTGGGTTATGCTGCAAACTTTACAGTTTAAAGATCCACAAACAGCGTTGTTATTATCACTTCTTACACCAATAGCCGCAGTTAGTGGTATTGACCGAATTTTTATCGGAGACGTTGGTTTAGGGGTAGCGAAAATTTTAACTTGTGGAGGTTTAGGAATTTGGACAATTGTCGATTGGTTTTTGATCATGGATGCCACTCGTGATAAAAACTTTGAAATGTTACAAAATTTATTGCGATTTTGACCTCAAGAAACCTGTATGTTTTTGTAACGCTTCTTTCTATTGTTGGATGGATTTGGTTAGTAGTTAACTTGTTTCTTGAACAACATAGCGTTGGGGTGTCTGTTTGTTTGTCAAAACAAATCACCGATGTTCCTTGTCCTTCCTGTGGTTCAACTCGTTCGGTTCTGTCCGTTTTTAGAGGTGATTTTTTGGAAGCGATTTTTCGGTGGAACCCTTTGGGGATTGTTGTTTCACTGGCCTTGATGATTCTTCCCATATGGCTGGTCTATGACTTTTTGACAAAAAAACAGACACTGTACCAAAAATATATTACAGCAGAAAATCTATTAAAAAATCCGTATCTTTACATTCCGCTTTTTATATTTTTGGCATTGAACTGGATTTGGAATATTTATAAAGGACTATGATTGAGATATCTAATTTTAATAAAAGACTTACGGAAAGTGAAAAAGAACGAGCTTCATATAGCTACCTGATGTCAATTGTAGTGTTGCTTGTGGGGTTACCTTTGCCGATTGTAAATTTAATTTCAACTTTCTTTTTTTATATTGCTAACCGAAATAATACCTTTTTTGTTCGTTGGCACTGTATCCAGTCTTTAATTTCACAACTCAGTGTTTTTTTCGTCAATACAGTTGGATTTTGGTGGACAATTTCCATTATTTTTGGAAGTAATGAAGTTTCTAATCTGTATATTTCTTATGTTTTAGCAGCTATTATTTTTAATATTTGGGAGTTTGTAGTCACATTTTATACAGCAACAAAAGTTAGAAAAGGCATACACATTTCGTGGTGGTTCTATGGAGATATTACGAATCTAATAGTTAAAAATAATGATAGGAAGACTGATTTTTAGAGGTTTAGCTGTTTTTGGTGTTTTTTTTATCTCTTGGTTACTATTGGCTCAAATCAACTGGATTAGGGTGTTTAATTTTCTACCCAACAATTCAAAGTACCTACATAAAATTGAGGAGAAATTGGGCGAAGTTACCTTAGCTGATTTTAAACGGTACAATTCGGAATTGGAGAATGTCTTTGTTTCAAAAACTATTGATAGTATTGTAACAAAAATATGTACAGCTAACGGTATTGTAAAAGATTCTTTGAACGTATACATATTCAGCAATTCTGAGGTAAATGCTTTTGCTTTACCTGATAATCAAATGGTTATATATACAGGGTTGATCCAAAAAACTGAAAATCCTGAAGCCTTAGCAGGGGTCATTGCTCATGAATTGGCTCACATTCAGAAAGATCACGTGATGCAATCGCTAAAAAAGGAAATTGGGTTAGGAGTCTTATTTACTGTACTTACAGGACAAAGCGACTATACACTAATTTCTGAAATTAGCAAAATGCTTGTTTCTTCCTCTTTCAGTCGAAAAATGGAAAAAGAAGCCGATCTTTTGGGTGTGGAATATCTCATAAATGCTCAAATAGATCCAGTACCTTTTGCCGATCTAACAAGCAATCTTAATGATATGGAATTTAAAGCACTGAAATGGATTAACTCGCATCCTATGTCGGAAGAGCGTAGTAAATATATTATGAAAGTTGTTGATAATAAGGATTTTACTTTCAGAAAGCTTGTCCATACATCTACTTGGGAGAAGATTAAAGAACAAATTAATTCTGACTTATGAGAAAGATTTTCAGCGTAATTTTTTGTTTGTTATCACTTTCATTATCAGCACAAAGTAAGATAAAACAAGCTAAAAATAATTTAGGAACTCCACAGCAAACGCAGTCGGGAAGCTCCTCACAAAGTAGTGGTTACAGCACTTCATTTGGAGATTCTTCTGTAAGTTTTTGGGATATATTTTTTGAATCTTTCCTATATGACCTCACTTTGGCATTGGCATATAATATTGCTTTTGAAACTGAAGCTGAATCCGAAGGACGTATGAGTCGAGCTACATTAAATCGGTATCCTTTTTACGGAAATTCAAAAGGTGACTACCAGTACGAAGCTCCTTGGGAAGACTTTGTGTTATGGCGATTAGAGGGCTCAAATTACTATTTTTCAGAAAAAGGACGCTTCTTTACCAATGATTTTAATGCAAAGGTTCGTATTGGAGAGCGTTTTGGCATCAATTTACAATATTTACACTTTTGGGAAAAATTGCTACAAGCTGAGGACGAAAAATTAGATATTTTTGTGCTTACGGGTGAATACTACCGAATTAGAACTCAACGGGTTTCTACTCATTGGGGAATTGGGGCAGGATATGTAGGTAACGAATTGAAACAATGGGGATTAGCTTTTGAGTTAGGAAATGAAATATTCTTTAGGCCTTTTTCCCTTCATGCTGATTTAAAGTATGTTTATTTCAAACGAAACGATGTATTTTCATTTTCTGTTGGGCCTCGATTCTATTATCGAAACTTACATATCGGAGCAAAATATCAACGAATGAATTTGGCAAGTGTGCAAACCTCAGGCTTCAGTGTAGGTTTGGGAATTGTTTTTTGATATATATTATCGTGTTTTTATGTTGATATACAGTCACTTGTATTTGAATTACTTTTTTTTGTGAAATATTTGTAAGAAAAACTTTTTTATTTCAAAAATATACGTATCTTTGCAACCGCATTTGGGGGAAGATACTCAAGCGGCCAACGAGGGCAGACTGTAAATCTGCTGACTATGTCTTCGCAGGTTCGAATCCTGCTCTTCCCACTAAAAGAGATTTTCAGTTTTGAAGGTCTCTTTTTTCGTATACGACCATTTCGTTTTTTAATCATTTTATAAAATAAATAGCTATGTATAAGCAATTTATCCAGCCAATACTCTTTTCATTAGATCCTGAAAAAGCCCATCACTTAACGTTTTCACTGTTAAAAATCATCCATAAAATCCCTGGAATCCCTTCCCTGCTTCGTTCCATCTATCAAGTAGAGCATCCCGCTTTGGAGCGTGAGGTTTTTGGAATTAAATTTAAAAATCCGGTAGGACTTGCGGCGGGATTGGATAAGGAAGCAAAACTCTACAAGGAATTGTCAAACTTAGGTTTTGGATTTGTTGAAATCGGAACAATTACTCCCAAAGGGCAACCTGGTAACCCTAAAAAACGTCTGTTTCGTTTGAAAGAAGATAAAGCCATTATAAATCGAATGGGATTCAACAATCAAGGGGTAGAAGAAGCGATACAACGCTTGAAAACGAACAAAAACGTACTCATTGGAGGCAATATAGGTAAAAATAAAATTACTCCAAATGAAAACGCAGTAAACGACTATAGCTATTGTTTTGAACGTCTTTTCCCATATGTGGATTATTTTGTGGTGAATGTAAGTTCTCCTAATACTCCTAATTTGAGGACATTACAGGAAAAAGAACCATTAAAATTGTTACTCAATACATTGCAACAATTAAATCTTGCTAAGGAAAAGCAAAAACCAATACTTCTAAAAATTGCACCTGACTTAACCGATGAGCAATTGCTCGACATTATCGATATTGTTAAAGAAACAAAAATAGCAGGAGTAATCGCTACTAATACAACTATTTCACGTGAAGGATTGCAATCAGCCAATAAAAATGAAGTAGGAGGACTTAGTGGGAAACCGCTTACCAAACGCTCTACTGAGGTCATTCGTTTTTTAAGTGAAAAAAGTCGTAGAGCCTTTCCTATCATTGGAGTTGGGGGTATTCATTCAGCAGATGATGCCATTGAAAAATTGAACGCGGGGGCGTCACTCGTGCAACTTTATACGGGCTTCATTTACGAGGGGCCTAATCTTATCAAAGAAATTAATAAAAAACTAATAGCTACCGCACGGCAGCGTAGTTGAGTTTTAAATATTGAAGTAGAATCAGACAAGAGACTTTTCAGAATATGGAGTCTCTTTTTATATGACTCTTGAAACGGTCAAACCGTCACGAATTGGAAATAAAACGGTTTCTACACGTGGGTCTTCTTTGATTTTTTTGTTGTACTCAAGCAGAGCAAGAGTTTGTTTGTCGTTTGATTTCACATTTTGTACCACTTTTCCGCTCCAAAGTACATTGTCCGATACAATAATCCCTCCCGAGTTCATCTTGTTGATAATCAAATCGAAATATATAGCATAATTTTGTTTGTCGGCATCAATAAAAACCAAATCAAACTTGGTTTCCAATGTAGGAATAATGTCTTTTGCTTTTCCTAAATGCTGAATGATTTGTTTGCCTTTATCACTTCGGTCAAAGAATTCTCGTTGTAGTTCTTGTAATTCTTCCTTAATATCAATGGTGTGTAAAACGCCATTTTTTTGCAGTCCTTCAGCCAAGCATAATGTAGCATATCCAGTGTAGGTACCTATTTCTAAAATTGCTGATGGACTAATAAGTTTTGATAATAAACTCAATACACGCCCTTGAAAATGACCGCTAATCATACGGGGTTGTAAAACTTGCAAATGGGTACGACGAGTCAGCTCCTGTAATAAAAGAGGTTCACTTTCTGTATGTTCAGAAGCATATTTTTCAATTTCTTTAGGTAAAAAGTGCATTTAATGATTTTTTTATGTTGTTGTATATCAGTAATATAAGAAGTAAAGATTATAAAAAAATAACATTCAGTTGGCGATTGTTCAAATCTTATTTATTTTTGCAAACATACTAAAAAAATAAGAAATGCAAAACGGAATTTACGCAAAATTTAAAACTACCAAAGGTGATATTTTGGTAAAATTGACGCATGACAAAACTCCTGGAACCGTTGGGAATTTTGTAGCATTGGCAGAGGGAAAACAAAAAAACAATAGTAAACCCTTAGGTACCCCTTATTACGATGGGTTAAAATTTCACAGAGTGATAGCCGATTTTATGATTCAAGGAGGTTGTCCTTTGGGTACAGGAACAGGAAATCCTGGATATCAATTTGATGATGAATTTCGCTCAGATTTGAAACATGACAAACCAGGAATCCTATCCATGGCAAATGCAGGGCCTGGCACTAATGGAAGCCAGTTTTTTATTACACACGTACCAACACCTTGGTTGGATGGAAAACATACTGTTTTTGGTGAAGTTGTTGAAGGTCAGGGTGTTGTAGATGCTATATCTCAAGGAGATATTATCAATGCAATTGAAATCATTCGAGTAGGAGAGGAGGCTCAACAATGGGACGCCGTGCAGGTTTTTGAAACGTTCAATGCCGAAAAAGAAGAACGCATAGCAAAAGCTCGTGAAAAAACAGAAAAAGAATTAGCTACTGAAACCGCAGGATTTGAAAAGACTGAAAGTGGATTGTTCTATAAGATTATTGAGAAAGGAACAGGAAAACAGGCTGAAGCAGGCGAAGAAGTAGCCGTACATTACACGGGGATGTTGCTTGATAAAACTGTTTTTGATTCATCATACCGTAGAAAACAACCATTGAAGTTTACTGTTGGAGTAGGACAGGTGATTGAAGGATGGGACGAAGGAATTCTATTGCTTCAAGAAGGAGATAAAGCTCGTTTGGTAATTCCATCTGATTTGGCATATGGAAGTCGTGGTGCAGGAGGAGTAATTCCACCAAATGCTCCGTTGATTTTTGATGTGGAATTGGTAAAAGTGTACTGATAATAAACTATTAGAAATGAAGTTAGTCCAATTTAGATAAGCATTATTTGGGCTAACTTCATTTTGTATATGTTTATTAATATTAAACACGGAATAAAATACTCTTATTTAAAAAACTAACTTCAAATCCAATGTCCTTTTGAAATCCTGTAATAGAGGGTTTAATTCCACTAAACGGGCAAATTTTTCGTCTGGAGTTACACGTATTTTATGTATAATTTCTTCATTTTCAATGATGTTTAATGAGATGTCATAATTACTAAGTGATTTGCGTAGAAAACCCAATAACTTAGCTTCTTCACGATGAACCTCATCACGAATCGTTTTGTTTGGAACTTGTAAATCAAGAACAGTTCCATGCAGAGTCGGTTCTCCCATTTCTAAAGTCGAAGCTTGAATGCGTTCTCCTTGGGCTTTTAAGGTTTCAACGTATGCGTTAAAGCTATCAAAAAACTCTTTTTCAGTGAATTTTTCACGAGGTAAAGAGGCTTCGTCGATTTCTTCTTCCTTGAAATTTCGCAATACCTCTTGCTTGACTACAACACTTTTGATGGAGTAGTTCGACACTACCTCCTTCCTTGCTTCGGCACTTATGGAAGGAATCTGTTCCTGTACAGGAAGTGTTGTTGATTTATTAGTTATCTGCTTGGATACTACACTATTATCCTCTTCGGGAGTGTTTCCATTCAAAATATGAGCTGGGATTATGAAGCGTCCATCATTTTTTTTTTATCTCCTTCAAAGGTCAATGAAGCCAATTGCATTAGAGCAATCTCAACCAAAAGTCGCTGATTTTTACTAGTTCTATATTTTAAATCACAATCGTTGGCGATAGTAATGGCTTCCATCAGAAAAGGAACACTTGCCTGTTGTGTCTGTTGTGCGTATTTTCGTTTGGTTTCTTCTCCCATTTCCATTAGTGAGATCGTAGACATGTTTTTACATACCATTAAATCTCTGAAATGACTCGCAAGTCCTGAGATGAAATGATGTCCGTCAAAGCCTTGTGCTATGATATTGTTGAAAGTTACCAATAAATCAGGGAGTTTGTTTTTTAAAATAAGATCTGTTACGTTAAAGTATGTTTCATAGTCCAAAACGTTCAAAATCTCAGAAGTTGCCTGACGTGTTATTCTATCCCCCGAGAAACTTACTACTCGGTCAAAAATAGAAAGAGCATCACGCATGGCTCCATCCGCCTTTTGAGCGATTATTTGAAGAGCCTCATCTTCAGCCTCAATCCCTTGTTCTCCAGCTATATATTTTAAATATTCACGAGCGTCGTTTACTGTAATTCTTTTGAAATCAAATATTTGGCATCGAGAAAGAATTGTGGGAATGATTTTGTGTTTTTCCGTGGTTGCTAAGATGAAAATAGCGTGTTTTGGAGGCTCTTCTAAAGTTTTTAAAAACGCGTTAAAAGCAGCAGTCGAAAGCATATGCACCTCGTCGATGATATACACTTTATATTTTCCCACTTGTGGCGGGATACGCACTTGCTCTATCAGTTTACGGATGTCGTCCACGCTGTTGTTTGAAGCTGCGTCCAACTCAAAAATATTGAACGCAAAATCGTTATCATCTTGAGTACCGGAATATTGTTCGTTAATTTTCTTTGCTAAAATTCTGGCACAAGTTGTCTTTCCCACTCCACGAGGCCCTGTGAATAGAAGTGCCTGTGCTAAGTGATTATTTTCAATAGCATTGGTCAACGTATCGGTAATGGCTTGTTGCCCCACCACATCGCGAAACGTTTGCGGACGATATTTTCTGGCTGATACTATAAAATTGTTCATGCGTAATATTTTTCATTTGGCTTTGCACCTCCGTTCCCTTATCAAAGCCTTAAAATGTAGGTGTTTTTGCCTAATATCCTAATATTTTTAGCATATCTTCCGCTTTTTGTTGTTCCATAAACAGGCGGGAAGAGATTTTTCCTTCTTCGTCTTTGTCAATAAGTATGATTTTAGGTTGTGGAATCAGACAGTGTTGCAACCCACCTACACCTCCAATAGTGTCTTGATAAGCTCCTGTATTGAAAAATCCAATGTATAACGGTTTGTTTTTGTTATATTTAGGTAAATAAATAGCGTTCATGTTTTGTTCACTATTGTAGTAGTCATCACCATCGCAGGTCAATCCTCCCAATAGAACGCGTTCGTATTCGTCATTCCATCGATTGATAGGCAGTAGCACAAAACGTTTGTTAATGGCCCATGAATCAGGCAAGGTTGTGATAAATGAAGAGTTTATCATATTCCATTTTTCACGGTCGTTTTGTTGCTTTTGGTACATGATTTCATAAATTGCCCCTCCAGCTTCTCCCACTGTGAAACTTCCAAATTCGGTAAAAATGTTTGGTACAGGCACTTTTTCCTGGTCACAAGCAATTTTTATCTGACGAATGATTTCATCGACCATATATGCGTAGTCGTACTCAAAAGCTAATGAACTTTTGATAGGGAAACCGCCTCCAATGTTCAGGCTGTCTAACTCAGGAGCTACTTTCTTCAATTGAATATACACTTTCAAACATTTCAGAAGCTCGTTCCAATAGTAAGCATTATCCTTGATCCCTGTATTAATGAAAAAATGTAACATTTTTAATGTAACTTTTTCATTATCTTTTATCTCACGGTTGTAAAAAGGAACAATGTTTTTGTAGCCGATTCCCAAACGACTGGTGTAGAACTCAGAACGAGGATCTTCCTCTGAGGCAATACGAATGCCTATATTGTATTTTCCGTTGATTTTCTTATCGAAAAGATTGATTTCCTCGTAGTTGTCTATGATTGGCATACACCTGTCAAATCCACGATTTACTAAGTCAGCGATGCCATCAATGTATCCATTGCGTTTGAACCCATTGCAAATGATATGGTTTTCTTTTGTGATTCGTCCTTCCTGAATCAAGTTGTTGATGATGTCTATATCAAAAGCCGAAGAAGTTTCCATGTGGATATCGTTCTTCAAAGCTTCGACCATAACATGCTTGAAATGAGAACTTTTTGTGCAATAGCAATAGTTGTAATTTCCTTTATATTTATGTTTTTTTATCGCTTTTTGAAACCACGATTTGGCTCGTTGGATATTTTCTGAAATTCGAGGCAAATACATAAATTTTAACGGAGCTCCGTATGTACGAACCAGCTCCATTAAGTCAATATCGTGAAAACGAAGTTCGTCTCCTTCTAATCTGAATTCTTCTTGTGGAAAATAGTAAGTTTGGTCTATTAAGTCGATGTATTTATTTTTCATTTATATTGATTTTTTATATTAGGTTAAAAAAAATTTTTTGATTAAATAACTATTTTTTTCGGCGTGTTAAAATCAAAAAAAGGAATAAAATCAGTATAGAAAATTAAATACGCAAAGGCAATAATCTTTTTCTTCGAGGTTGTTCTTGTGATTTCTCAACAAACCTCAATCGGAAAAATATCAAAATGTCTTTTCCTTTGAAAATAGAATCTAAAATATTTTTTCTTTCAATGCGAAGAATATTCATTATTTGTAAAAGGTGCTTTCTTAATTATCAATTACTTACCTATAAAAACGCATATAACATGCACACACGTTGCAAAATTATATATTTTATTGGAATAAACATATATTTTTTTGAAATTAATATCAACAAATTGTTCATAAAAATAGAACACAAAAATATTTTAACTTTAAATAAGGGACAAAAAATCTTAACCTATTGATATGGCAACAGTTGCTTTTCGTTGTTAAAATCCTGTTGAAAACATATTCGTTTTTCATTATTATATTTGAAAATTATGCCTTTATTTTGCATTCGAGAAATAGATATACCATGACTCCGTATATATTTTTCTTTTATTTTATCTACTTGAAAATTAACTATTTAACTTAATAATAAATAATCATTCCCTAAGTAAAATTAAGGAAAAAACTAAACAATCATTATGAACGAAGAACAAAACATTTGGTGGCTCAATGAAGAATCCGAACAGATTTTAAACAGAGGGTATTTGTTAAAAGGAGAAACCGTTGAAGGAGCAATTGATCGCATCACTCATGCAGCGGCTCGTAGGCTTTACAAACCTGAATTACAACCTGCCTTTAAAGAGATGATTACCAAAGGATGGATTAGTTTTTCATCGCCCATTTGGGCAAATATGGGAACGGAACGTGGTTTGCCAATTTCGTGTTTCAATGTACATGTACCTGATAGTATTGAGGGGATTACGCACAAATTAGGTGAGGTAATCATGCAGACTAAAATCGGAGGTGGAACATCGGGCTATTTCGGGGAGTTGCGTCATCGTGGTTCTGCTGTTACCGACAATGGAAAATCAAGCGGCGCAGTGAGTTTCATGAAGCTTTTTGATTCGGCTATGGATGTGGTTTCGCAAGGAGGCGTTCGCCGTGGAGCTTTCGCTGCTTATTTAGATATTGACCACCCTGATGCAGAGGAGTTTTTGCAAATTAAAGATGTTAATTTTCCGATTCAGAATCTGTTTTTTGGTATTTGTGTACCAGATTATTGGATGCAAGAAATGATTGATGGCGACCTTGAGAAACGCAAATTATGGGCAAGAGTATTGGAATCACGTCAACAGAAAGGACTCCCATACATTTTCTTTACGGACAATGTGAACAGAAATCGTCCTCAGGTCTACAAAGATCATAATATGCTCATCCGATCAAGTAATTTATGTAGTGAAATTATGTTGCCATCCAGCTTTGATGAATCGTTCATTTGCTGTTTGTCATCAATGAATTTGGAATTATTTGACGAATGGAAAGATACTAAAGCTGTGAAATTAGCTATTTTCTTCTTAGATGCTGTTTTATCGGAATTCATTGAAAAAACAGAAGGAAATTACTACTTACAGGCAGCGAGAAATTTTGCCATCCGCCACCGAGCGCTGGGATTAGGTGTATTAGGGTATCATTCTTATTTACAGAAAAATATGATTCCGTTTGAAAGTTTTGAAGCAACACAATTTAATGCTCGTGCTTTCAAACATATTAAGGAAGAGGCGGATAAAGCTACCAGAGAATTGGCACATATCTATGGTGAGCCTGAGCTTTTGAAAGGCTATGGGCGTAGAAATACTACCACTATGGCAATCGCTCCTACTACATCAAGTTCTGCCATTTTAGGACAAGTTTCGCCGGGGATTGAGCCTTATTCAAGTAATTACTACAAAGTAGGATTGGCAAAGGGAAATTTTATGCGTAAAAATAAATACCTAACTGCCTTGCTTGATGAAAAGGGATTGAATAATGAAGATATTTGGAGAAGTATTCGCTTAAATCACGGTTCGGTTCAGCATTTGCAAGAACTAACCCAGCATGAGAAAAATGTATTTAAAACTTTCAAGGAAATATCTCCAATGGAAATCATTACCCAAGCAGCTCAGCGTCAGGCTTATATTGATCAAACACAAAGTTTGAACTTGAACATTCCTGCTATTATGCCAATCAAAGATGTGAATAAAGTGCTGATTGAGGCATGGAAACTGGGTGTGAAAACATTGTACTACCAACGAAGTCAATCGGTTGCTAAGGAGATGATGATGAATTTTGTGAATTGCAGTAGTTGTGAGGCATAATACGAATAATGAGAATATAAATGGAATACTAACAATGAATAAACTTACTTTTTTTCTGATTTTCTGTTCCATAGTGGTGTTTTCACAAGAGAAATCTGTGGAAGATATATCCTCAAAAAAAATAGATCGAGGGATGATAAATCCTTTTAGGAGAATGTATCAGGAGTTTGCTACTCCAAATCAGTATAGAACGGCTTCTGGGGCTCCAGGAGTGGCCTATTATCAACAACAGGCTGATTACGTGATGAAAATAGAAATAGATGATCAAACACAAAAATTGTATGGTGAACAGACTATTACTTATCATAACAATTCTCCCGAGACATTAGATTATTTGTGGTTACAGTTGGATCAAAACAAGCGTTTGCCAGAAGCTCCAACCAAAAAACGAAATAGCAAATTTATGGACGTGGCTTATGAACCTCAACGATTTGCTGAAACTTTTATGGCAGTACCTTTTGAGGGAGGTTACCATATTGAATGGGTCAAGGATGCTACTGGTAAAGAGTTGGCGTACACCATCAATGAAACGATGATGCGAGTGGATTTAAAACAACCTTTGGCATCGGGAACTAAAGTTTCTTTTTCAGTGAAATGGTGGTATCAGATCAATAATTATCAAAAAAATGGAGGAAGAGCTGGTTATGAATATTTTCCAAAAGATGATAATTGCTTATATGTAATCGCCCAGTTTTTTCCACGTATGGCGGTCTATAACGATGTGGAAGGTTGGCAAAATGAACAGTTTTGGGGCAATGCCGAATTCGCCTTGAATTTTGGAAATTATGATGTTTCCATTACAGTTCCTGCAGATCATATTGTCGAAGCCACAGGTGAATTGCAAAACCGGAAAGAGGTATTCTCCCCTAAGATGTTAGAGCGATATGCCTTGGCTGAAAGATCATTTGAGAAACCTGTCGTAATTGTGACCCAAGCCGAAGCTGAGGCTAAAGAAAACAAAAAAGAAACTGCAAAAAAGACATGGCGTTTCAAAGCATCAAACGTGCGTGATTTTGCGTTTTCAAGTTCTCGTAAATTTATTTACGATGCTATGGCAGTAAAAATAGGTAATAAGAAGGTAATGGCTTTATCACTTTATCCGAAGGAAGCAAATCCCTTATGGGAACAGTATTCAACTAAGGTGGTAGCTCATACGCTCGAAACATACTCAAAATTTACGTTTGACTATCCGTATCCAAAAGCAGTGTCTATTAGTGCTGAAGATCAAGGAATGGAATATCCAATGATTTGTTGGAACTATGGTCGTCCAAATTCAGAAGGATCCACCTCAATGGATACTAAATTTGGAATGATAAGTGTAATCACTCATGAGGTGGGACATAACTTTTTTCCCATGGTTGTAAATTCAGACGAGCGTCAATGGGGGTGGATGGATGAAGGAATGAATACCTATTTGCAATACTTTGCTGAACAGTCCTACGGGGAGCAATATCCTGAGGACATTGCTCCTTACAAAAGGTATCCAAGCAAACGTGGATTTGCCAAACAGATTGTGAAATATATGTCAGGTGACCCAACTTACTTGGAGCCAGTAATGTCTAATCCAGAGGAAGTTACTAGATTAGGAGAGAATGCGTATGGCAAACCAGCTGCAGGATTTGCTCTTTTGCGAGAAGTAATTATGGGAGCTGAATTGTTTGATTTTGCTTTTAAAACATATGCTAATCGTTGGAAATTCAAACACCCTACACCCGAAGATTTTTTTAGAACTATGAGTGATGCTTCAGGCGTTGAATTAGACTGGTTTTGGAGAACATGGTTTTATTCTACTGAGTATGTCGATTTGGGTATTAAATCTGTAAAACTGTACCAAGTATCGGATACGCCAAACGACAAATTGAAGGCAATGTTAAAAGAGCGAAACATGAAAATTACGGACTTACAGCCTTTAGTACATGTTGTTTCCAAAGGAGATGCTGCTTATAAAAAAGAGAATTTCGACAAACATCCATATGAATTATCAATTCCCTTAGGAGATTATGTTGCCGATAATCGGTCGTTGGAGCAACAGTCAATGGCTCCGCAACCTACATATTTTTACGAAGTAACGTTCGAAAAAAAAGGAGGTGTTCCAATGCCTATTTTATTGCAGGTTAATTATGCTGACGGTGCTTCGGAAATGATGAAATTTCCAGTACAAGTGTGGCGATTGAATAATAGGGAGTTCACGTACATCATAACATCTAATGAACGTATAACTTCATTTATGATTGATCCTGAAGAACTTACAGCAGATATTAATACTCTAAATAACCATCATACTACCGAAGAACCATAAAATAAGGATTACACTGATTTTCAACATACTAAAAGAAGCTGTCCGAAGAGGGTAGCTTCTTTGTTTTCATAGAAAAGGCATAAACTACATTTTACCAAGAAAAATCTATTTTTCACTTTGAAGTAACATTTTTCAGATTGTTTTTGGAAACAATATAGATTTTTCCCTGTTTTAGGCTACATTTCTAATTTTTTCGTGTAATTTTCTGAAATTATACTTGGCAATATTTTAAATTGTATCTTTGCCATCGGTTGTTTTTTTCACAGCCTAAAATTACAAAATTTTAAGGAAAAACACCAAATAAAAACTGTCCGAAAAGTCTCGGACAGCTTCTTCTCTTTAATACATTTTTTCATATCAGAGTTTCTTCTAAAAGAACTAACTCCTCGATAAAAAATTATTTTTCATAACCTGGATTATTAGGTTTTAATGCAGGGTTAAGCAATATTTCATTCGATGGTACCTCATATAAGTAATATTTATCTAACCAGCCTTTCCCGTCCTTTACAGGGTCATTATACAAATAACGATAACCTTCTGTAGCAGCGGGATTTGCGTGTCCAGAATTCAAATCTACTATGGCAGTGGGACCTTCTTTACCAACAAGAGTAGATTTTTTAATCCACATTCCATAAGCCTGTTTATTAACGAACCAGTCTGCCTTTTTCCAACGACGTACATCATCAAACCCAAATCCTTCACCCATAAGTTCAATGATACGTTCTCTACGGATTTCCCAAAGCACAGGATCAACCGTTTTATCTCTTTGTGGGTCAAATGAATCATCAACATTAGCTACAATCATTCTACCCACAGAAGCTCTGTCACGCAACCTATTTATGGAGCGGTCTGCTACATCTTGATTGAAAGCACCTAATTCAAATTTTGCTTCAGCATAATTGAGCAGTACTTCTTCAATTTTAAAAATGGGTTTATCAGAAGTATTTAGGGCACCATTGTTAAAGCTTTTTTCCCAGCCACTATAATTTTTCCATACGTAATAACCTGAACGACAAGAAACAAACCCTTTAGCCCCAACTCCTCCAACAAAATTAGGAATAGTGGGCACTAAGGATGCACTCCAGTTTTGTGCAGGTAGGCGTTTCATTCCTTCACCTGGATTGCTTTTTGTAATATTCGGTTTCATAATATCAATATATTCCCTATCCGCAGGATTGTTGGTATATGTCCAACCAGAACCACCCTCTTCCCCAGCTTTTGGGCTTCTTGCCAAGACTTTATAAGGAGGTATTACGGTATGGTATAATCTAGGATCTCTATTTCTGAAAGTTTCATAAGGAGTTTTATCTCCAGCATAGAGCGTATTGGCAGCATTATGAATAGGTAATCCGTCTTTGGTTAAATACATATCCACAGTATGTTGTGGCATTTCTATGAAATGCGAAGAGGTATGTTCCAAATAACTATCGTTATGACGGAAATAAGAGTGATCAAAATATTCCTTTCGCAAAATCACTCCAGGAACTCCTTCTAGTGAAGGGCTTGTCCAAAGTTCACCATAACCTGCAGCAACCTGTCCATCAGTACCTGTGTATAATGCAGGATATGATTTCATCAAAAGTTCAGAAACGCGAACACATTCTTCAAGATATTTTTCATAATCTCCTAAATTGTGGTATTTGCGCCAAGTAGCCTCACGTAGAGCAAAGCGAGAGAGTACCACTCGAACCACATCTTGAGATATGGTATTCTTTCCCGACTTGGCACCTCCTATGTGTTGTTCTGCCCATTTTAATCGCTCCAAAATCTTGTCTGTAACTTCTTTCCTAGGAGTTCGTGGACCGAATGCTTCAGGAGAATCTTCATTCAATACTGTTTCTACCCAAGGTACATCTCCAAATCGGTTTACTAGTTCCATATACTTGTAAGAATGGAAAAAATACCCCACAGCTCTCCAATAATTCTTCTCATCTTGAGTCATCTCAGATTTGTCAATATTAGCAAGAAGCATATTGGCACGACGAATGTGACCGAAATCCCAACCATTTCCAGAAACGGCATCACCAATGGTTTGCCAAGCATACGGATTTTGAGCACTTACTCCTTTGTGTGTAAGGTATCCTGCATAGCGGTCTGCGTGATAATTATTCCCTCCAGGAAATAATCCATAAAGCGGATAAGCAAATGCTTTAAAATTATCAAAATTTTTGAAAGCATTAGCCTCTGTAGGTTTATCAAGTGGGTGTTTTTCAAGAAAATCATCATTACATCCTACTGAAAATAAAGACCCTACGATTATTATAGTTTTAAGTAGATTTTTCATTTTTGTACTGATTTTAAAAAGTTAAACTTCCTCCGAAGGAAACAATCCGTGAAAAAGGATATCCCCAATTGATTCGTTCTGGGTCAATTCCTTTTGGTAAAGAGCTGAAAGTAGCCAAATTCTCAACCCCTATAAAAAAGCGAAGTTGAGAAACATTTAAAATTTCGAGAACTGGTTTTTGGAAAGCGTATGATAAAGTAATATTTTTGATGCGAAGATACGAGGCATCTTGTAAGAACTTATCCGAAGTACGTCTGTTATGTCCTGCGTTTCCTCCTTGCCCGTAAATTCTGTAATAGGTAGCATTAGGGTTTACCGCAACCATATAGTCAGGATTTGAAGGGTCGTAGCTTTTAGCTCTCCAATAATCGGTTTGATTATAAAACAATGGATTGAATTGCCCATCTGGGGCAAACGGAAATATTGCCTGTCCACCTATCCAAACATCGCGTTTGCCTATACCTTGCAACATTACATTCAAGTCAAACCCTTTGTAATTAACACCAAAATTAGCCGAATACTGATAGCGTAAAGAACTGTTTCCTATCACTTTCATATCTCCAGGATCGTCAGCCGTATTTTTACCATTATCAATTCGGTTAGTAGCGTGTTCGTCATCACGTAAATTTCTAAACTTCATATCACCAGGACGTACATTCACATTTTTAACAGAGGTTACCCCATCTTTCAACTTCCAACTGTTAACATCTGCAAAATCATCAACTGAGTAGTATCCGTCGGCTACATAACCCCAAATTTCACCAAAATCACGTCCTTCATACCATAAAGCCTCTCCTTTTCCGTTAAAAAGAACTCGTGATTTATTAGTTTCAAATTTAGTAAGTTTCGACTGATTATCGAATAAATTAACTCCTATACGATACCCAAAGTCACCTATTTTGTCTTTCCAATTGATCTCAAATTCCCAACCTTTAGTATGCATAGTTGCCGAATTTTGACTAGGTGCAGCGATACCAACAACCGCAGGTAATTGCACAACACCTTCTGTCAGCATATCTTTAGTATCTCTCTGAAAAATATCAAAAGTAGCTCTTAATCGATTATTAAAAAATCCAAAATCTGCCCCGAAGTTAATGGAAGTAACCGTTTCCCAAGTAAAAGAATTACTAACCAAACTAGGCAACCCCATAGCTGTAATTCTATCGAAGTTTTCTGACCATTCATTTGACTTATAAACCCCCAATGTTGGAGAATACTGATAAGGATTAATGTTCTGATTTCCAATTTGTCCCCACGAAGCACGTAACTTGAACTCATTAAGCCAGTTTTCGGAAAAAGCCATAAAATTTTCGCGACTTACCTGCCAACCTAGTGATGCAGAAGGAAAAAAACCAAAACGAGAATTTTTAGGGAATTTTGAAGAGCCATCATAACGTCCGTTGATTTCAAGTAAATACTTTCTATCATAATTGTAGTTGAATCGGAAAAAACCACTTCGGATAGTATATTCTGAATATCCATCGGTTATCACAAAATTCTCGGTAGCACCGCCAAAGGAAGGTACAGTTGGTACATTCTGACTTTCAGCGGTACTGCGTACTATCTCATAATAACTTGATTCTTGGGAAAATCCTGCCATCAAACTAAAATGATTTTTTAGAATATCTTTTGTATAGGTTCCGTAAGCATTTACAGAATTGTAATTAGTAAAACTATAATCTTTCCGATATACATCTTTTGTTGGAGAAGACGTTTCGCCTCCTTGTATAGAGGTATGTATCCACTTGTTAGAAAAATGGCTATGTCTGTTATCTGTTTTATTGAAAGTATATTCAAAAATCCCTGTAAATCCTTCAAAAGGCTTAAATATAGATTTTGAAAAGATACGCGTTGTACCCCCATTGTTTACTGATGTGTTATTTCCTAAAATAGAGTTACGCGGTGTAATTAAAGGCAGGTCTTTATTTGAGCCAATATTAACACTTGCGGGAAAATTTCCTTCTGGATAATACGAAATCAATCGAAGGCTATAAAGATGAGCTCCTTGCGGATTCGTTTTTTGGGACTCAGAATATCTTACATCAACCTCTTGAGTAAACCAATTAGCAATATCTGCTGAAATAAATGCTCCTAAATTTTTACGTTTGTAGGAATCTTTATCGGTAATCAAAGGGCCATCTTCGTGATTGTATCCTCCAGACATACGATAACGTAACTTGTCAGTCCCTCCCGAAACAGATACATTATGCGTCTGCAAAAGTCCTGTACTTAATATATTGTCATATAAGTCTTTTTCGTGTAAATAATAAGGAATTCCGCTGGGATCTACATAAATACCATCACCAATGATATTGAATTTAGATGGGTTTTCTCGGTATTCTTTTAAATATTGTACCCATTTGGTAACATCCTGTGAATTTGCCCAATATGCGTTAGGAAAACCTGCTTCTTGATATGCCTCAAAATATTCATATAGAGAAGCTTGTTTAGGTTTATTAATTGATTTTTCAAAACCAATGTTGTAATTGTAATTGAATTGAAATTTAGTACCTGAAGAAGGTCGTTTGGTGGTTATGAGTACTACACCTCCCGCTGCACGAGCTCCATAAATGGCAGACGAAGCAGCATCTTTTAACACAGTAACTGACTCAATATCCTCTGGATTGAGTGAGCCTATATCACCAGGTACGTTATCTATCAGCACAAGAGGACCTCCTCCGTTAATGGATAGATTTCCTCGTATTTGGAGGGTATTACCATTTTGCCCAGGGGTAGGATTTCTCGTTACTTGTAATCCTGCAACAGCTCCTTGTAAAGCACTAGATGTATTAACTACGGGACGATCACCTAAAACCTCCGCCATCTTCACTTGCGACACGGCTCCTGTTAAGTTCTCTTTCTTCTGTGTTCCGTATCCAATTACCACTACATCTTCAAGCTGTTGTGTCTCCTCTTCAAGAATTACATTGATAATCAGGTTTTTAACACTTTCGTCCATTACTTTTTTGGATTGCGTCTTAAAACCAATAAAACTAAATTCAAGTACATCGCCCTGTTGCACTTGAATTTCGTAATTTCCATCAAAATCGGAAACCACGCCACTCTTAGTCCCTTTTATCATAACATTAGCTCCTGGTAAAGGGCTATTCATCTCATCAGTAACTTTTCCAGTTACTTTCACTTGTGCTATTAGCGGTAAAGCTAAAAATGTCAGCATAAGTGTAGTTAATAATTTTTTTAGCATATAGTGTTAATTTTTATGATTACATGTGCCAAATTTATGAAAAAAAAGAAGTGAAAAACATGATTTTTGTTATGTTTTTGGGTGTAATGGACAAAAAATAGACTTTTTTAGAAGATTGGTTTTAATAGTTATTTCTTAGACCCTATTTTTTTACTAAATTATTGAGACCTTTGCAAGAACCATTTAATCCCTATATTTCCGTATTCGAATGATTTTTTACATGTGTTTTTGAAAATTTAAAAGTGTACTTTTTATCGTTTTTCCCATTTTTTCGGATTGATTTTACCCGCCTCTTTTTTTTGAGTTATCTATCTCAATTGTCTACTACATTTTTAGTAATTTATTTAAAAAATCTTTTGTTTTTCAACTTTTCCCTCGGACAATTCATCTTCTTTTCGATCTTAGGAGATTTCAAAAGATTTCGGTTTTTTCGAATAAAACCAACTTTGCGTATACTTGTATCTACTTTCATACTTTCATGAATGACGACTCTGTGTTTTTCCAATTGATGGTTGATTTCCGAAAGTAATAGAAATGAAAGTATTTCATTTCGGTAAACTTAGGACAGAATCTTTCACCTGTATCTGCAGAGTTTTATAGCCGATAGATGGTTGCTTCACATTCCGATGAGCAACATTTTGAAGAGCAACATTTTGAAGAGCACTAATCCATTGCAAGGTTTTTCGCCCGAAGTGGAAAGTCCTTTTTAATGATGTGGGGTGATGAAAAACGCAATATAATGGTAGCCATTTTTGTTTTAAAAGAATCTTTTCGATTGCTTCTTTCTATATTGTAAGAATCAAAGGTCGTAACGGATAGGCTTTTGGAGCTTTTAATGAGACAAATATACAACACAAACACTTAATAATTAATTGTTTAAATGTTTATTTCTCATTTTTATCCTACAAAGGTTTTTACTGTCCAAAACCGATAAGTTACATAAAAAACGTCCAAAAATCAAAAACTTTTGGACGGGAGTGATTTAATAAATATTTTTCAAGGGATACTCTAATTTTCCCTTTTTTACTCTTTTCAACATCTTCAAAGAACATTCTCAAACTAACAGTCGGCTAAACTAACAGCCACAGCTAACCCTCCTTCCGAAGTTTCTTTATATTTATGATTCATATCTTTGGCGGTTTCCCACATAGTGCTAATTACTTTATCAATAGGGACTTTCGCATTTTTGGGGTCTGTTTCGATAGCGAGTTCAGCCGCGTTAATTGCTTTGATAGCTCCCATGGCATTTCTTTCAATACAAGGCACTTGCACCAAACCTCCGATGGGATCACAGGTAAGTCCTAAATGGTGTTCCATGGCAATTTCAGCAGCTATAAGCACCTGGTCTGGCGTACCTCCCATCAACTCACATAAAGCTCCTGCCGCCATTGCTGATGAAACGCCAATTTCAGCTTGACAACCACCCATCGCAGCAGAAATAGTAGCTCCCTTTTTAAATAAACTACCTATTTCACCCGCTACTAACAAAAATTGCTTGATTTGCTCATTGGAAGCCTCATGATTTTCAATAGTTAAATAATAGAGCAATACAGCGGGAATTACACCCGCACTTCCGTTAGTTGGAGCTGTAACCACGCGACCCAATGAGGCATTTACTTCATTGACAGCCAGTGAAAAACAGCTTACCCATTTCAATATTTCACGGAATTTAACATTCGTTTTTTTGATAGAAAGCAACCAATCTTGTGGATTGTGATATGTTACCACCCCAATCAAATTTTTATGAATATCATAAGCACGACGACGAACGTTTAGCCCTCCAGGCAGTATCCCCTCAGTGTGGCAACCTATGTAGGCACATTCAAGCATTGTATTCCAAATACGCAATAGTTCGCTATCAATTTCGGCTTCTGAACGTATAGATTTTTCATTTTCGAAAACAATTTCTGAGATTTTTTTGTTTTCTCTATGACAATATTCTAGCAATTCGGTAGCTTTTTCAATTGGAAAAGGAAAATTTCGTACAACTTTTCCTGTATTATTGTCGCTTTCTTCGTTTTCTTTGATAATAAAACCTCCTCCTATAGAATAAAAAGTAGAATTATATTCAAAATCATTGCCTTTTGCGGTAAAAGAAATTCCATTGGCATGGAAAGGTAAGAAGTTTTTGTTAAAAACAATATTTTCTGAAGGAATGAATTTAATAATTGACTCATTCCCTAAGCAAAGTTCCTGATTCCTATTGATGGCATTGATGATGACTTCTAAACTTTCAATAGGGACATACTCAGGGTCAGCACCACTAAGCCCTAACATCACAGCTAAGTCCGTAGCATGTCCTTTTCCAGTTAAGGACAATGAACCATATAAATCTACTTGAACTTCAAAAGTTTTATGTAAAAAATTTTTGTCTTTCAATTCTTTAACAAATGCCTCAGAAGCTCTCCAAGGGCCTAAGGTATGTGAACTTGAGGGGCCTATCCCTATTTTTAACATATCGAATACGCTGATTCTTTCCATTGTATTTGCTGTCATAGTAAATTTACCGCAAATATAGTAATTTAGGCTGTTCTGTAGTTAAAATTTTCTGGAAATATTTTACCGAATTACGGTCAATTTTTGCCACAGAGGCTCATCGGGTAGGGGAGCGATGATTTCGATTTTTTCCTTTTTTACAGGATGAATAAAACTCAATTTTCGAGCGTGTAAATGAATACTACCATCTGCATTTGAACGTCTGGCTCCGTATTTTAAATCACCCTTAATAAAGCAATCTACAGCAGCTAATTGTGCTCTAATTTGATGATGTCTTCCTGTAATTAATTGAATTTCCAACAGATAGTAATTGGTTAGTTTTTCTAACACTTTGTAATGTAAAATAGACTTTTTACTATCTTTAACTTCTTTTGAATGGGCTGTGGATTTATTTTTCTCCGAGTTTCGCGTAAGCCAATGAACTAAGGTTCCCTCGCTTTCGGTCGGACAGTTATCAGTCATTGTCCAATATGTTTTTTCAACAGCGGTCTTATTGGCAAATAGGATATTGAGCCTTGAAAGAGCCTTTGAAGTTTTTGCAAAAACAACAATTCCTGTAGTAGGTCTATCTAAACGATGTACCACACCAAGGAAAACTTCTCCAGGTTTATGGTATTTCTCTTTGAGATATGATTTCACAATTTCACTGAGTGGAGTGTCGCCAGTTTTATCGCCTTGAACGATGTCTCCTGCTCGTTTATTGATGATGATTAAATGATTGTCTTCGTAGAGAACGTCTAAATTTTTTTCGTTTGAAATTACTTTCATATTTTCGTTTTTTAGTCAAATACATAAATCGGAAGTCGTCATAGAACAAACCTCCCAAAAGTAATGCTATAGCAATGGTAAGAGCGTATAGATTCATCTTCATCTTAACGAAGAAAAAACCTCCGGATAATCCTCCTAAAAAGAAAAAGGTAATGATAAATAATCGAAGTTTAATAGTTGATTTTAAGTTTTTTAGCTGATTTTTGTGTTTATTTTTACTCAGATAAATCCACTGTGAAAGTTCGATACCCAAGTCTGTGAAAAGTCCCGTTAGGTGAGTAGTTCGTACCACTGAATTTGATATTTTCGTAACGAAAGAGTTTTGTACACCCATTGCAAACAGCAGAATAAAGGCTGTCACATCATTCGAAAAATCAGTGATAAAATAGTTGAGAGCCATTGCTGTAAATAACAAAAAGCACTCAACAATGGTTGGAGCTAAAAAAATATTGTGTTTTTTGTAAAAATTTGCTGTTTCTATTAAGTAACCCGATGTAAATGAACCCATTAGAAATGAAAGAATATATAATAAATAGAGAGTTCCTTTCCAAAATTCCATAATAAAAACGTCGTACATAAAGAGTGCAAAATGCCCCGTTACGTTAGTTGTCAATTTCCCTAAAAATAGAAATCCAACAACATTTACGACCCCTGCAACGAAAGATAATACTACCGCTATTTGCAGATTATTTTTTGGAGTCCTTTTCTTTCCCTGATGTCGAAACATTTTATAAGCCTTAAAAATCAATAACCTCAATAAATCATACAAGGGCGTATAGACTACGCCCCTGCATGTATTTACCTTTTGTAAAAAGATATAGTGTCATTGACTATTAAAAAAAGTGACGTCTAAAGGCCTCCATAGCTTGATATTTTGCCAAACCTAGTTTGTGAAGACGGTTAGCCGTATCAGAATTTCGCTCTTCTGCTCTTTGCCAGAATTCACGCATGTCACTTCCCATATACATAGCTCCGTCTTTTTGTGATTGGTGGAAGAAAATCGCCTGACGTTTGCGAAGCACTTGGTCACGTGTCATAGGAACAATCATTTCCATTTCGTGAACATCCCACTCATGCCATGCACCGCGGTAAAGCCACACCCAACAATCTTTCATATAATCTTCATTTTTCAAACGTTCCAAAGCAGCAAAAATTCCATCCAAGCATACTTTATGTGTTCCATGAGGATCGGCTAAATCACCTGCTGCATATATCTGATGAGGTTTTACTTCACGAATCAAATCTTCTATTATTTTGATGTCTGCCTCACCAATTGGTTGTTTTTCAACCGCTTGAGTTTCATAGAAAGGTAAGTTCAAGAAATGCAAATTTTCATCGGGAACATTGTAATAACGCGTAGCTCCATAGCACTCATGACGACGGATGTTTCCTTTAAGTTTCCAAACATCCAAGGTCTCTTTATCTCCTTGTTTTTTATTTTTAAGGATTTGCATTACTTTTTCAAGATGTGATACATCCGTTTTTCCCAGTAATATATCATGAGCTACTTCTACAAAACGTAACGCTTCAGTGTCAGCAACTGCCGTGCTTCCCGAAGTTTGGTAAGCAATATGTACCTCGTGCCCTTGTTCTACCAATCGGTCAAAAGTACCTCCCATTGAAATTACATCATCGTCGGGGTGAGGGCTGAAAATAATAACTCTTTTTTTGTGAGGATGTTCTCTCTCAGGTCGATACGAATCATCGGCATTAGGTTTTCCGCCTGGCCAACCTGTGATGGCTCTTTGAATACGATTAAAAATACGGATATTTAGGTCGTAAGCCGAAGTGTCCTCTAACAAGACTCCTAATCCATTTTCAAGATAATCTTCCTCACGAAGTCCTAAAATGGTTTTATCTAAACGTTCGCACAACCAAACTACCGCACGTGCAATTTCTTCTTCGTTTTTATTATTGAAATCATAATCTCCTACTAACCAAGGAGTTTTATTGCGAATCAATTCACTTGCAGCTGTTTCATCAATCACAAAAGTTGTATTTTTGTGTTCTTGTAAAAATGTAGCGGGAATTTGTGACGAAACTTCTCCTTCAATAGTTTTTGCAATGATTGAAGCCTTAGAAGCTCCCCAAGCCAAAAGCACTACGCGACGAGCCGCTAAAACTGTTCCAACTCCCATTGTAATGGCTTTACTAGGTACATTTTTATATCCACCGAAAGCGTGTGCTGCATCCGTTTTTGTTACTTTGTTCAAAGTGACCATACGCGTGATGGAATTTACGTTTGAACCAGGTTCGTTAAATCCGATATGTCCAGTACGTCCGATTCCTAAAAGTTGGAAATCAATTCCACCTGCTTGTTTTATTTTTTCTTCATAAGCGTAGCAGTAGTCACGAACTTCTTCCTTGCCTAATGTTCCGCTTGGGATGTTGATGTTTTCAGGAAGTATGTCCACATGGTTGAATAAGTTTTTGTGCATAAAATGCCAGTAACTTTGAATATCTTCCTTTTGCATTGGGAAATACTCATCCAAGTTGAACGTAATTACATTTTTAAAGCTAAGACCTTCCTCTTTATGCATACGAATTAACTCCTGATAAACCTTTACAGGAGAAGAGCCAGTCGCTAAACCGAGTACGCAATTCTTTCCTTCAGCTTGTTTTGTTCTAATCAATTCAGCTATTTCTTTGGCTACGGCAATAGAAGCCGAATTTGCATCCGAAAAAATAACATTGTGTATTTTTTCATAGCGAGTTTCCTCGAACAATCCAGCAGGCTGGTGTTTGATGGATTGCGTGTTTTTTTGAATGGTTGTACTCATTTTATTCTTTTTTTGGTTGTTTCTTTACTTTATTTAGGTAATAAGTTATAATAATCTTTTGATTTTTTAAGTATGGATTAAGGATGCAAGACTCTCTTTGATTCAATCACTGTATGATCCGTAATATCTACTTATTTCCGAAATCAGAATACTCTCATGTGAGAAGAATAATTAGTTAATAACTTTCTTCTTCATTTGGAAAACTTATGTTTTTCACATCTTCGACATAGCGAGAAACCGCTGAATTAATATCTTCATATAAATTAGCGTATCTACGTAGAAAACGAGGATGAAACCCTTGAGTCATTCCAAGTACGTCGTGTAGTACAAGTACTTGGCCATCCACATGGCTTCCTGCTCCGATACCAATTACTGGAATTGAGACAGATTTAGCAACCTCTTCCGCTAATTTTGCAGGAACTTTTTCCAAAACAATAGCAAAGCATCCCATTTTTTGCAGTAAAAGAGCATCTTGTTTTAGTTTTTCAGCTTCAGCATCTTCTTTTGCTCGAACAGTGTATGAACCAAATTTGTAAATTGATTGTGGTGTCAATCCCAGATGCCCCATAACAGGGATTCCTGCATTTAAAATACGTTTTATACTCTCCTTTATTTCCTTACCGCCTTCCAATTTTACTGCGTGTCCACCGCTTTCTTTCATTATGCGGATGGCAGAACGTAGAGCTTCCTTAGGGTCGGACTGATATGAACCAAAAGGCAAATCGACTACTACTAAGGCACGGTTCGCACCACGAACCACTGATGAAGCGTGGTAAATCATTTGGTCTAACGTAATTGGTAAAGTCGTTTCATGTCCTGCCATTACGTTACTTGCCGAATCTCCCACCAAAATAACATCTATTCCAGCTCCATCAATGAGTTTACTGAACGTATAGTCATACGCCGTAAGCATTGAGATTTTTTCACCTCTTGATTTCATATCAATCAGTGACTTGGTTGTTACACGTTTATATTCTTTTTTTGCTACTGACATATTCAAATTGTTGATTTATAATCGCCTATTTTCTGTGTATAGTTTGCGTTCTGTCAGGACCTACCGAAACTAAGGTAATTGGTACTTCGAGTTCCTTCTCTAAGAAATCAATATAATTTAGCAACTCCTGTGGCAATTTATTATGATCTTTGATTGTCGTTAAATCCTGAGCCCATCCTTTCATCTCTGTGTAGATAGGCGTAACATTTTGTTCCTCAATATTGTATGGTAAGTGTTTGATTTCTTGTCCTTTATACAGATATGCAGTACATACTTTCAAAGTGTCAAATCCACTTAGTACATCGGCTTTCATCATCATCAGCTGTGTAACTCCATTTATTTGAACAGCGTATCGTAATGCAACCAAATCCAACCAACCACAACGACGTTTTCGCCCAGTGGTAGCTCCAAACTCTTTACCCACACGTCCCATTGTTTCACCTGTTTCATCAAACAATTCGGTAGGGAAAGGTCCACTACCTACACGTGTGGTATAAGCTTTGAAAATTCCTAACACATCTCCAATCTGCGTTGGAGCAACCCCCAAACCAGTACAAGCTCCAGCAGCCGTAGTATTTGACGAGGTTACGAAAGGATACGTGCCAAAATCAATATCCAACAGCGAACCTTGAGCTCCTTCAGCCAAGATTTTTTTATTATTTCTGATAGCTTGGTGTATATATTCCTCACTGTCAATAAACTGTAAACTTTTTAGAACCCCTATAGCTTCAAAAAACTCAGCCTCTAACTCAGCTAAGTTGTACTGAATTTCAACATTGTAGTGAGAAATCATTTCTTCGTGTTTGTCGGTCAAATTGCGGTAACGTTCTTTGAAGTCATCCAATTCGATGTCCCCCACACGAAGTCCATTTCTTCCAGTTTTGTCCATATAAGTAGGTCCAATGCCTTTGAGTGTAGAACCAATTTTTGCTTTTCCTTTTGAAGTTTCAGAAGCAGCATCTAACAATCGGTGAGTAGGTAAAATAAGATGTGCTTTACGAGAGATTAATAATCTTTTTTTCAGATCAATATCGAATTTTTTGAGTGCTTCGATTTCTTTTTTGAAGATGATAGGATCAATAACTACCCCATTTCCAACGATGTTTATTGCACTTTCATGGAAAATTCCAGACGGTATGGTGTGCAAGACGTGTTTGATGCCGTTAAATTCAAGAGTATGTCCTGCATTAGGTCCTCCTTGAAAACGAGCTATGATATCATATTCTTGAGTGAGAACATCTACAATTTTTCCTTTTCCTTCGTCGCCCCATTGAAGCCCAAGAAGTAAATTTACTGCCATTTTTTAGCGATTTTATGATTTGGTTATTTGTTTTTCTTTCCGTAAAAATATAGCGAATGGTTCGTAATTTCTATATTAAAAACCTCTTCAATTGTTTTTTTGATAGATTGGATTCTCGGATCACAAAATTCAAACACTTCGCCTGTATCGGTTAAAATTACATGATCGTGCTGACGGTCAAAGTATGATTTCTCGTAGTGAGCTTGGTTTTGTCCAAACTGGTGTTTACGTACCAAACCACATTCCAAAAGCAACTCAATAGTATTGTAGAGCGTAGCACGACTTACTCGATATTTTTTGTTTTTCATGCTGATATACAGCGTTTCAATATCGAAATGTTCACCACTTTCATAAATTTCTTTCACGATAGCGAAACGTTCAGGTGTTTTTCGATGTCCATTTTCCTCTAAGTAGGCGGTGAAAACCTTACGAACAATTTCCAGATTTTCCTCTGTGGTATTAGCCATATCTTTTCAAGTGTTAATTATAAGGGACAAAGTTACAATTTTTTTTGCTATTAAACAATTATGGTTTGATATTATTTATACCTTAGATTCAATCCCCAAGTACAATTTTTTATGCCATCAATTTATAAAATAAATTTTTAGGTTCTTCAAAATCTAGTGTTATTACTTACTTTTATAGTTTTTAAAGTTAAGGTGTTCGTGATGTGCTCTCTAAAAAAGAATCATCCTTCGGTTAATTTTTTGTTCTTTAGAAAATATTTCCTTGCGAATATTGGCTTGTTCCTGAGTGTTTTGAGGGTTATAAACACCTCTTTTGAGCCTATTCCTCTTAAGCTCCTACTGATGGTGCCTTTCTGATACACCTAATTGCTTGGTAACAAATTTTTGTGATTTATTACATTTAAGATATGCTTTTATTTCGTATCTTTGCTCCAAAGTTAAGTGTTTATACTTCATTGTTTTATGTGATGTTTCTTAAATTACATTAGTATTTAAATTCCATCGGTAAGTGCGATTTGTTGATGATAGTTGTTTATTCATATACAAATGACTACCTTTGTCCGCTTGTTATACAGTAGAATAGTTTTTATTTAACTTCACCTATGGTACTACGTACCTATATTTCAAAAGTATATTTAAAGTAAAATAGTATCAATAAAAATTTAAACATGCGATTACATCGAAATCTTACAGAGGCTGTCATCGAAGGATTGGGGTTTATTTTTAACGAGCAACAGTATGCCGATAAAGTAGTTGAAAGACAACTGAAAAAAGATAAACGCTGGGGGGCTCGTGATCGTGCTTTCATAGCCGAAACGATGTATGACATTGTACGATGGAAACGTCTGTATGCTGAAATTGCAGAGGTAAAAGCTCCGTTTTCTTCACATGATTTATTTCGGATGTTTGCTGTATGGGCAGTTCTTAAAGGTGTTCATTTGCCCGATTGGTCGTGTTTTGAGAACACACCCCAACGTCGTATTAAAGGCAAATTTGATGAACTTTCAAAAATACGTAAATTTAAAGATTCCGTTCCCGACTGGCTTGATGCTTTGGGAGAAGCGGAGTTAGGTTCAGATATTTGGAGCAAAGAGCTCACTGCCCTCAATGAATTAGCTCCTGTTGTATTACGAGTGAATACTCTAAAAATTGCTCCTGCACAGCTCAAAAACCTATTAAGAAATGAAGGTATCGAAACAAAACTTCTAAAATCCTATCCTGAAGCCTTAGAGTTGATTCAGAGAGCTAACATATTCACTACCAAGGCTTTTTCAAGTGGTATGTTTGAGGTGCAAGACGCTTCGTCACAGAGAGTAGCTCCTTTCTTGGAGGTACTTCCCTCAATGCGAGTGATTGACACATGTGCCGGTGCTGGTGGAAAAACCCTACACTTGGCATCGCTGATGAAAAATAAAGGGCAAATTATTGCAATGGATATTTATGAGAACAAATTGCAAGAACTCAAACGTCGAGCCCGTCGTAATGAGGTATTCAATATAGAAACCAAAGTTATTGATAATAAACACCTTAAACGAATGCAAAACACAGCCGACCGCGTATTGATTGATGCACCTTGTAGTGGATTGGGAGTGCTTAAACGTAATCCAGATGCTAAATGGAAATTACAACCTGAATTTTTAAATAAAATTAGGGAAACACAACAGCAGGTTTTGCAAGATTACAGCAAGATGGTAAAGCCAGGAGGAAAAATGGTTTACGCAACCTGCTCCATACTTCCTTCGGAAAATCAAAAACAAGTAGAAACTTTTTTAGAGTCTGAGGCAGGTAAAAACTTTATATTTGAAACTGAAGAAAATATTTTTGCACACCAAACAGGCTACGACGGATTTTATATGGCTCGAATGCGGAAAAAGTAAAATTTTTTTCATAACTTTGCGTGATAGAGACTCAATTTATTAATTCTGTAGGAGCTATTAGGTTTTAACAATAAATAGAAATTCCTCAGAAAAGATATAAAATGGATTTTTCCCTAAGAATAGTTGTAGTGTTTTGAATATTTTGATAAAAAACACTAGAAAATAAGTACCTTAGTAGGACTATTAAATCATTTAAAATTAAAACATCTAAATAATTTTGGAGAGCTTAGAATATAACACAGAACGTACCCCTTTAATCATTCCTGAATATGGTCGACATATCCAGAAAATGATTGAGAAGGCAATTCATATCGAAGACCGAGAAGAACGCAACAATACCGCCAAAGGAATTATTGCAGTAATGGGAAATCTAAATCCACATTTAAGAGATGTGCCTGACTTCCAACATAAATTATGGGATCAACTTTTCATCATGTCGGGATTTCAGCTGGATGTAGATTCTCCTTTTGAACGTCCAACAGAAGCTGTTTTAGTACGACACCCTGACAGGTTGAACTACCCCCAAAGTCATCCAAAATATCGTTTTTACGGTAACAATATCAAAAAAATGATTGATGTTTGTGTGCGTTGGGAAGAAAGTGATTTAAAAACAGCATTGAAATTCTCAATAGCGAATCATATGAAAAAAAGTTACTTAAATTGGAATAAAGAAACTGTTGAGGACGAAGTAATCTTCCAACATCTGTATGAATTAAGCAATGGGCAGATTGATTTAAAGCAAGATAAAGAAGATTTAACAACCAGTCAGGAATTGATTAAAACAAAACAGAATCTGACCAGAAAAAATACATCTCAAAACAATAAAAAAGGAGCTACAAATCATAAAAAAACAAAATAAGTATGGGAATTTTTAAAATTGAAGGGGGGCATCAGCTTAAGGGTGAAATTACTCCACAAGGTGCTAAGAATGAAGCACTACAGATTTTATGTGCTGTACTGCTCACCGATGAAAAAGTGACCATTCACAATATACCAGATATTTTAGACATCAATAAATTGATGTCATTACTTGAAAACTTAGGAGTGAAAACTCAAAAATTAGGAAAAGGATCATATAGTTTCCAAGCCGATGAAATCAATATCAACTACTTGGAATCCATGGCATTTCACTCTGAAGGACAAAGTTTACGAGGGTCTATAATGATTGTTGGGCCTCTTTTAACACGTTTTGGTGTGGCATATATTCCGCAACCAGGAGGTGACAAAATAGGTCGAAGACGTTTAGATACCCACTTTGAAGGGTTTATAAAATTAGGAGCTGACTTCAAATATGATTCTGACAATCACATATATAGCGTAAAAGCAAATGGACTCACAGGAACGGATATGCTATTAGACGAGGCTTCGGTTACGGGAACGTCGAATATAATTATGGCAGCAGTCTTAGCTAAAGGAACTACCACGATTTACAATGCCGCTTGCGAACCCTACGTACAACAACTGTGTCGTATGTTAAACAATATGGGGGCTGACATTCAGGGTATTGGTTCTAATTTTATTACTATCAACGGAGTAGAAAAACTATCGGGATGCACACATACTATATTGCCGGACATGATTGAAATAGGTAGCTGGATTGGACTTGCAGCCATGACTCAAAGCGAAATTACAATTAAAAACGTAGGCTGGGAGCATTTAGGATTGATTCCCAACGTATTCCGTAAGTTAGGTATTAAATTAGAGCGCCAAGGTGATGATATTTATATTCCTGCCCACAAAGATGGGTATGAAATTCAAAGTTATATTGATGGCTCTATTCTGACAGTTGCTGATGCTCCTTGGCCTGGATTTACGCCTGATTTACTGAGTATCGTTTTAGTAGTTGCTACCCAAGCTCGTGGGGAGGTACTTATTCACCAAAAAATGTTCGAAAGTCGCTTGTTTTTCATTGATAAACTTATTGATATGGGGGCAAAAATTATTCTGTGTGACCCGCATCGAGCTACTGTCATAGGTAACGATTTCAAATCACCCTTACGAGCCACATTGATGACTTCACCCGACATACGTGCTGGAATTGCCTTGCTTATCGCAGCACTTTCTGCCAAAGGAACGTCAATTATCTATAACATTGAACAAATTGACCGAGGTTACGAAGATATCGATGAACGATTACGTTCCTTAGGAGCTAAAATCATACGTGTAAACTAAAATATAAAAAGATGCTCATTATAGGAATTGCAGGAGGAACGGGATGTGGAAAAACAACCGTTGTAAATCAAATTGTTAGTGAATTATCCCAAGAAGTAAGTGTCATTTCACAGGATTCTTACTATCGGGAAATGAGTCATTTGCCTTATACCGAAAGGGTAAAAACAAACTTTGACCACCCCGATTCTATCGATTTTGATTTACTAAAACAACATTTGATATCTCTAAAATCAGGAATACCAGTGGAAAGTCCCGTCTATTCTTTCGTTGAACACAACAGAACAGGCGAAACGGTACTGATAAAACCAACTAAAGTAGTCATTGTAGAGGGAATTTTAATTTTTTCACGTGCTGATATCCGTGAGTTGTTCGATATTAAGATTTATGTACATGCCGACCCTGATGAACGACTTATCCGACGTATTAAACGCGACATTACCGAACGAGGACGCGACGTAGAAGAGGTGTTGAACCGCTATCAAACCACTCTCAAACCGATGCACTTGAAGTTTATTGAACCAGTAAAAGAATATGCAGACATTATAATACCTAATAATAGACGTAATTTCGTAGCTATTGACATCATTAAAACCATTGTACATAATCGCATCTTAGCAAATTAAATGAAAAAAACTATTTTTCAATACATTTCATTTCTCAAAGGATATAGACTGTATGTCTTTATTCTGTTTTGTTTTTTCTTTTGGATGGCTTTTTTTGATTCTAATTCTTTACTCACACACCGTGAATTGAATAAGGAAATTCATAAATTGAATCGACAAAAACAGTTTCTACAAAAGGAAATTGAAAAAGATAAAGAAATGCTATTGATTTTAGATACCGATGAAGGTCGTGAACGTTTGGGACGAGAAGAGTACTACCTGAAACACGACAATGAGGATGTTTATATTATTGAGCATGACACTATTGATTAATAAAATATTACGAAGTTATTTTACATATAGTCTATGAATTTTGGTATTATCATCCCCGCTCATAACGAAGCTAATTACATTGCACAAACTTTGGAATCATTGTTTAATCAAACGCTATTACCAACACAAATTATCGTAGTAGATGACGCTTCAACGGATGAAACCCCATTAATTTTAGATAAAATACGTCGGAAAAATCCTATTTTAGAAGTTATTCGCAAAGAAAATACAGGAAAACACCTTCCTGGTAGCAAAGTAGTACAAACCTTCAATACAGGACTACCTTTTTTGCGCAAAGATATTGATATAATCTGCAAGTTTGATGCAGATTTAGTGTTTCCTACAGATTATTTAGCTACTCTACAACGACATTTCCTTGAAAACTCACAATTAGGCATGTGCGGGGGATTTTGTTATATTGAAAAAAACGGCACTTGGGAATTAGAAAATCTGACCAACAGGGATCATTTACGAGGAGCTTTAAAAGCATATCGGAAAGATTGTTTTTCGAACATAGGTGGACTGCCTCCTGCTATGGGTTGGGACACTATCGATGAGTTACTTGCTCGTTATTTCGGATGGGAAGTATGTACTGATTCATCACTGAAAGTCAAACATTTAAAACCTACAGGAACGAGTTACACTCTCCAAGCTCGTCTGCTACAAGGCGGTGTTTTCTATCGCCTCCGCTATGGATTTTGGTTATCACTCTTAGCTTCTGCTAAATTAGCATCGAAAAAAAGAAAATGGCAACTTTTTAAAGATTATCTACAAGGTTATTTTAATGCCAAACGTGAAAAACAACCATACTTGGTAACCTACAAACAAGGTCAGTGGATTCGCAACTATCGATGGAAAGGGGTTTGGAAACAATTATTGAAAATCAAATCATAAAATTGTACAAAATCTCTCTAAACGTTGTATTTATTTATGTTTTTAATCTCTTATTTGATTTTTTTTCATCTTTTGTTGTAAACAAATACTTTTTTTGTAATTTTGTCGCCTGAAAAATTATTACTTTACTATATGACACAAATCAAAAACATCGCAATCATTGCCCACGTTGACCACGGAAAAACCACTTTGGTAGATAAAATACTACACCACTGTGCGTTGTTCAGAGAAAATCAAGAGTCGGGAGAATTGATTTTGGACAACAACGACATTGAACGCGAACGCGGAATTACTATTCTTTCTAAAAATGTTTCCGTGAATTATAAAGGAACAAAAATCAATATCATAGACACTCCAGGACACGCCGATTTCGGTGGTGAGGTGGAACGTGTGCTTAATATGGCGGACGGAGTGCTTCTTTTGGTAGATGCTTTTGAAGGTCCAATGCCACAAACGCGTTTCGTGCTTCAAAAAGCTATCGAAATGAAACTCAAACCTATCGTGGTTGTAAACAAAGTAGATAAGGAGAATTGTACCCCTGATGAAGTTCACGAAAAAGTGTTCGACCTAATGTTTGAACTCGGTGCCGAAGAATGGCAGTTGGATTTCCCTACCGTGTATGGTTCTGCCAAAAACAATTGGATGTCAGAAGATTGGAAAAACCAAACCGATTCTATCGACCCGCTTTTAGATATGGTTATCAAGCATATTCCATCGCCCAAAGTAGAGGAAGGAACCACACAAATGCTTATCACTTCTTTAGACTATTCTTCTTTTACAGGTCGAATTGCTATCGGGCGTTTGCAACGTGGTGTGCTAAAAAGCGGAATGAATGTTTCGTTGGTAAAACGCGACGGAACTATCACAAAATCAAAAATTAAGGAATTACACACTTTTGACGGATTAGGACGTAAAAAAATCGATGAAGTACAAGCGGGTGACATCTGTGCCATCGCAGGACTAGAAGGTTTTGACATCGGTGACACCATTGCCGATTTTGAAAATCCAGAAGCCTTGCCTACCATCGCCATTGATGAGCCTACAATGAGTATGTTATTCACTATCAACGATTCTCCTTTCTTCGGAAAAGAAGGAAAATTCGTAACTTCACGCCATATTAAGGAGCGTTTGGAGAAAGAATTGGAGAAAAATCTTGCCCTTCGCGTAGAACCTACCGATAGTGCCGACAAATTTATGGTTTTCGGACGTGGTGTATTGCACCTTTCAGTACTTATCGAAACGATGCGTCGTGAAGGTTATGAATTACAAATCGGTCAGCCACAGGTAATTATAAAAGAGATCGATGGAGTGAAATGCGAACCCGTTGAAGAATTGACCATCGACCTACCTGAAAATCTATCAGGAAGAGCTGTAGAGTTCGTAACTCTTCGTAAAGGTGAAATGTTGTCAATGACTCCGAAAGGCGAACGAATGGTTATTGAGTTCATCATTCCATCACGAGGGATTATAGGTCTTCGTAATCAAATACTTACTGCTACTGCTGGAGAAGCCATTATGGCACATCGTTTCTTGGAATACCAACCTTACAAAGGCGAAATATCAGGGCGTATCAATGGCTCGTTAATTTCTATGGAAAACGGAAAAGCTATCCCATATTCTATTGATAAACTGCAAGATAGAGGGAAATTCTTCATCGACCCGAACGAAGATGTGTACGAAGGACAAGTAATAGGCGAAAATTCACGTGGTGATGATATGGTGGTAAACGTTACTAAAACCAAGAAACTCACTAACATACGTTCGGCGGGTGCGGACGACAAAATGCGTATTGCTCCTGCTATTAAATTCTCTTTGGAAGAAGCTTTGGAATATATCCAAAAAGATGAATACGTAGAAGTTACGCCAAAATCATTGCGTCTGCGTAAAATCTACCTAAACGAAAACGACCGCAAACGTTACGAAAAAGAGTTTAAATAATTGTAAGATTTCTTTTAAAGAAGTAATAAAAAAGCCGAAAGTATTGCACTTTCGGCTTTTTTATCAATATGATATGACTATTTTTGTCTGAAGTAAATATCAATTGGAACTCCTCTAAAATCGAAGTTTTCGCGTAATTTATTCTCAATGAATCGTTTGTAAGGTTCTTTTACATACTGAGGCAAATTGGCAAAAAACACAAATTGAGGCATTGGTGTAGGTAATTGCATACAATATTTAATTTTGATATACTTACCTTTGATGGCAGGTGGTGGATAACTTTCAATCAGAGGTAACATAATTTCGTTTAGCTTTGAGGTTTGAACACGCTTTGAACGATTTTTATAAACTTCCACAGCCTGTTCAATAGCTTTAAAAATACGCTGTTTGCTCAGTGCTGAGATGAAAATAATCGGTACATCAGTGAATGGAGCAATTTCTTTACGTATGATTGCTTCATACTCTTTCATCGTATTATTTTGTTTTTCAACCAAATCCCATTTATTTACCAAAATAACGATTCCTTTTCGGTTCCGTTCCGCTAACCAAAAAATATTAGAGTCTTGACCTTCAAACCCACGTGTTGCGTCAATCATCAGGATACACACATCGGCATGTTCTATGGCTCGAATAGAACGCATCACGGAATAAAATTCCAAATCTTCCTTTACTTTTGATTTACGACGGATACCCGCTGTATCAACCAAATTAAATTTGAATCCAAATCGGTTGTACTCTGTGTCAATTGCATCGCGTGTAGTACCTGCAATGTCTGTAACTATATATCTATCCTCTCCAATCAATGCATTGATAAATGATGATTTTCCTGCATTAGGTCGTCCAACCACTGCAAAACGGGGTAATTGCTCTGTTTCTTCATCACCTTCTTTAATAGGAAGTACCTTTACCAGGTCGTCCAATAACTCACCACTGCCACTTCCATTTAAACTGGATAGTGTATACACATTTTCAAAACCAAAGGCATAAAATTCGTGTGAATCAGCCACTCGATTGTTGCTATCTACTTTATTTACAGCTACAAAAATCGGCTTTTTTGACTTTCGAAGCAAATCAGCCACTGTTTCATCCATTCCTGTAACGCCATCTTCCACGTTTACCATGAAAATAATGGCATCAGCCTCATCAATGGCTAAAGTAACTTGTTTATCTATTTCTTTTTCAAAATAATCGTCGCTCCCTAAAACATATCCTCCTGTATCAATAACAGAAAATTCAACTCCATTCCAATCCGTTTTCCCGTAATGACGATCACGTGTAACTCCACTCACAGCATCAACAATCGCCTCACGGCGTTTTATTAGTCGATTAAAAAAAGTAGATTTCCCTACATTTGGGCGACCTACAATGGCAACTATTGCACTCATAATTTTGCTTATTTTTTGTGCAAAGATATAAAAATAATTAGGAAACGCAATTGGGTGGGCAAACGGAAAAGGTTCTCAAATTTGATTATCACATAAAGAAATGTAGCGTAATAAAGTGGGGGAGGAGTAGCAATAAAAAAGGCTACCCCAAAAAGTTTGCGGATAGCCTTTCTACGATTTCAATTGTTTTTACTTCTTTTTCCAAGCATTTATATTTTCTTGGATAGCCTTTACATAACCATCATTTCCTGCTTTTTGAGCTCTTTCCAAAGCTATTTCAGCAGTTTTGATAGCATTTTTATAATCTTTTTTGGCTGCTTGGATATCAGATTTCAGTTTTTGTACCCAATAAGCTGTAGGGTTAAGTTCCACCGCTTTTGATGACCATTCCAAAGCCTTGTCTAAATCTATATTTTCTTCAAAATAGAACATAGCAGCTCTGTGATAATCACTTGCTGTTGGGCCGTTCATTGTTTTTCCTATACTTTCGATTACGGCTTGTCGGGTATTTACTTTGATAGGGACTTTTACTAAGATATTATCCCATGCAAGGGTAAGCATGGCATCATTATTACGAATTTCATCAAAACCAATCGTAAAAGTTTCTACTTTGGGGTTTATAGTTAATGGTTTGACAACAGATTCTGCAATTACCTTTCCTTGATCGAAATTTTTACCTGGAGCTCCCCACAATTCTGAGTCAGCATATAAAAATACTTTCCATTGGTTGGTGTCAGGCACAGAATAAAGAGCATATTTTCCTGCTTTGACTTCTGTATTTCCAAAAGTTATTGGAGTAGAAAACTCAATAACCGTAGCAGCATTAGCTCCAGTACGCCAAATTTTTCCGTATGGAACCAAATCTCCGAAAATAACCCTGTTTTTCACTGACGGACGAGCGTAAGTTATCTGTACTTCCGTAAGTCCAATAGTCTGATTTATTGATGATTTAGGACTCGCGTTTGGTGTTTTTAACTGAGCCATACCCAGTTGAAATGTCAATAAAGCAACGATAGAAATAGCTATTTTCTTCATACTAAACTAAGATTTAATTATATTATTCCACAAAAATATATATTTTTTTGAATTTGAACTAATTTTTATAGCTATAATTTTATTTGATATTATTTAATATTATTTGCTTTGGAATTAGTAATTAAGTATAGATAGTTCATTGTTTAGTTTAAGCATTAATAATTTTAAACTGTAAATCATCATATATAATTGTTTTGTGTAACATTTGGTTTTTCTTCTAAATCGGGCTAAATAATGCCGAATTCTGCTGTTGTAACTTTCAACAGTATAAGTTTCCGCTTTAGTTTGCAGATGCTTTTCAGCAGGGATAAACTCTTTGTAGCTTTTCCAATAATCCGTACAATACACCTTTGATAATTCCATTTTTTATTTTGTTTTTGCTTTTACAAATTGGACAATCCATCTCTTATTTTTCTGCCAAGTATACAAAAACTATATTTAATAGCCAAATAAAGTAAAACGTGCTAAACAATATTTTTAGAGCTGATAATTTGAAAAGAAGCTGTCCGAAAAGGACAGCCTCTTTTGTTTTCTGAGTTTAAATTTTATTTTAGACTACCTACCATATCTTCTGGTTTCACCCACGCGTCAAAATCCTCAGGGGTTACGTATCCCAAACGAACGGCTTCCTCTTTCAGAGTAGTTCCGTTTCGGTGTGCTGTTTGAGCAATTTCAGCAGCTTTGTAATATCCTATTTTTGTATTTAAAGCGGTAACCAACATTAAAGAATTATCGACTAACTCTTTGATACGTCTGTGATTAGGTTCAATTCCTTGTGCACAATGTTCGTCAAATGACACACAAGCATCTCCTAATAATTCTGCTGAACGCAAGAAGTTTGAAGCCATCAAAGGTTTGAAGACATTCAACTCGTAGTGACCTTGAGCTCCTCCAACGGAAATAGCAACGTCATTACCCATAACTTGAGCAGCAACCATTGTAAGTGCTTCACACTGTGTAGGGTTTACTTTTCCTGGCATGATAGAACTACCAGGTTCATTTTCAGGGATTAATATTTCTCCAATTCCTGAACGAGGCCCAGAAGCCAACATACGAATATCATTTGCAATTTTGTTCAAAGAAACCGCTAATTGTTTCAAAGCTCCATGAGCTTCCACAATTGCATCATGCGATGCTAAAGCCTCAAATTTGTTAGGAGCTGTAACAAATGGATGTCCTGTGAATTTAGCAATGTATTCAGCTACTTTCACGTCGTATCCTTTTGGAGTATTGAGACCTGTTCCTACAGCAGTTCCACCTAAGGCTAATTCAGAAAGATGAGCCAATGTATTTTTAAGGGCTTTAAGTCCATAATCCAATTGAGCTGCATATCCTGAAATTTCTTGTCCTAAGGTAAGTGGTGTGGCGTCCATAAGGTGAGTACGTCCAATTTTTACTACATCTTTGAAGGCTTCAGCTTTAGCTTTTAAGGTGTTGCGAAGTTGTTCTACGCCAGGGATAGTTTTTTCAACCACCATTTTATAACAAGCAATATGCATTCCTGTTGGGAAAGTATCGTTTGAAGATTGCGATTTGTTTACGTCATCATTTGCTTTTAAAACAGGATCACCTTCGCCTATTTTCCCGCCTGAAAGTACTTGTGCACGGTTCGCAATTACTTCGTTTACGTTCATATTTGACTGCGTTCCGGAACCCGTTTGCCAAATTACAAGCGGAAATTGGTCATCTAATTTTCCTTCTAAAATTTCATCACAAACTTGTGCAATGGCATCTCTCTTTTCAATAGGAAGTACACCTAGATCGCAATTTGCATAAGCAGCAGCTTTTTTTAGATAAGCGAAACCGCGAACAATTTCAATAGGCATTGAAGCAGGTGCACCGATTTTAAAATTGTTGCGTGAGCGTTCGGTTTGAGCTCCCCAATATTTGTCGGCAGGAACTTTTACTTCACCCATTGTGTCTTTTTCAATTCTGTAATTCATTGTATTCTTTTATTTTATATTAAACGATTTTTTGGTTCTAAAACTCTACAAAGTTACTAAATTAAAAATAAAAAGAAGAAATTTTTTAAGATTTTTTTATGTAGCTTTTATCATATACATATTTACACTATTTCTGTTTGATATTCGCTCTCAGTGAGCAAAACTGTTTTATATCGAAGTGTTTCCTGTTTGATTATTTTCTGTTCAACATATTTTATCAAAGCATTGTAAGAGAAAAATATATTTGATACTTTTGTCGAAAACTAACGTAGAAATGAGAATAAAATTGATAAAAACATTGTTATTTTTTACATTTACAGCAATACTCACTGTTGGATGTAAAAAGGAAGTAGAGGAAACGCCTTACTTTACCCTTAAAGATTCCATAGAAGTTTCTAGAGAAGCGTCTTTTGAGTTTATTGAAGTACAAACAAATGTATCGAATTGGCGAATTGTAGTGCCAACGGAAGCTGCTTCATGGCTAACAGCCGTAAAGGAAAAAGGAGGGTTTAAAATTGCAACAGTCTCAAATAAGGGAGGAGAGCGTTCAGCAACTTTACAATTAATAGGAGAACGAGTAACTTACAATTTTTTGGTAACCCAGCTTGGTATATATCCAAATCCGGATAGCATAGAAAATGATTTGAAGTTGAAAATAGTTACAGGTTCTGCGTCTTCTTTTCAGAAGGGTTCCGAGATTGAAAAGGTCTTTGATGGAAATTTGAAAGGGGGTTCAGATGCTGAGATATATCATTCGGCGTGGGACAACAGAGCCTCTAATTATTTTCCGATTACCATCGAATTAGCATTGGAAAGTGCAAAGGACGTGGATTATATGATGTATTACCCGAGAACCAATAGCTCGAATGGTCATTTTAAAGAGGTAGAAATTTGGGTTAGTACGGAGAAGAAATACGAATATACAAAAGTTAAAGATGTTGATTTTGGTGGTACAGGGGCTGTGAGTCGAGTGAACTTCGGTGCAACCATTGTAGGAGCAAAGTCGTTTAAGCTCGTTGTTAAATCGGGACAAGGCAATGGGGCAGGATTTGCATCTGCTGCAGAAATTGAATTCTATGCTAAAAGAACCAGTAATTCTGATGCTCTTTCCATATTTAAAGATATAACTTGTTCGGAACTTAAAGAAGGAATTACCGAGCAAGAGATTCAAAGTATTAGCAATACATTTTATAAGAATATAGCTATGCTAATTAAAAACAATCAATATCAGTCAGAATTTCGCATACAGGAATATAGAGCTTGGGCTGATCCAAATGTAATTAAGACTAAAAATCGTATGCAATATGCCTATAGTAATCTTGATAATCCAACGGGAATTTCCGTGAACGAAGGAGAAGATTTGGTTGTTTTTGTAGGAGAAACCAAGGGTCAAAAGCTACAAATTAAAATAATGAACTTGGATAAACCAGGGGGAGATGGTTTTGACCAAGCTTCATATCATCCCTTGTATGAAGGTGTTAACAAAATAAAAGCAGGTTCAAAGGGACTTATCTATTTACAGTACCAAACTCCTAACTATGCAACAGCACCCAGAATTAAAATACATTTTGCAACAGGGAATGTCAATGGATACTACGATAAAACAAAACATACTGCGGTTAATGATTGGAATCGTTTGATAAGTGCTGCAACTAATAAGTATTTTGATGTAATTGGAGAACATGCTCATTTGTGCTATCCGACCGAAAGTTACAAGGCATACGCAACTTCTAAAGGAAAGGAATTGATTGATATTTATGATGAAATTGTGCGTCAAACCCATATTTTTGCAGGAACTATAGGCGAGAGAGCCATGACCAATAGAGCTTATTTTCAAGTGATGTATCACTCTTACATGTATTGTACGGCATATAGGACTTCCTATCACGAAAGTACTATGTCAACGGTTTGTAATCCCGATGTTTTGAAAACAGGGAATAACATTTGGGGGGTAGCACACGAAATTGGACATGCTCATCAAGTACCTCCTGTTTTTCAGTGGATTGGTATGACCGAAGTTTCCGTAAATATGAACCCTATGAATATCCAAACCGCTTGGAATACCCCAACACGTTTGGAAGTAGAATCCATGCAAGGCGAGGGTGGTTATAATAACCGTTATGAAAAGGCTTACAACATAGGTTTGATTCCAGATGTGCCAAATTGTGAAATTCCAGATGTATTCTGCCGTTTAATACCTTTCTGGCAATTAAATTTATACTTTTCAAGAGTGAAAAATGACCCTACTTTTTACGCACGATTCTATGAGAAAATGCGAACAATTGATTTAAAACCTACCTTGAAAGATGGAGAATATCAAGTAGATTTCACCAAAATAGCCTCTGAAATGGCGGGAATGAATCTTATTTCTTTTTTTGAAAAATGGGGATTCTATAAACCTGTTGATAAATCAATTAAAGATTATGCTACCCGACAATTGACTGTGACGCAAGAGTATGTTGATCAAATCAGAAAAGAAATCAATGTTTTAGGACTTCCTCCAATAACGGATAAGATAGAATATATTTGCGATAGCAATTGGACATATTTCAGAGACCAATCCTCCGTTATTAAAGGGACAGCTACCAGAAGAGGGACGACAGTGACCACCATTGGATATAAAAATGTGGTTGCTTATGAAGTTTACAGTAATAACGATTTGATTTATGCGACCAACAAAAATTCATTCGATTTTAAAAATACAGCGGCAACAAATGTAATAGTTTATGCAATTGCCTATGACGGCACAAGAACCGAGGTTACTTTTTAAATCAATCACACACCATCAGTTGTAAACTCCTATCTTGTAAAATTAAAATTCAGTATTCTTGATTTTTCTGCATAAATAATTTTTTATTTTCGAAAGAAATATTTACTTTTGCGAAATACTAAATAAAAAAACATGAGCGTATTAGTTAATAAAAATTCAAAAATAATTGTACAAGGATTCACTGGAAGCGAGGGAACTTTCCATGCTGAACAGATGATTGAGTACGGAACAAACGTAGTGGGAGGTATCACTCCTAACAAAGGTGGGCAGGTACATTTAGGAAAACCTGTTTTTAATACGGTAAGAGAGGCTGTTAAAGAAACGGGAGCAGATGTTTCAATCATTTTCGTTCCACCTGCATTTGCTGCTGATGCCATTATGGAAGCTGCCGATGCAGGAATCAAAGTGATTATTACTATCACAGAGGGGATTCCTGTTGCAGATATGATTAAAGTATCGGACTATATTAAAGATAAAGACTGTCGTTTAATTGGGCCAAACTGTCCTGGGGTTATCACTCCTGAAGAAGCTAAAGTAGGCATCATGCCCGGGTTCATTTTCAAAAAAGGAAAAGTAGGAATCGTTTCAAAATCAGGAACTTTAACCTATGAAGCAGCAGATCAAATCGTACGTCAAGGTTTAGGGATTACCACGGCTATTGGTATTGGAGGTGACCCAATTATCGGAACAACCACTAAGGAAGCTGTTGAACTTTTAATGAACGACCCTGAAACAGAGTGTATCGTAATGATTGGAGAAATTGGAGGACAGTTGGAATCGGAAGCAGCCCGTTGGATTAAAGCTAACGGAAATAAAAAACCTGTTGTAGGGTTCATCGCTGGAGAAACCGCTCCAAAAGGAAGAACAATGGGACATGCAGGAGCTATTGTAGGAGGTGCTGATGACACTGCTGAAGCTAAAAAACGTATTTTAAAAGAATGCGGTATTCATGTTGTAGATTCACCAGCTAAAATTGGGGAGAAAGTAGCTGAAGTATTGAAAAAATAAATTCTCAGAAGATAATGTGAATGAATAGGCTGTCCTATAAAAAACGGACAGCCTTTTTGATTTATAAATTTTTTCTGTAAGGTCTGAGAAGTTAATGAAAATCTATGGTTTCGTGATATAATTTTTATATTTTGAAAATCAATGATTTAATAAAATATTTCTTCAAAAAAATATTTTTTTCAGTTTATAATAAAATATTTTTTTGAAGAAATATTTTTTTTGAGTACTTTTGTCGCTAAAATTATACTGTAATGAAAAAGCATCCTTCTGAGGAAGGAAGAAAAATAAAAATCGTAAGAATATGAAATTCATTGTATCAAGTTCGTACTTATTGAAGAAATTACAAGTCATAGGTGGAGTTATTAATAGCAATAACACAATGCCGATACTTGATAATTTTCTGTTTGAACTAAGTCCTAATCTTTTGACTGTTTCAGCATCGGATTTGGAAACCACCGTAAAAGGTACTTTGGAAGTGGAGTCTGATTCAGAAGGAAGTATTGCCGTTCCTGCTAAATTATTGATTGAATCACTAAAAGCATTTCCTGAACAACCTCTTACTTTCATTGTGAAAGAAGGAAACCAGATTGAAATCAGCACAACAAATGGTAATTATCAGTTGACTTATTTCAGCGCCGAAGATTTTCCTAAACCAATTAGTTTACCAGAAGCAAGTAAAGTAAGTTTATTAGGAGATATCTTAGCTACCGCTATTCAGAAAACCATTTTTGCTGTCGGAAATGATGATTTGCGTCCGACAATGAGTGGTGTATTCTTTGAATTTAATGATGAGGGCTTGACTTTTGTGGCAACGGATGCTCACAAATTGGTAAAATACCAACGTACGGATATCAAAGCAACGGAAAGTTCCGATTTTATTATGCCTAAAAAACCTCTAAACTTGTTAAAAGGAATTTTAGCAGGAAGCGAATCGGAGGTTACGATTGAATATAACGAAAGTAATGCAAAATTCTCTTTTGATGATATGGAAATTATCTGCCGATTGATTGATGGAAAATATCCAAATTATGATGCAGTAATTCCGAAAGAGAATCCTAATAAATTAACTGTAAACAGATTACAGTTTTTAGGTTCAGCACGTCGGGTTTCTATTTTTTCCAACAAAACCACACATCAAATTCGATTGAAAGTTGCAGGGTCTGATCTGCAAATTTCAGCTGAAGATGTTGATTATAGTAACCGAGCTGAAGAACGTTTCGCATGTGACTACCAAGGGGATGATATAGAAATTGGATTTAACTCCCGTTTTTTGATTGAAATGTTGAATAATTTAGAATCGGACGAGGTCATGCTCGAAATGTCGTATCCTAATAGGGCAGGAATTTTGACTCCTCTTGATGGGTTGGATGTAGGTGAGAAAGTGCTTATGTTGGCAATGCCTATTATGCTAAACCAACAAGCACAATAAAAATAAATAAATTTTAAAAGCTGTCTGTAAAGGCAGCTTTTTATATGTTATTTGATAAATAACCTAGATTTGGAAAACGTTTTCGAGAAAAAAGAAGAAAAAAATATCTTATATTTAAGAAAAAAACTGTAACTTTACGTCCCAAAAAATAGAATAGAAAATAAAAAATAAATAAGACAATGTCAGTAAAAAAAATAGCAGTATTGACTTCAGGGGGAGACGCTCCTGGAATGAATGCAGCCATTCGTGCTGTAGTGCGTACGTGTGCATATCACAACGTAGAAGTATTAGGTGTGTATCGTGGCTATCAGGGAATGATAGAGGGCGATTTTGTTGAGTTGAATGCTCGTAGCGTTCGTGATACTATTAACAAAGGAGGAACATTTTTGAAATCAGCTCGTTCTAAAGAGTTTAGAACTCCCGAGGGACGTAAAAAAGCTTATGAAAATCTAAAAAAATCAGGAGCAGATGCGTTAATTGTTATCGGTGGGGATGGTTCTTTTACAGGAGCGTTGTTGTTCAATGAAGAATTTAATTTTCCAGTGATGGGAATTCCTGGAACCATTGATAACGACATCTATGGAACTAGCCATACGTTGGGGTACGATACAGCTTTAAATACAGCTGTTGAGGCTATTGATAAAATCCGCGATACGGCAAGTTCCCATGATCGTATGTTTTTTATTGAGGTGATGGGACGCGATGCAGGGTTTATAGCACTGAATACAGGTATTGGAGTAGGGGCTGAACGAATCTTAATCCCAGAGGAAAATACTACAGCCGAAGAATTGTTAGCTGATATAGAGAAAGGATATGCTAAAGGAAAAACTTCGAATATCATTATTGTTGCTGAAGGGGACAAATCGGGGAAAAATGTATTCCAATTGAAAGAATACGTGGAGAGCAAACATCCTGGGTTTGATATCCGTGTGGCAATCTTAGGGCATATGCAACGTGGAGGAGCTCCTTCGTGCTATGATCGTGTTCTTGCCAGTCGTATGGGAGTGAAAGCCGTAGAAACACTTTTAGAAGGAAAATCAAACTATATGGTTGGAGTAAATAACGATGTTATAGATTTAACACCGCTCGAAAAAGCCATCAAAGGTGGAAGCAAATTGGATATGGAGCTTGTTCGCGTAGCAGAAATTATGAGCGTATAATACAAAAATCATTGCCCTTGAAAAGTTATTTTCAATTTTTGAGTTTTAAGTAATCAAAAAACACAAATATTATGGAAATCACAAGTTTATGGCAATTGGAACCAAACGGGATTTATACCTAAACTGATTATTCACTTTGAAAATAGAAGGAAAAAGTAGAACTTTTCAAGGGCAAGATTTTTACGAGTTATACGAAGAGAGGTTGATGTTCAGGAATGTTGGGTAGTTCATTCTACTGAAAAAGCCATTTTTGTGTATGTTTTGGAAGATAACAAATATGGACTACTTAAACCTATTTTTGAAGGCGATGTTTTTTACTTCGGTGATTTTCCCGAATTTAGAAATAGAAGCAGACACAGTTTTTGAAATCTAATAAGAATGACTATACCTAAAGAGTTAAAAGAAGCGATAAGTCACTTATCATCAGCAGAAAAAGATAAGCTTATTTTCAGATTATTAAAAAAAGATTTGGTCTTGGCAAATCGGCTTTTGTTTGAACTTGTTAGTGAAGAATCTGTTGAAGAAAAGCGACAAAAAACACAAGAAAAAATAGAGAAAATTATCGAGCGAAGAGCTAAACATTTTTATTCGTGTGGAGTGCTTAATATGGAAGTTCGTGAGTTAAGCGGTATGATTAACGAACACGTAAGCATAACCAAAGATAAATTTGGGGAAATTTCGTTGAATTTATCAATGATTTGTAAAATTCTTGAAACTCATAAAAAAGATATTTTGGAACAAAATTTTAAAAAAGCTCAAAAATTTTGTACGGCAGTTATTGCCCGAGCATTTAAATTGCTGATTTTGATAAAGAAAATGCACGAAGATTATTTTATGGAGTTTCAAGAAGATTTACAAAAATTCGGAGAGCTGATTGCCGATAATCCGTATTTGATAAAATCGGCAATTCACAACGGATTGGATGTTCGTTGGCTCATTTCAGGAGAAATCCCTGATGATATTTCCAAAATACATAGAGAGATTAGAGATAAGGGTCTTCTGTAAAAAAAGAAACAAAAGAAAACCATCAATAGATAACCCGTTGCCATTCAGGAGTTGCTTTAAGTAATAGTGGATACTATCTCATTGCTCCTAAAAATGGAATAGAGTAAAAAAACAAGCAGAACAAAATAGGATATAAAGGTTTTTTTTGTGAAAATTTAACATTTAAAAATCGTATATTTGCAAGGATTAAAATAGTAGAAAAAGTGAGTAAAGATATCGTCACGCCCCAAGAATGGATCGCAAATTGGCAATCAAATCGGCGATTGACACGTAAGGTGATAGAAGCGTTTCCCGAAAAAGAATTATTTGAATTTTCAATCGGTGGAATGCGTCCGTTTGCAAATATCGTTGATGAGTTGGTTTATCTAACTGATTTGTCAATTAAACAAGTATCTGAGAATCAAGTTGTTGAATTTTCTGATTTTATGGGATATGCCGGAAAAACCAAAGCTGAAATTTTAACCCATTGGGACAAAACCACCGCTTTGATTCAAAAATTTGGCAAGGAAACATCACAAGAAAAATATCGTGAGGTTTTCAATATGTTTGGAATGTACAATTATCCCGTGATTGAGAATTTAATCTATCTACTTGAAAATGAAATACATCATCGAGGACAAGGCTATGTTTATCTGCGGGCTTTGGGCATAGAGCCACCCGCCTTTTATGGTGAGTATTAGGAATTAATTATCAATTGTTGAAAAACATTTTCAAAATTAGAAAAACTATAAAAAATGAAATACAAAGGCTATCAGCCAAAAGCCAATAGCTAATCGCTAACAGCAAAAAGAATAAATTAATAACAAAAAAAAATAATTATGTCAACATTAAAAATTGGAATCAACGGATTCGGACGCATTGGACGTCTTGTGTTTAGAGCGGTTTACGAAAGACCAAATGTAGAAATCGTAGGGATTAACGACCTTCAAGATGTAGAATACATCGCTTATCTTTTAAAATATGATTCAGTTCACGGAACTTTCAAAGGAAACGTAGAAGTAAAAGACGGAAACTTGGTAGTTGACGGAAAAGTGGTTCGTATCACTGCTGAAAAAGACCCAGCAAACTTAAAATGGAATGAAGTTGGAGCTACTGTAGTTGCTGAATGTACAGGTATCTTCACTACATTGGAAAAAGCTCAAGCTCACATCAATGCAGGTGCTAAAAAAGTAGTTATTTCTGCTCCATCTGCTGATGCTCCAATGTTCGTAATGGGAGTTAACCACAAATCAGTAAAACCAACTGACAACATCGTTTCTAACGCTTCTTGTACAACAAACTGTTTGGCTCCTATCGCTAAAGTTATCAACGATGCTTTCGGAATTGAAGAGGCTTTGATGACAACAGTTCACGCTACAACAGCTACACAATTAACTGTTGATGGTCCTTCTAAAAAAGACTGGAGAGGCGGTCGTTCAGCACTTATCAACATCATTCCTTCATCAACAGGAGCAGCTAAAGCGGTAGGAAAAGTTATTCCTGAATTGAACGGAAAATTAACAGGTATGGCGTTCCGCGTTCCAACAGCTGACGTTTCAGTAGTGGATTTAACAGTTCGTACTAAAAAAGATACTTCACTTGAAGAAATCAACGCTGCAATGAAAAAAGCATCAGAAGGAGAGTTGAAAGGTATCTTAGGATATACTAACGAACTTGTTGTTTCTCAAGATTTTGTAGGAGATAAAAGAACTTCAATCTACGATGAGAAAGCAGGTATTGCATTAAGCAAAAACTTCTTCAAAGTAGTTTCTTGGTACGATAACGAAGCAGGATACTCTAACAAATTGGTTGATTTGGCAGAGCACGTAGCTTCTTTATAATAGTATATTTCAAGGCTGTTTGGCGGAGTCAAACAGCCTTAATTTTTTAATTATTCAATAAATAAATTAGAAAAATATGATTTTAATTGTTGATAGTGGAGCTACCAAGGCGGATTGGACGGCACTAAATGACAAAGGAGAGCAATTGTTTTTTACACAAACTTTGGGCTTGAACCCAGAAGTTTTGACAGAGGAACTCATTATTGAGCGTATTACGACTAATAATGACTTATTCTCAAACAAAGATAAAGTTACAGGATTGTATTTTTATGGTGCAGGTTGCGGTACAGAGCGTATGACTTCGTTTATGGCTCGTACTTTGCAAACTATTTTCAGAACAGCCAAAATTGATGTAAAAGAAGATACTTTTGCTGCGGTTTATGCAACTACGCGTCCTGAAGATAAGGCTATTGTTTGTATTCTTGGTACGGGGGCTAATTGCTCCTACTGGAATGGAGAAAAATTAGTTCAAGCAGTTGATTCTCTAGGATATATTCTGATGGATGAATCCAGCGGAAACTTCTACGGAAAGCGTCTGGTTACAGATTACTTTTTCAATAAAATGCCCAAAGAATTAGCTCAAAAATTTGAGAAAGAGTATGATTTAAACTCAGATGTTATCAAAAATCACTTGTATAAACTTCCGAATCCAAATAGTTATTTAGCAACGTTTGCAAAGTTCATTGTAGAAAATAAGGAACACGACTATTGTCGAAATATTGTTCGTAATGGAGTACAGCTGTTTGTTGATCATTGGATTTCCCAATACGAGGCTCGTTATGAAGTGCCAATTAATTTTGTAGGAAGCATTGCTTTTTATTTGCAAGATATTCTAAAAGAGGTGCTTACAGAAAATAATTTGAAGTTAGGTAACGTATTACGTAAACCTATTGATGGGTTGGTGGCTTTCCATGTTAATAAAGTGAAATAGTCAAAATCAAATTATGGAATAAAGGCTTCAACATTTTTTATGCTGAAGTCTTTATTTTATTGCTAAAAAAAACGTTACCCTTTTACTCTTATAAAAATATGTTTTATATTTGCGCCAAATATAGAAGTATTATGTTAAAAATTAAACTTTTTGTTGTTTTTTTGTTGTTTATTGGGTCGTTTCATGTGTCTATAGCACAGACTGAAATGGATGTACAACAAATATCTTCAGTAAATGTAGATAACTTATCCGATGAGCAAATTAGAGCTTATTGGAAAAAGGCTCAAGATCAAGGTTATTCTTTAGAACAGCTTATTGTAGGAGTACGAACTCGAGGAATGTCTGAAAATCAAGCAAATAAATTGAGACAACGTATTTTGCAGTTATCCACATCAACGCCTTCTTCTAACCAGAAACAAATATCACAGCGAGTTGATTCAGAAGCAATTGGGTTTACTGGTCAAGAAAATAAAGACTCATTAGCGGTTAAAAATGATAAGAATAGTATTTTTGGAATGAATTTTTTCAAAAATCCTAAAATTTCGTTTACGCCAAATAGCAATATGGTAACTCCTGAAACTTATCAAGTAGGGGTAGGAGATGAATTGCTGATTGAAGTTTGGGGAGCTACAGAAACTTCATTTAAACAGGTTGTTGATAATCAAGGTAATATATCTGTTAATGGTGTAGGGAAAATTAATGTGTTAGGCTTGCCATTAAATCAAGTTAAAGCGAAAGTAAATTCTCAGTTAAAGCGTATTTATTCTGGAATTTCTGCTTCTGAAGGTAGCTATAACAAAATATATACAGGTGTAACTATCACTCAGGTGCGTACCGTGAGTGTCAATATTATTGGAGAGGTTGTTGTCCCTGGGACATATTCGCTAAGTGCTTTGTCTACAGTTCTTAATGCTCTATATGCTTGTGGTGGTCCCACTGAAAGTGGTTCATTTCGAGAGATTAAATTAATCAGAGGAGGAAAACAAGTTGCTATTTTTGATGTTTATGATTTCCTGATTAAAGGGTCGGAAAAAGGCAATTTGACATTGCAAGACCAAGATGTAATCATTGTACCTCCTTACATAAATCGTATTTGGGTTGAGGGTCGTGTAAAAAGAGAAGGAGCTTATGAAACGAAGGAAGGAGAGACTTTAGCAAACTTAGTTACCTTTTTTGGAGGATTCGAATCAGATGCATTTGTAAATACATTGGTTGTTGAACGTATTAAAGATGCTAAACGAGAAGTTCGTGAAGTTATGTTCGAAAACATAGCAAATTTTAAAATGCAAAATGGAGATAAATTAAACATCCATCCAATCACAGATGAATACGAAAACCGATTGAGTATTGGAGGAGCTGTTTACCAACCTGGTACGTATGAGTTTAAAGAGGGAATGACAGCTTTTGATTTATTAAATCGAGCTAATGGACTTAAAAGAGAAGCTTCGTTAGAAAGAGGTCTGATTTTCAGAACTTTGAATAGAGTTGATTATCAAACCATCAATTTTTCCGTGAAGGATTTGATTGAACAGAAGCACAATATAGCTCTTAAAGATAACGATAGTATTCATATCTTTTTTAAGGATTCTTTACAAATGAGTCGTTTTGTAAAAGTAGAAGGAGCTGTTAATAAACCTAAAGATCTTCCTTTTATGGAGAATATGACTATAAAGGATGTTATTGTACTTACGGGAGGATTGGCACAAGGAGCTGATGCGTCAACGATTGACGTTTTTCGTGAAACATACGATCAAAATTTTAAAAAATTAAGTCAAGAGTTTAAAGTAACAGAAGACGATTCGGACTTTATATTACAACCCAACGACATCGTTTCAGTGCGTTATCTTAAAGGTTATACTCCTATGCAATCCGTAAAAATAGAAGGAGAGGTACTTTATCCTGGTGTGTATAGCATACAAAGCAAAGATGAGCGCATTTCAGATTTAATTGCGAGAGCGGGGGGATTTTCACCTCATGCGTATATTGAGGGAGCTACTTTAATTCGTAAGAAATTAGATGAGAGTGAAGTCAAGCAAGAGCAGTTTTTGGATGAGTTGATATCTATTGGTAGCATTGGTGATCAAGATAAATCTTTAAAAAAGATAGAAAAAAAAGTTTCTGAATATCGTATAGGAATTAATTTACAAAAAATATTAGAAAAAAAGCATAGTAAATATGACTTGGTTCTTAATGAATCCGATGTGCTGTTGATTCCCTCTGAAAAACAAACTGTTGAAATTCGAGGTGAAGTGTTAGCACCTTCACTGGTTCGCTATCAAAAAGGGATGACACTTCGTGATTATGTGAACAGAGCAGGAGGGTTTTCTGATAGAGCTAAAAAACGTTCCGTGTATGTGATGTATGCTAATGGTGATATTCGTTCTACAGATATTTCCTTGATTTTCAATAATTATCCAGAAATTAAGCCGGGAGCGATTATTATTGTTCCTTCAAAACCTGAACGTCAACGACTTTCACCAGGAGAAACCATCGGAATTATTTCAGCCATAACCACTATGGGGGTATTGATTTATAACGTTATAACAAAATAAAATGGAAAGTAGTAAACAAAAAAAAGAAGATGAAATAGATTTATTGGAGTTAATCCGAAAGCTTTGGGATGCTCGTAAGTATATCTTAAAAGTTACAATCTTATTTTTCATCATAGGAATCTTAGTTGCTTTGTTTTCGTCAAAGGAATATACCGCAACTACACTGATGATTCCTCAAACTACTGATGGTAAATCAATTGGAGGAGGATTAGGTGGGTTTGCGGCTATAGCTGGAATTAGCTTAGGCGGAGCTTCCTCAGAGGAGGTTCCCATTACAGTTTACCCAAAAGTGGTTCAAAGTGTTCCGTTTAAAAAGAAATTAGTACAAACTCCTTTGAATTTTGAAAACATTTCAGAAAAGATTACCTATAAAACTTATTGTGAGGATCATGTAAAACCTGGTATATTGGATTATGTGAAAAAATATACTATAGGTTTACCTGGGTTGTTGTTTGGAAGCAAAGAAGAAGAAAACACTTCTGAGGAACAAAAGACCGTATTACAACTATCTCAAAAGGAGCGAGAAATTTTAAATAGCGTTGATAGTCAATTGTCAATTACAATCAATGAAAAAGAGGGTACGATTATGCTATCTTACTCAATGTCGGAGGCCTTAGCAGCTGCTCAGATGTTACAAAGTGCTCAGAATTTATTACAAGAGAGTATTACTGAATTTAAGACTCAAAAAGCAGTTGAAGAATTAGATTTTATTAAGGAACGCTATCAAGAAGCTGAGAAAGATTTCAAGAGTAAACAATTTGCTTTGGCTCAGTTTCAAGATAAAAATAGAAATCTTTTTAGTTCGTTACCTCAAACTCGTTTACAGCAATTACAAACAGATTATAATTTGGCTTTCAGCGTATACTCTGAATTGGCTAAACAATTAGAAAGCAAAAAGATAAAAGTAAAAGAAGACCAACCTATTTTCACTATTATTGAACCTGTGAGTGTTCCTAATGAGCGTTCAAAACCAAAACGACCGATGATAGTTGCTATTTGGACATTTTTAGGTATAGTGATTGGTATAGGAGGTGTTTTTATAAAAGATTTTATCAAACAGATTAAACAAAAGAAAGAAGCTTAGTAAGGCTTCTTTTTTTGTTAATTGAATGTGTCAAATAGTTTGGTATGAGTTGGCAAAACCAATAATTTACTACAAGAATGCATAAATAATCACTCTTTCTCAAATTTTGTTACTGTTTTATGGTAAAAGTTTACTCTTCACTGATTTATTTAATCTATTGAATTTCAAGGGGGTTGAATGTTAAAGTTTATTTGCCTAAATTCTAAAGATTTTTTACCTTTACCCCCAATCAAAATAGTTGCCTTATGGAGGAACTCATACTCACGTTAATAAATCAAACCTCACAAAATATATTTCTAACAGGAAAAGCAGGAACAGGAAAAACTACATTACTGCACAAAATCATTAAAACTACACATAAAAATACTATTGTGGTTGCTCCCACAGGCATAGCAGCTTTGAATGCAGGTGGAGTTACCATTCACTCTATGTTTCAGTTGCCTTTTGCGTCATTTTTACCAACATTGTCCAATCCACCTGTGGTTTATGCTAATTCGCGTTTTGAAAATCGGATGACATTGCGTAAGCACTTTAAAATGAGAAGAAATAAACAACAGTTATTTCATCATTTGGAGCTATTGGTTATTGACGAGGTGAGTATGCTACGTGCCGATGTTTTGGATGCTATGGATTTTATGTTGCAAAATATTCGAAAAGACAAACGTCCTTTTGGAGGGGTACAAGTTTTGTTTATTGGAGATTTATTGCAGCTACCACCCGTAGTCAAAAACGAAGAATGGGAGGTTTTGAAAACATACTACAGTGGGATATTTTTCTTTCAGTCCAAAGTTATTACTGAAAATCCGTTATTATACGTAGAGTTGGATAAAATATATCGACAGTCGGATGATGATTTTATTTCCATACTAAATAATCTTCGAGATAATAAATTGAATTTCAGTAATATGGAATTATTACAAGGTTATGTAAATCCTAATTTTAGATCGGATAGACGAAATGAATATATCACTTTGACGACTCACAATGCCAAAGCTGATGCTATTAACAATCATGAAATGAGAGAGTTACATAGTAAAGAATATATGTTTGAGGCAGAGATCGTAGGTGATTTTCCTGAATATATGTATCCTATAGATAAATATATTTACCTAAAAGAAGGAGCGAGGGTTATGTTCATTAAAAACGACTTATCACCTGAAAAATTGTTTTTTAATGGAAAAATGGGAACCGTAAAGAGGCTTTCGGATGATGAGATTGAAGTTCTTTTAGATGGAGGAAAAACCATTAATGTTGAAAAACATGAATGGGAAAATATCCGCTATCAGATTAATGAGCAAACCAAAGAAATTGAAGAAGAGCGACTTGGAACGTTCTCACAGTATCCATTGAGGTTAGCTTGGGCAATTACTGTACATAAAAGTCAGGGGCTTACTTTCGAAAAGGCAATTTTAGATTTAGACCATGTGTTTGCCCCAGGACAATTGTATGTAGCTTTTTCTCGATTGCGTTCCATGGAAGGAATGGTATTGCTTTCTCAAGTTAGTAAATATGGTATCGAAAATAGTGAGGAAGTGGTTCAGTATGCAGTAAATAAAGCTAGTCCAGAACAACTTTCTCAAGCATGTGTCAGTGGTGAAAAAGCGTACTTAGAGAATGCCGTTTTACAATGTTTTCAATGGGATAATTTGCTAGGAAATTGGAACTTACACAAAGGTAGCTATGTAGGAGATATGGGAAATAAGAATCTTTATAAAGACTGGGCATTAGAACAGATGAATCAGGTCGTTGAAATGGTTATACTGACCGAAAAATTTACCAAACAGTTGAAACATATCTTACATACTGACTATGATTTTAACTTCCTCTATGAGCGTTTTGAAAAGGCATATCTCTATTTTTTTCCACGATTAGAGGTTATTTGGTATGAAGTCTTACGAGTGCAAAAAGAGATTGAAACTCATAAAAAAGTGAAACAATTTCGTGAGGAACTTATTGATTTGGAGAGTGTAACTTCGGAAGTAATACGTAGCCTATTTAAAACAAGACAAATGATGCAATTGGCTAAAAATCAACAGCCATTTAATAATTCTTCCATCAATCTTTCGCCGTTGGTAAGGATTCGTGAAAATTTAATATTAAAAGCAAAAGAACAGCTGAAAGAAAAACGACTTTTTGTGGAGGAGCAATCACATCAAGCAATAAAAATTGCTACCAAAGAAAAAGAATCGACCTATGATATCACCTATCAATTATGGAAAGAAATGCGTTCTGTTGAGGCAGTTGCAGAAAAACGCATGTTTACCACAGCAACTATCTATCGACATCTTATGAAGTTAATGGAAATGGATAAGGTGCAAATTTCAGAATTGCTATCCGAACAGGCTCTAAACGAACTGACAACTGTTTTTGAACAGGAAGAAGATTTGAGTTTAGGATATATCTATGACCTTTTGAACGAAAGATACACTTGGGATGAATTACGCCTTTTTAAAAGTTATTTTTTGAAAAATATGAGTTCAGAATGAATAGACAGACTCTGCAAGAATCCCTTCCTTATGGTTTATAAACTATAAGTGCATTTAGTCAGTATTTTAAACGGCATCAGGAAACAAAAAGTTCTACTTGATGTAATTATATAAAAGGATTTTTAGAGTAATTTTTTAGTGGTACTGCTTCAAAAAACTATTCTAAAAATTCCAAAAATTCAAAACAAAACGTATATTTGCACATTATTTATCAAACGGAGAGAGCTATACTCTTTATTTTCAAACAACTATATGACACAGCAAAAAGATGAAATGTCTTTTTTAGACCATTTGGAGGAACTACGGTGGCACCTAATCCGCTCCACTGTAGCCGTTTTGGTCATTGCCGTAGTGGCGTTCTTCTTGAAAGATTTTATTTTCGATACTATTATTTTTGGACCTCGAAAAGGTGATTTTATTACCTACGAAATGTTTTGTAAATTGGGACAATTTTTTAATTATGAGAGTGATTTCTGTATGGAAAAACTGCCTTTTAGCATCCAAAATAGAACAATGGCAGGACAATTTTCAGTGCATTTATGGACATCTATTTGGGCAGGAGTTATTCTTGGTTTTCCTTATATTTTGTATGAAATTTGGAGATTTATAAGTCCAGGGCTATATGAAAATGAGCGAAAAATAGCGAGTGGTTTCATTTTCATAGCGTCCTTGTTGTTTTTTATGGGAGTGTTGTTTGGTTATTACATGATTGCACCTCTTTCTATAAATTTTTTAGGAACATATACTGTTAGTCAAGAAGTTGCAAACCAAATTGATCTAAATTCTTACATTTCGGTAGTCCGATCATCCGTAATTTCGTGCGGTTTAGTATTTGAATTACCTATTATCATTTACTTTTTAACCAAATTAGGACTCATAACCCCGACTTTTATGAGGAAATATCGTCGACATGCACTTGTTTTGGTACTTATTTTAGCTGCAATCATCACACCTCCCGATGTAGCGAGTCAAATTATTGTAGCTATTCCCATTATGTTACTTTATGAAATTAGTATATTCATTTCAGTCTACGTTTTGAAAAAGGAACAAAAGCGTAAAGCAAAAGTGGAATAAAATCCTATAAATGAAACATTATCATATTTTCAAAACATAATTTAATATTTTAAGGTTCAATGAATTGTAAAACCTACCTAAAGCAATTACCTAACGTGAAAACGTTAAAACAGATTTGTCGTGGCAGAGCTGTGATGGATTGGATTATTTGTGGATATGAGTTTGAAACCTACCACACCTTCTACAAGAGTAAGCAAGAGGAGTATGACGGCACCGAGGCTCAATGGGGCTTAGGGTTTGAGGATGAAGATGGAATCTCCCTGTCGTTCTATTTTCTTGACAAGGCGTGTCTGATTGTGCCGTCAGCGAGTTCGGAAGATAGTAAAGATGCGAACAGTCAGTTGTTTGAAAAAAAAATACCGAAGATTTTTCATCCTTATTTTCGTAAAAATTTTTCGAATTCTGATATTCCGTTCGTGTTGTGGTCATTGGATGGAGAAACGTGGAATGCTGAGGAAAATTTTGAAATTGAAGAAATTATTTCTAAATTTGACCAAATCACTACTAATCCTGCCGTCTATAAGCAATGGGCATTTGATTTCTTTGGTGATGAAACTTATTTCAAGGAAGATGCTTCCGAGCAGACTATTACGGACATTTATGAAGGTAAGATACTCACCGAAGCAATGGTATATAGTTTAGTGAGCGAAGTGCATGATTGGGTGGATTTGGAGGCCGAATTGGATGAAATGCCATACCGATTTGAGTTTTAAATCCTAACCATTTTTTATACCAAAATTCAAGCAGGAAAATTTATCTTTTGGTGTGGATAAACAATATTTATTCTGAGTTTAAAGTTAAACCAAAGTAGTTACAGTTATGCAAAACGAGGGGTTTGTTAGCTTTGGTAGTATTTGGAGTGTATTGTTCTAACTAATAGCATTAATATTGCTCGAAAAATTAAATTTATTGCATATTTTTTACATACGATGAAATTAATAGTCAATGATATTATCAAAATCTATAAAGGAAGAAAAGTTGTTAAAGGCGTTTCTTTGGAGGTAAATCAAGGAGAAATTGTTGGGCTTTTAGGGCCTAATGGAGCGGGTAAAACAACATCTTTCTATATGATTGTGGGGTTGATTAAACCCAATGGAGGAACTATTTATCTTGATAGAGAGAATATTACTGACTATCCGATGTATAAAAGAGCTCAGCGAGGTATTGGGTACTTGGCACAAGAAGCCTCCGTTTTTCGTAAATTAAGTATTGAGGACAATATCAAAAGTGTGTTGCAATTGACCAAGTTATCGAAAAAAGAACAACAAATGAAAACCGATTCATTGATTGAGGAGTTTGGTTTGGGACATATTCGCAAAAACCGAGGTGATTTATTATCAGGAGGTGAGCGACGTCGTACTGAAATTGCACGAGCATTAGCAACAAGTCCAAAATTTATTCTATTGGATGAACCTTTTGCAGGAGTTGATCCCGTGGCTGTAGAAGATATTCAACGTATTGTTGCACAGCTTAAAAATAAAAATATTGGTATCCTAATCACCGACCATAACGTACAGGAAACTTTAGCGATTACTGATCGTACTTATCTTATGTTTGAGGGAGGAATTCTCAAAGCGGGAGTTCCTGAAGAGTTGGCAGAAGATCAAATGGTTAGAAAAGTTTATTTAGGACAAAATTTTGAATTGAGAAGAAAAAAGTTATTTTAGTAAGGAGTTCCCACTTGTATTTTTTTGAACTATTAGCGTTGTTGAAATAGTTAGGAATACAATGTTTATGTCTTCTTCATTTTCAATACTTGAAAGAGTTACTCCATAGGTCGTTTGTAAAATGTGATTAATCCAAATTAATTATGTTTCTGATTATTAGTAGATTGATGTATCATTTAACTTACTCTTAATTAGTTATACGTTGATTCGGTATATTTTTTCTGGGAAAAGCAATAGCAAGAATCTGATTTTTAGGGGTTTATTTTTTGTAAAATTAGAGCCTTTGTCCAAAATGTTTATGTGGAATGGGTAATTGAGTATCAAATAAATTCTAAAAATTTAAGACGAATTTGGTTTGTGTGTATTATTTTAAATATGAAATAGTTATATTAGAATGTTCTGCAAATCATATTTTCAAAATAAACTTGTATAAAATAGTAAAGAAGTATTACAAATGAATTATATAGAATATGATTTCAAAATAGAACCTCAGGGAGTTGCTTCTGAGATTCTGGTGGCTGAGTTAGCAGAATGGGGTTTTGAGAGTTTTGTTGATACCGAACGAGGGATTTTGGCCTATATTCAAGAAAGTTTGTGGAATGAACATATTTTAGATGAGATTTATATTTTAAAATCGGAGGAATTTCTCATAACTTATTCATTCCGAACTATTGAGCAAGTAAATTGGAATGAAGAGTGGGAAAAGAATTTTGATCCCATTTCAGTAGATGGTTTGTGTACGGTTCGGGCTCCTTTTCATCCAAAAACAGACACTAAATATGATATTATTATCGAACCCAAAATGAGTTTTGGAACAGGACATCATGAAACGACTTATATGATGTTGCAGTTTTTATTACAGACCGATTTTAGCGGAAAATCGGTACTTGATATGGGTTGTGGTACCAGTGTTTTGGCGATTATGAGTGAAAAACGAGGTGCGACCAAAATTACGGCAATAGATATTGACGATTGGTGTGTTGAAAATTCAATAGAGAATATACAACGAAATGATTGTAAGTGTATTGAAGTGAAGTTAGGTGATGCTTCTTTATTAAAAAACGAGCATTTTGATGTGGTAATAGCTAATATCAATCGAAATATTTTATTAAATGATCTCTCGTTGTACGCAGCGACTCTATCGCAAAATGGAATGGTGCTTCTCAGTGGATTTTACAAAAGTGATATGCCAGTAATCCTTGAGGAATCCAGTAAACATGGTCTTTCATTTGTTGAAAATTTAGAACGTAATGAATGGGTAGCAGTAAAATGTGTCAAAAAAGATTAATTTTTGTAATATGCTAATTTTCAATCATAAAGAGCAAACCCAAACTGAAACCGAAACGCTTGTTGAGGAATTATTGGATAGGGAATATCATCTTGTTTTATACAACGATGATGTAAACACCTTTGATCATGTGATTGATACATTGGTACGAGTTTGTGATCATACCTATGAACAAGCCGAACAATGTGCTATTATAGTGCATTACAAAGGAAAATGTGATGTAAAATCAGGAACCTACAAGACCTTAGAACCGATGTGTACTGCACTTTTAAATGCCGATTTAAGTGCTGAAATTGAGTGATTTCTATATTCTTGTCGAAAAACTGATCGAATTAAACGAAAAATTGAAATGAATCACTATATATCTAACGATACATTATTTTTAGAAAATATTGAAAATCTCTTAATTGAGGATGTAAAACTCAAATTATCGGAGGAGGCAAAAATAAATATCCAAAAAAGCCAAGATTTTTTGAGTAGATGGTCTCTTGAGCATCAAAAACAAAATATTCCTAACGAAAATGCTGATTTTCAGTGTCGTTTATTGAAATCCTATGCCTGTGGTGTAGGTACTGCCATTCCTGATGAGGTGGTAAAATTGATGTTATTTTTAAAAATACAGTCTTTTTGCTACGGATTCAGCGGTATACGTCTAGAAATTATTGAACGATTTTTGGATTTTTTTAATTACAATGTATTGCCAGTTGTTTATTCAAAAGATACACCAGATGATCGTATTTCATTGGCTCACTTGTCTTTACCGCTTATTGGCGAGGGTGAGGTACGCATTAAAGGAAAGATTTTTTCCTCCTGTGAGCTGGAAGAAAAATTTGGGTGGAAACCGTTGCATCTGAAAGAAAAAGAAGCCGAAATCTTGTTAGGAGGTACACAATTGACAACTGCTTATGGAGCTTTTAATATGATCAAAGCTCTTAAATTGTGTGAGTTATCGGATTTTATAGCTTCGGTTTCTTCACAAGTTTTCGGAGTGAGTGACTTGTTCTTCTCAGAACAAGTCCAAATCGTTCGTCCACATAAAGGGCAAATTCAAACAGCAGAATCGTTACGCAAATTTCTGAAAAACAATGAAATAAATGTGGAACGTTCAGAGTTTGATACAGCTCCCGAGGCTTTTCGTGCTATTCCACAGGTGCATGGGGCTGTCAAAGATACGGTAGCCCATGTTCGAAAAGTTATTAAAACCGAAATTAATTCTGTAACGGATAATTTGTTGGTTTTTTCTAAAGAAAACCAACTGATTTCCAGTGGAAATTCACATACTTTACCCTTGTCATTAGGTTTAGATTTTCTTGCTATAGCATTGACAAGTTTGGGAAATATGTCAGAACGACGAATTTTTCATCTTATTTCATCAAGAGAAGATGAAAAGGAGGATTTTTTCTTAGATTTATCTGTTTTTCAACGTATAACAGAGAGTATTTTAGCTGAAAATAAGCGGTTGTCTACACCTGTGAGTGTTGAAAGCCCTATTTTTACTGAAAAAATGACTGATATTAAAGGAATGGGAGGTAGTTCGGCTGTAAAATGCTTGCAGGTTATTGAAAATATTGAACAAATATTAGCTGTTGAGTTATTAGTCGCGGTACTATGGTCAATAAATCAAAAAATGACCTTCACATCTTCTGTTTTGAATGAGTATATTGACTATTTGGAGTTACGAGCTGAAAAAATATCCCTGAAAAAAAGTATCGAAAAAACCATACAATTTTTTAAAATAGAGAAGAATGAAAACTAAATGGTTGTGTTATAAAAAGTATGATGGTAGTTTTGATTGTCAGGCTGAGCGTAGTCGAAGCCTCGTAATTACAGGGCTTCGACTACGCTCAGCCTGACAGAAATATCCACTTTATTAAAAGTATCATACTTTTTACAACACTTCCAACTAAATTATTGAATTTAAACGCTTTGTAACTGAAAAACGTATCTCAGTATCGTGCTCAATATGAGTAATTTACTATCGGAAATGAAAAATAAAAACATTAAAACTTAAAAATAAATAATAGATGAATAAATGTTTGTTGGTTCTTTTAGCGGGTTTTCTGCTTTTTCAAAGTTGCAAAAATAACCCCAATCCAAAGGAATTAATTGATGAAATCAAATCACGTGAAGTATTTGAAAATAACGAAACAATCTCATTTTCAGATACAACACAACTGTCCTTTGAGAGAATAGCCATAAAAGATAAAGAGGTTTTGGCGGAATTGAAAAGTTTTTATTCCCAAAATGGCTACAATACACGTTGGCTTTACGAAAAAAAACCGACTCCGTTGTTTTATGGTTACATGAAAGTATTAGAAAAATCAGAAAATTACGGGCTGAATCCAGAAACGTATCGCCATAAGGCACTGAAATATTTGGTGGATAGTCTTTATTCCAAAACGATTGATTTTACGGAACTTGAACAAGCCGATAGAGAAATAACGGCTTCTTTTTTATTGTTAACGAAGCATTTAGGTAGCGGACGTGTATCTAAATTATCACATGGTCAACACATTTGGAAGCCAACCAAACGCAACCGAAACGATGTTGAAATTCTATTGAAATTGGAAGATACGGACGATTTGGTAACGGTGGTTGATGCCCTACATCCGAGTCATCTTCTCTACAAGCGAATGAGTGAAAAATACGCTGAATTGAGAGCTGATACTCAGCCGGATTCAATCATTAAAGTTGCTTTTGAGAATCCAAAGTTATTTGTTGATGGGTATAAGCATTCGGCAGTGGAGGCTATGCGGCATAATTTAAAACAGAAAGGTTATGAAGTCACTCCGTTGGTTTCGACAAATGTGGTTGATACCGTTTTGTTAAATGCCCTCAAAAAGTTTCAGGAAACCAAAGACATTACCCCTGATGGTGTTCCAGGGAAGACAACTCTCTATCACTTAAATATGACCAAGGCTCAAAAAGTGGAACTTCTAAAACTTAATATGGAGCGTATGCGTTGGTTAAACAATGATTTGGGTGATGATTATCTCATTGTGAATATTCCTGATTTTAAGTTATTTGTATATCATAAAGATTCAATGATTCATCAAATGAATGTGGTAGTAGGCAGGGAATATACCGCAACTCCTGTGTTCGTTGATTCAATTCGTCATGTGGAATTTCGACCTACTTGGACGGTACCACAGAGCATTATTCACAATGAAATGATTCCGCAAATGGTATCAGAAAATGATGCCGAAAAATACCAAAAACGGGGTTATACCATCTATGAAAATGGTGAAAAGGTTGATCCTAATAGTGTAGATTGGACAAACCCTGAAATCAGAAAACGTAAATTTCGTTTTGTAGAAGCTCCATCAGCTCGCAACTCGTTAGGGTTGGTAAAGTTTATATTAACCAACGATATGAGTATTTATTTACATGACACTCCTTCAACACGATTGTTTTCACGTGAAGAAAGAGCTTTTAGCCATGGTTGTGTGCGTGTGGAACAACCTGCCGAATTGGCGTATTTACTGCTTAAGAATCAAGATGAATGGACTCGTGAGAAGGTAGACCAAGCAATGCAATCGGGGCCCAATCAAAATCGTATTACTCTAAAAAACAGATACTTAATCAGTTTGTTGTATATTACCGCTTGGGTTGATGAAAATAATCAGCTTATTATCAAAAATGATATTTATGGTTTTGACCAACAGCAACTTAAAGAGTTGAAAGTATATGAATAGACTTAAAATTTCGTAGTATGGCAATCCGATTTACAGTTATTCGAGAAAATATAAAAATTGCTTTAGAGTCAATCAAAAGCCAGTTGTTGCGTACAATTCTTACGGTGCTAATCATTGCTATCGGTATAACGGCATTAGTCGGGATTTTGAGTGTTATCACAGCACTCCGCAACACTTTGGAAGGTAACTTTTCAAAAATGGGATCCAATACATTTTCTATTACACGCTATCAGTATACCCAACGAGTTCAAGGTAGCGGAGCTAATGAGAAGATAAATCCGCCCATTAGTTACCAAAATGCAATAGCGTTCAGAGAACAATTACAAAATCCGTTTGCACAAATCAGTATTTCATTGTTTTCATCTGCTTCGGTTGAAGTTAAATACGAAAATCAAAAAACCGATCCTTCATCAAAAGTGATTGGAGTGGATGAGTTCTATATTAAAAATTCGGGCTTAGAACTTGACAGTGGTCGGGATTTCAGTAAGTTAGATATTGAGAATAATGCAGAAGTTTGTATTATTGGAGCTGATTTTACAAAAAAATTATTAAAAGATGTCAATCCTATTGGTAAGGTTATTTCTATCAAAGGACATAAATTTACAATTATTGGCGTATTGGAGTCAAAAGGTTCTACATTTGGAAATAATGAAGATATGCAAGTGTTGATTCCATTAGGGATTGCTCGTTCGGTTTTTACGCTCCAAAATCCGAATTTTGCAATAAAAGTAAAGGTAAATGATAAAGGTAAGCTAGATGTCGTTATGGATGATGCACTTATTGTTATGCGTAACATTCGAAGCCTCAGACCATTGGATGAAGATAATTTTGGTATGGAACGCAGTGATGATTTATTGCATCGTATTGAAAGTATCACACAAGGCATTGGAATTGCAGGGTTTGTGATTGGATTGATTACTATTTTAGGATCGTCGATTGCTTTGTTGAATATTATGCTCGTTTCTGTAACTGAACGTACCAAAGAAATTGGTATTCGCAAGGCTTTAGGAGCTCATCGTAAGGCAATTACAATGCAATTTTTCACTGAAACAGTTATCATTGCACAATTGGGAGCCATGGCAGGAATTGTTTTAGGCATAACATTAGGTTACTTCATTTCACTCGTAGCAGATTTTGATTTTATAATTCCATGGGGAGTCATTTTTGTGGCCATTTTGATAGCCTTTGTAGTAGCCATTATTTCAGGGTTATACCCTGCGATGAAGGCTTCCAAGTTAGATCCTGTTGAAGCTCTTCGTTATGAATAATTCTTTTTTGATTTTTGATGGTGATTGCCTTTTTTGTAATTGGATAGCTTATCATTTAGCAAAATCCGACAAGCGGGATAGTTTTAAATTTCTGTCAAGCACCTCTGAAACGGGACAATATTTTATCGTAAAATATCAATTGCAAAAGTTTGTAGATAAAACAGTTATAGTTCGAGTAGGGGAGGTGTTTTATATAAAATCAAAAGCCATTTTTATGTTTTTGAAAGAAAGTAATATGTATCCATTGCTTCGGTTTATTATTTGGATAACTCCTGCATTTATAGCTGATTTTGTGTATGACATTATTGGAAAACATCGTAGGAAACTCATTAAAAAAGAATGCCCCATACTGCCTCCTGAAATTCGTAAAAAGTTTTTGAATTAATTTGGTTCAAGGCTCTACGAGTTGCGTGTTTTCGGTATTTTTCTCATTCTTAGAAAGAAACATTTTTCATCTTCTCGATATCTATTTAATAACGGGAGTAAAATAAAAGAAATTCCTCCGAAAAAGAGAGTCATAAAGAACTGTGCTGTCCATACAATCCAACCAAAAGCGGTACCTGACACTAAAGGTATGCCAAAAAGTAGTAAAATTTCTGCTATAAAAAAGGGATATGAACCAAAGCCACCATTAGTAAAAGCTATGGCAAAACTGCCTACTACAAAGGATGTTAGTACCGTTCCTATGCTAACGTAGGAGGTCTCAGGTAGAGCAAGAAACGGAAGATAGAACATCAAAACGTACATTGTCCAAATGAAAATTGTATGCAATAAAAAAGCTCCTCGTCGCCGTAGTTTAAGTATGGAAAAAATACCTTCTTTAAGTCCTGCTACAAAATTGCGTACCTTTAAAGCAATGAAATGTGTTGATTTATAGACCCATATAGAAAATAATACTCCAAGAACTAATACAATTCCTAAAAGAAAAATCAATTTTTGGAAAGGAATTATAGACAGTAAAAACTCGCTAATTAAATTAAATTGAAGTAGAAAAGCAGTCAACGTGAACGATAGTAATAGGATTAGATCAACTACTCGTTCCGAAATTATGGTTCCTATACTTTTGTCAAAAGGAACACCATCATAACGATTTACTACCAAAGCTCTTGATATTTCCCCAGATCTTGGGATAGTAACGTTTACTAAATATCCGATAAAAACTGCCATTATCCGATTATAGCTACGAGTTTTGTATCCCATAGGGTTGAGTAATAATTCCCATCGTAAAGCACGTGAGACATTGCTCAAAAAACCGAGTAAAACTGATAATATAATATAAAAATAATCCGCTTTTAAGAATTTTTCTTTGATTTCATTCAGCTGCTCATCAGTGAATTGGCTGTAGGCATACCAGCACAGAAAAACACCTAAAAATAGCGGAAGGATAGTTTTTATTAACTTCATTATCAGTATTTTATGTTTTATTTATTCTATTTTATTTGTCTTTTCATTGGGGAAAATAATCCAAGGTTTAAAGGCCTTAGCTTCCTCAAAATCTAAAATTCCGTAGGAAATGATGATAATGATATCGCCTCGCTGTACCTTCCGAGCTGCAGGCCCGTTAAGAATTACCTCTCCCGAACCTCGTTTTCCTTTAATAATATAGGTCTCTAAACGTTCACCATTGTTTACGTTTACGATTGCAACTTTCTCTCCTTCAATCATATTGGCCGCTTCCATCAAATCTTCATCGATTGTGATGCTTCCTACATAATTTAGGTCAGCTCCAGTAACTGTAACTCGGTGAATTTTAGATTTTAATACTTCTATTTGCATTTTGTAAATCATTAAAAATCGGGCAAAGATACTAAAAAAAGAAATAATTAAAGTTTTCCATAAAAATTTTATCACAAATTTGAATTCGTATGATTGTTATTCCTTTTAAAGAGTAGGGGATAGCGATTATTCTTGTTAGATAGAACTTCTTCGATGAAAAATACATTGGATAATACAACCTCAGCAAAAAAATGTTGACCAAAATAAAAAATAAAAATCCGTTAATGGAAGTCGTTTTTTCAGGATTTATTTTATAAAGTTGACTGCGAATATATCTGTAAAATTTTACAGTTTAAATAATTGGTAATAAGTAATTTATATATCAATATATAAATAATAACTTTAATATATATAAAAATATGTTTTTGAAGAAGTATTAATGTAATTCAAATATCTGTAAATCAATTATTTAAAAAGAAATATCAAAATAACTGCCAAAATGTCATATATTAATAAATTGTTACTAATATTAAAGTATTAATTTATAAATTAATATATAAGTATTTTATAATCATTATTTTATATATAAAAAATTTTATTTCATTTTTTCATCTTATTTTATTAGTAAAAATAGTATATATTTCAAATGATTTTTATGAGGTAAAAAATAAACTTACGTTCGTAAAAACTATTTTTGGACGCTGAATTAATATGGAAAATAACTTCTTACTATGTTATCTAGGAAAGAAAAAGCGAATAAAAAATGGGAAGTAGATTTCTAATCTTGATATTTTCCTATTGTAGCAGTTCTGATGAGCAGACATCATCTGAGAATAGGAATTTTGTAAGATGAAACGTGAGGTGTTTATCACAGCATGACATATTTAGGAAAGTATAAAAAATTGATGTCAATGTCAAGTGTTTGACCTGATGTAATACCACCTACAATTTGTTTTTACATGTACAGACTTTAGTACCAATAACACGAGAGAAAAGAGGTAGCACAGTAAATTGTACCCATCCCAATGAATTTAAGTGCAAAAAAAGATTTGTTTACAAAAGTAAATTAATTTTCGAAAACCTCAAAGCTGTTATCGTCATAAAAAAAGATAATCTTCTTCAATTGTTTTTTATTGTTTACTTTTGTAACAGATGTATTTTCTACAACTTTGGAGATTGGTGAAATCTGTTGATAAGAAATTTCGCTTTCAGGTTCTTTTACTTTTGCTACGTTTTGAGGTGGGCTTTGTTTTCTTTTAGTAGTAGCAGATTGTTCGGGTTCATCACCAAAAAGATTTGTTTGCATAATAGACTTTTTTTCTTCAATTTTAGTTACAGAATTTTCTTTAGAAGGGAAATTACCTTTTCCTTGTGTTATCCAGTGGAAATTAACTTCAGGAAACTGCTCTATGAGCTTCATTATGAACTCTAAACTAGGTTTATTACGTTCAGACAATAAATGCGAAATACTTGATCGTTGTATGTCAAGTATATCAGCTAAAGAAGAAGCATTAAGGTCATAGTGTTCCATAACTTCTTGTAACCTTTTAACGAAATCAGGGGTGTTTATCATTGTAAAGTCTTTTTAAAATTAAAGATAGCACAAATGTAAACTATTTTTTTGAAACATACAAACATTAAAAGTAATGAACAAAGTTTATTGCAAGTACTCTAATTTACAATTGTAACGCAAAAACTGTAAATTATATTCATATACACAAATGTAAACACGAATTAGATTTATTTAGTAAGTACAATTTTGATAATTAATTTTCTCTCACAACTATCCTAAACTTTTTTCATAAAAATTGCCTGAGAATGCCTTATATTTGTAAAAATCTAACTCCCGTCCGAAAGTTTTTAATTTTGGGACGGGAGTATGTTTTTGTGTAAAATCTTTGCAAAATCCCAAAAAAAGGTGTACATTCGTCCGAAAAAATATAATGAAACAGATACATAAAAAAACTTTCGGAACATACGCAGGTAAAAACGTAACACTCATCACGTTAGAGAATAGTAAAGGTATGGAAGTCTCCATTATGAACTACGGAGGTATCATCACTTCTATAAAATATCCTGTGAATGGAAAAAAAATAGAAACAGTCTTAGGATTTGATACTTTTGAAGAATACTTAAGTGAGGCTTATCGCAAGGAATATCCTTATTTCGGGGCTATTATTGGACGAAATGCAGGGCGTATTAAAGGAGGAAAAACAACGCTTAATGGTAAAGAACTTCAGTTGACGGTGAACCATGGAGCAGCTCAATTGCACGGTGGTTTTCAAGGATTCGATAGTAAAGTTTGGGAAATTGTTGAAGTTGGTGATAGCCAGAATTTATTCGTAGTCTTAAAATACACTTCACCAGATGGAGAAGAAGGCTTTCCAGGCGAAGTCGTAGTAACCGTTACTTATTCACTCAACGATGATAATGAACTTCGTGTGGATTATCATGGAAAAACGGATAAACCAACTATTTTAAACCTGACACAGCATACGTATTTTAACTTTAATAGTGATTCAAAAAATATATTGAACCATCTTTTACAGGTCAATGGAAATCGCTACTCGCCATTGAATCCCGACTATTCTCCAACTGGTGAATTGCTTCTTGTAGAAAATACACATTTAGATTATAGAAAACCAGTAACTGTACATCCAGATATAGACAATGCTTTTCCTCGTCAAGTATCTGAAAATGAAGTTGTAGGTTCGTTGATATGTGAAGAAAGTAACATCCGAATGGACGTAAGAACCAATCAGCCTGTACTGCATATTTATGGAGGATACTACGTGCCAGAGCTACATCCAGAAGGCAGAAAATCAACAGGACAAAACGCAGGAATATGCTTTGAATGTCAAGGATTTGCTGATGCTCTGAACTATCCGCAGTTTCCGTCAACGCAATTGAATCCTGAGGATGAATATTCCTATTTTGCAACATTCCACTTTTTTGAAAATAAATAGGTCAAAATGCTACCTATATTTTACATATTTTTAAAATGAATTTACAACAACGAGACGAACGCCATCTATGGCATCCTTACACTCAACATAAAACAGCCATGTATCCCATCGGTATTGTTAAAGGAAAAGATGCCTTACTTTGGGATGAAAACGGTAAACAATATATAGATGCTATCGCCAGTTGGTGGGTAAATGTATTCGGACATGCTAATCCTCATTTAGCCGAGGCAGCTTTCAAACAACTCTCGCAACTGGAACATGTGCTCTTTGGTGGATTTACTCACGAACCAGCTGTAAAACTCGCCGAAAAACTAATTGAATTATTGCCTGAAAATCAACAAAAAATATTCTTTTCTGATAATGGTTCAACGGCAGTAGAAGTAGCTATAAAGATGGCTATTCAATATTTTTTTAACAAAGGACAAAAAAAGCATGTTATTGTAGCCTTTGAAAACGCATTTCATGGTGACACCTTCGGAGCAATGGCAGCTTCAGGGATTTCTTTTTTTACCGAATCTTTTAAAAATCAGTTACTTGAAGTGGTTCGTATTCCAATTCCTGAAAAAGGAAAAGAACAGGATTCGGAGAGAAAATTAGCTGAAGTCATAAAGAAATACAATCCTGCGGCTTTCATTTTTGAACCTTTAGTACAGGGAGCTGCGGGTATGCGAATGTATGCACCTGAAGCATTGGATAGATTAATTCAAATAGCTAAAAATGAAAAAGTTATCACAATAGCTGATGAAGTAATGACAGGATTTGGCAGAACAGGAAAAATATTTGCCTGTGATTATTTGAATGAAAAGCCAGATATCATTTGTTTGTCCAAAGCCTTAACAGGAGGTACGATTCCACTTGCAGTAACTTCAACTACTCAAGCTATTTTTGATGCTTTTTGTAGTGATGATGTTAATAAAGCATTTTTTCACGGGCATACCTATATGGCAAATCCTACAGGTTGTGCTATTGCTTTGGAAACCATTCGAATTTTGCAAACTAATGATTGTAGCCAAAACATACAGCGAATATCAGATTTGCATAAACAGTTTATAAATAAAATGAAAAGCAGCTCAAAGACAAGCGGTTGGCGTAGTTTGGGAGTAATTTTAGCTTTTGAAGTGAACACTAATGCAGGAAATGAATACTATGGCAGTATACGCAATCAGCTATATGATTTTTTTATTTCTAAAGGAATTATCTTGCGTCCTGTTGGAAATACAGTATATGTATTTCCTTCCTATGTTATTACAAATCAGCAGTTAATGCAGGTCTACGATGCTATTGAAGAAGCCATTGAAAAATTTGGAATTGAATAAATAGGGAAATACATATTTAGCACTGTTTGAAACTATCAGTTTCGGTGGTTATTTTTCAATTTTCATTAATTTGTAATCACTCCCGTCCGAAAGTTTTTAATTTTCGGATAGATATTTTGCTATAATACTCTGATATCGTGTATTTTATCTTCGGTAATATTGACCATTTCAGGCGGTCCAAATAGGTCGTTCTAAATGGGAAAATTTTGAGTTCGCCTAATGCTATATCCTTTATTTATCAATAAACCTTTGGTAAAGCCAAATATTCTTGTAAATTTGTGGCATATTATTTTTACGTAGAATATAAATTTCAATATATAACGACATGTATTTCAAGAAAATATTAATCGCTATTTCAATTATTGGTTTAATTATTTTAGGTTTCTTTTCCTACTCAATTTACAATCTTATTTTAGCTCCTAACACCAATTTTGAGGAGCGTGAAATTGAAATATTCATTCCAACAGGAGCTTATTTTAGCGATGTTACGCATGTGCTAAATCCATATTTATCTGATATAGAATCATTTATACAGGTAGCCAAGCAAAAAAAATATGTTGATAACATCAAGGCGGGTCGTTATATCATCAAAAAAGGAAGTAGTAATAATGACATAATCAATGTATTACGCAGTAAAAATAGACCTATAAAATTGACTTTCAACAACCAAGAGACGTTAGAAAATTTAGCAGGACGGGTTGCACAGCAAATTGAAGCGGATAGTATTTCGCTGTTGAATGCTTTCTTAGATCCCCAATTTTTGACTGAAAATGAATTTACATCGAAAGATGTGTTAGGAATGTACTTACCCAACACGTATGAATTTTTTTGGAATACTTCAGCTACGCAGTTTAGAGATCGTATGCTCAAGGAGTACCGTCGTTTTTGGAATTCAGACAGAATAGAAAAAGCTAAAAATCAAAATCTTACGCCAAAGCAAGTGAGTGTTTTAGCTTCGATTGTGCAAAAAGAAACAGCGCAAGTATCGGAACAGAGTAGGGTAGCGGGGGTTTATATCAACCGTTTAAGAAATAATATGCTCCTTCAAGCCGATCCTACGGTTATTTATGCCATCAAGGAACACACTGGTAAGCATGATACTATCATAAAAAGGGTGTTAAATCGTGATTTGACAATCGACTCTCCGTATAACACCTATAAGCACGCAGGACTGCCACCAGCTCCTATTGCCATGTCGGATATTTCAGCAATTGAAGCTGTATTAAGCCCTGAAAATCATGATTTTTTCTATTTCGTAGCAGATGTCGAAAAACCTGGGTTTCACAAGTTTGCGTCTACCTACTCGCAGCATCTGATTAACAGTCGAGCTTATCACGAGTGGATTAATGCACAAGGAATTAGAAGATAAACGGATGAAGCATACCTCAAATTCTTTGCTTATATCATAAAATTATATTACCTTTGAGGTCGCTATATTTTCAGAATTATGACACGAAAAAATAAAATACAAACAACAATTCATTTATCGAAAGAAGATATTTTAACAGACTATAGAACAGCAGTAATTAGCCGTGAATGTAGTCTTCTGGGTAGGAGAGAAGTCCTTACCGGAAAGGCCAAATTTGGTATTTTCGGAGACGGAAAAGAAGTACCTCAATTGGCAATGGCTAGAGCGTTCCAAGATGGTGATTTCAGAAGTGGGTACTACCGTGATCAAACTTTTATGATGGCCATTGGAGCATTTACTATTGAAAACTTCTTTGCAGGACTCTATGCTAATCCTGATATCGAAGCAGATCCAACCAGTGCAGGACGGCAAATGGGAGGGCATTTTGCCACTCACAGTTTGGACGAGAACGGCAATTGGAAAAATTTATTACAACAGAAAAATAGTAGTAGCGACATTTCTCCCACTGCTGGACAAATGCCACGTTTACTTGGATTAGCTCAGGCTTCAAAAATATTCAGGGAAGTACCCCAAACAGAAAAAGAAAAATTTTCAAACAACGGAAATGAAGTAGCTTGGGGAACTATCGGAAATGCCAGTACCAGTGAAGGTCATTTTTTTGAGACCCTCAACGCTGCAGGGGTGTTGCAAGTACCTATGGTAATTTCGGTTTGGGATGACAACTATGGAATTTCGGTACCTGCTAAATATCAAACTACTAAAGAGAATATTTCCGAAATATTGAAAGGATTCCAGCGTGATGAGAATAACAATGGTTATGAAATTTTCGTTGTGAACGGATGGGATTATCCTGCTTTGTTGGAAGTTTTTGAAAAAGCTGGAAAAATTGCTCGTGAAGAACATGTCCCTGTACTGATTCACGTTCGAGAACTCACACAACCTCAAGGACATTCAACCTCTGGATCGCACGAACGTTACAAAAGTACTGAGCGACTGGAGTGGGAACGTGAATTTGACTGTAATCTGAAAATGCGTCAGTGGATTGTTGAGAGTGGCATTGCTACCGAAGAAGAAGTAGCATCCATTGATGCTGAGGCTAAGAAAATGGTTCGGGATGGGAAAAAACGAGCTTGGGAAGCTTATCAAAATCCTATTTTCAGGGAAAGAAACAATTTAATTGAAATTATAGAATTATCTGTAAATGAATCATTTAAAAATTATGATGCTGTTCAAAGCATAAAAAACCATTTAGCCTCTATTTCTACCATTTCACGCCGAGATGTAGCAAGTGCCGCACGTAGAGTATTGCGATATGTTGCCACTGAAACGACAACTAACGCAGAAACCTTACGTAGTTGGATCAATGATTATTTTGCTGAAAATCAACCGAAATATAGCAGTCATTTGTATATTGAAAATGAAAAAAATCCAACATTGGTCACAGAGGTAAAACCTATCTACAAAGAAAATGCTGAACTGGTTGATGCTAGGGTAGTGCTACGCGAAAATTTTGACGGATTATTTGCTAAATATCCGAATTTACTCATTTTTGGGGAAGATACAGGAAACATCGGTGATGTAAATCAAGGATTGGAAGGTTTGCAAAAGAAATATGGAGAGCTGAGAGTTGCTGATACTGGTATTCGTGAAGCTACCATTATTGGACAGGGTATTGGTTTGGCTATGAGAGGGTTACGCCCAATTGCCGAGATTCAATATCTAGACTATATTTTATATGGATTACAAACGATGAGCGATGATTTAGCTACGGTACATTATCGAACCTTAGGTCGGCAGATGGCTCCGCTGATTGTCAGAACTCGTGGACACCGTTTGGAAGGAATTTGGCATGCAGGTTCGCATATGGGAGCTCTGTTGCATTTATTGCGTGGCGTACATATTCTGGTACCTCGAAATATGACCAAAGCGGCAGGTTTTTATAATACCTTATTAGAGTGTAACCAACCTGCAGTAGTCATCGAATGCCTAAATGGATATCGACTTAAAGAGCAGTTACCGAGTAACTTAACAGAATTTAAAACTCCTGTAGGAGTAGTAGAAACGGTACGTGAAGGAAAAGACATTACGATAGTTTCCTATGGTTCAACATTACGAATCGTCTGTCAGGTTGCTGAAGAGTTGTCTGAATTTGGAATTGACGCGGAAGTTATTGATATTCAGTCTTTATTGCCGTTTGATTTGAATCATGATATTGTAAAAAGCATAGCTAAAACGAATCGTTTGCTAATTATTGATGAAGACGTTCCAGGCGGAGCTTCGGCATACATCATGCAAAAAATATTAGAAGAGCAAAATGCGTATCAGTATTTGGATTCCGCTCCTCAAACTCTTTGCTCAAAAGATCATCGACCTGCTTATGCTAGTGATGGAGATTATTTTTCAAAACCGAATGCGGAAGACATCTTCGAAAAAATTTATGAAATCATGAGAGAGTCAAATCCTGCAAAATTTCCAAAAATTCTTTAGTTCAGTAGGAAATTCAAAATAACGTTATTAAAATCTCCAAGGTTTATCATAAGGTAGAATTTAGGAGATTTTTCTTAATTTTAAAAATACTATTTTACATAATGTAAATTATAGTACAAAAATATGAAAAGAAAAAAATATTACAAAACAACGATAATCAGATAAAATTATATAAAATGAACTCGTCTTGACTTTTTATTTTGCTTAAATTACTATCTCAAAGAACCAAAAATATGAAAATCATTAAGTTAAATCTTCTTTTTATGGATTTTTAACGAAAGAATCATTACATTTACTTTTTAATGATTATTTTTTTCAAATAAATCGAGATACCTTCAATGTTTAAAAAGAAATGTCACTTAAATTCCATTAGTAAGTGCAATTTTTTGGGATCGTTTTTCTCTTTTTTCTTTGGGCTGGCTCAAAGAGCAAAATTCTTCCAAAAACCTCAATCAATTTCAATGATTTTTATACGGAACTGCCGAGGAATCAGGTCTAAAATTTGTCCGATTACTGGTTTATTTGTACCTTTGCTTCGTTTGGATGGTACTATAATTGATAAAATTCGGCATTTTTTTAATATACAGTATTCTCAAGTAACTTTTATTTAGAAAGTTTCGGACGGTTATGAAAGTATTTATAAAAGAAAACATATACAAATGACAATCAATTGCAAAGGAATTTTAGTTTCATTAGAACGTCCGAAAGTGATGGGAATTTTGAATGCTACACCCGATTCATTCTATGAAAACAGTCGGATTACAGAAACAGAGGTGTTGAAAAAAGCTACGCAAATGTTGGTAGATGGTGCTGATTTTTTGGATGTTGGTGGATATAGCTCACGTCCAAATGCGGATGAAGTTTTAGAAATTACTGAATCACAACGCGTTGTTCCAATCATTCGTAGTCTAGTCAAAGAGTTTCCAAATTTGCCAATTTCCGTGGACACATTTCGTAGTGAAATCGCACGACAATGTTTGCTTGAAGGTGCGGCAATGGTAAATGACATTTCAGCAGGACAGTTGGATGAAAAGATGTGGGATGTTGTGGCTGAATTCCAAGTTCCATACATTGCAATGCATTTGCGAGGTACTCCACAAACTATGAATCAATTTACTGATTATGAAAATATTGTCACTGAAATGATTCATTATTTTTCCAAAATAAAAGCTAAAGCACAGCTGTGGGGTATCAATGATTGCATCATTGATCCTGGTTTCGGTTTTTCAAAAACCTTAGATCAAAACTACGAAGTTTTACAAAAAATGGAATTATTCCAATCGTTGGACTCACCTATTCTGGTAGGATTTTCAAGAAAATCAATGCTATATAATCTTTTGGGAGTCGATTCTTCTAAGGCTCTGAATGCAACCACGGTAGTTAATACAATAGCTCTGATGAAAGGAGCTTCTATTTTGAGAGTTCACGATGTTAAGGAAGCGGTAGAATGTGTAAATATATTTAATAAAACATCTGAAAATGAATAGATTAATTATTTTAATACTTGCTCTTTTACTTTGGTCGTGTAACGAACGTAGCGTACAGTTACCCCAACTTTCACAGGCTCAACTTCCTACCGAGGTTACGGATTATTCACCCATCTATATCTTTTTTAATGAAAATTCTGGATTAGCCGACTTGAACAGAAAGAACATGATTTCAACAACCCATTGGGTATTTAACATTGATAAGCGATTACCTCTGTCTGAAGTAGGAAAAACAATGTTAACAATGCAGAAAAAACGGGCTACGATGAGTTTTCACAGTAATCCTGATGCAAAAAACTATTTCACTATAGCCGATATGCATGATCATAAGTATAAATTTTTAGAGTTTACTACTACCCAATTTGAGGTAATTACTGAAATACAAAATCAAGATAAAATATTAGAAATAAGTGATTTTAAAAACATAAAACACCTTATAGAAACACTAAAAGCTAATCCAAGTGAAACAATTTCCATGGATGGGAGTATATCGTTTCAAGATTTTGTTGTATTTTTACAGAAGATACAAGAAGTAGGTCTTTTTTTTAAGACAATAACCATTCTTGATATTGATAAAGTCAAATAAAGAAAGGTAAAAAAGGTTCTACTAAAAACCTAATCAGAAAGTAAAAAGGATATGAAATTATTTGAGATTTTAGATTTTTCAATAGCCGATGCTATTGATATTCTTTTAGTTGCGATGTTGCTTTACTATGTGTATCGGCTTATTCGTGGTACAGTGGCAATTAATATTTTTTTGGGAATTGTCATCATCTATTTAATTTGGAAAATAACGGAAGCCTTACAGATGCAATTGCTCAGTAGTATTTTAGGTCAATTCATTGGTGTGGGGGTTTTTGCTCTGATTGTTGTTTTTCAGCAAGAAATACGAAAATTCTTACTTACCATAGGTTCAACAAATATTACAGCACGAAACAAATTTCAAAAGTTTTTTGGCTTTTTGCGTCTGACAAAAAAAGAATCCGCATTGGATGTGAAAGGATTGATTGCCGTATGCCGAAAATTAGGGGCTAACAATACTGGAGCGTTAATTGTACTGGAACGGAACATGTCATTAGAATTCGTTCGAGAGACGGGCGATAAAATGAATATCGAATTTTCGCAACCCATAATTGAAAGTATCTTCTTTAAAAACAGTCCTTTACATGATGGTGCTATCATCATAAAGGGAAATTTTATAGTAGCAACCCGTGTCATTCTGCCTGTAGCAGGAGAAAATAAATTGCCTAAACATTTCGGATTACGACACCGAGCGGCTGTATCTATTTCGGAAAAAACGGATGCTTCAGCATTAATCGTTTCAGAAGAAACAGGACGTATTTCGTACGTAAAAGGAGGAGATTTTATCAAATATAAAAATGATGAAGAACTCTTCCTTTTGATTAATAAGGACTTAGGATAAAATCAAAATTTTCAGATTTGATACTTTGAATTTTTGATAACTAACCTCTGAGGATTGAATCTCTACTCCTGTTACTTTAAATATTTAAAATAATATACTGATTTACAACAACTTAGATTCATGTTTTTATTAATCCATAATTTAGGTTAGGAATTACTTGGATTTTGTTAATTAAGATTGCTCTATGAAAGAAGATTTTTTGCAGTACCTTTGGAAACATAAAATAGTTCCTCAAGTTTCTACGCTCACTTCTGGTCAAAATCTTGTTATACATTCTTTTGGAACACCAAACAGACTTTCAGGGGCTGATTTTTTTAATGCTCAATTACAAATTGATGAACAACTATGGGCAGGAAATGTGGAGTTACACGTAAAATCATCCTATTGGTATGCCCATCGACATGAGCAAGATCCTGCTTATCAAAACGTTATTCTACATGTGGTTTGGGAACATGATGTGGAAGTTTTTGATTGCAATCAACGTCCTATTCCTACTTTAGAACTTCGACACGTTATTGATCAAAATATCGTAAAACGATACGAAATCTTATTTTCTAAATCTCATACATTCATAAATTGTGATAAAAACTATAAAAAAGTACAAGAATATATCTCTTTTTCATGGAATGAGCGTCTTTTTGTTGAAAGATTAGAGCAAAAATCCTTTTTAATTGATAAATTATTGACAGAATCACATTCAGATTGGGAGAAGGTATTGTTCTTAATGCTTTTAAAAAGTTTTGGAGGGACTGTTAATGGAGAAAATTTCCTAAATATTGGGAAAACAATTGACTTTTCCATTATTCGGAAAGAGAAAAATAACCCGCTGTATGTAGAAGCTCTACTTTTTGGACAAGGTCAATTACTTTCAAAACCTACTGAAGGTACATATTTCCAAACACTATTGGCTAATTATGACTACCTAAAACGAAAATATAATCTGAAAAACAATAATTTGCATCTTGAATTTTCCAAACTCCGACCACAAGGTTTTCCAACCATTAGGCTTTCGCAATTGGGACAAGTATATGAAAAAAACGAAGGATTATTCTCAAAAATAATAGAAACTAAAGACATACAACAACTCAAAACTGTACTTACTGTCGAAACATCGCCTTTCTGGGAAACGCACTATACCTTTGGAAAAACGTCTAAAAAAGTAAAAAAGAAAATCAGCAATTCGTTGATTGAACTGATTTGGATAAACGTCATATTGCCTGTTAAATATATATACTTCAAATATTTAGGTAAAGACATTTCTGAAGAACTTATGGAAAGTCTACGGCAAATGAAACCTGAAAAAAATACGATTATTGACCATTTTGAAAATATAGGAGCATATCCAACTTCAGCATTTGATACTCAAATTTTATTACAACAATATAACCAATACTGCAAAGAGAAAAAATGCTTGAATTGTGCAGTAGGGATATCTTTATTAAAAGAAGAAAAATAGAGAATCTACTATTCTTCTGTTATAAAATTAATGATTGTCAATAAATATTTTACTAATATTTTTTATATCTTTGTGACTTTAAAACATAATAAATGAAACTAAAAGCAGGAGTTTTAGGAGCTGGACATTTAGGAAAAATACACCTACGATTGTTGAATCAATCTGAGAAATATGAATTAATGGGGTTTTATGACCCTGATAAAGAAAACGCTCAAAAGGTGAGTCAAGAGTTTGGTTATCACTGTTTTGATAGTATTGATTCGCTGATTGAATCTTGTGATATGGTCGATGTGGTTACCCCTACTTTGAATCATTTTGAATGTGCTGAGCGAATCATTACGAGGGGTAAGCACCTGTTTATAGAAAAACCAATAGCTAACACGGTTGAAGAAGCGGAACACATTATCGCTTTGGCAAAAAAACATAATGTTAAAGGTCAAGTCGGGCATGTAGAACGGTTCAATCCTGCTTTTTTAGCAGTGAAAAACAGCATTAACAATCCAATGTTTATTGAAGCTCATCGTTTAGCTGAATTTAACCCTCGTGGTACAGATGTTCCCGTTGTGTTGGATTTAATGATTCACGACATTGATGTAATTCTAAGCATTGTACAATCAAAAGTAAAACATATTTCTGCAAGTGGAGCTTTAGTTATCAGTCAATCACCAGACATAGCCAACGCTCGTATTGAATTTGAAAATGGTTGTGTTGCAAATCTTACGGCAAGTCGTATTTCAATGAAAAATATGCGAAAATCACGATTTTTCCAGAAAGACGCCTATATATCAGTTGATTTTTTAGAGAAAAAGGTCGAAGTAGTCAAAATGAAAGACGCTCCCGAAATAGCAGGTGATTTCGATATGATTTTGCAAAATGCAGAGGGTGAAAAGAAACAAATATATTTTGAAGTCCCTGAAATTAAGGGAAATAATGCTATTCTAAACGAATTGGAAGTATTTGCCGATGCTATAAATAATAATACTACACCTGTTGTAACCCTAGAACAAGGTACGGAGGCTTTGCGAATAGCCAAACAAATCATCGAAAAATTGTAGGTATGAATATTGCTGAGAATCTGAAAGGGCTACAACAATCAATCCCTGAATGGGTTACGCTAGTTGCGGTCTCTAAATTCAAACCAATTGAAGATTTGCAAATAGCCTACGATGCTGGGCAGCGTATTTTTGGGGAAAGTAAAATTCAAGAAATGACCCAAAAAGAGGCTCTTATGCCAAAAGATGTACAATGGCATTTTATCGGGCATGTACAACGCAACAAAGTAAAATATATGGCACCTTATGTGAGCTTGATTCATGGTGTTGATAGCTTAAAACTGCTTGAAGAAATTAACAAACAAGCACTTAAACACAATAGAATTATTGATTGTCTGTTACAAATTCACATAGCTCAGGAGGAAAGTAAGTTTGGATTTGATCCCCAGGAAATTTTTAACCTTTTGGAAAATCCTACATTTGATAAATTACAAAATATACGTATAAAAGGTATCATGGGAATGGCTACCTTTACAGAAGATAAAAAACAAATAGCTTCTGAATTTCAATCACTTAAATCTGTTTTTGACTTACTAAAAAACAAACAACATCCTCTTTTGAATGTTGAAATTTTATCCATGGGGATGAGTGATGACTATCCAATAGCCATTGAGTGTGGGAGCACCATGATTCGTGTGGGGAGCAAAATTTTTGGATCTCGATAGAAAACTTTTACTCAGAAAATACTACTTCAGAAGTTACAAAATAGATTGATATATAAAAAACTGTCTACAGAAAATTTTCACTTCTATAGACAGTTTTTATTATTTTGTATGATATTGGATTATAAGTTTTTAACCAATAATTCTTTAATTTCAGGAGATGATGGTCTCGGTGCGTCTGCAGATATTATTTTACCTTCTTTATCTAATAGAATGAATCTTGGGATAGACGAAACGGAATAATCTTGTATAAAATTTTGCCCCTCTGTTGTCATTTCAGCATACAATTGGATACCTTGTAATTTGTTTTCTTTCATATATCCCAACCATTTATCTTTATCTTGGTCAATAGAAATGCTCACAAAAGCAATATCTTTCCCATGAAATTCTTTCTCAAGAGCTTGTAATGCAGGAATTTCATTGAGACAAGGCTTACACCAAGTTGCCCAAATATCGATATAGACTAATTTCCCCTTCAAATCATCCAATGAAGTTTTTCCTCCTTTAAAATTTTCGTATTCAAATTTTGGAGAAATAACTCCTGCTTTTAAACTTTTCAATTTTTCCAATTCGGCATAAAGTTGCTCAGCATGTTTCAAATAATCTTCTTTGGTAACATTATCTTTTATAACCTTGTAAATGAATTCATTAGTTTCAGAACCATTTTGTGGATTCAGCGCAAAAACCAATTGTTCAGCAAATACACTTCTAATTTTAGCCGGTTTCACAGCTTGAATTTCTTCAGCCATAGCTTTCCAATCAGGCTCTTGGTTCATGTATTTCCCGAAGAAATTTTCCATAACCAATGATTTGTATGTTTCAAACAACTCAAAATCAGTTTCGTTGGTGTAATCTACTTTATCTAATTCGGCTTTAAACTCAGCAGGCATCTCAATTTGTCTTCCACTGAATTGAGACTTAACACGTGGGTACAATGCTTTCAATTGCAAGTCAAAATAATGGTTTGATTTCTCTTCCAACTTAACAAATTCTTTTGGAAGCCCTTTATAGTTTGCTAAAAATTCATCATTTTGTTTTTTGATATCAGCAACTGTCGTTTTGAATCCATCCAGCTCCTCACTCAAGATTGTTTCTAAATTTTGTCGAGTTTCATTTATTTTTTTGTTTTTCTCACGTAAAAAGACTTGTATGATGGTGTCTTTTCCTGAGAAAGTTACTTTTTCAGGACTGATATTAATCCCTAATTCGTCTCCTTTTTGCAAATACAAAGGAACCATAGCCGTTTGTTGAACCAACAAATTGTAGTAGTTCGTACTGATTGTTAAAGTATCGGCAAACGTTCCATCAGATTTTACATTCAACGTATGACGTTCTGTTCCACCGATAAGTTCTACTGGCATTCCCATATAGCCATCTATTTTTCCTGAGAGAATCACATGGTCAGCCTTCTTTCCACACGCTACAAATCCGAGAGTAGCGAATGATACAATAAATAATTTTTTCATTTTCTGTATGTTACAATTAATATTAAAAAATCGGTGCAAGATACAATATTTTTCCGATGTATCTTATTTCTTTCCTAAGAAATTTTACTCCGAATCCGTATTAGAAAAATAAGCATTAAGAAACTCATCACCATAGAAGAAATAAAAAGTTGATATACAACAACGGTTATTGCATTATGAGATTATAGCTTATTAATAGTTACCTTCCTCTAATCTCCCTAAAATTATTTCTTTTCCTGTTACAGATTCTGTAAAAATTAAATAACGATTACCTCCTTCTTTAATTTTGTATTTTTTCTTGATTTCTTCCACTGAAAGAGGATAATTTTTGGAGATAATATTATATTTAGCTCCTTTTTCGATATTTTTTGCAGAAATTACTTCTGATTTAAGCGTACGACCTGGAAAATTAGGTGTTTTTATATCAGATGTATATAGATGTGTATTTGGGTGTAGCTTTTCTAGTCCAAAATGAACAGCTATATGACTAAAAGCTCCCGATTTGAGCAAAGCATTATTCGGAATATAGATAAAATTCTTCACTTTTGAGAAAGCAACATTTTTTTTATACTTTTCATCGAAGAAAAATGTAAAAATGGGATCTTCACTACCTAAGTTTATACATCTACACTCTGTTTTTGCTTCTATCTTATACCTATTTTGTGTGATAAAAATTTCTTTAACTTCGTTTTTTACTGCAATAATATCTATTCGCTCCACGAAAGGAAGCGTTTGTATCAAATAGGTCAAGTCAATCAACGGGGAGAGCTTTACTAATATTTTATCGGAAATATTCCACAACTGTGGTTGCAACTCCAAAAGATTGGGAGAAAGATCTTCCAGCAAAAATTTCTTCTTGTTATGAATATCTCGACGAGCGGGATCAATATAAATAACATCATATTTTTGTTGGTTTTCAGCCAGAAAATCAGTTGCATTTTGCAGATGAAAATTTGCATTCCTACCTAATATTTGCCAATTGTGTTTAACCAAGGACAGAAGTTCTGGATTTTGTTCTACCAAATGCACTTCTTCAAATCTTTTTGATAGGAAAAAGGCATCAATTCCCAGCCCACAGGTGAGGTCTAAAAATCGTTTTCCTCTAAGATTCAAGGATTTAAATTCAGCTGTTTGTTGCGATGAAGCTTGTTCCAAATTCAGCTGTGGGGGAAAAATAATATTCTCATGGAGCAAAAAAGTAAATTTTCGCGAAGCCACGTTTCGTCCCACTATTTGCTGAGCTAACTCTTTATTGGTAACAGATTCAAAGATAGGCTTTTTGAGTAGTAGTTCTGAGATATTTATATCCTGATTAGTAAGAATAAAATTTTGAACTTTAGGATCTAAAATATTCATATATAACAAATTATACACAAACTTTATCCGATTTAGGAATGTTCTATTTTTAGGTTAATAATACTGTCAAATACTATTGTTTCTAATCAGAGTTCCTGCATTTTAGTAGCTAATGTTTCAATAAATTTTGAAATCGGATTTTTGACCATCATTGCCATCATTGGATTAAAACTTCCTTCAAATAGTAATTGAACTTCACTTTGATTTTCAGCTATTTGAACAATGTTAGTAATCAGCGTAAAAGGTATTTTATCTCCCACAGCTCCCATAACAATTTGTGTATAAGGTGTTTTGCTTTTTTTCTGCAAGGCAATTTCAGGCATTCCTTTCAAAGCAAAAACAAATGAATTTTCATCAATAACTTCAAATTTACTGATAGATTCAGGCATTAATTTTTTAAAGTTACGAAGATCTTCCAACATCGTAAACAGTTCTTGAGGGTTTTTGGAAACCACTACTTTTGGGCTTTCTAAATTCATCTTATGACTTTTATAAATAGATATATATAAAGCAAGATTTACAATAAAATTACTTTCATTGTAAATCTTATTATTACATTGAAAAACAATGTTTTACAAAAAAAGTTTCTTAAGTAATATCTTACCTAAGTTGTTCATAATCCCAGAAAAACTTGCTCTATTTTTCTCTGTAAGATTTTACCGCCTCCACAAAAGCTTTTGCGTTTTCAACAGGAATGTTTGGCAGAATTCCGTGTCCTAAATTGACGATGTAGTTGTCTTTCCCAAAATCGTCAATCATTTGATGTACCATTCTTTTGATTTCCGAAGGCGGAGAGAGTAATCGTGAAGGGTCAAAATTTCCTTGTAACGTAATTTTTCCTCCCGTAAGTTCTCGAGCTATTTTCGGAGTACACGTCCAATCCACACCAAGTGCGGAAGCTTTGGATTTTGCCATTTCATCAAGGGCAAACCAACATCCTTTTCCAAAAACAATCACTTTGGTAAGTGGTGCTAACGCTTCCACAATCTGATTGATATATTTCCACGAAAACTCTTGATAATCAACGGGAGAAAGCACGCCTCCCCAACTATCGAAAATTTGTACTGCATCAACTCCTGCTTTCACTTTTTCTTTCAGATACAAAATGGTCGTATCCGTAATTTTTTGCAACAATTTGTGTGCCGTTTGCGAATCTGTAAAACATAACTCCTTGGCAATGTTGAAGTCACGCGAACCTTTCCCTTCTACGGCATAACAGAAAATCGTCCAAGGAGACCCTGCAAACCCAATAAGGGGCACACGATTGTCAAGCATTTGTTTGGTAAGTTTGATACCCTCCATCACGTATCCTAAAGTTTCGTGAATATCAGGAACTATCACATTTTCAACATCTTTAGCAGAACGAATCGGATTAGGAAGCCAAGGACCTACTCCTGATTTCATTTCCACTTCAATATTCATCGCCTGTGGAACAACCAAAATGTCTGAAAACAAAATAGCTGCATCAGTACCTACAATATCAATAGGTTGTACTGTGATTTCGGCAGCTAATTCAGGAACTCGGCAACGCGTAAAGAAATCATATTTATCGCGTAAAGCCCTAAATTCTGGCAAATATCTACCCGCTTGACGCATCATCCAAACCGGCGGACGCTCCACAGTTTCGCCATTCAAGGCTCTTAAAAATAAATCGTTTTGTAACATTTGTTAGTGCTTAGTGATTAGTAATCAGTGGTTAGTACAATTACTAAATAACTAACCACTAATCACTAACTGCTATGAATTAAATTCCGTTAATAATTGCGATAAAATCATCGGCTTTGAGTGATGCTCCTCCAATAAGTCCGCCATCAACATCTGCTTTTGCAAAAATTTCTTTGGCATTATCAGGTTTTACACTACCTCCGTAAAGAATTGAAACGCTGTCGGCTACTCCTTTTCCGTATTTATCAGCAAGTGTCTTACGAATAAATGCGTGCATTTCCTGAGCTTGTTCAGGTGAAGCGGTTTCGCCCGTTCCGATTGCCCAAACAGGTTCGTAGGCTAAAACGATATTTTTCCACGCATCAGCAGACAAGTGGAACAATCCGTTTTTAATCTGATTTTCAACTACTTTAAAATGATTATTTGCTTTTCTGTCCGCCAATTCTTCTCCGATACAAAATACCATTCGGATATTATGTTTCAAGGCTGTGTCTGCCTTTTTAGCCAAAGACTCGTCAGTTTCGTTAAAATAGGCACGACGCTCCGAATGTCCTAAAATTACCATTTTTACGCCTATGCTTTTTAACATTTCAGCTGAAATTTCACCTGTGTAAGCTCCGTTTTCAGCAAAATGCATATTTTGAGCAATTACTTCAACTGCAGTTCCTTTTGCGGCTTCAGTTGCAGGAATTAGATTCACAAAAGTAGGAGCCACCATCACTTCTGCTTCTGTTTTAGGTAATTTTTTTAATAAATCAGCTATCAACTCTGTTGATTTTTTCAGGTCATTGTTCATTTTCCAATTTCCTGCTACAATTTTTTTTCTCATATCTTGTATTTTTACGATAAATAACTAATGCAAAACTAGCCACAAAAATACAATTTTTTATGAAATACATCAAGACATCCCGAAATTTATTTTGAAGCGGGAATGAATTGATATATTTGAAGAAAAATAAAAAAAAAGCTACCCTTTTTGGATAGCTTTATCTTATAGACGATTTTAGGTATTTAATCTTTCATACGTTCAACATACGTACCTTTTTCGGTCTCTACCTTAATGCGGTCACCCTCATTAATAAAAAGAGGTACGTTTACGATAGCTCCTGTTTCAACTGTAGCTGGTTTTGTCGCGTTTGTTGCTGTATTTCCCTTTACACCCGGTTCTACATGAGTCACTGTAAGAATTACGTTTGCAGGCATTTCTACTGACAATGGAGATTCATCCTCAGCATTAAAAATAATCATTACAATTTCACCTTCTTTCAACAAATCAGGGCTTTCTAACATGTCTTTTCGAATATGTACTTGGTTGTAATCTTCGGTGTTCATAAACACAAAATTATCTCCCTCCTCATACAGATATTGGAATGAACGTGTCTCAACACGTACATCTTCAATTTTGTGTCCTGCTGAAAAGGTGTTATCCAAAATTTTTCCCGTAGTAACGCTTTTCAATTTCGTACGAACAAAAGCTGGTCCTTTTCCAGGTTTAACATGTAAAAACTCAATGATTTTGTAAATGTCATGATTGAAACGAATGCACAATCCTTTTTTGATGTCTGCTGTTGTTGCCATTTATTTTAGTTCTTGTTTCTATAAATTTTTAATATTTTTTAAAGTGTTGATACTCCCATGTATCCTTTCATAATCCCTCGTGATGAATTTCGGATAAAATCTAAAATTTCATCTCGTTCAGGAGTAGCCTCCATTTCAGCTTCCACGATGGATAAGGCTTGTCCGATGTTGTATTTTTTTTGGAAGATAATTCGGTAAATATTTTGGATTTCACGTATTTTTTCAGCGGTAAATCCTCGTCTGTGTAGCCCTACTGAATTAATACCAACATAGGACAACGGCTCACGAGCTGCCTTCACGTATGGAGGTACATCCTTTCGAACTAACGACCCTCCTGTTACAAAAGCATGATTACCGATGTTTGCAAATTGTTGAACAGCTACCATACCTGCCAAAACCACAAAATCGCCAACAGTAGTGTGTCCGGCCAATGTTGTGTTATTTGAAAAAATGCAATGATTTCCTACAAAACAGTCATGAGCAATATGGCTGTATGCCATAATCCAACAATTTTCACCTACCACTGTTTTCATTTTATCAGAAGTTCCTCGATTGATAGTCACACATTCGCGGATGGTAGTCCCATCACCGATGATGGCTACAGTTTCTTCATTCTGAAATTTTTTATCTTGTGGGATGGCCGAAATTACAGCACCAGGAAAGATCGAACAGTTTTTTCCGATACGAGCTCCTTCCATAATGGTTACATTTGAACCTATCCAAGTACCTTCACCAATTTCTACGTTATTATGAATAGTCGTAAAAGGTTCTATAACAACATTTTGAGCTATTTTTGCCCCTGGATGTACGTATGCTAAGGGTTGATTCATCGCTTTGAGATTAAGATTCTTTAACTTTAACAATTTGAGCCATCAGCTCTGCTTCGGTCGCTAATTTTCCATTTACATAAGCATATCCTTGCATATGACAAATACCTCTTCGGATTGGGGTAAGCAATTCCAACTTGAAAATTAAGGTATCTCCTGGCATTACTTGTATTTTGAACTTCACATTGTCAATTTTCATAAAATAAGTTAAGTAATTTTCAGGATCTGGCACAGTACTCAGAATTAAGACCCCTCCAGCTTGAGCCATTGCCTCAATTTGCAATACTCCTGGCATGACAGGAGCTCCAGGGAAATGCCCTACAAAAAAAGGTTCATTCATTGTTACATTTTTCAAACCAACTACGTGCTTATCTGAAAGTTCATAAATTTTATCGACCAATAAAAACGGAGGACGATGTGGTAATAATTTTGATATATCATTGATATTCAGTAAAGGAGGTTGGTTGATATCAATTGTAGGAACATTGTTTCTACGTTCATTTTTGATAATTTTGGACATTTTCTTTGCAAACTGTGTGTTCGTAAAGTGTCCTGGCTTAGTAGCTATAACTTTTCCTCGGATGCGTGTCCCAACTAAAGCTAAATCACCAATAACATCTAATAGTTTGTGACGTGCTGCTTCATTGGAATAGTGCAAGGTTAAATTGTTCAAGATTCCATTTGGAGTCACAGAAATGTCCTCTCTATTAAAAACCTTTTTCAACTTTTCGATGGTCTCTTCTGAAATCTCTTTGTCTACATACACAATGGCATTGTTCAAATCACCACCTTTGATAAGCCCGTGATCAATAAGCATCTCCAATTCGTGCAAGAAACTGAAAGTACGTGCATTAGCGATAGTATCTTTAAATTCAGACAATCGATACAAATAAGCGTTCTGGGTTCCCAAAATTTTTGTACCGAAATCAACCATGGTTGTAACCTGATATTCATCGGCAGGAATTAAGGTTATTTCACTTCCTGTTTCTTCATTTACGTATGAAATAACTTCTTTGACAACATATTCCTGGCGAGGAGCATCTTGAGCTTCAATACCCGCTTTTTCAATGGCTTCCACAAAAAGACGAGACGAACCGTCCATAATAGGGGGTTCAGAAGCGTTTAGCTCAATGATAACATTATCCAAATCCATCCCTACTAAGGCTGCTAAAACGTGTTCACAGGTTTGAATGCGTACACCTTTTTTCTCTAAAACAGTACCTCTTTCGGTATTGGTTACGTAATTTACATCGGCCTCAATGACAGGATTTCCTTCCAAATCAACACGAACAAACGTAAATCCATTATCAATAGGAGCAGGTTTTAACGTCATTTTTACGTTTTGCCCTGTATGCAATCCAACTCCTTCTAAAAAAACTTCCTTAGATAAAGTATTTTGGTTTACCATACTTTCTTTATGTCTTATTTAATTTTACTTTCTAGTTGTTCTATTTTTTTTAAAATATCGGGGAGTTTTCGGAAAACCACGTACGCTTTATTGTACTCCGCATAGCTCAACGCGGGGGTTCCTTGCAAGGTTTCCTCATCCTTAACATTACGACCAATTCCTGTTTGAGCTTGAATTTTTACGTGATTTCCTATAGTCAAATGCCCAGCAATGCCCACTTGTCCGCCAATCATGCAACTCTCCCCTATCTTGGTTGACCCTGCTATCCCTGTTTGCGCGGCTATGACTGTGTTCTTTCCAATCTCAACATTATGAGCGATTTGCACTAAATTATCTATTTTTACTCCTTTTCCAATAACAGTAGATCCTAAAGTAGCTCTATCAACTGTTGCTCCTGCACCAATATCAACATAGTCTTTAATGATAACATTACCTATCTGTGGTACTTTGTTGTAGAATCCTTCTTGAACAGGGGCAAATCCGAATCCATCAGCACCCAAAACCACTCCGGCGTGTAGAGTGCAATGCTTTCCAATAACTGTTTCTGAGTAGATTTTACAACCAGCAAAAATAGTGGTATTATCATCAATAGTTACATTATCACCAATATAGGTGTTAGGATATATTTTTACATTGTTTCCAATTTGTACATTTTCCCCAATATAAACAAACGCACCTACATAAACATTTTCTCCCAAAGTTGCTGATGATGAAATGAATGAAGGATTTTCAATGCCCACTTTGTTAAGTTTAATTTGGTTGTAATATTCCAATAATTTTGAAAAAGCGGAATAGGCATCTTCTACTTTCACCAGCGTCACTTCAAGCGGACTATCTGGGTAAAACGATTTATTAACTATAGCAATAGATGCTTTGGTAGTATATATGTGGTGTTTGTATTTTGGATTTGCCAAAAAAGTGATACTCCCCTCCTCGCCTTCTTCAATTTTTGCAAGTTTATAAACTTCAACATTCGGATTTCCTTCAACCTCCCCGTTCAGTATATTGGCTATTTGTAAAGCTGTAAATTTCACCTTGATTTATATAATTAATTGACTATTAATTTTATACAAAGAAAAAGAACCGAAGAATTAGGATTCTTCCTCTTTAAAACACACGGTTTTCGCAACAAAAGTATAAAAATTATTTAAAAAAACAGCGTTTTAAAGAAACTTATTTACAAGTTTTCTTCCCGAGTGAAAATAAAACTAATAGGCTTTATAGTATGGTTCTAAAAAATTTTCTTCTTTGTTATGAGGCGTAGTCATGTATTCAAAATTACGACTTCTTTTGTTCTAAATGTATATTTTTTTTCTGAATATCTATTCAAAAATATTTTTTACTATATATTTTTTCCTTACCTTTGTGTTTAGTTTTTTCCTCAGTGGACAACCGAAAAGATAAATACTAACTTAAAATAATAAAAATAAAAGGATAATATGATGAAGATGGAAAACCAACTTCCGTTGGAATATGTAATGCGAGAGCCTTTGAAAAAAGCAAGACGTTCGCCTGTCATTTTTATGCTACATGGATACGGAAGCAATGAAAAAGATCTATTCTCTTTTGCAGATGAATTGCCTGAAGAATATGCAATCATTTCTATTCGAGCACCTTATGAGCTATCTACGTTTGGTTATGCTTGGTTTTCGCTTTATTTTGATATTGAAAATACCCCACATGCTGATAACGAAGAAGCGATAAAATCACGTGATTTAATAATGCATTTCATTGAAGAGGCATGTAAATTACATAAATTGGATGCGAAAAATGTAACTTTAATCGGATTTAGCCAAGGGAGTATTTTGAGTATGGCTATTGCAATTTCTTATCCCCGAAAAATACGCAATGTTATTGCATTGAGCGGGTATTTGAACATGGATATTCTCAAAGAAAGTTATAAAAAACAAAAGCATTTTCCAATAAATTTCTACGTATCACATGGAACTAGTGATCAGGTAATTCCAATTGATTGGGCGAGAAAAATCCCTGAGTTTTTAAAGAAAATCAAAGCTGATTTTGTGTATGAAGAATTTCCTGTGGGACATGGCGTGGCTCCACAAAATTTCTACTCATTCCGAGAATGGTTGAAAAAGCGAAGTGCTGCTGATAATTAACGGAATTAACTTACAAATAACATATTAAAACAAAAGATGCGAGGTGTTTTTAAATCTAAATACGACATTTTAAAGCAAAAAGCTTACGTAATTATCTACGGAACAAATACCCCTTTGGGGAAGCTTTTTGATATAGTACTGCTCATTCTCATTTTTTTGAGTGTGATCATGGTGATGTTGGAAAGTGTGAAAGATATTGACCATCAAGCACATGGCGTTTTAGTATTTTTGGAATGGGTAATCACCGTTTTTTTTACTTTGGAGTATATTTTACGAATTATCTCCAACAAAAAGCCTTTGCAATATATTTTTAGTTTTTATGGGATCATTGATTTGATTTCGATTCTCCCAATGTACTTGTCGTTTTTTATTCCAGGGTCAAAAGCACTTTCGGTAGTAAGGGCATTACGTTTGTTACGGGTGTTCCGTATTTTGGATCTGGTCAGCTTTACCAATCAGGGAAATGAGTTAAAAATGGCTTTGCGTACTAGTAGGAATAAGATTATTGTGTTTATTTATTTCGTATTAGTAATTTGTGTGTTATTAGGTTCAGTAATGTATGTTATTGAAAGTGAGGAAAGTGGTTTTACAAGTATCCCTAAAAGTATTTATTGGTGTATTGTAACTTTAACTACGGTAGGGTATGGCGACATTGCTCCTACCACCATTCTGGGACAAATGATAGCTTCGTTTGTAATGATTTTGGGGTATGGTGTCATTGCTGTTCCAACAGGGATTGTAACGGCTGAGTTTTCACGTACTAGGACTAAATTCAGAGCTACTATTTCTGAACAGAAAACCGATCAAGTTCAAAAAAAATGCCAATCTTGTGGACACACAAATCATCAGAGACAGGCGAAATTCTGTTGCCAATGTGGAACTTCGTTGAAAAATGCCGATGTTTAAAGAAAAGAAACTTATCACAGTTGTAGGGCCTACAGCCATTGGAAAAACACGTTTAGCAATTACCTTGGCTAAACATTTTAACACTGAAATCATTTCGTGTGATTCTCGACAATTCTTCAAAGAGATGTCTATCGGGACGGCCGTTCCTAATTCATTTGAGTTGGAACAAGCTCCGCACCATTTCATCCAACATAAGAGTATCCACGAGCCTTATTCCGTAGGTGATTTTGAGCGTGATGCTATTAAACTACTCAATCAATTATTTGAAAAGCAAAATATTGTGATTATGGTTGGTGGCAGTGGCTTGTATGTCAATGCTGTTACACAAGGGCTAGACGATTTTCCCGAAGTTTCGTCGACCATTCGTGAGGAAATCAATCAGAATTATGCACAGCAAGGAATTGGCTACTTGCAAGAACTCCTTAAAAAATTAGACTTTCAGCAATATCAGAAAATGGATATTCAGAATCCACAACGAATGATACGTTCTCTAGAAGTTTGCTTGGCAAGTGGAAAACCATACTCTTCATTTTTGAAACAAACGGAAATAAAACGTAATTTTTCAGTCATCGAAATAGGGTTGACTGCCGACAGAGATATTGTTTATGATCGTATTAACCAACGCGTGGAATTAATGCTTGAACAAGGACTGCTATGTGAAGCTCAGAATTTATATCCGTACAAGCATCTAAACGCTCTGCAAACTGTAGGCTATCGTGAGTTGTTCGATTTTTTTGATTGTAAATGCTCTTTTGATTTTGCAATTGAAGAGATTAAAAAAAATACCCGTCGATTTGCTAAACGACAATACACATGGTTTCGGAAAAATACAAATGTACAATGGTTTGATTATAAGGTAGATATAAGAGATGTTTTTGAATATTTACTTAACTATTAATTCAACAATGTATTTTCAAAATTGCTGAAATTTTTAAATTTAAACGTTATTTTACTGTTTTTCAGATAGAAATGTGAAAACTAAAATCGTCAAGTTATTTCATATTTGAGTTTAAATAGAATAAAGAGCCGATGTACAATATGATAGCAAAATTTTTAAAAGAAAAAAATATAGAAATCAGCTTGAAACGCTATGGCATTGATGCTCTTAATGCTATGGCATTAGGGCTTTTTGGATCGTTAATTATTGGTTTAATTCTCAAAAATATAGGAACTTGGACAGGTTTTGATTGGTTAGTTGGTGCAGGAAATCAAGCACAATCAGCAATGGGAGCTGCTATTGGTGTTTGCGTAGCTCATAGGTTATCGGCTTCAATTTTAGTTATTGGAGCTACTGCTGTGGTCGGATTGTCAGCTGCTTCGTTAGGTGGCCCTATGGGATGTTTTGTAGCTGTACTTTTTGCAGTAGAATTCGGAAAATTAGTTGATAAAACAACTAAAATTGATATTATAGTTACGCCCCTCACTACGATATGTATAGGGTTGGGAATATCACAACTTATTGGAGAACCCATACAGTTGGTAATGAATAAAATAGCAGAGTTCATCACATGGTCAGTAGCTTTACATCCTGTAATAATGGGAGTTATAATTTCGGTGGTTATGGGAGTAATTTTAACCTTACCGATTTCGAGTGCAGCAGTAGCTATTTCTTTATCTCTCAGTGGCTTAGCTGCAGGGGCTGCTACTGTAGGATGTTGTGCTCAAATGGTAGGATTCGCCGTGATGGGCTATAAAGAAAATCGAATGGGTGGATTATTGAGTATAGGATTGGGAACGAGTATGTTACAGATGCCTAATATTATTCGAAATTGGAAAATATGGCTTCCTCCCATCATAACAAGTGCCATTTTAGGCCCTGTTGCTATACTTGTTTTTGGTATGCAAAACGTACCCTCAGGTGCAGGGATGGGTACAAGTGGGTTGGTAGGACAAATTGGCACTTTTGATGCAATGGGAAGTGGTTGGCAAGTAATTTTAGCTGTAGTGTTACTGCATTTCCTATTTCCTGCTTTAATATGTTGGTTATTAAGTGTTTGGTTTCGTAAAAAAGGATGGATCAAAGAGGGAGATTTATTGTTAAGATAGGAAAAAGAGACTTTTGGGTTAATAATAAATATCCAAAAATCTCTCTTTTCTATTAAGAATATTCGTTTTTTTATGCCTGATGCGTTTTCTTAAGTAAATCGTTGACTGTTTTCACAGGGTTAAATGTGATAAGTGGTACTTCAACAAAAATAGTAATCCAATTTGCCATCGAACCATTCCATAATCCAGGGCGTTCAAGTGCTTTTAGTGGTTTCCCCATATAGGTTTTGTTTGTAATAAAAGCTTGTTTGGGGTCCACGAACTGATGTAAGTCGAACTTTTCTTCTTTAAAGTTTTTTGTGCCACAAACCAAATCTACTGGATTAAAATGCGTAGCTTGTTGGAAAATTTCTTTCTGTTGCGGATTATTCAGGTCAACTTGAGCTGATTCAATAATTTGTAAACTTAAATTTCCATCCGAATTTCTAACCCAGAAAGGGCCACCTCCTGGCTCACCTTCGTTTTTTACCATTCCACATACACGAATCGGTCGGTTGAGTTGCTCTTCTATAAATTCTAAAGCGTAATGACGCTTAAATTTATACAGATAATCAGGCACATAGATATTTATTTCCTTTAAGAAATTTAGAATTTTAGTTACTTCTTTCTTCTTAACTTTGTTATTTTCAATACGTTTTAGAATATGAAAGACATCGGACTGCACTTCCCGAAGTTTTCCTGCCAAAGCCTCTTTGTAGAAAACCGTTTCGTCTGTGTATTTTTTAACTACCACATTGTCAATGTTTTTAATGAAAATAACATCAGCATCTACCTCATTGAGGTTGTCTAGTAATGCTCCATGCCCTGATGGACGGAATAATAGGTTTCCATTTTCATCTCTGAAATATTCATTGCTTTCCGTTACAGAAACCGTGTCTGTACTTGGTTTTTGGTAAGAAAAATTGACATCAAATTTGATATTATAGCGTTCTTCTAAATTGGGTTTGATGTCGCTCAGTTCTTTATTGAAAGCATCGGTATGCTGTTCGGTAATTGTAAAGTGAAGATGAGCTAATTCCTCACCTGAAGCATACATCACAGATTCCCGAAAATGCTCCTCAAAGGCGGTAGCTATTTTTTCAGAATGTTTATGAAAAGGAAGTAATCCTTTTGGAAGATTACCATAGTTCAATCCGTTTTCTCCAAGTAAGGTTGAAACTAAAATATGTTTTTGATTATCTTCGTTTTGGGAATGAAATTCTGGGATATTTTTTGCAATATAATCCATCAGAATGGGATAAAATGCAAATTTTTCCAATCCATTGAAGAAAACTTCCATTTCTTTATCACCTTTTCTTTTGATGTAAGCTTTAAAAGATTCTTTTTCAGGATCAAAATTATCTTTAAATGCAAAAAGTGATTTAAACATTCGTGTAGCAGCTCCTGATGCGGGAACAAATTTTAAAATTGAAATACCTTTTTTCTTTTTTTGGTAAATAGCGGCATATTTAGCGGTTTCTTCCTTCGAAAAAGAGATAATTCCATTACCGATAGTGGCTGCAGATTCTAATTCAATTGGAGGGACACCCTCTTTAAAAAGTGCTATCTGTTTGTGAAGCATCTCCTCCGTAATTCCCTTTTGAGTTAATAGCTGTTGATCTTTTTGGGTAAGTTTGGTCATATTTTTAATTTTTTAATATTATTTTTTGTAAACGAATTATTTTATTTTTCTTTTTTCTGGCAGAAGGATAAAAATAACCTCCTACAAAGTTACAAAAAATATTTAAAAATATTCAGAATCTGCTTGATTTTTTTTGAGAATTTACTCTTTGGGCAATAACAAAAAATACGTCAGATTATATGTAATTTGTTGTAAATACAACCGTAGTTATAGTACTTCCATGGGTATTTTACTTTCTAAAGTTGAATTCTTACAATTAGCGATAAAGCGTTAAATTACCTCGATATAGTTCTGTTCCAAACCAATTGAGTCTCAGGATATACCAATAATCTCCTGAAGGCATTTTTTTTCCTTTGTAAGTACCATCCCAAGTTTCATTTCTACGCAGAATTTTCAATGTTCGTCCGTGTCGATCAATTATGTCTAACCTAAGTTTAGGATATCCACTTGCATTGCGAACTCCCCAAGTGTCGTTCACTCCATCTCCGTCGGGGGTAAAATAGTTCGGAAGTTCTATGTCTACGAATAAAGCCTCAAATTGCGATTCGAAATAACATCCCAAATCGTCCTCTATTCGTACATTTACTTTTTTTATACTATTCCCGTTAGCATCCGTATATCCAATATCTGTGGATTTGAAATAGTAAATATGTTCATCGGAAGGAACTCCGTTGTAATATATGGTATGATTACCACTACCTCCATTCACATTAAATTCAATTGCCGAAAGTAATTTTGTAGGTTGTACTTGTGTAATATTTAAACTCGTAACTTTTTCAAAATCAATATTTTTAACTATCGAACATCCATCGTAATGTATCGTAATTTGTTGATTTGTTTCATTCGATAGATTTCTTTGGTGGATATATGCTCTGTTTTTTGAAAGCTTATCAAACGTTTGTGTGGCAATGCTTTCCCCAAGGCTGTAACTGAGTTTATTTACGTCTAAATTTGTCGAAACGAAATCTAATATTAAATAAGAAATACTTTCATTATCTTCACAGGCTTGTTCTTGTGAGACAATAAAGTCTAAATTTGCAGCAGCTGTTACTGTAAAACTACGGGTTACGACACACGAAAGAGCATCTGTGACACTCAACAAATAGTTTGCAGGGATTAAATGATCAAATGTTATGACACCTTCGGTCATGACAGACCTATTTTCAGTGTTTCCTGTGTTTTGATTAGTTAAAATTATCGTGTAAGAGGCTGTTCCTCCTTTAATTTGGAATGAGAACGATGCATCATTCTGCTCAAAGCAGGTTTCATTTGTAACCTTTTCCGATTCCAAATTGAGGTTTACATCCTTTATTATTACATTTGGAATTTCGATTGTACAGTCGGATGCTAATCGTTCTTTTTTACGAATATATATGGTATAATTTCCGTTTTTGGTAATCTCGAATGATGGATTTTCTTGATAATTCGTAGGATTAGTTCCCGATAAGGCTACAGCAAATTCGTAATTATTTGAAATTCCTAATACATTGATTTTTCCTGGATTACAGGAAATATTTTCAGTACTAACTGTAGGATTTATGGGAGAGGTATGCACTCTAAAAAAGTAGGGAGCGGTACATCCGTTTGTGAAAGTTAGGAGTACTTTATAAATACCCTCTTCCGCAATGGCTATGCTTTTTCCAATATGTATTTGTTGCCAATTTGAGTCTGTTGGTGGACAATTTTCAATAATTTTTAGAGTTTCTCCTGTGTGTTTTTGCCATTCGATACTTGTTACATTCGAAACGGTGTTTAAATCAAAAGTAATGGATGCCGTCGCCCCACAAATAAATACTTGCGGAAAAGATATCTTAGAGGCTTCGCACTTAAAGTTAGTAGTGGTATATGGAACAATAGGGTTGTATTCCTGTCGAATAGTAGTATTCATATCATATATTTCCTTACGAGGGAGACATCCCTTTTTAGTTTTAGCGACGGTGTATTGTCCGCCTTGTGTAATGATTAGTTTTTGTGAATTGCTAACCACTTGTCCACTACCATTTGTCCATACATATGAATCGTAACCACTCTCAGCAGTTAGTGTTTTATTTTCACCACAGAATAATTCTGTTTGTTGCATAGGAGTACATCCGCTTATATCAACATAAAAAATAGTTTCTTCAGGCACACCGATATTGCATGGATTTATTTCTGAATAACTTCCTAAATCGTTAATGATTTCGCTATTTTTCATTCCTTTATAAATGGAATAGGCTTTATTAACGACAGTTTCTGAACAAATCGTAGAAAAATCATTACAATCATTGCTCAATTTCACAGCAAAACGTATCTTCTGTTTAGCACTTCCTTCGGTAACTAAAGCGTTAGGAACGGTGAATATGAGTTGAGTTTCTCCGTTAGTTGTTGTGGTTAAAGAATAAGTGACTCCCGCAGGAATCTCTACAGGAATGGTCGTATCAAAGGTTACATTTTTGGGCAATATATCCGTAATAGAATAGTCAATAGCATCGTCATTCCCTACATTTTGAAACTCCAATCCATAGTAAACGGTTGTTCCTAAGGGAATTATTTGTTTGTTTAGTACATTTTGGGAAGCGTCTTCCACGGTTTTAAGCAAATTCATCTTCGGTTCGATAACTTCTACCTCGAAAGCACTGAAAAATACGTCAAATTTATCTCCTGTGGTCGAAGCCTTGAAATTTGCGGAAGTTTGGTTGTTACCAATCACTGAATTATTTGAATTTTCAATAGAAAAAAGGTCAATATCCCAACCCAAACTATTAGTTGAAGCAGGGCGACGGTCGTTCATATAACTATTTTCATAGCTTATTGAACTATTAAAAAAATTATTTATAGGATTAACATCATTGGACAATCCCATGTAAGAGCCATTGGGTCGTAAGATTGAGAGTCTATCACCCTTGATCTGTTTATCGCCTTCCAAAGCAGCTATTCCAAAACGAGCTTTTACGGGTAACGGAGCAGGTAAGGTTTTAAATCCAGAAAAGGTGAAGGTCATCTCCATAGGTATGTTGTTGTTGGTTTCTATACTTGCGTATCCATCAAAAGTTGAGATATTTTTAGTAGTTTGTGAAGGATCTTCGTAGATGATTACCAAAAGCCATCCTGCCGAAGTACCTCCAAATTTTTCTGTCAGCAAAGTTTCCGTAGCTCTGACGTTCGCTACTACGTACTCCCCTATCGGATTTTCATCTGTTAAAATGTGAGTAATGTCTTTGTAGCATACATAAGGATTGTAGGCGATGATTTGTGTAGCCGTAAAACTGTCGTAGATATAAGTATCAGCCTCTAAATCAATGTATGTTTCTTTTGAAGGAATTTTGATTTTTATGTTATTTTTTGTGCTATCTTTCGTATCATACATTCCTCCCCAGTAAAGTCCCGCGTATTTCACCTTAGAGCAAGTGCTGGACAAATTCAAAGAAGCGGCACTCGAACTGAAAGTTGTAGCATCGTTATCCACATCAATATATGACATTCGTAATCTATCATTAGTTTCATCTCCATGATACGCCATATTTGAAGGTTGATTATTAACCACATTATTCCCTATCATGCGAAGCCCTCCTCTTAAGTTTTCTTGTTTACGCAACTTAAAAGGAATTATTTCTTGAGCAAAAATCGCTGAATTTATTGTTAATAATAACAGTAGTATGCCTCTCTTAATTGTCATTTTGTTATTTTACTCTGTATTAAATGTTTTGAAGTTAAGTACAAAGGTATAAAAAATATTAAATTATCTAAATATAAAGTTAGATGTTTTACATAAACTAAAAAACACCCTCACGAAAAAAGTGAAAGGTGTTTCCAAGAGTAATTTAAACAATATTTTTTTAGTACGCGAACAATGGTCTTTCTTCCATAAAATCATAAACGCGTTCGGCGATAGCTTCCAAAGCCTCATCGTTAGTGTGATTTGTAATTGCTTCATCAATGAAACCAGCGATTGTTTCCATATCGGCTTCTTTCAATCCACGAGTGGTGATTGCTGCTACTCCCACACGAATACCACTGGTAACAAAAGGAGAACGTGTATCAAAAGGTACCATATTTTTATTCACTGTGATGTCGGCTTTTCCAAGAGCCTCTTCCGCTTCCTTACCACTGATGTTTTTATTTCTTAAATCGATGAGCATCATGTGGTTATCAGTTCCCTTAGAGATAATATCATACCCTTTTTCAATCAAAAGAGAAGCTAATTTTTTCGCGTTTTTCTGAACTTGGATAGCATAATGTAGAAATTCATCGCTCAATGCTTCGCCAAAAGCAACCGCCTTAGCAGCGATTATATGTTCCAGTGGTCCTCCTTGGTTTCCAGGGAAAACAGCACTATCAATCAACGATGACATCATTCTTATCTCTCCTTTTGGAGTTTTCAATCCGAACGGATTCTCAAAATCTTTTCCCATTAGGATAAGTCCCCCACGAGGCCCACGCAAGGTCTTATGCGTAGTTGTTGTTACAATATGGCAGTGTGGTATCGGGTCGTTTAGTAATCCTTTGGCAATCAATCCTGCAGGATGCGAAATATCTGCAAAGAGAATAGCACCTACTTTATCGGCGATTTCACGAAATTTTTTGAAATCAATGTCTCGAGAGTAGGCGGATGCACCAGCAATGATGAGTCGTGGACGCTCTTTTTCTGCAATTTCAAGAATTTTGTCATAGTTTAGAAGCCCCGTTTCTTTTTCCACTCCATAGAACACAGGTGTGTACAATTTTCCTGAAAAGTTCACGGGTGATCCGTGTGTTAGATGTCCGCCATGTGAAAGGTCGAATCCTAAAATTTTATCTCCTGGTTTTAAACAAGCTGCATATACCGCAGTATTAGCTTGTGAACCACTATGTGGTTGAACATTAGCATATTCAGCTCCGAAAAGAGTCTTTGCACGATCAATGGCTATTTGCTCAATTTCATCAACCACCTCACAACCACCGTAGTATCTACGTCCTGGGTAGCCTTCTGCATATTTATTCGTCAAAATGGATCCAGCAGCTTCTAATACTTGATCACTGACAAAATTTTCAGAGGCAATTAGCTCAATCCCATGGATTTGTCTTGCTTCCTCATCATCAATAAGGTCAAAAATTTCGTTATCACGTTGCATATTTCCTGTTGTTTTTAATTTTTTCCCAAATGTACGTATTTTAAAAATATAAAGGAATCATCTGCTCAAAAAAGTTTTTAACATATGTATCTATCTGTTTGATTTATAAATAAATATAATGTTAATATCTATACCTTAAAAAATATTTTGAAAGAAAATTTTTATATCTATTTATAAAATAATACCTTTGTTAGCTGTTTTTAAATGCGTTATAAAGCCCATACAGATTATTTTCATCCCCTAAATGAAGGAAGTATAGGACGAAAAATTTGCTTACTTTACCCAATATTTAAAACAAATCGGCTTGTAACTGCGTTTTCACATGTGTGTGCTAATAAGAACTAAAATTAAACTTAAATTAATTATCTGAATGATACAATCAATGACAGGCTTCGGCAAAAGTACCATTTCTCTTGCTGATAAACATATCAACATAGAAATTAAATCACTCAATAGCAAGAGTATAGATATCAGTACTCGCATTCCATTAGCTTATCGTGAGAAGGAGTTGGAGTTTCGTAAAATAATCGCCGAGCAACTGCAAAGAGGCAAAGTTGATTTTAACATCTCTATGGAAAATACCAGTATGCAAACCTCAGTGAAAATCAATGAAAATGCAGTGAAGGCGTACATGGGACAGATGAAAAATATCGTAGATGGCGATCCTGTGGAATTATTGAAAATGGCGGTTCGTATGCCTGATGCTTTACAAACGACTTCTGAGAGTATTTCGGAAGATGATTTTCAATTGATTGTCAATTTATTACATACAGCGATAGATGACTTACAGAAATTCAGAATTGAGGAAGGTAAAGTTTTAGAAGCGGATTTTATATTGCGAATCCATAATATTCAATCACTACTTCAAGAGGTGGAGAAGTTAGATCCTGAGCGGTTAATTTTAGTGCGTGAACGGTTAGAAAAAGCGGTGGCTGAAGTCCAAAATGTAGACGAAAATCGATTTGAACAGGAATTAATTTTTTATTTAGAAAAATTCGATATTACTGAAGAAAAAATACGTCTTAAAAACCACTTGGATTATTTTATAGAAACGCTAAACTCTTCTGAATCAAATGGACGAAAATTGAGTTTTATAGCACAAGAAATTGGTCGAGAAATCAACACTTTGGGATCGAAGGCTAATTTTTCTCCAATGCAACAAATAGTGGTGCAGATGAAAGATGAATTGGAAAAAATCAAAGAACAAGTATTAAACGTATTATAGTATTGGTAATGAATAAATTAATTATATTTTCAGCACCTTCCGGAAGTGGAAAAAGTACCATTGTTCGTCATTTATTGGGGAAGGAATCTCTCAACTTAGCTTTCTCAATATCAGCTACTTCAAGAGCTCCACGAGGAGAAGAACAACATGGTAAAGAATATTACTTCCTTTCGGTGGAAGAGTTCAGAAAACGCATTGAGAATAATGATTTTCTAGAATGGGAGGAGGTTTATGCAGGGAATTTTTATGGTACTCTAAAATCAGAAGTAGAACGATTGTGGGGGTTAGGCAAAACAGTTGTTTTTGATATTGATGTTGTTGGAGGATTGCGAATCAAAGAGCAGTTTCCGGAGCAAAGTTTAGCTATTTTTGTGAAACCGCCGAGTATTAAAGAACTGGAAAAACGTCTTCGAGCAAGACAAACAGAAACTGAAGAAAAGATTAAAATGCGATTAGGTAAGGCAGCTATTGAATTGGAAGCTGCTCCAAAATTTGATGTAATTATTGAGAATGACATATTAGAGAAAGCTCTACAAGATACTGAAAATGTGATTGTTAATTTCATAAATAAGCAATGATTGAGTTTTTCTACCAAAAAAAACTCAATCATTAAACGAATGCATTTCCTTTTACAAAGCCTTTTTTGTTAGATTATAGTGCGTTTAAAAACCAAAAATATTGTTATTCTACATATATGCGTTTAATGCGTCGCGAAAGAGAGGTAATCAGTTCGTACGAAATCGTCTGTGCATTTTCTGCCAATATTTCGGCAGTATATTTTTCATCAAAGACAGTAACTTCTTCGCCTTCCTGACAGTCGATATCAGTGACATCAACCATTAGCATATCCATACAAACATTCCCCAAAATAGGAGCTTTTTTGCCTTTGATGTACACAAAACCAATCCCTTTTCCATAGATTCGATTCAATCCATCGGCGTGTCCTACGGCAATAGTTGCTGAACGTGTGACTTTATCTGCTTGAAAACCAAAATTATAACCAACATATCCTCCCACAGGAATTTCATTGATTTGTGAGATAAAACTCTTTAGAATGGTTATCGGACGAAAATCGGACTGATATTCACTATCATTAGCAAAACCATACATTCCAATACCACTTCGAACCATATCAAAATGAGCATGTGGATAATTTAATATTCCGGAAGTATTACAAGTGTGGAAAAGTATTTTATGAGAGAAGTGTTTTTTTATAACATTTTGAAATTCAATAAATAAACTTATTTGCTTTTCCATAAATTCAGAAGCATTTTTATCTTCCGAAGCGAATAAATGAGAAAATGCTGTCTTTACGAAAATTGTCTTTTGCCTACCCAAAATTTGACATACATCCGTTATTTGATCCAACAAAAAGCCCAAACGATTCATGCCAGAATTACATTTCAAATGTACGGGATATGCTGTTTTTCCTTTATTTTCAACAAACTCAATAAAATGAGATAAAATTCGTTTTGAGTACAGCGTAGGTTCTAATTCATACTTTATAATTTCTTCAAAATCTGATATTTGAGGATGAAGCACCAAAATAGGTTTTCTTATTCCTGCTTCACGTAATTCCACACCTTCGCTAACACAAGCAACTGCAAAGTAATCAACTAAATTTTTCCTTTGTAAAAAGGAAGCAATTTCACAGTGATTATTTCCATAAGAAAACGCTTTAACAACAGCCATAAACAAAGTGTTTTCATTCAGTTTACTTCTTAGAAAACGAACATTATGCTCCAAATTATCTAATCGAATTATCAGATGAGTCGAACCTATTTGAGATGTGTTATATGTCATTTTTATGTATTTACTGCAAAAGAAATACATTTCCATTTTTTGTGCAAATACTTTATTATTTAATTTCTTATGTTTTTTTTAAAGTATTGAATGATAATTATTTAATTCTATTTTCAAAGTGTACTTATCAAGTGTTTGTTTTGTTTTTTTAAATAACATAAGAATTACAAAGGGTTAAAGTTTTATTAAAAAGAAGTACATCACTTTTTTGTGATATAAATTTGACTACTTTTGCACGTGAAAAATATACTATTTTAATAACAAAAAGTCAAAAGATTATGGGATTTTTAAAAGAATTTAAAGAATTTGCTGTAAAGGGCAATGTAGTTGATTTAGCAGTCGGTGTTATTATCGGGGGTGCTTTCGGAGCTATTGTAACTTCATTGGTATCTGATGTTATTACTCCTCTGTTATTGACTCCTGCACTGGAAGCCACTGGAGCTAAAAACTTGGAGGGATTAGTATGGAACGGGGTTGCCTATGGTAAGTTCTTAGCAGCTGTGATTAACTTTTTGTGTATTGCTTTTGTTTTGTTTATGTTGATCAAAGGTATTAACAAAATGAAAAAAGAAAAAACAGTTGAACCTGAAGCTCCTGCTGCACCAGCTGGTCCAACACAAGAGGAATTACTTGCTGAAATCAGAGATTTATTAAAAAAATAAAAAAGTCTGTATAGCATCTTCGTGCTATGGTGTATTTCAATTAATAGATTTAAAAATTAGTATAAAACTGCTTGAATATAATATTTTTCAAGCAGTTTTTTTATGTAGATAGCCCTACTTGTGATATACTGTAAGTGTCAAGGAGCTGTCCGAAAATATGGTACTTTTTTGTATATTTGCAAAAATAAAATGAAATGAATAACTTTCATGCGACCTCCTTCAAACAATGGAAGCAACAGGTTCAGTTTGAGTTAGAAGGAGCTGACTACAATAAAACTTTAGTGTTTAAAACGCTTCAAGAGGTGGATATATTACCTATCTACACTTCTGAAAATAATCACCTTTATTATGACATAAATGATAAAAAAACTGAAATTATGATTCCAGTGGAATGTTTTAGTGTCATTCCTGTAGTTAAAAAAATTAATTTCTTTAAAAAACATCATTTTTCAAATTTCTTTTTATCAATACATCCTCATATCGACATAGCTGATTTACTAAACACTTTACCCAAAGAGAATAGGTATTTCATTAATAATAAGCATATTACAGATGAAGTCATCAATAAACTGAAAAAGTGCATTGAGGAATGTAAATTGGATATAGTCGTCTGTAACGACTACATTCATCGCTATATAGAAAAAGGCATGTGGTTTAGAAGTCAATATGATGATTTTGAGTGCTTTGCAAAAACATTCAATATTAAAAAGCCTGTTTTATTCGTGGATACAACACTCTACCAAAATGCAGGAGCTTCCATAATACAACAGATTGCTTATGGATTTTCTCATGCTTTGGAATACAGCAAACATATAGAAAAAACACTGAACATCAATAGATTAACAATCTACTTTAAAATAGCTGTTGGAAGTCATTTTCTGTTAGAAATAGCTAAACTGAGGGCTTTTCATCAAATCGCGATGAGTATTTTTGATGTATTTCCGTTTAAAATAGAGTGTATGTTTATGGTAGAGCCATCTGATAGGGAACTTTCTTTATCAACTTCGAATTACAATGAACAATACATTAAAATGGCACACGAAAGTGCTATTTTGGGAGGAGCTGATTTTTTATTTCCGAAATATCCTATCATATACCATAAAAAAAAGGAATACCAGCAAGAGTTTAAAAGTATCATGACGGCTTCTGATTCTTTAGGAAATAAAGCTTCTATCATAAATAAAAGTGACTGTTTTCAATCTTTATCGTATCAATTTGCTAAAAAATCATTATTATTATTACAAAATATTGAAAAAAATGGAGGATTATTGGAAGTATTCAAAAATGGTAGCTTACAAAAAAGTATTCGCGAAAAAGCCTTAGAAGAACAAGAGCAATTTGATGCTTTAGTTATCTCAAATAATATTGATTTTAAAGATATTGTTCAAAAAGAGCTATGGGAAACATATCCTTTTTTAAAACGAAACAATACCCAAACTTCTGTTGAACCATTAATACCCAAACGTTTATGGGAACATCTAGAAAAGAAACACCTAAGCAAGTAGCCACCAGATTTGATACTATTTCACTAAAAGGCTACTCCCCCACTCTCTCAAAGACAGAAATTATGCCAGGTTTCCCTCCGTACGTGCGAGGGTATCGTACTATGGGCAATATTCAGCAAAATCCTGTATACGAACCAATTATGTTCTGGGGTAGTTATGAAATTGATGAAATATTTAAACAAGAAATCATGTTTTTGTTTTATGATATTTCCGAATTAATCAAAGCTACTGATGTGAAAAAAAAATCACTTTTTATTTATAAAAAATCTGATTTTGAAGCTATTATGTCTCATCAGAAAGATATACAATACCTCTATGTGGTTTGCATAGGAAAGAATTATGAATTAAATAATTTGAATTTTTTAAACAATTTAGATAAAGAATTACTTGATAAAGTACGTTTTTTCTTCAATTTTAGTCAAACAAGTATGAAAGTAATTGAGAAAATAAGACAAATACGAGCTTTAAGTCATCTTTTCGTTAGTGAAAATAATTTAAACTTTTATTTACCTATAGTTTGTTATGTAAACAGTGTAACAGAGCAAATCTATTCCTTATCTGCTCACTGTGATTATATTATTTATAACGCAAAAAATAATCAATTTAACACGAGTTACAATACGTTTCTGATTGAAAACTCAATGATTTCAAAAACAATAGACCCTTTTTGGAACAATGATGAGTCGATTCAATTTTGAGAGTAAACTAAGCATTAGAACGGATAGTTGATACCTATGTTGAATATAATATTTTTGAAACTTACATCCGTAAACCAACGCTCTGACATTGCTTTGGCAGGATTGTAAATTTTGTTTCCTAAATCCAAGCGGAAAACAAAAAATCCGAAATCGTAACGAAGTCCAACTCCTGAACTCACTCCAACATCTTTTAGAGAAGAAATATCCTTGAATTTATTTTGTTCAAATGAGGTGTTATCAAGCACGTTCCAGATATTACCTGCATCGGCGAACAGAGCCCCTTTAAAAGCTCCTGAAATTGGAAATCGATACTCTAAATTGAGGGTTAATTTCATATTAGCTTCGTTAAAGTCCAATAAGGAACCGCTTTGTCCTGGACCTAAGCTATATGCTCTCCAACCACGATTGTCACTTGAACCTCCTGCAAAATAACTTTGGGTGAAAGGAATATTTTTAGAATTGCCATACGGAACTGCTAAACCAAAGAAACTTCTGAAAGCTAGATAGTTACCTCTTCCTAATGGAAAATGCTTAATATAGTCCAATTCCATTTTTACGTACTGAGCAAACTCTACATCTAAGAATTTTGTACTCTTGTTATTTGAATCAACTACTTTATAGGCATTTGATAACAAACTTAAAAAACTACCCGCCGACTCTAATTTCACTCGAAATTGGTAAAAATCTTCTTGATTAAACTGAAAATTATTATTCAGTATAAAAGTGTAACTTGTTGATAGGATAAAGTCATCATATGTGAGTCGATTAGCTCTTTCTAACACACTGATAGTAGAACGCAAATCGGTTTCCGTAATGTTTGGAATTCCTCCCCAAAGAGCTAACCCCATAAATTGATTGGTTCCTTCTGGAATTGTTAAATCACCATTGTTATCTAATAATGAGCTATCTACTGAATATTTTTTAGATATTTCGTTCAATCGGCTGTAAGTGGAACGATAGACATTGAAAAAGTTGTCCACGTTCAAATTATGTATATATTGCAAATTGAACAAATCAAGTATAACGCGATTTTTTTTCGGATTCCAAGTATAGCGAAGAGCTCCCGAAAGAGTTTGTTTGTCTAATCCAATATTTTTTTGCTTACTAACACCAAACTGAAACATCGTCTGTGGTGTCATTGAGTAAGGTATGATGTTCGTGGTATTAAACAAAAATACAATTTCTGGAAAGATAAGACGAACATCGGCTCCTAATTCCGACATATTAAACCATGGTTCTCCTTGGTCTCTATCGAATTGAGAAGCAATAGTTCCTTGTAAATTCAATTCTAATACTTCACTTCTTCTGAACAGATTTCGTGCAGAAACTGAGGTTCCTAACGAAATACCAAATTGTTCAATTTCAGAGCGTTTTAATTCATTAGTAAGTCGCAATGAAAATTTGTCCATCGGCAAGAGATAGATATTAGCGTCCAATTTAGTTTGTAAAGAATCATTTTCAGCATATTTTAAGTCAATATTCGGATATTTGAATATACGTAAGTTATTGATTTGCTTGTAAGTAAGACTTCTATTTTCATCCGAATAAATAGCTCCTTTTTTAAAGGCTGTTGCCATCTCTAAAATACGAGGTCTGTAACGTAGTTTATTCTTGTAAAATACTGTTACATTCTTATAATCAATAGAATCTAATTCTGATTTATCACTTCCCATTTCATAATCGGTGAAAATACGAATTTTATTGAAACGATGTACTCGATAGGGTTTCACTGTTACTTCATCGCCATCACGCTCAATCAAATCGTCAATGACGGTAACCACATCCATTTTTTGGTCGTTATTAGTAGCTATGGTATCTCGTGTGATTTCAAAATTAATAGAACTCTGTTGAAAAGTATAGAAACCATTATTGCGAAACAAATTCGTTAAACGGCTACGTTCTGCATTAAAATCTGCTAATAAATATGGTTTTTGTGATTTCAGCAGACTCTCATGCCGATGTAAGTGATACACCGAATCAACTTGAGAAGAACTAATTGAGGTTTTCAAATCATCAATAAAATACTGTTCACCTGTTTTTATAATATAAGAAACATCTGCGAGTTGTTTTTTTCGTTTCGTATCCTTTAAAAATACACTATCTCGTACAGTGGCATTGAAATAACCGATACTTCTATAGTAAGCCTTCAAATAGTTTACGGTTGATTTTGTTTTTGAGTTATCTAAAATCACAGGAGCTTCACCAATTTTTTTCAATTGATTGTGAATTCCCGATACAAAAAAAGATTTTTGTAAGCGTCCCACTTGCTTTTGTGATAGTAATCTATCCAAGGTTTTATGTGTTCTGGGATGCTCTTCCAGCCAATCTACAAAATCTTGTTCAGGGTTTTCTTTGGCTAAGTTATAGATATACAATCCCAAAGGCATCCCTAACAAACTCCCATTTGGTTTTTGTAATATAAAATTGTCTATCTTTGCATCTTCAGTTTTTACATCATTGACTAAAACTTTAGTTTTATCCAGTAAATAGGCATTGTCAGGTACTCTCTTTGTAGCATTACAAGCTGATAATAAAATTGTTATGCAAAAAATAGATGCTATTTTTAAAGTAATTAATCTCACGAAATATCTTTTTTAGGGTCAAAAATACATTTTTTTTATGGTAACTAAAAATCAAATTAAACTAATTCAGAGTTTACAACAAAAAAAATATCGTTCAAAACACCAAATGTTTGTTGTTGAAGGTCGGAAAAGCATCCTAGAGTTTTTGACGCAAAACTTTCAAGTGGAATCCATTTTTGCTACCGATTATTTCTCAGAATTATTGCCAAAATCAAAAACCATACTGACTACCAAAGATGTCTTAGAAAAGATGAGTAGTTTTAAAAACCCAGACGAAGGAGTAGCTATCTTCAAAATACCACTCCCCCAACCTATTGTTGATGAAGGTATTATCGTCGCTACTGACGATATTCGCGACCCTGGAAATTTAGGTACCATTATCCGTCTGTGTGATTGGTTTGGAGTGCAGCATTTGGTATGTAGCTACCAAACGGTTGATTGCTACAATCCTAAAGTAGTACAAGCCTCCATGGGGTCATTAGGACGAGTAAATATACACTACGAAGATTTACATATTTTCTTAAAAAACAGTAAGTTACCAATTTTAGCAACTGCCATGGATGGTGAAAATATATACCAAACCTCATTTCCAAAAGAAGGAATTTTGGTTTTAGGAAACGAAGCTAATGGAATTTCTAAATTGAATTTGGAAATTGCTCATCAAATTTTAACAATTCCAAAATTTGGCAGTTTACAACAAGCAGAAAGTCTTAACGTAGCTACCGCTACCGCTATTTTATTAAGTGAATTGAAACGAAATTCTTAATTTTTTGTAAAATTTAAAAATATCTCCTATTTCGATTATGATTGAATCAAAAATAATAATTACATTTGCAGTATAAACAAAAAAAGAAAAAAATTATGGCAAATCAAACAGACAATACGCCTCCTATTTTTGTAGATCCAAATTCAACAGAAATGCCAAATAAAACAGAATCTTTTTATGGAGATGAAGGCGAAGAACCTAAAAAATCAAGTGGAATTGTCTCAAAAGTTATTATTGGAATTTTAGTGGTTTTGGCTGGTGGTTTAGGTTATTTTTCTTATAACTTGAATGAGGAAAAAAAGAGAAATGAAGCAGAACTTAATCAACAAAAAGAACAGATTATCAAAGAATTAAGTGTTCTCAAAACAAGTTATGATAAAGCGGTGGAGGACAATAAAGCGGTAAATCAAGATTTGGTAGATGCTCGTGACAAAATTACGCTTTATATTGATTCTTTACAAAAAATGAAAGTTTCTATATCTTCATTGGTAAAGTATAAAAACCAAGTAATTACCTTGAAAAAAGAGCGGGAGCGTTTGCTATCTATCAACGATTCACTACGTCGTTCTAATGCTTTAATGAAACAACAACGTGACAGTATTTCTGTAGCCTTGCAAAATGTGTCTTCTTATTTAGATTCACTTGTCCAGCAAAATACAAAACTCAAAGAAGTTGTTGAAAGTGGTGAAGATTTGCAAATCAGCAAATTAACTACTGAAGGAGTTAAAGTGCGTTCAAGTGGTAAGTTGGTTCAGACAGCTCGTGCAAGAGCCACTGACAGAATCAAAATATGTTTCACAGTCGTAGCTAATAAAATAGCAAAAAGTGGTGGCAGAACATTTTACGTTCAAGTGATTTCTCCTGACGGAGTTACTTTAGGAAAAAACAATACCGAGTCCAATGAACAAACTACCGTTAATTATAGCCTTGCAACCAAGTTTATCTATGATAATAGAAATATTGATGTTTGTGATTTCTTATCAGCTCCTAAAAATGATTTTGATAAGGGTAAGTACCGAGTGGTTGTTTTTGACGACAAATTAAGTGCTGTTGGAGAAACAGAGTTCATATTGAAATAACATATTACTTATAAAATTTAAAATTAATATTTGAAAAAGGCTATTTCTTAAGGGAGTAGCCTTTTTTGTAAGAACTGTAATTCATGGAAATCTATAATGTCATCGGACTGATGTCTGGCACTTCGTTAGATGGATTAGATATTGCTTATTGTCAATTTTCGTACAACGGACAGTGGCGTTTTAAAATACTTAAAACCAAGCATGTAGTATATGAAGATAAACAAAAAAATGAATTAAAAGAGGCTGTAAAGCTATCTGCAATTGATTTATTAGCTTTACACCATTCCTACGGGCAATGGCTTGGCGAACAAGTCAAACAGTTCATAGATGATGAGCAATTAATCGTAGATTTTATCGCGAGTCATGGACATACGGTTCATCATCAACCACAGCGAGGTATTTCTTGTCAAATTGGTTGTGGACAATATCTGAGTAATATTTCTGGTTTACCTGTGGTCAATGATTTTCGTTCCGGAGATTTGGCTCTAGGTGGGCAAGGAGCCCCGTTGGTACCTATTGGGGACAGATATTTATTCGGGGAATACGATTTTTGCTTAAATTTGGGTGGTATTTCAAATATTTCATTCGAAGAAAATGGTCTACGTATTGCTTATGACATTGGGATTGCGAATATGTTATTGAATTATCTTTCGCAAAAGATTGGCAAACCATATGATAAAAACGGAGAAATAGCTCGTCATGGAACCGTAAATAACGTAATTTTTGAACAATTAAATTCGCTAGAATATTACAAATTAACTTATCCAAAATCAACAGGTTACGAATGGTTTCAAGCTAAAATACGTCCTGTAATAGACAGTTCTGATGATAGTATTGAAAATCTACTATGTACCTCGGTTCATCATATTGCGTATTCTATATGCCAAGAGGTAACCTCTTATTCAAAAAACACTGATAATCAACGTTTATTAGTTACAGGAGGAGGTGCTCTAAACACCTTTTTGATAGAAACCATGCGTGACTATATGAACAAATCTGTTCGAATTGTGATTCCTGAACGTGCTATTATCGACTATAAAGAAGCTTTGATTTTTGGCTTTTTGGGAGTTCTAAGAAAACGACATGAAATTAACATTCTCCGTTCAGTAACAGGAGCTACAGATGATTCCTGTGGAGGCGTTTTCTACTTTCCAAATAAGAAATAAAATTTAACCCGTAAAGCCTTATCCCATCAAATAGAATATAATCATAACCACACCAGAAGCCCCTAATGCTAAAGGTAATATATTTTTACTATATTTAATATTTTTCCCTTTTTTCAAATATATCCAAAAACTTACAAGGATCATGGCTCCAAGCGCACTCATTTTATACTCCCAAGCTATTTGGCTTTTATAGATGAAAAAATAGTAAAATATCAACAAAATAAACGGAAATGAATTTAATAATTTTTTGTTTGCCATAACGTTGATTTTATGTCATCACAAAGATATTATTTTATTTTATATTCTCAAAATAAAACAAAACAACTCCGAACACAAAAAATGTATTCGGAGTTGTTTATTTTACTTATTTTTTAGCTTCTGAAAACGTTTATTTTCTTTCGTACATCGTTTTGCGAAGCTCTTGAATGTTTTTATCGTCCATATATTCGTCAAAAGTCATATAGCGGTCGATAACTCCGTTCGGGGTAAGCTCAATAATTCGGTTTGCAACGGTTTGAGCAAATTCGTGGTCGTGTGTGGTAAACAAAACATTCCCTTTAAAATTCTTCAACGAGTTGTTAAAAGCCGTAATACTCTCCAAATCAAGGTGATTGGTAGGTTCGTTAAGCATCAAAACGTTAGCACGAAGCATCATCATACGGCTGAGCATACAACGCACTTTCTCTCCTCCCGATAACACTGATGATTTTTTCAACGCTTCCTCTCCGCTAAACAACATTTTACCCAAAAATCCGCGGATATACACCTCTTCGCGTTCTTCTTCCGTTTTTGCCCACTGACGAAGCCAATCCACCAATGAATAATCGTTATTGAAATATTCCGAATTATCCACCGGAAGATATGATTGTGAGGTAGTTACGCCCCATTGGAATTTTCCGCTGTCGGGTTGTTGTTTTTCGTTCAGAATTTGGTAAAAAGCTGTCGTAGCTCGCGAATCTTTTGAAATGACAGCCACTTTATCGTCTTTCGCCAAGTTAATATCTACATTTTGGAACAAAATTTCATCATCAATAGAAGCCGAAAGGTTTTCCACGTGCAAAATTTGGTCGCCCGCCTCACGTTCTTTATCGAAAATAATGGCAGGATAACGACGCGATGAAGGTTTTATTTCGGCAATATTGAGTTTTTCCAACATTTTTTTACGCGAAGTAGCCTGTTTTGACTTTGCCACGTTGGCACTGAATCGGGCGATAAATTCCTGCAATTCTTTGGCTTTTTCCTCCGCTTTTTTGTTCTGTTGAGCACGCTGACGAGCGGCTAACTGGCTACTTTCATACCAAAAAGTATAGTTCCCCGAATAGTGGTTAATCTTTCCAAAATCAATGTCAGAAATGTGGGTACACACAGCATCTAAAAAGTGTCGGTCGTGCGAAACGACAATTACCGTGTTATCGTAATTTGCCAAGAAGTTTTCCAGCCAACCGATAGTTTCAAAATCGAGGTCGTTGGTAGGCTCGTCCATAATAAGCACGTCAGGATTTCCGAAAAGAGCCTGAGCCAAAAGTACACGAACCTTTAACTTTCCGTCCATTTCGCTCATTAAAGTGTAATGATCGCTTTCTGAAATACCAAGGTTAGAAAGTAAAGTAGCGGCATCACTTTCAGCGTTCCACCCATTCATTTCGTCAAATTGATGTTGCAACTCACCAATACGGTCGGCTTTTTCATCCGTATAGTCGGCATACAGTGCATCCATCTCCTGCTTAATCGCAGAAAGCACTTTATTTCCAAGAATAACGGTTTCCAAAACCGTAAATTCATCATAAGCATAGTGGTCTTGCTCCAAAACGGACATTCGTTTGCCAGGTTCAAGGATAACACGCCCACTGGTAGGCTCTATTTTTCCAGAAAGGATTTTTAAAAAAGTGGATTTTCCTGCTCCGTTTGCTCCGATAATCCCGTAGCAATTGCCCTGTGTAAAGGTTACATTTACCTCATCGAACAAAACTCTTTTCCCAAACTGAACCGATAAATTTGAAACTGTTAGCATTGTCTTTAAAAATTAAATCGGGTGCAAAGATATTACTAAAAATTGAATCTTTACTTGAAAAATGATATAAAATTTCGTGTTTTTCCATCGTTGAGATATGGTGCTTCCTGCAAAAAAATAATTAGAATTTATAAAAAATAACCTACCAATATATCTTTCATATCCTAAATTCAAAATATATTCACAGCTTATATTTTTATTTTTTCTATAAAAACACAAAATGTATATTATTAAAGAGGAATTTATTGTGCAAAAATAGTAAATAAATTATCTCTTAACAAGTTTATTTTCTTTTGACTCAAAGAAGTCGTACGAAAACTATGAGTCGTGTTGTTTTCTTCGGTAATGTTTAATGTCCAAGCATTATTTGTGAAAATTTCTTTCAGATGTGGAGTTTCTAGTTCAAACGAAAAACGTGATTCAAATTTGTCTTTCTTTTTTTCGATAAACATAAATTCTTTATTTGTCAAAGAAAAATTATTTCCATTTACAACTATTTGACAATTAATGATTTTGTGTATAGGTTTATCAGTATGAAAGCTAATATTTACTCGAGTATTTCCCTCTAAAGTTTGTTTACTTTTGAATGTAAAATCCATGAAGGCTTTTTCTTCGTTTCCTGTTAATTCAATGGGTTTTATAAAGTATAAAATTCCTTGTTCAGCAAAGAAAGATGCGTACAAATTTTTCCCTCCTTTACCCAAAGAGGAACAGCTAACCATCAGAATTACAGAAAAAAAGGCAAGAATGATTTTTTTTCTTTGCATAGCTTTATTGGTTTATGAGTATTTTTTTATCAATGTTATTTTTATCGGCTTCTTTTCGAAAAGACTCTTCTTCTTGTCCCGACACGATAATACAAAAAGTATTATTTTGGAGTTTTCTCAAATAAATAGCTGTGTAGGTTTTGTCACATCTGTAAGCAATGTATTTTACGTCTGTCGTTTCTTGAGTTTGCAGAATTTCACAATTTTCCGGAGTATCAATAAGTTTTTTTTCATCAAAAACAATTCCCGTAGGAATAGTTAAATATATTTTATTTGTACCAGATTCAATAGTTCGGAAAATAGGTAATTGTTCCTCTTTAAAATATGTTGAAAGCACTTGTCTATGTATTTCGTTATCAGGAACATTTTTAACGATGCGTTGATTGAATTCCAACGAATATTGAGCTATTCCAAAGAGATCGATAGATGATTTATTAGTTGATTTACAACCAATAAATATTAAAAATAAACCTACGAAAATCTTTTTCATTTCTTAAATAACTTTGAATTAATAAAAATAAAAAACTACCTGAAATCTTTCAGATAGTTTTAATGATTTTTTTTCGGCGATTACTCTCCTGTAACGATTGTTTCAAAAGTAACGATAAGCCCTAAAATGTTTTTTTGTTTAATATCAACAGTTGAAATTTTTGTGATACCTGCATTTTTAGCCGCTGTTTTGATACTTGCGTCAGCATCGAAGAAAAGTACTCCCAAATATCCAGTAGCTGTAGATGTTCCTGTTTTACTACCTACTGAATTACTTGTAGCGTTTACTGGTAATGTTAAAGAACAACTTGTTAAAGCTAATGCAAGTACTGAAGCTGTGATAAATTTTTTAAGCATAATTATTAAAATTTTAATAGTGAATCTTACTCTTTTGGATTTTCAGTTCCTCCCTGTTTTTAGTTTTCAGCTCTACGTGGGGGCAAATATATAAAAACAAATCAGAAACTTCAAAAAAAATTAACAAATTTAAGGTAATAACTTAACAAAGAATAGGATTATTAGTTAGTGTAAAATTTCACTACCCTACGAATGGCTCGTTCACAAACTGGACAAAATCCTTTAGGTACGTTTGATTTCATTCGGCAATCTTGTACTGGACTAAAAATTCCTTTCGAAACATAACCACCTCCCTCAAAAACGCCTATAACATCTCTATATTCAGCTGTTCGAGGTGTAGGAACAGGTGTTTTTTCGTGAACCATATCCTTCCATTTCTTATCAAAATTAATCATTGAAGTAATGTTTTCCTCCCACGGCTCTACATTGAGATTATAGTAGGAATCAAACGCTGTAGAAGTATAATATTCATCCGCTAAGCCTACTAATCCGTGTCCAAACTCGTGAACAAATACTTTATCAGACAAATCATGATCGGACGTAGCTAAATTCAAGTGATTGTAAAATCCACCTCCTCCGTAGGTTTTTGTATTTACCAAAATGTATATCTGATCATAGGGTACAAGTGAAGCCGCATCAGCTATAGCTGTCATATTATTGGTTGTTAAATATCGTTCCATATCAAATGTATAAAACGATGCATCGAAAGCCGTTTTTTTAAAAATATATTTCCCAGGAATGTCTGTTCCTGATTCTTGCGAAGGAACTCCTATCGCATAAACATTAAAATCTTTTTTGAGAACATCAAATGGCGGGATAGTAAACATATAATCGGTCATACGTTTTGCATCAGCATAGAATTTTTGCATTTCATCGGCTGTATATCCCTCTGCCAATATCACCAAATCAACTTTTTTAGATGGCTCACCGTTTTTGAGGATCTCTATCACAGGGTGTGTTGCTACTTTCTCTTTTTTGATGAAATAATCGGTACGTTTTATGGTTTTTTCAAGAATTTTATCAAAATTCCCTTCAGAATTTCGCTTATCAATATGTAATTTTAAGTTTTTTACAGGAAAAGGCACTTGAATAGCATGTGAGAATATTTTTTTTTCCGTTTTTGCAGCTTCTACGTGTAACCATTCACTAAAAAGGGAGTTAAACCCTTTTGAAAAAACTACTTTTTTAGTATCAATATCAATTAATTGTAATCGAAATGTTCCATAATTTGGGAATATTAGATTCTTTTTTGAGCCTCCCCAAAAAGGTTCTTGTTTGAGTTGCGTGACTATTACATCTAAGTTTTCTGAATCACCAATTAATTGAAAATCAACACGAAGACTTTTACTAAAGTCAAATACACTTTTGGATTGTGAATAGGATTGCACAAAAAATAAAAATCCGAAAATAAATAAAAAACGTCTCATCTAATAAAACTTTAATATATTTGTACCTCTATCTTTAGAAAAGAGCATGTCGAGATTTTTTAATGCGTTGTGCCACTCCTCTCTAAAGAGGAGCTGATAGTTCGCAGAAAAAAGATTTTTAAACAAACTCTTTTTTAAAGAAAACATCGTGTCAAATGTACTAATTAATTTCAAAAAAATCAAAAATATGACGAAACATATCGCTGTAATTCGAATGTCTGCTATGGGTGATGTTGCCATTAGTGTTCCTGTGCTTACTGCCTTTGCAGAGCAATATCCACAGATAGAACTTACCGTGGTTACGCGTCCTCTTTTTGCTCCGATATTTTCACATATACCTAATTGTAAGATATTTACTCCTGATCTGAAAGGAAAGCACAAAGGTGTTGTTGGTCTGTTTCGCCTGTACAAGGATTTAAAAAAGCAAGGGATTAACGTTGTTGCAGACATACATAATGTATTAAGAACCAATATATTAAAATTATTCTTCTGCCTATCTGGAACTCCTTTTGAACAGATTAAAAAGGGTAGAAAAGAGAAGAAAAACTTAATACGAAGTAAAAATAAAATTTTTAAACAGTTAAAACCTTCTTATGAACGTTATGCAGACGTATTTGCAGCCTTAGGCATGCCCATTTCGTTAGAGAAAAAATATTTTGCTCCTCAACCTAAATTGTCAAATTCTGTAAAAAATATACTTTCTAATGGAAAAAGAATAGGAATAGCACCTTTTGCGGCTCATTTAGGAAAGCAATATCCATTTGAAAGAATGAAAAAAGTGATTTTTGAGTTATCACAAAGCTATCCAAATGGTAAAATATACGTTTTTGGTGGGGGAAATCATGAAAAAGAAAAAATAAACGAGCTTATCGAACTAAAAAATGTAGAAAATATAGTTGGAAAATATAATTTTTCAGAAGAATTACAACTAATCTCCCGACTTGGTGTGATGGTTGCAATGGATAGTGGCAATGCACACCTGTCGGCTATGTACGGTGTACCCACCATTACACTTTGGGGTGTAACTCACCCTTATGCAGGATTTTATCCGTATCAACAACCAGTTGAAAATGCCCTTTTAGCAGATAGAAAACTCTATCCACTTCTCCCAACATCCATCTATGGGAATAAACATCCGAAAGGCTATGAAAACGCCATCACGACCATACAAATTGAAGATATTTTGAGAAAAGTAAAAGAGATTCTTGGGGAATAAAGGCTATATATTGGACTGATAAATATGGTTATATTCATTTGCTTACTCTGATATTTTTACTTTTATCAGTTCTGTATTCCCTTGATCGTCATCTGTAATAAGCACCAATTCAGAATCCTTTGCTGAAGTCGAAATGACCGCAACCGACTCTACTTTCAAGTTTTTTTCCAAGTTAGATATATTTCTAAATTTCAGCACTTTAGGTTTTTCAAAATCAGAAAAATCTAACAATCCGATAAGACTTCCCATGATTTCCCCATCATTGTAAGCATCATCCGTAGCTTCTACTGAAGCTGTGAAAACGAATGTTTGGTCTCTCAAAATAGTAGCTCCCGAAAAACCTGCTTCTACCCCTTCAATGGAAGGCAAAGGTACTCGTACGTAACTCAGATTTGGTTTTTCTTGAGTTTTTAAACTCTCCAAAAAATCCTGATAAAAGACTTTAATGATAACATTATTACTTCTGTTAAACAGGTACAAAAAACCATTAGCAAAGGCTGTAGCTTCGATGTTAAGTTCTTCATTTTTCAGTAAATCACTATTTCTAATAAGGTCATAAAAATCTGAAATTGAGTATTTTTCGACGATGATATTTTTATCTAAAAGCACTCGAAAAAACATATCACGCTGAGGAGACTTGGATCCCGAACCAAAAATTACTAATTCCTTTTCCGAAATTACTTCTAAAGTTTCGAAATCCATTTTTCTTTTCTTTTTAATACGATTTCCTTTGAAGTTTTCTTGATTTTCTTCATATAAAAGAATCTTTTTATCTAACTTAAAATCAGAATTAATAACGTATAAGTAGGGAGAGTCGTCACCTATGGCATATATTTTATTATTTATATATGCTACTCCCGAACCACTCGGGAAGTCAACTATTGTTTGGATGTTTTCTATGGAAATATTCATGTTTTTGGGTGTAAATGTACAGTTTATAAAAAAAAGAAATAAACTCAAAACAATTCGCATAATTCTAATTATTAATGTAAAACAAATCAATTTAAGGCTCTTAGGTTCTATTCCTAGATTCAGCTTACAAGAAGTAATGCTTTCGGAAATTACAAACAAGAATAGTTATCGATAGTATCAATTACTTTTTTCATCCGTTGCTCGTGGTTTCCTTCTAAAAGTATATACGATTTTTTATGTTGGTTGAGCATTTGTTTGAATTGCTGAAACATATATTCCCTTTCGTTGGGTTTGTCACGTAAATCATCGGGCAACCAAGGAACATCAATATAGGTTAGAAAAATGAAATCATATTGATTATCAATGGCATACTTCTCAATTAAAGGATCACATTTTCCGTAATAAATATAGGAATAGGTCATCAACTCAAACAAGTTAGTATCACAAAAAATAAATTCGTTTGCTTTTTTGATCAATTCATTTTCCATAACCATCTGTCCTTTTGCAATAGGAAGTAAATCCTCCCAATCACAACCTTCTCGTTTTTCGTCCCATTTTTGTTGTAAATATGTACGCATAAACTCAGGTACCCATTCCGTTTGGTACTTTTGAGCCAAAGCCTGACTGATAGTTGTTTTCCCCGTTGATTCAGGCCCTACGAATGTAACTCGACAGATGTTCGTTGCTGTTTGTTTAAGTTTTTTTTCCATTCAATGTATCCAAAAATAGCTATTACTGTGAATAATAAATACTGAAACGAAGTGAAAAACAGCCCTTTATATGCGTAAACAGGAACAGAAATTACATCGCCAATTATCCAAAAAATCCAGTTTTCTAACTTGCGTTTCGCCATGAGCCACATTCCTACTAAAAATATCGCCGTAGTAAAAATATCTACGCACTCTACCCAACTAAAATACTGAAAACCCATGACAATATTTTTTGTTGAAAATCCATTTTGGATATAGGGTTTTAGGTAATACACCGTTGTGACTAGTACGAAACTGAATAGAGCTAACAGAGAACAAACAAGTACATCATACCGAGTAGTTTTAGAAACATCCACATGAATGTGATCTTTACTGCTTTTTGTCCACAGTATCCATCCGTAAATACTCATTATGGTATAGTAAAAATTGATAAGCATATCTCCCCATAGAGTAAAAACAGCAAGTAAGTACGTGAATATCAATGTGCTAATAATCCCAGTAGGATATACCCAAATATTTCCTCTTTTGGCAAACCACACGCTGAGAAATCCAAAAATTACCCCAATAATCTCTAATGCAATCAAATGGGTATCAATACCTTTATACTGAGAAAAAAACCAATCAAAAATGAGGTTCATAGTCATGTCTGTCGGTCTTAACTATTTTCATATACATCAGTCCTATATCTACGAGTTCCATCGCTTCTTTAATTTCTACCATAAGTACCCTCATCACCTGATCATAGTCTCCATAAACTTGTGTACTTAGCGGATTTTCAAGTATTGTTAATCCTGAAGCTCGTAGTTTCTTGATAAAATGAATTATTGGTAGTTCAAAATCGTTCTGTAGTGGACTGAATGTTAGTTCTACTGATATTTTCATTTTTTCTCTTCTGTTTATGACTTTGTTATATTATAAATCTTTCTGATTGTTAAATATTTTTTCACTTACTGAGACTCTCGGCTTCGTATAGTTTTCTCGTATAATTCTTCATAGATAGGTATAATTTTTCGTTCATCGAAACGAGAGGCTGATATCTTAGCTTGTTGTTTAAACCGTTGTAAGCGTTCTTCATCTTCCAAAATATAAATAGCGTTTTTACTCATATCATCGACATCACCAATTGGACTTAAGAATCCTGAAAAACCGTTTTCATTCACCTCATGTAACCCACCTGCATTGGAGGAAATTACAGGTACGCCCGATACCATTGCTTCTAATGCTGAAAGTCCAAAACTCTCTGATTCTGAGGGAAGTAAAAATAAATCGGACATACATAAAATACGGTCTATGTCAAGTGTATTTCCTAAAAAAAGTACTTTGTCTTTAATTCCGAGTTGTTTACATTGATACTCCGCATGTTCCTTTTCAGGGCCGTCTCCCACCATGATAAGTTTGGCTGGTATTTTTCGCTGGATACGATAGAAAACATTTACCACGTCCGAAATACGTTTCACAGGGCGAAAGTTGCTAATATGCGTGATGATACGCTCTTCTTTTTTTGCCATAATAGAGCGTTTACACGGGATAATATTAGTTTCTTTTTCTACACTAATAAAATTCGGAATCACAACTATATCTTTTTCTATCTCAAAAAGTCGTAATGTATCTTGCTTCAAACTTTCTGAAACCGAAGTTACTACATCCGAAGCATTAATACTAAATGTAACAGCGTGTTTATAGTTTGGATGATTTCCTACTAAGGTAATGTCTGTACCATGAAGCGTGGTGACCATCGGAATATCAATACCTTCTTTTTTAAGCATCTGCTTTGCCATATATCCTGCGTAAGCATGCGGAATAGCATAATGTACATGTAGAATATCTATATCATAATTTTTAATTACATAAGCCATTTTGCTTGACAATGCTAATTCGTACGGTTGATAAAGAAACAACGGATACTCCTCCACATGCACTTCGTGAAAGTGAATATTTGCCTCTAAAAAATCCAAACGCACAGGAGAACTGTACGTTATAAAATGCACTTGATGTCCTTTACGAGCCAATACTAATCCCAATTCAGTAGCTACTACCCCACTCCCTCCAAAGGTTGGGTAACATACGATTGCTATATTCATTTTGAATGTTTTTATTCCAAAGCGTAAAAGTAGAAAAAAATGTCGATATAGCAGAAATTTTTCTTAGTATTTTATTTTTCCGTATGGCTAAAAGCAAAGTATCTAGGTTTCTTATTAGTTTCTTCAAGTGTAATTTAAAAAATTAAATGTAAGTTTAGAAGTCTTGTCTTTCTTTCGAGAGTTTATGTTTTCATAATTTCTAAATTCCATAAAATATTCAAAATTTCGGTAACCAAATGAATTTCAACCTTAGAAGTATTCAGTTGTTCTGTAGATAGAGATTTATAGAAAAATCCTGCTGTGAAAAAAAGAGCATGAGTTTTTTTGTTACACAAAAAAGGGATATTTTTGTCGCTCAATTTAATATAGTTTTAAGCAATGAAAAAGAATATTTTTTGTTTTATTTTAGGAGGAATGACTTTCTTCTTAGGGACGGCTCAAACTCAAAATCCTTCCCCTGATTTATACACAGCAAATAACAAAGGGAAATTTTTTATTTTTTGGGGAGGAAATCGCGGTTATTATTCCAAATCTGACATTCAATTTAAAGGAGAAAATTATGATTTTACAATTAAGGATGTAGCTGCCATTGACCGTCCAAAAGGTTGGCACATTGATTATATCAATCCACTTCGGATGACTATTCCTCAAACCAATGCTCGTATTGGGTACTTTATAAATAATAATTATGCCATTTCAGCAGGGGTTGACCACATGAAGTATGTTATGAAACAAGATCAAACTGTAAAAATGAATGGGTACATTAGAAACTCAGGTACAATTCATGACGGCGTTTATAACAATGTTGATAAACAACTTACAGAGGATTTTCTTACATTTGAACATACAGACGGACTGAATTATGTAACAATTGAAGCCTCTCGTGTTGATGATATTTCACGTTGGTTTGGTATTCGCAACACTGATTTTTTTCAAGCAAATCTGACCGAAGGAATTGGCATAGGAGCATTGTACCCTCGTTCCAATACCAAATTGATGAACAAGGAGCGTTATGATCAATTCCATATTGCAGGGGTTGGAGTAAGTGCTAAAGCAGGATTACATTTAGTGTTTTTTAAACATTTTATGATTATTGGAGAGTTAAAAGGAGGATACATCAACATGTACGATATTCGAACAACTTATGATATAGCCGATAAAGCTAATCAGACCTTTTATTTCTTTGAAACAATCATTGCTTTTGGAGGAATATTCAGATTGTAGTTTCCGGAAAAGAAAAAAGTTGTCCGAAAAATAAGAATCATAAAGATTCTACTTTCGGACAACTTCAATTATTATAGCAGAAAATTACAAGGTGTTTACATTATTCAAATCCTCAAACGCTTTTTTCAAACGAGCTACAAACGTTTTTTCGCCTTCTCTAAGCCATACGCGTGGATCGTAATATTTTTTATTAGGTACTTCCTCACCTTCTGGATTTCCAATTTGGCTCATTAGATAATCCTTTTTAGCTAAAACGTAGTCTCTAACTCCTTCTGTAAAAGCATATTGCAAGTCAGTGTCAATATTCATTTTAATTACTCCGTAAGAAATTGCCTCACGAATTTCCTCTACTGATGAACCAGAACCTCCGTGGAAAACGAAATCAACTGTGTTGTGAGGAACGTTATAATTTTTAGAGATGTATTCTTGAGAGTTTTTCAAAATTTTTGGTGTCAATTTTACGTTTCCTGGTTTGTAAACTCCATGAACATTTCCGAAAGCAGCTGCTATGGTAAACTGTGGGCTTACTTTCAATAACTCTTCGTAGGCAAAAGCTACCTCTTCAGGTTGCGTATAAAGTTTTGAAGATTCTACATCCGAGTTATCCACACCGTCCTCTTCACCACCTGTAATTCCTAATTCAATTTCCAATGTCATACCCATCTTACTCATTCTTTCAAGGTATTTTTTGCAAATTTCGATATTTTCATTCAGAGGCTCTTCCGAAAGATCAATCATATGCGAACTGAATAAAGGTTTACCCGTTTCTGCAAAGTGCTTTTCAGAAGCATCCAACAACCCATCAATCCAAGGGAGTAATTTTTTAGCACAATGGTCCGTGTGAAGAATAACGCTAACTCCGTAAATTTCCGCTAATTGGTGAATATGTTTTGCTCCTGCAACTGCACCAGCAATGGCTGCTTTTTGGTTTTCATTTGACAAACTTTTTCCTGCCATAAAAATAGCTCCTCCATTTGAAAACTGGATGATTACAGGTGCATTCATTTCTTTTGCTGTTTCCATTACAGCGTTAATTGTACTTGAGTTTACCACATTGACAGCTGGTAAAGCAAATCCTTTTTCTTTGGCATATTGAAAAACTTCTTGTACTTGTTTTCCAACGATTACGCCTGGTTTAATGTTATGTGCCATCTGTTATATAAAAAATTAATATTATAGTACTGTTTTCAAAAATCGTAACAAAGATATGAATTTTTGATTATATAATCAAACACAAATTCTATTTTCCTTTTTAAGCAGATTTATAAAAATAAACATGTCTAATTTTTTGTGTAAAATTCATTTTCTCTAACGTATTCAATACCAAAGGAATTTATAGAGCCTAGTATGCGTTTTGTACGCAAGTATCGGTTGGTATTAAAAGCGTCGTACAAAGGGTCATGTGGATAAAAACTTGCTATTTTGACATAATCCGAAGCATGTATGAATCTACCGTTTCCGAGATATATTCCTACGTGAGTTACACGCTCTTGAGGTTGTGACTCATCGGCTTTTGTTCCGAAAAATACCAAATCACCCACTTGAAGTTTAGAAAAATCACCCTTTTCATCGACCAATTTTCCTGTTTTTACTTGTTGTGATGAATCTCGTAAAAGGATTACCCCATGCATAAAGTAAATCAATTTGGTAAATCCACTACAGTCCAATCCTTTGGAAGAAGTACCTCCCCAAACATACGGAATACCCGCCATTTGTTGAGCTAATGACGCAATGCTTTGTTCTGTTAACTTTATATTATTCAGCCATTTATCAAAATGCACAGCATCATTCTTTTTGATGTATGCTTCTCTTCCATCAGGATATATTACTTTGAAAAAATTTCCTTTACGACCTTTCACTTCTAATATATTTCCCATCACTAAATCTGAAATAATAGCCGATTTCAATGAATTTTCTTTATAAGAATGGGTGTAGAGACTGGTAACGATAATTTTCCTCTTTTGATTATATTCTTTTAGTTCCGAGTGCGTCATTTCAACAATAGATTCTGAAATCCAACCTACATACCCCTCAGAGGTTTTGATTTTTCGCCAACCTTTATCTCTATTCAAAACCATTACTGGCATTCCTAATAGCACTTCAGTAACTATTTCGCTACGATGATTACTTTCAGCATGTATTTTCCCTACAGAATTATAGACTACACCCCATGTTTTCCCTTCAATAGGTTCGCAGTTTTCTGAAGAATTTTGTGCCGTAAGAAAACTAAATTTTATAGCACATATCATGCAGAATAGTATTATTTGTTTATTCATTTTCAGTTGTTTCGGATAATTGTCAAAATTACTGGTTAAAACCTACATTTTCAAAAAATAGATAGGCATCGTATTCCCTAAAAAGGACATAGTATAGAAAATTTAATGTTTTATATAGCCTCTTCGTAGTTATTTTTTACTTTTTTGACTGTAATAAATTCGTCAGATGAGCAAACGTACTCATTGAATTATCTCCGTAATGAATTGCTTGTTTAAAAGCATATTCCGATGATTTTGAGTCATTTAAAATTACGCATATTTCACCCATACGCCTCCAATAATGAAAATTATCATCCTCAATCAGTAGCGCTTTGTTGATATATTTTAGAGCCTTTTCATAATTTTTCTGTTTATAGTAAAAATCTGATAACGTAACCCATGCCTTACTCAATTGAGGATCTTCGTGAACGGCTTTCAGATAATAGCGTTCTGCCATTGAACAATCATTCATCTTTTCATAGCAACGACCTATGTGCAAGTATGTCAAAGGCGAAGCATCATCCAAGGTAAGTGTAATTTTGTAATTTTCAATAGCTTGGGTGTAGTTTTGTATTTTTTCCAATACCTTAGCTTTTTCGAAATATGCTCCTGTAAAAGTGTCATCACTTGCGATAGCAAAATTGAAGCAATTTAAGGCTTCCGTAAAATTTTCTTTGATAAGATGTTGCTTTCCAAGATAATGCCAAGCTACTTCACAATATGGATTTCTGTCTAAGTAGGCATTTAAAAAAGAAATTGCTTCATCATTTTCTTCCAAGATATCATAGCAGAATAGCAGTTGCTGCAATGACATATAATCTTCAATATCCTCCGTTAAACATTTTCTAAAGTATTTTTTGGCCTTTTCATAATTTTCAATGAATAAGTATTCCATAGCTATTAAAGCATAAATATCCACCAAATCATCTGTCAGAGGCAAGGCGAATTTCAAGAGTTCAATAGCTTTTTCATGGTCATTAAGTTTGGAATAAAGATTCGCTTTCTGCACATAAACCTCTGAATTATAAGGTTCTACTGCTTCGAGTTCGGCAAGTAAATGAGATGCTTGTTGCAAATTATCTTCAAAAATCATTACTTCAATCTCAAAGAGTTTTAACGAACTTGCTGACGGGTGTTGATTTCGACCAATTTGCAAAGCATGTTTTGCCTTAGTCATCTTACCTAATTCTAAATAATATTCTACAATTTCTTCAAATTCATCAACATCAAAGAAAGAAATATGATTTTTTTTCAACATTGACTCGAATTTCGATACAGAATAGTTTTCTTCTTCTGAGAAATGATGCATAAAATACTGCTTTATTTTAAATTTTATGGGTAAAGGTAAGAAAGTTAGTCTGAATAGTCAATTTTTTAGAGAATTATTTATTAACAGAAGTTTACAGCGAGAATATACAACCAAGAGTTAATAATAATACATCTTGTGATTTACTAACATTAAATTCAAAAAGAGGTGCTTAAAAAGTTGGATTTTTGCTCTAACTTTCTAAGCACCTCGTGTTTACTAAGAATTTAAAATTCCGGATTATTATTTTTCTTTCGTTTCGTTACCTCCGATTGGCTTTGCATCTTCAGGATTTTCACCTTTCAAATAAGTAGGTAGATTCAACCCTGCCATATTGAACAAGTCATTTAAAGGAGGAACAGTTTTCATCATCCCTGATACGAAATTAGCTGTTGAATTAGCTCCATTTTCGTTATTACCTGAATCCCAAACGGTAATTTTATCAATTTTGATATTTTTAACCGCTTCCACTTGTGTTTTAACCAATTCAGGAAGTTTTTCAATTAATAGTAATTGGAAAGCTTTTGTAGGATCACCACCAGCAGCTCCAACCACATCTCTATATCCTTCAGCTTGTTTGGTTAAAATTTCGAACAAACCTTTAGCTTCGGCTTCCATTTTAGCATAAATCGCATCGGCTTCCCCTTTAGCTTTCTCACGAATACGTTCAGCTTCAGCTTGAGCTTCTATAATAGCTTGTTGTTTAGCAATTTCCGTTGGAACGATGATATTTGCAATTTGCGTTGAGCGTTCTCTTTCCGAACGGGCTAACTCTGCTTTTTGTTCTGCTACATATGCTTCCTCTAAAGCTTTTGCTTGTTGCACTTTCTCTGCAGTAATTGCAATACGTAACGATTCAGCTTCTTTTTCACGTCGCAACGCTTCTGAGTTTGCAATGGCTATTTTAGCTTCATTTTCCCCTTTTATGGCTACCGCATTTGCTTCTGAAATTTTAATACGACTATCTCTTTGAGCTTCAGCTCTACCTATTGATTCAAACTTTTCAGCCTCGGCAATACCAATTGATTCATCTTTTTTGGCCTCTGCAATGCTGATTTCTTTATCTTTTTGGGTGATAGCGATTCTTACGTCTCTATCTCTGTGGGTTTCAGCAATTTGAGTGTCTTTTTCTCGATCAGCGATTGCTTTTCCTGTTTCCCCTATTTTTTCTTGTTCAGCAACACTAATTTTTGCCTCGTTGATGGCTTTTGCAGCAGCTTCTTTCCCTAATGCTTCAATATATCCCGACTCATCTTTGATGTCCGTAACGTTTACGTTTATGAGCTTCAAACCTATCTTTTTAAGCTCACTATCAATATTTTTAGAAATATTATCTAAGAATTTATCACGGTCTGAATTGATTTCTTCGATAGTCATGGTAGCAATTACCAAACGCAACTGACCAAATAAAATATCTTTTGCTAACTCTTGAATTTGCTCAGGCAACAATCCTAACAAACGTTCCGCAGCAGCATTCATATTTTCGGTTTCAGTTGAGATTGCAATCGTAAAACGACAAGGTACATCCACGCGAATATTCTGACGTGAAAGAGCGTTCGTTAAATTCGCTTCGATGGAAAGTGGACGTAAGTCTAAATACGCAAAGTCTTGAATTACAGGCCAAACGAAAGCTCCTCCTCCGTGGATACACTTGGCTGAACTACCTCCTGTTTTTCCATAAATCACGAGAATTTTATCAGACGGACAACGTTTGTAACGTGCCACTAATGACGAAATTGTCACGAAAATGACAATTGCAAAAATTACAATCAGCGTAATGGGAGTTAATGTTTCCATAATGGTATAGTTTTATTATTCATTATTACGATTTTATGACTTCCATTTTTGTATTATCATTACTTTATTATAGCAAATTCAATATTTATTATTGATTTCAGCCGTGGGAGAATTCTTTACTATAAATTTTAAAATATTATTTTTCAGTATCTCCTTTTAGCTTTAAGAAATTCGCCATAAATAATAATAATCTCTAAAAAAGAGATTATTAAATCTTGAATGACATCAAAAAATATCACATTCTTACATAATCTCATATTTTATTGCGAAAACGAAAAGTCGAAAGCCGAAAATCAAATACTTTTGATATTTTAAATTGAAAAATCTTCATGGGTCCGATTCTTCTAAGCCTTCTTTTAATTTGCTTAGTAAGGGCTATTTTCAAGCCCTTACCTCATAAACTATTTATTATCAGTTATTCTATAGTGAAAAATGTTTTGAATGTGAGATAACTTTTGGAAAATCAATTATTTATTGTTTAATACTTTCGAATAGAGCATTCATTTTTTCTTTTTCCTCTTCAGCGAGAGCTGCATCTACTAAAATTCGTCCGCTGTGTTCATCGGTGATGATTTTTTTACGAGTAGCTATCTCAACCTGTACCTGCGGAGGAATCGTAAAAAATGAACCTCCCGAAGCTCCACGCTCCACAGGAACTACAGCCAAGCGGTTCACAACGCTACCTCTAATGCGTTGGTACGCTTTTAGTAGACGTTCTTCAATTTGTTCCGCAAATTCAACTGCTTTTTCACGTAGAATAGCCTCTTCTTTCTCTGTTTCAGCTAAAATGGAATTTAATTCTTCTTTTTTATGTTTCAGGTGAGTTTCTCGTTCTGATTTTTTGTTCTCGATTTGTTTGATACTTTCTTTTTTCAAATCCACTTGAGCCTTGAACTCTTTGATGCGTTTTTCGGCTAATTGAATTTCTAATTCTTGATATTCAATTTCTTTTGTGATTGAGTTGTATTCACGGTTGTTGCGTACGTTTTTCTGTTGAGCAACATATTTTTTTATCAAAATTTTAGCCTCTTCAATTACATTTTTCTTTTGGGTAATGCCCGATTGTAATTGCTCTAACTCTTCTTTGAATTTTACTAAGCGACTTTTGAGACCCTCCACTTCGTCTTCTAAATCAGAAACTTCTAACGGAAGTTGTCCACGAACGTTCTGTAACTCATCAATTTGTGAGTCGATTAGTTGTAAATCATACAACATTCTTAGTTTTTCTTCTACTGTAATCTCGGCTTTTTTTGTCATATCTATTTAGTAATACTTGATGGGATTTGTGTTTATCTTGGATAAAATAATGGCAAAGTTAGGAATTTTTTTTGTAAGATAATCAAATAAAAGTAATTTTGTGTATTGTTCACTTTCAAAATGTCCTATATCGGCCAGTAATAGTTGTTTTTCTGCTTTGAAGAAATCGTGATATTTGAAATCGGCACTTACAAAAGCATCAACTTTTGCAGCTTTTGCAGCATCGATGGCAAACGCTCCGCTACCTCCTAAAACGGCTACTTTTTGAATCATTTTGCCCGTTAGTTCGCTATAGCGTACACAACTTGTTTGCATTTTATCTTTTAAGTGGTAAAGAAAATCGTTTTCGGTCATCGGTTTTGAAAACTCGCCAACAACTCCCAATCCAATATGTTGATGAGCATTTTCCAATACATATACTTCATAGGCAATTTCCTCGTACGGATGGCTTTCACGCAAAGCATTTAGTACCTTGCTTTGTAGATGTTTTGGGAAGATAACCCCAATTTGGGTTTCATCTTCTTTGTGTAGTATATTTCGCTCTCCAACAGTCGGGTTTGAGGAATCATTGCCTTGAAACGTACCTTTTCCTTCTAAATTGAAACTACAATGGCTGTAATTTCCAATATTTCCAGCACCTGCGTCAAATAAAGCTTCTCGCACGATATCGGATTGATTTTTAGGAACATATGTTATTAATTTACGTATTGTATGCTTCTGTGGAATCAATATACGAGTGTTTCGTAGTCCTAAAGCTTCACAAATAGCTTCATTTACTCCAAAAAGAGTATTATCCAAAGCTGTATGCATACTATAAATAGCAATATTATGTTGAATAGCTTTGATGACCACACGTTCAACATACGTTTTTCCTGTCAAACTTTTTAGCCCATTAAAAATGATTGGATGAAAGCTAACTATAAAGTTACATTCTCTGCTAATAGCTTCATCAACAACCTCTTCGGTAGTATCTAAGGTTATCAAAACTCCTGTAACATTCATTTCAGCATCCCCTACCAATAATCCGACATTGTCAAAATTTTCGGCATAGTCAAGAGGGGCTAACTGTTCCAACCGTTGGATGATATGCTTTACTTTCATAATTTTTATATAGATAATAGGACTGTCCAAAAAATTAATACTGAATATAAATCAGATTTTACCAACTTATTTTTATTATGTTATAAAAGACTGATAAAATCTGACTTTTCGGACAGTTTTTAGACATGTTTAAAAATTTCACACATTGTATAAAGGCGAAGTTTTAAAGGTGAGAAACAATGTCTTTCATAAATTTATAAATTGTCACATAGAAACTTAGGAGAAGTTCTGTACTATCAGAAGTCAAACACCTTAGTATGAGTAACTATACGTTGAAACGGAAATGCATTATGTCTCCATCTTTAACGATGTATTCCTTCCCTTCTACACGCATTTTTCCTGCTTCTTTGACCTTACTTTCGCTTCCATAATGTATAAAATCATCGTAGGCAATTACTTCAGCACGAATAAATCCGCGTTCAAAATCAGAGTGAATCACACCCGCTGCCTGTGGAGCAGTATCCCCTTTATGGATAGTCCACGCTCTTACTTCTTTCACTCCTGCCGTGAAATAGGTTTGTAAATTTAGTAATTTGTATGCTGCACGGATAAGTTTTGACGCTCCTGGTTCGTCCAATCCTAAATCTTCCAAAAACATTTGACGCTCTTCATAACTTTCTAGCTCTGTGATATCAGCTTCAGTAGCCACTGCTAATACGATTACTTCTGCATTTTCGTTTTTAATAGCATCACGAACCTGTTCCACATATGCATTTCCAGATTTAGCAGAGGCTTCATCTACATTACATACGTATAGTATTGGTTTGGCAGTCAAAAGCTGAAACGAATCCATCAGTTCTCGTTCATCATCAGATACCTGTACAGCACGAGCTGAATTTCCAGATTCTAATGTTGTTTTGATACGATTTAACAATTCTTGTTCTTTGGCAGCTTTTTTGTCACCAGCTTTAGCAGCTCGGTTTACTTTATCAAGGCGTTTTTCTACAGTTTCTAAATCTTTGAGTTGTAGCTCTACATCAATGGTGCCTTTATCGCGGATTGGATTTACACTTCCATCTACGTGAACGATGTTGTCGTTCTCAAAGCAACGCAACACGTGAATGATAGCATTACACTCACGAATATTTCCTAAAAACTGATTTCCTAAGCCCTCGCCCTTACTAGCTCCTTTCACTAACCCTGCAATATCTACAATTTCAACTGTAGCGGGTTGCACACGCTCAGGATTTACGAGTTCTTCCAATTTCTGCAAACGTGGGTCGGGAACATTCACCACACCTAAGTTAGGTTCGATGGTGCAAAATGGAAAATTTGCACTCTGTGCTTTTGCATTTGATAAACAATTAAATAAGGTGGATTTGCCTACATTTGGTAATCCTACAATTCCTGCTTTCATCTGTGTTATATTTAATTAGGGGTAAGTGAATAGTTAATGTTTCTATACACTGCTACTAAACGCTTTTTTTCAAGTTTGCAAAAGTAATAAAAAATATGGTACAACAAAACAATAAAATTTTAACATTTTATATACGTGTGAATCAAGGGAATATAAAAGACAAAAAAATTACTCTTTCAGTAATTCAAATGAAATATTGACATTAGCTCTAATTTCAATCACACCAACAGCTATTGTACTGTTGATAACATCGTTTTTTGCAAACATAGCAACGTTTTCAAAACGCGGTGCATTAGAATTCAATTCGCTTATAAACAACGCTTTACCAATGTTTTGTTCTAAACTAACGGCATAAAATAACGCTTTTTGACGTGCATTGTAAATTGCTAATGATTGTGCTTCACGTATGAATTTTTCTCTATCTTTAACATCAAACGTTACGCTGTTTATTTCATTAACTCCTGCTTCAAATAAACATTCCATCAACCATTCGTACTTAGAAATATCTTCCAATTTAATATTTATGCCTTGGGAGATGTAATATTTATTTATATGTTTCTCATAATTATAATGTTTTCTCAAGGATACATGACTAGTTTGGAAGTTAGATTTGGGTAATTCATCGGCTAAAGTGTGTAGAACTTTGGCTACGGCTTCTTCGTTTACTTTTTTTAGATGTTTTACATTATCTCCTTCATTTTCAACGTTTAAAGATATGTATACAATATCAGGAGATACAGTCACAACACCTTCACCCACAACGGTTACGCTTGGAACAGATTGTGCTATCATAGTCAAAGGAATAAAAAATAATATTAGCAAAAATGATTTCATATTTGTATGTTTCAAATTATTTGTTTCACGTAAGAAATATTCTATTTTGATACGGATTGTATTTGCTACATCAATCGTTTTCTAAACACAAACAATAAGACGATAGGTACTAACATACCTATAATCAATAGAGGTTGAGTTGTAATCAAATGAGGTTTGAGTATTAATGCATAAAGTAATCCACCAACAGCGCCTCCAAAATGAGCCGAATGACCGATGTTTCCTGACCTTGTTTTCATACCATAGATGGAATAAAGCAAATACCCAATTCCAAAAATATAGGCAGGCATTGGGATGAAAAATACAAAAATCAACATATTGGGAGCAAACAAGATGGAGGCATACAAAATTCCCGTAACCGCTCCACTGGCACCAACGGCAGAGTAATAAGGTTCATTTTTATGAAAATATAAGGCAAAAATATTACCCAAGAGTAGCGCGAGAAGATATGTTATCACAAATGACAATACTCCCACATTGTAAATAACTACATTGGCAAAGAAAAAAAGTGTTAGCATATTGAAAATCAAATGTTGCCAATCGGCATGTAGGAATCCACTGGAAAACATCCGAACATATTCTCCTCGTTGAACATCACGGACATTGAATTTGTATTTTTCAAAAAAAGTATAGTTCTTAAACCCTTGCATTGAGAAGAGGGCGTTTGCTCCTATGATAATAAGAGTGATTAAATGTAAATCTCGCATATTGATTTTGATTTTTTCGGTCAAATATAACTATATTTGCGGAAATTTCCACATCTGATGAATTTATTGATATTTATTTTGGCATTTCCCTTAATATGGTTAGTCTCTGTTTTGCCATTCCGATTATTGTACGTTTTGTCTGATTTTTTTTACATTGTTATATATAAAATTCTGAAATTCAGGGTTAAAGTAGTTCGTAAGAATTTATCCATTGCCTTTCCTTTTAAGAGCGAATCGGAACGATTATCCATAGAAAAAAAATTCTACAAACATTTCTGTGATATATTTTTAGAAATGGTAAAATCTTACGGAATGTCGGAAAAAGAGATGAAAAAACGGATGATTTATTCCAATCTGGAAATTCTCAAAAAATACGAAACTGAAAATCGAAGCATTATTTTCATATGTGGGCATTATGCGAGTTACGAGTGGTTGTTGTCGTTGGCGTATTCTTTAAAACATACGTCATATGCGCTTTATAGTCCGTTGAGCAACAAGTACTTCGATAAACTAATCCAGAAAATCCGCATGAAACATAAAAGTTTTTTGATGTCGCGTTACAAGGCTTCTGCGGAAATGAAACGACATAAAGACGAAGGGCTTATTTGCTGTTACGGATTTGCCGCTGACCAGGTTCCTAACAGTTCCAAAAGCTATCGTCGTCCGTTTTTAGGATTACGAGTACCAGTCTTCACAGGAGCGGAACGCATTAGTAAACAGTTAAATACGGTAGTTGTATTCGCTAACATTGAGAAAATAAAACGAGGGTACTATCGGACTACTTTTGAAGTTCTTTCCGAAAATCCGATCGAAATGCCTGATTATCAAATTACAGATATGTTTTTTGAACGTCTCAACCAACAGATTTATTCACAACCTGAATACTATCTGTGGACTCATAACCGTTTTAAACGCATGTAAAATTGTTCTCGAATCATCCCTTTATAGCAAAAGAAAACATCTTTTTATCACCCAAAAAACCTTCTAAAATATCGTTTGCAAGTACTTGTCCTACGTTAGCAGGGGTTCCCGTAAAAATCAAATCCCCTTTGCGTAGCGTGAAATACTTTGAACATTCGGAAACTATTTGGTCAAAGTTCCATAGCATTTGATTTGAACTACCCTGTTGTACCGTTTGTCCGTTTTTCTCTAATCGAAATGAAATGTTAGTCAAATCCAATGTTGATTTTTGTACAAAATCTCCTATAATAGCAGAACCGTCAAAAGATTTGGCTTTTTCCCAGGATAGTCCGTCCTTTTTTAGAGATGATTGTATGTCTCGAGCCGTAAAATCAATCCCCAAACCAATTTCATCATAGTACTTGTGAGCGAATTTTTCGGAAATAAATTTACCATTCTGATTAATTTTCAATACCAACTCTACTTCGTGATGCAAATTGGAAGTGAACTCAGGAATATAATAGGGTAATTCGGTGTTATGAATCGCCGTGTCGGGTTTCATAAACAATACTATTGATTCGGGATGTTTTCCGTCAAATTCTTTAATATGGTCAATATAGTTTTTACCTACACAAATGATTTTCATAATTTTATGTATATTTAATTGTTTTCAAGTATTCGTAAATCTGTTGTGTTTTCAATGGGCTTATCGTTATAAACTACCGTCCAACCGACCGAGCGTGTCAAGAAAATAATGTTTGATAGTTCGGATATTAATCGGTTTTTCGCGTTGCTTTTCAGCGTTGAATTTGCTACTTTTTTCTCTAATTCAGTTTGTATTTTTTTCTGAATTTTGTTTACATCATCTGCATTAAAAGGATTTACTTGACTTTGACTTATGTCGTAATATTTTAAATTTGGATATATTTTTATTTCCTCTTCAGGAATATATTTGATATTCACTATCTTATTTACTTCATCGATGTCGTAAGTAATTTTTGTAAGATCATATGCTACTGTTACATCGGCATTGACTACAATTAGTATTTTTTTGTCGAATGAAAATAAATCTAAAAAATATTTCTGACTATCTGTATATGAAATTACCTCTGAAAAATGACCTTCAGTAACGATAAGTTTGCTGACATTCGCAATTTGGGTCTGAATTAATGCTGTGTCGGCTTCCAAAACTGCCTTTTCTTCTTTTTTATCGAAAATGTATTTCAATCCTAAAAGAAGTACTACCGCAGTGAGCATACCTATGAAAAATCGTTTCATCCTATGAATTAAATTTACGTAACTTAATGGCTGTCAGTACTTTTTTAGTGTATAAAGGAAAATCAGCATTTAGAATCCATCCGAAATAGCCAGGTTCTTCGGCTAAAATATCTTCCACACGTCGCCCTTTGTGTTTTCCAAATGAAAAAATTTCTTCATTTTTATCGTTCATCACGATAAAACCTGCAAAATCAACACTTTGCTTACGTGTTGTAAATTCACTGATTTTTTTAATATCGGTTCCCAAATCATCATATCGTTCAAGTTGGGATTTGAAAATCTCGTACGTAGCATTAGTATCGGCTTCTGCTGAGTGGGCATCATCTAAAATTTTATCACAGTAAAACTTATAGGCGGCACTCAAGGTTCGTTGTTCCATTTTGTGAAAAATGGTTTGTACATCGACTGTAACGCGGTTTCCTAAATCAAAATCTATTTCGGCACGTAACATTTCTTCTGCCAGAAGAGGAATATCGAATCGATCTGAATTAAATCCCGCTAAATCAGAATCTTTAATCATGTTGTGGATTGTTTTTGCTAACTCTTTGAAAGTAGGTTCATTAGCAACTCTCTCATCGGTAATTCCATGGATATCACTTGCTTCTTTTGGAATAGGCACTGTCGGATTTACCAACCAGGTTTTACTTTCTTTATTCCCGTTTGGAAAAACTTTTAAAATAGAAATCTCTACGATACGATCTTTGGTAATATCTGTTCCTGTGGTTTCTAAATCAAAAAAACAAATAGGTTTTGATAATTTTAATTTCATATTCTTTTATTTGATGTGTCTTATCTTATTATAAAGTTTCAAACAGTTGAATTACATTGTATTATATATTTTAATGCAAATTTCTTGTTTTGAATGCTCGACAAAGATACGACAGAAAAACAAATTATGATTCATTTAATCAAAATAAAACAGATTTTGCCTCAAATTAGTCTTCATGATTTTTTTGTATGACTTACGCTTATAATAGAATTACAGAAAAACTTTTTTTCAATATTTTTTATATCTTTGTGGAATTATTAATCAATTTTTTTTATATTATGACAAAAAAAATAAATCAAAAAAAATTCGCTATTGTTGCCGTTTCGCTTATTTTTGCAACTTCTTGTAAAAATAATACCGAAACGATGAAAAAGACAGAATATCCAGATATTCAGCCACCTGTGGCGAAGAAAGTTCCTCACAAATTGGAAAAATTTGGTGATGTACGTACCGATGATTATTTTTGGTTAAATCAACGTGAGAACCAAGAAGTTATCGACTATCTGAATGCCGAAAATGAGTATTACCAAAAAATGACGGCTCACACTAAGGATTTTCAAAATTCGCTTTTCGAGGAAATGAAATCTCGAATTAAAGAAGATGATTCGTCCGTACCATATTTCCGCAACGGATATTGGTACATTACCCGTTACGAAACAGGAAAAGATTACCCGATTTATGCGCGTAAAAAAGGAACTTTGGACGCTCCCGAAGAAATTATGTTCGACTGTAACGAAATGGCAAAAGGACACGCCTATTTCCAACTTGCGGGAATTTCTGTAAGTGATGATAATAAATGGGCTGTTTTTGGTGTGGATACCGTTTCTCGTCGCCAATACGTGTTGCAAATCAAAAACTTAGAAACAGGTGAAATTCTTTCTGAAAAAATTGAAAACACCACAGGTTCAGCAGCTTGGGCAAGTGATAACAAAACGCTATTTTATACCCAAAAGGACCCACAAACCCTTCGTTCTGATAAAATTTATCGTCACGAATTGGGTACAGATACCAAAAAAGATGTACTTATTTTCCACGAAAAAGACGATACTTTCTACACGTATGTATATCGTGAAAAATCAAGAAAATACATCGTTATCGGTTCAGGAAGTACGCTTACATCGGAATATCAAATCTTAAAAGCGGACAATCCTACGGGCGATTTTAAAGTATTTCAGAAACGTACACGAGGTTTGGAGTATGATATTTCACACTATGGTGATGCTTTCTACATCGTTACCAATAAAGACAATGCAACGAACTTCAAGTTGATGAAAACCGCTGAAAATGCGACTTCTGCCGAGAATTGGAAAGAACTTATTCCGCATCGTGAAGACGTATTTTTAGAAGGAATCGAAATTTTCAAGAATTTCTTAGTGGTGGAAGAAACGTTCAATGGTTTAAATAGAATTGAAATTCGTACTTGGAGTGGTGGGCAGTCGTATTATTTGCCTTTCGAAAGTGAAACTTATACGGCATATACTACACAAAATGTTGATTTTGATACAGATGTATTGCGTTACGGATATCAGTCGATGGCAACACCTGCTTCGGTAATTGACTTTAATATGGTTACCAAAGCAAAAACGGTGCTAAAAGAGCAACAAGTTTTGGGTGGAAATTTCGACAAAAATAACTACGTAGAAGAACGAATTTGGGCAACGGCACAAGATGGAACAAAAATTCCGATGTCGATGGTTTATCGTAAGGGAATGAAAAAGGACGGCAAAAATCCGTTGTTGTTGTACGCTTATGGTTCGTATGGACATACAGTAAGTCCGTATTTTTCCTCTTCTCGATTGAGTTTGCTTGATAGAGGTTTCATTTATGTGATTGCTCACATTCGTGGAGGGCAATATTTGGGCAGAAAATGGTACGAAAACGGCAAAATGCTACACAAAAAGAATACATTTACCGATTTTGTTGATTGTTCTAAACACTTGATAGCTGAAAAATACACTTCAAACGAACATTTGTATGCCGAAGGAGGTTCAGCAGGAGGTTTATTGATGGGAGCTGTGGTAAATATGGCTCCAGAGCTTTACAATGGTGTGATTGCGGCTGTTCCGTTTGTTGATGTGATAACTACGATGCTTGATGATACAATCCCTTTAACAACAGGAGAATATGATGAGTGGGGAAATCCGAATGAAAAAGAGTATTATGATTATATGCTTTCTTATTCGCCTTATGACCAAGTAAAAGCACAGAATTATCCGAATATGTATGTTTCTACAGGATTGCACGATTCGCAAGTACAATACTGGGAACCAGCTAAATGGGTGGCTAAATTACGTCAGATGAAAACCAATAATAATTTGCTGTTCCTCGACACGAATATGGATGCAGGGCACGGCGGAGCCTCTGGTCGTTTTGAAGCCCTGAAAGAAACCGCCAAAGAATACGCATTTATGCTGGATTTGGAAGGAATAACTAAATAATCTTATAAAAGAAAAAGCTATCCGAAAAGGACAGCCTCTTCTGAATAAATTTTCCTTAGAAAAGCATCTTCCAAAAATAGGGAGATGCTTTTTCTTTGGAAATTCGTTTGATAACCAAATTTCCCTTTCTGCTACTTTGTACAACTATTCTCTTTATTTCATTCATTTTCAAATATATTTTTACTTTGTCTATAAATCTCATCAACCAAATTCGCCATCATCATGGGTGGAACGCTCATTCCAAGTACGTACTGCACGAATGAATACGTGGAAGTTACGCCAAAATCATTACGTTTGCGTAAAATCTACCTAAACGAAAACGACCGCAAACGCTACGAAAAAGAGTTTAAATAATTGTAAGATTCTTTTAAAGAAGTAACAAAAAAGCCGAAAGTATTACACTTTCGGTTTTTTTGTTAATCTAAAACGTTGTTTCTTAGGGCTTAGGTAATAAGCTTATCCCATTAGTAGCTAAATCTTTCCAGCCCTTTGCATTTTGATAAGCACTTAAACTACTTGCAGGTACATAAATGGTTTTTACTTTAGTGAGTTTAGGGCTACTATTATGATTATTTTCATCATTTTGGTCAACAAAAAGCCCAATATAGTTTTCTATTTGCGGAGGCGTAGTTGCCTCTAAGGTAACCGAAGTTAAACCATTCTCCCAAAAAGCACCCTTTTCAATGGTAGTTATATTGGCAGGTATGGTAAGTGTGGTAAGGGCTTTGCAATTGTAAAATGTAGCATTTTGGTCATAGTAATACTCTGCTCCTTTGATTATAGTCATTTGATTGGAAAGCGTAACGGAAGTTAATTTTTCACAATTAGCAAAAGTACCTTTCCCTAATTCGGTTACACTATTGGGCAATACTACTGATACCAGCCCAGAACCATCAAAAGTTCTGTCTGCTATACGGGTTACTCCATTGGGAATATTTATGGTACTAAGAGATTCACAACCTTCAAAAATTCCATCATATCCTCCATCATTTCCAATGTTTGTAATGCCATCGGATAAAGTAACATCTTTAAGGTTTTTACAATCCTGAAAAGCTTGTTTCCAATATTCTACTCCATTTCCAATAATAGCTGTTTTTAATTCCTTACATTTTACAAAAGCTCCCTCTATATTTACAATGCTATTAGGAATTGTTATACTACTTAATTTCGAACAACCTACAAAAGCTCCCTCAATATCGGTTACCCCCTCTTCTAAAATAACCGATGTTAAATCAGTACAATTTCTGAAAGCTCCACTTATGTCTTTCAATTGCTTGGGTATTGTAATGGTTTTTAAACTTGTACAATTATGAAAAACTCCTGATTTTATTGTATCGTGTTCGTAAAAGTTATATTCTTTATTTATCGATGCTATATTTTGAACACCTCTACCCAATTCCACAGAGCTCAAACGACGTAAATTAGTAAAAGCCTTGGGTTTTATCACTTTCACACTATTGGAAATGATAATAGAATTTAAGTTGTTACAATCTACAAAAGCTTCTCGCCCAATGGTGGTTACCTGACTTAAATTGGGGTCGGCATTCATATCAATATTGCGAGTGCTAATGTTCATCCATAATACCAAAGTTTTACCGTCAGCACTCAATTTGTAGTCAGAGGCAGAAATACCCTCAGAGTTTCCTCCACTTAGTGAGATACCACTCCCCCAACCTTGTTCGGTTTTTGCCCCATATAGTTTTGCGTTTTTGGTGTCAATATACCAATCGCCTATATTTCCTAAATGGGCTGTGGGGGCGGTGGTTCCGTAAAGAATTCTATTGCCGTCAATACCATTAGCTCCGGTACTTCCCGTTGCTCCTGTATCGCCTTTATCGCCTTTGTCTCCTTGCAAACCTTTCAAGTTTACGGGCATTCCCCAGCCATTGGTTGTTTTAGCCCCATACAGATTGGAAGTGGTGCGGTCAAAATAGTAATCACCCACGTTTCCTAAGGAAGCATCGGGTACACCACTGCCCGTAATGATGGTGCTACCATCTTTTCCGTTAATACCGTCACGCCCATCTTTTCCTGCGGGACCTTCTTTGGTGCAACCACCTATAACCACTGCTATAAGCAGAGTCATTACATACATTATAATTTTCTTCATTCTTCTATAAAATTTTAAATCATTAAAAACTAATTTATTAAAAAACAATACAAACCATCCATTTTATATGTTTCAATAAAGCACTAAATAGGTTTTCAACCTCTAAAAATACGTCTCAGAAACGTATAAAATACCCTTCGGAAATGTATTTTATACACTGAAACAACGTATTTAATACCATTTTAAACCCTATTAAATACATTGATAAAAAGCATTCAATACCCTGATGATATCTATTAAGTATGGTTATAAAACCTATTTAATAGGTTGTTTGATTTTTTACATCCCCCTACCCCCTTTAAAGGGGGATTTTTTAAAAATCTTTTTTCAAAAGGAATTTTATACATCCGCTTTCTTCCGTCCTCCTTTAAAAAATTGCTTCAGTTGCTCATATAGGGTTTTAATTCCAGGAACGTTTTGTCCGCTTAAAAATTTGACATTTCGGTAAAAGGTTATCGAATTGAAATAATTGTCATTATCAAGCAATACTTTAGTATCCGAAAGTTGTTCTGTAATAGTTTTAAGACGAATAAGGCGAGTTTCAATTTGCTGACGAGCTTGATAATCGCGGTCAAATTCCTCCTTATCCAAAAAAGAAGGCACAAACTGAGGATATTGCTCCATAAACTCTTTGCACTTATTTACAAAAAGTTTGTTTTGCTCAGCAATGCTTCCGTACTGTCTACGTTCATCAGGAGTAAGGTTAAATGTTTTTCCTTTTAGCACATTTTCAATGTTTTGCAAGGCTTCATCTAACTTTTGTAATTCTTCGGCAGTAAAAACTACACTGGCTAAATTTTTGTCTGTCATCGTATTAAAGTTTTATAGTTAAAATTTCTATTTTCCCAATTTACACAAAAATGCAAAAAACCGATTACGAGCCATATGCCCATAATCGGTCTGTTTGCTATATATTGTTAGCAAATTTGTATTATGTTGTAAAAAATAAGTTATGAAATGTTGTATATATGCAGAAAAAGTATATACACACGCGAAGGAACTTTTAGTTAAAGCATAAGAAAGGCGTTGCGTTGCGTTGCGTTGCGTTGCGTTGCGTTGCGTTGCGTTGCGTTGCGTTGCGTTGCGTTGCGTTGCGTTGCGTTGCGTTGCGTTGCGTTGCGTTGCGTTGCTATATCAATTTGCAATGCAAATATACAGAAATTCAATGAGTTATGCAAGTATTTTGTAATGAAATTCATAAAGTTTTGAGTAGTTAAATGCTTTGTATCAGGTTGCAAATATATGCTAATTTTTCATATCTGAATAGATTTAAATGTTAAAATATTTTGTGATTTTCACATAACACCCAAATAAGTATTTTTTTAAGTTTAATAAAAGTCAATTCATTGTACAAAGGTGAAAAGATAAAAAAAAAAAACTACCATACAAAAAAAGTTGCCCAATATTGTGGACAACTTTCTTTAACTTCGTTTGAGACAATCAATGACTACTCTCCTAATAAAGATTTAATTCTTTGGAAATTGCTGTGATCCCCTAAGGCACCATAGATACTTTTCAATTGCTCTAAAATATCCTTAGTATTACCTTGTTTTTTTACATAATCTTCCAAAACATCTGCTCCTTTTTTGAAGAAATCATCTTTTTTCACTCTCAATTCTTCGTATTTTTTAACATCTGCTTTTGAGTTACCCAAAGCATTCATCTCCTCAATCAAGGCATTACCCTCAGTAATGTATGATGTTGAGATGTTTAACGCAGCTGCTGCATAGTCTGGTTTTAGTCTTAATGCTTCCTCAAATGATTTACGAGCTTCAACTACATTATTTTGTTGTAAATTGATTACTCCTATATTGTAATGCAAATCAGGATTATTAGGTTCAATTCTGATAGCTTCTTGCATCAATTCTTTAAATTTATCTTTATTATCCAATTGGAAATAAATCATCGCCTCTTGTACCACGATGTTGGCATCGTTTGGAAATCTCTTACGAGCTTCTTCAAAAGCTTGTAATGCTTCATCGTTTTTGCCTTGCTCTACATAAATGTAAGCTATATTTTTTACGATTTCAGCGCGTTTTGATGGGGTTTTCTCGGTTCTTGGATTCGTGTGCGTTCCTCCTTTAACCATCAAATCTCGTTGATTTTTGCTTCCAAATAACTGTTCCTCTCCTGACTGCTTGTCTTTTGCGTAGTAAAGAACCTCTGAACCATCGTAGTTCATATCTTTTAATTCTTTGTAATATTGCAAAGCCAAATCATAATCTTTATCTTGAACAGCCATTGAAGCAGCATAGTATAGATTGACCGTATCCTTTGGGCTGAAGCGGTATACCTGTTCAAAAGCTGTAGTAGCTGTTTTGAAATCTTGCTTTGTGTACGCTTCTTGCCCTTTATTCGATGCAATTTTAGCGGCTACTTCACTTAAAGCAGGTAGTTGAGCTGTAAATTTCCCTTTTCCTCCCTCTATTTCTCTCACTTTGGCAAATGCTTGTGAAGCATCTTTCAATGAGGCAAGTAAATTAGCATTTTTCTTTGCATTTTCCAAACCTACTGTCCCTTCCAAAAAATAGTATTGAGCCGCAAAATCACCACTTGAGGCTATGCTTTTCACCTGAGAAAGCATCGTTTTTGCTCCTGCTAAATCTCCTTTTTTGATTAGCTTTTCAACTTCTCTGAGTTCTTTTTTCTGTCCAAATGCAGTTGCCGAAACTAATAAAGCAGCTGCTATCACTAATGGTTTTTTCATTTGTTTCTGGTAATTAATTCTACAATATTTTTTTGTTTCTATTCTGTACTCTCAATTTCTGTACCATTTTCTTGATTTTCATCCGTTGAAGATTCCTGCTCATCCTCCTTCATAACTTTCGCAACAGCTGCTATAGAGTCATTTCCTTTAATATTGATGAGCCTAACCCCTTGTGTTGCACGTCCCATAATTCGTAAATCGTCTATTGGTAAACGGATAGCTATTCCAGATTTGTTAATAATCATCAAATCTTCACCACTAAGTACACTCTTAATAGCCACTAAGTTACCTGTTTTTTCAGTGATTGAAATGGTTTTTACTCCTTTTCCTCCTCGATTGGTAATTCGGTAAACTGCTTCTCCAGTTTCAGGTTCATCAATGTAAGAACGTTTTCCGTAGCCGTTTTCTGAAACCACCAAAACGGTTTCTTCCTGCGGATTTTCAATAGCGATCATTCCAACTACTTCGTCTGTTTCCACGTCCAAATCAATACCTCGAACCCCTTGTGAGTTACGTCCTACTGCACGTACTTTTTCCTCTTCGAAACGAATAGCTCGTCCTGATTTCACTGCCAACATTAGTTGACTTTTTCCTGAAGTAAGTTTTGCTTCTAACAACTCATCACCATCTTTAATGGTAATAGCGTTTATTCCATTTTGACGTGGACGGGAGTATTCCTCCAATAACGTTTTCTTGACGATTCCTTGTTTTGTCGCCATAATCAAAAAGTTGTTATTGATGTATTCCTCATCTTTCAAATCTTTTACGCTGATAAAGGCTTTAACCTTATCATCTTGTTCAATATTGATAAGATTTTGAATGGCTCTTCCTTTCGATGTTTTTGTTCCTTCAGGAATTTCATACACGCGCATCCAAAAACATTTTCCTTTTTGGGTAAAGAACAACATGTATTGGTGATTCGAGCTTACGAACAGATGTTCTAAGAAATCTTGGTCACGCGTATTGGACGCTTTCTGCCCCACACCTCCCCTATTCTGGGTTTTGTATTCGTTCAACGATGTACGTTTAATGTATCCAGCATGTGTAATTGTGATGACCATTGTTTCATCAGGAATCATATCCTCAACACTAAACTCTCCTCCTGCATATTCAATTTGTGAACGACGTTCATCACCATATTTTGCCTTCACCTCAAGCAATTCTTCTTTGATAATTTCAGTACGACGCTCTTTCCGTGCGATGATGTCTTCCAAATCTTTAATAAGAGCCATAACCTCCTCATATTCAATACGCAACTTATCTTGCTCCAGACCTGTTAGCTGACGCAAACGCATCTCAACAATGGCTCGTGATTGAATCTCAGATAATTCAAAACGCTCCATCAATCTGGTACGAGCTTCGTTCGCATTTTCCGACGAACGGATAATGGCAATTACCTCGTCAATGTTATCAGAAGCAATGATTAATCCTTCTAAAATATGTGCTCTTTCCTGTGCTTTTTTCAGTTCGAACTGAGTTCTGCGATAAACCACATCATAGCGGTGTTCCACAAAATAGTGAATTAAATCCTTCAAATTTAACAATTGTGGACGACCGTCAACTAAAGCAATGTTATTTACACTGAACGATGTTTGTAGAGCAGTATGTTTGAATAAATTATTTAATACTACATTAGCTACAGCATCTCGTTTCAAAACATAAACAACACGCATTCCTCCCCTTCCAGACGATTCGTCTCGCACCTCAGAAATTCCTTCAATTCTCTTCTCATTGATCAAATCCACCGTCTTTTTAATCATTTCAGCTTTATTGACCTGATATGGAATTTCGGTAACTATGATGCATTCTTTTCCATTTACTTCTTCGATATTAGTTTTCGCACGTACAACAACTCGACCACGTCCCGTTTTGAATGCCTCTCGAACGCCTTCATAACCATAAATGATACCTCCTGTAGGGAAATCAGGAGCTTTGACATATTTTATTAGCTCTTCAATATCTATTTCAGGATTTTCAATGTAGGCTACCGTTCCATCAATGACTTCCGTCAAATTATGAGGAGCCATATTAGTTGCCATACCTACAGCAATTCCCGAAGATCCATTAACTAATAAACTGGGGATACGCGTTGGCAAAACCTTGGGTTCCAACAAAGTATCATCGAAGTTATACTGATGGTCGACCGTGTCTTTGTCAATATCAACCAACATATCTTCGGAAATTTTACGCATACGAGCCTCTGTGTAACGCATTGCCGCAGGAGGATCGCCATCAACCGAACCGTAGTTTCCTTTTCCATCAACAAGCATGTAACGTAAGCTCCAATCTTGAGCCATACGTACCATAGTATCATATACTGAGGAATCTCCATGGGGGTGGTACTTACCAAGAACTTCTCCCACAATCCTTGCTGATTTTTTGTGTTGACTATTGCTAAAAACTCCTAATTCATTCATCCCGAACAACACCCTACGATGCACTGGCTTCAAACCATCACGCACATCGGGCAATGCTCGCGAAACAATTACCGACATTGAGTAGTCAATGTAAGCGGATTTCATCTCATCACCAATGTCCACTGGAATGAGTTTTTCTCCTTCTGCCATATTATTTCTTACTATTTTTTATGTTTTGTATTCAATTAACGTGCTAATGTACGAAGAATATTTGTACTGGACTAATAAAAAAAAGATTTTTTTTGTTATATGAAAAGTGTACATAAATTAAACAACTTATAATCAATCATATATAAAATATATTTTTTGACATCTTTTTTAGAAAACAAGATGTTAAAAAATAATATTAGCTTTCAATTCTGTTTTTTTTCAAATGAAACTTTCTTTTTTTCCACTTTTTGTTGTACCTTTGTTACCTTGTAACTTTGTGAACAAAAAGAATGAGTAAAATAGAATCTTTTAAGGAGCATATCCTTTCGGGATATACCTGTAAGGGCGACTACATTACATTAGGAGGTGCGATATTCGATGGAGAACCTATTGAAAATCTGTTAGTTAATTTACCTCTAAAAACTTTGAATCGTCATGGACTCATCGCAGGTGCGACTGGTACAGGAAAAACCAAAACTTTGCAGGTCATTGCAGAGAATTTATCCAAAAATGGTGTTCCTGTACTTTTAATGGACTTGAAGGGTGATTTAAGCGGATTGGCAGAAGCAGGTGAAGAAAAATCTTTCATTACAGAGCGTCATAGAAAGATAGGGCTTCCTTTTGAAAATCAATCGTTCCCTGTGGAGCTTTTAACCATTTCAGAACAAAAAGGGGTTCGTTTACGTGCTACAGTTTCTGAGTTCGGGTCGGTATTACTTTCCCGTATTTTAGATTTGAGCGATGTACAAGAAGGCGTGTTAGCTGTTATCTTTAAGTATTGTGATGATCACAATTACCCGCTGTTGGACTTAAAAGATTTGAAAAAAATACTCCAATTTGCTACAGAAGAAGGTAAAACTGATTTTGAAAAAGAATACGGAGCTATAGCTAAAACATCAACAAGTGCTATTCTCCGAAAAATAGTGGAATTGGAACACCAAGGAGGAGAATTATTCTTCGGCGAACGTAGTTTTGAACCCTCTGATTTACTAAGAACTAACAATAAAGGTGAAGGGTATGTAAATATTATCCGATTGACAGACATTCAAGATCGTCCAAAGATGTTTTCTACTTTCATGCTCAGTTTGTTAGCAGAAATCTACTCAACTTTCCCAGAGGAAGGAGACCTTAAAAAACCTAAATTGGTGATTTTTATTGATGAAGCTCACTTAATTTTCAGTGAAGCATCAAAAACCTTGTTGAATCAATTAGAAAATATCGTTAAATTAATCCGTTCCAAAGGCGTCGGTTTGATTTTCTGCACACAAAATCCAACAGATGTACCTGATGCTGTACTTTCGCAATTAGGAATGAAAGTGCAACACGCTCTGAGAGCCTTCACTGCCAAAGATCGAAAAGCCATCAAACTAACGGCTGAAAATTACCCAATCACAGAATACTACAACACTGCAGAAGTACTGACCTCTTTAGGAACAGGAGAAGCTTTCGTGACAATTTTGAACGAAAAAGGAATCCCTACCCCATTGGTTGCTACCATGCTTAGAGCCCCGATGAGTCGTATGGATATTCTTTCTGATACCGAAATAAATGGTTTAGTAAATCGGTCGGAATTAGCTAAAAAATACAACGAAACCATTGACCGAGAAAGTGCTTACGAGTTATTAAACAAAAAAATAGCTGAAATTCAAGCCAGTGCAACCAAAGAAAAAGAACGTGAGTTAGCTGAAAAACAGCAATCGCGTCAATCACAATCCCCTACAACACGCAAAACATCTCGAACAACTCGCTCAACCGCTCAAAATCCGCTGTTGAAAATGGTGACAAGTGCTACTTTTGTGCGTGGAGTGTTGGGAATACTAAATAAAGTTATTAAAAAATAATAGGAAGTGTTGTAAAAAGTATGATACCTTTAATAAAGTGGATATTTCTGTCAGGCTGAGCGTAGTCGAAGCCTTGTAATTACAGGGCTTCGACTACGCTCAGCCTGACAATCAGAACTAACATCATACTTTTTATAACACTACCAAATAATATATAAAATCAATAGTTATAACATGAGAAAAATAATTGGATTAACATTTTTGGCTTTATCAATAGTTGCTTGTAAATCAGAGGATAACACCTATTTAATAACTAAAGAAAATATAGGCGTACTACAAAAAAATGTGGCTGTACAAAAATTGGATTCCATCTATGCCAAAGATTCGTTGGTGAACAGCACCTATGATGGAGAACTCCGATATGCGAATACGGAGCGTATTCTAATCTTTGAAAAAGGAGGAAAAGAATTACTGGAAATTACACCTGCTATTAGTGGAAAAACAAATGAAAAAGTCGTGGAAAGCGTACGTATATTAGATCCGCGTTTTACTACAGAAAAAGGAATCTCTTTGGCAAGTACTTACAAAGATATTAAATCAAAATACACTGATTTTGAAATAGAACAGACCTTTAAAAGTATTTTAATTACCCCGAAAGGTGAAAACGTTTATTTTACGTTTGATAAATCGGCTTTAAAAAATAAAAATTTTGGACTTTCATCTGATGTAACCAAAGATGACATCGAAGAAGATGCTAAAATCGACCGAATGGTGGTAGATTGGAGCATATATTAATATAAAAATCGATGAAAAAAACATTGACGATTACAATTATTGGAGGAGGAAACGTAGCTTTTCATTTGGTTGATACTTTCCTGAAATTAACAGATGTGGAAGTGAAGCAACTTTACAATAGAAGTTGCTTCACTTCTGATTTTGATAAATTTGAAATTAAGAAAACGACTCATATCGCCGAATTAAAACCCACTGATTTGACCATCATTGCTGTGAAAGACGATGCGATTGCTGATGTTTCAGCACGGTTGCCTTACACCAACTCATTAGTGGTTCATACTTCAGGAAATACGGACATTGACTTACTGAATGACAAAAATAGAAAAGGTATTTTTTATCCATTGCAATCGTTTTCAAAAGCTAAACCCGTAGATTTTAGGAAAATTCCATTATGCTTAGAAGCTAAAAGAGCAGAAGATTTGAACATTTTACGTCATTTAGCTGAATCTATTTCTGAAAACATCTATGAAATTAATAGTTTTCAACGAAAAATACTCCATATTTCAGCAGTTTTTGTAAATAATTTTACTAACCATCTGGTAGGGATTGGTCAAAAACTGTGCGATGAACATAAAATTCCTTTCGAAATACTCAAACCTTTATTAACCGAGACCTTTGAAAAGTTACAAAATATTTCAGCCATAGAAGCCCAAACGGGACCTGCCCGACGCGATGACCAACAAACAATCAAAAATCACATGGCTATGCTAAATGGAGTTGAAAAAGAGATATACAAAACAATTACAAATTCAATATTAACCACATATGGAAAAGAAAAGTTATAAAGAATTTTTAAAAGACGTAACCACATTTGTTTTTGATGTGGATGGCGTACTAACCAATGCTCAAGTATTAGTAACCAATGAAGGAGAATTACTTCGAAGCATGAGCGTTAAGGATGGTTTCGTAATGAAATACGCTATTGAAAAAGGATATAACATTTGCATCATTACGGGCGGAAATAACCAAGGAACTAAAAAACGTTTTGAAGATTTGGGAATTACGGATGTATTCATGAAAAGACACCAAAAATTAGATACTTTTCTTGAATACCAAAAAAATAAAGGCTTAAAAAAGGAACAAATTCTTTATATGGGAGACGATTTACCGGACATTCCTCCAATGAAACACGCTGGATTAGCTACCTGTCCACAAGATGCTGCTCCTGAAGTAAAAGCTGTAGCCGACTATATTTCCCACTTGGAAGGGGGTAAAGGTTGTGTTCGGGATGTAATCACACAGGTACTCAAAGTACGCGGTGATTGGGAGTTTTAAGATTTTCAATATTTTCTTATATTTGCACCCGTTTTCAAAAACGGGTTGCAATACTCGTAAGGAACGATTTCCATTACAATCATTGTATGTGATAAAAAACTAAACCTAAAAATACGTATCTTAACACATATTATTTCGTCTTTAGGTTATTTGAATATAGCGTTGAGAAAAAAAAATGTACATATCCGCCTGTTGAACTTTTTGCTACTCGTTAGTATGCTTAAAGTCGCTTTTCCTGTAGGGGAATTTTTTCACGAACACCATGAGCATCATTCGGCGGAAGAAATCTGTACACACGCTACCAACAAAAAGTGTCAGCATGAAGCTCACTTCTCGGACTCGCACCAGCATCCAATCGACTGTATTTTCTTTCAATTGCACAACTTTTTTGTGCAACCTTACTTTATTTATACGTTACTTGAACAAAACAATTCTACACGTTTTGTAGATCAAGAAAAAAACTACATAGCGTATCATTTATACACTTCAACCAGAGCTCCACCGAGTGTTGTACTCTCTTAAAATGAACATCTTTTTCGAAGATGTATTCTAAATAATGTTCTGAGGAAGAATTCTTCCTTACAGAATCATTACACTATTTTTTCAAACAAACATATCAAAAGATTTATATGCGAAATATTCTTTATCTTTTGACTTTCAGCTGTATGGCTATTGGTTTCGGACAAGAAAAATTACATCTGAAAGTTGAAGATAGTAAAGAAAAACAACCTTTGGTAGGTGCTGTAATTCATTTTTTAGGAAAACATTACGTCACTAACCTTGAAGGAGAAGTTGCCATACTTAACTTAAAAAAAGGAACATTCCCTATTAGAGTTACGTATTTAGGATTTGAGGAGTATCAAGGTAAAGTGACCTTTCCTACAACTAATTCGCTGGTGGTTATATCCATGATAGAAAGCCTGAATGAACTCTCGGAGGTTATCATATCTTCCTCTTATCAGGGAGTACATCGCAATACAGTCACGGGAGTATTGACCAAGAATGATTTAGAGAAACAATCTGGAGAGTCACTTGCCAAAATGCTCAGTTCTGTGCAAGGTGTTTCGATGATACAAAGCGGAGCTACCATCGCAAAACCCGTAATCCATGGGCTACATAGCAATCGCGTACTGATACTTAATAATGGTATTCGGCAAGAAGGACAGCAATGGGGAGCAGATCATGCTCCTGAAATTGATCCTTCAATGGCAAATCGGATAACTGTTGTTAAGGGCGCGGATGCTGTTCGTTATGGTTCGGATGCTTTGGGAGGAGTTATTTTGCTATCCTCAAGTAAACTTCCGTATGGAGATAATCTGCATGGAGAAGTATCTCCTTCGTTTTCATCTAACGGACGACGAACAACAACTTCCGCAAAGTTAGAAGGAACTGTTCCAAAGGTTCCGCTATGGGCATGGCGAGTACAGGGAACATTAAAACGTGCTGGGGATATTAAAACCGCTGATTATTATCTTAATAATACAGGAGTTCGTGAAGAAAATTTTTCTCTGGAAACAGGATGGGAGAAGGAACTATGGGGAATAGAGGCTTTTTATAGTCAATATAATAATGAGTCTGGTGTATTCTATGGTTCTCACATTGGAAACTTAGAAGATTTACAAACGCGTTTTCAAGTGGGTCGTCCTTTGACTACTTATCCATTTTCCTATGAGGTAAATGCTCCAAAACAAAAGGTAATACATCATTTGGCAAAGGCAAAAGCTTATGTTTTTCTTCCTTTTGGAGGTAAATTAACAGCTCAGTATGCTTTCCAAGATAATATCCGACATGAATACAGTGTCCGGCGATTGGAACGCAGTCGTATTCCTGCTTTGGACATGCACTTAGCAACTCACTCGCTTGATATTTCTTGGGAAAACATGTACGGGAAGTGGAAAAGTCAGTTAGGATTAACTGCTTTAAGTCAAGAGAATTATAACAAACCAGGTACGGGAATTACCCCCGTTATTCCTAATTTTGCTTCTGTTGGATATGGAGCTTTTGCTATTCAAAAGTATGTTGAAAAGCGTTGGGAAGCAGAAACAGGAGTTCGGTATGATTATAAAACATTGAATGCTGATGGTTACGGATTGTTCGGGCAACGTTATGGAGGGAATCGTACATTTAATAACTTGACGTATCTTATAGGAGGAAGTTATAAACCAACTGACTTTTGGTCTGTAACATCTAATATAGGAGTTGCTTGGCGTTCCCCTCATGTTAGTGAGCTTTACAGTAATGGGCTTCATCACGGAGCAGGAACTTTTGATATCGGAGATGGTTCACTTACATCCGAAAGAGGTGGAAAGTGGATTACTTCGGTAAAATATCAAAAAGAAAAATTCTCTGCCGAAGTTGATTTGTTTGTTCAGTTAATTCAAAATTACATCTATGATGCTCCAACGGGAAAAACACGAACTTTATTTTCGGGAGTATTTCCTATCTTTCAATATCAGCAATCCGATGCTTTTTTCAGAGGAGCTGATTTGGAAATTGGATACCAATTTTTACCTTCATGGAAATATCGTTTAAAGGCTTCGGTAGTTTACGCTAATGAAATTAAAACAGGCCGATACTTTCCGTTTATTCCTTCAGAGCGTTTTTCACAAGAAGTTTCATTTGAGTTACCTGACACAGGCATTTGGAAAAATGTATATTTTTCTGCAAAACATCAATTTGTTAATAAACAAACTCGTTTTGACCCATCACAAGAATTGGTAAGCTCTACGCCTGATGCTTATAACCTATTTGATATTGGTTTTGGCGTTAAACTACCTTTAGGAAATCAATCGCTTGATGTACATATGTCTGCTGAAAATATATTGAACCAACTATATAAAGAATACACGAATAGATTTCGATACTATGCACATGATTTAGGTAGAAATATTCAATTACGTATAGTATATTCTTTTTAGTAAGATATAACTAAAAGCAAAAAATGTACAAGAGAAAATTTATTATATGAAATAAATTATTTCCCTAAAGGGATGAAGCGTTTCCTTAAAAGAATGAAGTATTTCCCTAAAGGGACGAAGTATTTCCCTAAAGGGACGAAGCATTTCCCTAAAGGAACGAAGCATTTCCCTAAAGGGATGAAGAATTTCCCTAAAGGGATGAAGCATTTCCCTAAAGGAATAAAGAATTTATATAATGATTTAATATGTTTTATATATTGAAAAAATAAAATTTCATATAGATAACAGTTTATTTAAAGTAAAAAGACAAAAAAATAATTTAATAACAAATAAAAAAAAGATTAAATAATGAAAAATATATTTAGAATAAGTTTTTTATCAACTATTTTAATTATTATGTCATCTTGTACAAAAGATGAACAACTTCAAAAACCTGATTTAGAAAAAGAGTTTGATATAACGGAACATTTCATAGCAGGTACCATTGGTGATAAGAATAAATCGGTATATGTGATAAACTTTTTAGAAAAAGGGAAAGCCGTATTTTTAAATTCCTCACAAGAGTTAATTGGTAATTATACTCTCACAAAAGACAGTCTTATTTTTGAGATAAAAAGTGATTCAAATTATCGAATTGCAAAATTTGCTCTGAATGATAAGAAACAAGTTACTTCAGCATACTATCGAGCTTTGAAAAAAGTCTACCCTGCTACTGCAACTTTAGTTTCTATTCCTGAAGAAAACCAATTGGTCGGAAAAGTTTTTAAAGGAGAAGAGTATAAGTTTGGGGAATCTTTCCGTCCTGTTTTTCATTACAAGTTTGATGAAAAAGGTACTCATTATGGTTCCGGAGTTGATGTAAATGCTGTTACACCTAATAAGAAACTAGAACTTATTAATAATTGTGTTTTCCGATTTAAAGATACAGGAATTTCAGAAATAGGATATTTTGTAGGAAATACTCTTACAGTTTTCAGATATCAAGGACTATACTATTTCGGAGAATATGAACTACAAAAATAATTATTTATTAACCCTAAAAATCAATTTAAAATGAAGAAAATAAAAAATATACTATCAGTAACAACTTTAATTGCTTTACAAATACTTTTTGTTAGTTGCCAAAAAGACAATAAAGATTTACCTGTGGCCGAACCAAAAGTAGAAAACCTTGAAATAGGTTACGAAAATGGTAAGAAAGCATATACAGAAAGTGATCTACATTTGGAAGCTAACATCACAGCTGAAGGAACAATTAAAAGTGTTCGAGTACAAATCACTCCAAAAGAAGCAGGAGGTTCTTGGTTTGTAGACAGAACTTATACAAAAGGATTTACAGGAAATAAAGAAGCAAATTTACACGAACATTATGACGTTCCTAAAAGAGCAAAAGAAGGAACATATGATGTAGTTATCATCGTAACGGATGCAAAAGGAAATAAAACCGTTGTAGAAGATGTTTTGACCATCGAACGTGATCCTTCTTTGCCGATAGTTACTGAAAAAAGTAGTTCATATGATAATGACGTACTGAATATTAAGGCAAAGGTTTCTGCACCTAACAAATTAGCCAGTATTCATGTACGAGTGAGAGGTATTGAAGAAACCTACACAGATGAAGAATTGGTAGGAAAGACTTCGTATGATCTTAATAAGGATATTAATGTATCATCACTTGCCAAAGGTCACTATCACTTTTTTGTAACTATTACTGATCAAGTAGGAAAAAAGTTTACATACGAAGGTCATTTTGATAAAAAATAGTCACATTTTAAAAACTTCGTCAAAATACGCTGAAAGTTTTGGCGAAGTTTTACAAACAAAAAGAGAAAAGATATTCAATTAGAAATATCTTGAAAAAAGAAAATAACATAATATAATACAAAAATAATGAAACACTTTTTAAAGTTTAGCATAGCATCGTTTCTGGTTATAGTAGGAACGTCTTGCTCAAAAAATGCCCCAGAACCTCATCCAGAAGGAGAACACGAGGCAACAGCTAAGATGGAAGTTATTTTTACTGAAGGACACACCCATCATGGAAATAAATTTTATGGAGATGAAGAAATAAAGGAGCTGAAATATCTAAAAAAAATACAAAAGATAACCTTTATCCTTGAGGAAAATAAATTGAATATGGAAGGAGCGCCAGTACGATTAAAAAAAGGAAAACACTATGGCGTTGAAATAATACATTACAATGCTGAAGGAAAACGTATCAACAGTGAATTTATTTCGGATACAGAAGCTCGTATCCATCAACATTTTTTTATGATGGAAGAAGCTAAAACTACAGATGGACGCCCTACTCCAACAATGAATCAGGTGTTAGAATATACTTATCGTGACACTAATCCTGAAGACAAATACATCAATGAAAAGGGAGTAAAACTATTGAAAAGAACGTGGGACGCTAAAAATCCAACAGAAAATGATCCAATAGGTTTAAAGGGATTTTTTTATGTTAAGGAAAACTACATGACTTTTATGTTGAGAATCACGTTAGCTCATTTCACGGGCATTGGTAAAACAAAACTCAAAGAGGATGGAAGCTTGTATGCTTTTAATGAATTACCGAGCGGTAGTCGATTCTATGAAGCGGACGTAAATGTAAGAATTCCTGTCCGTATTTACACCGAAGAACAGTCTCCTGATTCAGTTTTCAAGGCAGATGCTGCCAAAGAATTTGGCGTTACGGAAGATGAAATTCAGAAAGATTTAGACCATATTGCAAGGCACAAACACGAAGAGGGGCATTCCCACCGAGGAATTCACTTATAAAATGGTTTTAAACAGATAAAAAATAGGCTGTCCGAAAAGGACAGCCTATTTGCTTTGTTTATATCTTCTTCAATTGTTGTTGCATCATTTTGATCTGCTCCGTCATCATGTTTTGCTTGTCGAGCTTTTTAGCCTCGGTTAGTAATTCTTGAGCTTCTCGTTTTCTGCGTTTCTGCATCATAATTCCCGCCAAACTTAATTTTGCCATGGCTACATCATAACTCATATTCAATCCTAATTGTAAGGCTTTTCGGAAATATTTTTCAGCCTGAGAAAGATTGATTTGGGAGTAAATAATCCCATGTAAATAATGGTAGTAACCTTGTTGTTTTCTGATTAAAGCTGTCTCAGGGTCTACAATCTTGCTTAGCCATTTTTGAGTTCCTTGAAAGTCTTGCTTACGCAATCTGAAAAACGCCAATAGTAAAAACTCATTACGGAAGTAGAGCAACACAGGAATTGCAGCTAAAAAAATTAAAGCGATACCATTCCCAATATTTCCTTGCGTAAACTGATAGATAGCATAAGCGAAAATTAATACGGCCAAAATTATTTTGACATATCGATGTTGTATGTATTTCATTATAAATATTTTTTTAAGGTTTGCAAAAGTAGTAATTTATTGTGGTATAATAAAATTTATTTCCCATCTCTATCGACTTTGATTCGCTCCGAACGATTTGCCAGTTCCCATGCCAAGGCAAAAATGAGTTTGGTTCGTTGAGTCATTGCAGGAAAGTCAATTTTATCAATGGTATCTGTAGGTTGATGATAATCAGGATGTACACCATTGAAAAAGAAGACAGAAGGGATTCCGTTTTTAGCAAAATTGTAGTGATCAGAGCGATAGTAAATCTGCCAAGGGTCGTTACGGTCATCGTACTTATAATCTAAGTTCAATTGAGTATATTTTTTGTTTACAGCCTCATTAATTTTATGTAAATCAGAGCTAAGTCTGTCAGCACCGATTACATAAATGTAATTGTTATCGGTATGCAAATCATCGACACGTCCAATCATATCAATATTAATGTTAGCCACAGTATTTTCAAGCGGATACAATGGATTTTTAGCGTAATAGCTTGAACCAAAAAGCCCAATTTCTTCGGCAGTAACTAACAAAAAGAGTATGGAACGTTTGGGAGCGTGTCCTTTTTTCTTAGCCTCATTAAATACCCTTGCAATTTCCATCACAGCAATCGTTCCAGAACCATTGTCGTCAGCTCCGTTAAAAATATTACCTTTTTGTGTTCCTATGTGGTCATAATGTGCTGATACAACGATGATTTCCTCAGGTTTTTCGCTTCCTTCAATGAATGCCCAAATGTTATCGGAATCCCCAAAACGATTTTTAATAAATGATTTCGGTACGGTTTGAAACCATCCTTTTGCTTTGGGTGGATAGTTAATACCTTCTTTTTCAAAGTATTTTACAATATAGTCGGCAGCCTTCTTCTGCCCCTCACTACCCGTCATACGCCCTTCCATTTCATCAGAAGCAATGACTTCCAAGGTTTCACGTAAGCGTCGTTCTGAGATTTCATTGATTTGACTGTCAATTGATAATTTGCTCAAATTATTCGAAATTTCCTTTTGAGCAGTACACCCGAATGCTAAAATCGAAATAAATGCGATGCACGTTTTTTTCATTTTTTATAGATTTTTTTTGTAAGGGACAAAAGTAACGATTCTTATGCTGAAAATCAAACTTTTTGTTTATGAACGAAAAAATAGTAATTTTGTGGGTTGAACCTACAGTTGAGCAATAACGTTTCGATATCAAAATGAAATCAAGAATTATTTTTAAAATTATATTAGGATACGTACTGTTAATCAGTGTTTCGTTCATCACGGGATACATTATTTACAATCAAATTCAAAAGCTAACTTTTTTGGAAGAAGAAGGCATTTATGAACGACGTAAAGTTCTAAAAATAAGCAAAATACTCACTTTAATGAACGAAACTGAAAGTGCTGGAAAAATTGCTATCCGAACCGATGATGAAGAGGCTTTGAACTTTTTTTTAGACCGAAATTATGCCTTGCAAGACTCCATCATAAAATTTAAAAAAGAAGTTAAAAACAGTTCGTATGTTTCTTTGTTTGATTCAGTGCAAATTTTATTGGAATTAAAAAGCGAAAATTTGCAAGAACTTAAAATTTTACAAAGCAGTGATAGTTCATCCGTAATCATCCGCAATGCTATTGAAAAATTATCAAGTTTGGAACCCACATTGGGATATTTCCTATTGAACGACAATGCAATAGCCAAAAAAAAACGGACAGCATCGAAGTCACAACAAACCTTATCAACAGGAACCTCTTACGCCTCTATCATTCAGAAATATAAAAACATTAAAATTCCTCCAACACGCAGTCAGCAAAAATTTGACAACACGGTGTTAGAAACCTTACAGTTACTCAACAAAGTACATGAAGAAACCATCAAATATAAAGATCAACAAAGTGAAAAAATTCATACACTTTGGCATACTGACAATCTTTTATCGGATAAATTACATCAGTTACTTTCTGATATTGAAGATAATATACTCAAAAGTGCTCAAGAGTTCAACGAACAACGACAGGCTGTTTTTGAAAAAAGCCGTTCTTTTTTAACAATATCATACGTTATAGCTCTTTTACTAATGGTGGTATTTTCATTCATCGTTATCAATGATTTTTGGAAAATACAACGTATACGTCAGAAATTAGAGGTAGCAAACTTAAAAAATAAACGACTTTTAAAAAGCCGCGAACAACTCATCTCAATGGTAAGTCATGATCTTCGTACTCCGTTGAGTTCCATTATAGGATACACTGAATTACTTGATAATCAAAGTACAAATGAAAAAACAAAAAATTATCTGTCAAATATCAAACATGCCTCTGATTATATCACTAAATTGGTAGATGAATTATTAGACTATTCCAAAATTGAAGCAGGGAAAATTAGCTTAGAAAAAGTCCCGTTGAACGTTTCAGAACTCATTGAAGAAGTTGCGACAAATATATATTCCATCCATAAATCAAAGCCTGTTGAACTAATATTTAATTTTTCTGAAAACGTTCAATATCAATGGTTTTCAAGCGACCCTTATCGTATTAAACAAATCCTTTACAACTTGATTTCAAATGCTTTCAAATTTACTAATAAAGGACAAATACGCATTACAACCACTGAAAAACAGATAGATAACAGCAAATTCGAAATTTCAATTTCAGTATCGGATACAGGAATAGGTATCAAAAAAGAACAACAAGCACATATTTTCGACGAATTTACACAAGCCAATCAAGAGGTATCAAAACAATATGGCGGATCTGGTTTAGGATTACATATTTCTCAAAAATTGGCACAACTCTTAAAAGGAAATATCACACTCGAAAGTCAAGAAAACAAAGGAAGTACATTCACATTGACGTTCGTTACCAGTAAAATTTCAGAACAATCTTTACAAGCAGACACTGTTGTTGAAATGTCTGAAAAAGCAATTGATGATATCAACATTGTTATTATTGACGATGACACGAATATTTTGTCACTTATGAAAGAACTTTGCAAACAGAAAAATATTGGGGTTTTTGTGTTTGACAACAGTAAAGACGCCATTACTAACATGGAAACCCTAAATTTTGACTTGGTGATTACAGATATTCAATTACCAGAAATGAATGGGTTTCACTTTGTTACACTTTTCAATGAAAAGTACGGTAAGAGCATCCCTGTACTTGCCATTACAGGACGTAAAGATGTGCCAAATGACTTCTATGTACAAAGTGGATTCTCAGGAGTGTTACACAAACCTTTTTCACCTACCCAGTTCTACGAAAAGCTGCAAGAGTTCTTTCCAAGGATAAACACACAAACATCTCCATCTATCCTTACAAATGATAAAACATACAAAATCAATTCATTAGAAGATTTTATGGGAGATGATAAAGAGCAAATTATTACCATCTACAAAAATTTTTGTAAGGATACTTTTGAAAATATAGCGACTCTAAAATCTTGTTCCGATACTCAGGATTACGAAAAAATACGAGCCATTGCTCACAAAATGTTGACTATGTTCGGACAAATCCAAGCGACTCGCGAGGTGATATTGCTACGACAATTGGAAGAAATTTTCGAAGAAAATCCTGCAGAAATAAATCTCAAAATACAGGAAATAGAACGTTTATTTATTCATGATTGTAAACCTGCCATTGACCAATATTGCGAACAGTTGTTGCAAGATTCATAAAAAGATAAAAGCATAATTGTATAATTCGAGCCAAAATTTTATTTTTGCACATCGAACATCCAGATATTCCCTACAAGGAATGAAGTTAATACGCATATCGAAATGAATATTTTACTAAAATCAGCCGTTGTCATTGACCCAAAGAGTGTTTTTCACCAAAAAACAAATGATATCCTAATTACTAACGGAGTTATTACCCGAATAGCTCCTAACTTATCTACTGAAAAAGTGGATACTGTCATCGAAAATGTATATGTTTCATCGGGATGGGCAGACAGCAGTGTTTGTTTTGGAGAGCCAGGCTATGAGGAGCGTGAAACTTTAACAAACGGAATGCAAACAGCTGCAAAAAGTGGTTTTACACATGTGCTAATAAACCCTGCAACAAATCCTATAACTGATACAAAGTCAGCTGTTTTATATCTGAAAAATGAAACAAAAAACGAGTTAACTACAGCACATCCCATCGGTGCTTTAACACAAGGAAGCAAAGGAGAAGTACTCGCCGAATTGTTCGATATGAAAAACGGAGGGGCGGTAGCATTTGGGGACTACAAAAAAGCTATTAGTAATAACAATCTATTGAAAATAGCGTTGCAATACACACAAGTCTTTGACGGAATTGTAATTTCATTTCCGAATGACAGCAAAATAATGGGAAAAGGTGTTGTGAATGAACACATTTCAGCCACTAAACTTGGTTTAAAAGGCATTCCTGCATTGGCAGAGGAATTATGCGTGGCTCGTGACTTAGCAGTATTAGAGTATGCAGGTGGAAAATTACATATACCGACGATATCATCCAAAAAATCAGTGGTAATGATTCGGGAAGCTAAGTCCAAAGGATTAGACGTAACTTGCAGTGTAGCAATTCATAACATTCATTTTGATGATAGTGTACTGACTAGTTTTGACACGAACTTTAAGGTGTTACCTCCATTGCGAGATATGGAAACGGTAGTCGCTTTGCGAGAAGCTCTCAACGATGGAACTATCGATTTTATAACCTCAGACCATTTTCCATTAGACATTGAATGTAAATTTAAAGAGTTTGATCATGCTTCCTATGGAACAATTGGCTTGGAGACGATTTTCGGAATTTTAAATCAATACGTCCCTTTAGAAAAAGCTGTTGAACTACTTACCGCTGCTCGTCAACGATTTGGAATTGAAACCCAGCCCATTGCAGAAAACCAACAAGCTGACATCACAATATTTAGAACAGATGAAACTTATCTATTTGAAAATAAGCATATTTTATCAAGTTCTCATAATTCCGCTTTCTTAGGAGAAACCCTTCAAGGAAAAGTTATTGGATGTATTGCTAATGGCAAAGCAGTGATCAACGAGGTTAATTAGATTCCTTATTGTTACAATAATGACCTAAATTAGCATGAACAATCCAGAAGTTTTACATACACCCATTGCTTATCTGAAAGGAGTTGGTTCACAACGAGCTGATTTATTGTCAAGTGAACTAGGAATATTTCAATTTCAGGATTTACTTAATTTATTTCCTTATCGATATATAGACCGTACTAAATTCTACAAAATCAACGAACTTTACGTTAATAATACTACTGAAGTACAAATAATTGGAAAAATTGTACATATAAAAACAGTAAGCTCAAACGCCTCAAAAAATGCAGATCGTTTGGTGGCAACCTTTGTGGACGACACAGGAAGCATAGAATTAGTTTGGTTCAAAGGTGTAAAATGGATTCGGGACTCCCTGAAAATCAATGAGCCTTACGTAATTTTCGGGAAAACAAATGTTTTCAATGGAGCGTTTTCGATGCCACATCCTGAAATGGATTTGGTAACCGATTATAACAAAACTATGGGAAACAGTATTCAACCTGTCTACCCTTCTACCGAAAAATTAGTAAAGCGAGGCATAACAAACAAGGTCATCCGTCAGCTGATTTTACATATTTTTGAACAAGTAGGTGATGTTTTTTACGAAAATTTACCCGAAAATATCCTTAACTCCTTGAATTTAATATCCAAAAAAGAGGCTCTACACAATATTCACTTTCCAAAAAACCAAGAATTACTAAGTAGGGCTACCTTACGACTCAAGTTTGAAGAACTATTTTATATTCAAATACAACTGGTTCAGAAAAATTTTCTACACAAACAAAAAATAAAAGGATTTCCATTTGAAAAGGTAGGAAAATATTTTATGGACTTCTATAATAACCATCTACCATTTCCTCTAACCAACGCACAAAAGAGAGTTTTAAAAGAAATTCGAAAAGATATGGGTTCCTACTCACAGATGAATCGACTGTTGCAAGGTGATGTAGGATCAGGAAAAACCATTGTTGCCCTAATGTCAATGTTGTTAGCTGTGGATAATGGTTTTCAAGCGTGTTTAGTAGCTCCAACTGAAATTTTAGCAAATCAACACTATCTGGGAATCAGCGAATTATTAAAGAAAACGAACATTAAAGTAGCTCTATTGACAGGTTCGTCGAAAACTTCAGAGCGTAAAACCATAACCGAAACATTGAGAAACGGCGAACTCTCTATATTAATAGGTACACATGCTATTTTTGAAGATAAGGTAATTTTCAATAACTTAGGATTAGCAATCATCGATGAGCAACATCGTTTTGGAGTGGCACAACGTTCCAAAGTATGGCAAAAAAATTACATACCTCCTCATATTTTGGTAATGACAGCTACTCCAATTCCACGTACATTAGCTATGAGTGTATATGGTGATTTAGACATATCCGTAATTGATGAACTCCCACCAGGACGAAAGCCGATTAAAACTATACACTACTATGAAAATAAACGGGCTGAAGTGTACGAATTCATCAAAAAGGAAATCGATAAAGGACGACAGGTTTACATTGTTTATCCTCTTATTGAAGAATCAGAATCTGTTGATTTTAAAAATCTTACAGAAGGATATGAACTAATTTCATCCATATTTCCTTTGCCAAAATACAAAGTTTCTATCGTCCATGGAAAATTGAAGCCTTCTGAAAAGGATGCAGAAATGGAGCGTTTCGTTCGAGGTGAAACTCAACTAATGGTAGCAACAACAGTAATCGAAGTGGGGGTAAATGTACCAAACGCTTCCGTAATGGTCATTGAAAGTGCGGAGCGTTTTGGACTATCGCAGTTACATCAGCTACGTGGACGTGTCGGACGTGGTAGCGAACATAGTTTTTGTATCTTAATGACAGGAGAAAAGTTAAGTAGTGATTCTAAAACACGTATGCAAACGATGGTGAACACCAATGATGGATTTGAAATTGCCGAAGTAGATCTACGATTACGAGGACCAGGTGATTTGATGGGGACTCAACAAAGTGGTGTACTTAACCTAAAAATCGCAGACATTGTAAAGGATCAATCCATCTTGAAAGCTTCTCGTTATCAAGCAATCGATTTACTCAGGAGCGACCCTTACATTCAAAAAAACGAAAATAGAATGGTAGCATACACGCTGACACAATTACACAAGTACAAAAATATTTGGACGCATATCAGTTAGAGAAATAGTTTTAAAATAGACAATGTGATGAAAGGCAATGTGGTAAAAAAGCAGTATTTTTTACCACATTGCCTTTTTTTAAGAATATCCAATCTTGAAGATATAACAAAAAAAGGAGAACTTCTCTTTGAAATTCTCCTTTTTTCGAATAATATGAACACTTACTTGGAAGTCAAACGAACATCTACACGTCTGTTTTTTGCTTTACACTCAGGTGTGTCATTTTCAGGACAAATAGGATGTTCTGAACCATAACCTGCAGAACTAAGTTGTGAAGGATTTACCCCCAAAGCTATCAATTTAGCTTTTACAACCTCAGCTCTTTTAGCTGATAGTTCTATATTTTTTTCATTATTTCCTGAATTGTCAGTGTACCCACCTATACGAAGTCCTGCTTTATGGAAAGTATTGAAAATCATAGCGATATTTTTCAATTGCTCTTCCGATTCTTCGATAAGTTCATCACTTCCTGATTTAAAAAAAACACGATCCAACGTAATCCAGTTTTGTTTTGAGTCTCTTTCTACATCGAAATTTTCATCCAATAAAAGATTTACGATTTTTCTCTCTGAAGAATTTATTCCTACATTTATTGCTGAAATTTCAGACAACTGCAAAGGAGTGATTTCCCCTACGTTGTATTTGTAATTTCCGTAAGCATCTAACAAGCCTTCGTCCAAATTACTTGTAGTAACATCTTGCTTATTTTCGATTTCAGTTACAGGAACATTTTTTTCCATAACTTTATTTTCAGCTACTACAGTAGTAGTGTGTCCCCCCAGTATAGGAGCAATAACCAAACCTACCAGACATGTTAGTTTTATTAAAATATTCATCGAAGGTCCTGAGGTATCTTTGAAAGGGTCTCCTACAGTATCTCCCGTAACGGCTGCTTTATGAGCATCTGAACCTTTTTTCTCAATTTTCCCATTGATTTCAACACCTGCTTCGAATGATTTTTTAGCGTTATCCCAAGCTCCTCCAGCATTATTTTGGAAAATAGCCCAAAGCACCCCTGAAACAGCTACTCCTGCCATATATGCCCCTAAGGCCTCTGCCCCCATTACAAATCCTATAACGATAGGTGTGATAATTGTAATAGCTCCAGGAAGCATCATTTCACGAAGAGCTGCTTTGGTTGATATATCCACGCATTTTCCGTATTCAGGTGTTCCTGTTCCTTCCATAATTCCTGGAATTTCACGGAACTGACGGCGAACTTCTTGTACCATATCCATTGCAGCCTTTCCTACTGATTGCATAGCTAAAGCGGAGAATACTACTGGAATCATACCTCCAATAAACAAAGCTGCCAATACATCTGCCTTAAATATATTAATTCCGTCGATTCCTGTAAAAGTTACGTAAGCTGCAAACAACGCCAATGCCGTAAGTGCAGCTGAAGCAATAGCAAATCCTTTACCAACCGCAGCTGTAGTATTTCCTACTGAGTCTAAAATATCAGTGCGTTGGCGTACTTCTTTTGGTAATTCACTCATTTCAGCAATACCTCCTGCATTGTCTGCAATAGGCCCAAAAGCATCAATAGCCAACTGCATAGCCGTAGTAGCCATCATTGCTGAGGCTGCAATCGCAACACCATAGAAACCAGCTAATTCATATGACCCCCAAATTGCCACAGCAAACAATAGCACTGATGAAAAAGTAGATTTCATACCCGTGGCCAAACCTGCGATGATGTTGGTAGCCGCTCCAGTTGAAGAGTTTTGAACTATATTCAAAACAGGTTTTTTACCTAATGCCGTAAAATGTTCAGTAAAGGCAGAAATCAACAATCCTACAGCCAAACCTACTACGGTTGCAAAAAACACATTACTACTTGCAATTTCCTTAACCCCTTCTCCAAAGAATTTCATTTGAATAGTATCTGGAAGCATTATATCAATCAAAAACCAACAAGATATGAGGGTCAATGCTAATGCTACATAGTTCCCCATGTTCAACGATTGCTGTACTTGTTTTTCTTTCGCCTCATTATTTTTAATACTTACGAAGAATGTTCCAATGATAGAAGCTATGATTCCAACTCCTGCAATCACAAGAGGGAGTAAAATAGGCCCTAATCCATTGAAATTATCAGTATAAGCTATGCCAGTAGCTTCTGAAATATCCTTGATAATGTAGTTACCAAGTACCATTGAAGCCAAAACAGTTGCAACATAGGAACCAAAGAGGTCAGCTCCCATACCTGCCACATCACCTACGTTATCACCTACGTTATCAGCAATAGTAGCTGGGTTTCGAGGATCATCTTCGGGAATTCCAGCTTCTACTTTACCCACAAGGTCAGCCCCTACGTCCGCCGCTTTAGTGTAGATACCTCCACCCACACGAGCAAATAACGCAATAGACTCAGCTCCTAATGAAAATCCAGCTAAAGCCTCTAAAACGATAGTCATTTCATTGTAGAAATTACCTCCTTCGGTGATGAATATGTTTATAAAAATCAAGAAGAACAAACTAAGCCCCAAAACAGCTAAACCTGCTACTCCTAAGCCCATTACTGTTCCTCCGCCGAAAGAAATTTTTAATGCTTTTGGCAAACTGGTACGAGCAGCTTCTGTAGTGCGTACGTTGGATTTAGTAGCTATTCGCATACCTATGTTTCCCGCTAAAGCAGAAAATAACGCTCCAAAAACAAAAGCAACCACAATGAGCCAGTGCGAAGTTTCAACCATTCGGGAAACCACAAAAAGAGCTACAGATGCAATGATAACGAAAATAGCCAAAATACGATACTCCGCATTCAAGAAAGCCATTGCTCCTTCTTGAATTTTTTCAGAAATACTTTTCATTCGTTCCGTGCCTGTGGTTTGCTTGTTAATCCACAATGACTTGGAAATCATAAACAACAGCCCTACAATTGCCAGAGCTAAAGGAAGATAAATTATGTATTTTTCCATATAAAAATAAATTACTAAAAAATTGATTGTTTATGGGGGTAAAAATACTATTTTAAAATCAAATTGAAAAGAAAATCTTAAATTTTAACATTATCTCGAAAGTATATAGAAAGCATTTCAGAATCTTTTATCTAACATCTACCAGTGTAAATCTTATCTAATAATTTGATTATTAATAAATTCTTATTTTAATTTTCAATAAAATATATTCACTTATATTAGCAAAAAGAAATAAAAATAGAAGGTTATAAAGCAAAGATTGGAAAATAATTTTCAAAAAAAACATACATTCATTTTGAAATTTTCATTATGTAACTTGATACAAGCTATTATAAAAATACAAATATCAAATAATTCTATGAAATGAAAGTAAATAAAGAAAAGGCTATTAGGAAAAAACCTAACAACCTTTTCGTTCAATGAGTATGGATAATTTTAATTTGCTGCAAACAAACGAGCGAAGAAACTTTTACGTTTCGATAGTTCACCTCGTTCTTCACTGAAAATATCATCAGAAATTTCTTCAGTGGTAATGCTCTTATCGCCTCCTTCATGTTCAAAACGAATGTCTTTATTATTTTCATCCATGATGTCCATAATAAATTCTATGTATGATTTGCCATGCTTTTCTAGGAATCCTTTGAAGTAACGGTTACTCAATTCCATACCTCCGATCTTCTCTAACTTTAATAAAGTCTGATAAAGAGGCTCTATATGTTCCTTAATCACATGTTCAGGTACAGATCTTCGTCTTGCCATGATGCTAACAACCTCACCTAAGATATTTCTTCCTACCTCAAAATCTGTAATCACCCAATAGTATTTTCCTGTTTTGGTCAAATTTTTGATAATAGCGTGAAAATTTCTACCCGCATTAATATTATCCCAAGTGATTTTAAAAATGATTTTAGGCATATCAGGATGGCGAATAATGTTGTGTGGTTTACCCAACAGCTCAGAAGGAGTATATTCGCAAACATCCAAAAACGTTTGATTCACATCGGTAATAGTACCGAATTTATCAGTGGTGCTGACAATCGTCCTTGTTTTATCCCAAGCAATCTCCTCATTAACAGGAGTTGGTCTATTTACTTGCTCTGACATAATTTTTTCTTTTATAATCCGATACAAATGTACAAAAATATATTCAGAATATAAAAAATTAAATTACTAAAAAACGAAAGAGAAAAATATTTTTTTGTTGCAACATATTTTTTTGAATTATTCAACTGATTATCAGTAAACAAAAAAAACTATCTAAAAAGTTTTTTTAGATAGTTTTTATAATTTTACGCATTGATGTAAGCTCTTAACATCCAAATCGTTTTCTCTTGCTCAGGAATAAATCCACCTACCAAACCTATGGTTCCTTCATCTTCTGCTTCATTACAAGTTTCTAACAAACCTCGTTCAAACTTCAATAATTCAGCTAAGTTATTGATAACCAATTTAACTGCCTCAACATCATCGGAAACATCTTTTCCAACAGTAATTGTTGAATGTTTAACGTATGCCTCCAATGTATGTAAAGGTGTAAATCCTAAGGTTAAAATGCGCTCTGCAATCTCATCGATTTGGGATTGCACTCCATCATAGAGTTCCTCAAATTTCTCGTGAAGTACAAAAAAATTCTTTCCTTTGATATTCCAATGCAAACCTCTCAAATTTTGATAATAAGTTTGGAAATTTGCTAATAAAACGTTCAATTCATTGGCTACTTTTTCTGCTTTTGACTTTTCAAGTCCTAATACATTATAATTCATAATCCTTTTTATTTACATTTTGATTTCTTTTGCAAAGGTAGTGTTATTTATTTTTGAAAACATACTTTCTCTATTGATTTTTTTTATATTGATATAGAGGAACCCATATTAGATAATATGTGATTTGATTGTTTCTATTGCTTTTTGTACTCCTGAAGATGCTTTCTGTGCTATTACTGTCAGCTGTTTATTAGACTGAATCTGTGGAAATGGATCTACATAGTACACGGGAGTTTTTGGTTGCGTATAGTGTATCAATCCTGCGGCGGGATAGACTTGCAGTGAGGTTCCTACAATCAGGAAAATATCAGCAGTTTCCACCTGCTCAATCGCTTTTGTTATTAAAGGAACATCTTCTCCAAACCAAACAATATGCGGACGCAATTGCACTCCCGATGGACTCAAATCTCCGAGAAGAATATCATCCTGACAGTCGAAAATCTCTGCATCATTATCTACGCCTCTTGATTTTAATAGTTCTCCATGGAGATGTATGACATTGGAACTTCCTGCTCGTTCGTGCAAATCATCTACGTTTTGTGTAATAATTACAACATCATACTCATTTTCTAACTGAACTAACAACTGATGTGCTTTGTTAGGTTTAACTTCTTTAAGCTGTCGTCTACGTTGGTTATAAAACTCCAATACCAATGAAGGATTTTTAGAAAAACCCTCGGGAGATGCTACTTCCATCACATCATGTCCTTCCCATAAACCATTGGCATCACGAAACGTTCTGATACCGCTTTCCTCGCTGATACCTGCTCCTGTGAGTACGACAATTTTCTTCTTCATTATAAAAATTACTGATTTTTTTCTTTTACCTTATTGATGTATTCCTTCAATTCCTTGCCGTATTTTGCGGCTGTAATCTCTGGGGTAAGTGAATTATATACTGAATCTAAGTATTTTACGTTCGTATCAGGCACATCTGTCAGTACAATATAGGGAGCGACGTGTGAGTCGCCATGGGTTATCGCAAAATTCAACGCATACAAATGTCTTCTTAACTGATTCTTTTCTATGATTTTAGCTAATGAATCTGCCTTTGGTTGATATCCCTCCTTAATTGATTTTAATTGTATCTCCAACAATTCCAAGTTGCGTATATTAAATTTACGAATGTTCTTTGAATACTCTTCCCATAATTTTTGACTTTCCGAACCTTCAATTTTAGCATGAATGTCAAAAAGTTCATGTTTACTATTAATTGTAATGGTAGTTGGTTCTCCAAAAAAGGCCAAACGATCACCAAAAGTCTGGTCTTGGTTTTTTCCTAAATCTAAAAAAATATAAAATATTTCAGGAGATAATATTTCTTTTTTAAATGTAAATTCTCCGCTTCCTTTGGCTTCGACAGAATCTATATTTACGAGTTTCTCACCATCAAATTGTTGTAAGAAAATTGTTCCCTTTTTGAGTCCTTCAACATTTCCTTGAACAATCATTGTTTTTTCGTTACCTCCTGAATTTGAGCAACCTATAGCTAACAGCACACCAATTAAAAAGATTATTTTTTTCATATACATATAAAATTTAAACACTTATTATTAACCCATAAAACCTTGTGTAACAGATACATACTCCATCAAGAAAGCAGAAAGCATTGCAGCGTACGTCCCTACAATATATCCTAAAACAGCTAAAAGTACGCCTACCGTTGCCAACGAAGGATGAAATGCTGATGCCACTACAGGAGCCGAAGCAGCCCCTCCTATATTTGCTTTACTTCCCACAGCCAAGAAAAAAAGTGGAGCTCGAATAATTTTCGCTACAATGAACATCAACCCTACATGAACCGCCATCCAAATTATTCCAACAAGAAGCAATCCTAAGTTATCAAAAATTTTAGTCAGATCCATTTTCATACCGATGGTTGCCACCAGAATATAGATGAATACGCTACCTAACTTACTTGCTCCTGCTCCTTCGTAATTCTTTGCTTTTGTGAAAGATAATGCTAAACCAATTAAAGTAGCAAAGGTTATCATCCAAAAGAATTTATCTCCAAAAAAAGAAAGAGCACTGGTTTTATCTCCAATCACATGAAATTTATTTTTTAAAAAATCGGTAAGAAAATCAGCTCCAAAATGCGAAAGACCTACTCCTCCAAAAGTAATTCCTAACATGATTTTATAGTCAGTCAACATTGGTATTTTCTTTGTCTTCTCACTAAAAGTGATTACTTTTTGTTTTAACTCTTCAATAGACGAATTATCGGCCTTAAGCCATTTATCTATTTTTTGAGAACGAGCAATGAAAAACAATAGAAAAGCCATCCAAATGTTAGCCACTACAATATCCACAAGCACCATAGCTCCGTATTTTTCAGGATTATATTGGTATATTTCAAGCATAGCAGCCTGATTAGCACCACCTCCAATCCAACTCCCTGCCAAGGTGGACAATCCTCTCCAAACAGCATCAAAACCCGCACCACCAACAGCCTCGGGCATGATCAATGACACTATCAAAATAGCGATAGGCCCTCCAATAACAACTCCTATCGTTCCTGCAAAAAACATAACGAGAGCCTTAGATCCCAAACGAAAAACTGATTTTAAATCAACACTTAGGGTCATCAAGATTAAAGCCGCAGGTAACAGATATCGACTTGAAACAAAATAAAGATTCGAATTCTTGCTGGAAATGATTCCTACAGAATTAACTATAGCGGGAAGCATGTAACACATCAATAAGGCTGGAAAAATAGTATAAAATATTTTCCAAAACCTTGTTTTTAAAGAAGATGTGTAAAAAACTATTCCCAAACATACCATTAGCACACCTAAAACAATAGCGTCATTTTGAAAAGGTAATTCCATCGGCTTTTTATTTTTGTGGCGAAGATACCATTTTTTTGGTTTTTGACAAACTTTCTCACAACTATCCAGAAGTAAAGTCTCTTTTACGATGTTTTTTGAGCAAAATCCTGTAAAAACTGAGCTGTAAAACTTTTCGTATCTTTAGCTACTTCTTCGGGAGTTCCAAAGGCTACTAATTGACCGCCACCTTTACCACCCTCATAACCAATATCAATGATATAATCAACTTTCTTGATAACATCTATGTTATGTTCAATAACCAAAACGGTATTTCCTTTATCAACCAATTTATCAAGAACTTGCAAAAGCACGTTTACATCCTCAAAATGCAATCCTGTGGTAGGTTCATCTAATATATAGAAGGTGTTTCCAGTATCTTTTTTGGATAGTTCGGTTGCTAATTTTACTCGCTGTGCCTCACCTCCGGAGAGGGTAGTTGATTGCTGTCCTAAGGTGATATATCCCAAGCCAACCTCTTCAATGGTTTTTAGTTTTCGGTAAATTTTGGGAATATTTTCAAAGAAAATGACAGCTTCGGCAATGGTCATATCCAATACATCGGCTATGGATTTCCCTTTGTAACGTACTTCTAAAGTTTCGCGATTGAAACGCTTTCCTTTACAAGTCTCGCACTCAACATATACGTCGGGAAGAAAATTCATTTCAATAACTTTAAGTCCTGATCCTTCACAGGTTTCACAACGTCCTCCTTTAACGTTAAAACTAAAACGCCCTGGTTTATAACCACGAATCATCGCTTCGGGGGTTTGTGTGAAGAGAGTACGTATTTCACTAAAAACTCCTGTGTAAGTCGCTGGATTGGAACGAGGTGTGCGTCCAATGGGCGACTGATCAATGGCAATTACCTTATCAATATGTTCCAAGCCTTCTATTTTTTTGTAAGGCATCGGTTTTTTTACGGCATTGAAAAAATGAGCGTTCAAAATCGGGTAAAGTGTTTCATTAATTAGGGTTGATTTACCACTTCCCGAAACTCCTGTAACACCAATCATCATCCCCAAAGGAAAAGTTACCGTAATATTTTTTAAGTTATTCCCTGAACATTCACTTAAAATCAATGACTTGCCATTTCCTTTACGTCGTTTTTCTGGGATATGAATTTGTTTTCGGCGACTGATATAATCGGCGGTGGTGGTTTTGGCATCCATCATCTGCTGAGGAGTTCCTTCAAAAATGATCTGTCCGCCGTCTTTTCCTGCTTTTGGCCCAATATCAACCACATAGTCGGCTTCTAAAATCATCTCTTCGTCATGCTCAACCACAATGACTGAGTTTCCAATGTCGCGTAGAGATTTTAATGAATTAATTAGCCGCTGATTATCTCGCTGATGTAGACCGATGCTTGGCTCGTCCAAAATGTACAAAACTCCCGTAAGTTGCGACCCTATTTGTGTTGCTAAACGAATGCGTTGCGATTCTCCTCCTGACAAGGATTTGGAACTGCGATTGAGTGACAAATAGGTCAAACCGACATCTACTAAAAACTGTAACCTATTTGAAATTTCCTTAATGATTTCTGAGGCTATCTGCAACTGCCTTTTAGTTAATTTTTTAGGAAGATTCTCGAACCATGCCAACAACTCTAAAATGTCCATTGCGGACAGTTCAGCTATGTTTTTTTCATTGACTTTGAAGAACAAGGCTTCCTTTCGGATACGCGTTCCGTTACACTCTCCACAGGGGAGTGTATCCATAAATTCAAATGCCCAACGTTTAATCGAAACGGAATCTGAATTTTCATACTGATCGGCAATGAATTTCACAATCCCCTCAAAATCAAACTCAAACTCACGAGTGATACCCAACACATCTGACTTTATAGCATATTTATCCTTTCCACCATTAAGGATAATATCCATCGCCTCTTGAGGTAAACTCTCGACAGCATCGGACATTTTCGCTCCAAATTTCTGTAAAATGAGTTCTAACTGCTTAAAAATCCACGTATTTTTTTGTTCCCCAATAGCGACAATAGCTCCATTTTTTATGGATATTTTTGGATCTGGGATAATTTTTCGTTGATTTACCTCATGGACTTCACCCAAACCATTGCAATGTGGACACATTCCCTTGGGAGAATTGAACGAAAAAGTATTCGGCTCGGGCATGGGATAGGAAACTCCCGTTGTAGGACACATCAAATTACGGCTAAAGTACTGTATTTTATTATCTTGATGTTCTAAAACCATCAATACGCCATCTCCGTAGTGCATGGCAGTCTTTATGGTTTCTTGGAGTCTTTTCTCGGTAGTTTCATCATTGCTTATGGAAAGCCTATCTATCACGATTTCAATATCATGAGTTTTGTAACGATCAAGTTTCATTCCCTTTTGAAGGTCAAGAATCTCGCCATTAACACGCACCTTTACGAATCCTTGTTTGGCGATTTGCTCAAAAAGTTCACGATAATGCCCTTTTCGGGATTGTACCACAGGAGATAAAATACTGATTTTGTTTCCTTTATAATGTTCAATAATCAGTTCCTGAATCTGAGCGTCGCTGTAGCTGACCATTTTTTCACCCGTAGCATAGCTATACGCATCAGAAGCTCTGGCGAAAAGTAATCGCAAAAAATCATATATCTCAGTGATTGTTCCAACAGTGGAACGTGGTGATTTTGAAGTAGTTTTCTGTTCAATGGCAATCACAGGCGAAAGTCCATCAATCTTATCAACATCGGGACGTTCCAACCCTCCCAAAAACTGACGCGCATATGCAGAAAAGGTTTCGATATACCTACGTTGTCCCTCCGCATAAATAGTATCAAACGCCAATGAGGATTTCCCACTACCTGAAAGCCCTGTAATGACAACTAATTGCTCACGAGGAATGCTGATGTCTATATTTTTAAGGTTATGCACCCTCGCTCCTTTTACTTCTATTTTATCTTCCATTCACCGAAAAAATTAAGGGGACAAAGATAGTGATTTTTTCTGTTATGACAGATGGTAAAATTCTTAATATTTGGCTATTTTTTTTCATATACAACTCTTAGATTATAAATGTATAAAAACATTTTTTTTGAAAACTATCTCGGAAAGTTAAAAGCATAAAGCAGTCATTGATTTTCTATATTAAACACCTTTTTAAACACAAATTTTAACATATTATTTTTGTTTAACACAAATAAACAGCTAAATTTGCATTAGGCTAAAATAGATAGTATTGCGAAGTTTTTTTAGATTTGCTTATTAGCTATTAGGATAACAATTCTAAAAAGTTATGCCAAATTAAGCAGAAGAGAAGCTACTGAAACTTCAGAAATTAATTAACATTTACCAAGAGGAGCTGATTATTTACTTGAATCATCGTAAACTATATGTTTTGAAAGTTCACAATTTTCATCTCCTCTTTTTTGGAAAAACACAATGAGTATGAGATATTTACTATTCCTATCCCTTTTATTATTATTCGGTTGCCAATCAACATCGGAGGGCAATGAACCTAATTCACGAGAATTTTATAATACGGTGGATATTTCAAAGAAAGAAGATATTCAATATCATTCTTTTACGTTAGACACACTGAAAATGAACCCCGAAGGAACATCCTATGTCGGAAAATTTTTGATGTGGAAAGATACACTCTATTTCGTAGACGAACGCTTTTCCTATATTTTTCAATTTACGAATGAAGGGGAGTTTGTACAGCGACACGCGGGAAAAGGAAAAGGACCTAATGAAGTACTTAACATTGATTATCTGACATTTGGTAAAGACGAATTTGTAACTCTTAATGGCAATAATAATTCTTTTGATGTGTTTGACACACGATTTGAAAAAAAGGAATTTATGCGTATCGATGAAAGTATCACAAGAAGTTATGAAGAAATGTTAAACAATCCCATCCCTTCATTAAATGATGTGTATGAATATGATTATGCTTTACCAAAAATACTAAAGAAATGGGGAAAAGAACATATCTCTATCATAATAACAGCCTCTCATCCTAAATTCAATGGCTATTTCGATTCTGATTTATATTACAACCAAGCTCGTTGCTTCGGAATTGTTAATTTAAAAACAGGAAAATTAGAAAAAATTTTAGGCAGACGTTCTCCCATATATCTATCCCAACAAAATATTCCGAATTTCGATCATTTAAACTATGACACCTACGAGGAATCAGATGAGGTATATCTTAATTTTTGGGCAGATTCTGATATTTATCTTTACAGTAAACAAGAGAATAAAATCAAAGGAAAGTTTGGAAAGGCAGGACGGGATATGAAAACAGATTATCGCCGTACCAACACGTTTGAAGATGCTGAAAACAATTGGAAAAGCGATTATGCAACGTATGGTTACTACACGTTTTTAAAATATTTCCCTGAAAAACAGCTGATTTTCAGAGGTTATTCTAAAGGTAAAGGTGCAACAAACCATGGATTGCAAATTTACAAAAACCATCAATTGATTGCAGATTTAGACGTACCTAAAGGATTTGAAATTATAGGATATTCCAACGGTATGTTCTACGGCGTCACGCCACAAGACCCTGATGTAGATTTTTTAATGGTTTATAAAATTAAATTTTCGCAATGAGCTACAGATATTTTTTTATTGTATCATTTTTATTAGCCTACTTTGAGGAAAAAATAGTTGTATTTCAGAAAGTATGATAAATTAAATTAATGAAATTCAGAAATTTATAAATAAATGTAACTTATTACTGTTAGATTTTTTCTTTTTATCAAATGTTTGTTCAGATTATATCATAAAATATTGATTATGAAGTATATTTATGTCATATCCGCCGTTTTATTGTTATTCGGTTGCCAATCAACATCGGAGGGTAATGAACCTAATTCACGAGAATTTTATAATACGGTGGATATTTCAAAGAAAGAAGATATTCAATATCATTCTTTTACGTTAGACACACTGAAGATGAACCCCGAAGGGACATCCTATGTCGGAAAATTTTTGATGTGGAAAGATACACTCTATTTCGTAGACGAACGCTTTTCCTATATTTTTCAATTTACGAATGAAGGAGAGTTTGTACAGCGACACGCAGGGAAAGGAAGAGGACCTAATGAAGTATTTTACATTGATTATCTGACATTTGGTGAAAACGAATTCGCTACGATGAATGGAAACAATTGGGCAATTGACATATTCGACACTCAATTTCAAAAAAAGAAATTTTTTAGGATAGACAACAACAGTACAAGAACCTACGAAGAATTATGGCACGAACCTATGGTTACATTGGCAGATTCGTACAGTTTTGACTGCGTTAGACCTAATACCTTCAAACGATGGGATGAGGACAGAGTGGTTTGTTCTATTTTTTCAAAACACGCATTCTTGAATGGATACAGCACATCAGAAAAGTCAGAATTATACTATAACTACGCTCGTTGTTTCGGAATCATCAATTTAAGAACAGGAAAGTTTGAGAAAATTTTAGGTAGACACTCTCCCGTATATTTATCTCAACAAAACATCCCTAATTTTCAATATTTAAACTATGATACCTATGAAAAAATAGATGATGTATATATCAATTTTTGGCCTGATCCTGACATTTATCTTTACAGTAAACAAGAGGATAAAATCAAAGGAAAATTTGGAAAGGCAGGACGGGACATGAAAACAGATTATCGCCGTACCAACACCTCTGAGGAAGGCCATAGGAATTGGAAAAGCGATTATGCAACGTATGGTTACTATACGTTTTTAAAACATTTCCCTGAAAAACAGCTGATTTTCAGAGGTTATTCCAAAGGTAAGGGTGCAACAAGCCATGGATTGCAAATTTACAAAAACCATCAACTGATAGCAGATTTAGACGTACCTAAAGGGTTTGAAATTATCGGACATTCCAACGGAATGTTCTACGGCATTACGCCACAAGACCCTGATGTAGATTTTTTAATAGTTTATAAAGTTAAATTTTCGTAATGAGATACATATATTTTTTTATTATCTTATTTTTATTAATCTCCTGCCAAGAGAAAAAAACAAAAACAGGCCCCGTAAAACAGGCTTCAAGCTCTGTTGAGTATGAGGTATCGGCGGGTGTTTTAGAACCAAAAAGAAATCGGATTAAAATTCAAAACGTCAAAAAAGGAGAGCGTTTGGTTCAAAGATTCATTCTTTCAAACACAGGAACTGAAATGGTTCGCATTTTAAGAAATGATGCTTCATGCAATTGTACAGAAGTGCTAATTTCCAAAAAAGGGAAGTGTTGTAAAAAGTATGATACCTTTAATAAAATGGATATTTCTGTCAGGCTGAGCGTAGTCGAAGCCCTGTAATTACGAGGCTTCGACTACGCTCAGCCTGACAATCAAAACTACCATCATACTTTTTATAACACAACCCAAAAAAGAAATTCAACCAACTGATACGATTTCTGTTCAAATGATTGTTGAAACCTCTGACAAAGAAGTAGGTAACCACAATGTTAATACGGTTTTAACTACCAACGGAAAGCAGAAATTTTATAATTTAGAGATTGATTTTACTGTCGTAACCAATGATTAATATGAAACTTTTTTTTATTATTTTACTATTTGCTTCTCCTCTATTCTCTCAGAATAAATATGGAGGACATGTGTTAGATGCTAAAACCAATGCCCCGATTTATGGGGTGTATATTTCCGTGAATGATAAGGTAGTAGCCTCTACCGATGACGATGGTTTTTTCAGTTTTGAAGGAGATGAAATCACTACCAACGACCGCATTTGTTTCAGTCATATTTCTTACAAAACATTATGCCTTTTTGGAAATGAAATTGGTCATCAATACCATTTAGAACTTGGTGTGAATGAACTAAGTGAAGTAAATATTTATCAGGGAGGTGAAAAAGTTTGGAATGTGTTGGAAAAGGTTAAGGACTTTGAGAAGAAAAAATCTTACTACGTAACTCCCGATTTTTGGGCAAAATCACACGGAACAGCCCGATTTTACAACAAAAAAGGTATGCTTGTGGGTTATTCCGAAATTGTAGGGCAAACTATGTTGCTTGGTGACGTGCGAAAAAATCCTTTTTGTATCGGTTTCAACATCCCACAGCAAATACGCCGTAGCCCCGAAAAAATGCTTTTAGAAACAGATAAAACGCTTAAAAACAATGGTATACTTTTTAAATCTCCTTTGTACTTCTATGGATTTTCTATGTTAAAATTAACGCACCCGCTATTTGAAAAAAACACCTCTAAGTTTGTTTTTGAAAAGGTTGATGATGAGTATCTTACCGAAAATGCTCATACAGTTTTGGAATACAAGCAAGTGAAAGAAATATCGACCATTATGGGAAAATGTTCTAACATGAGCGGAAAAATATGGTTAGATGAAAATAATAAAATATTCAAAGAAACCACTTCATTTGATGAGGATAATGCCTTTCGGCATATTTTAACCGTTGAATATGTAATCATTGGGGAACATCACTACCCTTCCAAAATTTCATACCACCGATTTGCTTTGACAAGAGAAGTGATTAGTCAAAAAATGCACATACAACTGACGCACATCACTCCTGTCAAAAATGAATATGACGGCAGACACGGCTTCCTAAGTGAAATGTATCTGTATCCATCGCTGAAATATGATTCCAAATTTTGGAAGAAATACCCCATCGAAAACACCACAACCTATGATGAATTAAAGAAAATGGCTGAAGGCATGTCGTTAGATGCCTTTTTTAGGAAAGCAACTGATTCCCCCGAAAATTTATTCAACAAACAAGGCGAAAATTACAAATACATAATAGACAGGGTTATCCCTACTATGGAATATTTCAAGAAAATTAGAGATAGAGATATGAAATAGAATATTAATATTACAAATCCCTATCCTGGGCGTAATAGTCGTACATCGCCACTTGCGAACGAACTTTTAAATCGTCATTTCGGCGGTAGGCATTATCTTGTTTTTGTGAGATAATACGTGCTTTCACATTGTCCGACCATCCAATTTCAAAGGTGTCCATCAATTCTTTTTTGATAGCAGCATCATAAATTGGGCAACCGACCTCCACTCGGTGGGAAATATTACGAGTCATAAAATCAGCCGAAGAAATATAAACCTTCGGATTGCCATTATTTCCAAAAATAAACAGACGAGGATGCTCCAAAAACCTGTCCACAATACTGATAACTTCAATGTTTTCGCTCATTCCTGGAACTCCTGGAATCAAACAACAAATACCACGAACAATCATCTGAATTTTAACCCCTGCCCTACTTGCTTCATAAAGTTTGTCAATCATTTTATAGCTGGTTAAACTATTCATTTTCAGCTTTATGAAGGCTTCTTTACCGTTCTTAGCATTGGTAATTTCTTGCTCAATGAGTTTAGTAAGTATTTTCTTTGTATAATGTGGTGACACAATCAAATGCTTATAGCGTTGGATGATATAATTCGTATCAAAGAAGTTAAACACTTTATTAACCTCCTTAAGAATATCTTGATTGGCGGTAAACAGGGTGTAATCGGTATAGATTCGTGCGGTAGATTCATTGAAATTTCCTGTACTGATGAATCCATATCGTTTGAGTTCCTTCCCTTCTTCACGTTCAATAACACATATTTTACTGTGGACTTTCAACCCTCGAACCCCAAAAATAAGTTTTACACCTTCCGCTTTTAACAATTCTGCATATTTTATGTTTGATTCCTCATCAAAACGAGCTTGTAGCTCAATTTGTACGGTTACTTTTTTACCATTCTTAACCGCATTTATTAATGAGTTCACCACTTGTGAATTTTTTGCCAAGCGATAAACGGTAATTTTTACGGATTTCACTTTGGGGTCCAAAGCCGCTTCTCGCAAAAACCAAACAATATTGGAAAAAGTATGATAAGGTGTGAATTGCAAATAATCTTTTTCGGCTATCTTTTTGAGCAAACTTTCTCCTGACGAGAGTCCTTTTACGGGCAGTGGCTGAATGGGCTCATAGGTCAAATCATAGCGTCCCATACTTGGAAAATTCATATAGTCACGTCGGTTGTGATATCTTCCTCCAGGTATGATGCTATCAGTGTCCACAATATCCATCTTCTCAAACAGAAATGCCAAAGTATCCTTGTCTATTCCTTTATCATAAACGAAACGGACTGGCTCTCCACTGCGTCGCCCTTCTACACTTGACGAAATTTTTTCAACAAAACTTTTACTTAAATCATCATCAATATCAAGCTCTGCATCTCGGGTGATTTTAATCATATGTGCCGTAAGTGATTCATAACTGAAGATGTAAAAAATTTGATGCATACAAAAGCGTATGATGTCATCAATCATAATAATATAATGCTTTCCATCCACTTTAGGCAACTCCACAAAACGATCAATAGTAGTAGGTAACTCAATGAGTGCATACTGTATTTTCTCTTTATACGCTTTCGAAGAAAAGAATTTTTGAATACCTTTGGTTTGTCCCTCTTCTTTCAAAATCATTTTGATTGCTAAATACGCCACATCATCCTTCAACTCAGGAAACGCTTCCAGATCATTTAGAATGATAGTAAACAAAGCTGGACGCACTTTGGAAAGAAAATAACTAGTCACAAACTTCTCATGTTCAGGAAGTAGCGTTTTTTCATTCACAATAAAAATCTGTTCTTTTTCCAATTCTTTAGTTACTGAACCTATAATGTTCAGACTCTGTTCCTGCAATTGGATAACCTCTTTGGTGATTTCTTCAAGCAATTCTTTAGCGTGGATGTCACTACTATCGTTCATCACAATACGCTTAATCGTAGCATAACGCACTTTGAAAAATTCATCTAAATTATTTGAAAATATTCCTGCAAAACGCAAACGCTCCAATAGCGGAACGCTTTCATCTGCTGCCTCTTGCAATACTCTCTCGTTGAATTTCAACCAACTAAGTTCCCTGTTTATGTATTTATTCTTTGCCATATTGATGTAATAAGAAAAACTAAAGATGCCTTTTTTGTCAAAATCCGCACTGTAAAGTACACGATTAAATAGAAATATTTTTTAACATTTAATCCACCTTTAAGAATCGTTTCTCAACTGCTTTTAGTACAACTCTTTTTGGACTGCACTGCCACAAAATTACGAAAAAATATTTAACATTCATAGAATTCATTTCACAAAACAAAAAAAGAACCCGAATTTCAATCTTCTCGGAATTTTATTTATATTTGCGTGAAATTAGTGTACATGATGAAGAAAATAATATATATCTGTACGTTGCTTTTCAGCGTTTTAACTTCGGCTCAAGAGTTAAATGCTGTGGTAACGGTAAACACCCAACAGGTGAACCTCTCCAATAGAAATGTTTTCAAAACATTGGAAAAATCTTTGCATGAATTTATCAATAATGCTACATGGACAAGCATAAAAACACATGATAATGAACGTATTAGATGCAATTTTACTTTCGTAATTACCAAGTATGAGAACAATCAGATGGAGGGAAGTTTGCTTGTGCAGTCATCTCGCCCTGTCTTCAATACGGCATATCAATCGCCCGTAGTGAATTTGCAAGACAAAGATGTATCTTTCAGTTATCAAGAGTTTGAAACACTGTCTTTTACCAATAATTCGTTTGAATCGAACTTAACCTCCATCGTGGCATATTATGCTTATTTAATCTTAGGTTTTGATGCCAATACATTCGTGGAATCAGGAGGACACCCCTATTTTGTACAAGCTCAAAGCGTTGTAACAAATGCTCAAAGTAGTGGCTATACAGGTTGGACAGACAATGGGGATAACAATCGTTGGATGCTCATAAAAGAATTATTATCAGAGAATTACACAAATTATCATAAAATTTGGTACACCTATCATCGTTTGGGATTAGACATAATGAATATGGATGAGAAAAATGCAAAGGAGGAAATGCAAAATGCGTTGCTACAAATTGAAAAAATCCCAAGCCTACGACTTAATTCCTACGCTGTGAACATACTATTTGGGGCAAAAACGGACGAAATTGTATCCATCTATTCAGGAGGAACCATGTTCAGCACCAAAACTTTGAAAGAATCACTGCTGAAAGTAGCTCCCTCACAGGCAATTAAATGGAATATGATTAAATAGTTGCAAATTCTGACTATCCAAAACGTAATTCATAATTTCAAATTCTCACGAAAAAAAATAAAAACATGCTAAAAGCACTATCTATAAAAAATTTCGCTTTAATTGATGATTTACACATCAATTTCCCTGAAGGGTTCATCATCATCACAGGAGAAACAGGAGCTGGGAAATCCATACTATTAGACGCACTTTCATTGGTGCTTGGGAAACGAGCCGACATGTCAGCACTCCGAAATAAAGAAGAAAAATGCGTTATTGAAGCCGAATTTTCATTAGAAAAATACAACTTTCTGACTCTTTTTAGTGACTTAGAAATTGACTACGAACCGCAAACCATCATCCGTAGAGAAATTCTACCCTCGAACAAATCAAGAGCGTTCATTAACGATTCACCCGTGACCTTAGATACTCTTAGCCGATTGGGAGAGGTGTTAGTCGACATACATTCGCAACATCAAACACTTTCTATTGGAAATTTAGATTTTCAGTTCGATATCATTGACGCTATTGCTGGTAACAAACACCTAATCTCGGAATATGTATCCCTGTGGGAAAAACTCAAAAAAAACCAGAAAAAACTTCAGGAACTCATTGATTTCCAAAAGAATGCAAATAAAGAATACGACTATAATTTTCATCTACTAAAAGAATTAAAATCCGCTCCTCTGCAAAAAGGTATCCAAGAGGAATTGGAAGAAACCTATGAAGAGGCATCTAATAGCGAGGAAATAAAAGAATATATAAAAGAAAGTTTGCAGTTGTTGAGCGACGAAAATGTAGGTATCGTAAACCAACTGCGTGAATTAAAACGTGTTTTCACAAAACTCACCGACTACAAACAACAGTATCGCGATATTTTCGAACGCATTGAATCAGCCTTCATTGAATTGGATGACTTACAAAATGAGGTCTTTGACATCGACGAAAACATCGAAACTGACCCAGAAACTTTGGAAAAAGTATCACAGCAATTACACTTGATTTACGACCTACAAAAAAAGCACAAGGTCTCAACTGTGGATGAACTTATTGCCATTCAAACCCAATTGGAAGAAGCCGTTTCCCAAACTGAAAACATAGAAAGTTCAATTGAAGAACAACGTAATATTGTTGAAAATCAACAAATTGAAACTATCGAAAAGGCATCGGAACTGCACGAAACACGCAAAAAGGTCATTCCAGAATTAGATACTAAACTAACTAATTTCATGCATGAACTTGGGATGCCAAATGCACGTTTTCAGATAGAATTACAGTCCACACAAACGTATCAAAACAACGGAATGGATCAGCTAACTTTTTTATTTTCAGCTAATAAAGGTGGGAATTTTGGAACTTTAAAAAAAGTAGCTTCTGGCGGAGAATTGTCGCGAATTATGCTTGCGGTGAAAGCTATTATGGCAGAACATACAGCATTACCAACCATTATGTTTGACGAAATTGATACAGGCGTTTCAGGCGAAATATCTCTAAAAATGGGGGAAATAATGAAAAATATGAGTAAAAATCGACAAGTTTTTGCCATAACACACCTACCACAAGTAGCTGCCAAAGGTCATTATCATTTTAAAGTTTTTAAGGAAGATATTGAAGGAAAAACTACCACTCAACTAAAACAACTTTCAGAAAATGAGAGAATTATTGAACTTTCGGAAATGTTAGAAGGAAAAAACAGTGGTGAATCGGCAAAAAATCATGCAATAGAATTACTAAAAAAAGGTTAATAACATATTAAAAATCAGAACTCTATGGAACTATTTAATTCAATGGACATATTCCTAAAAACATTTTGGTATATCGCTATTCCAACATCAGTTATCTTTTTAATCCAAACAGTAATGACTTTCATCGGTATGGGAAGCTCAGATGGCATTGATGCGGACTTTGATGGAGATTTTGAAGGAGAAGATACCCCATTCCAGTTATTTTCATTCCGAAATTTGATTAACTTTCTCTTAGGTTTCAGCTGGACTGGAATTTCATTTTACCAACTTATTGAAAATAAGATTCTTCTAACTTTATTAGGAGTCGTTATCGGCTGTCTATTCATTTACCTATTCTTTTTGGTCATAAGAGCATTAATGAAACTCACCGAAGATAACTCATTTAAAATCAATGAAATAATAAACAAAACTGCAGAAGTTTATTTAACCATTCCACCTCATAAGTCGGGCAAAGGGAAAATAACTCTCAGCGTAAAAGGTTCATTCCGAGAGCTTGAAGCAATGACTGACGGTGATAAGATTCCGTCAAATTCTATCGTAAAAATCGTTGGAATCGAAAACACTGTGGCCATTGTGGAAAAAGTCTAAAAGTGCTAAAACATGTAAAAAGGAAAAATACGATAATTAACCGATAAATGGTGATTTGTCCTATTTTTCAACGATATAACTTAATAAAATTAACTTTTTAAAACAATCACTTAAATTAGTTACATGGCTGAGAACACCAAAAATATGCAATCCCAAAAACAAATCAATCTACAGTCCTACAAAGAGTTAAAACGCTCAAGACTTGATAATAGTGTTCATTATAACATCATCAAGTATACCAAAAAATATATGGATGACTACTACCTTGATGGGATTATCGGACTGATTCCTGTGGTTGGAGATTTTTTTACTCAGTTCTTTAGTTTTTCATTTTTGTATGTATCAATATTCAAAATTCGATCTTATCGATTAACGGTTGCTATTCTTTTCAACTCTCTTTTGGACGTGTTGATTGGGCTTATTCCTTATTTGGGTATGGTATTAGATTTTGTTCATCGTTCGCACAAAGAAAATTTCGATTTAATCATTGGCTTTGTGAACGATGACAAAGAAATCATCAAAAAAGTAAACCGTCGTGCCTTGTGGACAACTATTGGCGTAATTGTGCTTATTGTACTAATTATCATAATGATTGGCTTTGTGCTATCTCTTGTTAAGGATTTATTCGACCAGATTTTTGGGTAGCTAAAAAGGTTGCCAAATTGCTTTGACAACCTTTTGATTTGTTTAATATATATAACTATTGCTCTGCCATGAATGGGATAAAAATTATTCCCATTCAATGGTTGCAGGTGGTTTTGAGCTAATGTCATACACTACTCGGTTGACGCCTTTCACCTTATTGATAATTGCATTTGATATTTTTTGTAGGAAAGTGTACGGCAAATCAACCCAATCAGCGGTCATTCCGTCTACACTTTCTACAGCACGCAAAGCAACAACCTTTTCGTACGTACGCTCATCTCCCATAACACCTACGCTATTGATTGGCAACAAGATGGCTCCTGCTTGCCATACTTTGTCATAGAGATTATGTTCTTTGAGACCGTTGATAAAAATGGCATCTACTTCTTGTAAAATTTGCACTTTTTCAGCGGTAACATCCCCCAAAATACGAATCGCCAATCCTGGACCAGGGAACGGATGTCTGCCTAACAATTCCTCATCAATACCTAAGGTTTTCCCCACACGGCGTACCTCATCTTTGAAGAGCATACGCAAAGGCTCTACTACTTTTAATTTCATAAAATCAGGTAATCCTCCTACATTGTGATGTGATTTTATGGTGGCTGAAGGGCCTTTCACCGATAACGATTCAATAACATCAGGGTAAATCGTCCCCTGCCCTAACCATTTCGCATCTTCAATTTTATGTGACTCATCATCAAACACTTCGATGAAAACACGCCCTATGGTTTTTCTCTTGTCTTCAGGGTCTGACTTTCCTGTCAAAGCAGTCAAAAAACGTTCCGAAGCATCTACTCCTTTTACGTTTAATCCCATCCCTTCATATTGTTTCAGAACATTCTCAAACTCGTTTTTACGAAGTAACCCATTGTTTACAAAAATACAATGAAGTTGATTTCCGATAGCTTTGTTAAGCAGTACTGCTGCCACAGTTGAATCAACGCCTCCTGAAAGCCCTAAAACCACTTTTTCATCACCAACTTGCTCTTTAAGAGACTGTATGGTCATTTCCACGAAATTATCTGGTGTCCATGTTGGAGTAATTTTTGCTATTTTCGTAAGGAAATTTTCTAACAATTTTTTTCCATCAATTGAATGTGATACTTCAGGGTGAAACTGAATAGCATAGGTTTGTTCCCCATCAATCCGATAAGCAGCATTAACCACATCATTAGTACTCGCCAAACACACACCTCGAGTAGGCAATTCTTTAATTGTATCACTGTGACTCATCCACACCTGGCTATCTATTGCAATACCGTCAAATAAGGGTTCATTTTCCTTAATGAACGAAAGATTTGCACGTCCATATTCACGAATATTTGACGGAGCTACGTTTCCTCCATTGAAATGAGCCAAATATTGAGCTCCGTAACAAACAGCTAATAACGGTTTTTTACCTTTGATTTTTGACAAATCGGGTAATAAAGCGTCTTCACTTCGCACCGAATAAGGTGACCCTGAAAGAATTACCGCTGAAAAATCATCTAAATTTTCAGGTAAATGATTAAATGGATGTAACTCACAAAAAAAATTCAGTTCACGTACTCTACGAGCAATCAACTGAGTGTACTGCGAACCGAAATCTAAAATTAAAACACTGTTATTCATTGATTTATGTAATGTATAGTCTAAAAAATAATCCGAATCTCAGGCAGAATTACAAAAAAATGTAAATCGCCGAATATTATGGGTAATAAATGCAAAAAAGACCGCCTGAAAAGTTAATCTCCGTGCTATCCTATCATTCCGATTAAAGGGAGGAACCCTATGAACCTTGTGAATAAAGGTTTCCAAGAAATTAAAGATGGCAAAATGGTGTAAGACAAAACTTTTCGGACAGCCCTCTAAATAAAAAGTGCAACAAAAAATTATTTAAAAAATGAATGTGAAACCACGTCTCTACGTTCGTCATTTCTTTTGTTGTATTTTCTCAATTGTCCCAACCAATAGAACAGGAACACAAACCCAATGAGGATAAATGTCCAAGTCATAAAATTGGCTCCCCACCAACTTTCAAGTTCCAACGTACGCAAAAAATCCAATGGAGCAAACAGAATTTCCTCAAAAAAATATTGGATAGCTTCAAAAAATGCTTTCATATACAGATATGTTTTTTTAAGTATAACTAATTCGGTACAAATATATTAATTCTTTTTTGATAAATAAACTTTTTCATCTTTTTTTAATGGATTCTTATGGTAAAAATAGACAGGTTCGGCATTTGAAACAGCTGTTATTAAAAACATATCTCCTTGATAATAAGAAGATAATATCATTGCTTCCCAATCTGATTTTTCGACAACTTCAATTTCATATGGCTTGAGTAACAAAACGTTATTTTCTCTGCTATATCGAGTAACGTCTCCGAAAAGTGATGCTGTGTAAAAATCCTTATTTTGGCGATAAACATCTAACAAATTTCCGAACATTATTGAAATTCCATCTTTCATTATAAGTACTTTATCAGCAAAAGCAAGAGCCTCACGGCTATCGTGCGTAGCAACAATACAGCTGATATTTTTATCTTTTAAATAAGCAAATAACGTCCGTTGTAGTTTATTACGGCGAAAAGTGTCGATTTGGCTGAAAGGCTCATCAAGTATCAGCAATTCAGGTTCTTGTGCCAAAGCTACAGCAAGTCCCACACGCTGCTTTTCACCTCCACTGAGCAAATGTGCCTTTCTGTCCGAAAAACGTTCCATTTCCACAAGCGAAAGTAACTCGCTTACACGTTGTTTTTTATAATCTAAATCAATGTTAGACAAGAATTTACCAATATTCTCTGCCACAGTATGATACGGACTCAAACCAAAATCTTGTGCTAAATACTTCATTTTTTCATAACCAGGAACCAATTGACGTGAAGGACCTAATACTTTCTTCTCCTTGAAAAAAATGGTTCCTTCTTGTAAATCAAAAAGTCCGTAAATAGCTTTCAGTAACGTACTTTTACCACTGCCACTTTCGCCCATAACAGACAGATGTTTACCTTGTTGCAATTCAAACGAAATATCGCGAAAACCAGCATTGAAGCCGTCGTAGGTATATGATATATTATTAACTTTGAGCATCTTTCAAAAAAAAGCAAATATATAATAAATAACCAAAACTACAATACTTACAGAAAATCAACTATTTAGAAGTAAATTTTCTATTACAATGAAAAATATTTTGAAAAAAGTTGGAGAAAAATTTTTTCTATTTAAAATTTATTTCTACATTTGTAGTGTAAAATCTAAACTTGTAGAAAATGAAAAAATTATCAAATACAGAAGAACAGCTTATGGAATATTTATGGCAGAAACAAACTGCCTATATGAAAGATTTATTGGAGGCTTATCCTGACCCAAAACCGGCAAGTACAACTATCGCTACACTTCTTAAACGAATGATTGACAAGCAGATGGTTGGGTATCATCAAAGGGGAAATTCGCGTGAGTATTATCCGAAAGTTTCCAAAAACAGCTATTTTTCCCGAAAGATGAAAACCATTATCAGCGATTATTTTGAAAATTCAGCTTTTCAGTTTGCTTCCTTTTTTGCAAAAGAAATTTCGATGACGCCCGAGCAATGGGAAGAATTAAAAAAGATAGTAGATTCAAGCCTTAAAAAGGAATAAAATGATACCGTATCTTATCAAAACACTATTGTGTGGTATGTGTTTCTACACATTGTATCACTTGTTGTTATCGCGAGAAAAAATGCTGATATTCAATCGGTTTTTCTTGCTTTCGGCTTTGGTAGCTTCGTTTGTTTTTCCGCTGATTACCATTGAAATGCCTTTTCAACCCATATTTGAAAAAACATTCGAGCAAACAGTCGTTACACAAGAAGTTAACAATTCCTCGATTTACGTAAATCCAACAACAGAGCAATTTATTACAGAAAATAACAACTTTACAAGTTTGATTATCATGTGTTTATATGGAGTGATTACGTTTCTGATGTTATTTCGATTCTTACGTAACTTACTTAAAATCTTCAATAAAATCAAAAAACATCCTAAACAACCTTATCAAGGAGCTTATTTGGTGATTTTGGAAGAAGAATGTGCACCTCATTCGTTTTGGAATTACATTTTTATCAATAAAAAAGACGCCTATGAACAAAAAGTTTTATTACACGAACTGACCCACATTCGGCAAAAACATTCTTTGGATTTACTTTTTGTCGAGTTTTTGAAAATCGTGTTTTGGTTTCACCCTGTGGTGCATTTGTTTGGGAAAGCTATCCGAATCAATCACGAGTTTTTAGCCGATGCTTGTGTGGTTTCTAAACACACAAATATTGCAGAATACCAAATGCTTATACTCAAAAGAGCTGCTTCTGCAAATGTCCCGATTTATAATTATTTCAATTTTTACAACACCAAAAAACGTCTGATTATGTTACAAACAAAAGTAAATCATTTTCGTAATTTATGTAAAATGGCGTTGCTTATCCCAACAAGTGTTCTATTCCTTGTGGTTTTTGCCGAAAAAAGCTACGCCCAAGAAGCGGAAAAACAAAAAGAAGTTTCTCCCTTACAAGCATCTGCCAAATATAAAATAATAAGAGTAGAAGGTGTAAGTCTTAAGGGAAAAGGAGAAAAAACAACTGTTACTCTGACAGATGAAGCAGGTAATGAAATTGTGGAGCAAATTACCAATAAATCAGAAAGAGAGGCTTTTACTAAGAAGTATGGCTTACAATTACCGCCTCCGCCACCACCTCCGCCACCTGCTCCTTCAATACCTACTAAAAAAGTGAGCTATATGGAGTTGCCAATTCCGCCACCTCCTCCAGTACCCGTCAAAGAAAAGTAATGAAATTTACTATAATGACTATTGATGCTTCGACTCCGCTCAGCAAGACAAACTCCGTGTCAGTCTGAGCGAAGTCGAAGACTTTTATATCGGTTATTTTAAATTCAAAATGATATAGCTTTATTTTTCTGTGAAAACATTAACAAAAAAGCAAGTCTTAAAAACTTGCTTTTTTATTGTAAAGTCATTGTATAAACTTTAAGCTATCATAAAATACACTTCTATAAGCAGATTCAACCCAATTAAAGTGTAAATAATTGTCATAACACCTATACCAAGACTAATGAAACCTTTAGTTTTTCGTTTTTTAGTCAGTAAAAAGTAGGATTCCGCCATCAAATACAAAGAAGAAATACCGCTCCACAGAAAAAGACATAAAAACAAAAACTTTTCCATTTTGATGCCATCCATTTTTGAAAAGACATATCTTATGATGAAAAACACCAAAAAGAAACCTAAAAAACGGACAAGAAAATGTATTATGTTCGATTTCATTTATTTTCTGTTAAAAAGAACTTTTGAACTGCTCTAAAAAACGGACATCGTTCTCATAAAACATACGAATATCTCCAATTTGATAAAGCAACATCGCTATACGTTCTACTCCCATTCCGAAAGCAAAACCGCTGTACTCTTCACTATTTATATTGCAGTTTTTCAATACATTAGGGTCAACCATTCCACAACCCATAATTTCGAGCCAACCCGTTCCTTTGGTGATACGATAATCAATTTCATTATTCAAGCCCCAATAAATATCCACTTCCGCAGAAGGCTCTGTAAACGGAAAATACGACGGACGCAAACGAATTTTTGACTTTCCGAACATTTCTTTAGTGAAATAAAGCAATGTTTGCTTCAAATCAGCAAAAGATACGTCTTTGTCAATGTAAAGTCCTTCTACCTGATGGAACAAACAATGCGAACGTGCCGAAATAGCTTCATTTCTGAATACACGTCCTGGAGAAATGGTACGAATTGGCGGTTGGTGGCTTTCCATATACCGAACCTGTACCGAGCTGGTGTGTGTACGGAGCAAAATATCAGGATTGGTTTGAATGAAAAACGTATCTTGCATATCACGAGCAGGGTGATATTCAGGTAAATTCAATGCCGTGAAATTATGCCAATCGTCTTCAATTTCAGGTCCTTCGGAAACGTTAAACCCAATGTTAGAAAAAATTTCAATAATTTGATTCTTCACTAATGAAATTGGATGACGTGCCCCGATTTGAATTGGAGTAGCGGGACGGGACAAATCGCCACAAACACCTTGGCTTTCGTTTTGTTGTTCCAAATTGTCATGCAGAGCCTGTACTTTGGATTCTACCTTGGATTTAAGTTCATTTAGAATTTGTCCGAATGATTTTTTCTCTTCATTAGGAACATTTTTAAACACTGCAAAAAAGTCATTTAAAACACCTTTTTTTCCTAAATACTGGATACGAAATTGTTCTACCTCTTCCTTTGTTGCTCCAACAAAGGCTTCCACTTGAGCGATATGCTCTTTAATTTTATCAATCATTATCCGTTAAGATTTTCTCTCTGTTAGGTGGCAAAAGTAATGTTTTTTTACCAAATTCGAAAATAGTCATATAGAAATTTTACTTCGACAGATTCTATTTGCAAAGGCTCTTGATAAACCATATTGGTAACACTTGAGAACTGATCGTCATTTCAAGTAGCAGTCAGTCAATCTTTACAAATGAACCTACAATAAAAATATTTTCATTCGTTTGTTTTTAATAAGCATCATCTCATCAGTAATTCAAAATATTAATTATCAAATAAATACATAATTTAATACAGGTACATAAACGAGTTCACTTATATATTTCAATATTATTTTGTACATTTGCAGGAAGTTAAAATTTACACAAAACTTATTTCAAAATTTATTCAATATCTTAATCTGATTGTAAATGAAAAACATCACCTACATAGGTTACTTGTCATTTTTACTATTAAGTTGCCAAAGTTCGAACGTAATCGGTCGTTACTCAGAGGAACAAGTTGTTTTATTAGAACTTGAAAATACAAAAATTATTACCCCAAAAACAGAAACTATCAAGAAAATAGACTTAAATCCTTTTCTTGGGAAAAAACAATTTGAGTTTGGAAACTTAGTAAACGAAGTAAAAATTATCCCGTTGGAAACCAATAACAAAAGTCTGGTTGACGGTATTTATAAAATCATAACTACGGAGGAATATATTTATATAATGGATAATTTCAAAGACGGAGGGATTCTGATTTTTGATAGAAATGGAAAATTCATAAAACGATTTTCTCACGGACAAGGGCCTGGAGAACTTTCCCGATTGTACGATATTGATTACGATTTTAAAAATGATGAATTAGTAGCCTATCAACATTCTTTTTTGTTATTCTTTGATAAAGTGGGAAATTTTCTTAGACGGGAGCGATTACCTCTTGGGTTCGATAATTTATTGGTAACTGATGATGGCTATATCTTCAAAACTTATCCATCACAAGGAAATGAACATCTAAAAGAAAATGAAAAATACACTTTCCTTTTTTCTAACAAAACTTTCAAAATAAATTCAGTGGCTGTTTATAGCCCTAAACCAATAAAGGCTCTATCAGCTTACACTTACCTTTACAAAAATGACAATTTGATTAGCTTAACTGGTCATATGACTGATACCATCTACAAATATAATTCCAAAACCAACGAATTAACCTCCGAATTTGTGTTAAATTACGACAAAAAAGTCCCTCGTAAGTATCTTTATGGAGAAACTTTTGAAACGTTTACAAAAGCTACCCGAAATAACGACTACTATTTTAACATAGGAGAATACTTTGAAACTTTTTCGCAAAATGTTTTCTTTTTACATAATAACTATACTGAACTGAAAACCGTTGTATATCGTGATAAAAAAACGGGAAATATGGTAGGAGGTAATAACGCTAATCTTAAACCAAAAGAAATCCCTCCAATAGCTTTTCCCAAAGCCGTGTACAAGGATTATTTTGTTTCTACCTACATTCCAAGTTCAGAAGATTATGAAATCTTAAAAGATAGTAAAACCATCTCAGCAGAAGACAAAGAAAAAATAAAACATTCAAAAGATGATGACAATCCCGTGTTGGTATATTTTAAATTGGAAGAGTTTTAGTTTTTCCTTATTGAGAAGTTTGTTTATAATACTTATCTTCGTTAAACATAATATTTAACTGTTTAGAAAAAGAATCTTTTTAAAATAAACGCCGTATGAAACAAATATGCTTTTTAGTTTGTGTACTTCTTTTTAATAGTTGTCAAAACACACCTGAAAAAACTCGCTATACCCAAGAACAAATAGCTTCCCTACAATTAGAAGAAACAAAAATATTGATCCCTAAAATGGACTCTATCAAGAAAATAGACTTAAATCCTTTTCTTGGAAAAAAACACTTTGAGTTTGGAAATTTAGTAAGCGACGTAAAAATTATCCCGTTGGAAACCAATAACAAAAGTTTAATTGGTGGTATTTATAAAATCATAACTACGGAGGAATATATTTATATAATGGATAAATTCAAAGGTAGGAATATCATCATTTTTGACAAAAGCGGAAAATTTATAAAACGATTTTCTCACGGACAAGGGCCTGGAGAGCTTTCCCGATTGTACGATATTGACTATGACTTTAAAAACGATGAATTAGTAGCCTACCAACATTCTTTTTTATTATTCTTTGATAAAGTAGGAAATTTTCTTAGACAGGAACGACTCCCTTTAGGGTTTAACAATCTAATAGTAACTGATGATGGTTATATTTTTAAAACCTTATCACAACAGGGAGGAAACACACATTTGGAAGAGAAAGAAAAATACACATTATTAGTAACGGATAAAAAATTTGAGTTGAATTTTGTTTCCTTACCTGTAGACCAAGAAACAAGAGCTCTTTCCGCTTACACTTACTTACATAAAAATGATAATTTGTTTAAAATTACAGGTGAATTTACAGATTCTATCTACAGTTATGAACCAAAAACAAACAAATTAACAACAGAATTTGTATTAGATTACGATAGAAAATTACCTCTAAAATATGTTTACGGGAAAACATTCGAAGAGTTTGACCGCATCACTCAAAATAACAACTATTACTTCAATATAGGCGACTATTTTGAAACTTTTTCCCAAAATATTTTCTTTTTAGAAAATTATTATATAGGATCACAAACTGTCATTTACAGGGATAAAAAAACAGGAAATATGGTCGGAGGTACTGATGCTAATTATGATCCAAAAGAAATTCCTCCGATTGCTTTTCCGAAAGCGGTGTATAAGGATTATTTTGTGTCCACATACATTCCTGGTTCCAAAGACTATGATTTTTTAAAAGATAGTAAAATCATCTCAGTAGAAGATAAAGAAAAAATAAAACTATTAGAAGATGAAGACAATCCCGTGTTGGTATACTTTAAATTGAGAGAGTTTTAGGATATGAAAAACAAATTTCTACAATTGTTTTTAACTTGGAAAAATAGTACTCGTTTAATTATTTAGATAAAATTGTATTAGTCGCCATAGAATTAAAAAACAAACCCTAAATACAAACTTAAAACGCTGTATTTAGGGTTAATCATAAAATTTTTGATAGGAAACTAAGCGTATTTCATAACAAAAACTAAACAAGTAAGAGTCATAAAAACTTCAATAAAACCTTAATCAAGTAATGATTTCTAATTAGGCTCATGTGTCTAATGCTTAAAATGGCGTATTCCTGTGAAAACCATTGCCATCTGGTGACTATTGCAATAATCAATACTCAACTGGTCTTTAATCGACCCTCCAGGCTGAATAACATCTGTAATTCCTGCTTTATTAGCAATTTCGACACAGTCAGGAAAAGGGAAAAAAGCATCACTCGCCATTACGGCTCCGTTTAAATCGAATTTAAATTGCTTCGCTTTTTCTATGGCCTGCATCAAAGCATCCACTCTACTTGTTTGTCCAGTACCACTTGCCAACAACTGTTTATTTTTTGCCAAAACAATGGTATTTGATTTGGTATGCTTACATATTTTTGAAGCGAAGAACAAATCTTCCAACGCTCCATCTGTTGGCCTCTGTTCAGTTGCGTATTTCACATCAGCCAAACTATCTGTACTAAGGTCCTTATCTTGTACCAAATAGCCGTTCAAACACGAGCGAACAGAAGTTTCTGGCAGTGTTATATCTTTCTGCACTAATATAATACGATTTTTTTTCTGTTCCAAAATTTCCAAAGCATCATCGCTATAAGAAGGAGCAATGATCACCTCAAAAAACAACGAATTCATGTCATTTGCTGTTGCAGAATCTATTTTGGTGTTTGAAATCAATATGCCTCCAAACGCCGACACTGGGTCACCTGCCAAAGCTGCCGCGTATGCCTCTTGAATGCTTTTACGAGTAGCAACACCACAAGCATTGTTATGCTTCAAAATAGCAAAAGTAGGATCCTCATGTTTGAATTCCAAAATCAGATTCACAGCTGCATCTACATCTAATAAATTATTGTAAGACAATTCTTTACCATGTAACTTTTCGAATAAAGCATCAAAATCACCATAGAAAAATCCTTTCTGATGTGGGTTTTCGCCGTAGCGAAGTACCTGCCCTTGATTTTCACTGATTTTAAGTACAGGAATTTCTTCTGTTTGGTTGAAATAATTGAAAATAGCTGTGTCGTAATGAGAAGATACCTGGAAAGCCTTTGCTGCAAAATTTTTGCGTTGCTCCAAGGTGGTGGCTCCGTGTGAGTTTAGTAAAATATCCAATAAGTCAGGATACTGCTCCACCGAAGCTACACATAATACGTCTTTAAAATTTTTAGCTGCCGCACGAATCAGAGAAATACCTCCAATATCTATCTTTTCAATAATATCACTTTCAATTGCACCACTAGCAACGGTTTTTTCAAATGGATACAAATCTACAATAACAATATCTATTTGAGGAATTGCATACTGAATCATCTCAGCAACATCACTGTCATTATCCTGACGATTAAGAATACCGCCAAAAATCTTAGGGTGTAGTGTTTTTACTCTTCCTCCAAAAATCGAAGGGTAATCCGTTACTGTTTCTACGGGAATCACCTCTACGCCTAAATTTCTGATGAAAGATTCTGTACCACCAGTTGAATACATAGTTATCCCTAAACTATTCATTTTATGAATAATAGGTTCTAATCCTGTTTTGTCGAAAACAGAAATCAAAGCAGATTTAGCTTGTTTTGTGGGTTTCATTAAAAAAAATGTCTTATATTTGGGTGCAAAAATAGTATTTTTACACAAGATAATAAAGCATCTCTATCAAAAAATTATGTTTATATACCTACAGCTACTAAAAGAAAGTTTCCGTTTTGCAACCAAGTCATTACGAGATAATAAGCTACGTACTTTTTTATCTTTATTAGGTGTTAGTGTTGGAATATTTCTGATTATTTTAGTACTTTCAGCAGTGGATTCATTAAATCGAAACATTCAAGAAAATCTTGCAGGATTGGATAAAAACTCTATGTATGTATCGAAGTTTTCATTTGGCCCTACAGATGTTCCTCGTTGGCAACGGCTTAATTTTCCACAGGTTACATATCAGGAGTATGAGTTTTTAAAAAAAGATATTCCCAATGTGGAAGCCATGTCTTATGCAATTTTTGGAGTAAGTTCTTCCATAAAATACGAAGGAAAAACCATTGAAAATGTTCCTGCAAGAGCAGATACTTCGGAAATATCAGAAATTGAGGATATTAAAGTTGAGAAAGGACGATTGATGACTGAATCCGAATCAAGAGTAGGAGCTCCGGTTATCGTTTTGGGACATCAGATAGCCCAACAACTTTTTGAAAACGAAGATCCTATAGGAAAAGAAGTTCGTTATTTAAGCAAAAAGATGGTGGTTATTGGCGTTTTGAAAAAATACGGCTCAGTGAGTGATAATGACGAAAAAGTATTTTTGCTTTCTACTTTTGTTAGAAGTTTTATGAACACAGGCACACAAGGGGTTCCCAGCGGAATTGCCATAAAACCTAAAAAAGGAGTTAATATGCAAGAATTTGAAGATATTCTTGTACAGCGTTTTAGAAAATACAGGGGCTTGAAACCCGAAGAAATCAATAATTTTTTTCTGAATAAAATGTCCTCTTTTACAGATATGATTGACCAAACTATAGGCATGATGAATTTGGTAGGGTGGATTGTTGGTGGATTTTCGATTTTGGTGGGTGGTTTCGGAATTGCTAATATAATGTTTGTAAGCGTTCGAGAAAGAACAAGCCTTATCGGGATACAAAAATCGTTGGGAGCTAAAAAGCATTTCATTCTGTTTCAGTTTTTGTTTGAAGCTGTACTTTTAGCATTGATTGGAGGTTTTTTAGGATTGCTTTTTGTATGGCTTGGAACGATTCTCGCTTCTCAACTAACCGATGAACTCACTTTTGTGTTATCAGTTCAAAATGTAATTATTGGTTTGGGGGTGTCGTTTCTTGTCGGACTGATTTCAGGAATCATTCCCGCGTTGAATGCCTCGCAGTTGAACCCTGTGGAAGCTATCAGAACAGGAATGTAAGTCACTGAATAAAAGTAATTTAAAATGGATAGAAAGCATCTTCGATATAATTGATACTGCATCCAGTTTGGTTCTTTACTATTGAAATGATATCAAATTGCACTTCCGTATCCAAATCGTTTTTTAAAACATACTGATTTGCTGCTTTAACCACTAAGTTAATTTTCGATTTGTTGACAAAACTCTCTGGTTCTCCATAGGCAACGGAGGTTCTGGCTTTAACCTCTGTTATATGTAAAATATTGTTTTTTAAAGATATAATATCTATTTCAGCGTGAGCATAAATGAAATTCTGAGCCAAAATGGTGTGTCCGTTTTCGATGAGAAAATCAACCGCTATTTGCTCGGCTTCCTTTCCAAAATCATTGTGTTGTGCCATAGTTATTTTTGATCTTTTGGTGAGGTTCTCTGAATCATTCGTTTAGAAATAATATTAAATCTCCATAGTAGCCATACAGCAGCAACAGTTAGTCCGAAAAGTAAACCTATCCAAATCCCCATGGTACCTAACTCAGTCTTCAGTCCTAAGTAGTAGCATACAGGAAAACTCAATATCCAGTAGGCAACAAAAGTAATATACATAGGCACTTTAACATCTTGTAGTCCTCGCAATGCCCCCAAAGCGGTCACTTGCAATCCGTCAGAAATTTGAAAAATAGCTGCAATCAGCAAGAGCTTAGCCGCCTCACCAATAACGAAAGCATTCTCCGTTAATTTTTCTAAATTATCCATCTCTAAATATAAGGTCGGCAACCAAGTTCTAAAAACAGTTAACAATAATGCAAAAAAAGATTGAGTGAACAGTACCAATACGAATACGGATAAACCTATGCGACGTAAATTAAAAAAATCCTTAGTGCCTAATTGATTTCCGACACGTATCATGGCCGTTACTCCCAAACCGTTAGCAACCATAAAAGTCATTGATGCTAAATTTAACGCTATTTGATTGGCTGAAAGCTCTTTCTCTCCCAAGATACCACTCATCCAAATAGCTGCCGTAAAAATGCCTACCTCAAAAATCATTTGTAACCCAGAAGGAATCCCTATATTGATTATTTTCTTTATATTTTTCCTATCAAACGTATTCCACTGTAAACCAACAACATACTCTTTTGTCTGTTTTATCTTTTTTAACATCCACCAAAGTAATATGGGCATTAAAAATCGTGAAACAAGTGTCCCAACTCCTGCTCCTATAACTCCTAAGGCAGGCATTCCAAGTTTTCCATAAATGAATATATAATTGAAAATTATATTAATAATATTACCTATAAGAGTGACATACATGGCATATTTAGTCAGGGACAGACCATCAGCAAATTGCTTGTATGCCATAAAAAATCCAAGTGGAATAAGAGAAAAAGCCACCAAAAAAGTGTAAGGAACAGCAAGTTTAACCACATTCTCAGGTTGTCCTGTTAAATACATCAAAGGCTCAGCGAAAAACAAGAGTAAAAATAGGAAAAAACACAAAACACTATTGAGTAAAATACCGTGTTTTAGAGTCGATTTTACTTCCTCTTTATCACCTTCCCCATCAGCTTTCGCAACTAAGGGCGTAAGTGCTGTGGAGAAACCTATCCCAAAAGACATAGCAATGAAAATAGCACTATTTCCCAATGCCACTGCAGCCAACTCTGTAACGCCCACTTTACCGACCATTACATTGTCGATAAATCCAACAAAAACGTGCCCTAACATCCCTAATATAACAGGGTAAGCAATGATTAAATTCTGTTTAAATTCTTTTGTGTAGTTCGAAAGTTTATGGAATATCACAATCTCTATTTTTTTTAACAAGGGACAAAGATACAGAAACTATTTTTATCAACCACGAAAAAAATGTTCTTATGAGTTCGCTATTTCAACAAAAACCTATATCTTTGGCTGAAAATATTTCGAATCAATGAAAAAGAAAATTGCAGTAGTAATGGGAGGATACTCAGGGGAATGCGGTGTTTCTCTCAAAAGTGGGCAACTGATTTTACAGAATTTGGATAAGGAAAAATACGAAGTTTTTGAGGTACATATTCTCAACGAAGGTTGGTTTTTGATAGACAAATCGGGAGGCAAATCATTTTCTATCAACAAGGGAGATTTTTCGGCTACTAAGGACGGTGAAAAAATAACCTTTGACCTTGTTGTCAATACAATCCATGGTACTCCTGGCGAAGATGGACAGCTCCAAGCCTATTGGAAACTGATAGGAATTCCCTACACAGGTTGCGATTTTTATCAATCGGCATTGACATTCAACAAACGCGATACTCTCTCCGTTTTGGCTAAATTCAACATCCCGAAAGCAAAATCAATCTATGCATCGAAAAAAGATAAATTAGATTTCAATCTGATTTCTAAGGAATTAGGACTACCTTTATTTGTAAAAGCAAATCGATCAGGGAGCAGTTTAGGGGTTTCCAAAGTGCGTACCTCCGCTGAATTTGAAGAGGCTTTACTCAATGCTTTTCAGGTAGATGATGAAATCTTGATTGAATCTTTTCTTAGTGGACGCGAAATATCTGTAGGTGTGATGCGTCTAAATGGAAAAACCACCGTTATGGGACATACCGAAATTATCTCTGAAAATGATTTCTTTGATTATGAGGCGAAATATCTTGGAAAATCAAAGGAAATTACCCCTGCTCTACTCAGCAATGAACTTATAGAACGCATTGATGGACTGACTATAAAAATATATGATATTCTGAATATGAAAGGGTTCTCTCGGATTGATTATATTATCATGGATAATATTCCTCATTTTATTGAAATAAACACCAACCCTGGACTATCACCACAGAGTATTTTCCCACAGCAGGTAGCTCACAAAGGATTAAATTTTTCAGACTTATTAGACTCAGAGATTAATTCTGCCTTAAGTAACTGATTAACAAAATATTTCTCTTAGTAACCGAATAAAAATATACTTAAAACGATAACATATAAAGAGCATGAAAAGAGCATTATTCCCTGGATCATTTGACCCGATCACCTTAGGGCATTACGACATTGTTTGCCGTGCGTTGGATCTATTTGATGAGATTGTCGTTGCTATTGGAGTGAATAACGATAAAAATTATATGTTCTCAATAGAGGAACGTAAAACCTTTATCGAAAAAGCCTTTGCTGACAAACCTAAGGTTAAAGTGACTACTTATCAAGGACTTACGGTAGATTATTGTAAAGAAATTGGAGCTTCGTTCATTTTGCGAGGGCTGAGAAATCCAGCTGACTTTGAATTTGAAAAAGCTATAGCTCATACTAATCGTAAGTTATCGAAAATCGAAACCGTTTTTCTACTTACAGCTTCAAGCACGTCCTACATTTCATCATCTATAGTTCGGGATGTGATTCGGAACAATGGAGATTACACCGTTTTAGTACCTAGCAGCGTAGTTGTTAATCCAAAATAGCATTTTCTAGCGCTATCCCATTTTTTCTGCAACTTCCTCTAATACAGCCAAAATCTCCGAAAGAGAATCCAAAGTTACCATCTTTTGACGGTATTCTTTGAAATTAGGAATTCCACGGAAGTAATTAGCATAATGGCGTCTCATTTCTAATACGCCTTGTCGCTCACCTTTCCATTCGGATGCCCATGTAAGATGTTTCTTTACAGCTTGTACTCGATCGATAATAGTAGGAGCTGACAAATTTTTGCCTGTACTAAAATAATGCTTTATCTCATTGAAAATCCAAGGATAACCGATTGCTGCACGACCTATCATGATGCCATCAACTCCAAATTTTTGGCGGTACTCGAGTGCTTTTTCGGGGCTGTCGATATCTCCATTTCCAAAAATAGGAATCTTTACTCGTGAATTCTCTTTAATTCGAGCAATATGAGTCCAATCGGAGTGTCCTTTGTAGAGTTGTGAACGTGTACGAGCATGAATTGAAATTGCCTGAACTCCAACATCTTGTAATCGTTCCACAACTTCATCTATGTTGATAGAGGCTTCATCCCACCCCAAACGAGTTTTCACCGTCACAGGCAATTTTGTACTATTAACAACCGCTTTTGTAAGACGTACCATCAGGTCAATATCCTTCAAAACCCCTGCCCCTGCTCCTTTTGAAACAACTTTTTTCACAGGGCAACCGAAGTTGATATCCAACACATCGGGTTCAACAGCTTCTACAATTTTAGCAGAAAGAGCCATCGCCTCTTCGTCACCTCCAAAAATTTGAATACCTACGGGACGCTCATAGTCAAAAATATCCAATTTTTGTCTGCTTTTAATCGCATCACGAATCAATCCTTCAGAAGAAATGAATTCGCTGTAAAGCATATCTGCTCCGTGAATTTTACATAACCTACGGAATGGTGGATCACTAACATCCTCCATTGGAGCTAACAACAACGGAAATTCTCCTAACTCTATATTGCCAATTTTTACCATAATCCTCTATTTTGCCAATCGTTGTCGTACCACTTCATACAAAAATACTCCACAAGCCACCGAAACATTCAACGAACTTATATCACCCAACATCGGAAGTTTTGCCTTCTCATCGGACAATTTCAACAATGCTGGTGATACTCCTACATCTTCTGCTCCCATAATGATTGCTAATGGCTCGGTCATTGTGACATCATAGATTTGCTGATCTGTTTTCTCAGTAGCTACAACTGTTTTAATACCACTTCCTTGTAGGTAATAAATCGCATCACGGAGGTTATCAACCTTACATATAGGCACTTTGAATACTGCTCCTGCAGAAGTTTTGACCGTATCCGCCGTAACAGAAACGCTTCCTCTCTTAGGAATGATAATCCCTGAAACCCCTGTACATTCAGCAGTTCGGATAATAGCTCCAAAATTACGGACATCAGACAGATGGTCTAATACCAAAAATAATGGTGTTACTCCACTTTCGATGGTATTAATAACTAAATTCTCAAAATCGTGATATTCCACAGGTGACACATTAGCTACCACTCCTTGGTGATTTTTTTTCGTCAAACGATTTAGTTTTTCTACGGGAACATACGAAATCATAATCTGTTCCTTCTGCAATAAAACTTGCAACTCTTGAAACAAACTACCTTTTAAACCCTTCTGTACGAAAACCTTATCAACGGTTTTCCCTGCTGTAATAGCTTCAATCACGGCACGAATGCCAAATATTTGATAGTCTTTGTCCATCATTCTGTGTTCAGAGATTTTTAATTGTTTAAGATTCAAGGTTTAAGGTTTAAGGTTTAAGGTTTAAGGTTCGTTATCGTAATTCGCAATTCGTAATTATTAATTATTCGTTCATTAAAATTGAAAATAGATAAAAGGCTGAAAATCCGAAGAGTAGGCCTGATAACACATAATCACTGTTACAACAGCAATCCCAGCTTTCACAACGATATGACTCTCAGAAAAAATATGCTCTATTTCATCCTTCCAACGATTTGGTAACCAATGAACTATATAGCCTATAAGCATAACCGTAAACACGGATTTATAATGCCACAGTACGTCAAAAGCCATTCCCCATTGCATATCATTAGCTACTTGGCTAAACCATTCTCCAATAGATTGCATATCCTTCCCACGAAAGAAAACCCGTGTGAAAGTAATAAAAGCAAAAGTAAATCCTATTTTCCAAACAGTTGCTAACCAATGGGTAGATTGCTCGTACGGACTTACCTTTCTCCAGTATTTGTATGCCACTACACCCAATCCATTCAAACCTCCCCAAATTACGTACTTCCACGAAGCTCCGTGCCACAACCCCCCGATGAGCATTGTGAGCATTATGTTGATGTTTGTAATTACGTGTCGTTCAAAACTCTTACTGTAAAAGGACAATAAGGAGCCTCCTATAAGCAAGACTCCCATAATGATTGAAAACCAAAAGCTATTCATGGCAACCACCACTCCCACAATGAAAATTAAGGAGATGATAAACGTTCCTACGGAACTTTTTCGGTTTCCTCCTAAAGGAATATACAAATAATCACGCAACCATGTGGACAATGAAATGTGCCAACGTTTCCAGAAATCTCCACAGTTAATAGCCTTGTAAGGCGAATTAAAGTTTACCGGAAGCTGGAAACCCATAAGCAATGCTACTCCTATGGCTATGTCCGTATAACCCGAAAAGTCACCATAAATTTGGAGAGAATAACCTATAATTGCCATTATATTCGTAAAACCTGAATACATGGTTGGATTGTCAAAAATCTGATCCAAAAAATGCAAAGCTATGAAATCGGCAAAAATCATTTTTTTAACAAGACCTTTGAGAATCAAATAAATTCCTCTGTTGAACGCTTCATTGGTGATAACTGTTTTCTTTGTAATTTGAGGTACAAAATTTTCAGCTCTCACGATTGGCCCAGCTACTAATTGTGGAAAAAAACTGACATACAAGCCAAAATCAAGAATGTATTTTAACGGAGCTATTTTCTTTCGGTAAATATCAACGGTATAACTAATTGTCTGAAAGGTATAAAACGAAATTCCGACAGGCAAAATAATGGTACTGACACGGAAGTAACCCTCTGAATCAAAGCCATTTGCCCAATATGCCAGATAGTTAAACACCTCATATTGAGTATTGAAAAGTGTATTATGAGTATCGGTTAAAAAATATGCATACTTGAAATAAGATAAAACGAATAAATTCAAGATTATACTGATGGTAACAGCTATTTTTCGTTTGCGTTCTTGTGTCTGCTGATAGATATAATTTCCTAAATAAAAATCAGTTATGGTACTGAAAACCAACAACAGAACAAATAAACCACTGGCTTTGAAGTAGAAATACATACTTGCGAAGAGCAAAAACAGATTTCTCATTCGTCTTCGGCGGTAAATCACGGTGAAAATAGCATAGACAATAGCAAAAAATATCCAAAAATCAATTCGGACAAAATTTAACGGATGATTTTCATCAAATGTAAATATATTTTGAATAAAATCCATACTAAAATCTATTCAATTGCTAAAATATTCTCATACAAAGAGTTGAAGAATAATTCAGAGATGCGTTGCGTTCCCTTAGGTTTCAAATGTACATAGTCGGACGATGCCAAATTTTCTGATACCCAAATCGGCATTGAGTTTTCACCTCCCATAGCCTCGTAAATACTCCAAAAGGCAACGCCATTTTCTAAGCACTTTTTCTTCATTTCCTCATTCAACTTTGGTAAAAACGGATAAGTCACCATTTTCCCATTTTCGGAAGTAGACATATCACTGGGCCCTATAACTATAAAAATAGCATCCGGATTACTGCGTTTCACCCATTTTATATTTTGAATAAGAGAGTGTGCATAGTCCGTAACCTGTTTATCTTTGCGAATATACGGAATAGTGTTTCCTCCATATTGAAAGATGAATATATCCGCTTTTCGGTCGGCTGACATTTGTTCGAAATTCTCTCGGTTCAATCGAGTAAACACACGTCCAGCTTCGCCACGCATAGCGACATTGTCCATACTAACACCTGTATCCCTATCCAAAGTAATTCCATAAAAATCAGGACTAAACTTGCCTTCTAACTCCACTCTGATTTCCTTTGGAGTATTCGCAAAATTCAGTTGAAAATTATGATATTTTCCATCCGTTTTTAGAAAATCCTCCTTCAACAGTTTCCCATTTTCATAGACAGTAATCTTAACTTCGTGGGTATTGTTTCCGTAATGTAACCCAAACTTAGTGTAGGTTTGTAAGCGTTTGTACACATTTCCAAAAGGTTTGACAACAAAATGTGCTTTTTTGACGCTGGTGGTGTCTGCATCATAACTTGTAAATCTTGAAAAAGTAGCAAACAAACCGTATTTTTCGTGGGGTACTTTTGATTTTCGATTTCGGTCAAACGAGGCAAAGCGCAACCAATTTTCACTCGTACTTATGTTTACACTGGTTTGTGAGTAAACAACCTTAATTGGAATAAAACCTGGCCCTCCTCCACCAAAAGCATTTTGAAATCGATTGCGAACGTATTTAGTAATGCGATCACCTTCAATCTGTGAATCACCATAATGTATAATCCGACAGCTGGATTTATTTAATTTTTCGCGTAGTAGTGTAATAAAATCAGTGACATTATCAGGATAATACATCTTGCCTTCAACATTAGTAATGAGTTCTGGCTTCTCTTTTTTCGGAGTAGTCAAATCACTCGTAGTTTTGGTTTTCACCGCAAGGACTTCTGTATCTTCAACAGAAACAACGCTCTCAATAATATCCTTGGCTTTGCTATTATCACTACGATTGTTGCGAATTAAAATATCTGACGTGGGATATTTAATCATTGTATTTCCTAACACAATTCCTTCTTTTACAGACCCTTGTAACGTCAAATAGCGTTCACTAAAAAAAGTAATCACAAAGAGTGTCATAAGCACTCCTAGTATGAATATGACTATTTTTTTGGGATTCATGTTGTTTCCTTTTTTATTCAAGCCACGAAAATACAATTTTTTAAGAAATTACAAGCAGTTTCCCTTTTTTTTTTGAAAAATATTATCGTAAAACGTTTTTTCATCTAAGAAAAACAAACCGTGCTGAAGCAAAAAACCTCCGATAACAATTTTAGCGATATTCTAATTTCACTGAATTATTTCCTTATTTTAAAAATCTAAAAATGAAAATACCATAAAAAAGACCTTCCTAAAAAAGAAGGTCTCTTTATTATCTTAAGAAGCATTGATATTAATATGTATAAATGAAAAAATCTTAAATAAATGATTATCAGATATGATTCTAATCACACGATCTTTTCCTTCTCATGATTGAACTGTTGAGAAACCTATGCTACAAGTGAAACTTCATGCTTATGACTAATAGGATATCTGTTCAACTATTTCAAGTCCATATCCTGACATTCCAACATAATGAGATTGTTTTGAATTTGTCAATAAACGAAGTTTACGAATATTTAAATCGTGCAGAATTTGTGATCCCATACCAATGTCTTTAGTATCTGCAGATGTTACAGGAGCATAGCTACCACTCTGTTTTTCTTTAATTTCAGTGATACGTTTCAGTAAATTCTGTGAATAACCTTCTTTGTTGATAACAATCACTGCACCTTTCCCTTCTTCGTTGATTTTCTTGAAAATTCGTTCTAAGGGATTCTCTTTTTCAGAAGCTAGTACTTCCAAAATATCATTACTAATGAATGAGGCGTGTACTCGAGTCAAAATAGCTTCATCCGATTCCCAAGTACCTTTGGTAAATGCTAAATGAATTTGTTTGTTTGTTGTTTGTTCGTAAGCACGTAAACGAAATTCACCATAAGGTGTTTGGAGGTGAAAATCCTCTTTTTTCACAATTAAGGTATCTTTTCGCATACGATACGCTATCAAATCTTCAATAGAAATGAGTTTCAAATCAAATTTTTTAGCTACTTCTGCCAATTGAGGCAATCGTGCCATCGTTCCATCCTCATTGAGGATTTCTACCAAAATCCCAGCAGGTTGCATTCCTGCTAACCGAGCCAAATCAATAGCAGCTTCCGTGTGTCCCGTTCTGCGAAGTACGCCTCCTTCCTTAGCTCGAAGTGGGAAAATATGTCCTGGTCGTCCCAAATCAAATGGTCTTGTTTCAGGATTTACGAGTGACAAAATTGTTTTGGCTCTGTCGTGTGTTGAAATACCTGTGGTACAACCATGTCCTTTTAAATCGACCGATACAGTAAATTGAGTTTGGTGGAGTACGGTGTTATTTTGTACCATCATCGGTAGATCCAATTCCTCACAACGTTTTTCGGTAAGTGGAGCACATACCAATCCACGTCCATGAGTGACCATAAAATTAATCATCTCCGGTGTTGCTTTTTCAGCTGCTGCGATAAAATCTCCTTCATTTTCACGATTTTCATCATCCACAACGATGATGACTTTCCCTTTTTTTATGTCTTCAATAGCTTCTTCTATTGTGTTTAATTGAATTTTGCCCATTGTTTGTTTTATAGTTAAAGTGCAAAGATATGATTTTTTTAAACAATAAATAAGATTAGTTCGTATCTTCTTCGGTGTTCTCAAAAAAACTGAACACACTACCACCATATTTTTTGTCATATGAAAAATGAGGTAAGGTTTCCAATTCTACGTGTTTGGAGTGTTCGATGATGAGAATCCCATTTTCATTTAAGAGATTTTTGTTAAAAACAAGCTGTATAATTTCGTTAAACTTATCTTGTTGAAAATCATACGGAGGATCTGCAAAAATTACGTCAAAAGTTTGAGTTGTTTTTTGCAAAAAAGTGTAAACGTCTGATTTTATAGCATTTATACCAAATTTTAATTCATCACTTATTTTATTAATAAACTGTATACAACCGCTGTGACTGTCCACCGAAATAAGGTGTTCACATCCTCTACTGGCAAATTCGTAGCTGATATTTCCTGTTCCTGAAAACAAATCCAACACAGATATTTCATTAAAATAATATAAATTATTCAGTATGTTGAACAAAGCTTCTTTAGCAAAGTCAGTAGTTGGACGAACGGGGAGTTTTTGCGGAGCCACCAATCGTTTGCCTTTGTTTTTTCCTGAAATGATTCTCATTTGTAATCTAAAACTAAAAATTTGTGCAAAGATAAGCTCTTTTCGTCTAAAAGAAAAAATAAGGTTATTCTTTACTATTAAATATTTTATAATTAACAGCTTACATAAAAAAAACGATTGATTTATAAATTTACATTCTGTATTTCTTTAATGGTTATCGGTTTATGATTTATCATACGTAAAATAGTATTGTGAAAAATGTTGATCTTGCTTTGAGAACGATTTATACGATAGCAAAATTCATTAAAATAACGCTCTATATGTTTTTTACTTACGTGTACCATTATCGTTCTAAGCCACGATTTTATCTGATGTATTACAATATGCAACTTTTTAAAATTTTTACCCTTATCACTTTCTATTTGAGTAATGTTATATTTTTTCTTTAAGGGATTATAACCATTCCATTTGTCGGTTGTAATTTGAGCTTTTTCACTAATATGTTCTTCAAAAATAGGCGTTAAACTTTTACAAGAATAATCGTCAATAGACTTCACATAAACTCGTTTAACTCGTTGTTTATCCGTTAGTTCTATTGCTATAGCTGCTTTTTTCTTTTTAGTATCGTAACTTCTTCCTGGTTTGTCGTCTTCCATTCCTCCGATAGTAAACTCGTCTACGTGTACAAGGTCTGAAAGCGGATATTTTTTACTACTTTCCATTGCCGTACGAACCTTGTGCATAAACCCCCAAGTGGAAGTTTGGCTAACTCCATAGCGTTCGCCCATTTGCACACTCGATAGGCTTTTACTACTTGTAGCCATCTCAAAAACCATACAAAAGGCTTTGTGCAAACCAAATTTTACTTTGTGAAAAAGCGTATTGGCGGTGGCTGTCTCCACGTGAGAACATCTGTAACAATGATAGCTAAAATTCTTTTTAAGACAGCCTTTTTCGTGTCCGCATTTGGGACATTTAAAGCCATCAGACCATTTATATTTGGCTAAATAGGCTCTACAGGCATTGTCATCGGGTAGTTCTTTGATAAAGTTTAGTAAGTTTTTGCCTTCAAATTTTTCCATCTCGCTGATTTTAAAATACAAAGATACAGAAAATATATTGATAAATCAAAAAAACGAAATTTATAACCTCATAATTCGTTTATTTGAACCATTTTTTAATCTTGAAACGTTAGTAAAAAACATAAAGCTCCCGTAAATTAAGTTCCAAACCACACAAAAACATACAATAGCTCTAAAAGTACTATTTCATGCGTTTGATCTAAGAAAAAAACTTTGAAATTTGGATTATAACAAAAAAACATTATCTTTGCCCAATTAACTTTTTTTAAAAAAATAACAACTAATATGAAAAAAATGTTTTTACTTTTGGGGCTATTAGCCTCGTTTACAGTTGCTTCTGCACAGAACGATTTAGGAGTTGGCAACTTACAACTGAACGCGGGATTTGGGCTTTCAAGTTGGGGGACTCCTGTTTATTTAGGGGTTGATTATGGAGTTGCAGAAGATTGGACTGTAGGAGGTGAGATTTCCTATCGCTCAACCAACTACGGGGTTGCAGATAGAAATGTTAAGTATACCAATGTAGGTGTGGTTGGTAATGTTAATTATCATTTTAATCGTTTGTTCCAATTACCTTCACAATTTGATTTATATGCAGGAGGAAGTTTGGGATATTATTCTTGGACAAATAATTACAAAGTGGAGGGCTTCAATCATCACTACACATCAGGATTTGGATTTGCACTTCAATTGGGAGGACGTTATTTCTTTACCAACAATTTTGGTGTGAACCTTGAATTAGGAGGAGGCACTGTTTCGGGAGGAAAATTAGGAATCACGTATAAGTTCTAATCTTAAATTTATTTATCAAACAAATTGACTTATTTAATGACAATAAAACTTTAAAGGCTATACTAAAATTTTTGTGAAGATTATTAAATCTGTATTTTTTGATTTTTAAAAACTTGTGGTCATTCTGTACATTTGTGGTCAAATTCAAACCACAAATACACACAAATTTTCACAAATATGCTTTCAATAAACTAAAATCACTAAAATTATAAGGACTATTTTTTTGAAAGGTCACCACAAAAATTTTACTAATGCCACTTTAAATAAGTCAATTTTTTATTTCTAATGAATTATGTATATAGAAAATGCTTACCACGGAAAAAGCCCTAAATGGCTTTATCTCATTTATTCCTTAGGTTTCCTTGGGTTTATGGGACTGAATTTTTTAGTATTGCTTTTTTTTGACTATCAAACGTTGATGCAAAATCAAATTGAGAAAAAAGGCGAGTTGCGTTACTTTGCCGAAGATTTGATGTCAGGTTTTGTGTTGTTTTTAGTAGCATTATTAGTTTGGGTACGCTACGTTCATAGGCAACCTTTACGTGCATTTCATACCTCACGGCCTCGTGTGGATTGGAAGCGATTTTTCTTTGCTTTTACTCTTTGGGGCGGTATCTTGGTATTGACTACTTTTATTGATTATTGGATGAACCCACAGGATTATGTGTGGAATTTTCAAGCAGATAAATTTTTTATACTATTGTTATTATCGGTTTTATTAATTCCTATTCAAGCTGGTTTTGAAGAGTATTTTTTCAGAGGGTATTTGATGCAAGGGATAGGTATTGCTGTTAAAAACCGCTGGATACCGCTATTGGTAACTTCTATTTTGTTCGGACTAATGCACAGCGCAAATCCAGAAATTGAAAAATTAGGTTATGGATTTATTTTCTACTATATAGGAATAGGATTATTTTTAGGTATGATAACCTTATTTGATGAGGGATTGGAGTTGGCATTAGGATTCCATATAGCTAATAACCTCATTACGGGATTATTAGTAACTACCAATTGGGGAGTTTTTAGGCTCCCTGCTCTGTTTGTTAATACGGCTGACCCAACGGATGGAGCTTATTATCAGTTATTGTTTTTGGGAGTTTTTATTTTACTTTGTTTCTACATGTTTTCAAAAAAATATGGCTGGAATCTGAAAGATTGGAAACAAAAACTCTTTGGAAAAGTAATGTCTGAAAAAGAGTTTTTTAATAAAATAACCCCTGAAACACATGCCCAATCAGAAAGAGAGATAGTGAAATAAAGGCAGCTCACTCTTAAATTCTCACAATAGTTTTTAAGGGTAGAAACAGGAAAATATTTACATTAAAATTCAGCTTTTAAAACAAAACCCCGATTTTCAGCTTTTTGCCGAATTTCGGGGTTTGTTTATAGCAGATATTCAAAACATTTATCTGATAATACAACAGTTTGTAGGTTTTCTAAAAAATACAAATTTGATAGTACTACTATGGGAATACACCTCTTTCTTTGTACACCTGTTCTAATTTTTCTAATGCTACTATATAGGCTGCCGTTCTGTAGTCGGTTTTATATCTTTCTGCACAAGAAACTACGTTGTCAAATGCTGTTTCAATTTTATCGTTAAGTTTTTCCAAAACTTCTTCGATTTTCCAAATCTCAGCCCGTTTGTTTTGTAACCACTCAAAGTAAGAACCAATAACTCCTCCACTATTACAAAGGATGTCAGGAATTATGTGAATACCCTTTTTCAAAATAATTTCTTCAGCTGCAGCATCTGTTGGTCCATTGGCTCCCTCAGCAATAAGCGTAGCTTTGATTTCATTGGCATTATCTACTGTGATTTGATTTCCTAATGCTGCAGGAATCAAAATATCACAAGGTGTTTTCCAGAACTCGGCATTCTCAATTTTTTGAGCTTTTTCGAAACCTCCAACGCCTCCTTTGTTAGTTTTTGCGTATGCCGACAATTCCTCGGGATCAATACCATTTGCGTTAGCAATAGAACCTGTATGGTCTTGTACTGCAATCAATTTAGCACCTTCTTTATGCAAGAAATGAGCCGCCCAATATCCTACGTTACCAAAACCTTGAACAATATAGGTCTTGCCTTTCAAATCAACGTTGTTTTTCTTAGCCCATTTTTTAATAGCCGTTACAACTCCAAATCCAGTAGCACGATCTCTTCCTGCTAAACCACCTGAAACTACAGGTTTTCCTGTAACCACGTGTAGATTTACAGATCGATTTGCAGGTGATTTTGCTGAGGCATAGGTATCTGAAATCCAAGCCATTATCTGAGCATTAGTATTTACGTCTGGAGCTGGAATATCATAATCAGGACCAATATTATCACCTAAAGCATAAGTAAAACGACGTGTAATACGCTCTAACTCACCTTTTGAATATTTTGAAGGGTCAATCTGAATCCCTCCTTTTCCACCTCCGTACGGAAGTCCAGCAATTGCAGATTTCCAAGTCATCCAAGTTGCCAGAGCCTTAGCCGCATCAATATCCACGGTTGGATGATAGCGCAACCCTCCTTTGTAAGGTCCCAATGCATTATTGTGCTGTACGCGATAACCTGTAAAAACTTCTATAGAACCATCGTCCATCTTCACAGGAAAGTGAACTACGATTTCATTTTGGGTAGAAGCTAAAATCTTGCGAACCCCAGGATCCAAATTCATTTTATCAGCGGCTTTGTTGAACTCGTGCATCACGTTTTCATACATTCCTGTTCTTTTCTTTTCTGTTTCGTTACTCATATTTTTTATATTTATAATAAAAATGAGCGTAAAAGTATGTACTAAAATTGAATTATCCAAAAAAAAGATAAGTGTTTTTATATGAATTAGCAAAAAACGAAATTTTTAGAAAGATAAAGAAAGTAACTATTTTTAGATTATGTAAAAAGTTATTTAACTTTTTTCAAAATAAGTTGATTTTTATTTCATAATATTGCTTTATTGATGAGTAAAATAAAATGTAAAAAAGTTTTTCTAAAATAGATTTTCTCTCTAATCTGACCTTTCTGTATATACCTCAAAACGCCTTTCAGTTTTTTTTCTTATTCGGTTATTTTCTTTAGCCAAGGAGAATATATGAGTTTCTGTGACGCAATTACTTTAGAAAAATCGCTCTTTTGAAAATTTTAAAACTTTCTTCAATAAAAAGTAAAAAAATCGCTTGTTACCCCTAAAAACTTTATATAATTGCAATTTAACTTTTTTGTACAGAAAATATGGTTTTCAGATTTTATCCTAAATTTTGAGTCTGTTTGTAGTAAAAATGAAAAATATTCTATTGACATGGAGAAGTTTATAGATTTTCCGAAAATATCTGAAAGAAAAAAGAAGCTACCCGATTCGTAAATTTTGAATTTCAGGCAACTTCTTTTTATTTTGCTCATAAACTATAATAATTACTCTGTTACAATTTCAAAATGTTTTAACCGGATTTGAAAAGGAGTATCAGCGTTATTAATAAAACGAACGTATTTCACATTGTGGACATTTTCTGAACTATTCCAACGACTATTGCGGAGGCTTCCTGAAATATCTTTCCAATCAATTCCATTAGTAGAAATCTGTATTCTTCCTTTCTCAAAATGCTTAGCATCTCCAAGATCTACTGAAATAGTTTTAACTGAAGCTACTTTTTCTAGTTCAATACCTAAAAAATCATCTTTTTTCACTGAAATATACTCCAATGCTGGAGAAATGCGTACTCCCCCACCCTTTTGAAGTAATGGTTGATATTCTATCTGTTGAATATTAGTTATCAGTTTATTTGGATTGAAATTTAAAGTCAAAGCTAATTGTTCTCCAGTTTCTTGATTATATTTTCCTACTGAATATTTCAATATTTCAGCAATCAAAGGCTCTACAACCAAAGTCGCCACACGCACCCCAGGTTGGTATGGATTCTGATTATAAGTTTGATCAATGTCAAATTGTTGTTTCTGTAATTTTTGTAATTTTACATATCCTGCCTTGAATTTTGTATGATCTTTTTGATGTAAAGCTTCATATAATTCTATAGCTTGTTTTCCTTGTTGTCCCACAACCTCCAGTTGTAGTAACCATGGGCGTAGTTCTTCTATTAAAAGAGGATTTTCTTTTGTATTTAATAATTGTTTTACGGCCGAAATAATGTCATCAAACTCTTTTTTTACACGTTTTAATTGTGGATTTTGTTCCTTTGTTAGATTTTGTAAAAATTGTTTAGCAAATGGAGCAAATTCAACAGATTCAACTCTTCTGTACTGATGTCCGTTAACTCCTAAATCGGAACTATGCTTAGCAAACGTAAGTAAAGCTTTTTTGTTTTGAGGCATTAATCTTGCCATAGCTTTATGCCAAGCTCGTTCAGAATCGTAGGTTGCTACGTTCCAGGTGTAATCAGCTACGCCATAAATTGCAATCATCGAAGCCTCAGGATGTTCCATCGGATTGGATACAAAACCTGACATATCGTCTTTGATATCATTCGTATTTCCATAGGCAGCTCCTAAAAGCATGTGATTTCGCACATAGTCTGACACAGGAAAATTCCACCAAATGTAGGCTTTACGTTTTATTTTAGCATTTATCCATTCCATGGTGGCTTTGTCGATATCTGCAACGACTGTGTTACCTGTCCACATTATGTGAATAGATGGATGCAGTACTTCTCCTAAAGTTTCTAAATATCTTTTCTCAGGATTTGACCAACCTTTGTTATATTCAGTAGGACACATTATTAAAGGATTAACGTCTTTTTTCTTTTCTACAAACTCGGTATGTAAAAAGTTTAACAATTCAGCTTGTTTCTGTGGATTTGTACCTTCACCCGAAATATCATCAAAAAAAACTGCAAAAGCTCGTACACCTAACTGATACATATCCTCAAATTTACGCAAAAGATGCTGACGGTCAGTATCATTCCATTGGATGTCCTTACCTGGGTGTATAGCCCATACGAAATCCACGTAGTTTTTATTAGCCTCCTGTACCAGCTCTTGCAATTGTTCAGCTTCTTTTGTAGGATAAGGTTTTCGCCAGTTGGGTGAGCTGTGATATGGATCGTCCTTCGGGCCATAGATATAGGTGTTAAGTTTATTCTCACCGTAAAATTCTATTTGGCGCAATCGTTTTTCGTGACTCCAAGGAGTTCCATAGAATCCTTCAACTACCCCACGATATTCCAAATCAGGATAGTCAATAATTTCTCCCAAAGGAATCTTCGAGTTTTTACTAAGCTGTTGAAAGGTACGGAGACCATAGTAGACTCCTCGTGGGTCATTCCCTACGATGTACACTTTATTTTTCTCAATACGCAGATAGTAACCTTCTTTCTTATTGGGTGCTTTATGAGCATGTTTTTTAAACGTTTTATCGTCTTTTTCACTGAGAATAATTCGGAAAGGAATGGATTTTTTAGTAGAAATTTTCTTTCCTGTAAAAATCATTTTCTTGGGTATTGGATTCAGGAGTGAGTCATTAGCACTCATTTGCGTTACGGATAGCAACAGACATGCTAAAAAAAGAATTTTTGTTTTCATCATCATATAATTTTAATTAAGTTGAGTCTTTATTGAGTTGAAATATAATTGTTTATAATAATTTTTTTTTAAGGTGTAGAATTAGAAACCTGTATTATTTTTCCATTAAAAAACGTATATCCCTGTAAAGCAAATTCACTGATATAAACTGCCATCTCTTCGGCTGTGACGTTTGCTTGATAATTAGGAAAGGCCTCTGCTAACATTTCTGTTTGCACTGCTCCCAATGCTAATACGTTGAAAATGATTTCTTTTTCCTTATATTCCTCTGCTAAAAGTTCGGATAAAGTTATTAAGGCTCCTTTCGATGAGGAATAGGCTGATAGTTCTGCAAATTTCATACTTCCTTGTACTCCTCCCATGCTACTGATATTCACAATATGAGCTTTTTTCACCATAAAAGGAATTATCTTTTGGATGAGCATCGCCACACCAAAAACATTTACTTTATACACCTCCATAAAATCAGTAGTAGTAAGCTCTTCGAAAGGTTTTTTGATTAATTTTCCAGCATTATTGATTAAAATATCTACTTTTCCCCATTCCTCTCGAACAAAATCAACCACTTTTTCTAAATCTTCCTCCAATGTAATATCAAAAGGAAAAAAATGAATGTTTTTATGATTCAATTTCAGCAAAGGAAGTGTATTTCGAGACAATGCCAACACCCGATGCCCTTGATCTGCCATTTGTTTGGCTATCTCTAAGCCGATTCCTCTACTTGTGCCTGTGACGATTACGTTTTTCATGCTTATTTACTTTTTTTGTCGTGCAAAAATAAGAATAAAAGAGAGATAAATCAACTGAAAATACTGTTTTTCATTTGACAACATTGCTTTTTTTCATAGATTTGCAAACATAATATTGCTTTGGAATAAAATTGATTGAACATTCTGTTTAAGAATAGAATATTTCCTTTAATTTTAACTTGTAATAGCATAAAAAATATATTCTTAAAGAGAGAAAATTGATATTTAGATCACTTTTTGGGGAAATATCATTTTAAAATAGTAAAATATGTATCAAAAACTTTAAGAATGCTTTATTTGTGGTAAAATTTCAATATTTTTAGAATCTAATTTGTGTAAGTTTTAAAGAAAAATAGAAAAATCAAATGAAAAAAAGATTAATTATGCTTGTTGCAGGGCTTATAGCTAATACTATGGATGCACAACAACCGCTAACACCTGAAAAACTATGGGAATTAGGACGTGTGGGAACGATGGGATTAACTCAAGACAAAAGTTTTGTGCTTTTTAGTGTTGCATACCCTAATGTTAAGGAAAATTCGTTTCGTCGTGAATTGTTCAAATTGTCGGTCAAAGGAGGTGTTCCGATTCCTATTTCAGAGGAGGAACTCAAACGTGAAACTACGAAATTTAATGCAACTAAAGACAAAAAATTAGTTCATAAACCCGTAAAAATCAATAAAGTATTTGCTTCCGATTTTTATAATGACTTAGACAAATCAACTGGACAGAATTATAAAAGTTTAGATCATCGCCATTGGGACAAATGGATGGACGGGGCATACAATCATGTTTTCATTGAGAATATGACTGATGGAAAACAAGTCGACATTATGGAAGGGCTACCCTACTATTGTCCGCAAGAACCTTTTGGAGGAACGAGTGACTACATTTGGAGCAACGATGGAAAGAAAGTACTTTATGTAACTAAGGCTAAAGTAGGTACAGACTATGTAGTAAGCACTAACACAGATATTTACGAATATGATCTTGATACACAAAAAACAAAAAACTTAAGCGAAGGGATGATGGGGTATGACACACATCCATTATACAGCTCAAAGGATGTTTTAGCTTGGTTGAGTATGAAAAACGAAGGCAACGAAGCTGACAAAAATGATTTGGTCATTCTTGAAAATGGACAAAAACGTAACATCACAGCTCACTGGGACAATACGGTAGCAGATTACATATGGAGTAATGATGGCAAAAAAATATATTTTACGGCTGTAGTAAAAGGGACTACACAATTATTTGAAATCAATCCGTTTGAGAAGCATCCGATGCCTAAACAACTCACCAAAGGCATGTTCGACATCACAGGAATCGTAGGTCAGTCAGCTAACTTATTGGTAGTTACTCGTACCGATATGAATCGTGCCGCAGAGATATATACTATTGATTTACAAGTGAATAAAAAGAAAAAAAATATAAAAAATTTCTTAGAAGTTAATCAATTGACTCACGTAAACGACGATGCTTACAAACAAATTGCCAAATGTGAGGTGAAAGAACGCATTGTAAAAACTACTGATGGTAAAGACATGCTTACATGGGTAATCTATCCTCCTAATTTTGACCCAAATAAAAAATACCCAACTTTACTTTACTGCCAAGGAGGGCCACAATCAGCTCTTAGTCAGTTCTATAGTTTTCGTTGGAACTTTCAACTGATGGCTTCTCAGGGGTACATTGTCGTAGCACCAAATCGCCGTGGAATGCCTGGACATGGCGTAGAGTGGAATGCTCAAATCAGTGGTGATTGGGGTGGACAAGTGATGCGTGATTACCTTTCAGCAATCGACGATGTTGCTAAAGAAAAATATGTGGATAACAATCGATTAGGAGCTATTGGAGCAAGCTATGGTGGATATTCGGTATTCTATTTGGCAGGTATTCATAACAAACGTTTCAAATCGTTTATCGCTCATTGTGGAGTATTTAATTTACAAAGTATGTACGGTACTACCGAAGAAATTTTCTTTACTAATAACGAATTAGGCGGAGCATATTGGGAAAAAGACAATCCAAAAGTACAAAAATCTTATACCGAATTTAATCCTATTGAAAAAGTAGCCAATTGGGACACTCCTATTTTGATTATCCATGGAGGTAAAGATTATAGAGTTCCAAAAGAGCAAGGTTTTCAAGCCTTTACGGCAGCTCAACTATTAGGAATCAAAAGTGAATTACTGTATTTTCCCGACGAAACTCACTGGGTTTTACGACCTCAGAATGGAATCTTTTGGCAACGTAATTTTTTCAGATGGTTAGATGAAACATTGAAAAACTAATGATCATAACAATATTTTCAATTATAGCATAATACTGAAAAATAGTTGGTGAAAGCTTTTGAAACATAGTATACCATAGGTTTAGGCAGAAAAAGCTCCCCTTTTCGGAAAGCTTCTAAAACTATCGTTTTACACATTAATCCTATTGCTGAAAAGTTGATCTCCACCAGAGTTTTTTCCTCTTCGGACTAACAAGCGTAATATAATAATTAATTTGTAAAAAAACACCAACTATTTTTCAGTACATTACCTAAAATTGTCGGTATAATAATAAATAAGAAAAGGAGACTGTCTTTTTTGGACAATCTCCTTCTTTCTTTACTTTCTTAATTTTATTTGTGTCCGAAAGGGCATTCCATTTTTTTATGAGCGACAGGACCTAAGTTTAATGCTGGATGTTCGTATTTCAATACTTCTTCCATTGTAAGACCAAGTGCATCAGCCACTCCTTTTGCGTAAGCTGGGTCAGCGTGATAGCAATTTCGAATGTGTCTTATTTGAATGAATTTTTGAGCAGGGCCGATGGCTCTTGCCGTATTTTCAAATAAGGCTTTTTTCTGCTCGTCATTCATCAATTGGAATAATTTGCGTGGTTGTGTGAAGTAATCATCGTCATCTTCACGGAAATCGTAATTGTACGCATCTCCATCAATTCTCAATGCAGGTTCTTGGAACTCTTTTTGTTCTTGCCACACACCAAAGCTATTCGGCTCGTAATGTTTGGTAGAACCATAGTTTCCGTCTACTCGCATAGCTCCATCTCTGTGATATCCGTGTACAGGACATTTAGGAGCGTTTACTGGAATTTGGTTATGATTTACTCCCAAACGATAGCGATGTGAGTCTCCGTAAGAGAACAAGCGACCTTGCAACATTCTATCAGGAGAGAAACCAATTCCAGGAACCACATTAGCAGGGCTGAAAGCAGATTGCTCTACTTCGGCAAAGTAATTTTCAGGGTTTCTGTTAAGTTCAAATTCTCCAACAGGGATTAAAGGGAAATCTTTTTTGTACCAAACTTTGGTCAAATCGAACGGATTATAGTCCAAATTACGAGCTTGTTCTTCGGTCATAATTTGTACGAACATTTTCCATTTCGGGAAGTTGCCATTTTCGATGGCTTCGTACAAATCTTTTTGATGCGACTCTCTGTCCATTCCCACTAATTTAGCAGCTTCTTCATCGGTTAGATTTTCGATGCCTTGTTGTGAAATTAAGTGGAACTTCACCCAATGACGTACACTTTCTTTATTGATGAAAGAAAACGTGTGGCTACCAAATCCGTGCATTGTTCTGTATGATTTTGGAATACCACGGTCACTCATAACGATAGTTACTTGGTGAAGAGCCTCAGGAAGAAGTGTCCAGAAATCCCAGTTATTGTCAGCAGAACGCATATTGGTACGTGGGTCACGTTTTACGGCGTGATTTAAGTCAGGGAATTTCAAAGGGTCACGGAAGAAGAATACAGGTGTGTTATTCCCTACCAAATCCCAGTTTCCTTGGTCAGTATAGAATTTCATTGCAAAACCACGGATATCACGTTCAGCATCAGCTGCTCCACGCTCTCCAGCAACGGTAGAAAAACGTACGAACATTGGTGTTTCTTTCCCGATTTCAGCAAAAATAGATGCTTTTGTGTACTTGGTAATGTCGTGAGTTACTCTAAAAGTTCCGTAAGCTCCTGAACCTTTGGCGTGCATTACACGCTCAGGAATTACTTGGCGGTCAAAATGAGCCAATTTTTCTAAAAACCAAATATCTTGCAAAAGAGCAGGACCTCTCTTACCCGCAGTCATTGTATCTTGATTATTGGCTACGGGAGCTCCCGTTGTAGTTGTCAGTTTATTGTTCATCTTTACTAGTTTTTACTGTTTATGATGCAAAAGTATAATTATAAAACATGCAAAAAGCAATAGCTTTTGCGATATTTTTTATATTATCATAAGTAAAATTTATAACTATTGATAATGAGAAGAATCAGGAGATATTCACATTATAATCTATTCAACTTCTAAGATAAAGATTTATGCAAAAAATAAGACTGTATGAAATCTTTCCATACAGTCTTTTTACTATTTTCTATTATGCGGAGATTATGATTCTGCTTCTTTCATAGTGTGGTAAACATTTTGAACGTCTTCATCTTCTTCAATTTTTTCAAGAAGTTTTTCCACATCAGCTTGTTCTTCAGGAGTGAGTTCTTTGGTTATCTGCGGAATACGTTCAAAACCTGAGGATAGAATCTCAATACCACGTCCTTCCAACTCTTTTTGAATAGCCCCGAAACTCTCAAAAGGAGCATAAATATGAATCCCTTCTTCATCTTGAAAAACTTCCTCAGCTCCGAAATCAATCATCTCAAGTTCAAGTTCTTCTACATCTAAGCCTTCAGCATTGATTCGGAAATTACAAGTATGGTCAAACATAAACTCTACAGAGCCAGATGTTCCTAAAGCTCCATTACATTTATTGAAATAACTTCGGATGTTTGCCACTGTTCGGTTATTATTATCTGTGGCAGTTTCAATTAGAATAGCGATTCCATGAGGTGCGTACCCCTCAAAAATAACTTCTTTATAGTTTGCAGTATCTTTTTCAGAAGCTTTTTTGATAGCACGTTCCACGTTTTCTTTCGGCATATTTGCTGCTTTGGCATTCTGGATTACGGCTCTTAACCGAGAGTTAGACTCAGGATGAGGCCCTCCTTCTTTCACAGCCATTACGATGTCCTTACCTATGCGTGTGAAAGTTTTTGCCATTGCTGCCCAACGCTTAAATTTTCTAGCTTTTCTGAATTCAAATGCTCTTCCCATAAATAATTGATATTCTTTACTTTATGTTTATATTTTAAATATAAATATGTTATTAAAATTAATCTTTTTTCGCCACAATATCAATACCGCCTTTAACTGTTTGTCCCAATTGGACATTGATTTGAGTATCTAACGGCAGATATAAATCCACACGTGAACCGAATTTAATAAATCCAGCATCAGCTCCTTGAATAGCTATATCGCCCTCTTTAGCATAGTTTACAATACGCTTCGCCAAAGCTCCTGCAATTTGACGATATAATATTTTCCCAAAAGTATGATTTTCAACAACAACGGTTGTTCTTTCGTTTTCTTCAGATGCCTTCGGATGCCAAGCAACTAAATATTTTCCAGGATGGTATTTGCTAAACACAACCTCTCCGCCTATAGCATAGCGAGTTACATGCACATTTATTGGCGACATAAAAATTGATACTTGTAAACGTTCATCTTTGAAATATTCTTTTTCGAATACTTTTTCAATAACTACCACTTTTCCATCAACGGGAGCGATGATGTGATTTTCATTTCTTTGCGTATTTCGCTTTGGATTTCTAAAAAATTGTAATACCAAAATCAAAAAAATAAGTGCAATACCTTGAATGAGTTTCTGTAACCAAAAAATATCTACGAAATAATGTGCCAGTAAAGCGATTCCTGCAGTTACTATAAATGTTCCTAAAATAATTTTAAAACCTTCTCTGTGAAACATATTTATAATGTGTTGATTATTAAAAATTTGAATTGATTATCCGCAAAAAAAATAAATCCGTATTTTGATATGGCAAATATATAAATAAAAATGAAAACTAATGTATATTTAATCACTATATAATAACGAATTTATTAAGATTCAAACAATTTCTAACTTCCTATGATGAAGATTGTCGGACGTTTTTGCAAAGAAATATTCATCTTTTTCCATTGCGTGACGGTCTGTGTTTTGATATATTCGGTCGGTAATGTGATTTCAGTTGCTATGCACAACATCGTATCATTTTGCAAAGTTTCTACCAAATCGGATAACATTTTATCATTCCGATAAGGAGTTTCAATAAAAATTTGTGTTTGTTTATATTCCTTAACTTTTCGTTCCAATGCCTTGATTGTTCGTCTTCGTTCAGATTTTTCTATGGGCAGATAACCATTAAATGCAAAATTTTGCCCATTCAAACCGCTTGACATCATGGCTAATAAAATCGATGATGGACCTACCAAAGGAATCACTCGTATGTTCTTTTGGTGTGCTAATTTCACAATCTCAGCACCAGGATCAGCAATACCCGGGCAACCAGCTTCGGAAATAACACCAACAGAAAAACCTGACATACAAGGATTTATAAAAGAATAAATATCATTTTCGAAGGTATGCTTATCAATGGTAAACAGCACCAATTCCTGCTGTGGCTTCTCAGGTGTAATTTGTTTGATAAATTTACGAGCCGATTTTTCATTTTCTACAATAAAATGAGTCAACTCCTTAACTATATTTGTTATCATCGGAGGTAATACATTACCTATTAAGCTATCTCCCAACAAATTAGGAATGAGATAAACGTTTCCTAAGTTACTCATTGCGGATGCTTTGAATTTAACTTTTCAGCAATCACCTCACAAGCCTCGTCAATCATCGTAAAAACAGTTCTAAATCCATTTTTATCTCCATAGTAAGGATCAGGGACTTCTTTCTTTTTCATGGAATCTAACACATCTAATAAAAATGACACTTTTTCTTTATGTTTCTCATTTTCAGCTATGTTACACACATTTGTATAATTACTTCTATCCATTACAAAAATATAGTCAAAGTCTTCAAAATCTGTTTTTTTGAATTGTCGTCCTTTGAGATTTGCAATGTCAATACCATTTTTTCGAGCTACTTCTATCGAACGAGAATCAGGAGCATCCCCAACATGGTAGTTTGATGTTCCTGCCGAATCCACTTCAAATTTTGCAGGATCCAACTTAGCTCGTAAAACTCCCTCCGCCAACGGAGAACGACAAATGTTGCCTAAGCATACCATTAATATTCTTGTTTTCATTTCCTTAGGATAATAGTAATATATAAAAAGAAAAAACTAATTCAATATCAATGAATTAGTTTGAAAATTTTGAGGTTAATTCTTCAACATATCGCTTGAATTCACGGTCTGTTTCCGTTAGATTTTCAACCGTTTTACAAGCATGCAATACGGTTGCATGGTCACGTTGCCCAATTTGTGAACCGATAGCTGTCAATGAATTTTTTGTATATTTTTTTGCGAAAAACATCGCCAACTGACGTGCTTGTACTACGTTTCGTTTACGAGTTTTTGATTGCAATTCCTCCAAACCCACATTAAAATAATCGGAAACGATTTGTTGTATGTGGTCGATGGTAATTTCCTTTCGGTGATTTCGTATGGAGCGTTCGATGATGCTTTGTGCTAATTCAATCGAAAATTCCTTGCGATTAAAGGCTGCTTGAGCAATAAGTGAATTACTTACACCTTCCAATTCTCGCACATTAGTTCTAACATTTTCAGCTAGATATGAAATAATTTCATCTTCTACTTCTGCACCGTCCGTGTAGAATTTATTTTTTAAAATTTTATAGCGAGTCTCATAGTCTGGAGTTTGTAACTCAGCAGACAGCCCCCATTTGAAACGCGACAATAAACGTTGTTCAATATCCTGCATGTCAACTGGAGCTTTGTCCGATGTCAAAATAATTTGCTTATTGTTTTGTTGTAAATGATTGAATATGTGGAAAAACGCATCTTGTGTCTTTAATTTAGATGATAAAAACTGAACATCATCGACAATCAACACATCAATGAGTTGATAGAAATGAATGAAATCATTAAGTGATGTTTTGTCCTTATCTTTTGACATGGTAGCGTTTACGAACTGTTGCGTGAATTTTTCTGCTGACACATAAAGCACTTTCTTTTTAGGATGTTTTTCCTTGATATCCACCCCAATAGCGTGTGCTAAATGTGTTTTTCCCAACCCTACTCCACCAAAAATAAACAGTGGATTAAACGCCGTTCCTCCAGGCTTATTGGCTACTGCCATCCCAGCTGAACGTGCCAATCGGTTCGAATTTCCCTCAACAAAATTATCAAAATTTTGGTTCAAATTGAGCTGTGGGTCTATAGTAATTTCGCGAATACCTGGAATTACAAACGGATTTCGAAGTTCAGGATCCTTATTTTGTATAGGTAAAGTAAGTGATTGCCTTGCTAATTCTGGACGGTTAGTACTTGGCAATTGTTCTCTGGTTAGAGAGTTGATTACATAAGTCAAACGGGCTTTTTCTCCGAGAGAAAAAGTCATGGCAGACTTCAAAAGAGAAATATAATTTTGCTCTAAGTACTCATAGAAAAATTTAGTAGGAACACCTATTTTTAAAGAATTATTTTCCAAACTAATAGGTACAATGGGAGCGAACCAAGTGTTAAATGGTTGCTCTTCAATATTGTCTCTGATGAAATCAAGACATCTCCCCCACGCTTTTTCGGCTAAATCTTTCAT